>NZ_BCYY01000011.1 GCF_001598435.1 Sphingomonas pituitosa NBRC 102491
ATTTTTGCGCACATTATCTGACACTGGAGCGGCGCGTCTGCTCACGCTCTTTGACACTGGACTTGCAATCAACCCGCCGTGCTCGCAATCGGCGCTGCCTGCTCACGCTTTGCGACAATGAGAATTGTGCCGCCGCTCATAGCGGTACACCGGCTTCGCGAAGCCGCTCCGTCAATTCGCGGGTTTGCTCGGGATCAAGGGTGCCGGCGAGAAACGCGCGGACATCGGACGGCCGGGCACCCAGGTGGCTGGCGAGCAGGCCGGCGTCGTACCCGTTGCGCGTAAGCGTCGGCTCCAGATCGTCGAGCGCGCGCGACAGCACCTGTTATACGATCTCGACCGTGACCGGTTTGGTGTCGAACCGAAACCCCTGCTAACGCCACCTTCGCCTTAAATTCCGCGCCATAGCGCTTCGTCGTCGCCTTCATTACTCACGTCGGTTTAGCTTAGCGTCCTGTTCAGAAAACCGGCACCACCTCACTCCACACACTTGGCCCGCCCGTATAATGAACGGTCGAGTTCTCATTGGCACAAAGCGTGAGCAGGCGGCGCCAATTGCGAGCAGGGCGGAATGATTGCCAGTCCAGTGTCAAAGAGCGTGAGCAGACGCGCCGCTCCAGTGTCAGATAATGTGCGCAAAAATCGGCTCTGATTG
>NZ_BCYY01000012.1 GCF_001598435.1 Sphingomonas pituitosa NBRC 102491
CCACTGCGAAAGGCGCGTTCGCGCTCCAGCCGGTCGTCATCGTCGATCCGCTTGCGCAGGATACGCAGCAGCCGGCCGTCGCGAAGGTCGACATGCAGCGTCGCGCCACCGCGAAACCAGAAGTCCGGCGTCGTCCAGCGGGCATCGCCGATCACCTGCCTGTCGCCCCGATCGGCAGCGGCCTGTTCTTCCCGGTCAAAATAGCCGCGGCGGCGCTGGACGATCTCGGCAATCAGCATGTGCATCTCGTATCCATCCGGGCCGGTGCGCCGCGAGATCCGGGCCGAATGGACCTCGAACTTCGGCTGCGGCTTGCGCCGCCGATCGCCAAGGCTGCCTTCGATGGAGAGCAACGGGTTGCAGGTGTCGTCGGGCCGGTTCGCCAGCGGCATCAGGCGAAGGCCGAGCAGCCGCTCCCAATCGGCCGAATCGGTGACGCGGCCGGCCAGCCAGTCGTGGATGGCGCGCTGGTTGTGGACGACCACTTCCATCGCGAGGTTGCGCAGGTTGCGGTGCCGATAATCGCCCATCGCATAGGCAGCGTCGCCCTTGCCGGCGGCCTCGAAGGTCACACCGAACTTGAGCCGGCTGAGCATGTCGGTGAACAGCATGTTCAGCGCATCGGCCGGGTCCGCCAGCGGCGCCGGCAGATCGGCCTCGGCGTGCTTGAGGATCTCCGGATAGTCCTCGAGCCGCGGCGCGTCCCACAAAAGGCTGTCCGGCGCCATCGAGATGCAGCCGGGTACGGTAATGCCCCAGCGCTTGAACGCCTCGACAAAGGCGATGCGGTAGCGGAGCGGATCGTCGCGGACGAGATCGGTGTCGGCGGTGATGATCGCGCGCAGATATTCGCCGTACTTCACCGCCGCGGGCGGCAGGTAATCGAGCGCGCGGACGCACATGCGCAGCACCTGGTCCGCCGCCGTCGCCGCCTCGCTCGCCAGCCGCCCGACCAGATCGGGGCTGAGCCCGTTGCCCGTCACCAGCCCGGGCCGGGCCAGCCGCAGCAGGTCCTCGGTGCGGCGCTCGTAGATGGTGACGAACGCATCGAACACGGCGGCGACCAGGAAGCCGCCGCGCGCGTGCGGCTCGGTCGTTTCGCCCAGCCTGGCGATGGCGGCGGCGATGCTGGCCGCCGAACCGTCGGCCGGCGCCGCCGCGCGGTCGCCCAGCGCCTCCAGCGCATAGCGGAGCGACTTGCTGCGGCCGATCGCCCGACCGAACTGTTCGGCCAGCCCCGTCAGCAGACCGGGTTCACGCAGCGAACCGCCATTGGCGGCGAGCAACTGCCGAACCACCGGCGTCATCGAGAAATGCTGGAGCAGCGCGACGATGTCCGCAAAGCCCTCGTGAAAGGCGGCGGCGTCGATGCCGCTCGGCTCGATCGAGCGCTGGCGCATGCCGTGGAGGATGGCGTGGGTGGTCTCATGCGTCACGATGTCCTGCGACAGGCAGGTGAACACCCAGCCGGCCTGCACGTCGGCGGCCTCCTGGTCGGGCTTGAAATAGCCGAACAGCAGGGCGCGCTTCGCCGGGCTGTAATAGGCGTTCGCTTCGCGCAGCGCGTGGGGATAGATGCGCAGGCGGCGGGTGAAGTTGCGCTCCACCGGAGTCAGCCCGTTGTCCCGCCACGAAAGCTGGTCGTCGCGCGCCCACAGCACGACGCGGCCCAGCGCCCGCTCGAACGCGCGGATCGTCCGCATCACCACCGCGAACACCATCTGCTGGTGGAACTGCGGCCGCCCCTCCGACGGATCGAGGCCGCCGTCGCGCAGCCAGGGATCGTCGAGGTCCACCGGCGCGTAGAACAGCCCTGCGGCCGGATCGACGTCGATCACCTCGACATAGTCGTTGACCGGCCCCTTCTCGAGCGGCGCTTCCCAGCGCTCCTCCCAGGGCAGCTCGATGACATAATCGTTGGCCATCGCCGTCGACAAGGTGACCGACGCCTGCGGATCGAAGGCATAGACCTTCAACCGGCGAACGGCTGGTTTCGGATAGTTCGTACCCACACGCCTCTCCCCCTTGAGAGCAGTGTCTTGCGATCAGAACGTTACGATTTTTATGGTGCGACCGTCAGATGAAATTCCGGCCGTGCGAAACTCCCGAATGGAGCAGCGATGGCAGGACGCAGTACGAGTCGATATACATTGACTAGCAGCTTAGCGTGACGATGGATAGCGTTTCGTACGGGGCTCAGCCGCGCAGGTCTTCCTGCACCATGTCGATTTCGCGCACCCCGCGCAGGCGGCGGGCGTTGCTGACCAGTTCGCGCAGCTTCTCGCGACGTTCGCGGGCATATTCCACGTCGCGGATCACCAGCGGGCCGCCGCGCGTCGTCTCGTCGGAGGCGGTGATGGTCAGCGTGCCGATGCCGGAGATCTGGTTGACGATCGAATAGTCGAGCCGCACGTCCTTCACCCGGTACAGCTCGATCTCGTCGATCGATTTGCGGACGATGCCACGATAGAGGATAATGCGATCCTCGGTCACTTCGTACAGCGTCGCCTTGTTGCCGACCCAGCGCACCGCGAGGATCACGAACCCGATCCCGACCAGGCACGAGGCGACGGTCGCCCAGCCGGCGAACGAGCCCTTCAGCCAGCCTGCGGTGGAGGATTGAAAGCGATCGATCAGCTGCGCCATGCACGCATCATAGCCGGGGCAGCGTCCATCGCAACGGCGAAGTCATCCGGCCTTGGGGGTGAGGAAACGAACGAGTTCGTCGCGGCTCACTTTCTGGTCGCGGTTCGCATCCGCCGAGGCGAAGCTGCCGTCGATCCAGCCGCGCCCTTCGGGGCTGTCCGCCTTGAAATCCGATTCCTTCGCGGTCCGCAGCGCGACCAGCCAGCTGCTATATTCGGCCTTGTCGAGCACGCCGTCGCCATTGGCGTCGTAGCGCGCGAACTGTGCGTCGACCGGTAGCCTGGCCGGATCCGGGCGCGGCGTGGGCTGCGCGGCTTCCGCGGCGGGGGGTGGCCCGGCCGAGGGCGCGGGGCTGGCCATCGGCCGGTCGGCCGGCACGGGTTGCGTGCCGGGCATCGCCTGGGTCGCAGTGGGGGACTGGCCCGTCCGCGAAGGCTGGGCCGGCAGGTCCTGCGCCGGTGCGGTTGCCTGCAGCGCGGCGGCGAACAACAGGGACGTGAGCATCGGGCATCTCCTCTGCGAGGGATAACGGCCGGCATGCGCGTTCGGTTGCCGCTGTGGCCGGTTCTTGCTAGGCGCGGCCGCGACCCGCCCGGGGCTGCCGGGCACTCCCTTTCCGGACACAAAGGAACGCCATGGTCCCCCGTTATGCCCGCGCCGCGATGACCGACATCTGGTCGCCCGAGACGCGCTTCGCCATCTGGTTCGAGATCGAAGCGCATGCGACCGAAGCCCTCGCGGAACTCGGCGTGGTGCCGAAGAGTGCCGCCAAGGCGCTGTGGGACTGGTGGGCGACCAAGCCGGTGATCGACGTCGCCGCGATCGACGCGATCGAGGCGGTGACCAAGCATGACGTGATCGCCTTCCTCACCTGGGTGGCCGAGCAGGTGGGCGACGAAGCCCGCTTCATGCACCAGGGCATGACCAGCTCCGACGTGCTCGACACCTGCCTCGCGGTGCAGCTGGCGCGCGCCAGCGACCTGCTGCTCGCCGATATCGACGCGCTGCTGGAAGTGCTCGAGCGCCGCGCGCGCGAGCACAAGATGACGCCGACGATCGGCCGCAGCCACGGCATCCATGCCGAGCCGGTAACCTTCGGCCTCAAGCTCGCCGAGGCGCATGCCGAATTCCAGCGCGCCAAGGTGCGCCTGCTCGCCGCCCGTGCCGATGTCGCGACCTGCGCGATCTCGGGCGCGGTCGGCACTTTCGCCAATATCGATCCGCGCGTCGAAGCGCATGTCGCGGCCAAGCTGGGCCTCTCGGTCGAGCCGGTTTCGACCCAGGTGATCCCGCGCGATCGCCACGCGATGTTCTTCGCCACCCTCGGCGTGATCGCCTCGTCGATCGAGCGCGTCGCCACCGAAGTCCGCCACCTGCAGCGCACCGAAGTGCTGGAGGCCGAGGAATATTTCTCGCCCGGCCAGAAGGGCAGCTCGGCGATGCCGCACAAGCGCAACCCGGTGCTGACCGAGAACCTGACCGGCCTCGCCCGCATGGTGCGCGGCTATGTCACCCCCGCGCTGGAGAATGTGGCGCTGTGGCACGAGCGCGACATCAGCCACTCCTCGGTCGAGCGCTATATCGGCCCCGACGCGACGATCACGCTCGATTTCGCGCTCGCCCGCCTCACCGGCGTGGTTGACAAGCTGCTCGTCTACCCGGTGCGGATGCAGAAGAACCTCGATCGCATGGGCGGCCTGGTCCACTCGCAGCGCGTGCTGCTGGCGCTGACCCAGGCGGGCGTGAGCCGCGAGGATTCCTATCGCCTCGTCCAGCGCAACGCGATGAAGGTGTGGGAATCGGACGGCGAGCTCTCGCTGATGGAACTGCTCAAGGCCGATCCGGAAGTCACCGCGGCGCTGAGCCCGGAGACGATCGAGGAGAAGTTCGACCTCGGCTACCATTATCGCCATGTCGATACGATCTTTGCGCGGGTCTTCGGCGCGGCGTAACGAAGGGGCCGAATCGGCCGCATTGGAACGGATCTGCGGCGAGTGCTTTGTGCTCGCCGTGGATCGCCGCTTCATGACATCTTCGCCCGCATGAACCTCGCACATCTCCGGTTGCGAGAGTCGACGGGTGCCGCACATGCACGGGTCGACACGCTGTTCAGCCGCTTCGATCTCGCCCGCCGCGACGATTACGCGGGGCTGCTCGCCGCCCATGCCGAGGCGCTGCTGCCGGTGGAGGCGCTGCTCGACCGGGGGGGCGCGGAAGCGATCACCGGCGACTGGCCGCAGCGCCGCCGTGCAGGCGTGATACAGGTAGATCTGGACGCGCTTGGCATCAGGGTGCCCACGCCGAAAGCCGAGGATTCCGTTACGTCCAGCGCGGCGATGGCGGGCATGCTCTACGTGCTCGAAGGCTCGCGGCTGGGGGGGCGGTTCCTGGCCCGCAGCGTGCCGGACAGCTGGCCCCGCGCCTATCTCGGTAGTCACCAGCCGCCGCATATGTGGCCGGAATTGCTGGAAAAACTCGAAGCGTTCCTGTACGAGCCTGCGGCATTGGAGACTGCCGTAACCGCCGCCAACCAGACCTTCGGGCGGTTCGAGGCCGCCGGCACGAAGTGGCTGGCGAAGGTTGGTTAAGTGGACGATGGCGTTTTTCAGGTCGATCTGACCAATTGTGACCGCGAGCCGATCCACCAGCTGGGCGCAATCCAGCCG
Source organism: Sphingomonas pituitosa NBRC 102491 (assembly GCF_001598435.1). GTDB lineage: Bacteria > Pseudomonadota > Alphaproteobacteria > Sphingomonadales > Sphingomonadaceae > Sphingomonas > Sphingomonas pituitosa. Next base: position 5,313 of record NZ_BCYY01000012.1, read on the forward strand.
TTCGGTTTTCTCATTGCCTTCTCCAGCGACTGGCTGATCAAGCGCGCTTCCGCCAATGTCGGGGAGCATCTGGACCTTTCGGCCGAGGAAATGCTCGGTACGCACGCCAGCGACTATCTCGAAGACGAGGCGATTCACGCGCTGCGCAACCGCCTGACGCTGCTGCGCGGCGACGATGCGCTGGAGCGGATCTTCGGGATCAAGGCGCTGCGCATGCGGGCCGGTGCCTATGATCTCGCGCTCCACATGATCGGCGACACGATCGTCGTCGAGGGCGAGCCCTGCAGGTCCGATGCGGCGGGAGATGCGGCCAGCACGCTCCGCGCGATGATGGGCCGGCTGGACGAGAAGGAAAAGCTCGCCGACTTCTTCCGCGAAGGCGCACGGCAGGTGCGGGCGCTGACCGGTTTCGACCGGGTGATGGTCTATCGCTTCGAGCGGGACGGTTCGGGCGTGGTGGTGGCGGAGGCGGCGCGGAGCGGCATCGGCAGCTTCATGGACCTGCGCTACCCGGCCAGCGACATCCCCCAGCAGGCGCGCAAGCTTTACCTGCGTACGCCGTTCCGGATCATCGCGGACGTGCACTCGACGCCGGTGCCGATCGTGCCGCAGCGCGACGAATTCGGCGCCCCGCTCGACCTGTCGCTGTCGGTGCTGCGTTCGGTTTCGCCGATTCATGTCGAATATCTGAAGAACATGGGGGTGAAGGCCTCGCTGTCGATCTCGATCATCGTCGAGGGCAAGCTGTGGGGCCTGTTCGCCTGCCACCATTATGGCGGCCCGCGCTGCCCGGGGTTCGAGCGCCGTTCGATGGCCGAGCTGTTCGGCCAGATGTTCGCGCTGAAGCTCGAAAGCCGCGAGCGCAAGGAGCTTTCGATCTACGAGGCGGCCGCGCGGGCGACCAGCGACCGGTTGCTCGCGGCGGTGGCGAGCGACGGCGGGTTGCTCGACGATCCCGAATGGCTGGGTAGTCGGCTTCGCGAAGTGGTGCCGTGCGACGGCATCGCGATCTGGATCGGCGGCAAGGTGGCGTTCAGCGGCATCACGCCGCCGCCTTCGTCCTTCGCCGCAATCACCCGCCGCCTCAACGCGATGGCGGCCGGGCGCGTCTTCGCCACCGATCGCCTGGCCGATGTGCTGCCCCAGGCGGCGGACTATGCCGATGTGGGGGCCGGGCTGCTGGCGATCCCGATCAGCCGTAGCCCGCGCGACTATGTGCTGCTGTTCCGCCAGGAGCTGGTGCGCACGGTCAACTGGGCGGGCGACCCGCACAAGCCGGTCGAGCTGGGGCCGCACGGTGCCCGCCTTACGCCGCGGCAGAGCTTCGAGACCTGGAGCCAGGAAGTCCGCGGTCGCTCGCTGCCGTTCAGCGAGGTCGAGCTGCGCATCGCCGAGGTGCTGCGCGCCTCGCTGATCGAGGTGGTGCTGCGCCTGTCCGACGACGCGCAGGAAGAGCGCCAGCGCGCCTCCGAGCGGCAGGAACTGCTGATCGCCGAGCTCAACCACCGGGTGCGCAACATTCTCGGCCTGATCCGCGGCCTCGTGCGCCAGTCGCGGGCGCCGGGGATGGATGCAACGACCTATATTCGCCTGCTCGAAGGGCGGATCGAGGCACTGGCGCGCGCGCACGACCAGATCACCGAAGACAATTGGGCACCCGCGCCGCTCGGCCGGCTGCTGCGGACCGAGGCGGCAGCCTATCTGGGCGACCGTTCCGGCCGGCTGGAGCAGGACGGGCCCATGGTGCTGCTGCGCCCGGCCGCTTTCTCGACGCTGGCGCTGGTGTTCCACGAACTGATGACGAATTCGGCCAAATATGGTGCGCTGTCGGACAGCGGGATCGTCTCGGTGCGGTGGTGGCTCGACCCCGAGGGCGACTGCCGGGTCGAGTGGCGCGAGCGCGGCGGGCCGGTAGTCCAGCCGCCGACGCGCCAGGGCTTCGGCACCACGATCATCCAGCGCTCGGTGCCGTACGACCTGGGGGGTAAGGCGACGGTGCGCTACCCGCTGACCGGCCTTGAAGCGGAGTTCTGCATCCCGGCACGGCACGTGGTGCTCGACGGGGCCGCTGCGGCGAAGCACGCGCGCGATGTGGAAGAGCCGGTGCCGCTACCGGCGAGCGGGGAACTAAGGCCGGTGCTGCAAGGGCCGGTGCTGCTGGTCGAGGACAGCCTGATCATCGCGATGGACGCGGAGGACATCCTGCTGCGTCTCGGCGCAGACCGGGTGGCGACGGCAGCGTCGATCGGCAGCGCATTGGAGGAAATCGGCAGGGAGCGGTTCGACGTCGCGATCCTGGATGTGAACCTGGGTGCCGAGACCAGCCTGCCGATCGCCGATCGTCTCCGCGCAGAGGGCGTGCCCTATGCCTTCGCCACCGGCTATGGCGAGCAGCTCCAGCTGGGCGAGGAGCATGCCGGGGTGCCGGTGCTGCAGAAGCCCTACACCGCCGTGAACATGGCGCGGATGCTGGAAGGGCTGCTGGGCCGGTAGAGCGTTCGAAACGCATCGCTCCCGTGCAAAGCGGGGGCATCGCATACGGCCACCCATACCCCGTCATCCCGCGAAGGCGGGGATACATTGGCGCTGTGGCCGCGGCTCATTCCCCCAGCGCACTGGCGAATGGATTCCCGCCGTCGCGGAAATGAGGGTGGTTTTTGGCGATGCCGTCCTCTCTTTCCAGCTGCCTTACCCTGCTCGCAGAGGAAGTATTTTCACTGCCCCTTGGGCAGCTTGATGCCCAGGAGCACCAGCCGTTCGCCGGTGATGCCGAACCAGTGCGGCACGCCGGCCGGCACCAGGATCACGTCGCCTGGCGCGAGGGTGCGGGTGGTGCCGCCCTCGATGCGGCTGCCTTCGACCAGCGTGGCGTTGCGGACCTCCTGATCGGGCATCGTCCCGCCTGAAATCAAGGTGCCTGCGCCTTCCAGCACGATCGCATATTCGGCCTGGTCGGGGTGCACGGCCGGCTTGCCCGGCGTCTTCCAGATCTCGATCGCCGCGATGTTGGTGCCGTCGCGCACCAGCGGCTTCCATGCGAAGCCCTGGCCCGGCTTCATCTCCGCCAGCATCGTCTTCAACTGCGCCTGCACGTCCTTGGCGGCGGCGAACGATGTCGGATCGGCGGCGGTCTGGGCGGCGGCGGGGGCGGCGACCAACACGGCCCCGGCAAGGGCGCTGAGCAGGATCTTCACGACATCTCTCCCTGTAGGCGATTGAGAACGCTTGGCGTTCCTTCGCCGACACCCTGCCACAGCCCTGTTACCCTCGCCAGCGCAACCGCTCGACCAGCAGCGCGAAGGCCGGGGTCGGCTGGCGGCGGCTCGGGTAATAGAGATGGTAGCCCGCGAAGGGCGGCGAGAAGCGCGTCAGCACCGCCTCCAGCGCGCCGCTCGCCAGATGCGGCTGTACCACCGCATCGGGCAGGCAGGCGATGCCGAAGCCATCCAGCGCCGCGCGCAGGATCGGGAAGACCGAGGAGAAGGTGAGCGGCCCGTCCACCCGCACCTTGCGCTCGCGGCCCTCTTCCTCGAACTCCCAGGCGTAGAGGCCGCCATAGGTGGGCAGGCGCAGGTTGATGCAGGCATGGGCGGTGAGATCCTCGATCGACTGCGGGCGCCCGGCGCGCTCGAAATAGGCGGGGGAGGCCACCGCCAGCATCCGCGCGTCAGGGCCGATCGGCACCGCCACCATGTCCTTGGCGATGATGTCGCCGAAGCGCACGCCCGCGTCGAACCCCGCGGCGACGATGTCGGTGAGGCGATAGTCGGTATCGATGTCGATCCGGATGTCGGGGAACTCGCGCAGGATCGGTGCGAGGCGGGGCCAAAGCAGGGTCTTCAGCGAATGCTCGTCGGCGCTGATCCGGACGAGGCCCGCCGGCTTCTCGCGCAGCGCGCTGAGTGCCGCCACCTCTGCTTCGATCTCGTCCAAGCGCGGGGCAAGGGTCGCGAACAGCCGCTCGCCTGCTTCGGTGAGGTTCACGCTGCGGGTGGTGCGGTGGAGCAGCCGCAGGCCCAGCCGCTCCTCCAGCCCGCGCATCGCGTGGCTGAGCGCGGAGGGAGTGACCCCGCTCTGCGCCGCCGCCCGCGTGAAGCTCTTCTGGCGGGCGACGGCGAGGAAGGCGGCGAGTTCGGACAGCTGCTGGCGGTTCATTGCTGAACTCTATTCAACACTGCATGCAGCTTCCAGCGTCTAATCGCATGCTGGCGCGTTCCCCATGTTGTGCGACGAGGGGCTATTGCGCCCCGAGTTTTCAACCGCACCCAAGGGGACCCGACACATGGCCACCAAAGCCTATGGCGCCTATGCCGCCGACAAGCCGCTCGAGCCGATCGACATCGAACGCCGCGCGCCCGGCGACCACGACGTGCAGATCGACATCCGCTATTGCGGCGTCTGCCACTCGGACCTCCACCAGGTCCGGTCGGAATGGGACGGGACGCTCTATCCGTGCGTGCCGGGCCACGAGATCGTCGGCCGGGTGAGCGCGGTCGGCGGGCACGTCTCGAACTTCTCGGTCGGCGATGTCGTCGGCGTCGGCTGCATGGTCGACAGCTGCCAGCATTGCGCCTCGTGCGACGAGGGGCTGGAGCAATATTGCGAGAACGGCTTCGTCGGCACCTATAACGGCCCGACGCCGGACGCCCCCGGCCACACGCTGGGCGGCTATTCGCAGCGCATCGTTGTCAGCGACAAGTTCGTGCTGAAGGTCGGGCATGGCGAGGAGCATCTCGCCGCCGTCGCGCCTTTGCTCTGCGCGGGCATCACCACCTGGTCGCCGCTGCGCCACTGGCAGGTTGGCCCGGGCAAGAAGGTCGGCATCGTCGGCATCGGCGGGCTCGGCCATATGGGCGTGAAGCTGGCGCATGCGCTCGGCGCGCACGTCGTCGCCTTCACCACCTCGGAGAGCAAGCGTGCCGATGCGCATGCGCTGGGCGCCGACGAAGTCGTCGTCTCGCGCGACGCCGATGCAATGGCCGCCCATGCGAACAGCTTCGACTTCATCCTCGATACGGTCGCGGCGAGCCATAATCTCGATGCCTTCACCACGCTGCTCAAGCGCGACGGCACGCTGACGCTGGTCGGCGTGCCCGAGCATGCGCACCCGTCGCCCAACGTCGCGGCGCTGATCTTCAAGCGCCGCTCGATCGCGGGCTCGCTGATCGGCGGCATCGCCGAGACGCAGGAGATGCTCGATTTCTGCGCCGAACACGGCATTGTCGCGGACATTGAGATGATCCGCGCCGACGAGATCGAGTCGGCGTATGAGCGCATGCTCAAGAGCGACGTGAAGTACCGCTTCGTGATCGATATCGCGTCGATGGGCTGAGGCCCGGCGCTCCCGCCCGGTTTGACGGGCGGGAGCCGCTAGTCCTCCTGTTCGTCTCTGCGGAGTTCCCAGAGCATGAATCGGCCCGCCGCGAACACGCCATAGCCGACAGCGAACGGCACCCCGCCAAAACCCAGCATCAACAACAGCATAAACGCGTCGATATACTGCCAATTATTCACGACAAACGAGAGTGAGCAGAGCCCGCTGGTCGTCATGATCAGCAGCCCGATGCTGATCAGCAGTCCCGAGAAAAAGCGCTTCATGCCATCGCCCTCCCGCGCGCCAGCACGCCCGCGCCCTCGGCGCCCGGGCGATAGAATGTATTGTACGTATCGAAGGGGATGATCTGCCCTTCCGGAGTCACGAAGTGGACGCAACTGCGCTTCACCGTGCCCAGGTCGAAATTGTATCGGTCGAGGAATTGCTGGATCACCACGCGGAAGCTGTTCGCATAGGTTATCTCCTGCGGCACCAGCGCCTGGGGCAGGCAGCAGAGCAGGTCGGCCAGCTTGTCCTCGGTATTGCACTGGGCGGTGGCGAGGCTCAGCAGTTCCAGCACCGCCTCCCGAAGCTTCGGATAGGCTTCGTAGCTCACCGTATTCGGCCCCTGCAGGATCAGCTCGCGCGGCAACAGCGAGGTGACGGGTGTCACGTCGCGGCCGCTGCGCACGCCATAGCCGATGCAGATCTGGTCCGGATTGCACGGCAGCGGGATCATGTCCTCGGCGGCGAACACGCCCGCCTTCACCACCTCGCGGCGAATCTGGGTGAGCAGCATCCGGTTCGCTTTCCCGTCGAACCCCTCGTTGCGCCCGGCATCCTGCACCGGCTGGAAGGTCACGCCGCGCACGCACGCCCATTCCAGCGCATGCTGGACGATGGCGGCGACCTCGCCGTCGTTCACCCCGCGCTTCACCACCGCGACCAGGGTGGTGGAGAGCGCCGCCCGTTCCAGCGCCTCCAGCGCCGCATGGCGGACGCGGGCGAGCCGGGCGCCGCGCAGATCCATCAGCGCATCGTCGTTCAGGCTGTCGAACTGGAGATACACTTCCAGCGCCGGCTTGTAGGTTGCCAGCCGCGCGACGAACGCCGGATCCTGCGCGATCCGCACCCCGTTGGTATTGATCATCACATGGCGGATCGGTCGGCGCTTCACCGCGTCGAGGATCTCGAAGAATTGCGGGTGGAGGGTCGGCTCGCCGCCGGAGAGCTGCAGCAGATCGGGCTCGCCTTCGCTGGCGACCAGCGCGTCGAGCATCGCCTCGATCGTCGCGAGCGGCAGATGCGCCCCGTGCAAGTCCTCGGCATCGGCGAAGCAGACCGGGCAGGCGAGGTTGCAGGCGGAATTGATCTCGACGATCGCCAGGCAGCTATGCTGTTCGTGATCGGGGCACAGCCCGCAGTCGAACGGGCAGCCGGCCTCGGTGCGGGTCTGCGTCGCCAGCGGGCGATCGCCGGGCTTCAGCCAGTCCTTCTGCGCCCGCCAATAGGCGAGGTCGTCGCTGATCAGCGTCTTCTGCACGCCGTGGCTGCGGCAGCGCTTCAGGTAGTAGACGCAGTCGTCCTCGAGGATCACCTTTGCGGGGACGACCTCAAGGCAGGTCTCGCACAGGCTGCTCGTCTGGCCGTGGAACAGATAGGGCGCCGCCTTGCGCGGCGGCGCCGCCAGTGCGGTTTCCGCGTGCGATCCAGACAAGGGCATAGAGGCACAATCCCATCATGGTGAGGTGGAAGACGTTCAGCGGGCCGATCAGCGGCGGATAGGGCTTGAGGAATTCCCAGGCAAAACGCTGCACGGCATAGGCCAGGACGAAGACGTGGAAGCCATGCGCCGTCGCCCAGTGCCGTCCCGCCCGCAGCGCGCGGGCATAGACGAGCAGGAACAGCCCCACCGCCAGCGATTCGTAGAGTTGCACGGGGTGGCGGGCGATGCCGTCCCCCAGGTCGATCCCCCAGGGCAGGCTGGTCGGTATGCCATAGGTCTGGTCGGCCGGCCCGGCGAACAGACATCCCCACCGCCCGACCATGATGCCCAGCGCCAGCGGCACCACGAACGGGCCGCCGGTCGAGCCGCGCACGCCGCGCAACAGCTTCCAGAGTTCGACCGCGACGATCGCCCCGGCCAGCGCCCCGGCGATCGAGTGCGACAGCACCGGCCGGGCATCGCGCAGGGTGTTCAGCGAGCCCAGCAGCCACGCCCCCAGCGCGCCGCCGATCGCGAGGGTCACGAAATAGCTGGGGTCGGTCTGCCGGGCGAGCCCCTCGACGCTGGCGCGCCGCTGCCGGTATACCCAGCGCCCACCGGCCGCCGCCACAAGCCAGGCCGCTGCGTCGCCGACATAATGGAGCCAGGGTGCGGTGGGCAGATAGAGCATCGCCGCGAGGCTAGCGGCACTTCGCGCGGGCAGGAAGAGCGTGCTCCGCCATTTCCCTTTCCGGCGCGCAGACCCTACATCGCGGTGATGCATCTCCGCGCCGAAGCCATCCTGCTCAGCGTTCGCGCGCATGGCGAACATGGTGCGATCGTCCGGGCGCTCACCGAAGGCGAGGGCGTACAGCCCGGCTATGTGCGCGGCGGGCGCTCGCGCGCGCTGCGGCCGGTGCTCCAGCCGGCGAATCTCATCCTCGGCGAATGGCGGGCGCGGACCGAGGAGCAACTCGCCGGCCTCACCGTCGAGCTGCTCCATAGCCGCGCGCCGATGTTCGGCGAGCCGCTGCCGGCTGCCGCGCTCGCCTGGGTGACCGCGCTCACGGCGGCGACGCTGCCCGAGGGGCTGCCTTATCCCCGTCTCCACGAAGCGCTGGGCGGCGTGCTCGATGCGATCGAGGCCGCGCCCGCCGCCCGGGGCTGGGCGGTGGCGCTGGTGCGCTATGAGCTGCTGCTGCTCGCCGAACTGGGCTTCGGCCTCGATCTGGAACGCTGCGCGGCGACCGGGGGCAGCGACGATCTTGCCTATGTCAGCCCCAAGAGCGGCATCGCGGTGAGCCGGGCAGGGGCTATCGGCTATGAGGCGCGGCTGCTCGCGCTGCCCCCGTTCCTTACCGAGGGCGGAGCGGCGGAGTGGGACGACATTCTCGCCGGCCTGCGCCTCACGGGTCACTTCCTGGCGCGCGATCTGCTGATCGGGCGGGGGGCGGAACTGATGGCCGCGCGGGAGCGGCTGGTGGACCGGTTGTTGCGAGCGGTTGCATAAACGGCCCCGAGGCGGCTAAGCGGCGCGCGTACCAGCTGCTGCTTGCGTGGGGATCGGAATGCCGTTGATTGCTGTTCTGCCGGGTGACGGGATCGGCCCCGAGGTGACGCGCGAGGCGCGCCGCGTCCTCGAGGCGATGAATCTCGGCCTCAGCTTCGAGGAAGCGCCCGTCGGCGGCGCGGGCTATCTCGCGTCCGGCCATCCGCTGCCCGAAGCCACGCTGGCGCTCGCCAAGCGCGCCGATGCGGTGCTGTTCGGCGCGATCGGCGACCCGCGGTTCGAGAAGCTGGAGCGCCACCTGCGCCCGGAAGCCGCGCTGCTCGGCATCCGCAAGGCGCTGGGCCTGTTCGCCAATCTGCGCCCGGCCACCCTGTTCCCCGGCCTCGAAGACGCCTCGCCGCTCAAGCCCGAGGTGGTGAACGGCCTCGACATCGTCATCGTCCGCGAGCTGATCGGCGACATCTATTTCGGCGAGAAGGGCCACCGCACCACGCCCGACGGCCTGCGCCAGGGCTATGACGTGATGAGCTATGACGAGCAGGAAGTGGGCCGGATCGCCCGCGTCGGCTTCGAGATGGCCAAGCGCCGCCGCAAGAAGCTCTGCTCGGTCGACAAGGCGAACGTGCTCGAGACTTCGCAGCTGTGGCGCGACGTGGTGATCGAGATGTCGGCGGAATATCCCGACGTCGAGCTGACCCACATGTATGTCGACAACGCCGCGATGCAGCTGGTGCGCGCGCCGGCGAGCTTCGACGTGATCGTCACCGGCAACCTGTTCGGCGACATCCTCTCCGACCAGGCGAGCATGTGCGCCGGATCGATCGGCATGTTGCCCTCGGCCTCGCTCGCCGCCTGGTCGGGCGCGAACGGCATGTACGAGCCGATCCACGGCAGCGCGCCGGACATTGCCGGCCAGGGCAAGGCGAATCCGTGCGCCGCCATTCTTTCCGCAGCCATGCTGCTGCGACACTCGCTGGGCGACGAAGCCTCGGCGCAACGTATAGAAAAAGCGGTTGCCGCAGCCCTCGCCAAGGGCGCGCGGACGGCCGATCTCGGGGGTACTCTTTCGACCGCTGCCATGGGGGACGCGGTGCTGCTGGAGCTTCAGTGAGCGACACTCTGCTCGAACTCGCGATCGTTATTCCTACGTTCAACGAACGCGCCAATGTTCCCCTGCTGATCGCCAAGCTGGACGCGGCCCTTGCCGGTCGCGCCTGGGAAGCGATCTTCGTCGACGACGACAGTCCGGACGGCACGTCGGATGCTGCGCGCGACATCGCCCGGCGCGATCCGCGCGTGCGCGTGATTCAGCGGATCGGGCGGCGCGGCCTGTCCTCCGCGTGCATCGAGGGGATGTGCGCGACCGCGGCGCCCTGCGTCGCGGTGATCGACGGCGACCTGCAGCATGACGAGACGCTGCTGCCGAAGATGCTCGACGCGCTGCAGGCCGATGCCGGGCTGGACGTGGTGATCGGCTCGCGCTTCTGCGAAGGCGGTTGCACCGGCGAGTGGGACAGCGAGCGCGTCGCCAAGTCCGCCTTCGCGACCAGGCTGTCCCGCAAGGTGCTCAAGGCCGACCTGACCGATCCGATGAGCGGCTTCTTCATGATCCGCAGCGAGATCGCGCGCAAGCTGGTGCCGGTGCTCTCCGGCATCGGCTTCAAGATCCTGCTCGACATCATGACCGCCAGCCCGAAGCCGCTGCGCTTCCTGGAGCTGCCCTATACTTTCCGCGTGCGCACGGAAGGGGAGAGCAAGCTCGATTACGTCGTCGCGATGGAATATCTGATCGCGCTGTACGATCGGATGTTCGGCAAGGTCGTGCCGGTGCGCTTCGCCATGTTCTCGGCGATCGGTGCGATGGGCGCGGCGGTGCACCTCGGCGTGCTGTTCCTGCTGTTTCGCCTGGGTAGCCTGCCGTTCGTGACGGGGACGATCGTCGCGACGATCGTGGCGATGACGTTCAACTTCCTGCTCAACAACGCGCTCACCTATCGCGAACGGCGGTTGAAGGGGCCGGGGGCGTTGTTCGCGGGCTGGGTGAGCTTCTGCCTGGTCTGTGGGGTGGGGGCGGCGGCCAATGTCGGCCTCGCGGCCTTCCTGCACAATGTCCAGCATGGCGACTGGCGGCTCTCGGCGCTGGCGGGGATCGCAGTGGCGGCGGTGTGGAATTTCGCGCTGTCGTCGCGGTTCGTCTGGGGGCGGTACTAGGCTGCCGGTAAAAGCCCCTCCCTTCAGGGGAGGGGTTGGGGTGGGGCAGTGTCTCACAGAGACCAACGAGTGGTCTGGAATCCCTCCACCCCAACCCCTCCTCCGAGGAGGAGGGGCTAAAGATGGTTCAGCCTTACACCAGCTCCGCCAGCGCCGCCGGGCTGAAGCCCTGCAGCTCGTCGCCGGCACCCGCCTGGACCTTCTTCACCCAGTCCGCATTGCTGATCAGCGCGCGGCCGACCGCGATCAGGTCGAACTCGTCGCGCTCCATCCGCTCGACCAGCTTGTCGAGGTCGCTGTGCTGCGACGTCTCGCCGCCAAATGCCGCGATGAACTCGCCCGACAGGCCGACCGAGCCGACGCTGATCGTCGCCGCGCCGGTGAGCTTCTTCGCCCAGCCGGCGAAGTTGAGGCCGTTCTCGCCGTCGATCTCGGGGAACTCCGGCTCCCAGAAGCGGCGCTGCGAGCAGTGCAGCACGTCCGCGCCGGCATCGACCAGCGGCTGCAGCCACGCGGCCATCTCGTCCGGCGTGGTGGCGAGGCGGGCGCTGTAATCCTGCTGCTTCCACTGGCTGAGGCGCAGGATCACGGGCATGTCCGGGCCCACCGCCGCGCGCACCGCCTTGACCACGTCGACCGCGAAGCGCGAGCGTTCCGCGATCGTCGCGCCGCCATAGCCGTCCTCGCGGGTGTTGGTACCGGCCCAGAAGAACTGGTCGATCAGATAGCCGTGCGCGCCGTGGATCTCGACGGTGTCGAAGCCGAGCCGCTTGGCGTCGGCGGCGGCCTTGGCGAAGGCGGCGATGGTCGCCTCGATGTCCTGCTCGGTCATCGCCACGCCGCGCGGCTTGCCCGGCGCGACCACGCCCGAGGGGCTCTCCACCGGCGACTCCGGCTGCCAGTTGCGATCGGGGCCGAAGGTGGAGCCGGTGTGCCAGATCTGCGGCGCCATCTTGCCGCCGGCGGCATGGACCTCGTCGATGACCGTCTTCCAGCCCGCCAGCGCGGCGTCGCCGTGGAAGAACGGAATGTTCGGATGGTTGCGCGACGCGGGGCGGTCGATCACCGTGCCTTCGGACAGGATCAGGCCCACGCCGCCTTCGGCGCGGCGACGGTAATAGGCGGCATTGGCCGCGCCGGGGATGCCCTCGGGTGCGAAGGTCCGCGTCATCGGGGCCATGACGATCCGATTCGGCAGATCGAGCGACTTGATGCGGAAGGGACGGAAAAGCACGTCTGTCGTCGCGGTCATGGGGGCTCCGTTGCGATTTGAAACTGGCCAGAAGCTAAGACCGCCCGCGCCGCAATCAAGATGGCGACGGGCCCGCAACGAAATTTAGCGCCAGCTCTGGAGCCACATCCAATGGGTGTAGCCCTGGGCGTCGCCCAGCGGCGCGGCGGAGAGGATCGGGTAGAAATAGCCGAAGCAGACCAGCGCCAGCCCGACATACCATTCCTCCCAGCCCTTCGCGCGCAGCCGGTCGAACTGGTGGAACGTCACCGGCAGCAGCATGCACAGGAACAGCGCGGAGAGGTGGTAGTAATAATAAAAGCCCAGCGACTTCGGGATGATCGCATAGATCGCCACCGAGAAGGTCCAGAGCAGCGCCAGCACCAGCGGCCGCCATGCCCGGGTGCGGAACCAGAGCAGGTAGCCGGCCAGCACCGCGACCAGTCCGCCCCACATGATCACCGGGTTGCCGATCAGCAGCACGCCGCGCTGCGCGCCATGATCCCATTCGTAGAAGAACCAGATCGGCCGGAGCATGATCGGCCAGCTCCACCATTCGGACTGGTAATTGTGGTGGGGCAGGACCTGGGTCTGCGCCGCATACATCTCCCGCTGGAGATGCAGCAGGCCGCGCAGCCCGTCGGTCGCGCCGGTGAGGTAGAAGAAGGTCGGCGCGAAGGTCGCGAAATAGACGGGTATGCTGATCGCGCCCAGCAGCACGAGCCCTGCGAGAGTCGACAGCCCCGGCCAGTGCGGCTGGTCGCCGGAGAGAATTGCCGTCGCCAGAGGACGTCTGGCGCGACGGGCGTCGATCAGCCGCACGGCGATCAGCGCCAGCCCGATTGCGGCGATGTACGGCGCCGCTGCCCATTTCACCGCCGTCGCCAGTCCGAGCAGCGCCGCGCCGGCGCACCAGCGCCATCGCACCTGGTTCCGCGTGCCGTGCATTGCCCACAGCAGGAACACCAGCCCCCACAGCAGGAAGGCGCCGAGGAACACGTCGAGCATCGCCGTGCGCGCCTGCACGAACAGGCTCTGGTCGAGCATCGCCAGCACCGCGCCGGTTACCGCCACGCGCATCCGGCCGCGCATCAGGATCCACAGGAAGGCGAAGATGCCGAGCACGGTCGCCGTGCCCGCGACCGTGGGCATCAGTCGCCAGCCGAAGGGATTGTCGCCCAGCAGCTCCATGCCGGCGCCGATCAGCTCCTTGCCGAGCAGCGGATGCTCGGTGTTGCGCGGGCCCGACAGTTCGATCAGCGATTTGGCCGCGGGCACATAATGCACCTCGTCGAACATGATGCCGCCCGGCTGGTCGATATGCAGCGTGAACAGCAGCTGCGCGGCGATGCCGATCAGCAGGGCGACGAGCCAGGGGCGGGTGGCGAGGGCCGAAAGGCGAAGGCGCATGGCACAGGCCTAGCCGAGCACGCGGCGGATCGGAATAGCCCGCGGATCCTTCCTGCACCGGAAAGGATCAACGCACCCAAAGGTTGACGCCGCGCCCCCAAGCGCCGCAAAGCACGCCCATGAAGCGTCGTACCGGACAGGATCCCAGCGTCACCCGTAACTGGAAGCCCGCGACTCAGGCGGTGCGCGGCGGCACCGCGCGCTCGGAGTTCGGCGAGACCAGCGAGGCGCTGTTTCTCACCTCGGGCTATGCCTATGATTGCGCGGGCGACGCCGCCGCGCGCTTCGCCGGCGAACAGGCGGGCATGACCTATTCGCGCCTCCAGAACCCGACCGTGGAAATGCTGGAGCAGCGCATCGCCCTGCTGGAAGGCGCGGAGGCCTGCCGCACCATGGCCACCGGCATGGCGGCGATGACCGCGGCGTTGCTCTGCCAGGTGAGCCAGGGCGACCATATCGTCCAGGGCCGCGCCGCCTTCGGTTCGTGCCGCTGGCTGACCGACAGCCTGCTGCCGCGCTTCGGCGTCACCACGACGACGATCGACGCGCGCGACCCGCAGCAGTTCGAGGACGCGATCCGGCCGAACACCAAGATCTTCTTCTTCGAGACCCCCGCCAACCCGACGATGGACGTGGTGGACCTCGAAGCCGTCTGCGCGATCGCCAGGAAGCACGGCATCGTCACGGTGGTCGACAATGCGTTCGCGACGCCCGCGCTGCAGCGCCCGATGGAGTTCGGCGCGGACGTCGTCGCCTATTCCGCCACCAAGATGATGGACGGGCAGGGCCGCGTGCTGGCCGGTGCGGTGTGCGGCACCGAGGATTTCATCACCAACACGCTGCTGCCCTTCACCCGCAACACCGGGCCGACGCTCAGCGCGTTCAACGCCTGGGTGGTGCTGAAGGGCCTCGAGACGCTCGACCTGCGCATCCGCCGCCAGAGCGAGAATGCGCTGAAGGTCGGCAGCTTCCTGGAGGGCCGCGTCCCCCGCGTGAACTTCCCGGCGCTGCCCAGCCACCCGCAGCACGCGCTGTTCATGCGCCAGATGGCCGCGGCGGGGCCGATCTTCAGCTTCGAGCTGGACGGCGGCCGTGCCCAGGCCCACGCGCTGCTCGACGGGCTGGAATTGATCGACATCTCGAACAACATCGGCGACTCGCGCTCGCTGATGACGCACCCGTCCTCCACCACCCATTCGGGTCTGGCCGAGGAGAAAAGGCTGGAGATGGGCGTGGTCGAGGGCATGATCCGCATCAATGTCGGCCTGGAAGACGCCGACGACCTGATCGCCGATCTCGACCAGGCGCTGCGGGGCGCCGGCTTGTGAAGGCGCTCTTCACCGACGAGGCGACGACGCGCGGCGTGGTCGTCCGCGTGTCGGTGTCGTATCTGCCCGAACAGTCGGAGCCGCATCGCGGCCGCTGGTTCTGGGCCTATCATATCCGCATCGAGAACGAAGGCCCGGTGGCGGTGCAACTGCTCACCCGCCACTGGATCATCACCGACGGGCGCGGCCTGCGCCACACGGTGGAGGGCGAGGGCGTCGTCGGCGAACAGCCGATGATCGCGCCGGGCGGCAGCTTCGACTATGTCTCGGGCTGCCCGCTCTCGACGCCGAGCGGATCGATGCAGGGCAGCTACCACATGATCGCCGAGGACGGTTCGGCGTTCGACGTGTCCATCCCGCGATTCGCGCTGATCGCCCCGGCGGTGACGGGCGAACAATGAAGCGGACCCATCTCCCCCTCAACGGCATGCGCGTGCTCGATGCGGCCGCGCGGCACCTGTCGTTCACCCGCGCCGCGGACGAACTGGCGGTGACCCCCGCCGCGGTCGGCCAGCAGATCCGCGCGCTGGAGGATACGCTGGGCGTCGTGCTGTTCCGCCGCACCACCAAGGGGCTGGAGCTGACCCCCGAGGCGGAGAGCGGCCTCACCGCGCTGCGCAACGGCTTCCTCCAGTTCGAGGAAGCGGTGCGGGCGATGCAGGCGGGCCAGTCCTCCAAGTCGCTGACCATCGCCGCGCCGCGCGACCTCACCGCCAAATGGCTGATGCCGCGCCTGTCGGACATCGCCCGTGCGGACCCGGACCTGCGCTTCGTGCTGGTGCCGGCCGACGATGCGCTCGATTTCACCGAGGCCAATCTCGATCTCGCGATCCGCTGGGGCGAAGGCCCGGGCGAGCATGAGGGCGAGGCGCTGGAAAGCGACGGCATGGTCACGGTCGAGCGGCCGGGCGGCGGCGGGATCGACGTGCGCATCTCGTGGCTGGGCTGCATGGCCGAGGATGCCGGATCGCTGGTCCGCGTCGCCGATGCGGGCCTCGCGATCGATGCGGCGGCGCAGGGGCTGGGGCGGGCGACCGTCCCCGAGCTTCTTGCCCGCGCCGATATCGAGGCGGGCCGCGTCGCCCTGGTCGGTGAGCCCAAGGCCTCGCGGCTAGGCTATTGGCTGGTCGCGCCGCTGCCGCAGTGGCGGCAGAAGAAGGTGCAGACGCTGGTCGAGGTGCTGGGCAGCTAGCTGCCCTTCACCCGCCCGATCGGCACCGGCAGCAGCCGGCCCTGATCGTCGCCGATCACCATCACCTCCACGCCGAACGCGTCGCGCAGCGGCTGATGGGCCAGCGCCGTCCCGGCCGGACCGAAGGCCACGACGCGGCCTTCGCGCAGCAGCAGCACGTCGTCGGCCGCGCGGGCGGCCTGGAGGAAATCGTGCAGCACGATCACCACGCCCATCCCGCCGGCGGCCAGCGCGCGCAGCCGATCGAGCAGATCGAGTTGGTGCACCGGATCAAGGCTCGCGAGCGGTTCGTCCGCCAGCAGCCAGTGCGGCTCGCCGGCGAGTACCCGCGCCAGCAGCACGCGCGCCCGCTCGCCGCCGGAAAGCCGGGTGACGCGCCGATCGATCAGCGGGCGGACGGCGGTGGCGTCGATCGCGGCGTCGATCGCGGCGTGATCGGCGGCGGAAAGTCCCGCGAAGGGCGCGCGGTGCGGTGCCCGGCCGAGTGCGATCACCTCCGCCACCTGCAGATCCCAATGCACGGTGGCGTCCTGCGGCAGATAGCCGATGCGACGCGCGCGCTCGCGCGGCTCCAGCCGGGCGAGCGGCTTGCCGCCGAGCTTCACCTGACCGGCGTCGGGATCCAGCAGCCCGGCGAGCGTGCGCACCAGCGTCGACTTGCCCGAGCCGTTGGGGCCGAGGATCGCCGTGACCCGGCCGGGCCGCAGCACCGCATCCAGCCCGTGGAGTACGCGGCGCTTGCCGAGGCTGACCGCGAGATCGGAGATGCTCAGTTCCATGTCGACCGCCGGAGCTTGAGGAGCAGCACGAAGAAGAAGGGGGTGCCGAGCAGCGCCATCGCGACGCCCAGGCGCACCTCGCTCGGGCCCGGGGACAGGCGCACGAGGCTGTCCGCCGCCAGCAGCAGCGCGGCCCCGCCCAGGGCGCTGGGGAGCAGCAGCGCCGAAGGGCGTGCACCGGTGAGCGGGCGGAGCAAATGCGGCACGATCAGCCCGACGAACCCGACGATGCCGGTGACCGCGACGCTGGCGCCGACCGCCAGCCCGGTGCCGAGCACGACCAGCAGCTGTACCCGATCCAGCCGCACCCCCATCGAGCGGGCGGCCGCCTCCCCCAGCGTGAGCGCGTCGAGCGCGCGGCCGGTGAACAGCAGCAGCGCGCACCCGATCGCGATGAAGGGCAGGGCGAGCTGCACTTCGGCAAAGCTGCGATCGGTGAGCGCCCCCATGATCCAGTCGAGGATTTCGGCGGTGGCATAGGGGTTGGGCGCGATCGAGATCAGGAAGCTGGTGAGCGCCGCGCCCAGGCTGGCGAGCACCGTGCCGGCGAGGATGAAGGCGACGGCGCTTTCCGCCCTCCAGGCAAGCCCCGCGAGCAGCAGCATGGATCCGCAGGCTGCCGCCATGGCGCAGCCGAACAGAACCAGCGGCGCGCTGCTCCCCAGCAGCACGATGGCGCCAACCGCGCCCAGCGCCGCGCTGGAAGAGACGCCCACCACCGCCGGGTCGGCGAGCGGATTGCGCAGGAACCCCTGCAGCGCCGCGCCGGACAGCCCCAGTGCCGCGCCGATCGCGAGGCCCAGAATGGAGCGCGGCAGGCGCAGCTCGGCGATGATCCACCAGCGCGGATCCGGGCTGAACCAGACGGCGGGGGGCACCCAGAACTTGCCGGCGATCAGCGAACCGGCGAACAGCAGGGCGACAAGCAGCGCAAGGCCGAGGTTGAGGGCAAGCCGGTGCATGCCGGGCGCCATAGCATCCCGGCGGCGTTCGCCTACCCCCACATTGCCCGTCGGCACGGGTGCGCAGGCGCGCAAACGGGCTTGACCACCCAAACCTTGGTTTAGTCTTCCCACATCAAAGCCGTGCCCGATGGTGCGGAGGTTCGATTCCGCCACGCGGCCGCCTGCGCGACACTCCATTCGGCAAGACGGGATGGAACCATGTACCACCAGGCGTTGATCGATGTTGCTGCAGGGGGCCAGGCGAGCGGCGCGCCGGACCTTTCGGCGCTGCTCGCCAGCGCGATGCGATCGCTGGACGAGGACCCGCCGCTCGCGCGCCGCTGCCTCGAACGGCTGCCCGGCCTGCTCGCCGCTCCCGATGCCGCCGGCCCTCCGGACCTGTTGCCCGAGGGGCCGATCCTGTCCGACGGCCCGGCGAAAGGGGGCTTGGCCGGCTGGCAGCTCCGCCGTGTGGCGGCGCATGTCGACACCCATCTTCAAGGGCCGATCTTCACCTCCACGCTGGCTGGCGTCGCCCAGCTGAGCACCGGGCATTTCTGCCGGGCGTTCAAGGCGAGCACCGGCGAGACGCCGCACGCCTATATCGTGCGCCAGCGCATTCGGCGCGCGCAGCTGCTGATGCGGGAGACGCGAGACACGCTATCGCAGATCGCCTGCGCCTGCGGGCTGAGCGACCAGGCGCATCTCACCCGGCTGTTCCGTCGCCTGCTGGGCACGACGCCGCACGCCTGGCGATGCAGCTGGCAACCGGCCGGCTGATCGCAGCAGGAATCTTCAAGACTCGTCGCTCGGACACCGGATGATGTGGCTTCGGCCGGGCGGGTGGCGAGCCGCTACGGTTGCAATGGAGGGGGCAGGAAGCTGGACGCCGGAAATGACCGATAATGTTTCGCTGCCGATCGGCACGTGGCGCGGCGTATCCTTCGCGGTGGCGCAGATCGACGTGCTGCGGGCGGCGGAGGACCTGCTCGTCGTCGGCATGCTCGAGAAGGATGTCGCCGGTGCGCACCGCGGCGGCGCCGAGGCCATCGATCATGCGCTGCACGGCACCCTTTCCCGATTGCGCGAGGGCGGCATCTTCACCGGCGGCTTCGGGGAAACGCTGATGCTCACCCGCCCGCCGGCGCCGATCCGCGCTGCGACGTTGATGCTGATCGGCATGGGCGCTTCCCTCACCGGCGATCCGGAGGTGGTGGGCGCGCTCACCGGCCTTGCGATGCAGGCCGCATTGCGGATCGGCGCGGCATCGGTGGGGTGTCTGCTCGGCTGGTCCGAACTCGATCTGCCGGCACCGCTGGTGGCGCCGAGCGCGGCCGCGATGATGCGCGGCGCGCTTGCCGCCATCGATGCGCAGGAGCAGCAGGCGGCTTCGATTGCCTGGACCTTCGACATCCGCAACGGTGCCGCCGCCCACACCACAACCGCGCTTCGCGAGGCGCTGGCCGCCTGGCGCTGACGGGTGGTCGAGGCGTGGCGACGGCGACGCAGCCATGCTAGGATGCGCTTCTCAGGGAGTTGATGCGCTTGCCATGTTGACCAGGGTTTCCAGCGGGCGTGTGCCGGCACGCGGCACGACGCCGATCCGCATCCTGCTGGTCGACGATCACATGCTGCTGCGCGAAGGGGTTCGGGCGGTCGTCTCCACCCAGGACGACATGGAGATCGTCGGGGAAGCGGGTGGTGGTGCGGAGGCGATTCGGGAATTCGCCCGGCTCCAGCCCGATCTGGTGCTGATGGACCTGCAGATGGCCGACATGTCCGGCCTCGACGCGATCACCGCGATCCGCGCGGCCACGCCCAACGCCAGGATCATCGTCCTGACCACCTATTCGGGCGACGGTCGTGCGATCAAGGCGCTGCGGGCGGGCGCGATGGGCTATCTGCTCAAGGCGAGCCTGCGCAACCAGCTGCTCGAGGCGATCCGCTCGGTCCATCACGGCGGCAAGCATCTCGACGCCAGCGTGGCGACCGCGATCGCGCTGCACGTGCTCGACGAGGATCTCACCGAGCGCGAGGTGTCGGTGCTGACCCTGGCGGCCTGGGGCAATTCGAACAAGCAGATCGCCGCCCGGCTCGCCCTCTCCGAAGAGACGGTGAAGGGCCATATGAAGGCGCTGTTCGCCAAGCTCGGCGCCAGCGACCGGACGCACGCGGTGACGATCGCCGCCAAGCGCGGGCTGATCGAGCTCTGATCCCGTCGCGCGGGCGGAACCGCGCGATCGCATCAAACCCGTCCAATACCTGTCCGACTGGCGCGCCCTAAAGATGGCGGCGGCGGTCCGTCGCCGTGCAGGCGTGATGCCGGCGGGCAGACGGAACTGCCGAACTATTCGAAAGAATGGAACGGTACGCGTAACTTTATCCGAGTTTTCGGAAAACGTGCGCCGGCTATTCTGCACCCATCACCGCCGGACCCCGGCAGCAACAGGAGCCGCACCATGACCCTCACCGCCACCGCCACGCCGGGCAAGTCGCTGATCTCGCCGACCAATCACGCGCTCGTCCTGATCGATTTCCAGTCGCAGATGGCCTTCGCCACCAAGTCGATCGACGCGACGATCCTGCGCAACAACGCGGCGCTGATCAGCCGCGGCGCCAAGTCGTTCGGCGTACCGACGATCCTCACCACGGTCGCCGAGAAGAGCTTCTCGGGCCCGATGTTCAGCGAAGTGACGGATGCGTTCCCCGGCCAGAAGCTGCTCGACCGCACCTCGATGAACACCTGGGAAGATGCGGCGGTGATCGAGGAGGTCAACCGCATCGCCAAGCCGCGCATCGTGTTCGCGGGCCTCTGGACCAGCGTCTGCATCGTCGGCCCGGTCGCCTCGGCGATCGACCAGGGGTTCGAAGCCTATTTCATCGCCGATGCCTGCGGCGACATCTCTCCTGAAGCGCATGAACGCGCGGTGCAGCGGATGATCCAGCTGGGTGCGGTGCCGATGACGTCGCTCCAGTATCTGCTCGAGCTGCAGCGCGACTGGGCGCGCGGCGAGACCTACGACTCGACCACCGGCATCGCGAAGCAGTGGGGCGGGGCCTACGGCCTCGGCGTCACCTACGCCAAGACGATGTTCGGCGCCTCCGAAGGCCATTGATCTCCAGACCCAGTTTCCTGCCCCCAAACGACAAGGAATGCTCCCATGACTTCCACCGTGACCACCAAGGACGGCGTCTCGATCTTCTTCAAGGATTGGGGCCCCAAGGACGCCCAGCCGATCATGTTCCACCATGGCTGGCCGCTCTCGTCGGACGACTGGGACGCGCAGCTGCTGTTCTTCCTCAACGAAGGCTTCCGCGTCGTCGCCCATGACCGCCGCGGCCATGGCCGTTCGGAGCAGGTGAGCGACGGCCACGACATGGACCATTATGCCGCCGACGCTGCCGCGGTCGCCGAGCATCTGGACCTGCGCAACGCCGTGCATATCGGCCACTCGACCGGCGGCGGCGAAGTCGCGCGCTATGTGGCGAAGTACGGCATCCCGCAGGGCCGCGTCGCCAAGGCGGTGCTGGTCGCCGCCGTGCCGCCGATCATGGCGAAGACCGAAGCCTATCCGAACGGCCTGCCGCTCGAAGTGTTCGACGGCTTCCGCAAGGGCACCGCGGACAACCGCGCGCAGTTCTTCCGCGATGTCGCCGCGGGGCCGTTCTACGGCTTCAATCGGGACGGCGCGACAGTCTATCCGGGCGTGATCGACAATTGGTGGCGCCAGGGCATGATGGGCAGCGCCAAGGCGCATGTCGACGGCATCAAGGCCTTTTCCGAGACCGACCAGACCGCCGACCTCAAGGCGATGACCGTGCCGACGCTGGTGCTGGCCGGCGACGACGACCAGGTGGTGCCGTACCACCAGGGCGCCGAGCTGCAGGCCAAGCTGCTGCCGAACCCGACGCTGAAGATCTACCCGGGCATGCCCCACGGCCTGCTGACGACGCACGCCGACGTGCTGAACCCCGACATCCTCGCCTTCGTGCGCGGCTGATCGACCGGCGCCGGGGAGGACGTACCATGAAGCCCTATCTGATCTCGCTCGCCATCGGCTTGCTGGTGGGGGTCATCTACAGCCTCTTCGGCGTCAAATCACCGGCGCCGCCGACGATCGCGCTGATCGGCCTGCTCGGCATGCTGCTGGGCGAACAGGCGGTGCCGGTGGCGAAGCGGCTCTTCGCCGGCCACGACGTGGTCGCCTATCTCCGCACCGATTGCGCCGAGCAGGTGCTCGGGCGTCCGGTGAAGAAGCCCGACGACCAGGCATGAGCCTCACCCGCCGCCAGACCCTCGCTGCCGCCGGCGCTACCGCCGCCGGCGCGCTGCTGCCCACGCCCCTCTTCGCAAGGAATGCCCGCATGCCCGCCACCGACCTGATCCTCGTCAACGCGCAGGTGACGACGCTCGACCGGGAGAACCCGGTGGCCGAGGCGGTCGCGATCCGCGACGGCAAGTTCCTGGCGGTGGGCAACGAAGCCGAAGTCCGCGCCGCCGCGGCACCGGGCGCGCAGGTGATCGACGCGCATCGCCGCCGGGTGATCCCGGGGCTGATCGACAGCCACATGCACATCATCCGCGGCGGCCTGAACTACAATATGGAGCTGCGCTGGGACGGCGTGCCGAGCCTTGCCGACGCGATGGCGATGCTCAAGCGTCAGGTCGACAATACCCCCGCGCCGCAATGGGTGCGCGTGGTCGGCGGCTTTACCGAGCACCAGTTCGCCGAGAAGCGGCTGCCGACGATCGACGAACTCAACGCGGTGGCGCCCGATACGCCGGTGTTCATCCTCCACCTCTATGATCGCGCGCTGCTCAATGCCGCGGCACTTCGGGTGGTGGGCTATACCAAGGACACGCCGAACCCGCCGGGCGGCGAGATCGTCCGCGATGCCGCCGGCAACCCCACCGGCCTGCTGCTAGCGCACCCCAACGCCACGATCCTCTATTCGACGCTCGCCAAGGGCCCGAAGCTGCCGGAGGACTATCAGCTGAATTCCACCCGCCACTTCATGCGCGAAGTGAACGGGCTGGGCGTCACCGGGGTGATCGACGCAGGGGGCGGCTTCCAGAACTATCCTGACGATTACGCGATCATCGAAAAGCTCCACGCTGACGGCCAGCTGACCGTACGGATCAGCTACAATTTGTTCACCCAGAAGCCTAGGCAAGAGCTCGCCGATTTCGCCGGCTGGGTGAAGCAGGTGACGCCGGGGCAGGGCGACGACAGCTACCGGCACAACGGCGCGGGTGAGATGCTGGTCTATTCCGCCGCCGACTTCGAGGACTTCCGCGTCGCCCGGCCGGACATGGCGCCCAGCATGGAAGCCGATCTGGAGCCGGTGATCCGCCTGCTCGCCGAGCATCGCTGGCCCTGGCGTCTCCATGCCACCTATGACCAGACGATCGGCCGCGCGCTCGACGTGTACGAGAAGGTCCACCGCGACATCCCGCTGACCGGCATCAACTGGTTCTTCGACCATGCCGAGACGATCAGCGACCGCAATATCGACCGGATCGCCGCGCTGGGCGGCGGCATCGCCGTGCAGCACCGCATGGCCTATCAGGGCGAATATTTCGTCGAGCGCTACGGCGCGAAAGCCGCCGAGCGCACCCCGCCGATCGCCAAGATGCTCGCCGCCGGGCTGCCGGTGGGTGCCGGCACCGATGCGACGCGGGTGGCGAGCTACAACCCGTGGGTGTCGCTCAGCTGGCTGGTCACCGGCCGCACCGTCGGCGGGCTGTCGCTCTATCCCGGCGCCAACCGCGTCAGCCGGGAAAAGGCGCTCGCCATGTGGACGCACGAGAACACCTGGTTCTCGAACGAAATCGGCAAGAAGGGGCAGATCAAGGCGGGCCAGCTCGCCGATCTCGCGGTGCTCTCCGCCGATTACTTCGCGGTGCCCGAGGACCAGATCGTCCACATCCGATCGGTGCTGACGCTGCTCGGCGGGCAGGTGGTCCACGGCGATGGTGACTATGCCCCGCTCGCCCCCGTGCTGCCCCGGCCGATGCCCGACTGGTCCCCGGTCGCGACCTTCGGGGGCTATCACCAGTCGCCCGAAGCGCGCGCCCAGCTCGCCTCTGCCTGCGCCTGCCACAGCGGCTGCTCGGTCCACGGCCACGACCATGCCGCAGCCCTCGGCGCGAACGTGCCCGCCGGCGACGTCCAGAGCTTCTGGGGCGCGCTCGGGTGCGGCTGCTGGGCGGTGTGAACCCTTTTCATTTTCAGGAGCCAGCCATGCGCCTCTTCCTTCTCGCCTCCACGCTCGTCCTCGCCACCCCGGCGCTCGCCCAGAAGGCGCCCGTCACCGCCGAGTATTCGGTCGGCGCGCAATACGACACGACCCACGTCTACGTGCCCGAGGACCAGTTCGACAGCTTCGTCACCAGCTTCCAGGCGACCTTCGGCGGGACCACCAGCAAGCAGGGCGTGTTCCAGGTGACGCCCACCACCAGCCTCACCAAGTCGCAGCTGGTGCTGACCCCCGCGGGGACGGTCTCGGTATTCGGGTTCAAGACGCCGATCCCGTTCCCGTTCGGCGACGAGCGTACCGGCTATCTGGTGACCGATCTCGACGCGGCGGTCGCCTCGGCCGTCAAGCACGGCGCGGTGCGCCGGCTGGTGACCTTTCCCGATCCGATCGGGCGCGATTCGCTGATCCAGTGGCCGGGCGGGGTGAACATGCAGCTCTACTGGCACACCACCAAGCCGAGCTACGCGCCGCTGCAGACGGTGCCGGAAAACCGCATCTACCTGACCGCCGACGTCGCCGATCGCTTCGTGAAGAGCTGGGTCGGCTATGCCAGGGCCAAGGTGACCGCCGATGATCGCGCTGCGCCCGGCGTGGAAGTGGGCGAGCCCGGCAAGACGATCCGCCGCATTTCGATCACCAGCGGCTATGGCAAGATGGTGGTGTTCGTCACCGACGGCCTGCTGCCCTGGCCCTATGGCCGCGACATGACCGGCTACGGCGTGCCGGACCTCGACGCGACGCTCGCCAAGGCCAAGGCTGCCGGGGTCGAGACGCTGGTGCAGCCCGTCGCGGCGGCCGGCGGCCGGTCGACGATCGTTCGCTTCCCCGGCGGCTATATCGCCGAGATCCACAGTCCGGCCGGCAAGTGATGCCCGGCGAACGCGACCCCCGCTTCGTCGACGCCATTCTCGACTGGCGGCCGACCTGGTTCCTCGCCCGGTTGCTGCTGGTCGGCGCCTATCTGCTCGGCGGGCTGGTGAAGCTCGCCGACTGGCCGGGCGCGGTGGCCGAGCAGGCGCATTTCGGCATGCACCCGCCGGCGCTCTGGGCGGCGCTGACCATCGCGGTGGAGCTGGTCGGGCCGGTGCTGATCCTCACCGGCCGCTGGGTCTGGCTGGGGGCGGGGATGCTGGGGGTGTTCACCCTGCTCGCCGCGTTCACCGCCAACGCCTTCTGGACGATGCCGCCGGGCCCCGCGCGGTTCGGCGCGACCAACGCGTTCTTCGAGCATCTCGGCCTGATCGGCGGCTTCGTCCTCGCGGCGCTGGTAGCGGAGCAGGCGAAGCGGCGTGGCTAGCCTTGCGGCGGCGGTGATGGTGCTGGCGGGACAGGTCGCCGGCTCCACGCCGCCACCGGTCCCCCCGGCCCCGGAAGCGTGGCAGGCGCCGACGCTCAGCATCACCCGCTATGACGAGGACTGGTCCGATCTCGCCGATGCCGAAAAACGCGCCCACCACTGGACCGGCCCGTTCAAGTACATCCCGCTCGGCGGCGATGCATGGCTTTCCACCGGCGTCGAGGTCCGCCTGCGCAGCGAGTCCTTCGCCAACAACGCGCTCGGCAACGCCGCGTCAGCCGACGACGCCTATCTCTGGACCCGCGCGCTGCCCTATGCCGACCTGCATCTCGGCCGGGTCCGCGCCTTCGCGCAGCCGATCCTCGCCTATGCCGCCGGGGTGCGGCCCGCCAACGGTCCGATCGACCAGACCCGCACCGATCTGCTGCAGGGCTTCGCCGAACTCGATCTCGGCGCGGTGACCCTGCGCGGCGGCCGGCAGATGCTGTCGCTCGGCACCGAGCGGCTGATCGGCACGCGCTATGGCCCGAATGTGCCGCTCGCCTTCGACGGCGTGCGCGGGATCGTGGCGGTGGGCCGGGCCAAGATCAGCCTGCTCGCCGTTGCGCCGGTAGCGCCGCGGCTGGGGACGTTCGACGATCGCACCTCGCCCACCAAGAAGCTCTGGGGCGCCTATGCGGTGCTGCCGGGGCTTGACCTCTATTATCTCGGCTATCGCAACCGCGCCGCGCAGTTCGGCACCCGCACCGGCCGCGAGCTGCGCCACAGCGTCGGCGCGCGCGTCTATGGCGCCCGCGACAACTGGCACTGGAACGTCGAGGGCGTCGCCCAGTTCGGCCGCTTCGCCGACGGGCCGATCGCTGCCTGGACGCTCGGCACCGAATTGGGGCGCACGCTGCCGAACCTGCCCTTCGCGCCCGACGCGGTGCTGCGCTTCAACGTGATCAGCGGCGACGGCCATGCCGGGGACCGCCGGCTCGGCACGTTCAACGCGCTGTTTCCCAAGGGCAAGTATTTCGGCGAGCTGTCGCCCATCGGCCCCTACAACCTGATCAACCTCAACCCGCGCATCGCCGGCACGTTTGCGCACGGCGTTTCCGCCAGCATCGCCGGCAGCGCCTATTGGCGGTACAGCGCGGCCGACGGGGTGTACGATGTTCCCGGCAATTTGCTCCGCCCGCCCGGTACCAGCCGCGCCCGCTTCATCGGCAAGCAGATCGAAGGCGCGATCGCCTGGCAGGCGACGGCAGAACTCGAGCTTTCCGCCTCGCTCTCCTTCTTCGAGGCCGGCCGCTTCCTGCGCGAGACCGGCGCGCCCCGCCCGATCCGGATGATCGGCCTCGAAAGCAATTTCCGATTCTGAGGACCTCCATCATGCCCGATCCCAAGACCACCAGTTCACCGCTGCCGCCGCTCCTCCTGTTGCTGTCCGTCACCACCGGGTTGGTCGACGCGGTGAGCGTGCTCGGGCTCGGCAAGGTGTTCACCGCGAACATGACCGGCAACATCGTGTTCCTCGGCTTCGCGGCGGCGGGTACGCCGGGCTTCACCATCGCCCCCTATCTGGTCGCGCTCGCCTCGTTCCTCGGCGGCGCGCTGGTTGCCGGAAAGGTGGGGACGCACCTCGCCGGGCAGCCGCTGCGGCGTTGGCTGGTGCTCGCCGCGGTGACCGAAGCGGTGCTGTTCGCCGTCGCCGCCGGGATCGCCGCCTGGGCGGGCACGATGGGCATCCTGCCGGAGACCTGCGTGTTCGCGATCATCGCGCTGACCGCGATCGCGATGGGCTTTCGCAACGCGACGATCCGCCAGCTCAAGGTGCCGGACCTGACCACCACCGTGCTGACGCTTACCCTCACCGGCATCGCCGCCGATTCGCACCTCGCCGGCGGGCGAAACCCGAATATCGGCCGGCGCCTGGCAGCAGTGACGGCGATCCTGCTCGGCGCGTTCCTCGGCGCGGTACTGGTCAACCGTTATGGTCTCGCGATTCCGCTGCTGGTGGCGGGGCTTACCGTGCTGGTGGGTACGCTCGCCTGCATCCGCCATCCGATCGCGGCAGCGCCGCTTGGCGTCTGATCGCGCGCCACCCCTTTGACAGCCCGACGATCGCTCCCTATCGGCCAGCCATGACGCTCCAGCACACCGACTCCATCCTGATCGTCGATTTCGGCAGCCAGGTGACCCAGCTGATCGCGCGCCGCGTTCGCGAAGCCGGGGTCTATTCCGAGATCGCGCCCTTCACCACCGCCGCCGAGGCCTTTGCCCGGATGAAGCCCAAGGGCATCATCCTGTCCGGCTCGCCCGCATCGGTGCTGGAGGAGGGTTCCCCGCGGGTACCGCAAGAGATCTTCGACAGCGGCCTGCCGGTGCTCGGCATCTGCTATGGCCAGCAGGTGATGATGCACCAGCTGGGCGGCGAGGTCGTGCTGGGCGACAGCGGCGAGTTCGGCCGCGCCTTCATCGAGATCCAGGACAGCTGCGTGCTGTTCGACGGGCTGTGGCAGGCGCGCGAAAGCCACCAGGTGTGGATGAGCCATGGCGACAAGGTCGTCCGGCTCGCTCCCGGTTTCCGCCCCGTCGCGACCAGCCCCGGCTCGCCCTATGCGGTGATCGCCAATGACGAGCGCCGCTATTACGCGATGCAGTTCCACCCGGAAGTGGTCCACACGCCCGACGGCGCCAAGCTGCTGGCGAACTTCGTGCGCCATGTGTGCGGCCTGTCGGGCGACTGGACGATGGCCGAGTTCCGCGCCGCCAAGATCGCCGAGATCCGGGCGCAGGTGGGCGACGGCAAGGTGATCTGCGGCCTGTCCGGCGGCGTCGATTCGGCCGTGGCGGCGGTGCTGATCCACGAGGCGATCGGCGACCAGCTGACCTGTGTGTTCGTCGATCACGGCCTGATGCGCGCCGGCGAGGCCGATCAGGTCGTCACGATGTTCCGCGAACATTACCATATCCCGCTCGTCCATGTGGACGCGGAGGAACTGTTCCTCGGCGGCCTTGCCGGCGTCACCGATCCGGAGGCCAAGCGCAAGTTCATCGGCAAGACCTTCATCGACGTGTTCGAGGCCGAGGCGAAGAAGATCGGCGGCGCCGATTTCCTGGCGCAGGGCACGCTCTACCCGGACGTGATCGAAAGCGTGAGCTTCACCGGCGGCCCGTCGGTGACGATCAAGAGCCACCACAATGTCGGCGGCCTGCCCGCGCGGATGAACATGCAGCTGGTCGAACCCTTGCGCGAGCTGTTCAAGGACGAGGTCCGCGCGCTCGGCCGCGAGCTGGGGCTGCCCGACGTGTTCGTCGGCCGGCATCCGTTCCCGGGGCCGGGCCTGGCGATCCGCATTCCGGGCGAAGTCACCAAGGAACGCTGCGACATCCTGCGCAAGGCCGATGCGATCTACCTCGAGGAGATCCGCAATGCGGGCCTCTACGACACGATCTGGCAGGCATTCGCGGTGCTGACGCCGGTCCGCAGCGTCGGCGTGATGGGCGACGGGCGGACGTACGACAGCGTGCTGGCGCTGCGCGCGGTAACCTCGATCGACGGCATGACCGCCGAGGCATTCGAGTTCCCCGGCGGCTTCCTGGCGCGCGTCTCGACCCGTATCGTCAACGAGGTGCGCGGCGTGAACCGGGTGACCTACGACTATACCAGCAAGCCGCCCGGCACGATCGAGTGGGAATGATCGTTAGGCTGCGCTTGTTCCAATAGGGTGTTGCTGGTCGCCGGAGGCTTGTCTGTTCGACGGGATCAACCCGGCAGCGGAGCCGCCGGGTCGACCAGTCCTTGCGCCCGCATTTCGCGCCAGAACGCTGCCGGGATCACCGCGTCGAACGCGGCGCGGTCCTCGGCGATGCGCTCCGGCCGGCTCGCGCCGGGAATGATCGCGGCGACGGCAGGGTTGGCGAGCGAGAATTGCAGCCCCGCCGCCTTCATCGAGACGCCGTGTCGATCGGCGATGGCCTTGATGGCCGCGATCTTGGTGAGGATCTCCGGCGAGGCCGGCGCATATTCGAAGTTCGGGCCGCCGACGAGGGCGCCCGAACTGTAGGGCCCGCCGACGACCACGCCCAGGCCGCGCTCCCGCACCTTCGGCATCAGACGCTGCAGCGCGCGACCATGGTCGAGCAACGTGTAGCGGCCGGCAAGCAGGAAGGCGTTGGGCTGCGGTTCGTCGAGGTCCAGCAGGATCTCGATCGGCTCGACCTTGTTGACGCCCAGGCCCCATGCCTTGATCACGCCTTCGTTGCGGAGCCTGTCCAGCGCGCGGAAGGCGCCGGTGCGCGCTTCCTCGAACCGCGCGATCCACTGGTCGCCCCAGAAATCCTGGGCGAGATCGTGGACGAAGACGAGCTCGACATGGCTGGTCTGCAGCCGGGTGAGGCTGTCCTCGATCGATTTCAGCGTCGCGTCATAGCCGTAATCGCTGACCATCCTGTTCGGGCGGCCATGGGCGAACACGTCGCCCTTCTCGCCATGATCGCGCAGGCTGACGTCCTCGACCTCGTCGAGCACGACTCGGCCCACCTTGGTGCTGAGCACATACTCCTCTCGCGGCTTGCCCTTGAGCGCCTCGCCCATGCGGAGTTCGGCAAGGCCCGCGCCGTAGAGGGGCGCATTGTCGAAATAGCGAATGCCCGCGTCCCAGGCGGCGGCAACGGTTTCCATCGCCTCCGCCTCGGGGATGGCGCGGAACATGTTGCCGAGCGGGGCGGTGCCGAAGCCGAGCTTGCCTTTCAGGATGGTGTCGAGTGCCATGTGGAGGTCCTTCCAGTTGCGGGGACGGGGGGCTTCCGGCGGTGGAGGCCCGCCGCGTCGCGGTGTCAAACGGTGCTCATGCCGCCATCGATGGTTCGTTCGCTGCCGACGGTATGACGGCTTCGTCCGGGGCCAGATGCGCTTCGGGCCGTCCGCTGGTCAGGATTCGCCGCATCTACCGCTCCGCTCTGCCTCGCTGCCGCGATCGATAGGCCGGGGCCGGGTGCGCGGCGAATACCCGATCGGGTAGTTTCCAGCGCCCGCCTTGGCATTGAGCGCAGCCGCACGGGCGCGCACCCTCCGCATCGAAATCACCGCGATCTGGAGGCGCGTCGTTCCCATGTTGAGATCCGTTTTGCTTGCTGCTGCATGCAGCATCGCCGCGCCCGCGATGGCGCAGGTCCCCGCCTTTCCGGGATCGTTCAAGACGCAGGAGATCGCCACCAACGGCGTGACCCTGCACGTCCGCATCGGCGGGCATGGCCCGGCGGTGCTGCTGCTCCACGGCTATGGCGAGACGGGCGACATGTGGGCGCCGCTCGCCGCGGCGCTGGCGGCGGACCATACCGTCGTCGTGCCGGACCTGCGCGGCATGGGGCTGTCCTCGCACCCGGCCGGCGGCTTCGACAAGCGGAACCAGGGGCGCGACATGCAGGGCGTGCTGGCGACGCTGAAGGTGCAGACGTTCGACATCGTCGCGCACGACATCGGCAACATGGTCGGTTTCGCGCTGGCGACCGAGGTGCCGGATCGGGTCCGCCATCTCGTGATGATCGACGCGCCGGTGCCGGGCGTCGGCCCGTGGGACGAGATCCTGAAGAGCCCGCTGCTCTGGCACTTCCGGTTCGGCGGGCCGGACATGGAGCGGCTCGTCGCGGGGCGCGAGCGAATCTATCTCGACCGCTTCTGGAACGAGTTCTCCGCCAACCCGGCCCGGTTCGACGAGGCTTCGCGCCGGCATTATGCGGCGCTCTATGCGCGGCCGGGGGCCATGCGCTCGGGCTTCGCGCAGTTCGCTGCGTTCGATCAGGACGCCGCCGACAACCGGGCGTGGCTGGCAGGCGGCAACAAGCTCAAGATGCCGGTGCTCGCGCTGGGCGGTGCCAAGTCGTTCGGAGGCACCATGGCCGTGGTGATGCGCGCGGCCGCTACCAACGTGACGGAAGGCGTCGTGCCGGATTCCGGCCACTGGATCATGGAGGAGAATCCCGCCGGTACCGTCGCGCTGGTCAAGCCGTTCCTGGGGGCAGGCGAATGAGCCGGCTGGTCCTCGCCGCCGCGATGCTCGCTACCGGCACCGCTCCGGCCGCCGACGTCCAGCAGGCACGGCTGACCCCGGCCGAGATCGCGGCGCTGCCCAAGGACGGCGCGGGGCCGGGCACCTCGGGCCTGACGGGCATTCGCACCACCGTGCTCGCCGGCGATCCTGCCAAGGCGGGGCCGTACACGATCGAGCTGCGCGTGCCTGCACACACCAGCATCCAGGCGCATACGCATCGCGATGCGCGCACGGCGATCGTGGTCAGCGGCACCTGGTATTTCGGATATGGAACGAAGGCCGATCCGGCGGTGGTGAAACGCCTGCCGCCGGGCAGCTTCTACAGCGAACCGGCCGCGGATCCGCATTTCGCGCTGACCCGCGATCAGCCTGCGGTCGTCTACATCACCGGCTGGGGCCCCACCGACACGGCATATGTCGCCAAGCCCTGACCGGCAGTTCCACCGTCCTCGAATGGGAGAAAACGCCATGACGTCGCCCGCGCAGATCCGCGATCCCAAGGCGGACGATCTGCTCACGCCGCAGAATGCCGCGTTGCTGATCATCGATTTCCAGCCGGTACAGGTTGCCTCCATCGTTTCGATGGAGCGACGCGAACTGATCGCCAACGTCGTCGCCGTGGCCCGGTCGGCGACGCTGTACGGCGTGCCGGTGATCCTCTCCACCGTGAACGTCGCGACGGGGCGCAATGCGCCGACCATCCGCCAGCTCCAGGACGTGCTGCCCGGCGTCACGCCGATCGACCGCACCGCGATCAATGCGTGGGAAGACGAGGATTTCGTCGCCGCCGTCAAGGCGACCGGGCGGCGCAAGCTGATCATGGTGGCGCTGTGGACCGAAGTGTGCCTGGCATTCCCCGCGCTCGACGCGCTGCGCGAAGGGTTCAACGTCTATCCGGTCGTCGATGCGGTAGGCGGCACCTCGGACCTCGCGCATGCGGCGGGGCTCGCCCGCATCCAGCAGGCGGGCGGGCGGCCGATCACCTGGATCCAGCTGGTGTGCGAACTCCAGCGCGACTGGAACCGGTGGGAGACGGTGGAAGGCTTCAGCGACATCGTCTTCGCGTCGATCCACCCGTGACGGGAGCGCCGGCCCTCAGCGCTCGATATAACCGCGCCGGACCGCGACCATCGCGGCATGGGTACGGTCATGGACGTCGAGCTTCTCGAAGATCGTCTTCACGGCGGCCTTGATCGTGTCCACGGACAGCCGGAGCGTTCGGGCGATTTCCTTGTTCGACTGGCCTTCGCCGATCAGTCGCAGGATCGCGATCTCGCGTTCGACGAGCGGCGTGTCGAGCGCATGCTCGGCAAGCGCATGCGCGATGTCGGGAGAGACGATGCGACGTCCGGCATGGACCGCGCGGATCGCATCGGCCAGTTCGGTCCGCACGCAGTTCTTGAGCAGATAGCCCGCAGCGCCGGCCCGCATCGCGCGGACGGCGGCGGCATCGCCCGCATAGGTGGTGAGGACGAGAATCCGCGCCTTGGGAGACAGCGCGCGGATCGCCTGGATCGCCTCGACGCCGTTCATGCCTTCCATGCGCACGTCCATCAGGGTTACGTCAGGACCCAGTTCCTTGAATTTGGCGACGGCTTCGGCCCCGTCGCCGGCTTCCCCGACCGCCTCCATGTCGCCGCAGCCGAGGAGCAGGCCGGTGATGCCGTCGCGCAGCATGGGGTGATCATCGACGATCAGCACGCGGATCGGCCTGGTCATGGTTGCAGCAGCCGTCATCGCACCCTCCTGATGCGCGCCCACCAACGACGTCGTCCCGGCAGATAGGCAACCCGCCCGGGGACCGTCAGCACCAGCTCGCTACCATGATCGGGAAGGGGGCGAAGCGCAAGCGTTCCCCGTAGCTTGCGGGCGCGTTCGCGCATGCCGCGCAACCCGAAATGGCCGGCCTTGCCCGTCTCGGCCACGACCGGATCGATCCCGACCCCGTCGTCGATGATCCGCAGGCGCAAGCGGCGACCATAGCCAATCTCGACGCCGACGCGCGTGGCGCCGGCATGCCGCCGAACATTGGCCAGCGCTTCACCGGCGATGCGGACGATTTCATCGAGCGCCAGCGGTTCGATCCGGCGGCGCCGGCCGCTTTCGGAAACCGTCACCTCCACGCCCGGCTCGAACCATTGCTGTGCGACGAGATCGCGCAGCAGCGGCTCCAGCGCATCGTGCTGCCGCGATCGCAGATCCTGCACGCGGTCACGCCCCTCCGCGATCACCTGGTCGGCCACGTCGAGCGCCTGCAGCAGCGATCCTCGCGCCGGCTGCTGGGCGGGCAGTTCGTTCACCACGCGCTGGAAACGCAAGGTCACCGACTGGATGCCCTGGAGCAGCGTGTCGTGCAGTTCGCGCGCGATCCGCTCGCGCTCCTCGAAGCGGTCGGTCATCCGCAGCCGGATCCGCGCCGCCACTGCCCGCAGACGGAGCACATAGCCTCCCCACAGGAGCCCGAGCAGCGCGGCGGCACAGAGCAGCTTGAACGGCGTGCTCTGCCAGAAGGTGGGGCGAATCTCGAAGTCCAGCGCCGCACCGGTCCGGTTCCAAACCCCGTCGGCGTTCGCCGCGACGACGCGGAAGCGATACCGCCCGGGCTCCAGGTTCGTGTAGCTCGCCATGCGCCGCGCGCCTGCATCCACCCAGTCGGCGTCCACGCCGTCCAGCCGGTAGCGGAAGCGAACGCGCTGCGGCACGATGAAGCTCAGGCCGGCATAGCGGATGTCGAGCGCGCGGGTCCCGGCGGGCAGGACCAGATCGGCAGGGTCCCGCCAGCGCAG
This sequence comes from Sphingomonas pituitosa NBRC 102491, assembly GCF_001598435.1. Taxonomy (GTDB): domain Bacteria; phylum Pseudomonadota; class Alphaproteobacteria; order Sphingomonadales; family Sphingomonadaceae; genus Sphingomonas; species Sphingomonas pituitosa. The sequence continues at coordinate 39,319 of NZ_BCYY01000012.1, forward strand.
CGTGCCGCTGGCGAGAGAACGGATAACCACGGGCGGCGCCAACGGATTCGATGCAAGCGCGACGGGCGCGAAATAGGCGGCGCCCTGGCGATTGAGGAACCACACCCGGCCATCGCCGCCGAGCGCTGCCTGCAGGCCGGAAAATCCGCTGTGCTGGGCGGGACTGATCAGCCCGTCCCGCGTATCGAAAAGCCTTCGCGGCAAAGGGGCGCCAGGGGCACGAAACGCTTGGTCCAGATCGGCGGTGGCGAGCCGCGAAATGCCGGTCCGCGCGATCAGCCAGGTTTCTCCCCGATCGGTTTGCACCAGCCCCCGCAGCCAGGCGAGCCACGGAAATCGCGTTTCCGAAAGCCGTTCCAATCGACCCGCGCGCAGGCGGACCAGACCGCGGTCGTCGCTGAGGAACAGGTCCGTCAAACCGGCGGCGAGCATGGTACTCGAACCGCTTTTCGCATGCAGGGAAAGCCGGTCTCCCTGCAGCGTGCCCAGCCCGCCCTTGGTCGTGAAGGCGATATCGCCGCCCCGTGTCGCGACGAGATCCCATACCCGCTGCTGCCCGAGAATACCGCCTGCCACATGCCATCCGGCCGCATCCCGCCAGCGCAGCGGCTGGCCGAGCAAGCCGACCCACAATCGACGTCGGCCATCCTCCGCGCAGTTCATCGGCGGCATCGGGCCCGGATACGGCCGCGTGCGCTCGAGACGTTCCCCATCGGCGTGCAGGGTCTGTGCCTGCTGAACGACCCACACGCCTCCCTGCCGCGCGGTGCATATGGCCGTATCGCCTTCGCTGGTCTTCGCGATGCGCTGGGGCAGGCCGCCCGGCGCGACGCGGTACAAGGTGGCGCGCGCGTGGATATAGACGCTTCCGTCATTCGCCTGGGCAATCGACAGTCCGTGGAGCGGATCGGGCGGCACCATCTCCTCCTGCGTCGCGCTCGCGCGGCGGAATTGATCGATGCCTGCATCCGTTGCGAACCAGACGCTTCCTTCACGATCGACGAGCGTCGCGTGCGTGATGTCGGCGCTCAGGCCGTCAGCGGCGGTAAATGCAAAGGCCGGGGAGGGGGCGGGGCGGGAGGGTTGGGGGACATAGGATAGGCCATCGGTTTCACTGGTCCGCCACAAGCCGCCCGCCCGGTCGAAAACGAGTTGTGCGGTCCGCACGTTGCCGGAAATCGGAAGGACCGCCGCGCGCTCGGGCCTGTTTCCGTCCCGATCGACGAGGATGCGCGCGCCGCGCCGATCGGAAAGCCACAGCGCGCCGCTTGGATCGACGCCAATCCGCGGCAGGCTTGCAATCTGGTCGGGCAGGAGGTGGAAGCGGTTCGCCCCCGGCTTCAAATACGCGACGGATCCGCTTTTCCCGTCGGCATGGGTCAGCGCGATCCAGAGCGTTCCATCCCTGGTCGTCGCGACACCCATCACGGCACCGGGCGGCATTGCCAGCGTTGCACCCACCGACTCCCAACGCCCTGCGCGCAGGCGACGCAACTGCCCGTCGAACCTCGACGAGGCGAACCACATGGTACCATCCGCGCCTTCCGTCATGGCGCCGATGGCAGCCGGGGGATCGGGCATGCCCACGTCCACCAACTGCCCGTTGCGATAGACGGCGACACCCGCAGCGCCGTTGAGGCCAACCCACAATTCGCCGGCACGGCTCACCATCAGGCCGACAGGATCGAGGCGCTTTTTCGCCGCGCCAGCGGGCCAGTCGATGCGTTCGAACGTCACGCCATCGAAGCGATGAAGCCCGTCGCTCGTCAGCCACAGATAGCCGTCCGGCGTCTGGGCCATCTTGAACACGCCATTGGGCGCGCCTTCGTCTGCGCCCCAGCGCACATGCTTGAACCCGGCGAAGCCGGGCGGAGGCTCCTGCGCGGAGGCGGATCCGATCGACAATAGTGCGGCGCAGCCAGCGGAAGTCGCCTGCCAACCCCCGCGACCCGGCCTCAGCCACCGCTGGAGGAACGCTCCGCCCCGCCATTTCACCAAGCGCTGCCCCCCCCGAGCCCATTGCACACTGCCCCCAGCCGCCTGAAATTGCCGCGAATCAGGGAACTATCAGGCACTACCCCCACGCGCCAGTTTTCCCATCCGGATCGCCGGGCAGCGGCAATGGCCCCGCCTGGAAGGTTCCTGGCACCGCACAATCAGAAGCAGCAGAGGTCGCGGCTTGACGCGAACCACCGGTCATTCCGCAGCGCGACCAGCAAGATCGGCAGGCTGGGGTACGGCGCGGGTTTTCCTTCCCTGTTGATATCCGGGCGCGAGCGAGGTCCCTAGTCCGCGAGCGGGCCGTGTCCGAGCCTCGGCAGCACGTGCCGGGCGAACAGGTCCGCTTCGGCCGCGTGCGGGTAGCCGGAGAGGATGAACGCCTCGATCCCCAGCGCGCGATAGGCGTTGAGCTTGGCGAGCACCTGGTCCGGATCGCCGACGATCGCGGCGCCGCAGCCGGAGCGGGCGCGGCCAATGCCGGTCCAGAGATGGTCCTCGGCATAGCCGTCCCCCGCCGCCGCTTCGCGCAACTCGGCCTGGCGGCGGACGCCGGCCGACTGGGCGTCGAGTGAGCGGGCACGGATCGCTTCGCCTTGCGCCGCATCGAGATGCGAGAGCAGCCGGTCGGCGGCGGTGCGCGCCTCGGCCTCGGTCTCGCGCACCACGACATGAACGCGGTAGCCGAAACGCAGGGTGCGGCCACGCCGGGCGGCGCGCGCGCGCAGGTCGTCCAGCGTGGCGGCGACGGCGTCCATGCGATCCGGCCACATCAGGTAGACGTCCGCGCCTTCCGCTGCGGCCTCGCGCGCATCTTCCGACAGCCCGCCGAAATAGAGCTGCGGCGCGCGGCCCGAGACGGTGGTGATGCGCGGCGGATCGACCTTGAGCTGCCAGAACTCGCCCTGGTGATCGAGCGCCTCGCCGTTCAGCAGCGTCTTCAGGATGTGCATTGCCTCGATCGTGCGGCGGTAGCGGGGCGCGGAGGCGAGCGTCTCGCCCGGCAGGTCCGAGGAGATGATGTTGACCGCCAGGCGGCCGCCGAGGATCCGGTCGATCGTCGCGATCTGGCGGGCGAGCTGGGGCGGCCAGCTCTCGCCTACCCGCACCGCCATCAGCAGGCGGATGCGGCGCACCAGCGTGGCGATCGCGGCGGCGAAGGCGGTGGTGTCGATGCCCAGCGCATAGCCGGAGGGCAGCAGGATATTGTCGAACCCGGCGCTTTCCGCCGCCAGCACGATGTCGCGGCAATGTTCCCAGCTGGAGAGCAGCCGCGGATCGGGCTGGCCGAGGAATTGATAGTCATCGTCGCACAGGGCGGAAAACCAGCTCACTTCGCAGCGGGGAAGTTGTTCTTGCTTGCCGGATGCGGCTGCGTCGGGATGGGTGGTCATGAATCAAAGCCTCTGGAGAAGAGTATGGCGTCGCGAATTCGGTACGGTCTGGTCGGGTGCGGGATGATGGGGGTGGAGCATATCCGCAATCTCGCGATCACGCCGGGGGCGGAGCTGGTGGCGATCGCGGACCCGGTCGAGACGTCGCTCGGCTGGGCGCGCGACGCGCTGGGCGGCAAGGCAAGGCACGTGACCGCCTACCGGGACGCCGAGGCGCTGGCGAAGCATGACGGGCTCGACGCGGTGATCGTCGCGAGCCCGAACTTCACCCATCGCGACGCGGTGGCGCCGCTGTTCGATGCCGGCCTGCACATCCTGTGCGAAAAGCCGCTGGCGACGACGATCGAGGACGCCCGCTGGATCGCCGAGCGTGCCGCGCGCCATGATGCGGTGTTCTGGACGGCGATGGAATATCGCTACATGCCGCCGGTCGCGGCGCTGATCGCGGGCGTGCACGGCGGCGACATCGGCCGGCTGCGCATGCTGGCGATGCGCGAGCACCGCTTCCCGTTCCTGGTGAAGGTCGGCGACTGGAACCGCTTCGCCCGCAACACCGGCGGCACGATGGTGGAGAAATGCTGTCATTTCTTCGACCTGATGCGGTTCATCGTGCGGTCCGAGCCGGTGCGCGTGTTCTGCTCGGGCGGGCAGGACGTGAACCATCTCGACGAACGCTATGACGGGCGGGCGCCCGACATCGTCGACAACAGCTACACCGTGGTCGACTTCGCCGACGGCACGCGGGCGCTGCTCGACCTGTGCATGTTCGCCGAAGGGGCGGAGGAGCAGGAGGAGATCGTCGCGACCGGCGATGTCGCGCGGCTCGACGTGAGCATTCCGGGCAGCGTGCTGACGCTTTCCCCGCGCACCGGCTTCGGCAACCCCAAGGCGCCCGAGCGCCGCACGATTGCGGTCGATCCGGCAGCGCTGGCGGCAGGATCGCACCATGGCTCGACCTTCTACCAGCATCAGGCCTTTGCCCGCGCGGTGCGGGGGCAGGGGCCGGTGGAAGTGACCGCCGAGGACGGGCTGAAGGCCGTCGCCATCGGCATGGCGGCGGAGATCAGTCTGCGGGAACACCGGGTGGTCGACATGGCCGAGCTGCTGGGTCAGCCCGCGTCCGCATAGGCGGTGCGCGGCAGGATCCAGCGCACCAGCAGCGCGCCTGCGAGATAGGAAAAGGCGGCAATCCAGAACATCGGCGCATAGCCATGGCCATTGTCGAGCGACCAGCCCGCCAGCTCGAGAATGGCCATGCCGGCGAGATTGCCGGCAAAGGCGCCGATGCCGATCACCGAACCGACGCGGTTGGCGGGAAAGATGTCGGTCGCGAGGCCGAACACGTTGGTCGAGAAGCCCTGGTGCGCGAACAGCGCGAGGCCGAGCAGCAGCGCGGCCACCCAGGGATTGCTCGCCACCAGCACCAGCGGGATCGGCAGCACCAGCAGCGCATAGCCGAGCAGCGTCGCCTGGCGCATCTTCTGCGGCGCCCAGCCGCGCGCGAGCAGCCAGCCCGGCAGCCAGCCGCCGCTGATCGCCCCCAGCGCAGCGAGGCTGTAGGCCAGCGCCACCGGCAGGCCCAGCGCGCCCTGCTCCAGCCCGAACTGGCGGTGGAACAGGTCCGGCGTCCAGAACAGCAGGAACCACCAGACCTGGTCGCTCAGCACCTTGGCGACGGCGATGGCGAGCGTCCGCCGGTCGCGCAGCAGGTGCAGCCACGGCACCTCGGAACGCGGGCCCCGCACGCCGGCGGCGGCGGGCACGTAGCGCAGCCACACCGCGACCCAGACGAGGCCCAGCCCGCCCGCGATCAGGAAGCTGCCCTTCCACCCGACCACCAGCGCCAGTGCCGGGATCAGCAAGGGCGTGAGGATCGCGCCGAAATTGGGCGCGGTGTTGCCGATGCCCAGCGCGCGCGAGCGCTCGGCGGGCGGGAAGAAGGTCGCGGCGGACTTCACCGCAGCCGGGGTGCCGATCGACTCCGCTGCGCCCAGCACGGCGCGGGCGGCAACGAACTGGGTGACGGTGGTGGCGAAGGCGTGCGCCATGCCGGCGACGCTCCACAAGGCCACGCCCAGCGCGAAGCCGCGCCGCAAGCCCACCCGGTCGAGGAACCAGCCGGTGCCGAGAAATGCCAGCGCCGCCGCGAACTGGAAGGCCGAGGCCATGTGCGCATAGTCGCGGTCGGACCAGTGGAACTCGCCCTGCAGCATCGGCTTCAACAGCGCGAGGATCTGCCGGTCGACATAGTTCAGCATCACCGCGCCGAACACGAGCGCGAGGATCGCCCAGCGACCCTGCGCCCCGGCGGTGGTGTCAGTAGCGGATGCGCGCATTCAGGCCGACATAGCGATCATTGTCCCGCGGCACGTAACGGACGACGCCCGCCGTGGTGCCATAGGCGAGGGTGTTGGCATAGTGCTGGTCGAGGATGTTCTTCACCAGCGCGCGCAGTTCCCAGCGCTCGCCGCCGATCAGCGCGATGCTGGCGTTCCACAGGCCATAGGCCGGCTGGATGGTGTCCGGCGTCTGGGTGATCGCGTACTGGGTCTTGCTCTTGTAGCTGGCGTCGGTCTGCAGCTCGATCGCCAGGCCGTCGGTGATCGGCAGCTTCCACGCCGCACCGCCGCTCAGCTTCCAGTCGGGTGCGAACGGCAGAGGCTGGCCGTCGATCGAGGTGCAGGTCGTGGCGGCCGGGCAGTTGAAATGCTGGATCCGGGCGTCCGTCCGCGCGACCGCGAAATTGAGCGTCAGCCGGTCGGTCGGCCGCGCGTTCAGGTCGGCTTCCACGCCCTTGGTCTGCACCTTGCCGGCGTTGATCAGCCGGGTGACGATCGCGCCGAGATAGGTGTCGGCGAAGTTCGCCTGGAACCCGTCATAGTTGGTGACATAGGCCGCGATCCCGCCGCTCAGCCGCCCGCCGAACAGGCTGCCTTTCAGGCCGACTTCGTAGTTGGTCGAGGTTTCGGGCGCGAGCGGCTGGGTGTCGAACGCCTGCATGTTGAAAAAGACGTTGTAGGCCGGGCCCTTATAGCCGCGCGAGAAGGTGAAATAGGTGTTGGCGTTGGGCGCCAGCTTGTACTGCACGCCGGCCCGCGCGCTGTAATCCACCCGGTCGGTCTTGCCGCTGCTGGCGAAGCCGGGGCGGATGCCGGCGACGCCGGTGGCGGTGTCGGACACGCGTTGGTGGAAATAGGTCAGCGAATCGTGGATCAGGCGGCCGCCGGCGATGAAGGTCAGCGCGTCGGTGGCGTGCAGGTTCGCCTCGCCGAAGAGCGCGTGGTTCTGCGCGCGGATGCCGTAATTCGCCACGCCGTTGTTGGTGACGGCTGCGCCGCCGATCAGCTGGGTGACGCTGCGCTGGTAGCGCTCGTCGGTATCGGCGGCGAGCAGATAGGCGCCGACGACATAGTCGACCAGCCCGCCCTGCGGCGAGGCGAGGCGCACTTCCTGCGAGAACTGGTCGAAATCCACCGTGCCGTCGTCGCGCCCCTGCGGGAAGCCGGCGGCGAGCACCGCGCGCGCGTCCCAGTCCGGCGTCTGGTGGTTCTTCCATTCGCGATAGGCGGTGATCGAGGTGAGCGTGTAGCCGCCGCCCAGCCGCCAATCGAGCGTGATCGAGCCGCCATAGTTGCGGTCGCGCACTTCGCTGTCGGAGGTCGTATTGATCCGCTTGTTGTTCGCAGAGGGCGTGATGCCTTCCTGCGCCAGCAGCCCGGCGAGCGTCGCGTTCGGCGTCACGACGTTGGTGGGGTAGGCCACCCGCGACGAACTGACATAGACGCCCTGCGGCGTGTCGTCGCGGTTGTAGAGATAGTCGCCGGCCAGCGTGATCGTCACGTCGTCGTTCGGCCTGGCGACGATCTTGCCGCGCACGCCCCAGCGGTCATAGCCGTTCACCCAGTTGCGCGTGCCGACGTTATAGACGTTGCCGCGATAGGCGGCGTACAGCCCGCTCAGCGCATAGCCGATAGTGCTGGTGATCGGGCCCGAGACGCTGCCCTTGATCCGCCCTTCGCCGCCTTCGTAATAGCCGCCCTCCAGCGACCCGGTCTGGGTCTTGCTCGGTGCCTTGGTGACGAGGTTGATCACGCCGGCCGAGGCGTTCTTGCCGAACAGCGTGCCCTGCGGCCCGCGCAGCACCTCGAGATGGTCGAGATCGAGCAGGTCGAGCGTCGCCTGGCCCGGGCGCACCAGCACCACGCCGTCGATCACCGTCGAGACCGAGCTTTCGACACCCGGCGACGTCGTGATGGTGCCCACGCCGCGGATGAACACGGTGCGGTCCTTGTTCGACTGTCCGTTACGGAAATCGACGGTGGGGATGACGGTGGACAGGTCCTGCAGCGTGTTGAGATTGCGGGATGCCGCCACGTCGCCGTTCACCACCGAGACGGCGATCGGCACGTCCTGCAGATTCTCGTTGCGGAAGCGCGCGGTGACGACGATGTCGCCGGTATCCTGCGCCGGTGCCGCCGCTTCCTGGGCCTGGGCGAGCGCTGGCTGCGCCACGCCCGCCAGCAATGCTGCCGCCATCCAACCGTGCATGCGCCCCATCCGTTCCTCCTTATGTGTTGGAGCGGTGGTAATTCCCAGCTGCGGAATAGGAAAATAAGCTTTTGCTTGCACGCGGCAAAGCAGGCCTTCGCGCCTCCGCGAAAACCTTTTGCATGCAGGCGTTTACCGGCTGACGGTGCGAAAGCCGAGATGCGATGCGGCGAGCGTCTCCTCCTGGGCGTGGCGGGCGGCGGGGCGGTAGCGGGCGCAATAGTTGCTGGCGCAGAGATAGGATCCGCCCTTGATCACCCGCGCGCGGGCATCGGGCTGGCGCGGATCGAAGCTCGGATTGCCGGGCGTTCCGTCGCCGACCGCAAAGGGCGCGTGGCTGGGCAGATACCAGCTGCCGGTCCATTCCCAGACATTGCCGATCAGGTCATAGGCGCCGGCACCGTTCGGCTGGAAGCAGCCGGCAGGCGCGCGGCCTGCATAGCCGTCGCGCTTGGCGTTGGTGTTCGGGAAGCTGCCCTGCCAGAAATTGGCGCGATCCGGGCTGGGCTCGGCATCGGGATCGGCGATGCCCACCCGCGCCGCCGCCTCGAACTGCTCCTCGCTGGGCAGCGCGCGGCCTGCCCAGCGGGCATAGGCCCGGGCATCGGCGAAGGTGACGGCGACCACCGGCTCCTCCTCGTGCCCGGCAATGCCGCTGCCCGGCCCCTCGGGGTGGCGCCAGTTCGCGCCCGGGACAAAGCGCCACCAGCGGCGCGGATCGGGCTCCTCGATCGCGGTTTTCGGCGGCACGAACACGAAGGCGCCGCCGCCGGGCTTCTCCGCTTCGGTGCGATAACCCGTCGCCGCGACGAAGGCGGCGAACTGGCGGTTCGTCACTTCGTGGGCGTCGATGTCGAAGGCGGGGACGTCCGCCTCGGTCGGCGGGCCTTCCTCGGGATAATAGCGGCTGCTGCCCATCACGAAGCGGCTGGCGGGGATGCGCACCGGCCGATCGACATGGCTGCCGGCGCACACCCGCGGCGGACCGGCAGGGGTGGGTGCCGCTGCCGGGCGCGTCGCCCAGAGCAGCGGCAGCGCGACCAGCGGCGGAATTGCGAGAAGCGCGACCGGCTTCACGGGAAGGTCGCCGGGGTGGTCTGCATCACGACGCGCGCGCCCTTGGCATAGCCGTCCCACGCGGCGACCAGCCTCTTCAGCCGGGCCGGCTGATCGGCGGCGCGGTCGCGGGTCTCGCCGGGATCTTCGGCGAGGTTGTAGAGCTTCCAGCCGTCGCCGAGATCGACGATCTTCCAGTCGCCCTGGCGGATCGCGCGGCGGCCGAACAGCTCGGTGCCGACGATCTCCTTCGGGCCATGCACCGCCTTGGACTGCCCACGCAGATACGGAAGCCAACTGCTCCCGCGCACCGGCTGCACCGCGCGCCCGCGATAGTCGTTGCCCTGCCAGCTGCCGCCTGCGGCTTCGACGAGCGTCGGCACCACGTCCATCACCGTGCCATAGGCATGGCTGATCCCGCCCTGCCGCTTCCAGCCGGGATAGGAAAGGAACGCGGCCACGCGCGTGCCGCCTTCGCTGGTGAAGCCCTTGTAGAGGAACGACGGCGTCGTCGCCGCCTGCGCCCAGCCGGGGCCATAGGCGGTGTAGGAGGTCGCCGCGCCCAGATTGTCGAGCCGGTTGTCCGCCGCCTTCAGCCGCGCCGCCATCGTCGGCAGCCTGGTGGTGGCGAGGTCGATGCCCTCCGCACCGTTGTCCGCCAGGAACAGGATGATGGTGTTGTCATACTGGCCGGTCGCCTTGAGGTGGGCGATCACCTTGCCGACATTCTGGTCGAGCCGGTCGACCATCGCCGCATAGACTTCCATCAGCCGCGCCTGCTCCTGCTTCTCTTGCGCGGAGAGGTGCGCCCAGTCGCGCCCGTCGGGCAGCACGAAGGGGTGGGGCTTCACGCCCGCCGGCACCAGCCCCAGCGCCTGCTGGCGCTTCAGCCGCTCGGCCTGGAGCACTTCGAACCCGGCATCGTAGCGGCCGCGATATTTGGCGATGTCCTCGGCCGGAGCCTGCAGCGGCCAGTGCGGCGCGGTGAAGGTGAGATAGGCGAAGAAGGGTTTCGCCGGATCGGCATGCCCGAGAAAGCCGATCAGTTTCGATGCGTAGGCGTCGGACGAATAGAAGTCCTTGGGCAGGCTCGGCAGGGTGGCGCCGTTCTCGCGATAGGTCGCCTGGCCGGGCAGCGGCACGGCGGTCGCGTCGATGCCGAAATGATTGGCACCGCCCTGGAGCAGCGTGAATGCCTGATCGAAGCCATGGCGGGTCGGATCGTCCTGCGGGCGCGTGCCGAGATGCCACTTGCCCGACATCGCCGTCGCATAGCCGAGGTCGCGCAGCCGTTCGGCCAGCGTCACCACATCGTCGGGCAGATAGCCCTGATAGCCGGGCTTGCCGACCTGGTTGGGTGCGACCAGCTCGGCCATGTTGCCCAGGCCTGCCAGGTGGTTGTCGGTGCCCGAGAGCAGCATCGATCGTGTCGGCGAGCAGGTGGGCGCGGCGTGGAAGCCGGTGAGCCGCAGGCCGTGTTCGGCCAGCGCATCGAGATTGGGCGTGTGGATCTCGCCGCCGAACGCACCGAGATCCGAATAGCCGAGATCGTCGGCGACGATGATCAGGATGTTCGGCCGCTTGGGGGGCGGGGCGGGGCGGGGCTGGTTCTGCGCCACCACGGCGGGCGAGGGGAGCAGCAGCAGGAGCAGGGCGGCGAGGCGAAGGCGCATCGAGGGCATATCCGAAAAGGGGCCGCGCCCCCTGAGGGGGGAGCGCGGCCGGTGCAGGCTGGGATCAGGCGGCGGCTTCGAGCGCGGCGACAGGCTCGGGCTTGAGCACCCGGCTGGGCGCACCATCGATGCCACGCGGCACATCCCCGGCGATGGTCGCGCGGCGCAGCGTGCGGCGCTGGGTGCCGAAATCGGCGATGGCGCGGTGCTGGGTGGCACGGTTGTCCCAGATCGCCACGTCGCCGGGGCTCCACCGCCAGCGCACCGTGTTCTCCGGCTTGGTCGCATGGTCCTGGAGAATGCCGAACAACCGGGCGAAATCCTCGCGGCTGAAGCCGACGAAGCTCTTCACGAAGCTGCCGAGCAGCAACAGCTTTTCGCCGGTGACGGGATGGACGCGCACCACCGGATGTTCGGTCTCATAGGCGGTGGAGGCGAATACCTCGCGGTGGCGGCGGACCTGCTCGCTGGTCGCCTCGGGCCGCTGCTGGGCATAGTCGAAGGCGTTGGTGTGGACCGCGCGGAGGTTCTCGACCAGCGCCTTGAGCGGTTCGGACAGTGTTTCGTACGCGGTCACCGCATTGGCCCAGAGCGTGTCGCCGCCCGCCGGCGGAATGGTGATCGCGCGCAGGATGGACGCGGCGGGATAGGCGGGCAGGAAGGTGATGTCGGTGTGCCACGCAGAAGCGGCTTCGCCTTCCTTGCTGTCCAGTTCGAGCAGGAAGCGCGATCCGGCCGCCACCGGCACCGTGGGGTGCGCGAGCGGATCGCCGAGCCGCTCGGCAAAGGCCTCCTGCGCGGCATCGTCGAGATGCGTCTGGTTGCGGAAGAAGATCACCTTGTGGCGGTAGAGCGCCGCGCGGATCGCCTCGACCGTGGCATTGTCGACGTCGCCGCCGAGGCGGACACCGCGGATCTCGGCGCCGATCCGGCCGGCCACGGGGTGCACGTCGAGCACGCTGTCGGGGTCGGCTGCGTTGGGGACGGCGGTGGTGAAGTCATGCGTCTGAACGGTCATGTGCATTCTCCTTCAGGGTCAGTCGTGGGGAAGTTGGCCGGCGGCACGCGCATCCAGCGCGCGACGGATGGTGGCGTGGCGCTGCGCATCGAGCGGAAAGCGCCAGATCAGGGCGGCGGAGAGGATGTGGGCGAGCGCTGGGCCGAGCGCGAAGACATATTTCAGCGTCTCCAGCGCCTCGGGCGTGTTCGCGCCCTTGGGGCTGAACCCCATCCAGGCGATCAGCGGCAGCGCAATGCCGATGCCGATCGCCGGCCCCGCCTTGGTGGCGAGGCTGAATACCGAGAAGAACAGGCCGGTGCGGTTGTGCCCGGTCTCCAATTCGTGATGATCGGCCACATCGGCGACCATCGCGCGCAGCATCAGGTTGCCGGAGCCTTGGGCGAGCCCCTGCGCGATAGTGAGCGCCAGCAGCAGCCCGATCCCGCCCGGCACCACGAACAGCAGGCCGAGGTTGATCGCGACCTGTACCAGCTCGCCCAGAATGGCGGTCTCGCGCTTGCCGAGGCGACGGCCGATCTGCAGCCAGATCGGGGCGGCGAATACGCCGAACACGAACTGGAACAGGTAGAGTCCGCTCGCCCAGGCCGGCGCGCCCATATAGTTCACGGCGAAGAAGGTGATCAGCCCGGCACGGATCGACTGGCCGGCGGTGACCGCCACGTCGGAGGCGAGCACGCGGACCAGCAGCCGGTCGCGCAGGATCAGGCTGGTGGTGCGCAGAAAGCCTTCGGGCTTGGGTTCGAAGGCGGGGCGGGGCGGCTCGCGAAAGGCGGTGAGGCTCAGCAGCAGCGCCGGCGCCAGCGTCAGCAGGATGAAGCCGCCGACGACGTGCAGTTTCAGCGCGATGTCGGCGGGGCGGATCTGTTCGAGGAGGGTCGGCAGGATCAGCACGAGGAGCAGGCCCGAGGCTTGCGCGGTCTGCTGGAAGGCTACCGATCGGGTGCGGCCGTGATAGGCGCCGGAAAGCTCGCCCGCCCAGGCGGAGAACGGCACCTCGATCATCGTCCAGCCGGCGTAAAAGATGAACAATGCGACGGCGAGGTAGAGCGGGGCGACCACCGCGGGCGGGAAGAACAGCAGCGCGGAGCCGAGGCCGAAGAGCAGGCCGCCCGCCGCGATCCACGGCCTGCGCCGGCCGAAGCGGCTGCGGGTGCGGTCGCTGAGCACGCCGACGATCGGATCGGCGGCGACGTCCCAGAAGCGGCCGAGGAAGAAGATCAGGCCGATGGTGGCCAGCGAAAGCCCGTACTGGGTGGCGTAGAGCTGCGGCACGAACAGGATCAGCGGCAGCCCTGCCCCCGCGATCGGTACCGCCAGCGAAGCGAAGCCGATCAGCCGCCAGGCCGGCGGATCGTCGGTACGATCCGGCGGATAGGCGATGCGGAACCGGGTGTCGTGGGCGGGGATCGTCGCCATGGGCTCACCATTTCGTCCGGAGGGTGGCGCCCAGCGTGCGCGGATCGCCGAGGATCGCCGTGACGAGCCCGGTGTTCGCGACGCTGAGCGTCTGGAAATAGTTCTTGTCGAAGACGTTGCGGGCCCAGACCGAGAGGTCGAACCTGCCCTTGTCCAGCCGCAGGCCGACGCGCAGGTTGGTCAGGTCGTAGCCGGGCACCAGGCCGTAGCGGCTGTTGCTGGCGACGGTGTAATATTCGGATCGCCACGACCAATCGGCATGGCCGTAGAGGTCGATCCGGTCGGTCAGCGCGTGGCTGGCATCGGCGCCGAGCGAGGCGGACCATTTGGGCACGCCGGCCAGCCGCTGGCCGCTCATGTTCTGGAGCGGCGATCCGCCCGGCTGCGCGGTGGTGGGGTTCAGCGCCTCCACCGGCGTCGGGCCGTTCGGATAGCTGCGGTAGGTCGCATCGGTATAGGCGAGCGCCCCGGTGAAGCCGAGCGCGGCGATCGGCTGCCACGCCAGATCCGCCTCGAACCCGCGCGAGCGGACCTTGGGAATGTTGGCGATATAGTTGATGTAGCTGTTGGTGCCGATCACCTGCTGGACAATCGTCGTCTGGTAGTTGGACACGTCCGCCCAATAGCCGGCGATATTCGCGGTCAGCGTGTGGTGGAACAGCTGCGACTTCAGGCCGACCTCGTAGTTATCGGTCTGCTCGGGATCGACGACGGGGCTGACACCGGCGGGGATGGTGGTGAGGTTCAGCCCCTGCGACTTGGTGCCGCGCGATGTCGTTGCGTAGAGCAGCACGTCGTCGACCGGCTTCCAGCTGAGCGTTGCCAGCCACGACCAGCTGTCGTCCTTGGCGTTGACGCTGTAGTTGGCGGGCGGGGCGAGGCCGTTGCGGATCGCCTGGGCGCGGGCGGCCTGGGCAGGCGTGAGCCCGGCGAGCGACTTGCCGTTGGTCTGCTGCGAGACATAGCTGCCCCATTTGTCCTCATGGGTGAAGCGCAGGCCGGTGGTGAGGCTGAGGCGCGGATCGATGTGCCAGGTGGTCTGCGCGAAGGCGGCGAGGCTGCGGGTGTGCGGATCGGAGCGCGAGCGCGAGGTGAAGCCGTTCACCGCCGCGTCGGAGACCGCGGGCGCGTCGGCCGGGTAGAGCCAGTTGGGTGCGTCCTGGCCGTAGATCGCGGCACCGACGCCGCGCACCACCTGCCAGAAATAATAGCCGCCGATCAGCCAGTCGATGCGGTGCTCGCCATTGGAAGCGATGCGCACCTCCTGGCTGAACTGGCGCTGGAAATTCTGCTGGTTGCTCTGGAGATTGACCGACAGCCGGGTGACGTCGGAATCGTTCGACGGATACCAGTTCCAGTGGCGGCCGGCGGTGATCGAGGTGATCGTGGCCCCGCCCAGATCATAGTCGATCTGGCCCGATAGCCCCCAGGTATCCATGATCGCGTAGAAGGGGGAATTGGCGTCGGTCTTCCGCGCGTACGGGTCGAAGGGCAGGGGCGTGTAGCCGGCGCGGGCGGCGCGCTGCAGCCAGTTGTTCGCGATGGTCGCGCCGTTGGTATAGCTGGTGAAGGCCGACACCGGCAGGTTGATGCAGCATTGCTGGCGCTGGTTCGAATAATCGCCGATCAGCCGGATCTGCAGCCCGGTCAGCGGCGTGACGAGCAGCTGCCCGCGCGCGGTGAAGTCGTCGTAGTTGTGGACGTCCTTGCCGGTCGTGACGTTGTGCAGGAAGCCGTCGCGATGCGTCTCGGCAAGGCTGATCTGCGCGGCGGCGAGGTCGGCGATCAGCGGCCCGCTCAGCGATCCGCGCAGCTGGCGGTAGCCGAAATTGCCGAAGCTCGCCTCGCCCTGCGCCTCGGTGGTGAAGCTCGGCAGGCGCGAGCTGATGTTGATCGCGCCGGCGGTGGTGTTCTTGCCGAACAGCGTGCCTTGTGGGCCCCGCAGCACCTCGACGCGCTCGAGATCGACGAGGTCGAACTGGCTCTGTCCCGGTCGGCCATAATAGACCCCGTCGATGTAGAGGCCGACGCCGTTCTCGATCCCGTCATTGGTGAGCGCGACGTTCGAGCCGAGGCCGCGAATGTTGATGTTGGTGTTGCGCGGGTTGAAGCTGAACACCTGCAGTGCCGGCACCAGCTGCTGGATCTGATCTAGCCGATAGTCACCGCGTGCCGCGAGCGTCTCGCCGCTGATCGCGCTGAGGGCAATCGGCACGTCCTGCGCGCGCTCGGTCCGGCGGCGCGCGGTGACGACGATGTCGTGTACCTGATCGGCCGGCGCGGCCTCGGCCTCGCTCGCCTCCCCCCCTAGCGGCGCGCGCACCGGATCGGCGGCCGCAAGCTGGACGGTCTGGGCCTGGGCGGCACCGGCGAAGAGCGCAACGAGGCTTGCGCCGGCAAGCCATGCCGACACGGACGAATGGAACGACAATGGTATCTCCCTGCTGGTCGTCGGCCGATCGTCCCTTGTCGGGCCGCACGGCCCCGCCGCCCGGGGATCGGTGCCCGAGCGCTCCGGCGGTCAGTGCGGATCAGTGGGGATCGTCGGCCTTGTGGAACCGCGAACGGGGGTCAGCGGCCCCGGCGCTTCGGTCGGATCATGGTACCTCCCTGTGGTGGTGTCTTATCTCTACTTAATTGGTAGAGATTCGGAACCTAGTTTGGCTTGGGCGCGACGAAGTGCAGCTTGGGCGCCGAGAGACGTCACCCGCGGCCAAGACCGGAACCGCCCGCTCCACCTCCGTCGGGCGCGCCAAGGCTTCCACATCCGCTGACCTCCGCCAGCCTTTGCGGGTTCACGATGCAGGATTGCACCGCTTCGCAATCGAACATGCGCTCGGACCCTTCGCGCCGGCACGTCGTTGAGAGCGGCGGTTCGGCCGGAGCAGGCTCGCCTCGGCACGAGTGTCCACACGAGCAAGGAGATGCCGCATGGCTGTATTCAACAAGGACATGATCGACCTGGCGACGAAGAACAAGAACTTCCAGAAGGAAGTCTATTACGACGACAACTGCCAGGTCGTCCTGATGAGCATCGAACCCGGCGAGGACATCGGCGAAGAGACGCATGACGCCGATCAGACCACCTTCTTCGTGGCAGGCGAAGGCCAGGCTGTGGTCGATGGTAGCCGTACGAAGGTGACGCCCAACCACATGATCGTCATCCCGAAGGGCGCGAAGCACAATATCATCAACAAGGGCGACGAACCGCTGAAGCTGTTCACCATCTACTCGCCGCCTGCCGAGGAGCAGGGGATCGCGCACAAGACCAAGGAAGAAGCCGAGGCCGCCGAGGCGTGACGGCATCGCCGGGGCGCGCCCGTATGCGCGCCCCGGCGGGTCGCGTCGGCGGCTGCGCTGCGCCCGCGCATGAGGGGAAGGACAATCGATGGCAGACATGGCGGGCTGGCTGGCCCTTGCGGCAACCTGTGTCGCAGCCCTGATGACGGCGTCCAATCTCGGCGCGCGGGTCACGGGCTGGGGCTTCGTCGTGTTTACGGTTGGCGCCGCTGCGTGGATCGTCGTCGGGATCGCGACGCACCAGACGCAACTGCTGTGGAGCAACATCTTCCTGGGCCTCGTCGATCTGTTCGGCATCTGGCGCTGGCTGGGGCTGCGCGCCCGCTTCAGCGATGCGGCCGAAGCCGAGCAGGAAATCAGCCGGCAACGGCCGGGGGAGAACCTCTTCGCCGCGTCCGGCCTCGACGGGATGCCGGTGAAAGGCCGCGACGGTGCTGTTCTGGCCTATGCGGTGGACGCCATGCTGGCATGCGCGGGCGGCGGGCTGTCGCACCTCGTCATCCGCGAGGGCGGCGTCGCCGGCATCGGTGAAACGATGCGCCGGCTGCCATGGCGTGACGTCCGCGTGCGGGATGGCGCTCTCGTGACGACGATGAATGCCGTGGCGCTGTCGAAGCTGCCCGTCGTGGAGCCCGTGTAGAACGCTCGACGGGCGCTCAGCTGCCGTGCTGCACCGGTTCCGCGACGTCGTGCAGGCCCATCGATGTCGCGACCGCGTCCTGCAGGGCCTCGATGACCTGGAACGCGGCATATGGCCAGATGAATGCCGGCTGCAGGCTCGAAGCTCCGTCCCGCCAGGGGGCGTTGTCGACCACAAGATAGGGAATGTTCAACCGCGCCAGCGACAGCGGCAGGGACGCTGCCGATCCCCGAAGCCAGTCAGCGGCGATGATTGCGGCTGCGGCAGAGGGAGAAGCGTCGACCCAGGCGTGCAGTTGGGCAACGGAAGAAAAGGGGCCAACGGTCCGCAGCCCGAACATGGACAGCGCCTGGGCGAGGTACGCGGTACAAAACTCCTGCTGCGCGGCCAGCAAGATGGTCGACTGTCGAAAAAATGGTTGGGGCGCCCACATGCTCGCCTCCTTCCTGTTGCAGCCAGAACTTCGGTTTCGGTTGTAAGATCCCGACGAAGATATTGATCTACGTCTACGCCAGCGTTCCGCCGGCCATGGCCGTGCGCGGCGAGGGGCGACGCTGTCAGGCGCGGCATGCGCCGAGCCAAGCGGTACCGGCGCCTTGCGCCCTCCGCGCGGCGGGCTGAAGCGAACAGGCGGGTTTTTGCTACCAACTGCCTGCAATCCTTGAAATTTGTCGAGCGACGCCAATATTGCTGGCCTCGTGCAACAACAGAAAGGAGGTGGTCGAATGTCTCATTGTCCCACGCCGCTGAAGGCGGATCCGATGCGTATGGCCGACCTCGCGGAGGCTCGTCGCGTCTGACGTCCTGGCCTTCAGAAGGCAGGCAATGGAAGGGCCGCTCCAGCGATGGAGCGGCCCTTCGTGCGTTCGGCTGCCGGGACGCGGGGAACGATGGCGACGCGCTGCGCTCCGGCGGGCCAGGCCCGGGGAATAGCGATCCGCCAGCCGAGGGCGCTGTGACAGGACGAAGCGCGCGTCGGGAACGAGCGCGCGCAGGCAGCATTTATCTCCCATGACGTCCGTTGCTTCCCGCTGGCCGGCGCGCCTTTGGCTGATCCGGCATGGCCAGAGCGCGGGCAATGTTGCGCGCGATGCGGCGCATGTCGCCGGAGCGGAGCGGATCGCGCTCGACCAACGCGACGTGGACGTGCCGCTGTCGGCACTGGGCGAGCGCCAGTCGCAGGCGCTCGGGCGATGGTTTGCGGCGGGAGGGGGGCTGGGCGCGCCCGATGCCATCCTGTGCAGTCCCTATGCTCGCGCCCATGCGACCGCGCGGCTGTTTCGCGACGCCGGCGGCGCCGCGATGGGCGCGACGCTCTGTACCGACGAGCGGCTGCGCGAGAAGGAGTTCGGCATCCTCGACGGGCTCACCACCGCCGGCATCGCCGCGCAGATCCCCGACCAGGCCGAGTTTCGGCGCCTGCTCGGCAAATTCTATCATCGGCCGCCCGGCGGCGAGAGCTGGTGCGACGTGATCCTGCGGCTGCGCTCGCTGCTCGATACCGTTTCGCTGCACTATGCGGGACAGCAGGTGATGATCGTTGCGCACCAGGTTGTCGTGCTGTGCATGCGCTATATCCTCGAGGGGATGAGCGAGGCGGAGATCCTCGCGATCGATCGCGAAGGCGATGTCGCGAATTGTTCGGTCACCGAATATGTCTGTGACGACAAGGGCCTGGAGCTGGTCCGCTACAATGTCACCGCACCGATGGAAGACGATGTGGCGGCGACGGTGACGGCGGCGCCCGATGCAAGGGTGGGCGCCCGCGGATGATCGCGCTCGATCGCGCCTGGCTGGCCGCCAACCCGCTGCCGCCCTGCGACGGCGCGACCGACAAGAACGCACGCGGCCGTGTGCTGATCGCCGGGGGATCGGAGCAGTTGCCCGGCGCGCTGCGGCTGACCGGTGAGGGCGCGCTGCGCGCAGGGGCCGGAAAGGTCCAGCTTGCGACGGTGGAGCGCGCGGCGCTGGGGCTGGGGCTGGCAATGCCTGAGGCGGCCGTCTTCGGCTTGACGGCGAACGGCGCGGGCGAACTTGGCGGTGCGGCAGGACGCGAACTCGCCGGGCTGCTGGAACGATGCGACACGCTGGTGCTCGGGCCCGGCACGGGTGCCGATGCCGATGCGGGGCCGTTGCTGGATGCGGTGCTGGCCGCGAAGCATTCGGCGCCCACGCTGCTGCTCGACGCGGCGATGCTTGCAGTGGCGGCAGAGCGCGACGCGGCGATCGCGGGGCGTACGGGCGGCACCGTGCTGACGCCGCATCCGGGCGAAATGGCCGGGCTGATGGCGGTGGATCCGGAGCGGATCGCCCGTGCCCCAGCCGACATTGCCCTTGCGGCCGCGACCCGCTTCGGTGCGGTGGTGGCGCTGAAGGGGCCGGAGACGCATATCGCGACGCCGGAGGGGACGGTGCTCCGCTATCCGGAGGGCGGTCCAGGCCTGGCGACGGGCGGGTCGGGCGATGTTCTGGCGGGCGCCATCGGCGGGCTGCTGGCGCGCGGCGCCGATCCCCTGATCGCCACCGCCTGGGGCGTGTGGCTGCACGGCGAGGCCGGGCGGCGGCTGGCTGCGCGCGTCGGGCCGATCGGGTTTCTCGGCCGGGAACTCCCGCAGGAAATCCCCGGCCTGATGGCGGCGGGTTAGCCGCGCTCGACCGCGCCGACTGCGTCGGCCACCGCGTCGGGCTGGGCATAGTGGAAAAGATGTCCCTCGCCTTCGATCAGCCGGAGGGTAGCGGTGGGCAGTGCCCGGGCGAGGCGCTCGGCATGCCGCGAGGGCCAGGCGATCCGGTCGCCGGCACCGGCAAGGATCGCGATCGGCATGTCGAGGTCCTCATATCGACGTGACAGGCTGGCGGCCGCCGGCACCATCATCGCCGCTTCGGCGGAAGCGGCGCGGAGCTGGGAGGGGCGCAGCGCCAGCGCCTTGGGGAACCGTTCGAACTTCGGCGATACCGGCGCGGGTGCGAAGCTCGCGGCGACCACGGCCGGGCCGGTCGCCGCGGCGACCAGCGGCGAGACGGTGTGCGCGAGGACGTCGCCGGCCAGCGGCACCGCCGCCAGACCTGCGGGGGCCACGTCGCCCCGGACGGTCGGATAGTAATAGCCCGACATCAGGACCAATCCCGCCACCTTCTCCGGATGATCGAGCGCGAGTGCCAGCGCGACCATCGCTCCCCAGCTATGCCCCACGACCACCGCCGACTCGATGCCGAGCGTGTCCAGCGCCTTGGCGAACAGCGCCGCCTGCGCCGCGGGTGTCCAGGCCCGGCCCCGGGGGCGGCTGCTATGGCCGAAGCCCGGCCGGTCGATGGCGATGACCCGGTGCGTCATCACCAGCCGATCGAGCACATCGCTGGCGATGAAGTCGCCGAGCGACACGCCGTTGCCGTGGAGCAGCACCACCGTGCTGCCGGAGCCGCGGTCCACGAGGTGCAGCCGGACGCCGTCGACATCGACGAAACGCCCCTGCGGCGGGTTCTGCGCTTCGGCGCGTCGGCTCGCGAGATGATGGAACAGCGCGGTGCCGGCGGCTGCCACCCCCATGGCAGCCGCGATGCGGATCGTGCGGCTGCGTTCGGACGTCGCTGGATGGTTGCTGTGCATGGTCAGGGAACGTGTCGTGATACGGCTTGGTTGCGAGTGTTGCGTGCGGCTAGCGTCGCCGGCGCCGGGCGGATCGTTCGACAGCATGCCGGCACCGCTCAGGCTTGTCGGCTGTCGTCGGCGCGGGTCAGCGTCGAGAGCTCGGCAGGGCGCAGTTCGTGGATCAGCTGCTCCATGCGGCACTGGGCGGGTGCCTTGTCCGGGCGCCAGCGCAGCAGCCTTGTGCCGTGGCGAAACCGGTCGCCGGTCACCTGGTCGTACAGCACTTCCACCACCAGTTCCGGGCAGAGCGGTTCCCAGGCGCTTTCGGCGCCGTTGTTCCAGCGGCTCGGCCCGCCGGGCGCCTTGCCGGTGAAGCCGGGCGGGTCGATCAGCGGTTCCAGTCGAGCGAGCAGCGGCCCGCGCGCGTCTGCTGCGATGCCGGACGTAAAGCCGACATGATGCAGCAGGCCCGCATCGTCGTAGAGGCCCAGCAGCAGCGATGCCACGCCGCCGCCCTCCTTCGTCCGCCGAAAGCCGCCGACGACGCAGTCGGCGGAGCGATGCTGCTTCACCTTCAGCATTGCGCGCTCGCCCGGGCGATACGGCGCGTGGAGCTGTTTCGCGACCACGCCGTCGAGGGCGCCGCCGCCCTGGGCGAGCCAGGCGCGGGCGGTCTCGATCCGCTCCGTGCGGTCCGACAGCAGCAGCGCCGGTCCGCCATGTTCCTGATGGAAGCGCTCAAGGCAGCGGCGGCGCGCTTGCAGCGGGGCGGCGAGCAGATCCCGGCCGTCCAGCCGAAGGCAGTCGAACAGCATCAATTGCGCCGGGGTGTCGTGCGAGAGGCGCCGGATACGGCTCGGCGCGGGGTGCAGGCGCGCCTGGAGCGCGTCGAACGAAAGCACGCCCCCGATCGGCAGGATGAGCTCGCCGTCCAGCGTGAAGTCGTCGCGCCCCACCGCCTCGATCATCTCGACGATCTCGGGGAAGTAGCGGCCCAGCGGCTTGCCCGACTTGGACAGGATGTCGACCTTGCTCCCGCGCCGGAATGCCAGTGCGCGGAAACCGTCCCATTTGGGTTCGAACTGCCAGCCCGTTTCCTCCGGCAGCGCGGCGACGAGCCTGGCCTCCATCGGCGACAGATCGGGCGTCGTCATCGGCGCTCTCCAGGCGCTGGAAACCGGCGGGAAAGTTGGAGCGCGTCGCCCAGCGCTGCGGAGGCCGCCGTGTTGTCGAACATGCACCAGACGGGGCCGGCGGCCTCGGTATCGGCGAGGAGCGCCGCCGCGATGTCGCGCAGGCGCGGCTCGCCATAGGCGGAGCGATACATCACCGGCGATCCATGCAGCCGCCAGTAGGAGAGCCCATGCCAGCCGCCCGGCACCGCTGCTTCAGGGACGCGCGCCGGATCGGCGGCGACGCGCGCGACCTTCCACCGGATGAGCAGAGCCTCGGCTGCAGGGGTGAACCAGCTGGCATGTCTCGGCTCGCAGGCGACGGGTACATTGGTCTTCGCGGCAACGGTGGCCGCAAAGGCGGAGAACATATCCGCGTCAAAGGCGAAGCTCGGCGGCAGCTGGAGCAGAAGCACCGCCAGCTTCTCGCCAAGGCCGCCGGCTTCTTCCAGGAACTGCGCGAGCTGCGCCTCGACGTCGACCAGTCGCCGGTCATGGCTGATTGCCCTTGGGATCTTGGCGGAAAAGCGGAAATGATCGGGAACGCTCTCGCCCCAGCGCTGCCAGGTGGACCGCCGGTGCGGGCGGTAGAAGGAGGAATTCACCTCCACGCCGCGTAGCCGTGCAGCATAGCGCGCCAGCGCGGAGCCTTCGGCCGGGAAGGCAGGGCGATCGACGGCAGGGATGGACCAGCCTGCGGTTCCGATCACCAGTTTCATCTTCCCCCCTCCACGGCAGCCAGATCCCGCTGTCTCATCGATTTTGGACGGCGTTCGTTCCGAAACCCGGCGCGGACAGACGGTCGCGGAGCTGTCGCACTCGCCGGCCGCGGCCTCGCGCACGCATTTCGGGAAGGGCGTACACATGCTTGATGCGCTTCGGCGGTGGAAGGCACCTGGTTTCGTGACGTGCGGTCCAAAGGGTGTTGGATGCCCGCCAACGGGCGGAGAGGGGGGCACGTACGGCACGTCCGTTGACGTCGCCGACCGGGCTGGCGATGGCGCTCGCGCCGGACGCAACCGGCGAAGGGGGAAATCATGAAGTCGAATGCACGCGCCTTCTTGCGGATGGGGGGCGGTGTCTCTTCCGCGCTCGCGCTCAGCCTGACGGCATGCAGCGGTGGGGGCGGCGGATCCAGCCCCGCGCAGCCGCCGGTGTTCAGCTCCGCAGCCACCGCCAGCGTCGTGGAGAATGTGACGGGCAGCATCTATCAGGCGGTGGCCAGCGACCCGAACGGTGACGCGCTGACCTATGCCATCGTCGGGGGTGCGGACGCCCAGCGCTTCACGATCTCGGCGGCGGGACAGCTCTCCTTCGTGGATTCGCCCAATTACGACCTGCCCGCCGATGCCGACCAGAACAATGTCTATGAGGTTCAGATCGCCGCCAGCGACGGCAAGGCATCGACCACGCTGGCCGTGTCGGTGACGGTCGGTAATGCCAAGGAAGGCGTCGCCGTGCGCCGGGTGGGCACCGGCTTCACCAACCCGGTGGCGATGGCGCCGAAGGATGCCCAGACCATGCTGGTCGCGGAGAAGGGCGGCGCGATCTACAGCCTTGATCTGGCGAGCGGCGCGAAGACCCTGGTGCACCAGATCGTCAGCGTCGGGTCCGGCGGCGTTCTCGCGATCGCCTATGGGCGCGGCGCGATCACCGACGGCAGCTTCTTCGTCATGTATGTACGGGACAACGGCTTCCTCATCATCGCGCATTTCTCGCGGAACGGCTTGGGCAACATCGTCGAGGAAAGCATGCCGGTGCTCGCGACGAGCGCCCCGAACTATGCGGGTGGCGGCGGGTTCATCTACACCGGCGACGGCCTGTTCGCGGCGATCGGCGATGCCGGGGGCGCCGGCGATCCGAGCGGCAGCGCGCAGGACGATTCCTCATGGCTCGGCAAGCTGGTCCGCATCGTGCCCAATCCGGACCCCTATGCGGGCGCGTCCCCCCAGTATTTCCTCGTCTCGAAGGTCGCCAAGGGTCTGCACCAGCCGCGCGGCGGCACCGGGTTCTCGAACGGAATCCTCTTCGCCGACCATGGCCAGGCCGTTGCCGAGGAGCTGAATTTCTTCACCGCCAACACGACGGGCGTCAATTTCGGCTGGCCGTTCAAGGAAGGGGTGCGGATGGTTGCCGGAACCCCGCCGGCCGGGCTGACCGATCCGGTCCTCGAATATTACCGGACGGGCGGACTGCGGACGGGGCAGTCGATCGTTGCCGGTGCGCGCGGTCCGAGCCAGGTGGCGTCGTTGCGCGACGTCGTCATCTTCGCGGACCAGGGCGGTGCGATCTTCACGATCAAGGGCAGCTTGTTGGTGCCCGGCAAGTCGCTCACGTCGGATGTCGTGGAACGCCGCGACGCCGATTTCGCGCCCGATGCCGGTACGCTGAAGCGGCCGGTGGCGATCGAGACGTCGCCCGGCGGCCTGGTGTTCCTCCTCGATGCGGGCGGCGACGTGTTCGCGGTCGAAGGCAGCTGACCGGCTCGCATGCGACGGATGTGCCCCGCGCCGACCGATGTCGGCGCGGGGCCACGTGCATCAGAACGCCGCGCGGTAGCCCGGCGCGAAGGGCTGGCCGTTGGTGTGGACCACGCGGCGGACGATCAGCGCGCGGCGGGAACGACGCCCTTCGGCGCGGTTGCCAGGCGCTGGATCAGGTCCACCTCGGCCTGGCGATAGGGCTTGCCGTCGCCGTGGAACACCTCGTGGAACCAGATGGTCGGTTCCTCATAGGTATAGGGCTTCTTCCAGCTGTCCCAGGGCAGACGGGTCTGCGACTTGCCGTCGACGAAGCCCCAGTTGAACATGGCGATGTTCAGTCGCTTGCCGATCGGGAGCGTGTTGTCGAACGTCGATCCGTTGCCGCGCGCCATATATTCGGTGCACAGCACCGGACGGCCATAGCTGAGCATCTGGTTGGCGCGGTGTTCGAACGTCTCGGGCCAGCTGTAATCGTGGAAGCTCAGCACGTCGGACTGGGCGATCTGGATCTTCTCGACGGCGTCGAGCGTGGCCTGGTCGTCCCAATGGTCGCCGATCCACACGCCCGAGGTGAGCGGCTGGATCGGATCCGCCGCGCGGGCCGCCGCGAACATCCGGGGCAGCAGCAGCGCGACGTACTTGTTCTTGTCCGGCGTAGGGGCGTAGTTGCCGCCGCCGCCGTTGTTGGGCTCGTTCCAGATGTCCCAGCCGAGCACGCGCTCGTCCCTGGCGAAGGTGGTGACGATGTCCTTCACATAGGCTTCGAGCTTGCCGTATTGCGACGCATCCTTCAGCCGCGTCGCGCCGGGCGATTGGGCAGAACCGGAATTGTGGACGCCCGGAATCGGCGGATGCTGCGGGCCGGTCTTGGGATCGGGATCCCAGCAGCTGTCGAAGAAGATCCACAGCGTCTTGATGTGGTGCCTGGCCGCGATCGTCATGAATTCGTCCATGCGGCGCTTGAGGCCCTGCGGGTCGGTTTCCCACAGCAGATTGTGCAGGTTCACCCGCATCACGTTCATGCCGATCTTCTCGGCCCAGCCAAGCTCGAGGTCGATGCGCTTGGGGTCCCAGGTCTCTGCCTGGAACATCTCGAGCTGGTTGATCGCGGTCGCCGGGGTCAAATTGGCGCCCACCATCCAGGGCTGCCGGGCGTACCAGCTATTGGCCTGCGCCTTGGTCCACTGGTCGCGCGCTTCGGCGGCGGGAAGGGTGGCGGCGAGCGCCAGCGCGGCGCCGGCGAGAAGGAAACTGCGGCGGATCATCATCAGGTCTGCTCTCCTTTTCTGCTGTCTCAGCGCTTCTTCGGCGCCGCGGCTCCGCCCGTGGTCAGGCGGTAGGTCATCACGTTGCGATAGGTCTGGCCGGGATCGAGCCGGGCGTTCGGAAAGCCCTTCTGGTTCGGCGAATCCGGGAAGATCTGCGGCTCCATCACGATCGCGTCGCCTTCGCGGTAGATGCGCTTCGCCTTGCCGTGGGTGGTCCCGTCCAGGAAGTTGCCCGAGTAGAACTGGAGGCCCGGCTGGTTGGACCAAAGCTCGAAGCCGCGGCCGGAGGCGGGGTCGTAGACCCTCGCCATCAGGTGCTGGTCGCGGGTCACCTCGCGGCCGATCACCCAATTATGGTCATAGCCGCGGCCGAACACGATCTGCTGGTCGCGCGCATCGCGGACGCGATCGCCCACGGTTTGCGGCGTGCGGAAGTCGAACACGGTGCCGGCGACGCTCTTGAAGTCGCCCGTGGGAATCGCCCCGGCATCGGTGGGCAGATAGGCCTGCGCCGGGATGGTGACGCGGTGCCCCATCGCGCCGTTGGGGGCACCCTCGCCAGACAGGTTCCAATAGCTGTGATTGGTGATGTTGGCGATCGTCGGCGCGTCGCTGGTCGCGACATATTCGATCGTCAGGTTGTTGCGCTCGTCCAGGGCGTAGGTCGCGTCGACCGTCATCTTGCCGGGATAGCCCTGGTCGCCGTCGCGGCTGACATAGCGCAGCGTGACCGAGGCCGTGGGGCCGTCCTTCACCGAAACCACGTCCCAAAGCACCTTGTCGAAGCCGACGGTGCCGCCATGCAGCGCGTTCTTGCCGTCATTGACCGGCGTCTGGAAGCTGCGGCCGTCGAGCCGGAAGCGGCCTTCGGCAAGGCGGTTGGCGAAGCGGCCGACGGTTGCGCCGAAAAACTGCCCCTTGGCGATATAGTCGCCCATATTGTCATAGCCGAGGATCACGTCCGCCTTGCGGCCGTTGCGATCGGGCATGACGAGTGCCTGGAGCATCGCGCCATAGGCGACCACCGTCGCGGACACGCCCTTCGCATTGGTGAGCGTGACCGACGCGACCGTGCGCCCGTCCGTCATCTTGCCGAAGATGCCGCGCCTTGCGGTGGCCGCTTCGGCGGGGTTGGCCAGTGCGACCAGGGCGGCCATGCCGCCGATCGCTGTCAGAACCTTCATTGTCCTTCTCCTCCCGATTGCCGTTTTCTTGGATGCGGGCGTCGTCGATGCGAAACGAAGGGGAGGGGGCGAGCGCCGCATGGCAGCCGATCGCCATCCCCGCGCGAGGGACCGGCGCGCAGGATCTGCCGTTCCGGCATGGCATCCCATCTGGTTTCCACTGCATTCCTCCCCTGCCGGCCAGGTCGATTTTCCCCTGTGCCGATCGCCAGCAAATATATGATAAATATGTTGCTTGCGATGTCAGGCCTATCTAAACTCGCCGCAATCAACAAGCCCGACAACGCAGCGGGCCCAAAAAAAGGGGAGGTTTCGCATGAAGATGAAGGCATTGCTGTGCGCGTCGGTTTCGGCAGTGATCGGATGCGCAGCTGCACCGGCTGCGGTTGCGCAGGAAGCGCCCCAGCCGCAGACGTCCAGCGCCGACGCCATCAACCCCGCCGCGCCGCCGCCTGCCGTGCAGGAAAATGGGGGCGAAGAGGCGATCGTCGTTACCGGCCTGCGCCGCAGTCTCGCGTCCGCCCAGGCGATCAAGCGCAATTCGGACGGTATCGTCGATGCCATCGTCGCGGAAGACATCGGCAAGCTGCCGGATACCTTCGCCTCCTCGGCACTGCAGCGGGTCGCGGGCGTCAACGTCACGCGCGGCGGCGGGGAATCGGCAGGCGTCACGGTGCGCGGCCTGCCCGACCTGACCACCACCTACAATGGCCGCCAGATCTTCACGGCGGAGGGCCGCTACGTCGCCATCCAGGATTTTCCCGCCGGCACGGTCGCCGCGCTGGAAGTGTTCAAGTCCGGCCTCGCCAACCAGATCGAGGGCGGGATCGCCGGCGCGATCAACGTCCGCGGACGCCGGCCCTTCGACTTCAACGGCTTCGAGCTTTCCGGCTCGCTCAACGGCGTGCTGTCGCAACAGTCCAAGGGCACGACCTGGAACGGCAACCTGCTGATCAGCGATCGCTGGAACACCGGCATCGGCGAGATGGGGCTGCTGGTCAACGCCTCCTATGTCGGCATCAACTTCCTCGATTCCACGCGCGAACAGTCGCTGGTGATCGCGACCACCAATGCCAGCAATGCGCCCGCCGGGCAGACCGGGCTGCGCTATCCGGACGCGCAGGGTAACTTCCTCGGCTATGGCGATCGCTGGCGCCCTTCGGCCAACGCTGCCTTCCAGTGGAAGCCGACACCCGAGCTGGAAATCTATGCCGACGGCCTGTTTCAGGGCTTCCGCTCGCGCGACTATAATCGCTGGATGTTCATCCCGATCTTCGGCGACGGGATGCAGCTTTCCAACATCACCACCCGACCCGGCAGCAACCAGATCGCGAGCATGACCGTGACGGGCGCGGCACGGCCGGATGGGTACACCGGCTCGTTCAACGGGCATACCGACACCTATCAGGCCGGCGGCGGCGCGATCTGGACCAGGGATCGCCTGCGGGTTTCGGCAGACCTTGCCTATACGGACAGCCAGTACACCGCGAACAACGTCAATATCGACTATGCGGCAGCCAGCTCGCCGGTGCGCAACGTGCAGTTCGAGGCCCCGATCGATGGCGGCCCGACGCAGCGCTTCGTCAATTTCGACCTGACCAACCCCGCCAACTTCATCAGCCGCGGGCTGTGGCAGGAACTGCTGGTGGTGAACGGCAAGGATTGGCAGGGGCGGGCGGACATCTCCTACGACTTTGACGGCGGCTTGCTGAAGCGCGTCGACGTCGGCATCCGCTATTCGGATCGCAAGGCGGGCCGCGACCTCGGCAACCTCTACATCAACAACGAAGGCGCGCGCGTGCCGCTCACCGCGCTGCCGGGCGCCGTGGTGCAGGCGACGCGGCCGGGCTTCGTCTACAACGACGTGCAGCCCAACGTCTTCTACGCCGCCACCACGCGGGACAGCATCCGCGACAATCTGCCCGCGCTCCGCAGCTTCTTCGGCGTACCCGCCGGCATCCCGCCGTTCAACCCCGCCGAGAACTTCCGCGCGAACGAGAAGTCCTACGCCGCCTATGCGCAGATGAAGTACGGCTTCAACCTGGGGCAGACGGTCGTCGACGGGGTGGTCGGCCTGCGCGCGGTGAAGACCAAGACGCAGATCGACGGCTTTTCCCGAATCGAGGCGACCGGCGGTGCGGTCACCTATCCGGCGGTGAGCGCCGAGAACGAATATACCGACTATCTGCCGAACGTCAGCGCGCGGATCGGCTTCACCAACCAACTGCAGCTGCGCCTCGCCTTCACCCAGACGCGCACCCGGCCGAACTTCTTCGACCTGCGGCCGAACACGTCGCTGGGCCAGCCGGTGATCCTCGCGCCGGGCGATCCGTGCCTCGTCGATGCCACCACGCCGGAATGCGTGGAGCGCCTGCGCCGCGGCGGCTCTGCGGGCAATCCGAACCTCAAGCCGCTGACCTCCAACAACTACGACGCCAGCCTCGAATGGTATTTCTCCCGGGCGGGTTCGTTTACGGCCGCGCTGTTCCGCCACGATGCCGAAGGCTTCCTCGCCACCGTGGACGACCGTTCGCAGCCGGGCCTGCGGATCGCCTCGCCGATCAACCTCGGCAAGACACGCCTGCAGGGCGCGGAGGTGACCTTCACCAGCTTCCTCGACATCGACGGATTGCCGGAATGGGCGAAGGGCTTCGGCATCCAGGCGAACGGCACCTTCATCGACGCCAAGGGGGACCTTATCCCCAGCTTCGCCGGGACATATGGCAACCGGCAGCAGGACTTCCCGGGTGTGTCGAAATGGTCGGGCAACCTCGTCGCCTTGTACGAGAAGCCGCAATTCTCGGCGCGTGTCGCGTATAACTATCGCTCGAAGTTCGTCTCCTTCTACAGCCTCGAGGCGCTCGATCCCATCGCGCACCCGGTGATCGAGAAGAGCCGCGGCCAGCTCGATCTCTCGGCAACGATGACGCCGGTGCAGAACATCACCATCGCCTTCGACGTGGTGAACGTGCTGGGCAATCCGCTGCAGCGCTACCGTCAGTACGACACTGGCGACAGCTACACCCGGCAGGTGCTGTACCTGGAGCGTGCCTATTCGCTTGGCGTGCGCTTCCGCTTCTGACCCGCGAAGCGGGGTGCGGCCGAAGGGTCGCGCCCCGCATCGGCTGAATCAACGAGGATCGGAGATGTACCGGTGCGCATTGCGATGATGCAACGCAGCGGCATGAGGACGCCGCGCTGGCTGGTCGCGGCCTTCGCCCTTGCCCTTGCGGGCGCGGCGCAGGCGGACAACCCGCAGTTCAGCGGGGCGGACCCGCACGCGCTCTTCATCGGGGATTCGCTGTGGGTGTTTCCCACCGGTGGCCCGGGCGGCAGCTGGGCGGCGGACCGCTTCGGCGCCTTCTCGTCGCGGGACCTGCGGCATTGGCAGCCGCGGGGCGAATTGATCCGGCGCGACCAGATCGGCTGGATCCAGAACGATGGCGCGCCGGTCCATTTCCTCTGGGCGCCGGCCATCGCGGTGCGCCGGGGCCGCTATTATCTCTATTACTCGGTCGGACCCCAGAACCCGACGCCGAGCCGCATCGGCGTTGCCGTCGCCGACCGACCGGAAGGTCCCTATCGGGACGCCGGGCGGCCGCTCGTCGCCGATGGCGGCCACGGCTTCGAAGCGATCGATCCGATGGTGTTCGTCGATCGGCGATCCGGCAAGGCGTATCTCTATGCCGGTGGCAGCGCCGGCGCCAAGCTGCGGGTCTGGGAACTCGGCGCGGACATGACCAGCATCGCCCGCGAGATCCCCGTCGCCACGCCGCCGAACTTCACCGAAGGCGCGTTCCTGCACGCGCAGGGCGGCACCTATTATCTGTCTTACAGCCATGGACGGTGGAACGGGCCCGATTATTCGGTGCACTACGCGACCGCCCGGTCGCCGACCGGCCCGTGGACGTATCGCGGCGCGATCCTGACGGGCGATGCGCGGCACCAGGGGCCCGGGCACCACAGTTTCGTGCGGACGCCCTCGGGCCGATGGCTGATCGTCTATCATCGCTGGGAACGGCCGCCGGGGCCGGCGCCCTATGCCGGCGAGCGGCAGGTCGCGATCGACCGCGTGCGGTACGCCGCCGACGGCCGCATTCTGCCGATCCGCATGACCGATGGCGCGGCCGCACCGAGGCTGCCGCTGCATTGAGGAATGCGCCGCGATCGCTCAGGGGTTGAGCAGGAACACGACATACCCCTCGAAATGCGGGTTCGTCGCAAGGCCCGGCGGCGGCGTCCATTCGCCGCCTTGCAACAGGCCGATGCGAAAGGGGACGCGCAATCGGTCCAGCTTCGCCAGATAGGCGCCGTAGCCGGGAATGACGTGCCGGCCCTGGTAGATCTGCAGCACCACCTCGTCGACGACGCCGGCAAGCTGCTGCAGCCCCTCCGGATCGCCGTTGGCGCTCCAGTCCAGCAGGCCGGTGATCCCCAGCCTGTAGCGCGCAGGAATATGGCCGCGCAGCGTCCGGAGGAACGCGGCGTAGCGCGCAAGGTGGCGCGTTCGCGCGTCGAAATCGATTTGGACGCCGGCGACCCGGTTTCCCGCGCGCCGCCAGCGCTCGAGCGCGGCGAGCAGCTGGGCATGGATCTGGGGGTTCCAGGCGAGCGTCTCGACGCGCAGCACCATCCAGACATCGGCATGGCCGATCCGGGGGACGGCGGGGCGCTGCGCGATCAGTCGCGGCACGTCCCCGTCGACCACGGCACCGTGGAGCAGGTAGATGCGCCGCGCCCCGGCAAGCACGGGCTGCGGCCGCACACCGGCCCAGAGCCAGAAGGCGTCGTATCGCCGTGCGTCCACCCGGGCCTCGGGCGCGATCCGCGGCCGGGGCGGGGTGGCCGAGAGCAGCAGCGGCAGCAGCAGCGCAAGGCATGCCACCGCACGCCGCCGCACGTTCCTACCAGAAATAGCGCAGCTCCTGCGCCCAGCGCGATGTGGGATAGTCGCGCTTCAGGCGCTGGAACCAGCCTTTCCGCACCGCCGGCTCCACGCCCTTGCCGCCGCATTCGTTGCTGCCGCCGGGCGCATAGCAGTTCACCGCGCGGAACAGGGCATAGGCCTTGTCGTCCGGCGTCGCCTTGGGCGAGGCCATCACCGCCTGGTAGGCGTCCAGCCGCGAATAGGGCGGAAAGGCGAAGCGCGAGGGCGTGCCGCCGAGATGGTCGGCAGGGGGGCTGCCGTCGAGGTAGAATTCGTCGAAGCCGTTCACGCGCGTGAACTCGCCCAGGCAGAGCATCGCCTTGGCGTCACCCGGGTTCGCCGCCAGGCGGCTCTGCGTTTCCGGAAGCGGCGGGCAGCCATAGTCGCCCAGCTTGCGGCCCCTGGTGAAGATCGCCAGCGGAAGCTGATCGGGCGCGCCGAAATCATAATAGCCCCCCTCGGCCGGAGCGTTCGCCGGCACGAGGCGCGCGTCGGCGGCGAAGTCGCGGTGCGACCCGCGCGTCGCTTCCTTGTACAGCAGGGTGAACAGCGCGATCCGGCGCTCATGCGGCGAGGCGCCGGCCGCCTGCGCCTGCTGCCGCAACAGCTTTGCGTCGGCCAGGTTCATCAGCAGGGTGTCGCGAATTTCCTGCGTGCGGATCGGCGAGTCGGGCGCGAAGATCCGCGCAAGCCCGTCATGGCGCTCCTCGTGCATGGCCAAGGCGAGCTCGACCACCGGGCGCTGCCCGGTGCGCCTGGCGCCGGCGAGGAGATCGATCCAGAAGCCGCGGACATTGCGATCGGCCTTGCCTTCCAGCACGATCCCGCGAAGCATTTGCCGGCTGAACGCCACATAGCCGAAATCCGTCTGGTGCGACGCATCGGGGAGCAGGCGCAGGGCTTCGTCGGGCTGCGATGCGACGAAATAGGCATGGACCGCCAGCAGATAGCTGAACAGCGCGGGCTTGCCGGCGAACCTGGCGCGCTGTGCCTCGAGCGCGCCGCGGGAAATCGGCGTGCAGCACGGCGCACCGTCATAGTTCTTGCCGCGCATGTGCATCAGGTCGAACGCCGCGAGGAGCATGGGGTCGCGCAGCCTGTCGGCAGCGGCGGTGGCGAAGAGCTTGGCGTCGATCTCCTGCGCCAGCGACGCGGCGTCGATGCCGCGCTCGGCATCGGGAAGCGCGATCAGCGCGGCATATTCCGCTTCGAGCCGGCTCCAGTCCTGCGCCAGCCAGTAGACGCGGCGCAACAGGCCTCGGGCGGAGAAGAAATACGCCCCCTTGGGATAGGCCTTCATATAGGCGCGCAGGCCGTTCTCCGCGTCCGCCAGCAGCTTGGGCGCGATCTGCTTGCCCTCCCTGGGTGCGCCATATTCGTCGTAATAGTCCACCTGCGCGCGGTTCACGGCGACGCGGCCGAGCATGTAGCGCGCCGTCTCGCGAAGCCAGGGATCGCGGGCAGAGACAAGCGCGGCGAACCGCGCCGCGGCACCGTCGAAATCGGCATCGTAGAAGGCTGCGGCGCCTTCGAGATAGGCAGCGAAGACCTTGCCGGCATCCGATTTTACCCCGCGGGCGGCACTGGCGATCGCGGCCCCGGCGGCCGTTCCCAACGCGCAGTCGGGCTGGAGTGCGCGCCGCGCCGCGATCAGGGCCGTACGTTCCTGCTCCGGCACCTTGCCATTTGCGCGCACCGCGGCTTCGAAGCTTGCCGTCCCGCCCGGGTTGCTGCGACAGCGCGAGCCTTCGCCGTCGGAGAAGAACGGGCTCTCCTCACCTTCCGAAGCCTGCCTGAGCGTGGCGAGATCGAGGAAGATCGAGGTCTGGGCCGGACCCGTCAGCGGCCCCGCACCCGGCACGTCCGCCATCAGCAGCAGCAGGTTGATCCGGCTGTCGTTGCGCGGGCCGATCATCGCGGTGTCGTCGCAGCCGGTATAGCTTGCGTAGACGAGCTTGGTGACCGGGCCGCAGCTGGCGTCCCCGCTGGCGCGGGCGGGCATGGACCAGAGCATGCCGGCGCCCAGCAGGAGGCAGAGGATCACTCGAAGCATGCAGCAAATCTCGCAAATCTTGGGGCTGCGCGCGTAGCCGAGGCAGGGGCGTCGCGCCAGAGGCAGGGGAGGGGCGCATAAGGCGGCGCGCGCGGCGCCGGCCGGCAGTGTCGCCCGGGAAGAGGCAGTGGTCAGCGGCGGTCGTCCGATCCGCCGAGGGGCACGAATCCTTCGGACGTCAGGTCGATCGCGGCAAGGTCCAGGCCCATGGCCTGCGCGCCCCGGCCCACCGCCCCGCCGATCTGGCGCAGGCGGGCGCGATCCCCCTTGGCCTGTTCCACGGCACCGTCGATCAGCGCGGTCTGCACCCACAGGGCTTCGGCAAGTTCCTGCTTCTGCGCGTCGGTCGCCCGCGCCAGCTCGCCGGTCGCGCCGACCGCCCGCACTGCCTGCGCGCGCACGGCGGCAAGGGTATCGGCATCGGGCGTGTCGTTGTTGCCGCGATAGGCTTGCCAGGCGGTGATCCACCACAGGGCATAGGCATCCGCGACATTGTCGATGTGCAGGCCAGGCGGGGCCACGGCCGCGCGGATCTTCTCGATGAAGTCGCCCTCGGCGAACAGCTTTTGCAGATCGGCTGCGCCCTGCGGATCGGCCGCGCGCGTCTTCTGGACGAAAGCGGCGAGGTTGGCCGCGCGTCGCGCCTTGGAGGGCGTGTACTGCAACGCTGCCGGATCGGCCGTGGTCCGCGGCGTCGCCCCCGGTTCGTCTGCGTCGGCCGAGAAGCGGTCGGCATGGCCCTGAAGCGCGATCCGCGGCCCTTCGTAGAGCATCGGGCTGACCATCTGGGCCCTTGCGATGCCGGGCGCCACGAGGAGTGCGAGGCCCGGAAGAATCGCTGCGTGGCGCCGCTTCATGCGAGGATCCTCAGCGATTCAGCCGCGGCGCTGGCGCAGCATCAGGAACCCGCCGACGCCCATGCCGCCGGCGGCCAGCGCCAGGGCACCATAGGGGGCGGCGCTTGCTGGCTTGGGCGTTGTAGAGGGTGCGTCATTCTGGCCGACGCCAACGGGCACGAAGCCCTGCGAGGTCAGATCGATGGCATCGAGATTCAGGCCCATGCCCTTGGCGCCCTTGCGCACCGCATCGCCGACCGCGCGCAGGCGGGACGGATCACGCTTGGCCTGTTCGACCGCACCATCGATCAGCGCGCTCTGGACCCACAGCGCTTCGGCCAGTTCCTGCTTTTGGGCATCCGAGGCGCGCGCGATCTCGCCGGTGGCGACAACGGCGTTCGCCGCCTGCTGGCGGACGGCGCCGAGGACGGCGCGGCTGGGCGTCTCGTTGGTGCCGTGCGCGGCCTGCCACGCGGTGATCCACCATAGCGCGTAGGCATCGGCAACATTGTCGATGTGCAACCCTTGCGGCTGCACCAGCGCTGCGATCTTTTCAATAAAGTCGCCTTGCGCAAACAGCTTCTGCAGATCGGCTGCACCACCCGGGTCGCCCGCGCGCGTCTTCTGAACAAATGTGGCGAGGTTGGCGCTCCGTCGGGCCTTGGACGGCGTGTAGCGCAACGTCGCGATATCGGCCGGCTGCAGGTTGCGTGCCGCGCGCAAATCTGGCGTGCGCGGCGCGGTGCGGCGCGCACGCGTTTCCCCGCGCCGCTCCCGATCCTCCAGCGTCACGCTCAGCGGATCCGTGTGATACATGGAGGGCAGCATGAGCGACAATTGGGTGCTGTCCCACATCTGGGCCGTGGCAGTGCTGCTCCAGCCGGTGGCGACCACCAGTGCGAGAGCTCCCAAGATCTTTTTCATACTGCGCTCCTTTCCAAAAACGCGAAAAGGGGGGAGCGGCGCGCCGCTCCCCCGCGAAACTCGCAGAACCGTGTTACTGCTTGCGGGCCATCGAGCTGAGGCCTTCGCCGATCGTCTTGATGACAGTGCTGGTCGTGCTCATCAGATACCCGAACTCCTGGCCTGCGACGGTAAGGTCGGTGCTGGTCTTCGTCGAACGGTTCTTGCCCTGCTTGTCCAGCGACTGCGACAGGCTGTCCATGTCGGAGATCTTCTGGTCCATCGTGGCTGCCAGTGAATCGGCGATCGCCTGAAGCCAGCTGCGGCCCTTGCCGCTGCGCGAGGAGTGCGCCTTGGCCTGCGTTTCGCCGTCCTTCACCGCTTCGCTCAGCTGGGTGTAAAGGTCGCGCGAGTCCGACTCTGCGGCGCGCTGCAGTTCGCCCTGCTGCGACGGCGACAGGTCGAAATTCTGGGCGAGGCTGGCCACCGCTTCGGCGATCGTGGCCGGGCCGCCCGCCGAGCCGGTCGCCATCGAGAAGCCGTCCTGCACCAGGTTGATCGCGCTCTGCGGCAGGCCGAGCTGCTGGCCGAGCTGCTGCAGCACTTCCTTGGCGATGGCGGTGCCCAGTGTGCGCACCGCGAGCGATGCCCAGCCCGCCGGGCCCATCGCGAGGGAAGCCAGGCTGATCGGATTGACCAGAGACCGCGTAAGACCGCTCAGGAGACCCATGGATCGTTCCTTTCCATCCAGATATCGCGCTCCCCTCGGGAGCAAGCCGCCGACACCGCGTCGCCGGTACGAGAGCAGATTGCCCCGGATCGGACCCCTGCGCGCTCCACGATTCGTTTAGTGGCGCTCAACGAATCGTGGAGGCGCGCGTTCATTCGAGCGGCAGGAAGAGCAGTCCCGCCAGGCTGTTGAGCTCGCGAACGCCGTCGAGATCGAGCTTGCGGATCGCGTTGTTCATATGGGTGCGCACGGTGTTCTCGGTCATGTTGAGCAGCGTGCCGATATCGCCGTTCGCGCGGCCCCAGCCGAGGAAGCGGAGCACGGCGGCTTCGTTGCGGGTCAGCGTCTGCAGGCCGGCGAGGTGGAGCAGCGGCACGCGCCAGCCGGGGACGGTGAACTCGCCGATGCGGATCTCTCGAGTGGCGGCGCCGCGACGTTGCTCGGCGGCGCGCAGCTCGGCGATCAGCTGGGCGAGCTGCTCGGCATCGCTTGCGGGCGGCGGGCTGCGGAGGGCGGAGGCGCTGGTCATCGGGGCTTGGCCGTTCGCTGGAGGACGCCGCCCGCGATTTCCTCGCGCGTGCCGAGATCGGCGAGGATCGCCTGGGCGAGTAGCGGGAGCGTGAGGATGACGACGAAGGTGGCCGCGGCGGCCTTGATCGGCATCGCCATCGAAAAGACGTTGAACGACTGGGCGAAGCGGTTGAGGAACCCCATCGCCAGGTCGATCACGTAGAGCACGGTCAGCACGGGTGCGGCGAACAGGAAGGCGAGCGCGAATAATCGACCGAACTCGCCTTCGAAGAACATCAGCGCGCGGGCATCGAGCATCAGGCCGCCCGGGCCGAGCGGCCAGATCAGATAGCTGCCCATCACCGTGCCGACGAGCAGCGTCAGCCCGCCCGCGGTGACGAATACCACTTCGGCGAAGCGGCTGAGCAGGATGCCGGTGAGCGAGCTGGTGTTGCCGCTCAACGGATCGACCAGCTGGCCGATCGTCGCGCCCACCTTGGTGTCGATGATCTCGCCCGCCGCGCCCATCGCCCAGAGCACGGTACCGAAGAAGAAGCCGATCGCGCCACCGGCGGCGGCTTCCTTGAGCAGCATCTTCAGCCAGCCCATCGCCGACAGGGCGTTCGGGTGAAAATCCGGCTGCATCTGCAGCGCGACCAGCCCGAAGGTGACGATGATGCTGTTGCGCACCGTCCCCGGCATCACCTCGCGTGAGAACACGGGCACGAACACGAAGGCGAAGGCGAACCGCGCCGAGGCGACCGCGACCACCAGCAACTGGTCGAGCCAGGGCATCGCCGCGAACAGCGGCACGCCGACGCCGGGGGGCACCGCCTCGATCATCGCCCCACCGCCGCGATGCCGGAGAAGATCGAATCGGCATAGCTGTACAGCGTGCCCGCCATCAGGCTGGCGGTGACGAAGATGCTGATCACGATCGCGAAGAACTTCAGCGTATATTGCAGCGTCTGTTCCTGCAGCTGGGTCGCGGCCTGGACGATCGCGACGAGCAGGCCCACCACCGACGCCGCGATGATCGGCGGCGCCGAAAGGAGCAGCACCAGCCACAGCCCTTGCGTGGTGACGGCGACGAGGTCGTCGCTCATGACGTTTTCTCCGCGCGGTGCCGGCCCGCTCCCCCACCCGGCCACCCATAGGATACTGGCGTTGGGTGGCCGGGTGGGGGAGCGGGCCGGCACCGGACCTGCGCCCGTGGCGCAGCAAGAAGCGCCTCCTCAGGCATAGGAGAGCACCAGGCCGTGGCTCAGCTTCACCCAGCCATCGACCAGCACGAACAGCAGGATCTTGAACGGCAGCGAGATGGTGACGGGCGACAGCATCATCATGCCCATCGCCAGCAGGATGTTGGCGATCACCATGTCGATGACGAGGAAGGGCAGGAAGATCAGGAAGCCGATCTGGAAGGCGAGCTTGAGCTCCTTCACCACGAACGCCGGGATGACGATCACGAAATCGGTGTCGCGCAGGGTGCTGACCTTGGCGGGATCGCCGATGCGCTGCTGGGTGCGCAGGAAGAAGGCGCGCTCGCGCGGGTCGCTGTGCTTGACGAGGAATTCGCGCAGGGGCTCCTTGGCGCGATCGGCGGTGGCGAAGATGTCGCCGGTGCTCTCGATCGGGTTCTCGGCCTGCGCGGGCGGATCGCCGGGCATGGTGGGCGTGGCCGGCCCCTGCACCGCGGCGGCGGCCTGCATCTTTTCCAGCGTCGGGTACATCACGAAGACGGTGAGGATCAGCGCCAGGCCGTTCAGCACGAGGTTGGGCGGCACCTGCTGCAGCCCCAGCGCATTGCGCACCAGGCTGAGCACCACGGCGATCTTGGTGAAGCTGGTCACCATCACCGCGAAGAAGGGCGCTAGCGCAATCAGGACGACCGTGATCAGCGCCGAGCCGGGGGTGAACTGGGCGAGGTTCACGCGTCCACCTCCGCCGGCTGCTGCACCGTGGCTTCGACGAGGTCGACGCGGGATTCGATCAGCACCGCGAAACGGTCGCCGAGCTGGACGAGCTCGCCGCGCGCGAGCGGGCTGCCGGCGACGAGCAGTTCCACCGGCATGCCTTCGGCAATCGGGCCCAGCGGCAGCGCAACGCCGGGGCGCAGATCGGCCAGCGCGGCGGCACTCGTCAGCCGCTCGGGCAGGCGGAGGGTAAGGGGAACGGCGAAATCGCGGGGGGAGGGGGCGGCGTCGCTGGATTCCATGGGCGCTCCATCGGGATGCGAGGTGAAGATGCCGGCAGGCAGATCGACCTGTCCGGATTGCCGGAAGTGCGGGGCTTCGAGCGTGGCGATCGGGCGCGCGCCCAT
Source organism: Sphingomonas pituitosa NBRC 102491 (assembly GCF_001598435.1). GTDB lineage: Bacteria > Pseudomonadota > Alphaproteobacteria > Sphingomonadales > Sphingomonadaceae > Sphingomonas > Sphingomonas pituitosa. Next base: position 78,343 of record NZ_BCYY01000012.1, read on the forward strand.
CAGCACCAGGTCACCGGGGGCGAGGTCGCTCGCTTCGGCGATGCCGAGCCGCGGCCCCTGCAAGAGCAGTCGGACCACCACGGGCAGGCGCGCGGCGGGCGGGGTGAGGCCCTCCGCCTCGGCGATCCAGTTGCCAGCATGCGGGTGCGCGCAGGGCAGCAGCAGCGCGGCGGTACGATCGTCGCGCGACAGCGCCAGGTGCAGTACCGGCGCTTCCGAAGCACCGTCGATCGCGTCCGGTTCGAGGTGCAGGCCCAGTGCCTGCTCCAGCGCCAGCAGGAGGGGCTCGGCCGCGTCCAGCACGGCCGCTGCCTCGGCGACGCGCTCGGGGTGGAGCGCCGCATCGCCGGGGCGGAACTGCACGCCATCGGCGCAGGCAAACCAGCTGCCGCGGGGCGGTGCGGCGAGAATGTCGACCGCAAATCCGGCATGTTCCAGCAGCCGCGCGACCGCGCCGGCGAGCGCGTCCTGCGCGGGATCGATCCGGGGCAGGTCGAGGGCATCGAGGCGGAAGGCGGTGGCCATCAGAAGCGCACCGGCACGGGCATCGGCTTGGCCGGTGCCTGCCCCTCGGGCCAGCGTGCGAGCAGCGTCACCGATCCGGCGGTGACGCCGACCAGCATCGTCTCGCCGCGCGCTTCGAGCAGCACCACGCGCTCGCGCTGGCCGAGCGGCATCGAGCGGAGGAAGCGGATCGGTGCTTCGCCCTCGCCATTGGCGGCGACGCCCAGTTGGCGATCCTGCAGCTTCTTCAGCAGCCAGATCACCCCCCAGGCCATGCCCAGGACCAGGGCAAGCGCCACGACGATGGCGAGGATCGAGGATAGGACGGCTCCGATTCCCATGATGCGGTTCGTTCTCCAGTCGGTTCAGCGAGGGGGCGCGGCGAGGCGCGGGGCGGCGGTGTCCATGTCGTGCTGCATCGGGCCCTCGCCGCTGCGGGCCTTGGCGGCCCAGAGGATCACGGCGGCGATCGCGTCGAACATGTCTTCCGGCACGATCTCGCCGATTTCGCCGCGCGCCCAAAGCGTGCGGGCGGCCGCCACGTTGCGCACGATCGGCACGCGCGCTTCCTCGGCTTCGGCGCGCATCGCGGCGGCGAGCTCGCCCATGCCCTTGGCGGCGATCACCGGCACCGGGCAGGTCGTCTCGTCATAGTTGAGCGCGATGGCGATGTGCGTGGGGTTCACCAGCAGCGCGGCGGCGCCCCGGGTGGCGCCGATATTGTTCTGATTGGCCCATTCCTGATGCATGTCGCGGCGGAGCGCACGGACCTGCGGATCGCCCTCGCTCTCCTTGTGCTCCTGCTTGATGTCCCGGCGGCTCATCTTCATCTTCTTGATGAAGCTGTGCTTGGAATAGATCCGGTCGGCGATCGCGACGAACAGGAATACCGCGACCACCATCGCCAGCATCTGCAGCGTCAGCGAATAGGTGAGGCCGATCGTGCTCAGCGCGGCGCCTTCGCGCGACTCGTCGATCGGCGAGGTGGCGGCGAGGCGAATCAACTGGCCGGAACTGGCGAGCGCGCTCCGGTAGACGAGGTAGCCGATCGCGCAGATCAGCCCGGCCTTCACCAGCGTCTTGGCGAGTTCGAACAGGCCGTCCTTGCCGAACATCCGCTTCAGCCCTTCGACGGGGTTGAGCTTCTCCAGCCCGAACTTCATCTTCTCGGTCGTCATCATCGGGCCGACCTGGAGGAATTCGGCGAAGGTGCCGATCAGCGCGGCCGGCACCAGCGTGACGAAGGTAAGGCGCAGCAGCGTCCACGCCGCATCCCAGCCGATCGCCGGCGCGGTCTGGTCGAACGAACCCGTCGCCGCCTGCGCCACCACATCGGTGGCGAGACGGGCGAGTTCGTTCGCGGCATAGCCCGAGACCCCGACGAACAGCAGCAGCCAGGCGAGCGTGAGAAGGCCGGTGGCCAGGTCCTTGGACTTGGCGACGTCACCCTTCTTGCGCGCGTCTTGCAGCCGCTTCGGCGTCGGGAGCTCGCTCTTGTCGGCGCTGTCCTTGCCTTGGCCCATGAAGTTGAACTCTTGCCGCCGAACCTCCCAGCGAAGTTGCTGGCGGTCCGGGCAGGTCAAGCAGGTCGACACATTGTCTGCCCGTGGGGCGGGGCAGCAACATGCTTAAAATCCTGTAACCGGTTCCTAGACGCAACAGGCAAATGTCGTGCCGGACGGCAAATGAATTGCTCGAACCCTAGGGAATCCGTGCTTTCTGCTGATTCGTCGCGCGACGGACCGTTGCGATGAATCGTTCAATGGTGCTGACAATCATGTCAGCAAAACCTATCCGGCAAAAGGTTCCGCGTCTCGTCTTTCAAACATGTCGTTTCGTCGTGCCGCAACGTCCTGAAATATTTCTGAATATCGACTTGAAATTGTAAGAAAATCGCGACAGCCTATAGGTGTTCCTGGACGAGCAGGCCGGGAATTGTGGGGCATCGTGCTGAGACAACTGTTGGCCAGGAGCGCCATCGGCTGGGGAGCGATGCAATGAGTAGAGTAGTTCTTGGCGTAACATCGCTGTCCCTGTGCGGGGCGGCACTGATTATTCCGCAAGCGGCATGGTCGCGGGACCGCACCCCGCCGCCGCCGCCTTGCCCGCTCACCGCAACGCTGCGGGTGGCGGATGCGGCGTCGCTGGCGGGCATCCAGTCCCTCCAGGGGTGCGGCACCAACATCGTCGTCGCTCCCGGCACGCCGGGGGAGATGCCGAAGGATGTCCGCATCGCGCCCGAAGCCGAAGAGGGTTCCTCGGGCGATCGCGCGGCCTCGTTCCAGCTGGTGTCCGGCAACAAGCGGCACGAAACGGAGCCTGCGTCTGCGGCCACGCTGCGCGTGGCGGCAATCGCGCCGCGGCGCCAGGAGCCCGCGCCGCTGGTTGCCGCTGCCTCGGATACCGCAATCCTGTCGATGCGGCCGCTCTCCTATACCACCCGCTACGACGCGATGATCCAGCGGGTGGCAGCGCGGCGCCGGGTCGATCCGCTGCTGCTCCACGCCGTCATCGATCAGGAATCGCGCTACCGTGCCGATGCGCGCAGTCCGGTCGGCGCGCATGGCCTGATGCAGCTGATGCCGGGCACGGCGCGGATGCTCAACGTCTCGGCATCCAATGCCGAGGCCAATGTCGACGGCGGCGCGCGGCTGCTCCGCCAGCTCCATGGCCGGTTCAACGATTTCAACCTGACGCTCGCGGCATACAATGCCGGGGAGGGCGCGGTGCGGCGCTACGGCAACCGCATCCCGCCCTATCGCGAGACCCAGGCCTATGTGGCCGGCGTGCTCGGCCGGTACAGCCGGCTGGTTGCCGAACAGGCCGTTCGGAGCCGCTGAGCATGGCCCCAGCCCTGATCCTGCGCGGCCTGCGCCGCATGCCCGTGCGCGTGGCCGACATGCTGCTGGTCGGCAGCGTCGTCACCGTCGTGCTGCTGATGATCGTGCCGATGCCGCCGCTGGCGCTCGACGCGTTCATCGCCACCAACATGACCGTGGGCATCCTGCTGCTGCTCAGCTGCATGTATGTTTCCAAGCCGTTGGATTTCTCGACCTTCCCGACGGTGCTGCTGCTCTCCACGCTGTTCCGGCTGGCGATCAGCATCTCGACGACGCGGATGATCCTGACCCATGTCGATGGCGGCGAGATCATCCAGCAGTTCGGCGAGATGGTGGCGGGCGGCAACCTGGTGGTCGGGCTGGTGGTGTTCCTGATCATCACCATCGTCCAGTTCATCGTCATCTCGAAAGGCGCCGAGCGCGTCGCCGAAGTCGCGGCGCGGTTCAGCCTCGATGCGATGCCGGGCAAGCAGCTGTCGATCGACAGCGACCTGCGCTCGGGCATCCTCTCCAAGGACGAGGCGCGCGAGAAGCGGCGCACGCTGGAGATGGAGAGCAAGCTCCACGGCAGCCTAGACGGCGCGATGAAGTTCGTGAAGGGCGATGCCATCGCCTCGGTGATCATCGTGCTGGTCAACCTGCTCGGCGGGCTGGCGGTGGGGATGCTCTACCACGGCATGTCCGCGGGTGAGGCGGCGACGACCTTCTCGATCCTGACGATCGGCGACGGGCTGGTCGCGCAGGTGCCGGCGCTGTTTTCGGCGATGGCGGCGGGCCTGCTGGTCACGCGCACCACCGACGAGGAAAGCGACGCCGATCTCGGCCCCGCCATCGCGCGGCAGATCACCGGCAAGCCGCATGTGCTGATGATCGCCGGCGGCCTGGCGATGCTGCTCGGGCTGGTGCCGGGCTTCCCGACGCTGATCTTCTTCGCCCTGGCAAGCGCGCTGCTGCTGGGCGGGGCGTTCCTCCACCCGACCTCGGGTGCCTGGCTGCGAGCGCGGCTGGGGCTTGGCTCGGGCGAGGCCGCGGTTGCGACGGGCGAGACGCTGATCGCCGCGCAGGCGCTGCCGGTGGTCGATCCACTCCGGCTCGCGGTGGGCCTGCCGCCGCAGCATCCCGCCTTTGCGGCGCTGGCCGAGCGGCTGCGCGAGGGCGCCGCGGCGCTGCAGACCCGGACCGGCATCGCCATTCCCGATCTGCGAATCGTGCCCGACGCGCGGCTGGGCGAGGGCGAGTGGCTGCTCAGTGCGCACGACGCCCCGCTCGGCGGCGGCGCAACCGACGCCGGCGCGCTGCCGGAGGTGGCAGCGGAGCGCGTCGCGCAGCTGCTCGAACGCAATCTCGGCCTGTTCCTCGGGCTGCAGGAGGTGACCGATCAGCTCAACCGGCTCGGCGAGACGCATCCCGAAGTCGTCAAGGAAGCGGTGCGCGCGGTGCCCACCGGCCGGATCGGCGAAGTGCTGCGCCTGCTCGCCGAGGAAAGCGTGCCGCTGCGCAACTTCCGCGACGCGGTCGAGGCGATCGGCGAGGTCGGTCAATATGAGCGCGAGGCGGTGCCGATGGCCGAGCGGGTGCGCGTGGCGATGCGCCGCCACCTGATCGCGCCGCTGTGCGAAGCGGGCCGACTGCGGGTGCTGATCGTCGGCGCCGATCTGGAGGAGACGATCCGCCAGACGGTCACGCCGGTCGACGGCCAGATGCGCCTTGCGATCAACCCGCACCAGATGCGCGCGCTGATCGCGCTGCTTTCCACCCAGGTCGCCAGCAGCGGCGCCCGGGCGATCCTCACCGCACAGGATCTCCGGCGGCCGCTTCGCCTGCTGATCGCAGGCGATTTGTTCGCGGTGCCGGTGATCAGCTTCAACGAGCTCAACCCGGCCGTGCCGCTCGACATCGTCGGCGAAATCAACGCCGCCCCGGAGAGCCTGACCAACCAGATGTCGGACGAGGTTTCCCTATGATCCGCGCTTCGCGCTTCCTAGCCCTGCTTGCCTGTACGGCGTTGCTGCCCATGGCCGCGCCCGCCGAGACGCCGCCGATGGGCCAGAAGAAGATCACGCTCACCGCGCGCGACCAGCGGGTGGATGTCGCGGTGATCGATCTGTTCGGCCAGGCCGGCATCAAGGCCAAGGTGAGTTCGGCGGTTACCGGCAAGGTCAACGGCGTGTTCGTCGGTACCCCCCGCCAGGTGTGGACGCAGCTCGCCAAGGCGTTCAACCTCGTCGCTTATTATGACGGCGCGGTGGTGCGCGTCTATTCGGCGGCCGAGGTGACCTCGCGCAGCTTCACCGCCGCCGATCCGGAAGCGGTGGTACGCGACGCGCAGAAGCTGCGGATCCTCGACGATGCCAATCGCGTCGCCGCGGCGAGCAATTCGGTGAGCGCCACCGGCGTGCCGGCGTTTCTCGATCGCGTGGCGCAGCTGGCGGGCACGGCGGGCAACCCGGCGGTGACGCAGGTCTCCGCCACTGCGTCGAATGCACCGGTGGTGTCGCCGCTGCTCGGGCCGGCGGCGCTGGAGACGGTGACGAGTTCACCGCTGCGCTCGAAGGTGCTGAGCGGGGCGACCACCCGTTCGCCCTATGAGGTGCGGATCTTCTACCTCCGCTATGCGCGCGCCGACGACACGATCCAGAAGAGCTTCGATCGCACCATCACCATTCCCGGCGTTGGATCGATCCTGCGCGGGATGATGGGCGACGGGCGGCCGAGTTCGACCGTCTCCACCGCGGGCAATTTCGACATCCAGCGCCAGTCGCTGCCCCGGCTCGGCGGGCGCGGGCTCAACGCGGTGCCGCCCGACGAGGCGCAGCGCAGCTTCGACCAGCAAGGCACGCCCGGGCTCGACACCGTCGTCGTCCGCGAGGCGGCGGTGCGCGACGTCAACGGGCCTCGCGTGGAGGTCGACCCCAGCAACAACGCCGTGCTGATCCGCGATCGCCCGGAGTCGATGACGGTCTATGAGGATATCGTCCGGGCGCTCGACGTCGAGCCGCGCGGCGTGGAGATCGAGGCGACCATCCTCGAGCTCGACACCAGCAAGCTCAAGGAATTGGGGCTCGATTTCGGCTTCCGGACCGGGGGGCTGGGCGCGCTGTTCGGCGGCAACGCGACCAACCCGGCGAACAACTTCTCCGGCGGCAATATCGGCGCGGCGTATCTGACCGGCGGGCTAGATCTGTTCGCCGCACGCATCACCGCGCTGGAGAAGACCGGCGCGCTGCGCGTGATCTCGCGGCCGCGCCTCAGCACGCTCAACAACATCCCGGCCGTGTTCAACAACCAGGTGCAATATTATGTCCGCGTCGCCGGCGACCGGCAGGTGGACCTGTTCCCGGTGACCGCCGGCATGGTGATGCGGGTCAACCCGTCGATCCTGTATGACGGCGGCGAGCTGCGCACCCGCATGTCGATCGAGATCCTCGACGGTTCGCCGACCGGCCTTGTCGTCGACGGTATCCCGGCGGTGAAGCAGAGCAGCATCAACACCAGCGCGGTGGTGAAGCAGGGCGAGAGCCTGCTGATCGGCGGCATGACGGTCGAGACGTCGTACGACTACAAGTCGAAGGTGCCGGTGGCCGGCGACATCCCGATCCTCGGCCAGGCCTTCCGCAAGAGCAAGAAGGGCGACCAGCATTTCGAGCGCATCTTCCTGATCACGCCGCGTGTCGTCTCCCGCCGCGAGCAACAGGCGGCGGCGGTGCAGCCGACCACGGCGACCAACCCGATCCCGCTCCAGCAGATCGAGGCGGCGGCCGACCACCACCAGAAACGCCGCCGGAGGAGCCGCCGGTGAACGCACCCTTCGCCCCCGTAAAGCCGGGCACCATGGTGCTGCGGGTGCTCAACGGCCGCCTGTCGGGTGCCGAGCACCGGCTGCACCGGGGCAAGTTCGTGCGCGTCGGGCACGGGTTCGAGCACGACATCGTGCTGCGCGATCCTTCGGCGCGCGGCGTCTCGCTCGAGCTCGACCTGGGCGAGGGCATGGCGTGCGTGCGGGTGGCGGCGGGGCAGGTCACCCTGCTCGGGCGCCCGGTCGCGGCGGGGGAGCAGGCGTCGCTGCCGCCCTTCGTGCCGATGCTGGTCGGATCGGTCGCGGTCGCGATCGGCGAGCCTGAGGACCCGCGCTGGGACGAGGCGATCCGCCTCGCGCCGATGGTTGCGCCCGCGGCTGCCGATGCAGCCGTGCCGGCGCCGCAGCGCGCTGCCATTCCCGAACGCGTCGCCACCCGGCTCTATCCGATGCGCGGCGCGCTGGCGCTCGATCGCACCTGGCCCGCTTATGCGGCGGCCGTGGCGGCGCTGCTGCTGCTCCTGCTGTTCGCGCCGCCGGCAATGCGCTGGGCGACGCGCCAGCTGCACGATACCGCCGGGGAACAGGCGATGCTCGCCGCCGCCGGCTTCCGCGACCTGAAGATCGAGGAAACGCGCAACGGCACGATCGTGCGCGGGATCGTGAAGGATGACACCGCGCTCGCCCGGCTGCGGCAGGTGGTCGCCGAGCAGATCGGCCCCGCCACGCTCGACGTCGAGACGATGGACGGCCTCGCTGCCGCCGCCACCGACCTGCTGCGCGCGCAGGGCGTGGATGCCGAGGCCATTCCCCGTCGCGGCAACGCGCTGATGGTGAAGGCCGAATTCCTCCCCGCCGATCGCCAGGCCGAACTGGCGCGGCTGATCAAGGAGGATGTGCCGGGGATCACCCGCGTCGTCTTCGCCGCCGATGCCGCGCGCGGCGACCGCGACCTGCAATATTTCTTCTCGGGCTCGCAATATGGGCTCGCAACCTTCGTCGACGGTGACCCGGGCTACCTCACCACCGCCGACGGTACCCGCTGGTTCGCCGGTGCCACGGTGCCCACCGGCCACCGCATCGTCGCCATCGGCAACGGCCGCGCCAGCTTCGAGCGCGACGGCCGGATCGAAGAACTCGTCCTGGGACCCAGCACGCCGCCGTCCCCGGCACCTTCCACCCCCACCCCTGGCGGCGAGACCAACGGAGTGACCACCCAATGACCAACCCGATCAACAGCGCCGTCCTCGGCACGATCGCCTCGCTCGGCAACATGGGCACCACCGAAAGCCGCACCGGCAAGGGCAATTGGTTCGAGGCGTTCGGCGAAGCCTGGGGCAAGGCGCTCGACACCCAGGCCGATGCGATCACCGCCCAGTCCGACGTGGTGAGCCAGGGCGGCGACAAGCCTTCCGACATCACCCAGCTGACCACCGAATCGATGCGGATGAGCTTTATGGCGAACAGCTCGCACAGCTCGATCGACAGCGTCTCCAAGGCGCTGGAAACCATGGCGCGGAAGAACTGACGATGAGCATCGATGCGATCGGCGCGCTGGTCGCGCCGGCCGGGGGGCAGGGCACGAACGGCGTGTCCCGCGCCTTCGAGCTGCTCGCCCCCGGCGGCCATGGCAGTGGCGGCACCACGCCGCAGTTCGACGCCCGCTTCCAGGCGGCGCTGGAGAAGATGGGCGGGGTGCAGGGCACCGTCGCCGCGGGTCCCATCCCGCCGGCGATGAAGGGCATGTTCAACGCGCTGGACCAGGTCAATGTCCAGGCCCGCGCCGTCTCACGCTATGCCGAGACGGCCGAGGCCAGCGGCGGGCAGCTCACGCCGGGCGAAATGGTGCAGCTCAACATGAAATGCTCCGAATTCATGTTCCAGGCGCAGCTTACCTCCAACATCGCCAACCGGAGTTCGGACGGCGTGCAGCAGCTGTTCAAGCAGCAATGAGCGGCCGCACCCCCGTTCGCCGCTGGCAGGCGCGCATCGCCGCGCCGTTGCTGGTGATCGCCGCCTTCGGGCTTGCCGGCTGCAGCCGGCAGGAAGTCTATGGCAAGCTCACCGAACCGGCCGCCAACGAGATGATCGCCGTGCTCAACCAGGCCGGCATCACCGCGAGCAAGGTAGCGGGGGAGAAGGGCGCGTGGAGCATCGCCGTCGACCAGGCGGACTTCGCGCGCGCGGTGGAGACGCTGCGCGCCCACGGCCTGCCGCACGAGGAGTATGACTCGCTCGGTTCGGTGTTCAAGAAGGAGGGCTTCACCTCCACGCCGCTCGAGGAGCGGGCGCGGCTGATCTACGGCCTGTCGCAGGAGCTGAGCCGGACGATCAGCGGCATCGACGGGGTGGTGCAGGCGCGCGTGCACCTGACCATGCCCGAGGCCGACCCGCTCTCGCGCGAGGCCAAGCCGTCGGCGGCATCGGTGTTCGTGAAGTATCGCACGGGGTTCGACCTGCGCAGCCAGACCGGGGCGATCAAGTCGCTGGTCACCAACTCGATCGATGGCCTTACCTATGACCGCGTCTCGGTGGTGATGGTGCCCGCCCAGGCCGCGCCGGTGCTGCCGGAGAGCGAGGGCATGGTGTCGATCGCCACGCTGATGCGCGGGGCGATCGGCATCGTCGCGCTGATCGTGCTGGCGATTGCGGCACGCGGCTTGTGGCGGATGCGCAAGCCGCGAACCAGCCTGCCGGATACGGTGCAGCGGTGAACCGGGAGGACCGTTCCGCCAAGCTGGCGCTGCTCGCCCGGCATTGCGGGCAGGGGCGCGGCGCGCGCTTTGCCCGGCGGGCGAGCGGCCAGCCGGGGGTGCGGTTCGGCGATCTCGCCAAGCTGCCCGACTGGCTGGACGCAACCGACGAGCAGCGCGCGCGGATCGCGGCGGCGGCCGGGTTGCTGCGGCACCGCCGGGCGATCGATGCCGAGCTTTCCGGGCTGCGTCTGGCCGCGCTCGCCGGTGCGGTGGGTGAGCCGTTGTTCGACGCGGTGTGCGAGGCCGAGGCGCCCGAGGGGATCGGTCCGGAGAAGCTGCCGCCGCCGCAGCGGGTGCTCGCCGCCGGCACGCAGCTGCTGGAAGCCGCATTGCCGCTCGCCTTGCAGGATCGGTTTCCCGGCGCGCGGGACGATGCCGTCGCGCGCGACCTGCTGGCGCGGGCGCAACGAATCGTGGAGACGCTGGAATGACCTATCATCTGGTCCATGCGGACGATGCCGCGCTGCTGTTCAGCGAGCGCGCCGTGATCAAGCGCGACGAGCGCCAGTCCTTCAGCGATGCGGTCGCGCTCCTCGGCGCCGTGCGCGCGGCGCAGGCGCAGGCAGCGCGGGCGGCCGAGGCTGCGCGCGAAGCTGCCTATGGCACCGCGCTCGCCACCGCGCGTGCCGAGATCGACGACCTTCTCGCCGGCGAGATCGCGCGCTTCGCCGCGGCGATCGATGCGCAGGAACAGGCGCGCCGCGCCGAGATTGCGGAGGCGGCGCTCGCAGCGGTGCGCGCCGTGCTGGGGGACCTGGACGATGCGGCGCTGGTGCCTGCGCTGGTCGCGCGGGCGCTCGATCGCCTGCAGCCGCAGGGCGCGGTGAACGTCGCCGTCGCGCCGGACCTGGCCGAGAAGGTGGCGGCACGGCTGGAATCGCCTGCTGAGGTCGGCATCCTCCCCGATCCGGCGCTGGGCACCCGCGACTGCGTGATCCGCACCGAACAGGGACAGGTGATCGCCAGCCTGTCCGTGCAGCTCGAAACGCTCGCCAAGCGCTGGGGGGTGGCATGAGCGATCCGCTGGCATTGCTCCGCGCGCTCGATGCCGCGCCGATGTTCGAGCAGCATGGCCGCATCGTCGGCGCGCTCGGCACCACGCTGCGTGTCACCGGCGTGCGCGCGCGGATCGGCGAGAATTGCGAGATCGTCGATGCCGAGACGGGCTTTTCGCTCTGGGCCGAGGTGATCGGCCTTGCCGATGGCGGCGCGATCCTGACCCCGCTCGGCGATCTTCGCGGCCTGTCGATGAACAGCGACGTCATCCTGCGCAGCGGCGAGGACCGGGTGCCGTACGGCGCCGACATGCTCGGCCGCGTGCTCGATGCCCGGCTCCAGCCGCTCGACGGTCTGGGGAGTGTCCGCCGCAGCACCGATCGCCCGATTCATGGCGAGGCGCCCAACCCGATGCACCGCCGCCCGATCGACGCGGCGATGGAAACCGGCATCCGCGCGATCGACGGGCTGGTGCCGATCGGCGTCGGCCAGCGCGTCGGCATTTTCGCGAGCGCCGGCGTCGGCAAGTCGACCTTGCTCGCCAACCTCGCCCGCAACGCCCAGTGCGACGCGATCGTCATCGCGCTGATCGGCGAGCGCGGCCGCGAGGTGCGCGAGTTCATCGAGGAGACGCTGGGCGCGGAGGGCCTCGCCCGCTCGGTGGTGATCGTCGCCACCTCCGACCGTCCGGCGATGGAGCGGGTGCGCGCGGCGCATGTCGCCACTGCCATTGCCGAGGGGCTGCGCGACGAGGGCCGGCACGTGCTGCTGCTGATGGACAGCGTCACCCGCTTCGCCCGCGCGCTGCGCGAGATCGGGCTGGCGGCGGGCGAGCCGGCGGTGCGCCGGGGTTTTCCACCTTCCGTCTTCGCCGAGCTGCCGCGGCTGTTCGAGCGCAGCGGCACCGCGGCGGCGGGCGCGATCACCGCGCTCTACACCGTGCTGCTCGAGGACGAGGACGGCGATCCGATCGGCGAGGAAGTGCGCTCGCTGCTCGACGGCCATATCGTGCTGTCGCGCAAGCTGGCCTCGCGTGGGCAGTATCCGGCGATCGATGTGCTGGGCAGCCTGTCGCGCCTGTTCCCCCGCCTCGCCAGCGGGGCGCAGCAGCGCGCGGCGCACGGGCTGCGGGCGATGCTGGCCAAGCTCGACGAGATCGAGTTGCTCGTCCAGATCGGCGAATATCAGCCCGGCCGCGATGCTTTGGCCGACCGGGCGCTGGCCGAGCGCGGCGCGATCGCCGCCTATCTGCGCCAGTCCGGCACTGAACGCACGTCGCTGGGCGAGAGCATCGCCCGGCTGCGCACCTTCGAGGAGATGGACCATGCCCGCTGACACCCGCGCGCCCGTGCTGGCGCGCATCGCCGAGATGCGCGCGCAGCGCCTGACCCGGGCGCTGATCGAAGCGCGCGAGGCAGCCGATCGCGCCGCCGCCGCCGCCGCCGCCGCCGAGGCCGCACGCACGGCGGCAGCACGCGAATGCGGCGATGCCCGGCTGCTTTTCCAGAAAAGCCCGGCCTGCCCGCAGACCCGCCTGTGGCTGGAGCAGCGCGTGGCGGAAGAGATCGGTGCCGTCGCGCGGGCGAGCGACCAGCGCGCGCGGCACGAAGTCGCGGTCGATGCGCAGGGGGCTGCCGGGCGGGCGCTGGACCAGCACCGCGTGCGCAGCGAGAGCGTCGCGGCGCATCACCAGACGCAGCGCCGGGCCGAGCAGCGCCGGGCCGAGGATCGCGCGGAACCCGAGGCTTCCTCCTTCCTGCTGTCGCGGGGCTGGGCATGAACGGCGCGTCGACCAGCGGCTCGGTCGCGCCCAAGTCCGCGCCCGCGCCGCGCAATGCTCCGGGCAAGGAGCAGCCCGAGCCGGCGCCGAAGCAGCGCAAGGCATTCGCCGATGCGCTGTCCCGGCACGCGGGCAAGCGCGCCGCCAAGGATCCGGGGATGGACAAGGCCGACGGCATGGCCGCGATGACCGCCCCGCGCGACTTCGCCGCGGTGGGCGTGACGGCGCGGCCTGCCGCGGCGGGCATCGTCGATCCTGCGCAGCATGCCCAGCTCGACCGCATCGCCGCCGCCATTGCCGAGGTCAGCAAGACTGGGCAGCCCGACGTGCATCTGTCGCTGCCGCTCGGCAGCTACAAGGTGGAAGGCGCGGTGCTGGGGCATGACCTGGCCGGGCAGATCAACGTGCTGCTGATCCCCTCGGCAGCCGTGCCGCCGGCGGTGGCGGCGCAGTGGAGCGAGCAGCTGCACGAGCGGCTGCTGCGGCGCGAGGTGCGCGTGGGCAAGGTGGGGGTGCAGGGAAGTGCGATGCCGGTGGCGGCGCGGCGCTGAACCTCGCGCCGCTCAGCGTACCCGGCTGTTCGGGTCCTCGCGCAGCTGGAAGATTGCCGAGTCGATCGTCGCCAGCGCTTGATCGGTGTCGGTCATGCCCGGCCGACCATCGGGATCGAGCAGCGCATAGCCGAGGCCCGAGAGCCGATCGAGCGCGTCGCTGGTCGGGCTGGCCGCGACCAGTGCCGCGACGTCGCTGGTGAAGTCGTTCAGCGCGCGCGACAGCCGGCCCGCATCGGCGGGGCTGGCGCCGAGCGAAGTGGCGAGTTCCCGCGCGGTGGCCTCGGCACCATAAGGGTCCGCCGAGCGCAGCGGCGCCTGCGCGCCGGGCACGAGCCCCAGTTCGCGGGTGAGCGTACCGACGACCCGGTTGGAAAGCACCGTCATCGCCCGGCCCGCGAGCGATCCCGGCGTCGCGCCGGTCGCCCCGATTGCGCCGATGGCGGCAGCGCGGGGCCCGCCGAGTCCGATGGGCTGGGTCATCGTCGAATCTCGTCCGTGGAATGGAACATGCCAGCGTAGATAGCGCCTCCGGGGCGCGCGCGCGCTCCACGAATCGCTTAGGCAATGCTACGGAACCGCATCGCCATTTGCGGGAGTCGCGTGATGATCCTTCCCCTGGTTGCCGCCGCTGCGGTGGAAATCGCGCCCGCCGACCGTGCCGCCATCCTGGAGGCCGCGCACCAGGCGATCGCCCGCCGCATCGGCAAGACGCCCAAGCTGCTCGTCCGCACGCTGCGACATCAGGGCGATTGGGTGTTCCTGGTCGCGACGATGCAGGACAAGAGCGGGCGCCCGATCAGCTATGCCGGCACACCGCTCGCCTCGGCAGAGGCCGAAGGAATGGTATCTAAGGACTATGTCGCGCTGTTCCGCCGCGTCGGCAAAGGCTGGCGGGTGGTCGAGGAGGCATTGGGCCCCACCGACGTTGCCTGGGCCGACTGGGCGGACAAGCACGGTGCGCCCGGATCGATCTTCGGCTGATCGCTCAGTAGGTCCCGTGCGCGTTGCCGCGGGTCCAGTATTCGAAGCTGCGGTCGAGCGCGCGGGTGGAGAACACCACATGGCCGCGGTTCCGCTCGAAGCCCATCGCGGGCGCCGTGTCGAGCGCCCCCGCCCACCAGCCGTTGGCGCGCTTGCCGGTGAAGACGACCTGCTTGCCGCTCTTGCCCTTCGCGCGCAGCTGGGTGGTGCCGCCCGCGCCTGCCTGTACCTGGATCGTGCAGGGTTCGGGCGGGGCGATGTCGAACACGCAGGTCGCGGGTTCGGCGGCGGCCGCGGCGGCAAGCGCGGCGAGGGGAAGCAGGATCATCGCTGGAAGATGGTAGCTGCCAGCTGCGCGCGATAGGCGGAATCGCCCACGACATCGGCAGGCCGTTCATAATAGCGGCACACGATCGCGCCCGCATCGCTTGCGCTGGTCGCCTGGGCGAGACGGCGGCCGGCGGCGCTCTCCGTGCCGCTGAGCTCATGCTGGACGAAGGCGAGTTGCTCCTCGAAGGTCGAGTTGCGGATGTCGTGCCCGGCAAAGACCGCGAAGTCGGCCTGGCGCGGCCCCTCCCACTGGCCGAGGCCGTAGCCAGGACCGCCGCCGATCTGGCGAATGTTGGCCTCCATCCGGCTCTCCGCGTCGAGATTGGCGACGATCCCTGCCGCCTGGGCGCGCGTCCAGCCCTGCGCCTGGAAATAGGTCATCGCCTGGTCGATCCGGCCCTGCCGCGTCGCGGAAGGCGCGCCGATGCCCGTGCTGCCGCTCGCTTCCGTCGCGCCTCTGGCGGCGACCGGCGCATGCAGGATCTTGGCGCCGTGCGAAAGCGCCCAGGAGAGGTTGCCGGTGGTCACCTTCTGGGTGCCGTCGGCATTGCGGTTGTTCGATCCGATCGTCTGGCCATTGCCTGCATAGAGCACGGTGTGGGAGACGCCGCCGCCCTGGATGATCACCACGTCGCCGGGCTTCGCCTGCGCCGCGCTGACCTCGGTCCAGCCCTGCGCCCGCAGCGTCTTGTCGAGCTGGGCGACCGAATCCGTGTGGAGATTGGCAGGCAGCTGCCCGGCTTCGGTAAGCACCGCCGAGACGAAATTGGCGCAGCAGACATTGGCCGGTACGTTGGCGTTCATCGGCAGGTTGTCGCTGCGATCGCCCCGCAGATCGGCGGCGTTGCGGCCAAGATATTGCCGTGCGACGTCGGCGGCGTTGCGCCCGGTGCCGCCGCCCTCGACGCCGCCTGCAGCTTCGGTGCCGCCGGTGCGCGGCGTGCCCCCGCCGTTCAGCCGCAGCGTCTGGCCGGGCAGGATCATGCCGGGATTGGCAAGGCCGTTGTCGAGCGCGAGATCGTGCCAGTCGAGCTCGAAGCGCGCCGCGATGCCGGACAGCGTGTCGCCCGCCTGCACGGTGTAGCTGGCGGCGCCCGATTGCGGCAGCGCGATCGTCTGGCCCGGGAAGATCAGGTTGGGATTGCGGATCTGCGGATTGGCTGCACGGAGCGCCGCGAGCGAAATGCCGTTCTTCGCCGCGATCCCCGAAAGCGTGTCACCATGGCGGACGGTATAGCCGTCATTGGTGCGGTTGCGGACGCCGCCGGTCGTACCGGTGCGGCTGATCGAGTCGAGCATGGAACGCCTCCCTGAACTGTCGGGCGGAGGCTCGCACCCGGGGGGCGACGTGTCTCTCGACGATTCGTTTAGGCGGTGGCGGCGCGGGAACGGGTGGGCGAACCGCGAGCGTCCGGCACCCGTCGGCACCGCCCGCCACCATACAGCGTGTCAGCGCGTCGTGCGCAGCCCGCTGCGCACCCGGCGCAGGGGCAGGCGCAGGCGCAGCGCGCCGCCTGCGATCCCGAACCCGCCGATCAGCAAGGCCCAGGCCGCCGGCTCGGGAACGCCTGCACCGATCGTCGCGCCCGGGCTGAAATCGGCCTTGAACTGCACGTCGCCGAGCCCGCCATAGACGTCGACCCACTTCTGCCCGACGACCGCATCCAGGCTGTCCCCGGCGTTGGTGTAGACGAAGTCGCCGCCCGCATAGGCGTCGCTGCCGAAAGCGCCGGCGGTCGGCATCCACGTGACACCGCCGTCTGCCGGCTGGTCGACCCCGGCCGTGGTGAGGAAGGCGACGTAGCGCTGGCCTGCCCTCAAATCGATCGCGCCCAGATCGAAGCGCAACGCCTGATAGGCATCGCCTTCCGTCCCGGCGAAGCTGCGCACGTCGCTGGCATAATAGGCGTGACCCAGCGGCCCGTTGCCACCCCACGAATAGACATAGGCGCGAACGTTGGTGGCGCCGCCGCCCAGGAAGAAGGTGAAGCCGTTCAGCGCGTTTGCGCTGCCCACCGTAAACGTCTGGCCGTAGACCGGTGTGTAGTGGGCTCCGAAATAATCGATCTTGCCCGCGTAGCTGCCGCTGGTGTCGATCGTATCGGCTACGGCCGGCCCCGCGATCGTTGCGCCCGCCAAACCGATGCACGCAAGTACAGCCATTCGTTTCATGCAGCCTTCCCCCAAAATGGACGCGTGGCAACGTCCGCCGATTCCTGGGAGAGCCTAGCTGCAGCCAGGCGGGTCGGCAATTGACAAGTGTTTCGAGACGTTTCGTTTTTCAGCACCTTGAACGAGCGCGGCAGGACATCGCAAGGCCGCCCGGCAGCTCAGCGCTTGGCCGCCCGCAGCCGCTCCAGCACCGGGGCCGCTATCGTCATTCCCGCCTTTGCCATGGCGGGCGTCGGCCAGGCGCCGCTCGCCACCTGCCGTTGCACGGTAGCGCGATCGGGCGGGGGCCAGCCGAAGCCGCCGTTCCGCGCGCGCTCCATCAGGCGTGCACGGGCGGCGAGCATTTCCGGGCTGGTGAACACCACCGGTTGCTCCAGCAGGGCATGCGCGGCCATGCTGCCGTCGTCGGCGACGCTCCACAGCGTGCCACCCTTCTCGACCAGCAGTTCGGCGATCGCGGCCTGTTCTGCGTCCATCGCCATGCGGACCGGATCGATCCCGAAGCGGTCGGCCCCGCGCGGATCGGCGCCGTGGCGAAGCAGCGTCATCACGCCGCCGAGATGGCCGAAGGTGATCGCGTTGCGCATCGGGCTTTCGCCGCCCTTCACCTGTGGGTCCGGCGAAGCGCCGGCGGAAAGCAGCTGCTCGGCCATCGCGGGGCTGTCCGCCAGGATCGCGAGCGACAGCGCCGCGCCCGTCTTGACCCCGTCCTTCGGCATGCCGGCGGCGAACAGCATCGTCGCTGCGTCGGCATCGCACCGGGCGACGGCGAAGGTGAGCAGGTCGCCATAGCGCCCGGCGGGCGGCTGCGGGACGTTGGGATCGTCGACCACCGCGGTGCTGATCAGCCGTGGATCGCGGGACAGCATCGCCCGTGCGTCTTCGACGCGCCCGTCGAGGATCGCTTCCGCCAGTGCGCGACCGGCCGCGCCGTTGCTCAGATGTGCCAGAACCTGGGTGCGATCGGGCAGCACCACCGAAGCGCGCTTGGTATAACAGGAAGGCTCGGCCGCCATGCATCCTCCGGTCGGTGCGGCCGCCAGCATCAGCGCGGCGAGGATGCGGAGGCGGCGGGTCACGGGACCCTGCTGTAGGGAGTGGGACCGGCGCGGGTCAATGTGCGCCCAGGCTGCTCTCCACCCAGTCCATGCCATGGCGGGCGAGCGGCGTATCCTGGTACCAGTGCTGGCCCTCTGGCTGCTTCGCGTCGAGCGGGATGCGGGTGCCATAGGCCTCGGACGCATCGGCGAAGATCGCGCCGGGGATACCGCCGAGGATGGCCCCGGCGACCCGGTCGCCGCCGTCCTGGATGGCGGAGAGGATTTCGCCGCGGACATAGAAGGCCGCGATCTTCGGCGCTGCGGCGCCGCCCCGGATCGTCTCCGCCTGGCGGACCGTGGCATCGCTGAGCCCGGCGGCATTGAAGGTCTGCGCGTCGCGCCCGCTGGCCAGCGCCGCCGCCGAGGCGAGGCCGCCGCCCAGCGAATGGCCGGTGATCGTCACCTGTGCATCCGGATGGCGGCCGATCGCCTTCGCGATCAGCAGTGCACGGCCATATTGGTCCGACGGCAGGCCCACGCCCTGGCGTGCATTGGCCTTCCAGTCGCTGCCGTCGGTGGTGCCACGAAAACTGACGACGTAATTCGGCCCGCCATCGCCCTCGGCGACATAGATGCGGGCGCGAAAGCTGCTCTGCGGCGAGGCGAGATCCTCGCCGCGCAGGCCGATCTGCGCCAGATCGTCGCTGCTTGCGACGCGATAGCCGGCGGGCGGGGCGGGCGTGTCGTTGTAGACGTCTGCCGCCATGGCCGCGAGATCGACGGTGGAAGGTCCGCCGGCCCGTTCGACCGTGAGCTGTGGGGCTTCGCTGCGAACGAACGGGACCGGCGGCACGGGCTGCTGCCAGGCAAGCAACTCGCGCGGGGGCAGGTGACGGCTCTGGAAATCGTCGTTCGCGGCGTGGTGCCGCGATGTCGATACCGGCGAGGAGGATGCGATGCCGGTGGGTCGCGAAAGCTGGTCAGCAGCCGACATCATTTGCCTGGTACCTCGCCATGGAGCCGTCCGCACTCCGGATGCCACGCCGGGGCGGCGCCGTCGCTAGACGATTCGTTTAGGCGCCCTACGCGATCCGCCGATGCCGCGGCGGCGGCGGTCATGGGAAGCAGCAGCATCACACCGGGTCCGCACCCCCATCCCATTTGCAGGAGCATGGACATGACGACGATCTCGACGGCCGCCTCGACGCCCTTCGCTGCCGCCAACCTGATGCTGGCGAGCGGCGTCCTCGCCCAGCAATTCTCGCCGCTGGGCGCCGGGCCGCTCGCCACCGCGATGCTGCCGTCGCTGCTGTCGATCCAGCTGGGCACGCTGGGCGCCGGCGCGCAGCTGCAGCCCCAGGCCGGCTTCACCGCGCAGACGACCGGGCAGAATACCGCCCAGATCGATCTTGGCGACGGTTACCACCTCGCCATCGACGAGCGGAACAGCCAGATGACGATCGTCAACGAGGCGACCGGCCAGAGCACCCGCGTGTGGGGCGACCCGCATGTCGACGTGAACGGCAAGCACCAGTTCGACTTCTACGGCACGACCACCTTCGAGCTGGACAACGGCACCAAGATCACGGTGAACACCGAGCAGGGGAAGAGCAATCCGAACGTCTATTTCGCCAGCCAGGTGGTAGTGACGCGCGGCACCAATGCCGTTGTGATCGACGGCATCAGCCAGCAGCAGCTGGGCGACCTTTCGGTCAGCGTCTCCACCAACGGCTATGCGCTCGATGCCGCCAATCGCGACGGCTTCACCGTGCACGAGGCCGCGGGTGGCTGGCAGACCGAACTCGGCGGCACCGTGACGCAGGCCGATGCGGACCTTACCAAGCCCGGGCAGATCTACGGACCGGACAGCGACATGCCGAGCCTGGCGGAACTGGGCACGGCGATCGGCGGCTTCCTGATGTTCGGCAGCCTGCTCGGCTTCGGCTTCGAAGCAGGCGCGCGCGCTTCTGCCGCTGCGCCCGAGAGCAGCCGCGTGCTCCGCCAGATCCTGTTCGCCTGAGGGCAAGGGCTGCGGCCTGGAACCCAGCGTTTCCGGCCGCAGTCTTGCCGATCGTACCGCACAAGGCGCACCATCCGCTCGTTGCGCCAGCGATTCGGCTTTCGGTTCGCGTGCAGCCGTGCGCGGCGTCGTCGCGTGCGCATCAGAATGAGCGAGGCTGTGCGTGGCGGGATTGCGGGAACGATATAGCGGGATTGCGATCCTGCTCCACTGGGCGCTGGCGCTGCTGCTGCTGTTCCAGCTCGGGCTGGGCTGGGCGCTGGAGGATCTGCCGCGGGCCACGATGTTCGTGGCCTTCCAGTTCCACAAGTCGGTCGGCATCCTCATCCTGGTGCTCTCGCTCGCACGGCTGCTGGTGCGCCTGGTCGTCCCGCGTCCTGCGGCAGAGGGCGCGCCTGCGCTGAAGCTGCTCGCCGGCGCGGTGCACTGGGCGCTCTACGGCGTGATGATCCTGGGGCCGCTGAGCGGCTGGATCATCGTCTCCACCGCGCGGGTAAAGCTGCCAACCCTGTTGTTCGGCACCATCCCGCTGCCGCATCTGCCGCTGGGTCCTGGATGGAACGAGCCGGCCGAGACGATCCATGGCCTGATCGGCTGGCTGCTCGCCGGGCTGTTCGTGCTCCACGTGGCGGGCGCGCTGCGCCATCACCTGCTCCGCGACGACCTGATCGGGCGGATGATGCCCGCTGCCCTGGCGCGGCGCCCTGCGCTGTCGATCGCCGTGGTGGTGGCGCTGGCGGCGTGCGTCGCGGCCTTCCTTGCCGGCTCCTGGCGCTATCAGGGCCATGCCGAGGTGCCGGCGCCGTCGCAGCCCGTGCCGGCACCGGGGTCGACCCCCGACATCGCCGCCGCTCCTGCACCGACCCCCGAGGCGTCGCCCGCCCTCGAGCCGAGCCCGTCGCCGTCGCCCACGGCGAGCGCGGCGGCGATGCCGGTGCGCAGCTGGAAGGTGGCGCCGGGCGGCTCCCTTGGCTTCCGGACCGTCTATAGCGGCGAGGCGATCAATGGGCGTTTCACCCGCTGGACCGCCGACATCCAGTTCAGTCCCGACGATCTCGCGCATTCGAAGATCGCGGTCGATGTCGACCTCGCCTCGGTGAGCAGCGGCGACGGCGAGCGCGACGATACGCTGAAGGGCGAGGATTTCTTCGCCATCGCCGCCCATCCGCGGGCGCGCTTCACCGCTACCCGCATCCGCAAGCAGGGCAGCGGCTATGTCGCCGACGGTACGCTGGCGCTGGCCGGCGTCACCCGCCCGATGCCGGTCGCGTTCAAGCTGACGATCGAGGGCGACCACGCCCAGGCAAGCGGCACGGCAACCGTGCAGCGCCTGGCGTTCGGGGTGGGCAAGGGCCAGTGGAGCGATCCGGGCACGATCCCCGATGCGGTGGCGGTCACCTTCCGCTTCGCTGCCGACGCGAAGTGACCCACCTCCTCGAAGCGACCACCGCCGATCGTTCGGCGGTGGTCGCGCTATGGCAGGAGGCGGGCCTTACCCGGCCGTGGAACGATGCCGGCGCCGACTTCGATCGGGCGGTGACCGGCGTCGCCTCGACGATCCTGCTGCTCCGCGCCCGCGAGGCGCTGCTCGGCACCGCGATGGTGGGGGAGGATGGGCATCGCGGCTGGGTCTATTATGTCGCTGTTGCGGAAGCCGCGCGGGGGCAGGGCCATGGCCGAACGCTGATGGCGGCGGCCGAATCCTGGCTGCGCGCCCGCGGCTGCCCCAAGCTCCAGCTGATGGTCCGCGAGGGCAATGATGCGGCGATCGGTTTCTATCGCGCGTTGGGACTGGAGGTGCAGCCGGTTGTGACGCTCGGCCGTTTCCTCCACTAAAGCGGCATGACCATTGCGCTGTACGGAATCAAGAATTGCGACACGATGAAGAAGGCGCGGGCCTGGCTCGACGCCAACGCAATTTCCTATGTTTTCCATGACTATAAGGCCGAGGGCGTGGACGCTGCACGGCTCGACCGGTGGATTGAAGCGGAAGGCTGGGAGCCGCTGCTAAACCGCGCCGGCACCACGTTCCGCAAGCTTCCCGAGATTGACAAGACCGACCTCGATTCGGCCAAGGCACGCGCGCTGATGATTGCGCAGCCATCGATGATCAAACGGCCGGTTCTGGAATATCCGGGTGGTTTGCTGATCGGATTCGCGGCGGAACGCTATGCCCGTGCGGTGCTCTGAGCACGAAAAATTTACGCGTTCATGGCCTAACCACCGTGTTTATCCTAAATTAACACGATAAACGACACGGACTATTGGGATCGCATGGCGTCTTATATTCGACAACGGCCAGCCAGCTGGTTTCGCACGGTCGCAACGATGCTGGTCCTGTGGGGGCTGCTCGGCTGCCTCGTCTTCTATTCCCATGCGACGCTCTCGCCGCACCGCGCGGGGGAACCCGCTCTCTGGAACTGGGAGTATTATCAGGCGGTTCCGCGCTGGTTCCTGATCGATTACGCCATCGGTGTCGGCGCCAGCCTGCTGGGTTCGCTCGCCATGCTGCGGCGCTCGCGCAAGGCCAACATCCTCTACGTCGTCTCGCTCGCGGCGGTGATCGTGCAGTTCGGCTATCTGTTCGCGACCGGCATGCTTTCGGGGCCGGTGCAGGCCTTCGTCGCCCCGGTGTTCATCCTGGGCGTGACGATCTTCCAGATCTGGCTTGCCGGCATGGCGACGCGAAGGGGCTGGCTCCGCTGATCCTCGCCGGGCTGGCGGGGCGGCGCCGGACCCGCTAGACCGCGCGCCATGTCGCACCAGCTCACGCTCGATACCGCCACCAGCCGCGCCAATCCCACGCCCGCGCCGATGAAGCGCGTCACCGTGCCGGCGATCCGCAAGCGCAAGGGCGGCGAACCGCTGGTGATGCTGACCGCCTATACCGTCCGCATGGCGCAGCTTATGGACGAACAGTGCGACATGCTGCTGGTGGGCGACAGCCTGGGCCAGGTGATCTACGGCCTGCCTTCCACCGTGCCGGTCACGCTGGAGATGATGGCGGCACACGGCGCGGCGGTGGTGCGCGGCAGCTACCATGCGCTGGTCGTGATCGACATGCCGTTCGGCAGCTATGAGGCCTCGCCGCAGCAGGCGTTCGAAAGCGCCGCGCGCCTGCTCAAGGAGACCGGCGCGGCGGCGGTGAAGCTCGAAGGCGGCGCGGCGATGGCGCCGACCGTCAGATTCCTCAACGAGCGCGGCATCCCGGTGATCGGCCATATCGGCCTGACCCCGCAGGCGATCAACGTGCTGGGCGGCTATGGCGCCCGCGGTCGCAGCGAGGCCGAGCACGCCAAGCTCGTCGGCGATGCCGTCGCGATGGATGAGGCCGGCGCCTTCGCGATCGTCGTCGAAGGCGTGGTCGAGCCGATCGCCGTCGAGATCACCAAGGCCGTGAAATGTCCCACCATCGGCATCGGCGCGTCGGCCGAGTGCGACGGCCAGGTGCTGGTCGCCGAGGACATGCTCGGCCTGTTCGAGCGGACCCCGCGCTTCGTGAAGCGCTATGACGATCTGGCTGGCCGCATTTCCGCCGCGGTTGAAACCTATGCCGACGAGGTACGGTCGCGGGCCTTTCCGGGACCGGATCAGGTCTATGCGCCGAAGGACTGACGGAGTAGGGCGATTTGCGTTCACCGGACGCGGCGCTAAGGTCCGCGGCCGCATCAGACCCATGGAGTAGATTTTGGCGCTTCCTCCTTCCGGTACCACCGACGAGGCCTTCCTTCGCGAAGTCGACGAGGAATATCGGCGCGATCAGCTGATCCGCGCCGGCCGCCGCTATGGCATCTGGATCGTCGTGGGCGTGGTGGCCTTCCTGGTCGCCGTCGCCGGCTGGCTGTTCTATGATCACAGCCAGCGCACCGCCGCCGAGGCACGCGGCGAGGAATATGACGCGGCCCTCCAGCTCGCTGCGCAGAACCAGGTTAGCCAGGCGCAGCCTGGTCTGGACAAGCTGGCGCAGGGCGAGGACGGCTATGCCGCGATGGCGCGCTTCACCCAGGGCAACCTGCTGTTCCAGCAGGGCGACAAGAAGGGTGCGGCGGCCAAGTTCGCCAGCATCGTCACCGATTCCAAGCTCGCCCAGCCGTTCCGCGATCTGGCGCTCGTTCGCCAGACCCAGGCCGAGTTCGACACGCTGAAGCCGCAGGACGTGATCCAGCGGCTCGGCACGCTCGCCAACCCCGATTCGGCATGGTTCGGCACCGCCGGCGAGATGGTGGCGGCCGCCTATCTGAAATCGGGCAAGCGCGGCGAGGCCGCCAAGCTCTATCGCCAGCTCAGCGAGGCAGGTGCGCGGGTGCCGGATTCTATCCGCGAACGCACCGCCGAACTCGCAAAGACGCTTTCGGTCGCTCCGACGACGACCGCTCAGACCCAGGAAAAGCAAGCTAAATGAACACGAAGGTTCGCGTTGTAACGGCGGTTGCCGCGCTCGCGCTGGTGAGCGGCTGCGGTGTCTTCAAGGGCGGCGGCGCCAAGAAGACGCCCGTGCTCGGCGAGCGTGTGCCGATCCTGGTGACCGAGAACGACATCACCGCCGACAAGACGCTGGCGGGCATCGAGGTTCAGTTGCCCGAGGCGGCGACGAACGAGAACTGGAACCAGCCGGGCGGCAGCGCATCCAAGGCGATGGGCCACCTCACGCTCGGCGAGTCGCTCTCGCGCGTCTGGTCGCGCCAGGTCGCCAAGCCTTCGAAGAGCGAGCGGCTCGCCGCCTCTCCGGTGATCGAAGGCAACAAGCTGTTCGTGATCGATCAGGCCGGCACCGTGCACGCCATGGCTGCTGACACCGGCGCGGAGCTGTGGAGCGCGCGTACCGGTGCGGGTGCGGACAAGCGCAGCCGCGGGGCGCTGTTCGGCGGCGGCGTCAGCGTCGAGGGTGACCATGTCTACGCCTCGAACGGGCTCGGCGACGTGGTCGCGCTCGAGATCGGCGACGGCAAGGAAATCTGGCGCAAGCGCCCGGGCGGCCCGCTGCGCGGCGCGCCGACGCTCGCCAACGGCAACGTCTATGTGGTGACGCAGGACAACCAGCTGTTCGCGCTCACCCAGGACAAGGGTGACGTATCCTGGACGGCGACCGCCAGCCTCGAATCGCAGGGCGTGTTCGGCGTGGCGGCTCCGGCTTCGGCGCAGGGCACGGTGATCGCCGGCTTCTCGTCGGGCGAGCTCAACGCCTATCGCTACGAGAATGGCCTGTCGCTGTGGGGCGACGTGCTGACCCGCAACACCATGACCACCTCGGTCTCTTCGCTCTCGGACATCGATGCCGAGCCGGTGATCGACCAGGGCCGCGTCTATGCGCTGGGCGAGGGCGGCCGGATGGTCGCGGTCGACATCACCAGCGGCTCGACCCTGTGGGAGCAGAGCATCGGCGGCCTCTCGTCGCCCTATGCGGTGGGTGAGTGGCTGTTCGTCGTCACCGACGATGCGCGCCTGCTCTGCCTGTCGCGCAGCAGCGGCAAGCCGCGCTGGATCGTCCAGCTGCAGAAGTACAAGAACGAGAAGAAGCTGAAGAACCCGGTCGCCTGGAAGGGCCCGATCGCCGCGGGCGGCCGCCTGCTGCTGATCAATACGCTGGGCGAGATCGTGTCGGTGTCGCCGAGGGACGGCAGCATCCTCTCCACCAAGGAGACCAAGGATCCGCTGTCGCTGGCGCCGGTGATCGCCAACAACATGCTCTACCTGCTCGACGACAAGGGTCGCCTGAGCGCCTATCGCTGAACCCGTTCCCCCGGCCCATTGCCGGGGAGCGATACCCATTCGGGGGCCGGGGCGCAGCGCTCCGGCCCCTGTCGTTTTTCCGGCGGCTTTGCGTCGCCCTTCGACTGCGTTAGAGAATCGACCATGCCTTTGCCGACTGTCGCCATCATCGGACGCCCCAATGTGGGCAAGTCGACGCTGTTCAACCGGCTGGTCGGAAAGCGCCTCGCGCTGGTCGACGACCAGCCCGGCGTCACCCGCGATCGCCGCGAGGGCGATGCGAACCTGCTCGGCCTGGAATTCCGGGTGATCGACACGGCGGGTTATGAGGACGAGGACGCCGCGACGCTCCCGGGCCGGATGCGTGCCCAGACCGAGGCGGCGGTGCGCGAGGCGGACGTCTCGCTGTTCCTGATCGACGCCCGCGCGGGTGTGACCCCGCTCGACGAGGAAATCGCCCGCTGGCTGCGCTCGACCGACCGCCCCGTGGTGCTGATGGCCAACAAGGCCGAAGGCCGCGCGGGCGAGTCGGGCATCCTGGAGGCGATGGCGCTGGGTCTCGGCGATCCGATCCCCTTCTCGGCCGAACATGGCGAGGGCGTCGCCGATCTCTTCGAGGCGCTGCTGCCGCATGTCGACCGCGAGGACGAGGAACCCGAGGAGGATCCCGACAGCCCCGATGCGCCGCTGAAGCTGGCGATCGTCGGCCGCCCGAACGCGGGCAAGTCGACGCTGGTCAACCGGCTGCTCGGCGAGGACCGGATGATCACCGGGCCCGAGGCCGGCATCACCCGCGACTCGATCTCCATCGATTACGAATGGACCGATTTCGAGGACAAGCCGCGCAAGGTGCGGCTGGTCGACACTGCCGGCCTGCGCAAGAAGGCGCGCGTCGAGGAGAAGCTGGAGAAGCTCTCGGTCGCCGATACGCTGCGCTCGATCGATTTTGCCGAAGTGGTGGTGCTGCTGCTCGATGCGACGCGCGGGCTGGAGGTGCAGGACCTCAAGATCGCCGATCGCGTGCTGCAGGAAGGCCGCGCGCTGATCATCGTCATGAACAAGTGGGACGTGGCGGAAAACGCCTCCAGCCTGTTCAACGGTGTGAAGGGCGCGCTGGACGAAGGCCTGGCGCAGGTGAAGGGCGTGCCGCTGCTCACCGTCTCGGCGATTACCGGCAAGGGCCTCGACACGATGATGCGCGTGGCGTTCGAGACGCGCGACGCCTGGTCACGCCGCGTGTCGACCGGCCAGCTCAACCGCTGGTTCGAGCGCGCGATCGAAACCAATCCGCCGCCCGCGCCGGGCGGCAAGCGGATCAAGCCGCGCTATGTCACGCAGAACAAGACGCGCCCGCCCAGCTTCGTGCTGTTCGGTACGCGGGTGGACCTGCTGCCGATGAGCTATCAGCGCTATCTGATCAACGGGCTGCGGCGCGAGTTCGATTTCGGCGCGGTGCCGGTGCGGCTGGTGCTGCGCGCGCCGAAGAACCCGTTCGACCACAGCAAGGATTGAGGGCGGGGCAGTCCATGACTGCCGCCTCCCCCAGCACCTTCGTCATTCCCGCGAAGGCGGGAATCCATTTGCCAGAACGGTTTAGCAGGAGCCCTGACGGCTCCATCAATGGATCCCCGCCTTCGCGGGGATGACGAGTATAGTGTGGCAGGTTGTCGACCTCCCTTGAGAGGTCGAAACACTTACTCCGCTTCGGTCGGCTTGCTGTTGAGCTGGATGTAGTTTTCCAGCCCCATGCGTTCGATCATGTCGAACTGGCGCTCGAGCGTGTCGACATGCTCTTCCTCGCTCTCGAGGATTTTGAGGAACAGGTCGCGGCTGACGAAGTCGCGGACGGTTTCGCAATGCTGGATTGCGTCGCGCAGCACGGCGATCGCCTCCACCTCCAGCGCCAGATCGGCGCGAAGCAGCTCTTCCACCGTCTCGCCGATGCGCAGGCGGCCGAGCAGCTGGAAATTGGGCAGGCCATCGAGAAACAGGATGCGCTCCGCCAGCCAGTCGGCGTGCTTCATCTCGTCGATCGATTCGTGGCGCTCGAACTGGGCGAGCTTCTGCACGCCCCAATGGTCGAGCATGCGGTAGTGCAGCCAATATTGGTTGATCGCGGTGAGCTCGTTCTTCAGCACCTCGTTGAGATACTCGAGAACCTTGGCGTCGCCCTTCATATACAAATCCCTTGTCGTTCGGCGGCCAGCCTAGCCGCGAAACGATCGGGACGGAACCTAGGAAGTGGCTTTATGCGGCGGCGCGTTCCTCGGCGATGATTGCGCGGGCGAAGGGGACGCACTGGCCGCATTTGGCCTGGCAGCCGAGTGCGCGATACGCCTGGCATGCACTCTGCGCGCCGGATCGCGCCGCTTCCCGGACTTCCCGTTCCCGCAGGGCATTGCACACGCAGACGACCATCGACATTCCCTCGATTCTCTCGCTGCGAAGAGATCTAGTGCGACTGCGAGCGATTCGCAAGGCTATTGCGAATGGGTTGCAGCCTGCCGCGCGCCAGGCTGCGCCACAGCCATTCCAGCGGCCCATAGCGAAAATGGATCAGCCAGGGCTGCGACCAGAGCAGCAGCAGCGCCCATACGCCCAGCACCACCGGATAGAGCTGCCAGCGGGAGAGATGGCCGAACCAGCCCAGGCCATAGCCGTCGAAGAACCCCACGCAGAGCAGGCTGGTCGCGAGGTAGTTGGAAAAGGCCATCTGCCCCGCCGCTGCCACCCGCCGGGTGAGCCAGCCATCGGAGCGCGCAATGCACAGGATCAGGCAGGCCCAGCCGAGGATCATCACCGGTCGCACCAGACCCGGCAGCGTCACCGCCGCCAGCAGCACGGAGGAGAGGCTGAACCTGGTAGCGATCAGCCATGCCGCCAGCAGAGCGTAGACGGGCAGGGTGATCGCCCAGCAGCGAAGCCACCACCGCCGATAGGTGTCGCGGGGCCAGGCGCCTGCAAGCAGCCCGCTGCGCAGCGCCGCCATGCCGAACAGCATGTAACCCAGCGTCTCCCAGCCATAGAGCGTCAGCAGGGCGAGCGGACTGCCGGCATATTCGCGAAATCGCTGCGCGACCACGCCGGCATAGGCGCCGCGGCGGACCGCCAGCTCCCCGGCGATGCGGCTTTCCGGCGGTATCCCGAAGGCCTCGACCAGCGAAGCATATTCGCCGTGCGCCGGCTGGGGTGCGAGCGACATGCGCCAGGCATCATGCGCCAGCATGCCGAACAGCGCCGTGCTTACCAGCACCAGCACCGCGCCCAGGCTCACCAGGCGCGACACGGGCAGCTTGCGCAGCGGGAAGGCGATCATGCCGACCAGTGCATAATGGGCAAGAATGTCGCCATGCCAGACCAGCCAGAGGTGCGCGAGGCCGAAGAGCAACAGCCATGCCATGCGGGCATAATGCGCGCGCGCCGGGTCGCGGCCTGCTGCCTCCGCCGCATCGGTCACGATCAGCAGCGACGCGCCGAACAGGAAGGAGAACAGTCCGCGCATCCGCCCGTCGAAGAACAGGAAGTTCACGGCCCAGGCGATCAGGTCGGCGCCCTGCCAGCCGCCATAGGCGCGCGGGTTGAAATAGGCTGCCTCGGGCATGCCGAAGCTGACGATGTTGAGCAGCAGGATGCCGAGCAGCGCAGTGCCGCGGACGAGATCGAGCGATGGCAGGCGGACGCTGGTCGGGTGTTGCACCCGAGTGCGCTTAGAACCAGCTGGCGATCTGATCGAGTGGTTTGCGTTCGAGCGCCGCGGCGGGCACCGTCGCATCGGGCGCGGGGTGGCCGGTGACGATCAGCATGATCGGCCTTTCCAGTTCCGGGCGCCGGCACAGGCGGTTGAGGAAACGCGCCGGAGTCGCGGTGTGGACCAGCGTCGCCAGGCCCGCGAGGTGCAACGTTGTCAGCAGGAGGCCGCAGGCCAGGCTCACGCTTTCGACGAGCTGCGGATTGGGGAAGCGATCGGTGTCGCTCGCCTTGGTCTGCCCGAAGGCGACGATGATCCAGGGCGCGATTTCCAGATACGGCTTGTCGGCCGTGGTGCCGAGGTTGCGCAATAGCCCCTGCCATTCGCTCCCGCCGATGCCGCCGTAGAAATTGCGCTCCTCCTCTTCCACCGCCACGCGCAGTGCGGTCTTGGCGCCGGGGGAGGAGAGGGCGGCGAAATGCCAGGGCTGGCGATTGGCGCCGCTGGGGGCAGTGCCGGCGGCGGCGATCGCGGTCTCGATGATCGCGCGCGGCACCGGATCGGCAGAGAAACTCCGGCAACTGTGACGGGTCGCCATCCGCTCGCAAAAGGCAGCGGCGTGGGCGATCCGCTCGTGATCCGGCAGATCGATGTCAGGAGTCCAAGGCCGCATATCAGGTTTCATAGAGAATATCGGCGCGGAACGTCGCCGAACGCGCCGCATATGTCTATTCGGTTGTTATGCGGAGTAGCGATTATGTCGTGCTTTTTACAGCATTCGGCGCGGTGCACGGGGTGAGTTTGACGCCGGACCAGCCTTGAAAGGCGCAGCGATCCCGTTCCTCCCAGCCTTGGGCGGCGGCGACATCGGCAACCGTCCCGCGGGCAAGGTCCGAAGCTTCGTCCTGTTCCGGCCAGGATACCCAGCAGAACCCGTTGCTGGCCAGCAGGCCGCGCAGCGCCCCCAGTTCGCGTTCGAGGTGATCGCGGCGGGACGTGAACAGATGCACGCCCTGCACGCCGTCGGTCGCGCAACCCAGTTCTTCCAGCGCGGCGCGTTCGGGGGCAATTGCGTCCCGCACCGCCTGCGGCATGTCGTGGAACCAGACGCGCATGCCGGGCTTGAAGCCGAGCCGCGTCGCCATCGGGGTGCCAGAACGCTGTTCCATGGTCGCCGCCCTCCTTGGGATCAGCCTACAGGATGCCCCCTCGCGGCGCCAGCAGCATTGATCGCGGTCAGACCGGGCGCGGCGCCGGCCCGATCGAGATGTCGTGCAGTTCCACCCGCGTGCCGGGCCTGCCGGGGACGATGCGGAGCTCCGCGCCGAGGCCCTGGCACAGGCTGCGGGCGATCCGCAGGCCCAGGCTGTCGACGGTCGCGACGTCGAACCCTTCCGCCACGCCCGCGCCGTCGTCGTGGATCGTCAGCGAGACGCGCTCGTCTTCTGCACAAACCTGGACCAGAATATTGCCTGTCGCGCGATCGGCGAAACCGTGCTCGACCGCGTTGGCGATCGCCTCCGCGACGATCAGCGCGAGCGGGATGGCGCGATCGGGCGGCAGGAGCACGGCGCTGTTCGCCTCCACCACGTGCCGGATGCCGGGATTTCCGCCGCTTTCGGCCAGATCCTCGACCAGCGCGGTGATGAAGGCATCCAGCGCCAGCGGCTCGCCGCGGCTGCCATAGAGCCGACGCTGGATGCGGCCGATCAGCTGGAGCTTGGCCGCCGCTTCTCCGATCGCCCGCTGGGCCTCGCCGTCCTTGACCCCCCGGCGCTGCAGGGCAAGCATCGCGCCCACCATCTGCAGGTTGTTGGAGACCCGGTGCTGCAGCTCCTCGAACAGGATCTCGGTTCTGGCGGCGAGCGCCGCGCTGCGCTCGCGCTCGGCGGCGAGGCGGGCATTGGCGACCTGCATCCAATGGACGAGCAGAATGTCGACCGTGACCACCCCGACATAGAACAGCAGCGCCACCCCGGTGCCCCGCGCCAGCGCGAAGCTGCAGAACGGCGGGATGAAGAAATACCAGGCGAGCAACCCGCACAGCAGCGCGGCGACGACGCCCGGCCCCCGTCCGAACAGGAACGAGGCGAGGATCACCGCCGGGAAGAACGTCAGATAGGGAAAGCCCGGGGGGAAATAGGGATCGAGCACCAGCCGGAGCCACCAGGCCACTGCGCAGAACCCCAGCGTGATCGCGTAGGCCAGCCCCCTTCGGCTTTGCAGCAAGGGCAGATGTTCCAGCGTACCATGAAAGGAGTTCATTGCCACCCGTTGCCCCGCCCCCGCCCGCTCCGTGGCTGTTCTTCAGGGGCGAACGGCCGGGCTGTCTCCCTCATCGTTCAGAAACATTGCAGACGCAAGCGCTGCCGCCGAGTTTTGCCGAGGGAGAGCCATGGCTCCCGGCGCGGCGGCGCGGCACGCATGGTCGCGCGCCGAGATGTGCGGCAGCTGCGACGCCGATCGCAGGATCCGCATTGCGCGGCGTCCCGCTCGCATATAGCCTCGGTCGACTTGCACACGGGAAGACTCGCCATGACCCTCGTGACGACCCCCCTGGATCGGTTTTCGGTGATCAGCACCGGCAACGGCCCCGCCCGCGCGCTTTCGGCGCTGTTCGGCGCGCCGCTGCGGGCCGATGCGCATCTCGCTTATTCGGAAGAGACGCCGCGCCAGCGCAGCCTGTGGGCGGCCAAGCTCGATTCGGCGATCCTCCATGCGGAACGCCCGGTGCTGCTGGTGGCGAACGGCGCCAGCTGTTTCGCCGCCACCTGGTGGGCCCGGCTCTCGCCGCACGACTATATCACGCGCGTCGCCGGCGCGCTGCTGA
Organism: Sphingomonas pituitosa NBRC 102491; assembly: GCF_001598435.1. GTDB lineage: Bacteria > Pseudomonadota > Alphaproteobacteria > Sphingomonadales > Sphingomonadaceae > Sphingomonas > Sphingomonas pituitosa. Next base: position 110,339 of record NZ_BCYY01000012.1, read on the forward strand.
TCGATCCGATCGCGGGGGAGGGCGACGCTGCGCATTTCGCCTCGCCCAGGATCCGGCTGCCCTTTCCGTCGCTGCTGCTCAGCGGCGATACGCCCGATGCCGCCGTGGCCGAGCGGGTGCAGGCGCTCGCCGCCGGCTGGGGCAGCGCGGTGGGCGGGATGCCCCAGCTTCCCCATGCCCGCCGCAGCGGCAGCCACTGGCAGGGCGCACGCGAGCTGGTGCTGCGGATGACCGCGGGCATCGTCGAGCGCCGCGCCCAGGCCGCGGACGCGCTGGCGGCGGTGCTGGCACCCGACCAGGACTGAGCGGCACGCTCACGCCTTCGGAGTAAGAGGCCGCCGTTCGTCGAGATCGAACTCGTCGCCATGGCTCAGCACGTGCAGACGCACATCGTGCATCGATAGCGTGCGTTCCGGGCTCGCCTCGGCGATGTTGGACCGCGTGACCCCCGACCCGTCGACGATCGTCACGGCACCGGCACCGACGACGCGGAAGCAGCAGCCCTCCAGCACGATCGCGGTATCCTCGTCGATGCCGATGCCGAGCACGCGCGGGTTCTGCGCCACCGCGCCCAGCAGCCTGCCGATGCGGCCGCGCTCGGCGAAATGCTGGTCGATGATCACGTCGCGCACCAGCCCCAGGCCCGGTGCCATGTGCAGATCGCCGATGCGGTGCGATTCCGAACTGGTGCCCTTCACCAGCATCGTCTCGCTCATCACCGAGGCGCCGGCCGAAGTGCCGGCAACCACGCCGCCGCGTCGATGGATGTCGCGCACCATGCGCTCCACCGGCGTGTCGCCGATCTGGCTGGAGATGCGCAGCTGGTCGCCGCCCGTGAAGAAGATGCCCGCAGCCCCCTCGAACACCGATTGCGTCTCGCGCTCTAGTGTGTCGCCGCGTTCATGAACGTAGAGCTCGACCAGATTGTCGATGCCCAGCGCGCCGAATGCCTTCTGATAGGCGTCGAAATAACCTTCGGGCCGGTGGCTGGCAACGGTGGCGATGACGAGTTTGCCGCCCTTTACCCGCGCGGCGACTTCGCGGAGGATGGTCTTGTCGCCGTCCTTGTCTTCATGACCGCCGATGATGATGAGCGGTCCGCCACGGTCAGCCATGCAGGAGGTCCTTCAATTCGTCGCGGTGGACGCCAGCGCGCGGGGCATCGAGCCCGCTTGCATGCAGCGCCAGCGCGAAATGGTCGCTGTTATGGGCGATGCCGAACGCGCCGGAGCGCGCCACCACGATCGCGCCGGCTTCGCCGCCTACCCGGCCGAGCCGCGCAATGGCGTGTTCGGCCGCTTCGACGGCGCTGCCGCCGCGCTCGAGCGCGTGCATCACCTGGCCCGCCAGCATCGTGCGCAGGATCGCCTCGCCGTCGCCGGAAAGGGCGCAGCCGCCCAGCGTGTCGTCGGCATAGAGGCCGGCACCGGACACGGGGGAATCGCCGATTCGTCCGGGATGCTTGCCGGGCAGGCCGCCGGTGGAGGTAGCGGCGGCGATCGCCCCGGTGACGTCGATCGCCACGCAGCCGACGGTGTCGTGCGCCCTGGCGTTCTCCGAGGCGAGCGCTTGCGGGGAGAGCATCGTATCGGGCTCGACAAGCGCGATGCCGTTCTGCGCCGCAAACCGCTCCGCACCCTCGCCGGCGAGCAGCACCGGGCGCGCCGGCAACATCGCACGGGCAACGCTGACCGGGTTGCGGACGCGCCGCACGCCCGTCACGCCGCCCAGGGTGAGGTCGGAACCCTCCATCATTGCCGCGTCCATCTCGACGGTGCCGTCGCTGGTGAGGACGGAGCCGAAGCCGGCGTTGAACACCGGATCGTCCTCCAGCACCCGCACCGCCGCCTCGGCCGCCAGCACCGCGCTGGCGCCGGCCCGCAGGATCGCTGCGCCGGCTTCGGCAGCGGCGGCGCAGCCGGCGCGGTTGCGGTCGTGGAGCGCCGCGTCGATCGTCTTGGCGCCGCCGTGGACGAGGATGGCCCAACGCGCTGCTTCAGGCATGCAGCTTCTCCCGGACCGCAGCTTCGGGCCGGAAGGCGAGGATGCGATCCCATACCGCCTGGATCGCGCTGGGCATGATCACCAGCAGGTCGCCCGGGCGGCCGAGCTGCAGCACCATGTCGACCGCGTCCATTTCGTCGACGATGCGATGCACCTTGTCCGGGCGCACCCCTGCCTGCATCGCGCCTTCGGACATCAGCCCGTTGGTTTCGCCCCGCGGGCGGCCCCGGCCGTCGGGCGCTTCGCGGAACACGATCTCGTCGAAATAGGCCCCGGCGAGCTGGCCCATCTCGACGATGTCGCAGTCGCGCCGGTCGCCGGGGATGCTGACCATGCCGATCACCCGGTTGTAGCGCCCGCGCATCCGCTCGATCACCTGGCCCAGCGCGCGCAGGCCGGCGGGGTTGTGCGCATAATCGAGAATGCACCGCATGCCGTTTGCGTCATGGATGTTGAGGCGGCCCGGCGAATCCTCGAACGAGACGCTGAAGGCGTGAAGCCCCTCGCGGATTGCATCCAGCGGCACGCGCTGCGCCACGCACATCGCCACCGCGGCGAGCGCATTGGCGATGTTGAACTCGGCGATTCCGCCCAAGGTGGCGGGAATCTCGGCGGCGGGCATCAGCTCGATCCGTTCGCCGTTGCGGTGGACCACGATGCAGCCGCCATAGCTGCCCGGTTCGCGCACCACCGCCATGCCGCCCTCGGCGATGTGGCGGCGAAGGTGATCCGAAAGATCGCCGCCGCCGCTGAGGGAGAACCAGAGGATCGTGCCACGGGCATGGCGGGCGATGCGGTGGCACATCGGATCGTCGGCGTTGAGCACCGAATGGCCGCGCCGCGCGACGCTTTCCACCACCACGCCTTTCACCTGCGCCAGTTCCTCGATCGTATCGATGCCCTTGAGCCCGAGATGATCGGCGGTGACGTTGAGCACCGCGCCGACATCGGCACTGTCATAGCCGAGCCCTTCGCGCAGGATACCGCCGCGCGCGGTCTCGAGTACGGCCACGTCTGCTGCCGGATTGCGCAGGACCGAGCGCGCGCTCTTGGGCCCGCTGGCATCCGCCTCGACCATCAGATGGCCGTTGAAATAGATGCCGCTGGTCGAGGTCATGCCCACATTCCTGCCGGCGTGGCAGAGGATGCGGGACACCATCCGCGCCGTGGTCGACTTGCCGTTGGTGCCGGTGATCGCGAAGATCGGAATCCGGCTGCGGCTCCCGCGCGGGAACAGCATGTCGATCACGGGGGTCGCGACGTCGCGCGGGGTGCCGCTGGAGGGCTCCAGATGCATGCGGAAGCCCGGGGCGGCATTCACCTCGACGATGCCGCCGCCGGTCTGTCCCACCGGGCGGCGGATGTCGGGCGAAAGGAAGTCGATCCCGCACACGTCCAGCCCGACCACCGCCGCCGCCTGCTCGGCGATGGCGCGGTTGGCCGGGTGGATCACGTCGGTCCGGTCGACGGCCGTGCCGCCGGTGGAGAGGTTTGCGGTGTCGCGCAGGATCACCAGTTCGCCGGCCATTGGAACCGACCCAGGCGTGCGGCCGCTCTTTGCCAGCAGCGCCATCATCGCGTCGTCCAGGGCGATGCGGGTTAGGACCTTCTCGTGCCCCACGCCGCGGCGTGGATCCTGGTTGAGATCGTCGATCAGCTGGGCGATCGAATGGAAGCCGTCGCCGATCACCTGCGCGGGCACGCGCTCCGCCACCGCAACGACCTTGCCGTTCACGACGAGGATGCGGTGGTCGTTGCCGGGCACCTGCTGCTCGACGATCACCCGCCGGCCGTGCTGGGCGGCGAGCGCAAAGGCGGTGCGTAGCGCGTCCTCGTCGGCGATGCCGGTGGTGACGCCGCGGCCGTGATTGCCGTCGAGCGGCTTCACCACCACCGGCCAGCGCAGGCGCTTGGCTTCGGCCAGGGCTTCCTCGACCCGCCGGACCACCACGCCGCGCGGCACCGGCAGTCCGGCCTCGGCGAGCAGCTGCTTGGTCACCGCCTTGTTGCCGGCGATCTCGACCGCGATCTGCGCGGTGTCGCCGGTGATGCTGGCGCGGATGCGCTTCTGGCGGCTGCCGTAGCCGAACTGGATCAGGCTCTGCTCGTTCAGCCGCGTCACCGGGATGCCGCGCCGCTCCGCTGCCTCGACCAGCGCGCGCGTGGTAGGCCCGAGGGCATTGGCCTTGAGGAGCGCCTGGAGCGACGCGACGATCGCGCGCACGTCCTGCGGCGCATCGAGCGGGGCCACGCCGAGCAGTTGCAGCCCTTCCACCCTGCGCAGCGGTTCTGGCAGCAGATCGGCGACCAGCCGGATCGCGGCAAGGCCGGCGGCGAGACCGACCGCTTCGTCGCGATAGGTATAGAGAATGTTGTACACGCCCGGCCGGTCCTTCACCGACCGGGTCTTGCCGCGGGTCACGCGCGCGCCGGCCAGCGTCTGCAGCTCCAGCGCGACATGCTCGATGATATGGCCTGCCCATGTGCCTTCGCGCAGCCGCTCGACGAAGCCGCCCGGGCGCTGGTAGCTGCACCCGTGCACGCCAAGACCGGGGAGCAGCGCGAGCAGCGCATCGGTGAAGCCGGGCAGCTTGTCGCTCGGCCTTTGCTCCAGATCGCGCAGGTCGATCTGGATGCGGATCATCGCTCGGGTGCTGTAAAGGTGCGGGCCGCGATAGACGCTGCGCTCCAGCACCCGCATTCCGTTCGCCGAAGCCGGACGCGCGAATTCGGCCGGCTGCACCAACGCTGTCATAGTTGACCTCAAGAAGGGGCGTCGAGAACCGTCGCCTGAGCCGCTCCAACGGCCCAGTTTTCCCAGCGTTCCCAGACTGATGCGGATCAACTATTTGAAATAAAACTGTCTTGTCAGGCCTTCAGGATCAGGCCCCTGCGGTCCATCCACCAGCCCACCGCCCAGCACAGCATCGTGTAGGCGAAGGCGCACAGGAGCGAGCCCAGCGGGCCGGGCGCGACCATCTGGAAGATGCCCACGCCGGCCGCATCGTAGACGCCGCCATGGTCGCCCATGGGGATCATGCCCAGCACGGTCACGAACAGCTCGGAGAAGAGGTAGATCGCCAGCGGGTTGCGGCCGAGGATGGTGAAGAAGCGGGTGCCGCGCTTGAACCCGGCGACCTCGATCAGCCAGATCGCGCCGGCCAGCAGCACCAGGTCGATCCCGACGGTGAGCAGCACATAAGAGCTGGTCCACAGCTTCTTGGCGATCGGGAACCAGGGCGACCAGGCGAGCCCGGCCAGCACCAGCAGCACGCCGACCAGTGCCATGCGGCCGACGGTGCGGCGCAGGTCGCCGCCCTGCACGATGGCGAGCCCGGCCAGATAGCCGGCGATCACGTTGACGGTGGCGGGCAGGGTGCCGAGCAGCCCCTCGGGATCGAAGCCCGCATCCTTCTTGTAGAGATGCCCCGGGCCGAGCAGCCACAGATCGATCTGCGTGCCGATATTGGCGTATTTGTCGAACGCCAGGCCCGGCGGGCTGAAGGCGAGCAGGATCGTCCAATAGCCGAGCAGCATCGCGATGGCCGCGAGCAGCAGCTGGCGGGGCTTGAGCCAGCGGATCAGCAGCGCGGCCACCACATAGCAGAGCGCCAGCCGCTGCAGCACGCCCGGCACGCGGGTGAGCGCGAAGGGCTTGAGTTCCCACCCATTCGCGCCGTGCTCGATGAAGGGGAACCAGTACATCAGATAGCCGAGCACGAAGATGATCGCGCCGCGCTTGAACAGCCGGGCGAGGAAGGGCCCGGTCGGCACCGGCTTGCGGAAGGCGAAGCTCATCGCGTTGCCCATCGCGAACAGGAAGGTGGGGAACACCAGGTCCGCCAGGGTGAAGCCGAACCATTTGGCGTGGACCAGCTGGGGGTAGGGCGCGGCGCCCGGGCCCGAGGTATTGACCAGGATCATCAGGAAGATCGTCGCGCCGCGAAACACGTCGAGCGCCAGAAAGCGCGGCTTGCCGGCGAGTGCTGCGGCGGTGTTGGCCTGGGTTTCGGTCATCGGGCGTCGCTTTCTGCGAGGAGCGTGCGGGCAAGCGTTAGCGGCGCGACAGGGCGCTGGCGGGGCCACATCTTCCCGTCCTTGAGCCATTGGGCCTGCCAGTCGCGGATCGATGCGGCGGTGGCCTTGGCGTCGAACGGCGTATGGGCGGCGGCGGCGGCGCGCTGGGCGGCGAGGAAGCGCTGCCAGCGCGGCCAGTAATAGCCGGCATAGAGACCCTGCCAAGCGCGCGAGGCATAGTCGGAAAGGTGCCCGGTGCCGCCCCACACGGTCACCACCGCCTTGGCCTGCTCGACGAACGCCGCCTTCTCGGCGGGCGTGTCGCCATAGGCGGCGGCGTTGGTGAGCCAGCTGCCCAGCGTTTCCTGCTGGTTGCCGGCGAGCGCGTCGATGCCCTTGGCGAGCTTCTCCGCGGCGGCAGTCGCGTGGTCGCCGGTGGCGAGATCGCCGGCCTTGTAGGCGGCCACCGCAGTCTTCAGCCGGTCGTCCAGCCGCACGCTGGCATAATGGCGGACCAGATCGACCACGTCATAGGTGTAGAGCGGCTCGCCGCTGTGCTGGCCGGCCTGGGCTAGCAGCGCTTCGATCCCGGCCCGCAGCGCGACGGGATCGCCGGGGGCGGCGGGATAGTCCGCGCCGTCGAGGGTTGGCATCTTGAACAGCAGATAGGCGCCGGCCTGTTCGTGCCACCAGCGCGGCGTCCAGTAGCGGGTGGTGTAGGCACCCTGGATGGCCTTGTCCCACGCCGCAACCAGCGCGGGCGAGGTCTTGCCGTAGCGTGCCCTGGTATAGTCGCCCAGCCAAGCGTCGAGCGGGCGGGCCGCGCCCTTGGCGTCGATCTCGCCCCAGGCGAGGTCGTACGCATAGGCATAGGCGATGCTGTTGCTGTGCAGCCCTTCCGGAAACAGCCCGAAGCCGCGCATCCGGCCATGGCCGGGGTTGGCGAGCGCGGCGGTCATGTCGCTGCGGTAGAAATTCAGGTCGCCATAGGCGGGATTGCTGCCGCCGTAATTGTGGACATAGCCGTATGCCCAGCTCTTGCCGTAGAACGCCTTGGTCGCGTTCCAGATGCCGGGATAGCGATCATTGCCGATGTCGAGCACCAGCATGCGTTCGTCGGGCACCTTCGAGAGGAAGGCGGCGATGGCATCTGACGTCCAGAACGCCTTGTCAGCGCCGAACAGCCAGCCCTGCATCACCCAGGTCGCGTTCGGCGCGGCGGCGGTGATCGAGCGGTAGAGCCGTTCGCCATAGGCCGCTAGCCGGGCGTCGCGGACTTCCTTGGGGAGGGTGGCGGCGCGGGTGGCGGCGGTGTTGGCGATGGCGTCGCCGTACGTCGCGGCGCGGGCGTCGCTGCCGTCCTCGGCGATCGGTGGCACCATCTCGTTGAAGGCGTCGGCGAGGTAATAGTCGCCCGGCCCGTAGGTCGCGGTGTAGAGCTGGAGGAAGCGGGCGGCGAGCTTGGCGAACAACGGATCCGAAGGGTCGAGCCAATAGGTGCCCGGGAAGCCCTCCCATTGCCGCATCTGGTAGATCCTGGCCTCCGGGTGCGCCTTGGCGAACGCTTCGGGGACGTAGCCTGAAAAGGCCGGCAGGATCGGCTTCATGCCGAGCGACCGCATCCGGGCGAGGATCTGGCGTTGCAGGACGCGCTTCTTCTCGATCCAGTTGGCCGAGAGCGGCGCGCGATAGCCGGCGATGTTGCCCATGCGCTGCCAGGGCAGGAAAGGCGCGGCGGAAAGGCCGGCGGCGATCTGGGTGTCGCTCATGCCCTGCTCGCGCCACAGCGCGCGCCAGACATGTTCCTGCCCTTCCATCGCCAGCGGCGTGTCGACGCCGTGCGTGGCCATCCAGTCGATCTCGCGCTCCCAGCGCCCCCAGTTCCACCAGGGGGTGGTGTAGCCATAGGTGCAGGTGTTGAGGTACGTCCGCAGCGAGAAGGGCGAGGCGACCACGCCGCTGTCATAGCCGTCGCGGATCACCAGCGGGCGGGTGCGGACGCCCTCCCAGGAAACGAACAGGCTGCCCTGCCGGCCCAGCGTGCGGGCGGCACCCCGGACCAGTGCTACGGGCGAGGAGCCTTCGATGCGCAACCGCCCGGCGGCGGTGCGGGCGTGGAATTGCGGGGTAGTGCCGGGCACCAGCGCCAGGTCGATCTTGCGCGTATCGACCCCCAGGCGCGCCAGCACGGCGCGTGCGGCGGCGACATCGGATTGCGGTGCAGCGGCGATGGCAGGTGCTGCCGGGCGCGCGACGGCAGGAGCGCTGATCAAGAGGCCGGCCGCGACCGGGCCGAGAAAACGGAGACGGTGGGCGGCGAAATCGGCCAAGTCGGGAACTCCAATCAACGACATGGGTGGTGGCGGCGCCGTCGACGCGGCCTCGCCCCCACCGGTTATTCCAGGCAGGCGCATCGAGAGACCAGCCGCCTCCCCTCCAGTCCGTCATTCCGGCGAAAGCCGGAATCCATTGGCCACTCGGTTATCGCTCCTGCTGCTGCCGAGCGGCGACTGGATCCCGGCTTTCGCCGGGATGACGGTGGAAGGGCGAGGGCTGTGCTTATCGACAAGCCTTGAAGCTTACATCTTCAGCGTGGCCGAAAGGTAGAAGCTGCGGCCGTAGAAGCTGCTCTCCTGCCACACGGCGGGATCGCGGAAATAGGCCTGTTCGCGGCTGTTGTTGAGGTTGATCACCCCGGCCGCGAAGCTGAGCCAGCTGTTCGGCGAATAGCCGCCGCTCAGGTCGAACTGGGTGCGCCCCCGCACGACATGGCCTTCGCGGGCGAAGAAGCTGTCGGCGCTGTTCTGCTCATAGCTGCTGCGGTGGTTCACCGAGAGGCGGACGTTGAAATGTCCGTTCTCCCAATAGGGCGAGACGTTCCACGTCACCTTCGACAGGTTGCGGATGGTGTAGCCCGTGCCGATCGCCACCTTCTGCGGATAGACCCGCGTGAAGTTGGCGAGCAGGCCGAAGCCGTCGAGCGGCAGGATGCGATCGAACGACTGGTTCCAGCTGACCTCGAAGCCCTTCACCTTGATGGTGCTGGGATCGTTGAGCGTTTGGGTGATGTCGTAGATATTGCCGCGCGCATCGACGCAGTCGTTGCCTGCCGTGCTGAGCGCGGTGCCGTTGAACGACGTCGGGCAGATCAGGCGCGAGAAGGTGCCGTTCTTGATCCACTTGTAGAAGCCGTTCAGCGCGATCGTGCTCGACCGGGTGGGATACCATTCCACGCCCAGATCGAGCTGGTTGGCGGTCAGCGGCTTGAGGCCGGCCTGGCCGAGATCCACCGTGATCGTGCTGGTGTTCGCCGGGAAGGTGTTGGGCGAGCTGCTGGTGGTCTGCGCCATGGACGTGCTCGAATCCATGATCGGGCGCACCAGCACCTTTGCCGCGGCGAAGCGCACCTGCACCGTGCGGGTCGGCTCCAGCACCAGGTTCAGGCTGGGCAGGACGTTGTCGTAGCTCTGCTCGATCGCATAGTCGCCGACCTTGCGCTGCACTTCGGTGTAGCCGTCGGTGCGCGGCGCGGTGATGTTGCCCTGCACTTTCTGCTTGGTGTGCTCGTAGCGGACGCCGAGATTGCCGCGCAGCGTCATGCCACCGATCTCGGTGCCGATGTCCGCCATCGCATAGGCCGATGGCATGAAGCGATCGACGTGATAGCTGGCTTCCGGCGCGAAGATGTCCGGCACGGTGATGCCGGCTGCTGCCAGCGCCTTGTCGTACGCGCCGAGGTCCGGGCCGATCCAGGCGCCGGGGATACCCGAATCGCCGTTGAGGAAGCCACTGACGCCGTAATTGTTGGTCGCCATCGGCGGGAAGATCGGGCTGGAGGGGGCCGGCTGGTTGGCCAGCGCGATCATGTCGTGGCGGCTCACGTCGCGGCTGAAGATCTCGTGCCGGTACTTGGCGCCGACGCTGAACTTCGTGATCGGCCCGAGGCTGACTTCCTTGTACAGGTCCGCCTGGCCCGAGGTTTCGCTCGACGCCATCTTGCGGGTGGCGCCGTTCGGATATTCGTTCCGGGTGAGCGTCGAGGGCGTGTAGAGCGCGGTGCTCGAAAGATCGGTGCCGACGCTGTACTTCACCGAATCCGGGTTCGAGAAATCAATGGTCGCGGTGGGGATGTTCACCCCCAGGATCGCCGCGGCCTCGCGCTGATAGGTGCTGCCCTTGGTGTAGTTGAACACCGAACGCGCCGACCAGCCATTGTCGCCGGTCCACTTGCCCGACAGGGTATAGCCCTGGCTGACGAGGTTGCGGTCCTCGTGCTGGCGGTTGTTCTCCATCGTGAAATTGGTCGCGGTCGCCTTGGTGGCGACGCCGTTCACGACGTTGCTCGCCGCGATCCGCGCGGTGTTGAACAGGAACACCTGCTGGTTCACGTCATAGTCGGTGATGTCCTTGGCGTAGATCGCGCTGGCGTCGATCTCGATCCGATCGCTCGGGCGCCACTGCAGGCCGCCGCTGCCCATCAGCCGCTCGGTATCGCGGTCGATGCGGCGATAGCGCGGGCGACGCGGGACATAGACGGTCGCGCCGGCGGTCGTCCCGGTGGCCCAGCGGTCCATCCAGAAATAGTCGGCGCGGTCCTTCAGCTTCTGGTAGCCGAGGTTGACGTAGACGCCGAGCTTGCCGTCGGCGAGCTGGTCGACATAGCTGCCGCTGATCTTCGGCGTGATCTTGCCGCCGGCATATTCGGAATTCTGGCCCTTCACCGACAGGACCAGCTGGCGGTCCTTATAGTCGAGCGGCATCGTGGTCTGGATGTTGACCGTGCCCGAAAGGCCGCCGGCATCCATGTCGGCCGTCGGCGACTTGACCACCTGGATCGCGTTGGCGAGTTCGGTCTGGATGATGTCGTAGCGGAAGCCGTCGGTGAAGTCGGCGCTCTTGAAGGTCTGGCCGTTCACCGTGGTCAGCGCATATTGCGGGCCGAGGCCGCGGATGCTGATCGTCGCGCCGCGCCCGTTGATGTTCGACATCTGCACGCCCGAGATGCGCTGGATCGCCTCGGTGATGTTCTCGCTGGGGAACTTGCCCAGATCCTCGGCCGAGATACCGTCGGTGACGCGCGTGTCCCGGCGCTTGGCGTCGATGGCGTTGTCGATCGATGCGCGGATGCCGTTGACGACGATCTCGCCGTCTTCCTGGCTTGCGGCTGGGGTTTCGGTCTGCGCCTGCGCGGCAGTGGCCAGACCCAGCGCGGCCAGCCCGCCTGAGGCGAGGAGCATGCTTTTAGCAATCGTTCGCATCGGCACGCCAAGGCTGTGTAGTTTCGGCATTTTATACCCCCCAAGTGGTTGAACCCATTGTCCAATGCCGCGCCCGAGTCCTCCCGGGACATATTGTGTTCTGCTGGGTCGCGACAGGGGTATTGGTCGGTACCGGTCCTATTCTGTCAAGGCCAATTCAATACAAAAACAAATGGTGGTATTACCTCTTTGCCTGACAGCGCCCCCTATGGCCATGGCAAGTGCTTGTTTTCAGGACGCGAAAACGAGTGTCGCCGAACCGCAACAGGTTCGGCGAAACCGCTCTGTGGCACTGAAGTGGGTAGGTTCAGGCGATGCGGGGTGCGAGAATCCGCATCAGTGCTTCGCAGCCCGCTGCGTCGCCGGCGTCAAATCGCGCCGGAAGCGGGCTGTCGAGGTCGAGTACGCCCAGCAATGCGCCTTGGTGCACGATCGGTACTACCAATTCCGACCGGCTGGCCGCGTCGCAAGCGATGTGGCCCGGAAAGGCATGAACATCCTCCACCAGTTGCGTCTCGCGAGTCGCGGCCGCCGCGCCGCACACGCCCTTGCCGAACGGGATGCGGATGCACGCCGCCTTGCCCTGGAAGGGGCCGAGCACCAGCTCCTCCGCCACGTTGCGGTAGAAGCCGGCCCAGTTGAGATCGGGCAGATACTGGCCGATCAGCGCGGAGACGTTCGCCATGTTGGCGATGGGATCCGGCTCGTCGGCGGTCAGCGAATCGAGCGCGGCGGCGAGGTCGCGATAGAGCTCGGCCTTGGAATCTGCGGTGATGTCGAAGCTGTACATGGGCGCGATGTAGGGGATTGTGGGGCGGCGTGCGAGGGGGTCAGTCGAACGACACCTTGCCGCGCCCGGCCTTGATCGCCGAGCGGCCCTTCTTGGCATCCACCCGCCGCGCCTTCGCCGCCTTGCTCGGCTTGGTCTTGACCCGCTTCGCCTGGCGCTCGTGCGCCTTGTCGATCAGGTCGGAGAGGCGCTGGCGGGCATCGGTGCGGTTGGCGTCCTGGGTGCGATATTGCCGCGCGGTGATCAGCAGTTCGCCGGCCGAGGTCATCCGCGTGCCCGCCAGTTCCTTCAGCCGTTCATAGGCATGCGGAGCGAGCCCCAGCCGGAACACGTCCACCCGCAGCTGCACCGCGGTCGCGACCTTGTTGACGTTCTGCCCGCCCGGCCCCGTGGCGGCGAGGAACTTCTCCTCGACGATCGCGGCGTCGGGGATCTCAACCATGCGTGGGGCGGCCGAAGCCGATATGGTGGAAGCGCGCCGGCAGCGGCGCGTCGCCGTGGACGTCGGGCTTGCCGGGGCGCGGCACCGTGATCGACTGGGCGTGGAGCATCAGCGCCGGGCCACCGCTGCCGTAGACGGGGTCGCCGACGATCGGGATGCCGATGCCTTCCAGCGCGTGGACGCGGATCTGGTGGGTGCGGCCGGTCTCGGGATAGAAGGCGACCAGCGCGCGGCCGTCATGCACTTCCATCCGCTTCCAGCGGGTGCGCGCGGACTTGCCCTTGGGATCATGGGTCATCCGCCAGCCTTCCTCGATGCTGGAAATCTTGCCGAGCGGCAGGTCGATCTCGCCGCTCTCGGCCTCCGGCACGCCTTCGAGGATCGCGACATAGCGCTTGGTGACCTGACCGGCCTCGAACGCCTGGCCGAAGCGCTTCATCGCCTTGGGGTTGCGCGCCAGCAATAGGCAGCCGCTGGTATCACGGTCGAGCCGATGGACGGGGACGGGCGGACGCTGGAAGCCGAAGGTCAGCTGGTCGAGCAGATCCTCCAGGCTTTCGCTGCGGTCGCGCGGGCGATCGACGGGAAGGCCCGCCGGCTTGTCGATGATCAGCGCTTCGCCGTCGATGAAGAGTACCCGGTCCTTGAACATGGGCGGGATATAGCGATCGGCGCGCAATTCGCGAGCCCCGAAACGAAAACGGCCGGAGCAGGGGGAGCTCCGGCCGTCGTTGAGCGCGGCGCGATACGCTACGGGCGCGCGCTTCGGGGATTATGCCTTCAGCTTGGCCGCGGTCTCGGCGATGCGGCGGCCCTGGTAGCGGGCGCCGTCCAGCTCGACCGCGCTCGGCAGGCGGCTGCCGTCGCCGTCGGCGATCGTGCTCGCGCCATAGGGCGTGCCGCCCTTCACCTCATCGACGCCAGCCTGGCCCTGATAGCCATAGTCGAGGCCGACGATGGTCATGCCGAAGTGCAGCAGGTTGGTGATGATCGAGAACAGCGTGGTCTCCTGGCCGCCATGCTGCGAGGCGGTGGAGGTGAACGCGCCGCCGACCTTGCCGTTCAGCTGGCCCTGGAACCACACGCCGCCGGCCTTGTCCCAGAACGCCGCCATCTGGCTGGCCATGCGCCCGAAGCGGGTCGGGCTGCCGACGATGATGCCGTCATACTGGGCGAGCTGGTTGACGTCGTCGAGCACCGGGTGGCTCTCGTCGACGCGGAAGCCGGCGGCCTGCGCGACTTCGAACGGCGCGGTCTCGGCGACGCGGCGGACGTCGACGGTCGCGCCGGCGCTGCGGGCACCCTCGGCGACGGCGTCGGCCATCTGCGCGATGTGGCCGTAGGACGAGTAATAGAGAACGAGGATCTTGGTCATGGCAATGGTCCTGTCGTGAAAAGGATCGGGGGCCTGCCGCCCCCCGGGAAAAGCTTACTCGGCGTCGACGAGCACGATCTCGGCGTCTTCGAGCGCGGTGATCGTCACGGTCTGGCCACCGGTCAGCGCTGCACCATCGCGGGCGTCGATGCGATCATCCGCAAGGCTGATCGACCCAACCGCCGGTACAAGATAGGCGTGCCGACCCTCTCCCACGGTATAGGATACGCTCTCGCCCGCCTTCAGCGTGGCGCCCAGTACGCGGGCGTCGGCGCGGATCGGCAGCGCGTCCTTGTCGTCGGCGAACCCCGAGGCGAGCGTGACGAACCGGCCCGAACGATCGCCCTTGGGGAAGGGCTTGGCGCCCCAGCTCGGCTGGCCGCCGGCCTCGCGCGGCAGGATCCAGATCTGGAAGATCCGGGTCGTTTCCGGCTCGAGGTTGTATTCCGCGTGGCGCACGCCGGTGCCGGCGCTCATCACCTGCACGTCGCCCGCTTCGGTCCGGCCCTTGTTGCCCATCGAGTCCTGGTGGGTGATCGCCCCAGCGCGGACATAGGTGATGATTTCCATGTTCTGGTGCGGATGCGGCGGAAAGCCCGAATTGGCCGCGATTTCGTCGTCGTTCCACACCCGGATCGCACCCCAGCCCATGCGGGACGGATCGTGATAGTCGGCGAAACTGAAATGATGCTTGGCCTTGAGCCAGCCGTGATCGGCACCGCCCAGGCTTTCGAAACTGCGTTTGTCGATCATCGCTGATCTCCCATGTGTTGCTGCCAAGATAGGGATCGGTATCGGCGCGTAAACGGAAACGTTGGAAACTGATCGTTTCATGATATGGCTTCGCCCGAGCAGGAGGCGCGGGGATGAAGCTACCGGATTTCGAGGCATGGGCGGTGTTTGCCAGCGTGGTCGAGCATCGCTCGTTCAGCGGCGCGGCGGTGGCGCTGGGCGTCTCCAAGGCGACGGTTTCCAAGGCGATCACCCGGCTGGAGGAACGGCTGGCCACCGCGCTGTTCCACCGCACCTCGCGCCGGCTGACGCTTACCGACAGCGGCCAGCAGCTCGCCGAACACGCCCAGCGGATCCTCGACGACGGCCAGGCGGCCGAGGAAGCGGCGTTCGAGAGCGCAAGCGCGCCCTCGGGCGTGGTGCGGCTGGCGGCGCCGCTCACCTTCGGCTCCCGCCACCTCTCCGGCCTGATCGCCGAGTTCATGACCGCGCATCCCCAGATCAAGGTGGAACTCACCCTGTCCGATGCGTTCGTCGACATCGTCGGCGAGGGGATCGACGTGGCGATCCGCATCGCCGAGCTGCCGGACAGTTCGCTGCGCGCGCGGCGGCTGGGGCCGGTGAACATCCATGTCGTCGCGGCGCCGGGCTATTTCGAGCGGATGGGGCGCCCGCAGCACCCGGCGGACCTCGCCCGGCACGCCTGCTTCGTCTACACCAACACCGCGACACCCGGCGTCTGGCGTTTCAAGAAGGCGGGCGGCGAGGAGGCCGCGGTGCGCGTCGACGGCCCGTTGCGCACCGACAATGGCGAGGCGATGCTGCCGGCGTTGCGCGCAGGCCTTGGTGTCGCGCGCTTGCCCGGCTTTCTGGTCGATGCGGAAATCGCTGCCGGTCGCCTGGAGGTGGCGCTGGCCGACTGGGTGGCGGGATCGGTGGGCCTCCACCTCGTCACGCCCCCGGGATCGCGACGGCCGGTGCGCGTGGAAGCGCTGATCGAATTTTTGACGGAGCGGTTGCGCAGCATCTGCGTTCGGGCTGGGTGAAGCGCCTCGTTCCCGATGATGCCGACGCACGGTTCATCCGCCGCGTCCTGATCCTGCTTACCGTCGGCGGGGTGGTGGTGGCGCTGGTGCGCGCCGCCGATCTGCTGATTCTCACCTTCGGCGCGGTGCTGGGGGCGGTGGTGATCCGCGCCATCGCCGATCGCCTCGTCCAGCTCGGCGTGCCGAAGCGCTGGTCCGTGGTCGGATCGATGCTGACGGTGGTGGCGGCGATCGGCTTCCTCGTCTGGCTGTTCGCGGTGCAGTTCGGCCCGCAGGTGGAAGCACTGGTCCGCTCGATCCCGCAGCTGGTGGTGCGGCTGAAGGAATGGGCGCAGGGCAGCCCCGTCGCCGCCAAGCTCTACGATGCCGCCGAAGCCGCCTTCGCCGGATCGCGGGTGGCGCGCGATGCGAGCGGATTCGCGCTGGGATCGTTCGAGCTGTTCCTCAATGCGTTGCTGCTGCTGGTCGGCGCGCTGTTCATGGCGGCCGATCCCGGCGTGTATCTGCGCGGGCTGCTGTTGCTCGTGCCCAAGGGCGATACGCGCGACTCGGTAGCCGATGCACTTGCCGACGTCGGCACCACGCTACGGCTGTGGCTGCGCACCCAGCTGATCCTGATGACCAGCATGGGATTGCTCGTCGGGGCAGGGCTGTGGATTGCCGGGGTGCCGTCGCCGGCCGCTTTGGGGCTGCTGGCGGGCCTCAGCGAGTTCATCCCCTATGTCGGCCCCGCCGCGGCGATGCTGCCGGCGCTGGGCCTTGCCGCCACCGGCGGATCGGGGGCGCTGATCGGCTGCCTCCTCGTCTTCGCGGGCGTTCGGGTCATCCAGACCAACTTCCTTACCCCCTTCGTGCAGAGCCGCGTCATCTCCATCCCGCCGGCGGTCACGCTGTTCGCGATCATCGGCATCGGCTTCGTGTTCGGCCTGTTCGGCCTGTTCTTCTCCGCGGCGCTGCTGGTGGTGATATTCACGCTGGTGCGCAGCCTGTATCTGCGGGAGGTTCTTGGCGAGAATATCGACGTAAGACCCCAGGATTCCCCGGATAAGGCCGAACCCGGTGCGTAGATTCCACAGGGCTTGCGGAACCGCCCGACTTACGAGAAATTAACCTTTCGGCTTCATTGACGCTTAGGTTAATGAAGCGTCCAGCGCGTCGAGCATCGGGGCTCCGTCGTGTGGTGTGGACAGGGGAACCGGCAATGCGCGTGCTGCTGATCGAAGACGAGCCTAGCACAGCCAAGGCGATCGAACTGATCCTTTCGGGCGAAGGGTTCAACGTCTACACGACCGACCTCGGCGAGGAAGGTTTGGACCTCGCGAAGCTGTATGATTACGACATCATCCTGCTCGACCTGAACCTGCCGGACATGCACGGCTATGACGTGCTGAAGAAGGTGCGTACCGCGCGGGTGCAGACCCCGGTGCTGATCCTCTCCGGCATCAGCGAGATGGATTCGAAGGTCCGCTCGTTCGGCTTCGGCGCCGACGATTACGTCACCAAGCCGTTCCACCGCGAAGAGCTGGTCGCCCGCATCCACGCCGTGGTGCGCCGCTCGAAGGGCCATTCGCAGTCGGTGATCCGCACCGGCAAGCTGGCGGTGAACCTGGACGCCAAGACCGTCGAGGTCGATGGCGCCCGCGTGCACCTGACCGGCAAGGAATATGCGATGCTGGAGCTGCTTTCGCTCCGCAAGGGCACCACGCTGACCAAGGAGATGTTCCTCAACCATCTCTATGGCGGCATGGACGAGCCCGAACTCAAGATCATCGACGTCTTCATCTGCAAGCTGCGCAAGAAGCTCAGCATGGCGTGCGAGGGCGACAATTATATCGAGACCGTCTGGGGCCGCGGCTATGTGCTGCGCGAGCCCGACGAGGCGATGCAGGCGGACACGCAGGTCGCCTGATCCCGGATTGCCTGTCAGGATTAGAAAAGCCGTCGTCACACCCGAAGTGACGGCGGCTTTTTCGTTTCGGCGGCGCTGTTCGGAAGGGCCCGGATCGTGCAAATGCGCTGCATGACGAACCCCGGCGACCAAGCCGCCCCGCCGAGCGGCTTCAGCATCTCCGCGCGCCTGAACAGCTTCCGCTATGCCGTTCGCGGTCTGCGCTGGCTGATCCGGGAAGAACATAATGCCCGGGTGCATCTGGCCGCTTCGGTTCTGGCGGTGGGCGCCGGACTGGTGCTGCGGCTGCCGGCGCCGGACTGGCGCTGGCTGATCGTCGCGATCGCGCTGGTTTGGCTGGCAGAGGCGTTCAACACCGCAATCGAAGACATTTGCGACCGGATTTGCCCGGAGTTCGATCCCGCGATCGGGCGCATCAAGGATCTTGCGGCCGGGGGCGTGCTGGTAGCGTCGCTCGCCGCGGCGGGAATCGGACTATTCACGCTGGGCCCGCCGCTGCTGAAGCTGCTGCATTAAAGCCATTTCCCCTGCTAGGCAGGGGCCTTTCTTGCTTCAACGCCCGCGCGCGGCGGCGTGATGCTCGGCGCGGGCGAGCAGCGCCAGCAGGTCCTCGCGGCTGACGTCGAACGCTTCGCCCGCCTCCGCCAGCGCTGCGTCGATATCCTCGGGCAGCAGCCCCGGTGCAGGCGGGGTGGGCAGTGCGCGGTGGGGGTAGCTGTGGCCGGTGAAACGGTGGGCCGCCAGCCCGCACAGCGTCAGCAGTACGGCATTCACACCGATCGGCAGCAGAACGAAGCTAAGGCCCTGGCTCAGTACCGCAGGTGCCAGTACCGGCAGCAGCACCGTCCCGCCGCCGGGCGGATGCAGGCTGCGGGTGAGCGACATGACCGCAATCGCCAGCCCCACGGCCACGCCCGCCGCCAGTGCGCCGTGCCCGAGCCAAAGCGCCACGCCCCAGCCGACCAGCGCCGAGATCACGTTGCCCCCGAT
The DNA here is from genome assembly GCF_001598435.1 of Sphingomonas pituitosa NBRC 102491. Lineage (GTDB taxonomy): Bacteria > Pseudomonadota > Alphaproteobacteria > Sphingomonadales > Sphingomonadaceae > Sphingomonas > Sphingomonas pituitosa. The sequence continues at coordinate 128,902 of NZ_BCYY01000012.1, forward strand.
CACCCGCCAGGGTTGGGCCAGCGGGCTCGACGGCACCGCGAACACCAGCACTGCCGAGGCACCGATCGGCGCGGCGAGCAGGATCGCGGTCGTGCGATCGAATCCCGCCAGCGCCGATACCCAGGCCGTCACCCCGATCCCGATCGCGCCGCCCAGCGCCGCGCCAATCCGGTCGCGCCACTGCGCGCCGGCCATCACCAAGCGGAACATCGGCTTACGGCTTCGCCCCCCAGGCGCGGCGTCCGCCCACCCAGGTCTCGACCACCTTGGTGGCGCGCAGCTCGGCGGGGGAGGCGGTCAGCGGATCGCGGTCGAGGATCAGGAAATCGGCCCACAGGCCCGGCGCCAGCCGCCCGATCTTGTCGTCGGCGAAGCCCGCATAGGCGGCGCCGATAGTGAAGCCCGCCCAGCCTTCCTCTCGCGTCAGCTTCTCCTCGGGGCGCCAGCCGCCCGGCGGGTTGCCGGCCGCGTCCTGCCGGGTGAAGCTCGCCGCCCAGCCGGCCCAGGGGTCGGGACTCTCGACCGGATAGTCGGAGCCGAAGGCGATCCGCGTCCCGCCCTGCAGCATCGTCCGCCAGGCATAGGCGCCGGCCAGCCGGTCCGGCCCCAGCCGCGCCTCGGCCATCGTCCGGTCGCTGGTCTGGTGGACCGGCTGCATCGAGGCGATCGCGCCCAGCTTGGCGAAGCGCGGCAGGTCCTTGGGATCGATGATCTGGGCATGTTCGATGCGCCAGCGGCGATCGCCCTTGTAGGTTTCGGACAGGATCTCGATCGCGTCCAGCACCTGTTGGTTGGCGCGGTCGCCGATCGCGTGGACGGCGAGCTGGAAATTGTCCATCGCGCCGCGCGCCATCAGGTTGAGCAGCTGGTCGTCGCTGAGGAAGCCCAGCCCCTTGTTGCCCGGCGCATCGGCATAGTCCGCCTTGAGCCATGCCCCGCGCGAGCCGAGCGCACCATCGGCATAGAGCTTGATGCCGCCCATCCGCAGCCGATCACCATAGAGCCAAGGCGTCGGCCCGGCACCCGCCACCCGCAGCGCGGTGTCGACGCCATGGGCATAGCTCAGAATGCGCAGATGCAGCTGGCCGATATCGGCCATGCCGCGCATCGTCTCCCAGTCGTCGACCGTGGTGCCCATGTCGGCGGTGGCGGTGATGCCGAGCGAGAGCAGCTTCTGCTGTGCAGCCAGGAACGCGGCATTGCGTTCGCGCGGGGTCGGCTGCGGCACCACGCGCTGCACCAGCTCGGTCGCGGCGTCGACCAGCACGCCGGTGGGGCGGCCGTTCGCGTCGCGTTCGATGCGGCCGCCGGCAGGGTCCTTGGTCGCAGCGGTGACGCCGGCGAGTTCGAGTGCCTTGCTGTTCGCCCAGCCGGCATGGCCGTCGACCCGCTCCAGCCACACCGGCCGGTCGCTCACCGCGCGATCGAGATCGGCGGCGGTGGGGAAGCGGCCGAGTTTCCACGCTTCCTGGTTCCAGCCGCGGCCGAGCACCCATTTCGCGCGGCTCTTGCCCGCATAGTCGCCGATGCGGGCGAGCGCGTCGTCGAGGCTGGTGGTGGCCGAGAGGTCGAGCTGGAGCTGCTGGAAGCCGAGGCCCATGAAATGGCCATGCGCGTCGATCATCCCCGGCACGATCGTCGCGCCCTTCAGGTCGAGCCGCCAGACCAGCTTCTTCGGCCGCTTCTGGCCTTTGGCGTAGATCGCCACGACCTTGCCGTACGGATCGATCTGCAGCGCCTCGAAGCGCACCACCGCGCCCTTGGCGTCGAGCGTGATGCCATTGACATTGTCAACGATTCCATCGGCCTGGGCGGCGGGCGCGAGCAGCAGGGCGGTGGCGGCGGCAAGCCGCTTGAGGCGCGTGAACATGGGTGCGAGGCATAGGGCCTGTTCCCCTGCCGCGCCAGATGGTCTAGGCGGGAAGCCTATGGCTACCAAAGCAGCAAACGCGCCCGCTTCGCTCCCCGTGTCCATCGCCGATGTTCGGGCCGCAGCGGAGCGAATTTCGGGCGCGGTGGTGCGCACGCCGACGCTGCACAGCCGCACGCTCTCGCAGCTGACCGGCGCGAACGTGTATCTGAAGTTCGAGAATCTCCAGTTCACCGCTGCCTATAAGGAGCGCGGCGCGCTCAACACGCTGCTCCAGCTTGATGCGGAAGCGCGGTCCAAGGGCGTGATCGCAGCCTCGGCCGGCAACCATGCGCAGGGCCTTGCCTATCATGCGACCCGGCTGGGCATCCCCAGCACGATCGTGATGCCCAAGAACACCCCGATCGTGAAGGTGACGCAGACCGAAGGGCACGGCGCCAATGTCGTGCTCCACGGCGAGACGTTCGACGCCGCCTACCAGCATTCGCGCGAGCTGGAGGCGGAGTGCGGCTATACCTTCATCCACCCGTTCGACGATCCGCGCGTGATCGCCGGACAGGGCACGGCGACGCTGGAGCTGCTGGAAGACGTGCCGGGCATCGATACGCTGGTCGTGCCGATCGGCGGCGGCGGGCTGATCTCGGGCGCGGCGGTGGTCGCCAAGGCGCAGGACCGGCCGATCGAGGTGCTGGGCGTGCAGGCCGAGCTCTACCCCTCGATGTACAACCGTATCCACCATACCGAGATGCCGTGCGCGGGTGACACGCTGGCTGAGGGCATCGCGGTGAAATATCCGGGCAGCGTTACCGCGCAGATCGTCGAGGCGCTGGTCGACGACATCGTGCTGGTCGGCGAGCGCCGGCTGGAGGAAGCGGTGAGTCTGCTGCTCCAGATCGAGAAGACGGTGGTGGAAGGGGCAGGGGCTGCCGGCCTCGCCGCGCTGCTGTCCGAGCCAGAGCGCTTCAAGGGCAAGACCGTCGGCACCATCCTGTGCGGCGGCAATATCGACACGCGGCTGCTCGCCAACGTGCTGCTGCGCGACCTTGCCCGGTCGGGCCGGCTCGCGCGGCTGCGCATCCGGCTGCAGGACCGTCCGGGCGCGCTGTTCCATGTCGCGCGAATCTTCCACGAGCAGGGCGTGAACATCATCGAGGTGTATCACCAGCGCGTGTTCACTTCGCTGCCCGCCAAGGGCCTGATCACCGACATCGAGTGCGAGACGCGCGACCGCAACCATCTCGACCGGCTGATCACCGCGCTGCGCCGGGCGCAGTATGAAGTGAGCATGGTCGAGCTGGCCTGATGCGTACGCTGTTCTCGACCCTGCTCTACCAGCAGCCGCTGGGCGACGCCGCCCTGATCGCGGAGCTGGAGACCTCGTGCCTGCAACTGGCCGAGGACGACGGCGCCGGGCGCCGCTGGTGCCGCGAGAATCACTATCGCGGCTATACCAGCTATGCCTCGCTCGACGACCTGCCGATCCGCGATCCCGCCTTTGCGGACCTGAAGCGGCTGCTCGACCGCCATGTGGCCAAGTTCGCCGAGGCCTGCGCCTTCGACCTGGGCGGGCGCAAGCTCAAGCTCGACAGCCTGTGGGTCAATGTGCTCGACGGGAAAGGCGGGCACGGCGCGCACATCCACCCGCACAGCGTGGTCTCGGGCACCGTCTATGTGGCGCTGCCGCCGGGCGCGCGCGGGCTCAAGCTGGAGGATCCGCGGCTGGCGATGATGATGGCCGCACCGACGCGCCTGCCGGATGCGCCGGAATCGCTCCAGCCCTTCATCGAAGTGGTGCCGGAGGTCGGCACGGTGCTGCTGTGGGAAAGCTGGCTGCGCCACGAAGTCCCGCCGGGGGCGGCCAGGGACAAGCGGATCAGCGTGAGCTTCAACTATCGCTGGTAGCGGCTCCGAGCGCCGCGACCTGCATGACGGGCCGCGCGGGCTTGGCGTGATGCGGCGCAGCGGCGTGTGCGACGAACGCCACGCAGGTGCCGAGCGCGGCACCGATGAGTAGACAACGCGAAATAGCCATGGACGGACTCCTCGAACGACACAGGATCCACAGTCCATTATAGTGAACGCGGCGCTTACCCTGGTACCCCCCGCGCTTTTACGGAGCCCGCAGGTGACGTTTGCCCGGATCGTGCCTATGTTGCGGGCCAATGGCTAAGAACAGAACAAGCGCAGGGTTGCCGACGCGGCAGCAGATTCTCGATTTCATCGCATCCTCGGACACGCCCGCCGGCAAGCGCGAGATCGCCAAGGCGTTCGGGCTGAGCGCGCAGGACAAGATCCTGCTCAAGGCGCTGCTGAAGGACATGAGCGACGAGGGGCTGATCGATGTCGCCCCCGGCCGCGCCTTCCACAAGATGGGCGGGCTGCCCAAGGTGACCGTGCTGCGGATCACCGATGCCGATGGCGACACGACCTGGGCGGTGCCCGAGCGCTGGGAGGCGGAACATGTCCCCGCGCCCCGGCTGCGGGTGCGCGAGATGCGCGGCAAGCGCTCGGCGCTGGGCGTGGGCGATCGCATCCTCGCGCGCACCGAAGAGGCCGGCAACGGCTGGATCGCGCATCCGATGAAGACGCTTGCCCGCGGCGAGGAACTGATGCTCGGCGTGCTGCACGAAGAGGGCGGCAAGCTCTGGCTGCAAGGCGTCGAGAAGAAGGAACGGCGCAGCTGGCCGGTCTCCGACGCCGGCGGTGCCGAGGCCGGTGACCTGGTGCTGGCCGAAAAGGCCGGCCGTCCGCCGCGGATCACCGCGCGGGTGGTGGAGCGGCTGGGCGATCCGTTCGCACCGCGCAGCTTTTCGCTGATCGCGATCCACCGCCACGGCATTCCCAACGTGTTTTCCGAGGAGTTGCTCGAAGAGGCTGAGCGGATCGCGCAGCAGCCGCTGGGCAATGACCGCGAGGATCTGCGCCATTTGCCGATCGTCGCGATCGATCCCGCCGATGCGCGCGACCATGACGATGCCGTCTGGGCGACCCCCGACGACGATCCCGCCAACGAGGGCGGCTGGAAGGCGATCGTGGCGATCGCCGACGTGTCCTTCTACGTGCGCCCCGGATCGGAGCTCGACCGCGAGGCGCGCAAGCGCGGCAACTCGGTCTATTTCCCCGATCGCGTCGTGCCGATGCTGCCCGAGGTGCTGTCGGCGGACGTATGCTCGCTGAAGGAAGACGTCGATCGCGCCGCGCTCGCCTGCCATCTGCAGGTGACCAAAAGCGGCGCGCTCAAGAGCTGGCGCTTCACCCGCGCGGTGGTGCGGCTGGCGGCGAACATCGCCTATGAGGATGCGCAGGCGGCGATCGACGGCGACCTCGACAATCCGCTGACCGAAACCGCGCTGCGCCCCCTCTGGGATTGCTGGCACGCGCTCAACGCCGCGCGCGACAAGCGCGAGCCGCTCGACCTCGACCTGCCCGAGCGCCGCATCGTGCTCGACGAGAAGGGCCGCATCCTCTCGGTCGCGCCGCGCGAGCGGCTCGATGCGCACAAGCTGATCGAGGACTATATGATCGCCGCCAACGTCGCCGCCGCCAAGGCGCTGGAGGCGAAGAAGACGCCGGTAATGTACCGCATCCACGAGCCGCCGGCGCGCGAGAAGCTCACCGCGCTGAAGGAGTATCTCAAGACCTTCGAGATCGAGTTCGCGCTCGGCCAGGTGGTCCGCCCGGCGACGTTCAACCGCATCCTTGATCGCGTGGGCGAGGAGGATTTCCGTCCGCAGGTCATGGAGCAGGTGCTGCGCACCCAGACCCAGGCCTATTACGGCCCCGAGAATGTCGGCCATTTCGGCCTGGCGCTCGGCTCCTATGCGCACTTCACCTCGCCGATCCGCCGCTATGCCGATCTGATCGTGCACCGCGCACTGGTCGATGCCTATCGGCTGGGGCCGGGCGGGCTGACGGCGGAAGAGTCCGGCAGCATGGACCGGATCGGCCAGTCGATCAGCCAGCTCGAACGCCGCGCGATGGAAGCCGAGCGCGAGACGATCGACCGCTATGTCGCCGCCTATCTCGCCGCGCATGTCGGGGAGATCATGCCGGCGCGGATCACCGGCGTGCAGAATTTCGGCTTCTTCGCGACTGTCGAGGGTATCGGCGGCGACGGGCTGGTCGCCGCGCGCGATCTGGGCGCCGAATATTTCCACTATGACGAGGCCGGCAAGCGGCTGGTCGGCGAGCATAGCGGCGAGGAATTCACCCTTGGCCAGCGGATCGAGCTGCGGCTGGTGGAGGCGAACCCCGTCTCCGGCGCGCTGCGCTTCGAGCTGCCCGACGGCAAGGGATCGGCGGGCGGCCCGCAGCGGACCGGCCGGCCGGGCAAGGGCGCACCCAAGCGCGTGATCCACCGGCGAGGCCGCCCGGGCAATATCCGCCACCAGGGCCGCAAGCGCTGAGGCGAGGCGCTGCCGGGCTATTCGTCTGGCAGCGCTGTCCAAAATCAGTGCAAAGGCGGAACGGGCGCGCTACAAGCTGTCACAGAGAGCATGTTGCAATGCCGGAATGATACGCGTCAGCGAAGGAGTGAGAATGTCCAGCCGTCCGACGATCAAGGAAGTGTCGAAGATCGCCGGCGTGTCGTTCAAGACCGTATCCCGCGTGCTCAACAACGAAAAGCATGTCAGCGAAGAGACGCGGCGGCGCGTCGAGGAAGTGGTCGCGCAGCTCAATTTCCGGCCGAGCCACGCCGCGCGCACGCTGGCCGGGCGGCGCTCGTTCCAGGTGGCGCTGCTCTACGACAATCCCAGTCCCTATTACGTGTTCCACATCCAGGCGGGCGCGCTGGAGCGCTGCCACGAGCTGGGCTACCGCCTGCTGATGCAGCCGCTGGAGAGCGGATCGCGCGATCTGGTGCCGGACGTGCTGGCGCTGGTCGACGAGGCGCATCTCGACGGGCTGATCCTGTCGCCGCCACTTACCGAGATGCCCGAGCTGATCGAGGCACTGGACAAGCGCAAGCTTCCCTATGTCCGCATCGCGCCGGGTCTCCGGAAGGATCACGGGCTCGCGACGACGATGGACGACGTTGCGGCCGCGCGGGAGATCACCCGGCACCTCATCGACCTGGGCCATCGCGCCATCGCCTTTCTGCGCGGGCCCGAAAGCCATGTGTCGTCGGCCGATCGTCTCGCCGGCTACCGGCAGGAACTGGAAGCGCACGGCATTCCCTTCGATCCGGCGCTCGTCATCGCGGGCGACTATAGCTTCCACTCGGGCGGGGCCGCGGCGCGGGTGCTGTTCGCGCGGGAACCGCGGCCGACCGCGATCTTCGCCGGCAATGACGACATGGCTGCCGGTGCGCTGGCGGCGGCGCACGAGGCCGATATCGCCGTGCCGGAGGCGCTGTCGATCGCCGGCTTCGACGATTCCGATCTCGCCCGGGCGGTGTGGCCGCCGCTCACCACCATCCGCCAGCCGGTGCGCGAACTCGCTTATGCCGCCGCGGACCTGATGCTGGCGGGCACCGCGATCACGCCGCAGGTGATGCTCGACCATGAGCTGAAGGTCCGGGCGACCACGGGGCCGGCACCCAAGGCCTGATCCCGTCATGCATATCCTCCCCCGCCAGCGGGAGGATATGCACGCTACCCATCCCGCCTCGGGACGCCGTTAACCATGTTACTTGCTGGTCGAAATCGTAAACGGCGCGTTAACCTCCTGCCATGCAGCAGCCGTTTGCCCTTCGCGGCGTCCGTCGCCATCCGTTTCGCCGTCACGTGCGGCAGGTTATCGCCCGCCAGCGCAAGGCGAGCGAAGACGGCGACGTGAAGCTCTTCGCGCTGAGCTTCACGGCCTTTTTCGTCTGCTTCTACACGTTCCTGCTATAGGCTCTGGTCAGTCGGGCAGATGTCGCGCCCGCGCGGCACGTCGCCTTCCTTGTGCAGCTTGCGCGCGCACCAGGCCGAAGCCAGCGCCAGCGCCGCCACCACCCACAGCGAGTCTTCGACATTGATGCCCGGGATCCGGGTGAAGCCGAAGATGCCCACCGACCCCAGCACCATCGCGCCCGAATTGACGACGTTGTTCGCCGCCACGGTCCGCGCGGTCTGCGATTTCTCGACGGTGGTGGTGAGAAAGGCGTAGAGCGGCACCACGAACATGCCGCCGGTGGTGGCGATCATGATCAGGTCCCCCAGCGCGTGCCACGCCGCGGGCATCTGGACGAAGTCCATGGTCTTGAGCAGCGGGCCTTCGTGGACCGGCCAGTATTTGGCGGTGAAGTGGAAGTCGACGACGAACGCCGTCATCGCCAGCACCGAGGGCACGCAATAGCGCGCCGAGACATTGCCCTTCAGCAGCTTGTTGATGATCACCGACCCGATCGCGATGCCGATCGAGAAGATGCCGAGGAACACGCTCGCCACGTCCTTCTGGGCGTGGAACACGTTCTTGACGAGCGGCGGGAACAGCACCCCCAGCACCGCCGCGATCGACCAGAACACGCTGATCGAGAGGATCGCCAGGAACAGCCGGCGGATGTGCATCGTCGCCGAGATCAGCCGGTGCGAGGCGCGGAAGATGTTGAGGTCGATCTCCAGATGCGTGAGCGGCGGGGCCGGCGGGATCTGGAGCGAGGCCACCCAGCCGATCAGCGCCACGCCGACCACGGCGAAGGCGGCGGCATGGGCGCTGATCAGGCCACCCGCGATGGTGCCGCACAGAATCGCGACATAGGTGCCCGCCTCGATCATGCCGGTGCCGCCCAGCACATCGTCCTCGGCCAAGTGCTGCGGCAGTACCGCATATTTGATCGGCCCGAAGAAGGTGGAATGCACCCCCATGCCGACCAGCGCGACCAGCATCAGCGGCAGGCTCTTGAGGAAGATGCCCGCGGCGCCGACGAGCATGATGCCCACTTCGGCCGCCTTGATGATCCGCATGATCTTGGCCTTGTCATGCGTATCGGCGAGCTGCCCCGCCAGCGCGGAGAAGAGGAAGAAGGGCAGGATGAAGATGCCGGTGGCGATCGCGCTGAACTGCGTCTCCTGCTCCACCGAATTGAAAATCTGGTAGGTCGCGAAAAAGATCATCGCGTTCTTGAAGAGGTTGTCGTTGAACGCTCCCAGGAACTGCGTGATGAAAAGGGGCAGGAACCGGCGCTCCTTCATGAGCCCGAGCGCACCGATCATTCGATAAAAGCTCCCCTGGTGCGGTATTCCGCATGGTGAAGGGGCGGCATACCGGGGGGCGGGCGCGGCTTCAATCGATTAATCCGGACGGAGGGGAACGGGTGGTGAACATGGCAAGGGAAGAGGCGGTAGAGGCGATCGCGGTGCCGGCGGGGCTGGCGAAGGCGGTCGCCGGAAAGTCCTGGTTTCGCGACCGGGTGGGGGAATCCGGGTGCGCGGTGTATCGGCTGAGCCAGGCGGTGGCGGAAGACCTCTACCTCAAGACGGCGGACGCCGAGACGCTCGGCGATCTGGTCGACGAGATGGTCCGGCTGCGCTGGCTGTCGGGGCATCTGCCGGTGCCGCCGCTGCACGGCTTCGGGCTGGAGGGCGACGGTGGCTGGATGCTCACCGGGCGCTTGCCGGGGCGCACTGCCTATCAGCTGCTGGAAGCGGATCCCGCGGCTGCGACGGTGCTGGCGGCTTCGCTCGCGCGCTTTCTTCGCCGGCTGCACGCGCTGCCGGTCGAGCGCTGCCCGTTCAATGCCGATCACGCGTTGCGGCTCTCGGCGGCGCAGGACCGGATGGACGCGGGGCTGGTCGACGAAGACGATTTCGACGACTCCCGCCAGGGCCGATCGGCCCGCCAGGTGTGGGACGAGATGCTCGACGGTCTCCCTTCGCATTTCGATCGCGTGGTGACGCATGGCGACTTCTCGCTCGATAATCTCTTCATCCTCGACGGCGAGGTCGTCGGTTGCATTGATCTGGGACGGGTGGGTGTCGCCGATCCGTGGCAGGACCTCGCCATTCTCTGGCACAGCCTGGCCGAGTTCGGCGAAGCGCCGGCCGCGGCGATGCTGGAGGCCTATGGCGTCGCACTGGATCCCGTGCGGCTGGACTTTCATCTCCGGCTCGACGAATTCTTCTGACGGTGCGGGGCTTTGGCCCTCCCGTTGCGCGAATGGCGGTGCTAGGGCTTTGCCGATGTTGACGTTGCCGAACATTCTCACCTTGTCGCGCATCTTCACGGTGCCGCTGCTGGTGGGGTTCCTGTGGTGGCCCCACTGGGCAGTCGGGTACGCGATCGCCTTCGCGCTCTACTGCCTGATGGGCATCACCGATTATTTCGACGGCTATCTGGCGCGCGCGCAGGGCACCGTGTCGAAGCTCGGCGTGTTCCTCGATCCCATTGCCGACAAGATCATGGTCGCGGCGGTGATCCTGATCCTGGCCGGCAAGGGGGTGATCGCCGATTGGCACATCATCGCCGCATTGGTGATCCTGCTGCGCGAAATCGCCGTATCGGGGCTGCGCGAGTTCCTGGGCGGGATCCAGGTTTCGGTACCGGTATCCCGCCTCGCCAAGTGGAAGACGACGCTGCAGCTGGTGTCGCTCGGCGCGCTGATCCTGTCGGGGGCGGTGCCGGAATGGGGCTGGGTGCTGCTGGTGGGCCTGGTCACGCTATGGGGCGCAGCGGTGCTGACCGCGATCACCGGCTGGGACTATATCCGCGTCGGTTTGAGCCATATGGACAGCTGATGGCCATTTCGATCCTCTATTTCGCCTGGGTGCGCGAGGCGGTAGGGACCGGCGAGGAGAAGGTCGATCCGCCCGAGGCGGTGCGCAACGTCGCCGACCTGATCGACTGGCTCGCGCAGCAGAGCGCCGGCCATGCCGCTGCCTTCGCCGATCCGGCCAAGCTGCGCGCCGCGATCGACCAGCGCTTCGTGCCGCTCGACGCGCTGCTGGGGCGCGCGCGCGAAGTGGCGATCTTCCCGCCGGTGACCGGCGGATGATCCGCGTCTCGGTCGATCCCGCGCCGATCGAGCTGGGCATGGAAGTCGCGGCGCTGGAAGAGCGCGGGGCAGGCGGAGTCGCCACCTTCACCGGCGTGGTCCGCACCGATGACGGCGTCGAGGCACTCGACCTCGAACATTATCCCGGCATGACGGAGGCGGCGCTCTGCGCGCTGGCCGAAGCGGCGATCGATCGCTGGAACCTGCTGGGGGTTACCATTGTCCACCGCGTCGGCCGGATGACCGCGGGCGAGCGCATCGTGTTCGTCGGCACCGCCGCCGCGCATCGCCGCGAGGCGCTGGAGGCGTGTGCCTACCTCATCGACCGGCTGAAGACCGACGCGCCCTTCTGGAAGCGCGAGTGGCTGGCCGGCGGCACGCGCTGGGTGGAACCGCGCGCCAGCGACGAGGAAGCAGCCAACCACTGGGCGTAGTTGTACAGCATATTCCATGATATCTGTACGGTCATGACCAAGCCGATGCACCTCAACGTCCGAGTCTCCGGCCCGCTCAGCGACTTTGTCGCCCGCAATGTCGGCGAGGATGGGCTGTACGAGAATGTCAGCGAGTATGTCCGGGACCTGATCCGCCGCGACAAGGAGCGCGTCGAGCGCGAGATGTTCGACACGCTGAAGGCGGAGCTGCAGCGCGCCTTCGCCACGCCCGACGGGGACTATGTCTACGTCACGGCGGAAGACGTACTCGAACGCAACCGTGCACGGCGCGCCCAGCGATGAGCGGCTTCTTCATCGAGCCCGCAGCCGATCGGCGGCTCGATGAAATCTATGACTATACGGCCGATCAGTGGGGTGATGCGCAGGCCGACCGGTACATCCTCCGGCTGTTCGAGCACTTTGCTGCGATCGCGGCCAGACGCGTTCCTTGGCGCCAGCTACCGGCGGAATTCGGCATCAGCGTCCATTTCGCGCGAGCCGAGCACCATATCGTTTATTGGCGCGAGCGGGCGGATGGCACGATCGGCATCGTCACCATCCTCCACGAGCGCATGCACCAGCTCGAGCAACTCCGCGCCGTGTGGGAACCCTAGGTTCGTGCGGCCGTCAGCACGTCCGCCAGCAGGCGGAAGTCACGTTCCCTTGGGGAAGCCTTGCGCCAGACCAAGGCGATGTTGCGCGAGGCATTGGCGGAATCGAGCGGCCGTGCCTTGACCGAGGTATGCTCCAGGATGCCGGCGTCCACCGCCATCTCCGGCAGCATCGTCACGCCCAGGCCGTTGTCTACCATCTGCACCATGGTGTGAAGCGAGGTGCCGAGCATCATCGCCTCCGCGCGCATTTCGGGCCGGTTGCAGGCGGCCAGCGCATGGTCCTTCAGGCAGTGCCCGTCTTCGAGCATCAGCAGCCGCGTCTCGTCGATCGCATCGGGGTGGATTGCCGCGGTGGGATCCATCTCCCCCTCGCGGAAGGCGACGAACAGTCGGTCGTCGAACAGCCGCGCGCTTTCGACGTCGCCGCAGGAAAAGGGCAGGGCGAGCAGCACGCAATCGGTGCGGCCATGGCTCAGCGCCTCGCAGGCCTGGCCGCTGGTCTCCTCGCGCAGATAGAGCTTGAGGTCGGGATATTGCTGGCGGAGGCGAGGCAGGATGCGCGGCAGCAGGAACGGCGCGATGGTGGGGATCACGCTCATCCGCATCTCGCCCGACAGCGGCCGACCGGCGGCGCGGGCAAGGTCGCCCAGTTCATCCGCCTCGCGCAGCACGCGGCGGGCCTTGTCGACGATCCGCTCGCCCAGCGGGGTGAAGCGGACCACACGGCGGGTGCGTTCGACCAGCACCACGCCGATCAGCGTTTCGAGTTCACGGATGCCGGCGGAGAGGGTCGACTGGGTGACGAAGCACGCCTCCGCCGCGCGGCCGAAATGGCCGGCATCGTTGAGCGCCACCAGATATTGGAGCTGCTTGAGGGTGGGGAGATAGGTTTGCGCCACTGATCGTCTCTCTCGATTGTCGAGCGGACATATAGTGGCTGGATCGAACATGGGAAGCGAAGAGACAAAAAGCGCTCCCCCTCCCGCAGGGCGGGAGGGGGAGAGGGCTCAGGCGGCAACAGCCTGAAGTTCTTCTTCCGGCAGGCGGATCATGTAATCGAAGGCCGAGAGCGCCGCGGTCGAACCCGCGCCCATCGCGATCACGATCTGCTTGTACGGCACGGTGGTGCAGTCGCCCGCCGCGAAGATGCCCGGCTGGCTGGTCTCGCCGCGCGCGTCGATCTCGATCTCGCCGCGATTGGTGAGGGCTACCGCGTCCTTCAGCCACTCGGTGTTCGGCACCAGGCCGATCTGGACGAAGATGCCTTCCAGTTCGATGTCGTGCTCGGCGCCGCTGTTGCGGTCCTTGTAGCTAAGGCCGGAGACCTTCTCGCCGTCGCCATTGACGCGGGTGGTCATCGCCGAGGTGAGGATCTTCACGTTCGGCAGGCTGGCGAGCTTGCGCTGCAGCACCGCGTCGGCGCGAAGCTGGCTGTCGAACTCGATCAGCGTGACGTGCGCGACGATGCCGGCCAGATCGATCGCAGCCTCGACGCCCGAGTTGCCGCCGCCGATCACCGCGACGCGCTTGCCCTTGAACAGCGGGCCGTCGCAGTGCGGGCAATAGGCCACGCCCTTGTTCTTGTATTCGTTCTCGCCCGGCACGTTCATCTGCCGCCAGCGCGCGCCGGTGGAAAGGATGATCGCCTTCGCCTTCAGGCTCGCGCCATTGGCCAGTACCACTTCGTGGAGGCCGCCTTCGCGCTTCGCCGGGATCAGCTTCTCGGCGCGCTGCAGGTTCATGACGTCGACGTCATAGTCCTTCACGTGCTGCTCGAGCTGCGCCACCAGCTTGGGGCCCTCGGTGTGCGAGACCGAGATGAAGTTCTCGATGCCCATGGTATCGAGCACCTGGCCGCCGAAGCGCTCGGCGGCGACGCCGACGCGGATGCCCTTGCGGGCGGTGTAGATCGCCGCCGCTGCCCCCGCGGGGCCGCCGCCGATGATCAGCACCTCGAACGGATCCTTCTGCTTGATCTTCTCGGCTGCGCGCAGTTCGGCGCCGGTGTCGATCTTCGCGACGATCTGCTCCAGGTCCATCCGGCCCGAAGCGAAGGGTTCGCCGTTCAGGTAGACGGTGGGCACCGCCATGATCTTGCGGCCCTCCACCTCGTCCTTGAACAGGGCACCGTCGATCGCAGTATGGCGGATATTGGGGTTCAGCACCGCCATCAGGTTCAGCGCCTGCACCACGTCCGGGCAGTTCTGGCACGACAGCGAGAAATAGGTCTCGAAGGTGAAGTCGCCGTCGATGTTGCGGACCTGCTCGATCAGCTCCTGCGCCGCCTTGCTCGGGTGGCCGCCGACCTGGAGCAGCGCCAGCACCAGGCTAGTGAACTCATGGCCCATCGGGATGCCGGCGAAGCGCACGCCGATATCGGTGCCCTTGCGGCGGATCATGAAGCTGGGCTTGCGCTTGTCGTCCGCGTGGACGAGGTCGATCTTGTCGGACAGCGCGGCGATGGCCGCCAGCAGTTCGCCCAGCTCGCGCGACTTGGCGTCCTCGCCCAGGCTGGCGACGAGCTCGATCGGCTCGCGGATGTTCACGAGATAGCCCTTGAGCTGCTGCGTCAGAGTGGCGTCGAGCATGCGAAAACTCCTGTATCTTCTACTAAAACGACCCGGAGCGGAGGGGGGATCCGCTCCGGGTCGCAACCGGCGCCCGCAAGGGGGGGGGCAGGGACGGGCGCCGTAGTCGTGGATCCTCCGAGGAGGATCGGGTCTTAGATCTTGCCGACCAGGTCGAGCGACGGCGCGAGGGTCTCGGCGCCTTCTTCCCACTTGGCGGGGCAGACTTCGCCCGGATGGGCTGCGACATACTGCGCGGCCTTGATCTTGCGGAGCAGTTCCTGGGCGTTACGGCCAACGCCTTCCGACGTGACTTCCATGATCTGGATCACGCCGTCCGGGTCCACCACGAAGGTGCCGCGGTCCGCCAGGCCCTGGCCCGCACGCAGCACGTCGAAGTTGTTCGAGATGGTGTGGTTCTGGTCGCCCAGCATGTAGTAGTTGATCTTGCCGATCGCGGGCGAGGTGTCGTGCCATGCCTTGTGGCTGAAGTGGGTGTCGGTCGAAACCGAGTACACTTCGACGCCCATGCCCTGCAGCGTCGGGTAGATATCGGCGAGGTCTTCCAGTTCGGTCGGGCACACGAAGGTGAAGTCCGCCGGGTAGAAGAAGAAGACCGCCCACTTGCCCTTCACGTCGGCGTCGGTGACTTCGACGAACTTGCCTTCCTTGTAGGCCTGTGCGGTGAACGGCTTGATGGTGCTGCCGATAAGAGCCATGAGTGTTATTCCTCCAGAACGGGGGTTGCTGTTGCGAGGTCGGATATAGGCGCGGCGGTGCACGATGGGAAATTGGAAGACCCGCTTGGACTGATCGATTAAGCCACTCAATGGTGGGTGACTGATCGAGCTGGTGGTGGAAAGGGGGGCGCCATGGGGCGTGAAGCAATCGTAGAGGCGATCGCCGGCGACGAAGCCGGTGCGGTGAAGGCGCTGCTCGAAGCGCGAGAGCTCATCCTGCGCGGCGCGATCCGCCGCCGCTATGCGAAGGCGGCGATGCACGATGTGCGCGCGGAGGCGGCCGCGTTGCGGTTCGTCTGCGAAGGCGAGGCGGTGGCGCTGCACCTGGGAGACGCTGAAGCTGCGCGTTGGGCAGCGGCGATCTTGAAACCCCTGCCGGACCTCCGCACCAAGCTGGACTTGAAAGGTCCGGCGCTATTCGTTGGCTCGTGCGACGATCCGGCGCTGGAAGCCGCGCTCGCGGGCGCGCGCACCGACGACGCGGGTGCGGCGAGCAGCATCATCGCGCGAATCGATACGGCGGCCGATCAGGCGGCCGCGCTCGCGGTGGATGCGCGGCTGCCGATCTGGGCGGTCTACCCGAAGGGCAAGGCGGCGACGTTCGGCGACTCGGCTATTCGCGAAGCGCTGCGGGCTGCAGGATATCGTGACACGAAGGCATGCGCCGTTTCCGACAGGCTGACGGCCACGCGCTACCACCCGCCGGGTTGAGTTCACACGAGTGCGCGATACAGGCTGAAGGCGCTGGTGGCGGTCAGCACCACGCCGACGAGGCTCAGCAGCACCCGTGTCGGCACGCGCTTGGCGAACATCGCTCCGAACGGTGCTGCGACCACGCCGCCGATCAGCAGCCCCAGTACCGGGTGCCAGAATTCCGGGGTGAAGCCCTTCGCGCCGATGTGGAACAAAAAGGTCGCCGAGATGGTGAGCGTCAGGAAGAACTCGGTGGTGTTCACCGTGCCGATCGTCGTGCGCGGCTGCGCACCCTGGACGAGCAGGTTGCTCGTCACCACCGGGCCCCAGCCGCCGCCGCCCGCCGCGTCGAGGAAGCCGCCGGCCAGCCCCAGCGGCTCGACGATCTTCGGCTCGCGGTTGTGCGGGGCGAAGCGGATCGCGCGGAACAGCAGGTACAGGCCGATCGCGGAAAGATAGGCCATGACGAACGGCCGGGTCACCGAAGCGTCGAGCGAGGTCAGCACATAGGCGCCGAGCACCCCGCCGATCATGCCCGGGATCAGCAGCCGCGCGAACAGCCGCCAGTTGACGTTGCGGTGCAGGACGTGGCTGAGCCCGGAAACGCCGGTGGTCATCGTCTCCACCAGATGCACGCCGGCGGAGGCGGTGGCGGGCGCGATGCCGAGGACGCTCACCAGCAAGGTGCTCGAAATCACCCCGAACGCCATGCCCAGCGCCCCGTCCACCAACTGGGCGGCGAAACCGACGGCGACATAGGGCAGCATCTCGGCGAGCGTAATTCCTGCGAACATCCATGCCCCTGTTGCGACCCGTAGGCCTTTCGAAATGGCGGGTTCCACGAAATCCTACAACCCCGATAGTGTATGATCGGGACCGGCCTGCGGCGGGGCGATGCTGGAAATTCCGGGAACGCTCCCCTATTTTGCCTGCTGCAAAGGGGTCCGGCCATGTACCAGCGTCTGAAGCGCTATCTCGATTCGATCCATGCGCGCGATCCCGCGCCACGCAGCCGGCTGGAAATCCTGCTTTATCCCGGCGTCTGGGCGCTCGGCTATCACCGCATCGCGCATGCGCTGTTCCGGCGCCGGTTCTTCTTCCTCGCCCGGCTGGTCAATCACTGGTCGCGCTGGATGACCGCGATCGACATCCACCCGGGGGCGACGATCGGGCAGAACTTCTTCATCGACCATGGCTTCGTGGTGATCGGCGAGACCGCGGTCATCGGCGACAACGTCACCATCTACCAGTGCGTCACGCTGGGCGGCACCAGCCCGGACAATGGCGTCGGCGGCAAGCGCCACCCGACGCTGCTCGACGGCGTGATCATCGGCTCGGGCGCGCAGGTGCTGGGTCCGATCACGGTGGGCGAGCGGGCGCGGATCGGCGCCAACGCGGTCGTCACCAAGGACGTCGCGCCCGGCGCGGTGATGGTCGGCATCCCGGCCAAGCCGACGCTGGTCGAGGCGGTCGCCTGGCAGAAGGACTTCGTGCCCTATGGCACGCCGTGCAGCGACGTGTTCGATCCGTCTACCCAGAAGCTGGAACTGATGCGCTGCGAGATCGAGACGCTGCGCAAGCGGCTCGACACCATGATCGCCGAGCGCGATGCCGATGCCGAACGGCGCGACCGGGCCTGATGGGAACCGTCACCCCGCTTCCCCTCGCGCGTGCCGAACAGATCGGCTTCGACCGGCTGGAGCTCAACCGGATCCTGGATCTCTATGGCCGCATGGTCGCCGCCGGGCACTGGCGCGATTATGCGATGCAGTTCGAAAGGGACTTCGCCGCCTTCGCCGCGTTCCGCCGCGCAGCCGAGCGGCCCGAATTCCGGATCGAGAAGCGGCCGTCCCTGCGCAACCGCCAGGGCATGTGGGCGCTGGTCAATGAAAGCGGTGTGGTGCTGAAGCGCGGCCATGAACTTGGCCCGGTGCTGGCCCCGGTCGAGCGCCGGCTGATGAAGCTGGTGGACGAGTAAGGACGCGCCACGTCCTCCCCCCGCCGAACGGGGGGAGGGCCAGGGCACGGGGTTACGCCAGTGCGCCCTGCTGCGTCGGCGGCAGGCGACGGGCGAGGTCGCCGAGCAGCCCGACCGCGGCACGGCGCATCGGGTGCCAGAAGGCGGAGAGCGTCAGCAGTGCCGATCCGATCACCAGCCCGGTAAACGCCGCGCTCAGTTCCACCGCGCCGCTCTGGTGGAACAGCGAGTAGAGCGCCCACAGCACATAGGCGAGGCTGGAGACGAGCAGCGCACGGCGATCCACCGCCAGCGCCACGAAGGCGAAGAACAGGTAGAGCGCGAAGACCAGCGCCGCCATCGGTGCCCCGATCTCGCCGTCGAACACGCCGAGCATGTGGAACACGGGGTGCGCGATCAGCGGTGCGGCGGCGAGGTGCAGCCAGAAGGCGACGTCGGCGCGGCGGGTGCGGCGCTCCAGATCGCTCATGTCCCAGCGCATCGCGGCGATGAACGTGCCGATGCCGCCGACCAGCAGGATCGCGTTCACCCAGTCCTTGGCAGCGGGGATCAGCGACAGGATCAGGCCGACGGAGACGCCGACCACGGCCACCGCGCCGGCCGCCACCGTGATCGGCACCATGAAGCGGCGCCAATGGACCCAGGCTGCGGCCGCGGTCAGGCTGCCCGCCACGGCTGCAATCACGCCGCCGAAGCGCTGTTGCGCAACCTGGCTGGTCAGGTGCAGTGTGTCGGTGAGCCACTGGCCGTTGATCACGAACAGGCCCGCAATGGTCGCACCCGCGCCGCCGACAAAGCCGAGCAGCAGGAGGATCGACGGAAGCGCAAGCCGGCGTCGCGCCGTGAAATATTCGGCGAGCATCCAGCTCGTCGCCGCCACCGCCGCGCCGCCGCCGATCAGGTTGGCGCCGATAACGCGCGGTTCGGCGCCGCCGCCGGTGAGCATTTCCACCAGGGTGCCGCCCAGCTTGCCGATCGCGAGCAGGATCAGCGCCGCCGCAATGGTGACGAAGATGTCGTTGAAGCCGCTCAGCAGCCGGAAATGCTCTTCGTCCACCGCCGGGGTCGCCCGGCTGGCGGCGACATGGTTGCGGAATGCCGTCGCGGCCTCGGGGGTGATTGCCCCGGCCTCCACGGCGCTTGCCAGTTCGCTTTCGCTATACATGGGCCATCCTCCTTCGAAGCCGCAAGCGTGCCACAGGTGTATTGCTGATGCAATACGGCAATGCGCGGAGGCTCAGCGTTGCAATTTGCTCAGGATCGCCATGGTCTGCTCGGCGCCCGATCCGGGCACGATCTCGCCGGTACGATCGATGATCTGCGCCCATTGCGCGGCGACGGCTTCCGGCGTGCCCTCCGCCAGCACCGCGCCCTGGGTAAGGGTGATATAGGCGGCCTGCACCACGCCCGCGCCGGCGCCGACGATCATGTTGCTGGGCGCGTCCTCTGACACCAGGAACAGCGCGGCGGGGGCGACATGCTCGGGTGCGAAGGCGGCGAAGGCGGCTTCGGGGAACAGGTCCTCGGTCATCCGCGTGCCGGCCACCGGCGCGATGGTGTTGACGCGGATGCCGTGCTTGGCGCCTTCGAGGTGCAGCGTCTTGGTCAGCCCGGCGAGCCCCAGCTTGGCGGCGCCGTAGTTCGCCTGACCGAAATTGCCGAACAGCCCGGTGGAGGAGGCGGTCATCAGGATACGGCCATAGCCCTGCGCGCGCATCGTCTCCCACACCGCCTTGGTGGCGTTGGCCGATCCGATCAGGTGCACATCGATGACGAAGGCGAAATCCTCGGGCGTCATCTTCGCGAAGCTCCGGTCGCGCAGCACACCGGCATTGTTGATCAGGATGTCGATGCGGCCCCAGCGGGCCTTGGCGGCTTCGGCCAACGCGACCATCGCCCCGGCATCGGTGACGCTGCCGCCATCGGCGATCGCCTCGCCGCCGAGCGCCTCGATTTCGGCGACCACCGCGCGCGCGGCATCGGAATGGCCGGAGCCGTCGCGACCGGCGCCCAGATCGTTCACCACCACCCGCGCGCCGCGCCTGGCGAGTTCCAGCGCATAGGCGCGACCGATCCCGCCACCGGCACCGGTGACGATGGCGACGCGGTCATCAAAGCGGATGGTCATGGGCAATGCTCTCCTACAGGGTTTTGCGGAGAGCCTAGGGAAGGTTGGCCGGGACGCCAACCTTGCTCCCCTCCCGCGCACGGGAGGGGAGGGAAAGGCGGGACTTACTTGCCGCCGGGCTGGCGGCAATGGTCCTTCACCGTGCGCGAGCAGCGCGGGTAGCTCGCCGGATCCGACGGCGGCGGGGGCGCTGCGGCGGTTGCCGGCGCCGGCGCTGCTGCGGCATCGGCTGGTGGGGCCGGCGGCGCGGGCGGCGCGGGCGGCGCGGCCGGTGCCGTTGCGTCC
>NZ_BCYY01000013.1 GCF_001598435.1 Sphingomonas pituitosa NBRC 102491
CCGGCGACCCGCGCCTTTTCGGTGATCTATCTGAAGCAGGGCCGGGTAATCGCGCTCGACTGCGTCAACGCCATGCGGGACTATGTCCAGGGCAAGCGGCTGGTCACCGAGCGGATGGTCGTCGATCCGGCAACGCTTGCCGATCCGGCGGTGGTGCTGAAGGCGCTTTGAGTTGCGCGCGCCGCGCCGTCCGGGCATCCCTTCTACCAACCAGAAGGAGAATTGAGGATGTCCGACGCGCCGGTTCTGCTTGCCATGGAGGGCGACGTCGCGGTCGTGCGGCTCAACCGCCCCGATCGGCTGAACGCGCTCACGCCCGACATGCTCGATCTGCTCGCGGCGACGCTACGGCGCGCGGCGGAGGACGGCGCGCGGGCCGTGCTGCTGACGGGCGAAGGGCGCGCCTTCTGCGCCGGTGCGGACCTGACCGCCAGCGTAGGCATGCGCGATTCGGGCGAGGCGCTGCGGCGGCACTATAACCCGGTGATCGAGACCATGGCGGCGCTGCCGATTCCCATCGTCTGCGCGGTGAACGGCGCCGCGGCAGGGGCGGGGGCGTCGATCGCGCTTGCCGCCGACATCGTCGTGATGGCGCAATCGGCCTATCTTCTGCTCGCCTTCGCCAATATCGGCCTGGTGCCGGATGCCGGCGCGACCTGGCTGATCGGGAAGGCTGCAGGACGGGCGCGGCTGCTGGAGATGGCGCTGCTCGGCGAGCGGATGCCGGCGCAGGAGGCGCTGGAGGCGGGG
Organism: Sphingomonas pituitosa NBRC 102491; assembly: GCF_001598435.1. Classification (GTDB taxonomy): domain Bacteria; phylum Pseudomonadota; class Alphaproteobacteria; order Sphingomonadales; family Sphingomonadaceae; genus Sphingomonas; species Sphingomonas pituitosa. The sequence goes on from NZ_BCYY01000013.1 coordinate 751, forward strand.
CTTGTGACGCGGGTGGTGGAGGATGGCGCGCTGGCGCATGTCGCCCACGGCCTGGCGGGCAAGCTGGCGGCGATGCCCACCATCGCGCTGGGGCTGATCCGCAAGCAGGTGGCGGCGGCGCTCTCCGGCACGCTGGCGGAGACGATGGAGATCGAGGCCGATCACCAGAGCATCGCGTCGAAGACCGAGGATTGCCGCGAGGCGATCTCTGCCTTCCTGGCGAAGCGCGAACCTCAGTTCCGGGGCCGCTGAATGCGGTGGTGGCCGGCCATGGCGGCGCTGGCGCTGGCGGTGCTGGGAAGCGCGCCGGTCCGTGCGCAGATGCCCGCGGTCCGTGACGGTCAGCTGATCGTCGACGGCAAGCCCTTCCTGATCCTCGGCGGTGAGCTGGGCAATTCCTCGGCATCGAGCCGGTCCTGGCTCGCCCCGGCCTGGCCGCGGCTGCGGGCGATGCACCTCAACACCGTGCTGGCCCCGGTGAGCTGGGAGCTGATCGAGCCGGTCGAGGGGCGGTATGATTTCGCCAGCGTCGACGGGTTGGTCGAGGACGCCCGGGCGCACGGGCTTCGTCTGGGGCTGTTGTGGTTCGGGGCGTGGAAGAACTCGATGTCCACCTATGTCCCGGCCTGGGTGAAGCGGGACGCACGCCGCTTCCCGCGTGCGCTGGCCGCCGACGGCACGCCGCAGGAGATCCTGTCCGCCTTCGCGCCCGCGACGCGCGACGCCGATGCGCGGGCTTTCGCCGCGCTGATGGCGCATCTCCGCCAGATCGATGGGGAGACGCACACGGTCATCCTGGTGCAGGTGGAGAACGAGATCGGCTTCCTGCCCGACGCCCGCGAGCACGGGCCGGTCGCCGACGCCGCGTTCGCCCGCTACCCTGGCAGCGAGGAGGCGTTCACCGCCGAGGCCTATGCCCGCTATACCGAGGCCGTCGCGGCGGCGGGCAAGCGCGCCTATCCGCTGCCGATGTATGTCAACGGCGCCCAGGGGCGGCCCGGGCGCAAGCCGGGCGACTATCCCGCTGGCGGTCCGCTGGTGCACCTGCTGGTGCCGTGGAAACGCAACGCGCCGTCGATCGATTTCCTCGCGCCCGACATCTACTTCCCCAATTTCGGCGAGATCGCGCGCCGCTATGCCTTGCCCGGCAATCCGGTGTTCGTGCCGGAGGCCAACAATGCCGGCGATCCGCGCGCAGCCGCCAATGCATTCTTCGTCTTCGGCGCGCTGAAGGGCATCGGCTTCAGCCCGTTCTCGATCGATTCGATCGACGCGCCGGGCGCCGCGCGAACCGCAGCGCTCTATGCGATGCTGGACGGCATGATGCCGGTGATCGTTCGCGCGCAGGCGCAAGGGCGCATCGCAGGCTTCGCCCCGGCGGTGACGTTCGACGGCGCCGTCGATGCCGCGCCGCAGACGGTCACGCTGGGAGACCATGTCTTCACCGTCGGCTTCATCGATCCATGGACCGCCGCGACCGCGCAGGTGCCGGCGGAGCATGGCGGCATGATCCTGTGGATGGGCGGCGACGACTATCTCGTCGCAGGCACCGGCATCACCGTGACGGTTGCGCCGGCGAAGGGAGGGGGGCGGTCCGGGCTGGAGCAGGTCGACGAAGGCCGGTTCGAGGATGGCCGCTTCGTGGCCCTGCGCCGGCTGAACGGCGACCAGACGCATCAGGGGCGGCACGTCCGCCTGCCGCCGGACGCGATCGGTGTGCAGCGGGTGCGCCTGTACCGCTACTGAGACCGCACGCCACGAAATCGGTTCTCGGGCGTTACGAGGGCCTATGCAGACGCTCTGGTTCATCACCAACCCGAATTCCGGCACGACCTCCGCGGCGAAGTGCGAGGCGATGGAAGCGGTGTTCGAGGAGCGCGGGCTTGCCCTTGCCGGGCGCACGCGCTTCCCCGCGGATCCGCTGCCGGAGGGCGCTGCGCTCGATGCGGCCGGCGTGGACACGGTGGTGCTGTTCGCCGGCGACGGGACGATCAACGCGGCGCTGCGGGCGCTGGCGGACTGGCGAGGGGCGTTCCTGATCCTTCCCGGCGGCACGATGAACCTGCTCGCCAAGGCGCTGCATGACGAGACCGATCCCCACAAGATCCTCCACGCCGCGCATGCCTGCGATCGGCGTGTGGCGCTGCCCTACATCGTTGCCGGCGAGCACCGCGCCTTTGTCGGCCTGATCCTGGGGCCGGCGGCCAGCTGGTTCCGCGCGCGCGAGGTGGTGCGCAAGGGGCGCTTCGGCAGGCTGCTCGGGGCGGTGCGGGGCGCGTGGCGGGCAACCTTCCACCGGCGCGGCATCCGGATCGACGGCGCGCAGGGACTTGGCGATCGCTACCAGGCGGTGTTCGTCACGCCGGCGCTCGACGGCCTGGAGCTGGCCGCCGTGGACGCCCGTGACTGGGGATCGATCGCGCAGCTCGGCTGGGAGTGGGTGACCGGCGACTGGGTCGCCGCGCGCGCGGTCACCGAGGGGCGCACCGAACAGCTGCGGCTGGGCGAGCGCAGGCCGGTGCTCGCCCTGTTCGACGGCGAGCCCGAGACGCTGGCCCCCGGCACCACCATTCGCGCGGGGCGGAGCCTCGAAACCTTCATCGCCACCCGCCAGGAGGCCCCGGCCGCATGACCCGTTTCTTTCATGTCAGCGACGTCCATTTCGGCCGCGAGAACCGCGAAGCGGTCGACTGGTTCGATGCCCGGGTGCGGGAGGAGAAGCCCGCGGCAGTGATCATGACCGGCGACCTGACCATGCGCGCGCGGGCAACGGAGTTCGCCGCCGCCGCCGAATGGCTGGAGGGGCTGGGCGTGCCGGTCACGGTGGAAGTGGGCAATCACGACCTGCCCTATTTCAACCCCCTGGCCCGGCTGGCCATGCCCTATCGCCGCTACCGCGCGCTGGAACGCATGATCGAACGCCCGCTCGACATTCGCGGCGTGTCGATCGTGCCGCTGAAGACCACCGCACGCTTCCAGTTCCGTACCAACTGGTCGAAGGGCCATGTGAGCACGCACGCCCTGCAGAAGTCGCTGGCGCTGGCGGAGGCGGTGCCCACCGGCGATCTAGTGTTCGTCGCTGCGCATCATCCGCTGGTCGAGGCCGGCACGCGCGCCACCTCGCGCACCCGCGGCGGGCGACGGGCGCTCGAGGCGCTGGCACAGGCAGGCGCGCATGCGGTGTTGAGCGGCCACGTCCATGACCCGTTCGACATCGAGCACCGGGTCGGCGACCGTGCGGTGCGGCTGATCGGGGCGGGCACGCTTTCGGAGCGCACGCGGGACCAGCCGCCCTCGTTCAACGAGATCACCGTCGAGGGGGAGAGCTTCTCTACCCGCGCCCGGTTCCTCGGCGAAGCAAGCATCGCCCTTTAAAGCGTTTTCACCCTGGGCGAAGACGCTCTGGCTGTTTGGATGCCGCATTTTCCGAGCCGTTGACCGTAAATGGTCAACTGGAAATTGCGCTAGCGCCGGAACAGCGGCAGCGGACCCCGCCCCGCGGTGGACCAGGTCGACCAGTTCGGGAAGACATAGGGCATGTCCGCATCGCTTACGCCGTGCCAGCGTGCGATCGCGCCGAGATATTCCTCCTGCGCCACGCCGGGGATGAACCGCCCCTCGCGCGTGATGTCGTCGGCGCCGCCCAGCACCGGATCGGGATAGGTCCCGAAGATGCCGCCCTTGGCGACATCGCCGCCCATCACCAGGTGGTTGTTGCCCCAGGCATGGTCCGTGCCGTTCTGGGCGTTGCCGGCATAGGTGCGGCCGAAGTCGCTCATGGTGAAGGTCGTCACGTTCGCGCCAAGGCCAAGGGCCTGCATCGCGCGGTGGAAGGCGGCCATTGCCTCGGCAAGTACGCCCAGTTGGCCCGCATGCGGGCCCGCCGTCGGCGCGCGGGCCTGGATCTGGTTTGCGTGGTAATCGAACCCGCCCATGCTGACCAGGAAGCTCTGCCGGTTGTGCCCGAGGGAGCCGCGCGCCTCGATCATTCGCGCTGCGCCAAGCAACTGATTCGCAATATCACTCGTCAGCGGCTTGCCGGCAGAGTCGACAAAATAGCGGCTGACGCTGCTCGGGCCCGACAACAGGCTGTTGGCCAGCGCGGCCTGATCGAAGGTGTCGCGCAATGTGTTGGCGGTCGCGCTCATGATCGGCCCGTCCTCGCTGGCGGCCATTGCGGCGACTGCGAGATTTTTCGCGGTGTCACGCTCATTATACCCGATGCGGCTGGGCAGACCGGAGGCAGGCACCACGAGCGGCACGGTCTGCCTCCCGATCACGGCAAGCGTCGAACCGCTCAGCGAGATCAAGGGGGGCAGGCGGCCGCCCGGCATGCGATCGGCGATCCGGCCGAGAAACCCGTCGCTGGCCGTATCCCGGGCACGAAGGCCCTGCCAATGGGCCTGCTCGTCCGCGTGACTCATCAGATTGCCAGGGCGCAGGTCGGGTCGCGACTGATAGGTCTGCTTGTTCAGCGGTGCGAACAGCGTGCCGGTGTTCAGGACCAGCGACAGCGCGCCTTCGTCCCATATCGGGCGCAGCGCCGCCATCGCAGGGTGCAGGGCGTAGCTGCTGTTCGTCAGCGGCGTCAGCGTGTTGCGCGGCAGCGCAATGGCGCCGCGCGCAGCCTCATAGGCGACGTGGCGGGCATCGGTGGGCACCACCATGTTCCATCCGTCGTTGCCGCCGTAGAGGAAGATGCCCACCATCGCCCGGTATCCGCCGCTGGGCGCTGCGATCGCAGCGGTGCGGCCGAGCTGCGCCATGGCGGCAAGAGCGCCGGTGCCGGCCGTCAGCCGGACGAAATCGCGTCGGGAAAGCGTCATCGGATCGGTTCCTTACCGGTCGACCAGGAATTTGGGGCTAGTGGAGGCGAGGTACAGCAGGAGCTTGGCGCGCTTCCGGGCGCGGGTGCGGGCATCCTTGTCGGTGATGGCCAGCGCGGCGTTGCGTAGCGTGACGCGCTGGGCTGGCGTAATGCTATTGCCTAGCAACAACACATCAACCGCCGCGATCATCGCTTCCACATTGTCGCCAAACGACTCCCAGGTCGCCCAGGCGAACCTGGTGCCCGAGGCAGCGCCGAGACCGACGGGCGCGTTGAACTCGGTCACCGAGGATTCCGTGCGGACCGTCCAGTCATACATCATGTTGTGCAGGCGCATGACGGTGCTGCTGTTGAGCAGTTTCGACGCCGGATTGTACAAGGTGTTGCTGCCCTGCAGCGGATAGTCGATGGGATAGAAATTGAACACCGAAGGCGCGCGCATCACCGGCTGGCCAAGGCCCGTGTCGCGCCCGGCGAAGGCATAGCCGTCCGTCGTGATCCCGATCGCACGGGCAAGGCTGACCATGGCGAGCACGGGCTCCTTCAGCTTGCCGCGGTCGGCGCGCGGGGCAGTGCGCGCCTCGGGATCGGTGAGGATCGCGTGCACCACTGCCTTGAGGTCGCCGCGGACGCCTTGGCCGTTGTTCGCGAACACGGCGGCAACACGCCCGACATAGCCGGGGCTGGGATTTGCTGTCACCAGATGGACGATCAGGTGGCGCGACACGAACGGCGCAGTGGAGGGGTGGTTGAACGCCGCGTCCACCACGGCATCCACGCTCGCTGCCGGGCTTGCGCCGGCCGGAACGCGGGTGCCGAGGAACCGCTTTTCATCGGCGTCGTAGCGATCCGGCAAGGCGATCATGGGCTTCACGTCGTCGCCGGCCTGGGTGTCGTAGATCGAGGCATTGCCGATCTTGGCGCGATCCCAGCCGGTGAGCGCACGCGCGACGCCGCGAATGTCGTCGGGCCCGTAATTGGGGATGGTACCGCCGCTCGCATCACGGCGCGGCGTTCCATTCGGGTAGAGCTGATTGGGTCCCATCGAGAACAGCTGGAGCAGTTCGCGGGCGTAGTTTTCGGACGGCGCGGCTTTGCTGCTGCCCGCCATGTTCAGATACAGCCCCATATAGGGGGAAAGCGTCACGGCCTTCAGCAGCGTGCGGTAGTTACCGAAGGCGTTGTCCAAGAACAGCTGGTTGAACGCGGCCATGCCGGCGGCCGAACGTACTTCTGCCTCCGAGGCGACGATCATCTGCGCCAGCGCGAACGCCACCCGCTGGCGCAACTGGTCCGGCGCGGAAACGGCGTTGGCGTAGAAGCGCATCGCTACCGCGGTCCGGCTGAAATAGCGGTGCGAGCAGGTCGCATCCTTGCAAAAATCGGATCGCCGCGCCACCGCAAGGTCGGCATAGGTGCTGCCGCGTGCGCCGAACTGCTCGTTGAGCCAGCCTTCCGTCCCCAGCTTGGAGATCTGCTGCAGAACCTCCGGCGTGGGCCCGAAGGTCGTTTGCCGTGCGAGGCGAATGCCGTCCGTCACCTGGGATTGCGCCGGGGAAAGCCCGGCGTTGGCGGCGGTCAGATCGACCAGTCCGCTGGTCATCCGGCTGTCCGCCAGATTCATGTTGCTGCTGCCGCCGTCGCAAGCCGACAGCAGGCCCGCCGCGCCAAGCGCAGCCGCCGTCCATATCCGTCGCATGTCTGAATTCCCCGCCCGCAGGTTGTGCCGCGTTGCACCCAAGCTTTACGGGAAAGGAAATTTTTAAGGAAGGCCTGTCCCAGAGCGGGATGATCTTCATCAATGTGCAAGATGACGGATTGACGGGGATCGTTACGGTTCCGGTCTAACCGTCACTGCGATCGACCGGTTGCGCAGTGCGGCAGTTACCGTGGAACCAATGCCTCTCGAAAGCATCTTGGACGGCAATTGACCGGCTCCCTCGCAGCCAAGGCTCGGGGCGGGTGATTTCCACCGACCTCGGCGCGCGTGTGCACTGCACCATTTTGGGTAGCGCAACAGGATGCCGTTCGCAATCGCGTGCCCGCGCGATGCTGGTGCGATGCGCGCAAGCGTCGACTTCCGGGCTGATGCTGGCCGGCCCTGGTGCCGGCAACGAAAAAGGGCGGCCCGTTGCCGGACCGCCCCTTGTTCCTTGGCCGAAGCCGAGACGCTTAGCGCTTCGAGAACTGGAAGCTACGACGGGCCTTCGCCTTGCCGTACTTCTTACGCTCGACGGCGCGGCTGTCGCGGGTCAGGAAGCCGGCCTTCTTCACCGGGGCACGCAGCACCGGCTCATACTTGGTCAGCGCCTGCGAGATGCCGTGCTTCACGGCACCGGCCTGGCCCGAGAGACCGCCGCCCTTGACGGTGCAGATCACGTCATACTGGCCCTCACGCTCGGCGACACCGAACGGCTGGTTGATGACGAGACGCAGCGTCGGACGCGCGAAATAGATTTCCTGGTCACGACCGTTGATCGTGATCTTGCCGGTGCCGGGCTTCAGCCACACGCGGGCAACGGCGTCCTTACGACGGCCGGTGGCATAGGCGCGGCCATACTGGTCCAGCTCCTGCGGGCGCAGCGGCATGGTCGGGGCGGCCGGCTCGGCGATTTCGCCGGCCAGATAGGCCTCGGCAGCGGCGGCAGCCGGAGCGGCGGCCTGGCCTTCGGTCGGCGCGGCGGCCGGCTGGCCGAGCGCTGCACCCAGGTCGGAAAGCGACTGGCGGTTGTCAGACATTATGCACCCACCTTGTTCTTGCGGCTCATGCCGGCGATGTCGAGAACCTCGGGGTTCTGGGCTTCATGCGGATGCTCCGAACCGGCGAAGATGCGCAGGTTGCGCATCTGCTGGCGGCCGAGCGGGCCGCGCGGGATCATGCGCTCCACGGCCTTCTCCAGAACGCGCTCCGGGAAGCGGCCCTCGAGAACCTTGGCAGCGGTGACGCCCTTGATGCCGCCTGCGTAGCCGGTGTGCTTGTAGTACACCTTCTGGCCGAGCTTCTTGCCGGTGAAACGGATCTTGTCCGCGTTGATGACGATGACATTGTCACCGCAATCGACGTGCGGGGTGAAGCTGGTCTTGTGCTTGCCGCGCAGGACGTTGGCGATCACCACCGCGGCACGACCGACGACAAGCCCTTCGGCGTCGACGATGTGCCACTTCTTCTCCACCTCGGCCGGCTTCGCCGACTTGGTGGTCTTCATCAGCGCCTTCATGGCCTGTGACCTTTCGCGTAGGAAATGCATTCGCGCCACCGTTGCCGGCAGCGCGATTGATGCCCCTCTGACGATATGGGCCCCGAAAGTCAAGAAATGCGTGGGTTTGCTGACGGGTAAAATAATACCCGTCGGTTCAGCGGGTCTCGTCGGCGATCCAGCGGGCGACGGCATTGCCCACCTCGACGGGCCATTGCTCGATCACGGGGAGGTCATAGCCATGGAGCGCCGCGATGCGTTCGCGCAGGCGCAGGGCGAGGGCGGGGCGGGTCTTGAACAGCGCGGGGACTTCCTCGCCCCGCTCGATGCCGCCTTGCCAGCGATAGATCGAGGTGCAGGGCGCGAGGATATTGACGCAGGCCGCCAGCCGCTCCGCCAGCACCGTCTCCGCCACGCGCTCGGCATCGGCGCGGCTGGCGAAGGTGACGTAGAGGAGCGCGGTGTCGCTCACCGCGCGCGGCCGATCGCGTGGGCGCCCCAGACAGTGGCGCAGACCAGCAGCGCGCCGACCAGCTGGTGGGTGGCGGCGAGGTGGAGGTTCACCCCGGTCATCACCGTCGCGATGCCGAGCAGGATCTGGATGCCGAAGGCCGAATGGATCGCGATCGAGGCACGGCGATCGCCCGCCGCCTTCGCCTTGCGGGCGAGCACGATCAGCCCGGCAACGGCAACCCAGGCCCACCAGCGGTGGATGAAGTGGACGATCGCCGGATCGTACAGGGCGGCGTGGAGCGGGCTCTCACCGATCTGGCTCACGCCGGGGAAGAAGCGGTCGTTCATCAGCGGCCATTGGTTGGTGACCAGCCCCGCGTCGAGCCCGGCGACCAGTGCGCCGTAGAAGAGCTGGATCGTCAGCAGCACCAGCACGCCCGCGCCGATGCCGGTCAGGCGGGCGGGGCGCTCGGCGTTGTTGGCGGCGAGCGCGCGCAGGTCGAGCATCGTCCAGACGATGCCGCCCAGCGTGAACAGCGCGGTCATCAGGTGCGTCGCCAGCCAGAAATGGCTGACCGAGGTGCGCGTGTGGTTGAGGCCGGACTTGACCATCCACCAGCCGAACGCGCCCTGCAGCCCGCCCAGCGCCAGCAGCGCGACCAGCCGCCAGCCATAGCCCTGCGGGATCCGGCGCCGGATCGCGAACCACAGCAGCGGCAGCGCGAAGACCATGCCGATCAGCCGCCCGAGCAGGCGATGGACATATTCCCAGAAGAAGATGCCCTTGAACCCGGCAAGCGTCATGCCCTGGTTGAGCTGCTGATACTGGCCGATCTGCTTGTAGTGATCGAACTCGGCCTGCCACTGCGCGTCGTTGAGCGGCGGAAGGATGCCGGAAATCGGCTTCCATTCGGTGATCGACAGGCCGGATTCGGTCAGCCGGGTAATCCCCCCGACAACGACCATCGTCACGATCATCGCGGCGACGACGAACAGCCAGTGCGCGAGCGCGCGGGGGTGGGCGGTGAGGGGCAGAACGGTCATCTTGAGCACGTACCGCGATGTAGGCCGTGGGGGAAGCGGGTGCTAGCTGCCGGCCGATGGACTTTCGGGAAGGGCCGGGGGCGTAGGCGGCGGTCCCGGCTGGCGCTTCATCGCGATGTCGATCAGCGTTTCGAGGCGGATCACCCGCTCGCGCGTCTCGATCGAGTGGCGGCGGGCCTCCTCGGCGGTGGTCAGCGCCTGCTCGACCTTGTGCTGGAGCAGCGCAACCTGCTGGAGGGCGCGCAACGCATCGGTCCAGAAGCTCACTGGCGGGCCCAGCCGGAAAGGGCGGTGGACAGCGCATTCCAGTCGATCGAGGAATCGGCCAGCAGCTGCTCGCGCATCTGGGCGCGATAGGCGTCTTCGTCGAACTGTGCGGCCGCGGCGCGGGCATGGTCGAGCTGCGCAAAGGCCGCATCGGTACGGGCATTGGCGGCTTCGAGCTGGGCGAGCAGGTCGCGCATCAGCGCCATTTCTGCCTCGGTCGGTTCGGTATAGCGTTCGGCGGCGGTGCGCATGAAATCGCTGACCGTCATGTCGGCGGCTTCCGCATTGGCGGAAATGCGCCGCTTTTCCTCGGGCGATACCAGCACGACGACACGGCTGGAGCGGGTCTCTGGAAGCTGCGTTGCCATGCACATGTACATAACATGTGCATGTTGGAGGTTCAAGGTGGGGCGGGACCTAGATCCTCCCCGGAACGGGGAGGGGGACCGCCGCCGAAGGCGGTGGTGGAGGGGCCGCCGCGGCACGCGGCGGTGGCCCTCAGCTGACAGCGTTCCGCGCCTCGCGGCGCGGCCCCTCCACCATTCGCTGGCGCGAATGGTCCCCCTCCCCGTGCCGGGGAGGAGTTAGATGCTTACGCCCGCACCCCGTCGGCCAGTTCGGCCTCGTTGTAGCGCAGCGCCTTGAGCGCCGTGTCGACGATGTGCGCGGCGTTGAGGCCCGCTTCGTCATATTGCTTCTCGGGCTTGTCCTGGTCCTGGAACACGTCGGGCAGGCGCATGGTGCGCAGCTTGAGGCCTGCGTCGATCAGCCCGGTGTCGCTGGCGAGCGTCAGCACATGCGCGCCGAGGCCGCCGATCGAACCTTCCTCGATCGTCACCGCCACTTCGTGCGTGGTGAGCAGGCGACGGATCAGGTCTTCGTCCAGCGGCTTGGCGAAACGCAGGTCGGCGACGGTGGTCGAAAGGCCCTTGGCGTCGAGCGTGTCGGCGGCCTTGAGTGCCTCGGCAAGGCGGGTGCCCAGCGACAGGATCGCGACCTTCTTGCCCTCGCGGACGATGCGACCCTTGCCGATCTCCAGCCGCTCCGGAACCTTGGGCAGTTCCAGCCCGATGCCGTTGCCGCGCGGGTAGCGCAGCGCGATCGGGCCGCTGTCGTGCATCGCGGCGGTGTGCGTCATGTGGACGAGCTCGACCTCGTCTGCGGCCGCCATCACCACGAAATTGGGCAGGCTGGCGAGGTAGGTCACGTCGAAGCTGCCGGCATGGGTCGCGCCGTCGGCACCAACCAGCCCGGCGCGATCGATCGCGAAGCGCACCGGCAGGTTCTGGATCGCGACATCGTGCACCACCTGGTCGTACGCACGCTGCAGGAAGGTGGAGTAGATCGCGCAGAACGGCCGCATTCCCTGCGCGGCGAGGCCGGCCGCGAAGGTGACGGCGTGCTGTTCGGCGATGCCGACATCGAAGGTGCGATCGGGGAAGGTCGCCTGGAACTTGTCCAGCCCGGTGCCGGAGGGCATCGCGGCAGTGATCGCGCAGACGGCCGGATCGCGCTCCGCCTCGGCGAGCAGTGCGTCGGCGAAGACCTTGGTATAGGCCGGCGGGCCCGGAGGTGCCTTGGCCTGGGCGCCGGTGATCACGTCGAACTTCTGGACGCCGTGATACTTGTCCGCCGCCTTTTCGGCCGGGGCATAGCCCTTGCCCTTCTTCGTCACGACATGGATCAGGATCGGGCCTTCCTCGGCGTCGCGCACATTCTCCAGCACCGGGATCAGGTGCTCGAGATTGTGGCCGTCGATCGGGCCGACATAATAGAAGCCCAGTTCCTCGAACAGCGTGCCGCCGGTCGCCATGCCGCGGGCGAATTCCTCCGCCTTGCCGGCCGCCGCGGTCAGGCGGCGGGAGAGCTTGCGGGTAAAGCGCTTGGCCAGCTCGCGCAGGCCGAGATATTCGGACGAGGAGATCAGCCGCGCCAGATAGGCCGAGAGGCCGCCCACCGGCGGCGCGATCGACATGTCGTTGTCGTTGAGGATCACGATCAGCCGGTTGCCGGCCGCCTCGGCGTTGTTCATGGCCTCATAGGCCATGCCGGCGCTCATCGCGCCGTCGCCGATCACCGCGATCGCCTTGCCGGGCACGCCCTTCAGCTTGTTCGCCGTGGCGAAGCCGAGCGCCGCCGAGATCGAGGTCGACGAGTGCGCCGCGCCGAACGGATCATACGCGCTCTCGCTGCGCTTGGTGAAGCCGGACAGGCCACCGCCCTGGCGGATCGTGCGGATCCGGTCGCGCCGGCCGGTTAGAATCTTGTGCGGATAGCATTGATGCCCGACGTCCCAGATCAGCCGGTCGTCGGGGGTGTTGAACACATAGTGGATCGCCACCGTCAGCTCGACGACGCCGAGGCCGGAGCCGAGATGTCCGCCGGTGGAACCCACCGCACTGATGGTTTCGGCGCGGAGCTCGTCGGCCAGCTGGCGCAGCTGGGCGGGGGCGAGCTTCCGGAGGTCCTGCGGCGTGTCGACCGTGTCGAGCAGCGGCGTCTTGGGTAGGTCAGCCATGGGCTTTGTTAGCGCAGTGTTAGTCTCAAGTCGAACGGTCTGTTGGTCAGGTCAGTCGCACTTGCCGCACTTGCCGCGCACCTCGATGACGGGGCGGACGGGCGAAAATCCGGCATGCCGTGCGGCCGAGCGGACGTTCTTGGTGATCGAATCGTCGTCGATATGCGTGGTCTGGCCGCAGCTGTCGCACACCAGGAAGATGCAGTCGTGCAGGCATTCCGGATGGGCATTGGCGACATAGGCGTTCGCGCTTTCCACCCGGCGGGCCAGATTGGAACCGACGAACAGATCGAGGATGCGGTAGACACTGTTGGCCGCCACCCGGCGACCCTCGGCCTTGGAGACCGCTTCGGCGATGTCATAAGCGCTTGCGGGCTTCTCGAACCCGGCCAGCGCCTCGAACACGCGCTCGCGCATCGCCGTCCACTGCTCGCCGGCCTCTTCCAGCCGGGTGCGGGCCGCCTTGGTGAGATCGGCACCTTGGTGTTCGTGATGATGATGCGCGGACATGGGTCTCGATCTAGGGGCTGCGGTCGGTTCCGGCAAGCAGCGGCCGGGCCGGGCTCAATAGGTGGCGCGGCGGTTGAGGTCGTGGCCAAGCGCCACAAGCGACACGCCGACCAGCGTCCAGAAGGTCTCGAACCCGCCATGCGGCAGCGTCAGTGCGCCGCCCATTATGCCCAGCCCGAAGGCGCCGACCACCGCGGGTGCCATATAGCCGTGATGCAGGATGCCGCGGCCGAGCGCATAGATGCCGAAGCCGATCGCCAGTGCCAGGCCATATTCATGGATATGGGGGTTCAGCAGGCCGCCGGCGGTCGACAGGAGCGTGAGGAGAACGGTGGTCGCGATACAGTGGATGAGGCACAATCCGCTGATCCCGATCGCGATGCGATCAAAGGCGCCATCCAGGCCCGCCCACCAGCGGGCTATGGGAGTACTCAGCGACATTGCCGCCATATAGTCGCCTCGGGCAGGAGGTACAATATATCATGGCGCGATTTCATGGTGAATCGGCAAAATGGCGGCGGCTTCAGCGCCACACCGGATCGGTGCGACGGTCGGCTGGAGCCTCCCTTGGCAGATTCCCGGGCGTTCACGTACAGCATTGCAATAATTGCAAGCGCGCTTCACCAATTATATGGCGAACTGGTGAAGACGGAGGGCATGCGGAAAGGGTAGGCCGGATGACGCTCTAGGGTACGTCACCCGACCATGCCCATGCTGATTATTATAGGTCGTCCTCCTTCATTTTACCAGTGTGCCTGCGTCGATTTGATCGTCTTTTGTGCGGCCTTCGGCGAAGCGTTGCCGAGATAATGCGCCTGCGCCGCATCGGTGGCATGCACCGCCAGCAACGAGCGCGCCTCGGCCGTGGTCCGCACGCTTCCGCTGCGCTCGGCGGCGGTATCGAGCAGCCGGTCGAGCAGCGCCTGTCCCTCCTCCCACCAGCCGATGCCGCTGGCGGCGTTGAGGTGGCCCTGCGGACCGGCATCGACGAACAGGCTGCCCCAGCCGCGGGCGAGATCCTCGGACCGGTCGATCGACATCCAGGGATCGTCGCTGCTCGCCACCACCACGCTCGGGAAGGGGAGCAAGGTTGCCGGCGTCGGGCGGAAGGCGTGCAACTCCGCAGGTGCCGAGTCGCGGTCGACATCGGCCGGGGCAACCAGCAGTGCGCCCGCGACCGGCGTTCCGAACGTCTGGCCGGCGAGCGTCGCCCACCAGGCGACCGCAAGGCAGCCCAGACTATGCGCGGCGAGCACCACCGGTGCCTGCGCCTGGCGGATCGCCTGGTCGAGCTTGGTCACCCAGGCGTTGCGGTGGGGCGTGTCCCACATGCCGAGTTCGACTCGGTGCGTGTCCGGGCGGGACTGTTCCCACAGCGTCTGCCAGTGCGACGGCCCGGAGCCGCCGAGGCCGGGGACGGTGAGGATGATCGGCGAGCGATCATCGATCGGCGAAAAGATCGTCATTGCGTTCCTCTCCTTGGTCCTTGGAGGGACTGGCCGGACTTCTTCTATAATCCCTACCGGATTAGTGGGCAATAAGCCTTGCGCCGAATGGAGGAGCGGTTGCGCCGGGGCGTTGGCCGCGCCTAAAGGGCGGCATGGCAAAGCTTCGCGCCGATCAACTGCTCGTCGACCGCGGGCTCGCCGAAAGCCGCACGCGGGCCCAGGCGCTCATCATGGCCGGGCTCGCCTTTACCGGCGAGCGCAAGATCGAGAAGGCGGGCCAGATGCTCGCCGACGATGCGGCACTGGAGGTGCGCGGTCGCGATCACCCCTGGGTGTCGCGCGGCGGTATCAAGCTCGCCCATGCGCTGGAGCATTTCGGCTGGGACGTGACCGGCGCCGTGGCGATCGACGTCGGCTCCTCGACCGGGGGCTTCACCGACGTGCTGCTGACGAACGGCGCGGCGCGCGTCTATGCGGTGGACAGCGGCACCAACCAGCTCGCCTGGAAGCTGCGGCAGGACGCGCGGGTCGTGGTCCACGAACAGACCAGCGCGCGCATCCTCACACCCGCGCATATTCCCGAGCCGATCGACCTGGTGGTGTGCGACGCGAGCTTCATCGGCCTGGCCAAGGTGCTGGACGTGCCTTTGGGCTTCACCCGGCCGGAGGCGCGGCTGGCGGCGCTGATCAAGCCGCAGTTCGAGGCAGGCCGCGAAGAAGTCGGCAAGGGCGGGGTAGTGCGCGATCCAGCCGTGCACGAGCGGGTCTGCGCCGAAGTGGCGGCCTGGCTGGAAGGCAGATGCTGGCAGGTGCTGGGCGTGACGCGCAGCCCGATCACCGGGCCCGAAGGCAATGTGGAGTTCCTGATCGGGGCGGTGCGGGGCAACTCGGCCTGAGCCCGGCCCCGCATGCGCCGTGGCCTATTCCCGGTGCCGCGTCGATCAGCTGTCGTCTTCCGACTGCTCCTTGTCCTTCTTCGGCATGACGAAGCGCACGATGTCGATGCATCCGCCACGCCCGCTTGCCGAAGGCGCCTGGCGCGCCTGCATCACGATTTCCCGTGCCTTCTCGCCAAAGGCCGCAGCCGGCTCGGCGGCGAGCACGCGGACATTGCCGGTCTGTCCCCAGGGCGCCACGTCATAGCCGATGATCGCCCAGCCTTCGATCCGTCGTTCGGCGAAGCCGGCGGGGAATTGCAGTTTCGGCATGCCCGTCCAGCCCGTATCCCCGCCCGGGCACTGCGCGCCCGCAGGCCGGAAGCTGGCCTGGTCGGGCGGCGTGGGTGCGGCGAGCGTGTCTTCGCTGCGACGATAATAGGGATAGGTGCAGCCGTGCCGCGCCTCGGGGGCGAAGCGCGACCGCTCCACCGCCCGAACGGTCGCGCGATCCAGTGCTGCGTTTCCGTCGGAGCCGATGATCCGCACGTGCACCGGCCGCCCCTTTGCGTCGATGTCGAACGCGGCCATCGCATAGGTCCAGCTGCCGGGGGCAACGGCAATGTCCTCGAAGGCGGGGTAGGCGCGGAGGCGCACCTTGGGGGTGCCGGCAGCGATGCAGTTGGTGTCGGTCGGGTGGAAGCGGCGGAACAATGCCTGTTCGCCCGGCAGCCGCGCATGGGGTGCGACGAAATAGCGCATCGCCGCAGGGGACGGCGCCTCGCTCGCGGCAACTATTCGCGGTTCGAAGCGGATCGTGCAGTTGTTGCGCTCGCCCGGCGCGAAACGCGAGGCGGCAAAGGCCGGAATCACGTCGCCATCCGAATAGTAAAGGCGGCTGGAACGCCACTCGGCGCTATCGGTTCGCTTGATGGCGAGCGGCCGGCCGCTGGCATCGATCCGGAAGCTGAGGGTAACGGGCAGCGGCGCAGTCCCGCCGCTGCCAAGCGCGGCGACCGGGAAGGGCGCCTCGCCTCGCACCAGCGCTGCCGGCCCGCCGTCGCAGCGCGCCGCACCGGCGGTCGGCTCGATCAGGAACAGCTTTCGCGCGGCATTCGCCTGCACCGCGACCGAGTCGGGCGGCGGTGGCAGCACCTGGGCAGGCGCGGCGGGAACGGCGAGCGACAGGAGCAGGGCGGGAAAGGTCATGAAGGAAAGTTGCCGTGACTTCGCCATTGTTTCAAGAAGAAAGCATCGACATCTGTCAGGAAAGGTGTCCTGCCATCGATTTCATTTCGTTCCACTGTCGTTGTACTGGACCGGGGCATGTGTCCATGCGCCTCGGGTCGTCACGCGCACGTGCCCCAGCGGCGCCCGGGACGTCTTTGCAGATGTTCGACAATCGCCTAGGCCGTGGCGCTGAACCGACAACGAGAACAGGGGAGATCGGGTGAACGCACTGGCATCGAAGGCGCAATTGCGCCGTGGCTTCTGGCGCCGCGCGCTGGCGACGGTGCCGCTGGTGGTGCTGCTCGGCTTCGGATCGGCGCTGGTTGCGCCCGCCGGGGACCAGAATCCATGGTTCACGGCGCTCGCCAAACCGGCGATCCAGCCGCCCAACATCGCCTTTCCCGTTGTCTGGACGATCCTCTACGTGCTGATGGGGCTGGCGCTCGCGCTGGTGCTCAGCGCGCGCGGGGCGCGTGGGCGGACGGCGGCGGTCGGGCTGTTCGTGGTGCAGCTGGCGGTGAACCTCGCCTGGTCGCCGATCTTCTTCCGTTTTCACATGCTCGATCTCGCATTGATCGTGATCGTCGCGCTTGCGGTGCTGGTGGCGGTGACGATGGTCGCCTTCTGGCGGGTCCGCGCGCTCGCCGGGCTGATGCTGCTGCCCTATCTGGCCTGGGTGTGCTTCGCGAGCGTGCTGTTTTCGCAGGTCCGCGATCTGAATCCGCATGCGGAAAAGATTGCGTCGGCGCGCACGAACGCCCACATCGGCCTCGACACGCTTTGACTGAGGTTTTTTGACATGCAGACCGACAACCGCCTGTTCGATGATCTGGTGAAGATGGTGAACGGCGCCGCCGGCACCTTCGCCGGCGTGGCGCGCGAGGCCGAATCCGGTGCGCGCGAACGCGCTCGCGAGTGGATCGGCGGCCTGGACTTCGTCGCCCGTGACGAGTTCGAAGCCGTAAAGGCGATGGCCGCCGCGGCGCGCGACGAGGCCGATGCGCTGAAGGCGCGCCTCGATGCGCTGGAAGCCAAACTCGGCGGCGGCGCCGCGCCGATCGATGCGCCGCAAGGGAACGCGTGACGCTGGCCGGTCTTTCCTTGTCCACAGCTTTAAACGGCGGGGCGCAGGCGCAAGCTTGTGCCCCGTCCGCGTGCTTGGCACTAGCGGGCATGGCTACACGACCGGGGACGACATGGGCATGCTAGACGAAGCGGAATTCGACCGCGACGCCGCCGCGCCCATCGATATGCTCGAAACCTATTTCGCCGCGCATGGCTGGTCCCATGAGCGCGAGGACGACGAGATCGTCGCCAAGGTGAAGGGCAGCTGGACCCAGTACGAACTCCGCGCGATCTGGCGCGAGGACGACGGCGTGCTGCAGTTCATGGGCTTCCCCGACGTGCGCGTGCCCGAGGAACGGCGTGGACCGGTCTATGAGACGATCGGGCTGGTCAACGAACAGCTGTGGATCGGCCATTTCGAGCTCTGGTCCTCGACCGGCATCCTCCTCTTCCGCCACGCTGCGCTGATCGACGGCGACGAGGGCGCATCGTTGACCCTCGCCCAGACCGAGCTGCTGGTGGAAAGCGCGATCGACGAGTGCGAGCGCTTCTACCCCGTCTTCCAGTTCGTGCTGTGGGGCGGCAAGACGCCGAGCGAGGCGATCGCCGCCGCGCTGATCGAGACGCAGGGCGAGGCCTGACATGGCGCTGCTGGAGCGGATCTGGCTGGTCGGTGCCGGCAATATGGGCGGGGCGATGCTCCGCCGCTGGGCAGGGGCAGGGATCGATCCCGCCGCGATCACCGTCATCGATCCGGGCAGCCCGGCGGTGCCCGAGGGCGTCCGGCACGTCTCCACCCCGCCCGTAGGCGAGTGCCCGACCGCGCTGGTGCTGGCGGTGAAGCCGCAGCAGCTCCATGCCGTGGCACCCGTGCTGGCGCCGGTGGTCGCGGGCGTGCCGTTGCTCGTCTCCATCCTCGCCGGTGTCGAAGTCGCCACGCTGGCCAAAGCGCTCGGCGCGAACACGGTCGTCCGCGCCATGCCGAACCTGCCGGTCGCGATCGGCAAGGGCGTGGTGGGCCTCACCACACCGAGCGACGATGCCGACGCACGCGCCGCCGCCGAGACGCTGATGCAGCCGCTCGGCCTCGTCGAATGGGTGCCGAGCGAGACGATGCTGGACGCGCTGACCGCGCTCGCCGGCTGCGGCCCGGGTTTCGTCTTCCGCTTCGTCGACGCGCTGGCCGAAGCCGGTACGGCGCTGGGCCTGCCGGCGGACCAGGCACAGCGGCTGGCGCTCGCCACCGTCGAAGGCGCCGGCCTGATGGCTGCGGCGGCGGACGAGAGTCCGGCGGTGCTGGCGGACCGCGTCGCCAGCCCGGGCGGCTCGACCCGTGAGGGCCTCAACGTGCTCGACCGCGACGATGCCTTGAAGACGCTGCTGCGCGCGACGCTCGCGGCTTCTGCCCGGCGCAATGCCGAAATGGCGGCCGAAGCGCGCAAATAGCGCGTTCGTCTACGGAACGCCTAGTATCCCCGACGGTTAAGTCTCCGATCTCTTGTATCGACGGAGGCTGATATGGCTACGACGACCGAACGCGACGCGAAGCGTACTTCGAAGACGAACGCCACCAACACCGCCAAGTCCGGCGGCGGCACCAGCCTGGGCGTGATCGCCGGCGCGGCCGCAGGCGGCGCGGCGCTGGGCCTGCTGGCGATGCTCGGCCGCAAGGCGGCGGTGCAGGCGCCCAGCGCGCTCGCCGGAAACTGGGACGATGCGCTCAAGGCCGAGCACAAGGCCGTGCTCAAGGTGTTCGACACGCTCGAGGCGACCGACGACAAGGCGACCATCCGCCGTAACATGCTGCTCGCGCACATCAAGCATGCGCTGGTGAAGCACGCGATCGAGGAAGAGAACGTCATCTACCCGGCGCTCCGCGAAGCGGGCAAGGCCGAGCAGGCGGACGAGCTCAACGCCGAGCACGGCTATGTGAAGCAGTTCCTCTATGAACTCGAAAACATGCCGAGCACCTCGCCCAAGTGGCTGGAGAAGGTGAAGGAATTCCGCGCCGCGCTGGAAAAGCACATCCGCGAGGAAGAGGACCAGCTGTTCCCCGAACTCCGCGCCCAGCTGAGCGAGGAAAAGAACAAGGCGCTGACCCTCGCGATGAACAAGGAAGGCTTCAAGGTCGCCTGAACGACCTTCCCGTCCTTCCGGCGAAAGCCGGAATCCATTGGGGCCTCCATCTCGGCTTCTGCCGTGATCGAGCGGCGAATGGATCCCGACTTCCGCCGGGATGACGGTCTTCCGGAGCGCCGGGGCCTTCAGCGCCCCAGCGTCGCCACCCGGCCGCGCTCGTCCTCGGGCATCAGCCCTTCGAGCACGGCCCAGAATCCCCCGACGGCTCCCTGGCCGGCGCTTGAATAGGCGCCGGCCATTTTTTCGCGCAGTGCCTCGAACAATTCGGATTCGAGCCTGACACCCGCGTCGGTGAGCCGCAGTAGCCGTTGCCGCCGGTCGCGCGTGCCCGCCCGCGTCTCCACCAGCGCGCGCTCGGCCAGCTCCCCCAGCACCCGCCCCAGCGACTGTTTGGTGATCGCCAGCAGCGACAGCAGCTCGCTCACCGTCAGGTCGGGCTTGCGGGCGATGAAATAGAGCGCGCGGTGGTGCGCCCGACCCAGCCCCTGGCGCGCCAGCCCGTCGTCGATCGAGCGGGTGAGGTGCGAATAGCCGAAATAGAGCAGCTCGATGCCGCGCCGGATTTCGGGTTCGCGCAGGAAGAGGGGAGAGGCAGGAATTGGGGCAGCCATGTTGACCGTTTCTGCCACCGCGCCTAGTCCTGCGCAACCCGAGGCTCTGGGGACGAGAAAGACCGAGTGATGGAAGACGCGACGATCCTGGATTTCGAATTCGAGGCCCACACCAACCCGCGTGACCGCGACGCGCGTGCGGCGATCCTCGCGAACCCTGGCTTCGGCAAGACCTTTACCGATCACATGGCGGTGATCCGCTATTCGGTGGACAAGGGCTGGCACGATGCGCGCATCGTGCCCTATGCGCCGCTCCAGATCGATCCCGCCTGCGCGGTGCTCCATTATGCGCAGGAGATTTTCGAAGGCCTCAAGGCCTATCGCCTGCCCGATGGCGGCGCGGGGCTGTTCCGCCCCCAGGAAAATGCCCGCCGCTTCCGCGAATCGGCCGAGCGCATGGCGATGGCGCCGCTGCCGGAGGATCTGTTCCTTTCTTCGATCCGCGCGCTGGTCCAGGCGGACCGCGACTGGATTCCGGAAGGCGAGGGCGCCTCGCTGTATCTGCGCCCCTTCATGTTCGCGAGCGAGACCTTCCTCGGCGTGAAGCCGGCGAGCGAATATCTCTACCTCGTCATCGCCTCGCCCGCAGGCGCTTATTTCAAGGGCGGCGCGCCTTCGGTGACGCTCTGGGTGTCCGATCACTATACCCGCGCGGCGCCGGGCGGCACGGGTGCTGCCAAGTGCGGCGGCAACTATGCCGGCAGTTTGGTCGCCCAGGCCGAGGCGATCCGCCAGGGCTGCGACCAGGTGGTCTTCCTCGATGCGGTCGAGAACCGCTATGTCGAGGAGCTCGGCGGCATGAACGTGTTCTTCGTTTTCGAAGACGGGTCGATCTCCACCCCGCCGCTGTCCGGCACGATCCTGCCGGGCATCACCCGCGAATCGCTGATCACGCTGGCGCGCGACGCCGGTGTGGAGGTCCGCGAGGAACGCTATTCGATCGACCAGTGGCGCGACGACGCCAAGAGCGGCCGCCTGCGCGAGGCGTTCGCCTGCGGCACCGCCGCGGTGGTGACGCCGATCGGTGCGGTGCGCGGCACCGGCTTCGAGTTCCAGATCGGCAATGGCGGTCCGGGTCTGCTGACCGAACGGCTGCGCGAGCAGCTGGTGGGAATCCAGCGCGGAACGGTGGAAGACCCGCACGGATGGCTTGAACGTCTGTTCTGAGGCTCTATAAGCCCGCTTCCCGTTGGGGCGTCGCCAAGTGGTAAGGCAACGGTTTTTGGTACCGTCATTCGGAGGTTCGAATCCTCCCGCCCCAGCCAGTTTTCTCCTAAGCCATTGAAATAACGGCGAAACATCCTTCGCACCCGCTGGATTGCGCCGGTGGGTTTCGCGACTCCCTGTCGAGATGCCGTTGCCTGCCATCCAGAATGTAGAGCGCCGAGGCGCCGTCTACTACCGGCGCCGTACCGTCCGTTTTCAGGATGGTAAGCCTTTCACCCTACGCCTCAGCCTTCCGCGATCGTTGTTACCTCGGGCCCGCAATCCTCAGCGATTCCGGCGCGGTACTCACCGGATGGGTACCTCTCACCGGCCCCCAAGATGGAAGCGAGCACGTTCATCCACGCCTCAGGCCATCTGAAGATGGAATCCGCGTTCAGCGAATTTTCTCGTCGCGAAGAAAATAGCCCCCGCAGCAGCCGTGGCGACAATAGCAGGCACTATCGATGTCAGATCAAAGCTGGCGACCGCTACCAGGATCACAGCTCCGCCAGCAGCGAAAGCGAGGGCTGTCGGGATCAGCGGCCGTAGCGGGGAGGAAACGGCGAAGTGTGAACGGATCATTCTTCGCCGGATCAATGCCTTGGCACTATAGCCCAGCAACAGCCCCAAGGCGATGCCGACCATCCCGAAGCGCGCGAGGAGGAGGGATGCCACCATGCCGATGGCTGTGCCTGCAACCGTGATCGCAAGCCCGTGCCCCGGTGCGCGATACGCAAACAGTAGATCGGCAATGCCGAAGCTGGCCTGCAGAATCTCGGCAAGGCACAGGATCAGCAGCGGAGCATAGGCGGCAGGATAGGAGCCGCCAAGCAGGTGCAGGATCGCCGCTCCCATGCCGGCGATCAACAGGAAGGTCGGCAACTGCAAATCCAATATCTTCCTGCTCACGCCGGCAATGGTGCGCATCGCGCGATCGAGGCCGAAAAGTCCTACTTCCCGCGCAACGATGGGCGTCAACAGGGCGTCAAATGACTGGCGCACCTGCCGAAGGGGGGTGCAAACCTGCCGTGCCACACCGTAGATGCCTGCGGGTGCCTCGCCCAGCATCAAGCCCACGATGTAAAGGTCTACCCGCTCTGCAAGCGCGGTGACGCAATCCGTCGCCGTTACCCAACCGTTGCGGCGCATCGTGCTGAACAACTGCTGAAAACCGGACGACCTTAGGGTCGCGCCTCGCATGTCAAAGCTCCGCAGCACCCCTGACAGTGCAAAAACCATTGCCGCAAGCGTGCCGG
Organism: Sphingomonas pituitosa NBRC 102491; assembly: GCF_001598435.1. GTDB lineage: Bacteria > Pseudomonadota > Alphaproteobacteria > Sphingomonadales > Sphingomonadaceae > Sphingomonas > Sphingomonas pituitosa. The sequence goes on from NZ_BCYY01000013.1 coordinate 23,398, forward strand.
CGGCATAGCCCGTCACAAGGCCGAATTGCGGTGCACCAAACCAGAAGGCGGCCACGGATACCAGAACGGCCACATAGGGTTCGATGATGCTTCTGCAGAGCACCTCATAGCGGACAAGCCCCTGCCAGCGTGTGGCCGCGAGCAGGAGATCCAGCAGCGCTTGCCCGATGATGACCGGTGCCATCCAGATAAGGGTCCATCCAACAAGTCCCAGCCCTGGCAGGAGCAATATGCAGGAGACAATCAGCGCACTGACCAACAGGCTGACACTGACGACGATCAGGCCCGTTTCGAGCAGACGGTCCCCTGGCGAGGTCGAATGCTCCTTATTTTCCAGAATCTGGAAAAGCATGGTCTTCATGCCCGCACCGCCGATCGTGACGGCAACCTCAACGACAGCGAGCGCGACACTGTAAGCGCCATAGAGCGTGGCGCCATACAGTACGGCGGCCACCAGCAGGAACGACAGGCGCGCCCCGAACTTGATGGCGAATCCGCCGCCTACGGCCAGCGCGCCGCGATGGAGGCGTTCATTTCCATCGGAGTTCTGTGCGTCGGGTGTCACAGGCGACGACCCGTCAACGGTCATTTGGCGCCATCCGGGAGAGGCGGCTCTGCAGGCTTGTCCGATTGCGCCTCCGGCTTCACCTGGCGATGGCCGTGAACATGCAGCGCGTCGATTTCCGCCTGCCTGGACTGGAGGTAGGATGCGCGGGACGCTGCATATGGGTCCGGCGAATCGCGAAACGATTGCAGCTTTTCGTCGAATTCGACCCGGTAGTCCAACGTTCCGATGATCGTGGCGGGCAACGTATACCAGACGCGATTAAAGGGCTTTCCGACCGTCGCGGGTAATATCAGCCTGTCCACCGAAAGGCCTACTAGATCGCGCACCGTCGTCGGTCCGACGAGCGGAAGGAAGAGAAAGGGCCCTGGCTTTACGCCATAGAAACCCATCGTGTTGGCAAAGCTGTTGCGCCTTTTGGGCAGCTTGAAAGGTGCCTTCTTCGCTACGTCAACTACGCCGGCGATGCCGAGCGTAGAATTGACTCCGAAGCGCCCAACCGTTTCGAAGGCTTTTCCTATCTTGTGCTGCAGGAGATAATTTAAAAAAACGATTGGTTCGTTCAAATTATTGAAAAAGTGACGTAATCCTGAGCGGAGAAACGACGGAATTATTTTGGAATAGGCCTTGGCCGCAGGTGCGACGACCAGCTTGTCAGCCGTCTGTACGACGGCATATGTCTTCAGGTTCACTTCCTGAAGAGGATCCTCGCGGGGTGGACGTGGCCTGGCGCGGACGATGATCTCAGCATCTTCCGCTTTTTCCTGTTCGGTTCGCTCGGTTGCGCCGCTGGTCACCTGAGGAGCAGGCGGAGTCGGCGGAACCGTGGCTTGCCCCGGCGATACCGTGGCTTGCCCCGGCGACGATGTGGATTCGGCATCTGCTGCGGGCAGTACGACGGAAACGACCGGCACGGCGATCAACTCGTCGGTCGTGCCTGCCGCGTCCGGCGCCGCAGGGTCGCTCATCAGGAGCATTGCCGCCATTAGCGTAGAAACACCCATTATTTGGCATTCATGGCGGCGTGACTCGCTGGATTCGGAACGGGACTGGGTCAACAATGGCCGACATTCCGATCGTCCGGAGAGGTCGGCATGACAGGGTTATGTCAGACACAAATCGTCCCTTATCAGCAAACCCCGGCGAGAGTCACCGCCAATTCGCTGCCATGAGGGCGCCGGATGCAGCCCATCGCCACAACCACCGGTCTGGACCGGCGGCTGGCAGGCCCTCTGCAAATCGCTTGCCAACCGGACACCATAATCCGTAGATTACGGCTTCATGACGCTTTCCATCCCCGACCTGTCACGCGACCGTCGGATAGAAGATCCGACAAATCTCTGGATTATACATCCAGCGGCACGCCGCCTTCTGCCCTGGTTCCTCAAGCGCGGAATCTCCGCCAATGCGGTCTCTTTGGCCGGGCTGGCCCTTGGCCTGTCGGCGGCGCTCGCCTACACCCAGTGGAAAATCTGGGCTTTTGCCATTGTCGGCTTGCTGCTGTCCGTCGGCTGGCTTGTCGCTGACGGGTTGGACGGGATGATCGCGCGGGCCACGGGCACCGCCAGTCCGCTGGGGCGCGTGCTGGATGGGTTGTGCGACCATGGCGTTTTCATCCTGATCTATGTGTCGCTGGCCCTGTCGATCGGCACATTGGAAGGCTGGGCACTGGCGGTCGCCGCGGGCGTTGCCCATATGGTTCAGTCCAACCTGTACGAGAGCGAGCGCGCCCGCTTTCACCGGCGTTGCAAGGCGGTGGCGATGATCGCCCGTCCTGCCCCCAGCCGCAACCCGCTCGTTCAACTCTATGATTATGGCTGGGGAATGCTGGATCGCGTCGCCGCTCGGTTTGATGACGCGCTGGCGCATCACCACGCTCCCTCCGACCTTGCGGCAACCTATGGCGCCCTGGCTGCTAGGCCGATGCGGCTGATGAGCCTGTTGTCCGCCAATGTGCGGGTCTATGCGATTTTCCTTGCCTGCTTTGCAGGCAATCCACGCCTGTTCTGGTGGTTCGAACTCGTCCCACTGAACATCATCCTCATCTTCGGACTTTTCCAGCACCGCATCGTCGAGAATCGCCTAAGAACAGTGCCGGAGGATAGTTTCCAACAAATCAAAGGAAGTAACAAGTAATGCCGGCCATTAACATTGCCATCGTCGGGGTGGGAAATTGTGCCAGCTCTCTCGTGCAGGGCCTTTCCTATTATCGCGAAGGTGCAAATGAGACAGTCGGGCTCATGCATTGGGACCTAGGCGGTTACAAGCCGAACGATATCCGCGTCGTAGCGGCCTGGGACGTTGATCAGCGGAAAGTCGGCAAGGACGTGTCCGAGGCGATTTTCGCGAAGCCGAATTGCACCGCCATCTTTTGCGAAACCGTTCCCCCCACGGGAACGAAGGTGCAGATGGGGCATATTCTTGACGGCGTCGCCGAACACATGTCGGATTATGACGATAACCGGACCTTCCTGCTTGCCCGCGAGAAGGAGGCCTCCAAGGCGGAAGTGGTTGCCGCTCTGCGCGAGACCAAGGCCGACGTGCTGATGAACTATCTGCCGGTGGGTTCGCAGGCCGCCAGCGAGTTCTACGCCGAATGCGCGCTCGAGGCGGGTGTGGCATTCGTCAACAATATTCCGGTGTTCATCGCGAGCGACCCCGTATGGGCGGAACGCTTCACCAAGGCCGGCGTGCCGATCATTGGCGACGACATCAAGGCGCAGCTCGGTGCCACCATCGTGCATCGCGTGCTGACCGACCTGTTCGCCAAGCGGGGCGTGAAGCTGGAGCGAACCTATCAGCTCAACACCGGTGGCAACACCGACTTCCTCAACATGTCCAATCATCGCCGTCTCGCCTCCAAGAAAATCTCGAAGACCGAGGCGGTGCAGTCGGTCGCTGCGGAGCGTCTGGAAGACGAAAATGTGCATATCGGCCCGTCCGACTATGTGCCTTGGCAGAACGACAACAAGGTCTGCTTCCTGCGGATGGAAGGGACCATGTTCGGCGGTGTGCCGATGAACCTCGAGTTGCGCCTTTCCGTCGAGGACAGCCCCAACAGTGCGGGCGTCGCCATCGACATGATCCGGTGCGCCAAGCTGGCGAAGGATCGCGGTCTGGCGGGGCCGATTGATGCGGCATCTGCCTATTTCTGCAAGCATCCGCGTTTTCAGATGACCGATGATCTGGCGGCGCGCGCGGTCGATGATTTCATTGCCATTGCGGCGGAATGATCGAAACCGGCATTGTTCTCGCGGCAGGCGAAGGCTCGCGCCTTCGCGCTGTCGCCCCGCTCAAGCCGCTCTGCCTCGTTGACGGGCGGACACTGCTTGCCCATGCCGTGTTCGGCATGGCGCAGGCAGGGCTGGCGCGGGCAGTCGTGGTCGTCGGCTATGAGGCAGAGACGATCGAATCCTACGTCGCGGCGCAAGACTGGCCGATCATCGTCGAGACCGTACGGGTAGAAGATCATCGGCATCCCAACGGCTCGTCGCTGCTCGCAGCAGAGCCGCTGCTAGGCGGTGCCGAGGCGATCCTTGCGATGTGCGACCATCTGGTCGAACCCCAATTCTATCGGCGAATGGCCGGCACGGATACGGGCGGCGGTGCGTCGCTCGGGATCGACCGTCGGCTCGATAATGATTGGATCGATCTTGACGATGTGACGTGCGTTCAGACGGACGGCGACCGCGTGGTCGGCATCGGCAAGGGCCTGGCGCTCTATGATTGCTTCGATACCGGCGTCTTCGCTGTCGGCAAGGGCCTCTTCGATGCACTCCGCGGATTGGAAAGGCCCTCTCTCACCGAAGGGATGCGGCGCCTGGCATCCGAGCGGGCCGCTGGCATCAGGGATTGCAGCGATCTTGAATGGATCGATGTGGACGATGAGCGGGCATGGCGCGTTGCAGAAACATGGCTCGCATCCAGTCGTCTTGGCGCAGGTGACGCTTAGGATCGGCGCGACTAGCGGCCAGGGTGATGCGGGGACCGGGATGCGGGATCACCCCAGGCACGAATATCGAAGGACCATGGCGCCGCCCGGCCGCCCAGCCGCCCGGCGGGCACGCGATCGAACGCCGTCGCGATGGTTCAGCGCTGCCGATGATCGCTGTCGGCAGGCGCTTGTCCGCCCCTGAGCAGCGGAAAGCCGGCACTGTCGTGGCGGCTTCTGCTCCTGGACGGGCGCGGTCGAGGGCGGGCTAATTCGGTTTGCGCAACACCGGCATTCGGCTTCCATCTTGTTCTCGACGCCCTGCGCGATACGCCCTTCGGACGGCCGCAGGCATATGCTGTGCCAGCAGGATAGCGGCGGCGCCGGGGCAGTGCCGCCCGCTCGCCAGCCGCGCATCGAACCTCGTCTCCGGGTCCATCGGGTCGTAGGCCTCGCAAAAGGCGGCAGCAGCACGTTCGACCCGGCGTACCAGCCTGGCGCGATCGTCTGCGGTATCAAGCCGCAGATCGCGATAGGCGACTGTCATGCGCGGCGGGAATGCCATCGCCGACGTGCCGCTGGCGCAAGCCGGCAGCAGCGCGGCGCTGAGGAGCACCAACAACTTCATGATTGTCTCCGCTATAGGAGGATTGGCGTTGATCGCGCCGAAGGGCGACGGCCACGGTTCCGCCTGGCCGATCAGGCCGGGGCGGGGTTACGTCCGTCCGCGGCCAAGCGGCCGGCTCACCTCAGGCGGCGGAAATGGAAGTTCCTGACGAAGGGCGCTCCGCCCGAGTCCGCCGCAGCGGCAGATTCGGTCATTTCCTTGCCGTCCAACGACACCGCATATACCCGCACCGAGCCCAGCATCTTGTTCTTCGAAAGGCTCATGACCAGCACGTTGGGCGCGGGCTGGTTGATCGCGGCGCTGTCCGCTTCCGACAGATCGCCTTCGCCTGCCGACGCCAATCCGTCGCGCGCATAGCGTACCGTCATGTGGCGGACGCTGCCGTCCGGCGCGGTGATGTCGACGGTTGTCCGCCAGTGGCCGGCGCCGGCATCCTCGAAAGTGTAGAGGACGCGGCGGGGCGGGGGACCATAGTTGGCCGGCATGCGGCTGAGGTCCAGCTCCCAGGTCCCGAGGAAGGGGGACCGGCCGGCGGCGGTGGTATCCTCCGGCCCCGCGACGGCCGGCATGGCGGACATCACGAACAAGGCTGTCGCCGAACAGCGCAGGATGGAACGCAGGACTGCGGTTCGCATACGTCTTCTCCTTGCCCCGAGGGTGCGGCGGGGCTTCCGCGGCGACGAACGCGTCGCTTCACGGCACCGCTTGCGGCCATGCGGCCTCACGCTCCGGGGCGGTGCACCCGAAGAACGTCTCGAACTCTGTTGCCGTACGACGCGGTTACCGCGCCGGATTGGGCGCCGGACCGGGCGAGAAATGCGCGTGCCAGCGCGCCACGCTGGCGATGATCGCCAGCTCGATCGCGAGCACCGCGCCCTGGAGCAGCGCCTGCCGGCCATCGATGAACAACACGCTCATGAACATCACCAGCGTCGCCGATGCGGCCAGGCTCAGGCTGCCCCAGCGAAGTGCTGCCGCCCAATCGCGTTCCAGAACCACCCAGGCGATCCGCAGGTGCCCCAAACCGATCAATAGCTGCAGCAGCGCCAGCGACGGGATCGCTGCCTGATAGACACCGCGCAGCAGGCTCTCCTGCAGACCGCCGTCGATCATCGCGCCGCCCAGCCCGTGCCGGCCGGGATAGAGATAGGGCAACCCGAACAGCGCGCAGCCGATCTGCAGCGCGGCCATGGGCAGCAGCACCCCGATCGCCACGGCATAGCTGGTGAGGACGAATTGTCCTTCCTCGGCCGCGAACAGGCCGCGCCCTGCGGCGAGAAGGCACCCGAATGCGAACTGCACCGGTGCGCCTTCGGCCATCGCTGTTTCCAGTTCCGCCTCCATCGCCATGGCCCAGTCGCGCTTGCGCTCGCCGAGGCAAGCGGCCGCCAGGCGCAGCAGCGCGCGTGCGAACAATGCCTTCATGCCAGCGCTCCCTTGAACGGTTGGCCCGGCGCGCTGCCGGCGAGGTCGCGCGCGAGGGCGGCGCCTGCCGAGGTCAGGCGATAGGCGTGGCGCGCGGGACGCCCGGGCTGTGCGGGCTCGCGCCACTCGGCCTCGACGAGCCCCTGCTCCGTCATCCGCATCAGCAGCGGATACAGCGTCCCGGACAACAGGCCGGTGACCTTCATCAGGTCATACCCATGCCGCCATTCGCCACGCGCTTCCGACAGCGCTTCGAGGAGGCGGTACATCTGCTTCGAGGGCTGTCGTTTACGAACCATGACGCCATACCAACATATGTAGATTTAAGAGTCAAGCGCAGGCGCCGCGTCGATTGCGTCAACGGTCCTTGCCCGACGCCGACGGCGCTGCGGTCGAGCGGACCATGCGCATCGGCGGCCCGCCTTCGACGATCGTGAAGCTTGCATACTCTGCATCGAAGGCGATCACCACGCCCAGCACATGGGAGAAGAACCGCGTCGGCGAGAGCGCCGCCAGCCGCTCCGGGCTAGGCGCGCCCGCATCGGCGAACAATCCGTCGGGACGGGCTTCCAGGCGCACCGAAAGGCCCCCGCCCTCGAACCGACCCGCTGCCCTTGCCAAAACCGCAAGCGGAAGCCGCTTTTCCGGCACCGCCGGCGGCGCGATGTCCGTCCAGCCATAGTCGGTCGCCACCGCGCGGACGACTTCGTCGATCAGCCGCCGCCCCTGTCCGCCATTGGTGAGCGCGACGATGCCTTCGCCCTTTTCGGCATAGGCGATCATGAACGACTGGAAGCCCTCGTTGACCCCGTCGTGCCCGAAGCGTTTGGGCGCGGTGGTATAGAGTTCGACGCCCAGTCCCCAATGGTCTTTGACCGGGGTCAGCATCGCCCGCGCCATCGCCGGGGACAGCCGATGTCCCCGCTGGCCGGCGGCCGACGCCTGAAGGTCGATCAGCATGCGTGCGAGATCGCCGGCGCTCGTCCAAAGCCCTGCAGGCGCCAGTTCGGGATAGACATGATAGTTGCCGGGAACTGGGCGGCCCGCCACATGGCCGAAGGCGATGTCGGCAAGGATGTCGGGCGACGGCGGCTGCGCGAAGGCGCTCCGCGTCATGTGCAGCGGGCCCAGGAGCTCGCGCTGCACCAGTTCGGCGAACGGCAGGCCGGTCGCATCCTGCAGGGCGAGCTGCGTGAGAACATAGCCACCGCCGGAATACTGGAATTGTGCGCCCGCCGGCAGCACGCTGCGCACCGCCATGCTGTTGGCGGGGGCCACGCCGTCCAGGATCTGCACCGTCGTCGGCAAGGGCGCTCCGGGCAGGTAGCCGGCGAAGCCATGCACGCCCAGCCCGGCCGTGTGGCTCAGCAATTGCCGCAGCGTGACTCCCTGCGGAGCCAGATGGGCGTCGCCGGGGAGATGCCAGCCGCGCAAGGACAGGTTGATGTCGCCGTCGAGCGACAGCTTGTGCTGCTCCACCATGCGGAGCGCGACGACGGCAGTCGCGACCTTGCTGATCGACGCAGCTTGGAACGCCGTCTCCGGCGTGACGGGCGCGCAACTGGCAGTATCCCGCACGCCCCAGCCGCGGGCCCAGTCGATCCGGCCTCGGTGGATGACCGCGACGCTGATCCCCGGTACGCCATATAGCCGCATGCGCGCTGCCAGGCTGGACGGCGCGTCCCCCGGCGCGCGCACCGGCGACAACAAATTGGTCTCGACGGCGCGGGTGTGGATGTTGCTGCGGCCGCCCGCATCGCGGTTCGGCATCGGGCAAGGCAAGGGCGAGACTTGTGCCATCGCCGGAGCCGCGGCGGCCGTGCCAGCCAAGAACGCGAGCATGGCGATTCGTGCGTAGGTCATTGCTGCATCTCCAGCGACGTCCATCCGCGATAGGGAATACCCCGGAAGCTGACGCCAGCGGAGAAATATCAACATATGTAGATTTTAGAGTCAACGATGGCTGCGCCGATATCCGCACCATCAGTTTGACGCCGTTCGCTGGGGGCTGCTTCCTCGGGACGCCCTTCAAGGCTCCTGAACGGCCGTCTTCCGGCACATGGCTCCCGGTCTGCTCATGGACGTGGGAATGGCGGGGTTCGGCAAGAACAGCCGTTCGGGCGCGGGTGCGGGGGAGCGGGCTGAGTCGGTCGCAAGCGGCCGGCTCGCAAGCCGAAGTGGAGCGCGCCGGCACTGGCGCGCTCCACTTCGGATCAGGCGCGCAGCTGCTTCACGGCATGGTCGGCGGCGCGCATCGTCAGCGCCATGAAGGTCAGCGACGGGTTGACGCACGAGGCCGAGGCCATCTGCGCGCCGTCGGTGACGTACAGGTTCGGTGCGTCATGCGCCTGGCTGAAGCCGTTCAGCACCGAACTGCGCGGATCGGCGCCCATCCGTGCGCCGCCCATCTCGTGGATGGCGTCGCCGGGCACATGCTCGCCCTCGTTGCTCGTCACGTTGACGAGGCCGGCCGCGCGCAGCATCGCTTCGCCCTGGACCTTGGCATCGGCGATCAGCTTCAGCTCGTTCTCGCGGAAGGTCACGTCGAAGCGCATCAGCGGCACCCCGAAGCGATCGACCTTGCTGGCATGCAGCGAAACGCGATTGTCCTTGTAGGGCAGGCACTCGCCGAACGCGCCCATGCTGAACCGCCACGGGCCGTAGCGGCGCATGGCGTGCTTCATCGATGCGCCGAAGCCCACCGGCGCGGCCGGCACGCGCCAGGCGCTGCCCTGATAGCCATAGCCGCGCTTGAAGCCGACGCCTTCCTCGCCGCCGATGTTGCGGAAGCGCGGGATGTAGACGCCGCCCGGCCGCCGGCCATATTCGATGAAGTCGGTCATGCCCGGGATCTCCCCGTCGATGCCGACGCGGAAGATGTGGTCCATCACATAGCGGCCCAGCGTGCCGCTGCTGTCGAAATGGCTGCGCTCACTGCCTGCGGGCCGCGAGTTGAGCAGGATCTGGTTCGATCCCATCGCCGAGGCGCAGAGGAACACCAGGTCCGCGTTCACCACCTGGGCCTGGCCGGTCTTGGCATCGACATAGCGGACGCCGGTCACGCGCTTCTTCGCCGCGTCATATTCGATATTGGTGACCACCGCGTCGGACTGGAGCGTCAGCTTGCCCGTGGCGCGCGCGGCGGGGAGGGTGACCGCCTGGGTGGAGAAATAGGCCCCGAACGAACAGCCATTGCCGCATTGGTTGCGGAACTGGCACTTGGTGCGGCCCTGGTCGGGCTTGTCCTCGGTCATGTTCGAGAGGCGGGTGTTGATCAGCTTGCGGCCGGGGAATTTGGTTTCCAGCTGCTGCTTCAGCCACTTCTCGGCGATGTTCATCGGCATCGGCGGCTGGAAGTTGCTGTCCGGCAGATAGGGCAGGTTTTCGCGCGAGCCCGAGACTCCGATATAATCCTCGACCTTGGCGTACCACGGCGCGAGATCGTCATAGCCGATCGGCCAGGCGCCATCGATCCCTTCGCGCTGGTTCGCCTCGAAATCCTGCGGGCTCCAGCGGAAGCTCCAGCGGCCCCAGATCAGCGACTTGCCGCCGACCGCGCCGGGGCGGATCCAGTAGAATTTGCTGCCCTCGTCGAAGGCATAGGGGTTCATGCGGTCGTTATTGTAGAAGCCCATGTTGCTGGGCTGGACGTAACCGCGCTTGGCGATGAAATAATCTTTTTCCTGCAGCGGCTTGGGCATGATGTTGTGGGCGGGCACGTCATAGGCCGGCTTGCCGTCGTACGGATAGTCCTCGCCATGCTCGACCATGCGGCCGCGATCGAGCATCAGGACGCGAAGTCCCTTCTCGGTGAGTTCCTTCGCGGCAAAGCCGCCGCTGACGCCCGAGCCGATGACGATCGCGTCGAACCTGTTGGTTGCAGCCATTTTATTTCCCTCTCCCAGGGAGTGTTATGGTTAGAAGCGCAGCGTTTGCAGCGTCTTGAAGCTGGTGGTGATGTCCGGAAGATAGGGCGCGGGCGCCTGATCATTCTCGACATAGAAGTGGCGGACGTGCGCGCTCGACGGCCGCTTGAACAGCGCCGCGAAGTCGATCGTGCCGGTGCCCACCGCCGCCATGCTGCCGTCGGCGCGCATGTCCTTGACGTGGTACGAATAGATCCGCTTGTTCAGCCGGTCGACCAGCGCGGCGAGGTCCTGGCCGGCGCGCTTCGCCCAATAGAGGTCGAGCTCGATCTTCACCAGCGCGGGATCGGTTTCCTTGAGGAACCGGTCGTACAGGCTCACGCCGCCGGGCTTGTTGGTGAACTCGAAATCATGGTTGTGATAGGCGAAGTCGAGGCCCGCCTGCTTCAGTTCGCGCGCGAACTTGGTGAAGTTCGGCAGCGCCGCGTTCCAGCCCGCTTCGGTGCGGTGCTCGTCGGTCATGTAGGGCAGCACCACGGTCTTGGCGCCGAGCGTGCGGGCCATCGCCACCGACTTGTCGAACTGGCCGAGCAGCGCGTCATAGCCGATGTGCAGCGACGGGCAGCGCAGGCCGGCCTTGTCCATCGTGCCGCGGAGCATCGCCGGGTCCATGGCCTCATAGCCGCCACCGCCGAACTCGACCTCGCGATAGCCGATCCTGGCGATTGCCTCGAGCGTGCCCGCCGGATCCTTCTGGAAGATGTCGCGCACGGTGTAGAGCTGGATGCCGACCGCGGGGATCTGCGCGGCAAAGGCCTGCGGGATCAGGCGATCCATCAGCGCGAGGGCAGTGACGCCGCCGGCGCCGGCGAGCAGAGTACGACGGGTGATCATCATGCGCTGTACACCTTGTTGACCTGGGAATAGGGGAAGGCGCCGTTATATTCGCCCGGCACCGGCAGATATTCGCGTTCCTGGGTGATCCCGACTTCCGAGGTGTAATACCCCGTGATCACCAGCTGGCGGAATGCCTCGAAGAAGGTCTTGCCGCCCGCGATCTCGCCGTTCATCGCCAGGGTGAGCAGCGCATCCTGCTGCTCCGGCGTGGCCTTGGTGGCGGCGACCTTATAGTCCTGCTGGGCACGCGCCTCGATCGCGTCGAGCCCGGCGAGGATCGGCACGCGGTCCGCCGGCATCGCCCAGTCGGCAAGCAGCTTCTCGATGAAGGCGGGGACGCCCGCGGCGATCGCGCCCGGCGTGTCGGTGGTGGGGATCACGCGTTCGCTGAGCGCGGTCATCAGCGCGCGCTGCGCCGGATTGAACACGGCCACGCTGGGCGGACCCTCGGGAATGAGCTGCGTCGCGGTCATCTGCGCGGCGCGGGCGATGGGAGCGAACACGCCCGCACCGAACAGGGCGAGCACGCCGGTGAGCGCGGCGCGACGATCAATGGTCATTTGCAGTCTCCCGGAAGGTCCTGCGCGATCGCCGCCTCGGGCAGCGGGCGCACCCAGATGTTGCGGAACGACACCGGCGAGTCGTGGTCCTGCAGCTGGATCGGCAGGGCATCGGCATGCGCGGTATATTCGGCGACGTGGCGCCAGTTGGTGGTGCCGAGCATCGCCTGGTGGTTCTGCACCAGCACCCCGTTGAGGAAGGCGGTGATATAGGCCGGGCGCAGCAGCTTGCCGTCGGTAGCGAAACGCGGGCGCTCGAAGACGATGTCGTAGCTCTGCCACTCGCCGGGCTTGCGCGACGGGTTCACCAGCGGCGGCTTCCAGCCATAGACCCCACCGACCGTACCGTCGGCATAGGTCGGGTTCTGATAGCCGTCGAGGATCTGGATCTCGTAGCGCTGCATGAACCAGATGCCGCTGTTGCCGCGATCCTGCGAGCTCTTGGTAGGCGGGTTGGGCGAGCGGAACTCCAGGTGAAGCTGGACGTCACCGAAGCTCTGCCTGGTGATCATCGCATTCTCGCCGCCGCTGCTGGCGCGGCTCGGCACGGTGAGCACGCCGTTCGCCACCGGCCACAGCGTGCGCTGCGCGGTCCAGGCATCGAGCGAGCGGCCATCGAAGAGCACGACCGCATCCGAGGGCGCGCCGCCCGGCTGTGGGGCAGGGGTGACGACGGTGGGATAGGGCCGATCCGAGTCATGGACGTGCCAGTTCCCGCCGCCCGGCAGGATGGGCGTATCCTTGAACCCCGGTTTCTCCTGCGCTGCTGCGGGCGTCGCGGCGAGGACCGCCAGACCCGCGAGCAGCACGCTTGTGCGTCTCGACATGATTCTCTCTCCCCTCAGACGGCGTCGATGGTGCGGTAGGCGGCAATCAGCCGTTCCTCGCCCGCTCGCCCCTTGATCGAATTGCCATGTTCCATGCCGATCACCCCGGCATAGGCGCGCTGGCGCAGCCAGCGGACGATATTGGTGAAGTTCACTTCGCCGGTCCCCGGCTCGTTGCGGCCGGGATTGTCGCCGAACTGGATATAGCCGATCTCGTTCCAGCAGGTGTCGAGCGTCGGGATCAGGTTCCCGGACTGGATCTGCTCGTGGTAGAGGTCGGCGAGGATCTTCACCCCCGGGCTGTTCGCCCCGCGTGCTACGGCATAGCCTTGCGCGATGCTCTGCATGTAGACGCCCGGATGGTTGGTGCGGGTGTTGAGCGGCTCCATCACCATTGCGATATCGTGGGGCGCGACGATGTCGCCGGCGCGGCGCATCACGTCGATCACGCGGGCGGTCTGGATATCGAGCGGCACCTTGGGATCGAGGAAGCCGGTGACCACCGTCATCCGCGTCGCGTTCAGCCGCTTGGCGACATCGATCGAGGCGCGGATGTCCGCCAGGAACGCCTCGCGTTCCGCACCGTCATTGGCACCCAGGATCGGCCGCGACTGCCCCCATTTCGGCATGGAGGCGACGAACACCCCCATCTTCATGCCGCGGCTGGACAGCGCCTTGGCCATCGCGACCTGCTCGTCGATGCTGCGGCCGGCCGCCTCATTGTCTTCCCAGGCGGTGAAGCCCTGGTCGGCGGCGAAGGCGATCTGCTCCAGCCGGTTGCCGCGGCTGGCGAAGCTGCCTTCGTGCGGCGCGTAATGGAGCGAGAAGCGCGCCGCGTTCGACTGGCCGCGCGCAGCGGAGGATGCCACCAGCGGCGCCGCAGCGGCGCCTGCCAGAACGGTGCGGCGCGACACGCTCATTTGCCGCTCATCGCTTTCAGATAGGCGATGATCTGCTGGCGCTTCGCCGGATCGGCCATGCCGATCGGCATGCGCGTGCCCGGCACCTTCTTCATCGGCGCGGCGATGAACTGGTCGAGCGTCGCGGGATCCCAGGACAGCTTCGCATTCTTGAGCGCGGTCGAATAGTTGAAGCCCGGTGCCGAGGCGGCCGGGCGGCCGACCACGCCGTTCAGATTGGGGCCGACGCCGTTCTTCCCGCCCTTCTCGACGGTGTGGCACGCCTTGCACGCCGCAAAGGCGGGCGGGGCGGCGGTCTGCGCCCAGGCGGGCGCGCTCGCCGTCAGCGCCGCGGTTGCGGCAAGTGCCATCCAGAACTTCATTGACGCTCTCCGAGTAGGATCTCTGTCCATTTGGTGTCGGCCTTTGCGTTGGCGATCATCGCCTCGACGAAGGCCATCGTCCGCAGGCCATCCGCGACGCCCGGCACCTGGCCGGCCGAATCACCGCGAACAATGGCTGCGAAGCCACGATAAAGATTTGCAAAAGCTTCGATATAGCCTTCCGGATGTCCGGCCGGTGTACGGAGCAGGGGACTGGTGCTCGTCCCCAGGCCGGGCCCGCCTGCACGCAGGATCTCCGCGGGGCGATCGAGCCAGCGCAGGGTGAGCGTGTTCGGCTCCATCTGCGCCCATTCGAGACCGCCGCGCTCGCCATGAATGCGCAGGCGGAGCCCGTTTTCCTCGCCGGCGGCGACCTGCGTCGCCTTGAGGGTGCCACGCGCACCGCCCTCGAAGCGGAGCAGCGCGCTGACGTCGTCGTCCAGCCGCCGGCCGGGGACATGGGTGGCGAGTTCGGCGGACAGCGTGTCGACCCGCAGGCCGGAGACCAGTTCGGCGAGGTGGAAGGCGTGGGTGCCGATGTCGCCGAGGCAGCCGCCCAGGCCCGCGCGCGCCGGATCGGTGCGCCATTCGGCCTGCTTGTTGCCTTCGGTATCGAGCGGGCCGCTCAGCCAGCCCTGGATATACTCGACCTGCACGAGCCGGATCGCGCCGAAATCGCCGCGGGCGACGCGGGCGCGCGCCTCCTCGACCAGCGGATAGCCGCTATAGGTGAAGGCGAGGCCGAAGTGCTTGCCGCTTGCCTGTGCGGCAGCAGCGATGGCGCGGGCCTCGTCGCCGTTCATCGCCATCGGCTTTTCGCAGAAGACGTGGAAGCCGGCGTTCAGCGCAGCGATCGCAACGGGGGCATGGAGATGGTTCGGGGTGACGATCGCCACTGCGTCGATGCGCTCGTTCTCCGGCAGCGCCGCTTCGCTCGCGAGCAGCGCGTCATAGGTTGCATAGACCCGCGCCGGATCGAGCCCGAGCAGGTCGCCGGTCCGCGCGTTTTTACCGCCATCTGTGCTGAACGCGCCCGCCGCCAGCCGCCAGTCGCCGTCGAGCGCCGCGGCCATGCGGTGGACGGCGCCGATGAACGCACCTTCGCCGCCGCCGACCATGCCGAGCTTCAACGGGTGCCGGATCATGCGTCTTGGCTTCCCAGCCCAAGCAGATTGCGGATCGCGCCCTTGTCGACGCCGCTCGAGGCGAAATCGTCGAACGCGCGCTCGGTGACGCGGATGATATGGTCGCGGATGAACGGCGCGCCTTCGCGGGCGCCGTCCTGGCTGTTCTTCAGCGCGCATTCCCATTCGATCACCGCCCAGCCGCGATAGCCGTACTGGGCGAGCTTGCTGAAGATGCCGATAAAGTCGACCTGGCCGTCGCCGGTCGAGCGGAAGCGGCCGGCGCGGTTCACCCAGCTCTCATAGCCGCCATAGACGCCGCTGCGCCCGGTCGGGTTGAACTCGGCGTCCTTCACATGGAAGCACGAGATGCGGTCGTGGTAGCGATCGATGAAGTCGAGATAGTCGAGCTGCTGCAGCACATAGTGCGACGGATCGAACAGGATGCGCGCGCGGGGATGGTTGTCGACCGCCGCGAGGAAGCGCTCCCAGCTGGCGCCGTCATGGATGTCCTCGCCGGGATGGATCTCGAAGGCGCAGTCGACACCGGCTTCCTCGAATATGTCGAGGATGGGCACCCAGCGGCGGGCGAGTTCGGCGAACGCCTCTTCGACGAGGCCCGCCGGGCGCTGCGGCCAGGGATAGACATAGGGCCAGGCGAGCGCGCCGGAGAAGGTGGCATGCGCCTTCAGCCCCAGCCGTCCGCTGGCGCGCGCGGCGAGCTTGACCTGCTCGACCGCCCAGGCCTGGCGCTCGGCGGGCTTGCCGTGCAGCTCGGCGGGCGCAAAGCCGTCGAAAAGCGTGTCATAGGCCGGGTGCACGGCGACGAGCTGGCCCTGGAGGTGCGTGGAAAGCTCGGTCGGCTGGATGCCGAACTTGTCGAGCCGGGCGCGGAGATCGTCGCAATAGGCCTGGCTTTCGGCGGCCTGCTTAAGGTCGATCAGGCGGGGATCGCAGGGGATCTGCACGCCTTCATAACCGAGGCCCGCAGCCCATTCGGCCATGTGGTCGAGCGTGTCGAACGGCGCCTTGTCGCCGAGAAACTGGGCGAGGAAGATGCCCGGGCCCTGCATCGCGGTCATGCGTGCGCCTCCTTGGCGGGATTCTTGAAGGTGAACTGGAAGAGCAAAGCGATCACCGCGGCGGCGATCGCCGGGTACCACCAGAGCTGGTGCCAGTCGGCCACGGTCGCGCCTTCCGGCAGCTGGGCATAGAGCAGCCCGCCGATTTGCGAGCCGAGCAGCATGCCGACGCCATAGGTGAACAGCGTCAGCATCCCCTGCGCCTGGGCGTTGACGCCCTTGGGCGTGGCGATGGTGCCGGTATAGATCGCGCCGGCGACGAAGAAGAAGTCGTAGCACACGCCGTGCAGTGCGACGCCGAGATAGATCGCCCAGATGCCCGCGCCGCCGTCGCCGATCGCGAACAGCGCGTAACGCAGCGCCCAGGCGATCATGCCGACGAGCAGCAGCGGCTTCACTCCGAAGCGGCGATACAGAAAGGGCATCGAGAACATGAAGACCAGCTCGGACATCTGGCCGATCGCCAGCGTGCCGCCGACATTCTCGATCCCCACCACGCCGACATAGGGCGAGGCATAGGCGTAATACATCGCCAGCGGGATCGAGATCAGCGTCGCGCAGAGGATGAAGACCAGGAACGAGCGGTTGCGCATCAGGCCGAAGGCTTCGGTGCAGAACACCTCCGCGACCAGGCTCTTGCCCTGCGGGGCATCGGGCTGAACGTTCGGCAGGGTGATGCTGTAGAGGCCCAGCGCGAGCGAGACGACGCCCGCCGCCTCGAAGATGTGCGGGCTGGCCGACAGGCCCGCCCAGCCGATGAGCAGCCCCGCGACGATCCACCCCAGCGTGCCGAACGCGCGGACGAAGGGGAAGCGATCGACCCGCTCGCCGAAGCTCTTGAGCGCGATCGTGTTCGCAAGGCCCACCGTCGGCATGTAGAGGATCATGTAGCCGAGTAGCAGCCAGACGAAACTGGCGCCATGCTCGGGCGTGAGCAGCGTGGGGAGGAGGAAGAGCAGCACGCCGCCGACGAGGTGCAGCACCACCATCAGCATCTTGGGGCTGAGGAACCGTGCCGCCGCCATGCCGAGCAGGAACGAGCCGACGATCGAGGCGATCGGGCCGACCGAAAAGGCGTTGGCGATCAGGCTGCCCACGCCGACGGTCTGCATCACCAGACCCAGCGTGACGTTCCACGCGCCCCATACGAAGAACTGCATGAACATCAGCGCGCTGAGGCGCCCCGTGAGCAATCCCGATACGGATTGCGTGCTGTTCATGGCGATCCCTTCAGCAGCGGCCATTCGCTTCCTCTCCCCCGGATGCGGCTTTGCCGCTGTTCGAATCGCAGCCTATGCACACGGAGTAATGATGTAAAGGATTACATTGGCAGGGCTCGACACGGCTCGCCGCACGCGACAAGGATATCTGCATGGCTACGATTATCGAAGTCGCCGCGGCCGCGGGCGTTTCCACCGCCACGGTTTCCCGCGTGCTCAGCCAACCCGGGCGGGTGGCGGAGGCGACACGCGCCAAGGTGATGGAGGTGGTCGAGGCGCTCGATTACCGGCCCAACGTCGCGGCGCGTTCGCTGCGGACGCTGCGCGCCGCCAAGATCCTGCTGACGGTGCCGGACATCTCCAATCCCTTCTTCGCCAGCGTCATCCGCGGCGCCGAGGAAGCGGCGCGCGATGCCGGCTATGCGGTGGTGCTAGGCGACACGCGGCATGATCCCGAGGTCGAGGATCAATATGCCGAGATGCTGTCCCGGCGCGAAGTCGACGGGCTCGTCTTTCTCGGCCACCGGCTGCCCGCGAGCCTGGAGGCGCTGGTCGCGCGGCAGGGTGCCTCGGCGCCGGTCGTCAACGGCTGCGAATACAGCCCGGAAATCGGGGTGCCGAGCGTCCATATCGACAATGCGGCGGGCAGCGCCGATGCGATCGAGCACCTGGTCGAACTCGGTCACCGCGAGATCGGTGTGATCACCGGGCCGCCGATCAGCCCGATCAGCCGTGACCGCCTGGCTGGCGCGCTGCGAGCAGCGGAGCGGCACGGCCTCAAGGACCGGCTGCACCTTCGCGAGGGCGACTATGGGGCCGATTCCGCCCACCGCGCTGCCCGGACGCTGATTTCGGAGGGCGTGACCGCGCTGTTCTGCTTCAGCGACGAAATGGCGCTGGGGGCGATCAGCGCAGTGGGGGCGGCGGGGCTGTCCTGTCCCGACGATGTCTCGGTGATCGGCTTCGACGACCTGCCGCTCGCCCGATTCTTCCATCCGGCGCTGACGACCATCGCCCAGCCTAAGGGGATGATCGGACGACGCGCGGTCGAACTGCTGGTCGGCATCCTGCGCGGCTCGGAGCCCGCCGAGCGGCAACTGACGCTCGCGCATGAACTGATCCGCCGCGCCAGCACGGGCCCCGCCCCGAACACCAGGTGACACGCCGGGCGGCGGCGTTCGCTGCGCCTGCATGATATCGGGACAGACTGCGCCGAGGATCCTGTTCAAAACGCAACGCTTGCGTTACGAAAGCGGCGTACATGGGGGCAGTGCAGGAACAGCGTAACCTACGGGTCCAGGCGGAAACGTCTGGCGTGCCCTATTTCAACGTCTCCAACGCTCCCCCCGAGCTGCGCTTCGACGTTTATGCCGAGTCGGTCGATCCGATCTTCGACACGCGGCGTGAGGCGGTGGAGGGGGATTTCAGCGTCGGGCTGGACGGGTTCAACGCCGGCCCGGTGTTGATCGGCCGCTCGCGCATGTGGGGAGCGGCGTTCCGGTATGACCGCGACGTGCGCAAGGTGGCGCAGACCGGTGTCGAGGCAGTGCTGGTACAGATCATCACCCGCGGCGGCGACGTGCGGCTGCACGACGGCGAGGCGACGGTTACGCGGCCCGGCGACATCTGCATCGCCGACATGACACGCCCCTTCGCCACCCGGACCGAGGGGTGCGAGAATATCAGCATGGTCGTGCATCACGGCGCGCTGGGCCTGGACGAGCCAAAGCTGGACCGGCTGCACGGGAACGTCCTCCGGCGCGAAACGCTGGCGGCGCAGCTACTGGGCGAACATGCAAGGATGCTGGTCGAGCGGCTACCGCATGCGGGCGCTGACGATGCGCTGGCGGTCGCGCGCGCAACCGGGCTGATGATGGGCGGGTTGATCGCGCCCAGTGCCCAGGAAGGCGGGCAGCGCGCCTCGGTGGCAGTTGCCGCGCTGTTCCGGATCAAGCGGTTCATCCGGGCCAATCTTGCCCATCCGGAGCTGGGGCCGGAAATGGTCGCGCGGGCGATGGGCATGTCGCGCGCCACCCTGTACCGCGCCTTCGCGCCGCTCGGCAGCGTGGGCGACTTCATCCGGCGGCAGCGACTGGAGCGGGTGCTGACCGATCTGGGCGACCCGGCCCAGCGCGGCAAGTCGATTGCGGAGATCGCCTATGGCTGGGGCTTCGGCGACTGGTCGACCTTCTCGCGCGCCTTCAAGGCGGCGTTCGGCATCACTCCCAGCGAGGCGCGGGCGGGCGCGGGTGTAGTGCTGGGCCGGGCGAAGCACGTGGCTGGCGACGTGCTGCTGCCGCAATGGCTCCGAACCATGGACGCGCTGCGGCTGCACGGCTGAGCGGGCCTACATCGCCCGCGCCAGCGTCTGTGAGGCTGTGGAGCAGCGTGCGGGCATTGTCGTAGTCGGCACCGTCGGCGCTTTCCGCCAGTTCGACCAGCGAGGTCTGGAGCGCCACGATCAGCTCGGCGCGATCGCGCAGCCGCAGCGCCTGGTCGAGAACGTCGCGGCTGGTGTAGCGCTCGGCGAGTTCCGCCAGGAACATGTTGCACTCGCGTGTGACGGTGCGGTCCGCTTCGCAGCGGGCCTGCACGCTCAGGTCGTCGGCGTCGCCATCCTCGCGCAACGCATCGAGGTAGTGCGGCAGGCTGGCGAGCAGCCGCGCCTGTTCCCCGGGGCGGTGGTGCTGGTGATGGATCTGGAACAGCGCGCCTATATCTCCAGCGCCGGCCTTCGGGTGGTGCTGATGGCAGCCAAGCGCGCCAGGCGATCGGGTGGGCGGCTGCTGCTGTGCTGCCTGTCGCCGGCGGTACGCGAGCTGTTCGAGATCAGCGGGTTCCTCAAGATCCTCGATGTCTGCGCGGACCGCGACGAAGCCCGCGGGCGGATCGCTGCCTAACCCAAGGTAGGGGCTGCGCTGCGGGCCCAGACCCGCTTTTGATGCCGGTCCTCGCGCAGGCGGGCGTCCCTCGGGGCGCACAATGCTTGCGCCGGTGTGCAACCAAATGGCCGGCCGGCCTTTTGATGCGCCGCAATCATAAAAGGGATTCGGGATGAAGCGTGGGACTTGGCGGGCGGGGCAGGGGGCCCTGCTCGCGATCATGGTGGTGGGCGCAGCCATGCCCGCGCTGGCGCAGCAGGTCGATGTCGGCGCACCGCCGCCGCCGGCCGACGAGATCGACAAGCCCAAGCCCGATGCCACCCAGCAGGATGCCGGCTCCGGCCCGCGCGCCGATACCCAGCGCCGCGCGCGCAGCCACATGCTCCACCCGCGCGATCCCTCGCCCTCGTCGCTGGCCGGTGACACCCAGAGCGCGCCGCCGCCCGGGCTGATCGGCGACTGGCAGAAGATCCGCACGCGCCTGGGCGAACGCGGCATCGGCCTGTCGGCGCGCTATGCCTCGGAAACCGCCTACAACTTCACCGGAGGGGAGCGGGATCTGGTTGCCGAGACCGGCCAGTTCGACGTCGGTGCGCTGCTCGATCTCGACAAGCTGGTCGGCTGGAGCGGGGCGGCGCTGCAGGGAACCGTTACCTGGCGGCGCGGCATCGACCTGACCACCACCGCCGGCCTGGGCGCGCTGCAGCAGGTGCAGGAAGTCTATGGCCGCGGGCAGACGGTACGCGTTACCCAGCTGTGGCTCCAGCAGAAGCTGGGCGACAGGGTGGAGGTGAAGCTGGGCCGCACCAATCCCGGCGAGGATTTCGCGGTCTTTTCCTGCCATTTCCAGAATCTGAGCTTCTGCGGCGCGCAGCCGGGCAATCTGGCGGGGGATTACTGGTACAACTGGCCGGTCAGCCAATGGGGTGCGAACGTGCATGTCGACGTCGCTCCCGGCGTCTATGTGCAGGGCGGTGCCTATGAGGTGAACCCGCGCAACCTGGAAAGCACCTTCTTCATCGGCCATTTCAGGGGCGCGACCGGCGTGCTCGTCCCCGCCGAGATCGGCTGGACGCGCGGCGGCGACGAGGGCCGTGTCGGCTCGTACAAGCTCGGCGGCTGGGTCTCGACCGCCGATGGCGACGATCTGGTGCTCGACGTCAACCGCCAGCCGCGCGCGGTGACGGGGCTCGCGCCGCTCCAGCGCTCCAGCCGCTACGGCGTGTTCGCCAGCGTGCAGCAGCAGCTGACCGGTACCTCGAAGGACGGGCGGTCGCTGACCGGCTTCAGCATGTTCGCCAACGTGACCTTCGCGGACCGGGCGACGACGCTGACCGACAACCAGGTGTCGGTCGGCCTGTTCTACAAGGGCCTCGCGCCGAGCCTGCCGGGCGACGTGATCGGCCTGGCGGTGGCGCGGACCAACGTCAACGGCCGGATGGAGACGGCGGATCGGCTCGCGGGCAAGCCGGCGCGCGACGCCGAATATGCGGCCGAGCTCTACTACAGCGTCTCGCCGACGGAGTGGCTGGTGGTGCAGCCCAACGTGCAGTGGATTCACCAGCCCGGCGGCGTGCGGGGCGCGAAGGATGTCGGCGTGCTCGGGCTGAAGTTCGCGCTGACGTTGTGAGCCACTCCCTAGCCCCTCCTCGAACGAGGAGGGGCTTTTGGTGGGCTACGCTTCCAGCACGTCCGCCAGCTGCTCGAACTGCTCGGCAACTCCGCCTTCCATGCCGACGAACGCTTCGTCGAGCGACTCCTTCGATCCGTGGTGATCGTGGTAGGTCACCACCGTCTTGCCGTCGGCTTCCTCGAAGGTGACCGTGGTCAGCGCGCCGTCGGTGCTCTCCTCGTTGGTCCAGACGATCTTTTCGTTTGGTACCACCTCGACATAGCGGCCGAAAAACGCGTGGACCGGCCCGTCGTCGGCACCGAATTCCAGACGGTAGCTGCCGCCGGTGCGGACATCCATCTCGCAGGTGCGCAGGGCGATCGGCACGGACTTCAGCACCCACCAGCGACGGAACAGATCGGGGTTGCTCCACGCCTGGAAGACGAGCCGGGCCGGAGCGTCGAAGGTTCGCCGGACGACGAGGTCCACGTCCGAAGTTCGCTCCACGCTTGTCCGCGACGTCGCGGAATCATGCATGCTCAGGCCCATCCTACTGCTCCTTGCGTTTGAGTTCCTCTACGATGTCGTCCAGCGCGTCGAACCGCGCTTCCCACAGCTGCTGCAGCCCTTCGATCCAGGCCGCCTCCGCCATCAGCCCGCGACCGCCCAGCCGGCAGGTCCGCACCCGCCCGACCTTTTCGGTGGTGACGAGACCTGCCTGTTCGAGCACGCCGATATGCTTCTTCATGCCGGTGAGGGTCATGTCGAACGCGTCGGCCAGCGCCGAGACCGAACTTTCCGCGCGCCCCAGCCGCTCCAGTATGCCACGCCGGGTGGCATCGGAGAGCGCGGCGAACGAGGCATCCAGTGCGGCACTGCTATACTGAACCATATGGTTCAGTGTTAGGCTGAGGCGGGAGGAAAGGCAAGGGGCCAAACAACAGTTGAGCCCCTCCTCCTTGGAGGAGGGGTTGGGGGTGGAGGGATTCCAGAACGTGCGTTGGTCTGTACGAGAGACGGCCCCACTCCAACGCCTCCCCTGAAGGGGAGGGGCTAAACGTTGTGGTTACCCCAGCGTCCGCCGCAGCGCGTCATGCCAGCCGGCGAGCAGGGTGGTGCGATGCCCGGCCGCCATCGCCGGCTCGAAACAGGCCTGGCGCGACCAGATCGCCGAGAGCTCGTCCAGCCCCGACCACAGCCCCACCGCCAGCCCGGCATGGAAGGCAGCGCCGCGCGCGGTGGTCTCCAGATCGTCCGGCCGCTCCACTGCGACGTCGAGGATGTCCGCGAGGAAGCGGCAGAGCCAGTCGTTCGCCGCCATGCCGCCGTCGACGCGCAGCATCGCCGGCCGGGTACCGCCATCCTGCACCATCGCCGCAACCAGGTCGTAGGTCTGATAGGCGACCGCCTCGAGCGCGGCGCGGGCGAGATGGGCCTGGGTGGCGCTGAGCGTCAGCCCGAAGATCGCGCCGCGCGCCTCGGGATCCCAGTGCGGCGCGCCGAGGCCGACGAACGCCGGCACCATGTAGACGCCGTGATTGTCGGACACGCGCGTCGCCATGTCGTTGGTCTGGCGGGCATGGGTGATCACGCCGATGCCGTCGCGCAGCCACTTGATCGCCGCGCCCGCCACGAAGATCGAGCCCTCCAGCGCATAGGCGGTGCGACCGCCCACCCGATAGGCCGGGGTGGTCAGCATCCGGTGCTCGGACGTGACCGCCTTGTCTCCGGTGTTGAGCAGCAGGAAGCAGCCGGTGCCATAGGTCGACTTGGCGGTGCCGGGCGCGAAGCAGCATTGCCCGAACAGCGCCGCCTGCTGGTCCCCCGCCATGCCGGCGATGGGGATCGGCAGGCCGAAAAACTCGGGATCGGTCATCCCATAGACATGGGCATTGTCGTGCACCGCCGGCAGCAGCGCCATGGGGATGCCGAACAGGCGGCACAGCTCCGCATCCCATTCGCCCGTGTGGATGTTCCACAGCGAGGTGCGCGACGCATTGGTCACGTCGGTCGCGTGCACCGCGCCCTTGGTGAGCCGCCAGAGCAGGAAGCTGTCGATCGTGCCGAAGGCGAGCTCGCCGCGCTCGGCCCTTGCCCGCGCGCCCGGCACATGATCGAGGATCCAGCCGAGCTTGGTTGCCGAGAAATAGGGATCGACCAGCAGCCCGGTGCGCGCCCGCACCTCGGTTTCGACGCCCTCGGCCTTCAGATCGTGGCAGCGATCGGCGGTGCGGCGGTCCTGCCAGACGATCGCGCGGTGGATCGGCGCGCCCGTGGTGCGGTCCCACACGATCGTCGTCTCGCGCTGGTTGGTGATCCCGATCGCGGCGATGCTCGCCACGCCCACACCGCTCTTCAGCAGCGCCTCGCGCGCGGTGGTCAGCGCATCCTGCCAGATCGTCTCGGGATCATGCTCGACCCACCCCTGGTCGGGATAATGTTGTTCGAACTCCGTTTGGGCGGTGGCGACGCGTCGGCCCGCCGAATCGAAGATCACGCTGCGCGTCGAGGTGGTGCCTTGATCGATCGCGAGAATGTGATTCCGGTTCACCAACGCCCCTCCTTATGTTCGTTCGGACGCTCGTGCATTTTCGTTCGCCCGTCAACGCTTTCGGTTCTTTTCGTTTTCTGCAATAAACGAAAAATAGTGAACATGAGGCGAAGCATGGCGGCCGCAGTATCCGAGGAGCGTTTCGATCTGCTGGTGGTGGGCGGCGGCATCAACGGCGCCGGCATCGCGCGGGATGCGGCGGGGCGGGGCCTCTCGGTGCTGCTCGTCGAGAAGGAGGATCTGGCGAGCCATACCTCCTCGGCCTCGACCAAGCTGATCCATGGCGGCCTGCGCTACCTCGAATATGGCGAGTTCCGGCTGGTGCGCGAGGCGCTGATCGAGCGCGAGCGGCTGTGGGGCATGGCGCCGCACATCATCTGGCCGCTGCGCTTCGTGCTGCCGCAGACCCAGTCGCCGCGCCCGGCCTGGATGGTGCGGCTGGGGCTGTTCCTCTACGACCATCTCGGCGGGCGGAAGAAGCTGCCCGGCACGGACACGATCGATCTCGCGCGCACGCCGTTCGGGCGCGGGCTGAAGACGGCGCAGGGAAGGGCGTTCGTCTATTCGGACTGCTGGGTGGAGGACAGCCGGCTGGTGGTGCTCAACGCGGTGGACGCGGCGGAGAAGGGCGCGGACATCCGTACACGCACTGCGCTGCTCGGCGCCCGGCGTGACGGCGCCGATTGGATCGCGACGATCGCCGATGCGGTCGGCGAACGCGTCGTCCGCGCGCGGGCGCTGGTCAATGCCGCGGGCCCCTGGGTGGCGGACGTGCTGGGCCGCGTGCCCGACGTGGTCGCCGATCGCGGGCTGCGACTGGTGAAGGGCAGCCACCTCGTCGTGCCGAAGCTCTATCCCGGCGACCATGCCTTCATGCTGCAGAACCCCGATCGCCGGATCGTCTTCACCGTGCCGTATGAGGGCGCGTACACGCTGATCGGTACGACCGACGAGGTGTGGGAAGGCGCGCCGGGCAAGGCGCAGATCAGCGCCGAGGAGACGCGCTACCTGCTCGACACCGCGGCGCGCTATTTCGCCGATGCGCCGGGCGAGAGCGACGTGGTGTGGAGCTATGCCGGCATCCGACCGCTCTATGACGACAAGGCGGGCAGCGCCTCGGCGGTGACGCGCGATTACGTCCTCGATCTCGACGGCGACGCGGATCGCGCGCCGATGCTGAGCATCTTCGGCGGCAAGATCACCACCTATCGCAAGCTCGCCGAGCATGCGATGGCCGAGCTGGGGCGCTTCTTTCCGGAGGCGCGCGGCGCCTGGACGGCGGGTGCGGTGCTGCCGGGGGGCGACCTGCCGGACGGCGATTTCGATCGCTTCGTTGCCAATCTGCAGCACGCGCGGCCTTGCATGCCGGCGGACCTGCTGCGGCGCCTGGCGCGTGCTTATGGCACCCGGGTCGATGCGCTGCTCGGCAACGCGATGACGCCGTTCGACCTGGGCGGCGATCTCGGCGGCGGGCTGACGCTGCGCGAGGTGGAGTACCTGCGCACACACGAGTGGGCGATCACCGCCGAGGACATCCTTTATCGGCGCAGCAAGCTGGGGCTGCACGTGCCGGCGGGGACCGAGCAGCGACTGGCGGAGTATCTCGCGGGCGAACCCCGGCAGATGGCGCGCACGGCCTGATGGGCGAGGATCTGCCCGATCTGGTCGCGGGGCGCCATCGGCGCATCCTCGAGCTTGCCCGGCAGACCGGCAGCGTCAGTGTCGAGGCGCTCGCTGCCGCGCTGGAGGTGACGCCGCAGACGATCCGCCGCGATCTGAACCAGCTTGCCAAACAGGCGATGCTCTCGCGCGTTCACGGCGGCGCGGTGGTAACTTCGGGCGTCGACAATCTGGACCGCGAGGCGCGACGCCAGGTCGCGGCCGGCGCCAAGGCGGCGATCGGCGAGGCGGCGGCGGCGCTGGTGCCCGACGGCGCCAGCCTGTTCATCAATATCGGCACGACGACCGAGGCGATCGCCCGCGCGCTGGTGCGGCATCGGCATCTGCTGGTGGTGACCAACAACCTCAACGTGGCGGACATCCTGGGCGGCGTGCCGACCATCGAAGTGGTGGTCGTCGGCGGCCGCGTCCGCCCCAGCGACCGCGCGGTCGTCGGCGCGCTCGCGATGGACTTCCTGCGCGGATTCAAGCTCGACTATGCGCTGATCGGCGCCTCCGCGATCGACGGCGAGGGCACGCTGCTCGACTTCGACATGGACGAGGTACGCGTCTCGCAGACGATCATCGAGCAGGCGCGCACCGTGATCCTGGCAAGTGACCAGACCAAATTCGGCCGACCCGCGCCCGTGCGGATCGCGGAGATCGCGATCGTTGATCATTTGGTCACCGATCGCCTCCTACACGCAGGCATCGCTGCAGCATGCGCTGCAGGGCAGGTGCGGGTCACGGAAACCGACGGTTGATTGGTCAGGCCAATTATCGCAGGGTTGTCCAACAATGGATTTAGGGGGCGGCGGCGACGCCGATTCCAGAGAGGGGCAGTGAACGGGTTATGCGGCGTGTTCCCCATCTTCGCTGGTGGATCGTCGGGCTGATCTGCGCCGGCACCATCGCCAATTATCTCGCCCGCAATTCGCTCGGCGTGCTTGCGCCCGAGCTGACCAAAGTGATGCACATGACGACGGAGCAATACAGCTTCGTTGTCGCCGGCTTCCAGCTTGCCTACACCGTGATGCAGCCCATCGCCGGGATGATCGTCGATCACATCGGCCTGCGCGCCGGGTTCGCGCTGTTCGGTGTCGCGTGGTCGGTCGCCAACATGCTCCATGCATTTGCGGCGGGGTGGCTGGGGCTGATGTTCTTCCGCGGCCTGCTCGGCACGTTCGAATCCGCCGCCATCCCCTCGGGCATCAAGGCGATCGCCGAGTGGTTTCCTGCGCGCGAGCGATCGGTTGCCGTCGGCTGGTTCAACGCCGGCACTTCGCTGGGCGCGCTGCTGGCACCGCCCGTGGTGGCGATCGTCATGCTCTACACCGACTGGCGGATGGCGTTCGTGGTGACGGGCGCGGTCGGGCTGCTCTGGTCGCTCGCCTGGTGGATCTTCTACCGCAGCCCTGGCGACCATCCGGCCATCACCGACAAGGAACGTGCGCTGATCGCCGAGGGGCGGCCCAAGCCGCTCGCGCGACGTGCCACCGCGCGCGAGATCCTGACGACCCGCCGCTTCTGGGTCATCGCGGTGCCGCGATTCCTCGCCGAGCCCGCCTGGCAAACCTTCAGCTTCTGGATCCCGATCTATCTGGCGAAGGAGCGGGGCATGGACATCAAGCAGATTGCGCTGTTCGCCTGGCTGCCCTTCCTTGCCGCGGATCTGGGCGGCGTGCTCAGCGGCTATTTCTCGCCCTTCCTCGTCAAGCATTTCCGCCTGCCGCTGATTACCTCGCGCGTCACCGGGGTCGCGATCGCGGCGGTGCTGATGATCGCGCCCGGCTGCATCGGGCTGGTGACCAGCCCCTATATGGCGATCGCGCTGTTCTGCGTCGGCGGGTTCGCGCACCAGGTGATCTCGGTGCTGATCAATACCCTGTCCGCCGACGTGTTCACTGCCGAGGAAGTGGGCGTCGCCAACGGCTTTGTCGGCCAGGCCGGCTGGACGGGCGGCCTGCTCTTCTCGCTGCTGATCGGGCGACTGGCCGACACGGTGGGCTTCGCGCCGCTGTTCGGCATGCTTTCCGTCTTCGACATCCTCGGCGCGATCGTGCTGATCGCCGGCCTGCGCCACCTTCGCCTTCCGGAGCCTGTGAAATGAGACGCGCCACGCTTTCCAATCCCCCGCGCTTCACGGTTGCAGGCGAAGGTCAGGGACGGATCACGCTGGAATCCGATACCGGTGCCGTCGCGCATCTGTTCGTGCTCGAGCAGGACCTGGTGCGCATGCTGCTGCTGGCGAACGGTACGGTGACCAGCCCGCCGAGCTGGGCGATCGCGCCGGGCCAGGAAGACATCGCCGAGCCGGGGCGCGACCGGATGGACGTGTCCGGTTTTACCTGCCCGACCTATCGGCTGTCCCACGATGCCGAGCAACTGGTGCTGGAAACCGATCGCATCCGCCTCACCGCGCGGCTGCACGGCCTGCACTGCCGATGGGAGCAGCGCGACGGCGATGCCTGGGTGCCGATGGCCGAGGACCGCCCGACCCATGCCTATGATTTCGGCTGGTGGGACGGCAAGGCGCACCATTATGTCGCGCGCCGTCCGGGCGAGCGCTTCTACGGCCTGGGGGATCGCACCGGCGATGCCAACCGCGCCGGCCGCAGCTTCCGTCTGACCAATCTCGATCCGATGGGCTATGACGCGGAGACCAGCGATCCGCAGTACAAGTCGATTCCCTATGTGCTGGTGGCGGACGAGGCCGGGCGCTGCCACGGCGCCTTCTACGACACGGTAGCCGAGGTCGCGTTCGATTTCGGGCGCGAGCTCGACAACTACCACGGCTTCTACCGCCACATGGTCGCCGAGCATGGCGATGTCGACCTGTGGATGATCGCCGGTCCCGATCCGCTGGCGGTGACGCGGCGCTTCACCTGGCTGACCGGCCGCCCGGCGCTGATGCCGCGCTGGTCGCTCGGCTATTCGGGCTCGACGATGACGTACACCGACGCGCCCGACGCGGCGGTGCAGATGGCCGGGTTCCTGGAGAAGCTGGCCGAACACGACATCGGCTGCACCTCGTTCCACCTCTCCTCGGGCTATACCTCGATCGGCGACAAGCGGTACGTGTTCCACTGGAACCGCGACAAGTTCCCCGACCCGAAGGCCTTCGTATCGAGCTATGCGGAGGCGGGGGTCGAGCTGGTGCCCAACATCAAGCCCGCGCTGCTCCGCAGCCACCCGCGCTACGACGAGGTCGCCGCTGCGGGGTATTTCGTCGCGGACGCGGATGGCCAGCCGATCGAGGCGCAGTTCTGGGACGAGGTTGGCAGCTATATCGACTTCACCAACCCGCAGGCTGCCGCCTGGTGGCGCGGGCAGGTGAAATCGGCGCTGCTCGACCAGGGCATCCGCTCGACCTGGAACGACAACAACGAATATGAGGTGTGGGACGCCCGCGCCCGCTTCGCCGGTTTCGGTACTTCGGTGCCCGCCGAGGCGATGCGGCCGGTGCAGCCTCTCTTGATGATGCGCGCCTCGCGCCGCGCGCAGATCGAGGCGCGGCCGGACGAACTTCCCTACGTCGTCACCCGCGCCGGCATGGCGGGCCTGCAGCGCTACGCCCAGACCTGGACCGGCGACAACCGGACCGAATGGAAGACGCTGCGCTACAATGCGCGGATGGCGATCGGCCTGGCGCTTTCGGGCGTTTCCAACAGCGGGCACGACGTGGGCGGGTTCGCCGGCCCGGCGCCGGATGCCGAGCTGCTGGTGCGCTGGGTGCAGGCGGGCGTGCTGATGCCGCGGTTCAGCATCCACAGCTGGAACGACGATCGCAGCGTCAACGAGCCCTGGATGTACCCGGAGGCACTACCCGCGATCCGCGCGCTGATGCGGCTGCGCCAGCGGCTCGTGCCGTTCTTCTACGACCTGCTGCACCGCTATCACTCCGACTACATGCCGATGGTACTGCCGACCTGGGCAGTGTTTCCCCACGACCCGCAATGCTGGGCCGAAAGCGACGAGCATCTGCTCGGCACCGATCTGCTCGCTGCACCGGTGGTGGAGCAGGGCGCGACCGAGCGGCGGCTCTATCTCCCGGCTGGGGCGGACTGGACCCATGTGTGGACCGGCGAGATATTCACCGGCGGTGCGTGGGTGACCGTTGCCGCCCCGCTGGACGGCCCACCTCCGCTGTTCGCGCGGACCGGTTCGGCAATGCTGGTGGATCTGGCGGAGGGCGGCTGGCGCCCGGGTGCCCCCCGTCACGGCCTGTGGATGTTCCCGCCGCGCGAAGGCACGTTCACCTTCGAAGCCATTGAGGCTGCCGGGGATGCGCGCGGCGAGGTGATGCGCTGGCAGGTGCACGGCACGGCGCAACGCGATGAAATCCTGGTGCGCGTGGAACCAAAAGGAAATCAATTGGACTCCAAAGATATATCCTTTTTAATACCAAAGAACGAGCGTCGGAAGGTCGAGTTCGAAGGCGGCCAAGTGTTCAGTGTTGCGCCGCAGCAACATATCAGTGGAATTGCGGAGTAAGAAAACGATTGCATACCGTGTTTCCCCGATATTTCTCGGAGTCTCGCGGAACCTATTGTCGGACTGTCTAAAAAAGAGCTGCGGGTAGAACCCTGCCGGACAAGGGGAGTATAAATGAGAGGTTACCAAGCATCGGTCGCGCATGTTGCGCTGGTTGCAGCCTGCATGGCGGGCAGTGCCCATGCGCAGGCCCAGACGGTCGACACCCCTGCTACGGCCGCGATCGCTGTCGGCGCCGCCGCGGCCCAGTCGGCCGGCGCAGCGCCGCAGGACGATGGCGAGATCATCGTCACCACGACCGCGCAGAAGCGCTTCGAAAACATCCAGAACGTACCGCTCGCAGTGCAGGTGGTGACGCCCGCACAGCTCGAAGCGCAGGGCGTCCGCAACTTCCAGGATCTCGGCAAGGTCGCCCCGTCGCTCACCATTCGCCCGGCCGAGCACCCGGTCAACGCCAACGTGTCGCTGCGTGGTGTCGGCACCTTCGCCTTCGGCATCGGCGTGGAATCGAGCGTTGCCGTGACGGTGGACGGCGCGGCGCTGGCGTTCCAGGCGCGTGCCTTCACCGATCTGCCCGACGTGGCCATGATCGAGGTGCTGCGCGGGCCGCAGAGCACGCTGTACGGCAAGGCCGCCTCGGCCGGCCTCATCAAGATCATGACCACGCAGCCGACCAACGACTTCCACGTCAAGGCAAATGCGACGGTAACCGACGACAACGAATATGGCGCCAACTTCAGCGTCAGCGGCCCGCTGAACGAGAAGCTGGGCTATGTCTTCTCGGCGAGCTATTCGAACTGGGACGGCAATGTCCGCAACCTGTTCAATGGCGAGAAGGTCAATGGTCGCGAGACGCTGAACACACGTGGCAAGCTGAAGTGGAAGGCCACGCCGGACGTGACCTTCACGCTTTCGGGCAATTACCTGAACGGCAACACCAGTGTCGGCCGTCCGTTCATCCGCGTGGCGCCGACGGCAGCCCTGCGCGGCAATGGCAGCCAGACCACCAATGTGGTGCTCCCTGGCGT
This sequence comes from Sphingomonas pituitosa NBRC 102491, assembly GCF_001598435.1. Lineage (GTDB taxonomy): Bacteria > Pseudomonadota > Alphaproteobacteria > Sphingomonadales > Sphingomonadaceae > Sphingomonas > Sphingomonas pituitosa. Next base: position 55,031 of record NZ_BCYY01000013.1, read on the forward strand.
GGTGATCGGCCCGGACAACCAGACCGTCAGCACCGACTATAACTCTCGGACGAAGTACTGGGGCTATGGCGGCCTGCTGCGCACCGACATCAACATCGGCAAGCTGCAGCTGCTGGGCCTGACCAGTTATGACCGGTTCCGCCTGGACGACTATCTCGACCACGACGACACGTCGTCGACGACGATCAAGAACCTTCAGATCGGCGCGTTCAAGTCCAAGCTTTTCACGCAGGAAATCCGCCTGCTGTCGCCGGGCACCGACGCGTTCCGCTATGCACTCGGCGTCTATTACGCCGACACGCGGTTCCAGCGCCCGTTCGCGCGCGGTCCGGTCTATTCCGTCGCCGACTGGTTCGCCACGTCGCGTTCGCGCCAGATCGCGGCGTTCGGCCAGATCGACTGGGAGTTCATCAAGAACCTCACCGCGACCGTCGGCGGCCGCGCACAGAACGAGCGCGTGCAATATACCTTCCGCGACAATGTGCCGGCCACGCGGGGCAGCTGGTCGGGGCACGCCAACGACAATGCAACGACCTACCGCCTCGGCCTGAACTATCAGGCGACGCGCGACATCATGTTCTTTGGCAGCTATGCCACCGGCTACAAGGGCCAGACCTACGATCTCACCACGGGCTTCAATCAGAACCGCGCCAATGCGGGGCCGATCAAGCCGGAGACGTCGAAGGACAAGGAGTTCGGTATCCGCACCCAGTTCTTCGATCGCCACATGACCTTCAATGTCACTTATTTCGATACCAACTACACCAATCTACAGGCGCAGACGATCGAAACGCTGGACGGTGTCCAGAATTTCCGCCTCACCAATGTCGGCGGCCTCAACACCAAGGGGCTGGAATTCGAGACGGCGGCGCGGATCACCCGGGACCTGACGATCAGCGGATCGGCTACCTACCTCGACGCGACCTATACCTCTTATGCCAAGGCACAATGCTATCCGCGGCAGACGCCGGCAACGGGCTGCATCGCGGGCCCGCCGAATTATCAGGTGCTGACCGGTACGCGCGCGGTGCAGTCGCCGGAGTGGAAGGCCTCGGCCAGCATCGAGTACGCTCCGGCGATCACGGAGAAGCTGAACGGCGTTGTGCAGGGCAGCTGGCAGTACCAGTCCAGCGTCTATTATGCGGCGCGCGATCCGGAGCAGTTCCAACCTGCGTTCAGCATCTTCAACGCCAGCATGGGCGTGCGGGACCACCGCCGTCGCTGGGACGCGTCGGTGTTCGTCAGCAACCTGTTCGACAAGCAATATTACCCGTCGCTGGTCAACTCGGCGGGCAACTGGGGCAATCAGCTTGCGACCCAAGTGATCCTGCCGCGCGATTTCCGTCGCTATGGCGGCATCCGGTTCGGCATAAACTACTGAGCCCGACGGCCTGGCAATGCAGAGAAGGGCGGGAGCGATGCTTCCGCCCTTTTTTTACAGGGTAATACAAACGTTTGCCGTCCTGTGTCTTCCGCGTCACACCACGCGCCTTTCGTGGGAAATGCTTCCGATAATTCTCAAGCAAATTTGGGAATTCTCCAATTGGTCCTACAATTCTGAGGACAAACCGACTGGTGGCCAAAGAGTATACCAGCGGGAGGAGAGGAAGGATGAAGTTTACCTTCCAAAGGGGCATGATTGATGAGGGGTTACCAGTTTCCGCTGTGCACGCTTGCGCTTGCCGCATCGTTTCTCGGCAGCGCAGCGCACGCGAACGCCGCGGAAGAGCATCGTGATGCGGCGGCGGCGCCGGCACAGGCCGCCCAGCCGGTGAAGGACGATGGCGAGATCATCGTCACCACCACCGCGCAGAAGCGCTTCGAGAACATCCAGAACGTGCCCCTCGCGGTGCAGGTCGTCACGCCCGCCGCGCTCGAGGCGCAGGGCGTCCGCCACTTCCAGGATCTCGGCAAGGTCGCACCGTCGCTGACGATCCGTACGGCCGAGAACCCCGTCAACTCCAACGTGTCGCTGCGCGGCGTCGGCACCTATGCCTTCGGCATCGGCGTCGAATCCTCGGTGGCGGTCACCGTCGACGGCGTGCCGCTGGCCTTCCAGGCGCGCGCCTTCACCGATCTGCCCGACGTGGCGATGATCGAGGTGCTGCGCGGGCCGCAGAGCACGCTGTACGGCAAGGCGGCCTCGGCCGGCCTGATCAAGATCATGACGACGCAGCCGACCAACGACTTCCACGTCAAGGCCAACCTGCTCGCCACCGACGACAGCGAATATGGCGGCAATTTCAGCGTCACCGGTCCGATCAGCGAGACGCTCGGCTACGTCTTCTCGGCCAGCTATTCGAACTGGGGCGGCAATGTCCGCAACGTGACCAACGGCAAGGACGTCAACGGCCGCGAAACGCTGAGCACCCGCGGCAAGCTCAAGTTGAAGGCGACGCCCGACGTCGTGTTCACCGCCTCGGCAAACTATCTGAACGGCAACACCACGGTCGGCCGCCCGTTCATCCGGATGGCGCCGGGCGCGCTGCTCCGCCGCCAGCCGGGCCTGACGGCCGATGTCGTGCTGCCGGGCATCACCATCGACCCGCTGAACCAGAAGGTCGCCAACAACGATCGCGCCGGCACCAAATATTGGGGCTGGGGCACGATGCTGCGCACCGACATCAACATCGGCAAGATGCAGCTGCTGGGCCTGACCTCGTACGACAAGTTCCGCATGGACGACTATATCGACCATGACGACACGGCCGCACCGGGCAGCTTCGGCCGCAACATCCAGGTCGGCGCGTTCAAGTCTCGCCTGTTCACCCAGGAAATCCGCCTGCTGTCGCCGGGCACCGACGCGTTCCGCTACGCCCTGGGCCTCTACTATGCCAACACCGGCTTCCAGCGGCCGTTCAAGCGCGGTCCGGTCTTCTCGAACGCCGATTGGTTCGCCACCTCGGGATCGCGCCAGATTGCCGCGTTCGGCCAGATCGATTGGGAGTTCGTCAAGAACCTGACCGCCACCGTCGGCGGCCGCGCGCAGAACGAGCGCGTGAAATATACCTTCCGTGACAACAACCTCGCCGTTCCTACCAGCTGGGCCGGCCATGCGAGCGACAACGCCACCACCTACCGCCTGGGCCTGCAATATCAGGCGACGCGGGACGTGATGTTCTTCGGTAGCTACGCGACCGGCTACAAGGGCCAGACCTACGATCTGACCACCAACTTCAACCAGGCCCGCGCCAATGCCGGCCCGATCCGTCCGGAGACGTCGAAGGACAAGGAATTCGGTGTCCGCACCCAGTTCTTCGGGCGTCGCATGACCTTCAACGTCACCTATTTCGATACCAACTACAAGGACCTGCAGGCGCAGTCGATCGAGACGGTCAACGGCACCAGCAACTACCGCCTGACCAATGTCGGCGGCCTCAATACCAAGGGTCTGGAATTCGAAAGCGCGGCGCGCGTTACCCGTGACCTGACGATCAGCGGTGCGGCGACCTATCTCGATGCCACCTATACCTCGTTCCCGACCGCGCAATGCTATCCGCTGCAGACCCAGGCGCAGGGCTGCAATCCGGGGACGCCGGCGTTCCAGAACCTCACCGGCACGCGCGCCATCCAGGCGCCGGAATGGAAGAGCACCGCGAGCATCGAATATGCGCCCGCGCTGACCGAGAAGCTGACCGGCGTGTTCCAGGGCAGCTGGCAGTACCAGTCGAGCGTCTACTATGTGGCGCACGATCCGGAAACCTTCCAGCAGGCCTACAGCATCTTCAACGCAAGCGTCGGGGTGCGCGATCACAAGCGCCGTTGGGAAGCGACGCTGTTCGTCAACAACCTGTTCGACAAGCAGTATTTCCAGTCGCTGGTGAACACGTCGTCGAACTTCAACGCCATCGCTGATGCCACCTCACCCACGGTCATCGCCACCCAGGCGCTGCTGCCGCGTGATTTCCGCCGCTATGCGGGTATCCGCTTCGGCCTGAATTACTGATACACCCCGATGTCGGGGCGGATGCACGGCGTCCGCCCCGACATCGGGAGGGTTCAGAATGACCGGCAGAAACTGGATCGCGGCCGCCATCGGTGCAGCCGCGATCTTTTCGTTTGGAGAAGGGCGCGCGCAGCAGGCGCCGGCAAGCCCCAGCATCGACGCGCCGGAACTGGCGTCGCTGGGCAGCTATGGGATCGGCGTCGCCGATCTGGACTTTATCGACAAAGGCCGCGCTGATCCGCTCCAGGGTGCCGACGCACCGGCGATCGTCGATCGGCACGTGCCCATCAAGCTCTGGTATCCCGCGGCGGCCAAGGGGCCGGGCACGCGCTACCGCACCGGCCTCCCGGGTGAGAAGGGCAGCGACGTTCCCTTCGAGGTACCGGGGCTCGCCACGCCCGGCGCCGCCGCGGCCAAGGGGCGGTTTCCGCTGGTGATCCTCGCGCACGGCTATAGCAACACGCCCGAGGTGCTTTCGTGGCTGGGCGAGAACCTGGCGAGCAAGGGCTATGTGGTGGTCGCGCCCGCCTTCCGGGATCCGCCGATCACCATCCGTACCCCCGCCGCGCGCGCCGGCCCGCTGGCCAGCCGCCCGCTCGATATCGCCTTCGTCGCCGCCGAGGCGCAGCGGCGCGCGCGGGGCGGGCAGGGGGTGTTCGCCGCGGCCGATGCGGGGCGGACCGCGCTGATCGGCTATTCGATGGGTGGCTATGGCGTCCTCACCGCAGCCGGCGCGCCGCTCGATCCGGCCGTGGCGACAGCGACGCGCGGCGTGCTCGCGCCCTTTGTCGCGGGTGGCCCCAGGGCAGGCGCGCTCAAGGTCGCGGACCTCAAGGCGGTGGTGGCGATCTCGCCGGCAAGCAACCTCTACGGCACGCCGCTCTGGGCCGCGCAGGGCGTGGCCGCGATCCGTGCGCCGACGCTGTTCATCGTCGGCAGCCAGGACCATGTCGTCGGCTATGATCCCGGCGTGCGCACCCTGTTCAACCAGGAAGTCCATGCGCCGCGCTACCTGCTCACCTTCCGCGAGGCGGCGCACAGCATCGCGCTGATCGGCGCGCCGCCGGCGATGCGCGACAGCTTCTGGGACCTGGACTGGTTCGAGGACGCGGTGTGGCGCAAGGACCGGCTGATGGCGGTGCAGGCGCACTTCATCACCGCCTTCCTCGACCGCTATGTGAAGGGCGAGGAAGCCAAGGCGTCGTATCTCGACGGCCTGGTGCCCAACGCCAATGAGGGCAAATGGCCCGGCGCGCCGGGCGGGCGCTATGCGGGGTTCAGCCCCGGCGCACCCGCCTCGACCATCTGGAAGGGGTTCCAGCCAAGCCGCGTCTCGGGGATGAACTTCGAGTTCAAGCCCGCCCAGCCTTGAGGTCCGGTGCGAGGGCGGACCGGCTTCCCGACCTCCCCAACCTTCCCATCGTCATCCCCGCGAAGGCGGGGATCCATTGGCGCTGATGCCGCGGTTCCTTCCCCCAGCGCCCAGGGCAATGGATCCCCGCCTTCGCGGGGATGACGCGTATGTGCGGAAAGCGCTGAAACCCGATTCGGGCCGGCAGCTCAGCATTCGACGACGTTGACCGCCAGTCCGCCGAGGCTCGTCTCCTTGTACTTGGAGCGCATGTCGAGGCCGGTCTGGCGCATCGTCTCGATCACCGCGTCGAGCGACACCTTGTGCGTGCCGTCGCCGTGGAGCGCGAGCATCGCCGCGTTGATCGCCTTCACTGCGCCCATCGTGTTGCGCTCGATGCAGGGGATCTGCACCAGCCCGCCGATCGGATCGCAGGTGAGGCCGAGATTATGCTCCATGCCGATCTCGGCTGCATTCTCGATCTGCGCGTTGCTGCCGCCGAGCGCCGCAGCGAGCCCGGCCGCGGCCATCGAGCAGGCGACGCCCACTTCGCCCTGGCAGCCCATCTCGGCCGCCGAGATGGAGGCCTGGCGCTTGTAGAGGATGCCGATCGCGGCGGCGGTGAGCAGCAGCCGGCGCGCACCGTCCTTGGTCGCGGCGCCGACGAAGCATTCGTAGTAGCGCAGCACCGCCGGGATCACCCCCGCCGCGCCGTTGGTCGGCGCGGTGACGACGCGGCCGCCCGCGGCATTCTCCTCGTTCACCGCCAGCGCCCACAGGCTCACCCATTCGAGCACCGAGGCCGGCTCCACGCGGGGACCGCGTGCGACGAGCTTCTGGTGGAGTTTGCGCGCGCGGCGGGGGACGTCGAGGCCGCCGGGCAGAATGCCGTCCTGCACCATGCCGCGATCCATGCACGCGTTCATCGCGGCGTGGATGCCGTCGACGAACGCCAGCGTCTCGCCATCCGCGCGCCAGCCGCGTTCGTTGGCGAGCATCAGCCCGGCGATGTCGAGCCCGAGCTCGTCGCAGCGCTCCAGCATCTCGCGCGCGCTGGCGAAGGGGTGGTTGGTGCCGGCGGACAGGCCTGCCGCCGCTTCCTCGCCTTCGCGCCGGATCGCGCCGCCGCCGACCGAATAATAGGTCCGCTCCAGCACCGCGCCGTCGACCAGCGTGGCGCGCAGCTTCATGCCGTTGGGGTGGCCGGGGAGGAACTGGCGCTTGCGGAACTTGAGGTCGGCCTCGGGATCGAACTGGACCGATGCAGACCCGCCCAGCAGGATGCGGCGCGCATCGGCGATGGCGGCCAGCATCGGCTCGACGGTATCGGGATCGACGCCCTCGGGCCGCTCGCCCGCCAGCCCCAACACCACCGCGCGATCGGTCGCATGGCCCTTGCCGGTCAGCGCCAGCGATCCGAACAGCTCGCAGCACAGCCTGGTGACGGCACGGCCATCGGCGACCACCCAGAGCGCGAAGTCGCGCGCGGCGCGCATCGGCCCCACGGTGTGCGAGCTCGACGGCCCGATGCCGATCGTGAAAACGTCCTGAATACTGATCGGCCCTGCATTCGGCCCGACGCCTTTGGCACTCGCCACGGAACCCTGCTCCTCACTACGCGGTTGCGGGCCCCTTCTGTCGGTTTGCCTGAGATCGCTATCCCGTCGGCGGGCGCTCCAGGCGCCACTCTCCAGAATGTGGTGGCCGGAAGGTCCTTTTGCCTGAGAGTTTCCGGGGCGGTTGCTCCTTCGGCGATCCGGTTTCCCGGATTCTCTCCCTTTCCGACATCTTGTGTTTCGCGCGGGGTGGCAGGCGCTGTCAAACCCTGATTGGGCGAAGTGCCGCCAGCGCGGGGAGCAGCTCGGCGTAGGAATCGATCACCGCCTCGGCGCCGAGCGTGGCAACCGGCACGGCCGAGAAGCCGAAGCTGCACGCGATCACCGGCACGCCCGCCGCCTGCGCCGCCTGCACGTCGTAGATCGAATCGCCGACGAACGCCGCCGGGCCGCCGCAACGCCGCAGCATCTCCAGGATCGGCGCGGGCGAGGGCTTGGCGGTGCCGGGGCCGAGCGTGTCGCCGCCGATCACGCAGGCGAAACGCGGGAGCAGGCCGGTCGCTTCCAAGAGCGGCAGGGTGAGCGCCTCGGGCTTGTTGGTGACCACCGCAAGCGTGACGCCGCGCGCCGCCAGCGCATCGAGCGCCTCGATCAGCCCCGGATAGGGGCGGCTGTGGTCGGCGATGTGCGCGGCATAGGTCTGGACGAAGCGGGGATGGAGCCGCTCCACCACCTGCCCATCGCCGCCGCCGGTCGCCGCCACGGCCTGTTCCAGCAGCGCGCGCACGCCCCGGCCGACCATCCGCAGTACCCGGTCGAGCGGCAGGGTCTGCCGGCCATCTTCCGCCAGCACGCGGTTGAGCGTGGCGGCGAGGTCGCCGCTGGTATCGAGCAGCGTGCCGTCGAGATCGAAGCCGATGGTGGCGAAGGGCAGGGACATGGCCGGCCGCATGGCAGCATCGCGCTGGAAAAGCCATCGGCAGCGTGGCAGGGGTTGCACCCCATTTGACCGGAGACTGGCCACGTGACTGCACCCATCGCCGCGATCATCCTCGCCGCCGGCAAGGGCACGCGGATGAAATCCGATACCCACAAGGTGCTCCATCCGATCGCGGGGCGGCCGATGTTGCTCCACCTGATCGACAGCGTGAAGGCGCTGGGCGCCGCGCGCGAGGTCGTGGTGGTCGGCGCGGGCCGCGAGCAGGTCGAGGCTGCGGTGACGCCGCTGGGGGCGGAGACGGCGCACCAGGCCGAGCAGCTCGGCACCGGCCATGCGGTGCTGCAGGCGAAGGCGGCGCTGGCCGGCTTCGAGGGTGACGTGCTGATCCTCTATGGCGACGTGCCGCTGGTCACCACCGCGACGATGCAGCGGATGGTCGCGCGGTTGCATGGCGCGGACGCGCCCGCCGTGGTCGTGCTGGGCTTCCGCCCCGCCGATCCGGGTGCCTATGGCCGGCTGATCGTCGAGAGCGGCGATCGCCTGTCGAAGATCGTCGAGTATAAGGACGCCACGCCGGAGGAGCGCGCGGTGACCCTGTGCAATTCGGGGCTGATGGCGGTGCGCGGCGCCGATCTGTTCGCGCTGCTCGAGCGGGTGACCAGCGACAACGCAGCGGGCGAATATTACCTCACCGACATCGTCGAGCTGGCGAACGGCGACGGCCGGGTCGCCGCCGTGATCGAGACCGGCGCCACCGAAGTCACCGGCGTCAACAGCCGCGGCGAGCTGGCGGCGCTGGAGGCGGAATGGCAGCAGGCCCGGCGCGCCCGCGCGATGGTGGAGGGGGCGACCCTGATCGCGCCGGAAACGGTGTGGTTCGCCCATGACACGCAGATCGGCCGCGACGTGACGATCGAGCCCAACGTGGTGTTCGGCCCCGGCGTCTCCGTGGCGGACGGCGTGGTGCTGCGCGCGTTCAGCCATATCGAGGGCGCGACCATCGCCAGCGGCGCGACCGTCGGCCCCTATGCCCGGCTGCGGCCCGGCGCGGTGCTGGAGGCGGACAGCCATGTCGGCAATTTCGTCGAGCTGAAGAACGCGGTGCTGGGCCGCGGCGCCAAGGCCAACCACCTCACCTATCTGGGCGATGCCAGTATCGGCGCCGGCGCGAACATCGGCGCGGGCACGATCACCTGCAATTACAACGGCTATCTCAAGCAGAAGACGGTGATCGGCGAAGGCGCGTTCATCGGATCGAACAGCGCGCTGGTCGCCCCCGTGACGATCGGCGCCGGCGCGATCATCGGCGCGGGATCGGTGATCACCCGCGACGTGGAGGCCGATGCGCTCGCCGTCACCCGGCCGGAAACATTGAAGAAGCAGGGCTGGGCCACGACCTTCCGTGCGACCATGAAGGCACGAAAGGCCGCCAGATGACCGATCGCTACACCGACAAGCCGTTCCTCAAGCTGCTCGACTGCTATGTGCTCGACGCGATCGGCCATCTCCCGCCCGATGCGGATGCGGAGCTGACATCGATCGAGCCGCACCTGCACCGTCTGTTCGAAGCCGAGGGCCCCTGGCGCGGCATCGTCGAGGACAAGCTGGGGTTCCAGGACGGGATGCAGGGCGCCATCCTCGAAGTGTGGCAGAACGGGCGGCAGAAGTTCGTCGAGGCGCAGGGGCACGAGCCCGATCCCGGCGAGTTCACCCGGATCTTCATCGACACCAATTTTCCGCACTGAGGCGGGCGGTGCCGGCTGCCGCTACCGCGCGGCGGCCGGGCGCAACTGCGCGGAATCGAGGTGCCAGCGCAACTGGGACGCGGACGCGCCGTCGACATCGTTGACCCGGCGCACGGTGTAGGTGCCGGTGAAACGCTGGGCGGTGCCGTCGTCCAGGGTCGCTTCCACCGTGACCGGCACCGTCTAGTAGATCGATCCCGCAGCGCCCTCGCTGGGCCCGAGCGTGCCGATCGTCACCCGCGTCGCGCGGGTATGGGCGAAGCCGTCCTCGAACGCCTGCAGCGTTTGGCCCGGCTTGCCGTCGTCGCCCCATTGCGTCCAGGCAGTGCCGAAGTCGCGCGCATCGAGCGCGGCATAATAGCGGCGCACCACGTCGGCGGCGGCCTGCGAACGCTTCGGATCGACGGTGCAGCCCGGTATCGGCTGTCCGTCGCCGTCGAACAGCGCACAGCTCCGCGCAATCTCGTCCTCGATCATCGCGCAGCTATTGGCGGCGTTGCAGGGTGGATGCGTTGCGGGCGAGACGTCGATGCAGATCTTCACGCGCTTGGCCGCTGCCGTCGCGCCGATCTCGGCGGCACAGCTGCGGGTCGTCATTGCGGTCGCTGTCGCCGTTGTCGAAGGGCTCGGGACGGGGGTCGCCGGCGCCTCGCTTGCGGTCGTCTGGCGGGTCGGTAGCGTTTCGTTCACCGGCGCCTCGGCGCGGTCGGCGGCGCCGCAACCGGCCAGCGGCAGCAGGAGGGCGAACAACGCGGCGTTGCGACGGAACATGGGAGCGACCTCTCTTCAAACCTGCGAGCCGGTGACGGCGAACCCTGCGGAACGTCGCACCATGCTGTCAGGGGGCATAGTGCTGTTCACCCCTCCGTCAGTATAGCCCGGCTAGCGGCGGCCACCCGCCCGCGCTAGGGCAGGGGCAGGAGGGCCGATGCCATGTGCGGAATCGTAGGAATCGTGGGCAAGGAAGACGTCGCGGAGCGCCTGTTCGAAGGCCTGAAGCGGCTGGAATATCGCGGCTATGATTCGGCCGGCATCGCCACGGACGTAGACGGGAAGATCGAGCGCCGCCGCGCCTCGGGCAAGCTGGTCAATCTCGGCAAGGAACTCGCCGCGCATCCGCTGCCCGGCACCACCGGCATCGCCCACACCCGCTGGGCGACGCATGGCGGCCCGACCACCAACAACGCGCACCCCCACGCCACCGGCGAAGTCGCGCTGGTCCACAACGGCATCATCGAGAATTTCAAGGCGCTGCGCGAGGAACTCACCGCGCGCGGCCGCACCTTCACCAGCGAGACCGACACCGAAGTCGTCGCCCATCTGGTGAGCGAGAAGGTCGAGGCCGGCATGGCCCCGGCCGATGCGGTGCGCGAGGTATTGCCGCGCCTCCACGGCGCCTTCGCGCTCGCCATCCTGTTTCGTCAGCACCCCGACCTGCTGATCGGCGCGCGGCTCGGCTCGCCGCTGGTCGTCGGCTATGGCGAGGGCGAGACCTATCTGGGTTCGGACGCGCTGGCGCTGGCGCCGCTCACCCAGCGGATCTCCTATCTGGAAGAGGGCGACTGGGTCGTCATCACGCGTGACGGCGCCGATATTTACGACCGCGACAACAATCCCGTCGAGCGGCCGATCACCATCTCGGGCGTCACCGGCGAGCTGATCTCCAAGGGCAACCATCGGCACTATATGCTGAAGGAGATCTACGAGCAGCCGATCGTCGTCGCGCAGACGCTGCGCTCCTACCTCCAGCGCATGGAGGAGAAGGTGACGCTGCCGATCCCGGACTTCGATCTCTCCGCGATCAAGCGCGTGACGATCGTCGCCTGCGGCACCAGCTATTATGCGGGCATGGTGGCGAAATACTGGTTCGAGCAGTTCGCCCGCGTGCCGGTCGACATCGATGTCGCCTCCGAGTTCCGCTACCGCGCCCCGGTGATGGAAGAAGGCGGGCTGATGATCGTCATCAGCCAGTCGGGCGAGACGGCGGACACGCTGGCAGCCCTCCGCCATGCCCGCAGCGAGGGGCAGACGATCGCCGCCGTGGTCAACGTGCCGACCAGCTCGATGGCGCGCGAGGCGGACCTGCTGCTGCCCACCCATGCCGGCCCGGAGATCGGCGTCGCCTCGACCAAGGCGTTCACCTGCCAGCTGGCGGTGCTGGCGGCGCTGGCGGCCAATCTGGCCAAGGCCAAGGGCCGGATGGACGAGGCGGAGGAACGCCGCATCGTCCGCCATCTGGGCGAGGCGCCGGCCTCGCTCAACGCGGCACTTGCCTATGACGAATCGATCCAGGCGATGGCGGGCGTGATCGCGGCGGCGCGCGACGTGCTGTATCTGGGGCGCGGCACCGATTATCCGCTGGCGCTGGAAGGCGCGCTGAAGCTGAAGGAAATCAGCTACATCCACGCCGAGGGCTATGCGGCGGGCGAGATGAAGCATGGGCCGATCGCGCTGATCGACGATGCCGTGCCGGTGATCGTGATCGCGCCTTCGGGCCCGCTGTTCGACAAGACCGTCAGCAACATGCAGGAAGTGCAGGCGCGCGGCGGCAAGGTGGTGCTGATCTCGGACTATGACGGCATCCAGGCGGCCGGCGACGGCTGCATCGCCACCATCACCATGCCCAAGGTCCATCCGCTGATCGCGCCGCTGGTGTATGCGGTGCCGGTGCAGTTGCTGGCGTACCATGTCGCCGTCGCCAAGGGCACCGATGTGGACCAGCCGCGCAACCTGGCCAAGTCGGTGACGGTGGAGTGAGATGGGGTTTCCTCCCCTCCATCCGGGGGAGGAAACGGCGGCAGCGCTGGCCCGGACCATGAAAATGTGGCACCGTTCGTGTGGATGTGCCGCTCCCGCGTCGTTTAATGCTTTGCGTTCCGTGCGTTAGAAAAAGACGAGATTCGGCCCGCTTGCCGCCCTGTTCCGGCGGTCTATATCGCTCGCACTCGCAGCAAAGAACGATCCGATGACCGCAACCACCCGCCCCCAAGGGCCTCGAAGCCCCAGCCTCCTCGCATCGATCCATGATGTCGGGCCCCGTTCCGAGGGTGCGGTCGACCAGCTTTCCGAGCTGTTCCTGAAGCATATCGGCGCTCCCCGCTACGCGATGCTGGTGGTGCCGGACCATTGGGGCTCGGCCCCGCTGGTCCCCGGCAGCCCTTTCGCCACCCGGCTGCGCGCCTGGGCCGATTCCGGCATCGAGATGTTCCTGCACGGCTGGTTCCACCGCGACGTGTCCGAGCACGCCTCGGCCGGCGCGCGTTTCAAGGCCAAGCACATGACCGCGGGCGAGGGCGAGTTTCTCGGCCTGGACTATGCCACCGCGCGCGACCGGATGGCGCGCGGCCGGGCGCTGGTGGAGGACATCATCGGTCGCCCGGTCACCGGCTTCATCGCCCCGGCGTGGCTCTATGGCGACGGTGCGCGCGAAGCCTTGCGCGACCTGGGCTTCGCGCTGGCCGAGGATCATTTCCGCGTCTGGGCGCCGCAGCAGGCGGACCGCGTGCTTGCCAAGGGGCCGGTGATCACCTGGGCCAGCCGCAGCAAGAGCCGGATCGCCTCCTCGCTCGCCGTCGCCGCGCTCGCGCGCACGCTGCTGCCGCGCCGCCCGGCGATGCGGCTGGGCGTGCATCCGGGGGACGTCACCGTACCGGCGCTGCTGACGAGCATCGACAAGACGCTGGCTGCGCTCACCAAGGGCGGCCGCTTCGGCCAATATCGTGAACTGCTGGAGACGCATTGATGCGCATCCTCGACGTCTGCGCCTTCTACAGCCCCTATGGTGGCGGCGTGAAAACCTATGTCCGCCGCAAGATGGAGCTCGGCGCCAAGCTGGGCCACGAGATCGTCATCCTCGCCCCCGGCGAGCGTGAGGAAATCCTGGAAGAGCGCGACGGTGCCATCCTGGCGACGATCCCCGCGCCATTGCTGCCGCTCGACCGCCGCTACCGCTATTTCGACGACGAGCCCGCGCTGCACGCGGCGCTCGACCGCTGGCGGCCCGATTTCGTCGAGGCCTCGTCGCCGTGGCGCAGCGCCTCGATGGTCGCGCGCTGGCAGGGCGCTGCCGCGCGCGCGCTGGTGATGCACGCGGACCCGCTGGCCGCCTATGCCTATCGCTGGTTCGGCACGATCGCCAACCGCGAGACGATCGACAAGGGCTTCTCCTCCTTCTGGCAGCATCTCCGCCGGCTGGACGACGGGTTCGACCAGGTGGTGACGGCGGGGCGTGACCTCGCCCGGCGGCTGACCGAAGGCGGCCTTACCAAGGTGGTGACGATCCCGATGGGGGTGGAGCCCGGCTATTTCAGCCCGAGCCTGCGCGACGAAACGCTGCGCGCCGAACTGCTGGCGAGCTGTGGCCTCGGCCCCGAGGCGACGCTGCTGATCGGCGTTGGTCGTCTCGCGGCGGAGAAGCGCTGGCCGATGGTGATCGAGGCGGCCGAGGCGGCGGCCGGTCGGCATCCCATGGGGCTGATCCTGATCGGCACGGGCACCGCGCGATCGAAGGTGATCACCGCGATCGGCCGCAACCCGCACGCCCAGCTGTTCGAACCTACCAGCAACCGCGAGCAGCTCGCCCGCGTGCTGGCAAGCTCGGACGCCCTGGTCCATGGCTGCGAGGCGGAGACCTTCTGCATGGTCGCGGCGGAGGCGCGGGCGAGCGGCCTGCCGCTGATCGTGCCGGACGAAGGCGGTGCCGCCGACCAGTTCGTCGAGGGGCAGGGCATGCTGTATCGCGCCGCCGATCCGGTATCCTTGCGCGATGCGCTGACCCAGTTCGTCGAAACCACCCCGATGTTCCACCGCATGCGCGCCGCCGCCGACGCGCCGGGCACACGGACCATGGACCAGCATTTCGAGGAGCTGTTCGCCAGCTACCGGGCAATGGCCTACTCGCGCGCGGCGTGAGCGGGATGACGTGTCTGGCGGGTGCGCATGCCCGACGGTGAGGACGAACTTCCGGCATGGTCGATTGCGGACGTCGGCGAGTTCGCGGCCTACGGCCCGATCCTTGGATGCCTGATCGTGCCGCTGTGCGGCGTGGCCCTCGCACTGGCGTGGATGATCCAGCGCGCGGGGGCACCAGCATGGGCGACCTCTGCCGTCGCCATTGCGTACGCGACCTTCCCCTATGGCGCCTTCACCTGGTGGACTTGGAACAAGCAGGCGCTCCGGCTGTCCAACGGGCGGGTGTTGTCGGCGCGCGCGGCGCGCTGCCTCGCGTTCGTCCTCTGGCTGACCGTCGCAAGCTGCCTGGTCATTCGCTTCGCTAGGTGGTGAAGCCGGCGCCGGCCTGACCGCCGACTAGCCGCGCGCCGGTGCGGTGGCTGCTTCCAGCCGCTTGAGGAACTGCGGGAGCGCGCAGCGATGCTCGAGGCCCTCGTCGCACCCTTTCAGGCGCAGCGGGGTCCATGCTGCGCGGTCGCGGGCGGCACGCATGTCGGCGGCGCTCTGGCTGCGGTACCAGAGGCGGACCGCTGCTCTTCCGTTCGGCGCCTTGACCAGCGCGATCGCGATGCCGCCGCCCGGGGAAGGATCATTGGTCGCAAAGCCCGGTGCCTTGACCGGCACGCCCAGCACCGCCGCCAGCGCGGCGACGTTGGTGTCGTGGCCGATCAGCACGTCGATCTTGGGTCCGCTGGAGGCGGTCAGCTCCTGGGTGATGCGGTCGACCGTCGGCGCCATCTGGAAGGCGGCCATGTACGGCGGCCGGCTGAACACGTCGAACAGCGCGCCATGGACCGCCCCAAGCGCCTCCAGCCGCGCCGGCGTCGCCCGCCCCCAGCCGACCTGCGCCATCGGCAGCCCTTCGAGATATTGGAGCATCAGCACCTGGGCGGTGCCCGAAGCCGCGCGGATCGGACCCTTGAGGTCGATGCCATGGCCGTCCGCGCTCGGCTGGACCGCGGAGGGCTCGACCGGGCTGCACCGGGGGGCGGGGCAGGCGAGCACCTGTTCCAGCAGCTGCAGCCCGGCGGCGTGGTGCCGGGTAAGCGCCTCGGCGCCGCCGGTGAAGCGGTTGATCGAGTCCACCGCGCGGTGCGCGTCGAACGCCGCAGGGTGCGCGCCGAGCGGCTCGAAGATCGGGTCGTTCGTGCCCTCGGGCTTGTGACCGACGGCGAGCGTGCAGCCCGGCGCCAGGCCTGCGGCATAGGCCTCACCGCTGGCGATCGTGCGTGGCGAGCTGTTGGTCCACAGTCGGAGCGCGGCGGGGTCGGGGCAACCTTGCGCAGGGAGCAGCCTGGCAGCGGCGAACCAGCGGCGATCGGCCCTGGCGAGCGCGCGCAGCGCGGCGGCGCCGTGCGGCGTCACCTGCTCGGCCGGCGCATCCCAGCGCGGCCAGGGCTTGCCGGTGCGGGTGGCGGGCGGCACCTCGCCGTTGAGCGGTGCGCGCACGCCGTGGCGCATCAGCAGGATCAGCCGTTCGACCCGCGGCGTCTTTGGCGGAGCCGCCTGCGCGGCAGCGGGCGACAGGACGAGCGCGGCAAGCGCGCCGATGCGTGCGACGGGAGAAATCGACATCGGCGGAAGCTAGCCCGGCTACGTGAAAGCTGTGTGACGAAAAAGAATACCAATTTCATAATTGGTATTATTCCCGTGATTTCCGTCTCTTGTGCTGCGGTGCAGCAAATCTGTCATTCCAACATAGTGGAAATGCCATGGACCGGACGCCGAATAGCCGTTGGCGGCGGCTAGCGGCGGCGGCGACCAGCAGGAACAGGCTGGCACCAATATCCAGCGAAGGACATACCAATGGGACACTGGAACAAGCGCATCGCGCTGCTCCTGGGCGGGGGCACGGTCGCACTTCTCGCACAGGGCAATGCGCTCGCCGCGGCATCGCGCGAAGACCCCGTCACGGCTTCGACGCCGGACAATGACGATCAGGCGCGCGAAGGCGAGACGATCGTCGTCACCGGCCAGCGCGCCGCGATTCGGACCGTGCAGGAGGAACAGGTGAAGAGCGCCTCGCTCGTCACCATCGTATCGGGCGAGGAACTGCGCGCGCAGCCGCAGCAGAACCTGGCCGATCTGCTCACGCGCCTGCCGGGCGTCAATTCCTCGGTCGACCAGTCGCGCAACGCCGCCTCGACCGGCGAGGCCCAGTATCTGTCGATCCGCGGCCTCGACACCGCGTACAACGCCTATGAACTCGATGGCGTCCGCCTGGCGCAGACCGATGCGCGCACCCGCGCCATCTCGATGAACCTGCTGTCGCCCTTCGCACTCTCCGAGGTCCGCGTCGACAAGGCGCCGACCGCGGCGCAGGACGGCGACGCCATCGCCGGCGTGATCGACCTGCGCACCGCCTCGCCGTTCGATTTCGGCGCGCACCATTTCCAGATCCGCGCGCAGGGCCAGATCGCCGGTCGCGCCGCTGCCCGCGACCAGGATCCCTGGGGCGGCACGATCGCGCTCGAAACCGCCCAGCGCTTCGGCAATTTCGGCATCTATGCGTCGGGCTATTACGGCAAGAAGAACATCTTCAGCGAGTCGGTGGCGATCCACAAGGATTACACCAAGCTCAACGGCAATGTGCCCGGCGCGGTGCGCGACAACCTTGCCAATGCGGTGCCGGTCGGCGTCGAGTGGAACATCTTCCAGAACAAGATCGAGCGCTTCGGCGGCACGGTGAACCTGGAGTGGAAGGGCGACAGCACCGACCTGTACGCCCGCACCACCTATGGCGAATATCGCCTGAAGAACTGGATGGACCAGACCGCCGCGCGCAGCGTGGGCCTGACCGCCGGGCAGACCAACCCCAATGCCGGCAACAAGCTCGGCTCGAACTATGACAGCGCCGGCTATCTGGCGATGTACGGGCTGGGGGGCACCAATTACTTCCGGACCGAGCACAGCAACCAGCGGCTGTTCACCACCAAGATCGGCGGCGAGAGCCGGCTGGGGGACCTGACGCTCGACTATAACGGGGCCTATTCGCGCGGTGCGACCAGCTATCCGCTGCGCATCCAGGCCAAGTGGGGCAGCCCGACCTATATCGGCGCGAATGCCACCGGTCCGGCGACGTACAAGCTGATCACCGGCCTGGCGGATCGCACCAACCCGCAGGTGGTGCTGACCGACGACGCCCGCAATACGATCACCAATCTCGACAATTTCGCCCAGGCCTACACCACGGCGCAGTTCGAGGATTCGTGGGAATCGAAGCTCGAAGGCCGGCTCGACGGCACCTGGCGCTTCGGCGATCGCGGCCTCTCCTCGATCCAGGCGGGCGGCAAGTACGAGGCGTCCAAGCGCTATTCGAACAGCCTCGGCGATGACGGCGCGCTGGAATATGACTTCACCGCCACCGATCCCAACCAGACCAAGCTGACCGCGGTGCCGGGCAAGCGGCTGAACGGCTTCATGAACGATGTGCAGGTGCCGTTCTACATCCCGGATCATGCCTGGATCGAGGCGCAGAACGCCAAGCTGTCGCTCTCCAAGCTCGCCGGCATCGATCCGGTGAAGCTGCAGGAGAACCGGCTCGACGGCAAGGAGCACCGCGCCAGCGGCTATCTGCTCGCCAATCTCAGCTTCGGCGGCCTGACGATCACCCCGGGCCTGCGCTTCGAGCACAACTGGTTCCAGGGGCGCTACTGGCAGGACAATGGCAAGACCTCGGGCTTCACCACCAGCGCCCGCAGCTACGACCAGTGGCTCCCCAGCCTGATCGCCTCCTACCGGCCGGGCGAGAACACCGTGTACCGCTTCTCGGTGCGCAAGAGCTATTCGCGCCCTGCGTTCGACCTGCTGCTCGGGCCGACCAGCGTCTCGCGCGACGACAGCGGCAAGATCACCTCGATCTTCGTGCCGAACCCCAATCTCGATGCGGTCGAGGCATGGAACGTCGACACCTCGATCGAGCACAAGGGCGCAGGCACCGACCTGTTCTCGGCGGCGCTGTTCTACAAGCGGCTGAACCATGTGATGTTCTCGACCGGGTCGACCAACTCGACCGGCGACCTCAACGTGTGGACCGGGCCCAACAAGCAACTCTCGCCCGACGGCGTCGAGATCGAAACGCTCGACACCAGCGGCAAGGGCAGCGTGTACGGCGTCGAACTGTTCGCGCGGTACAGCCTGAAGGGGCTGCCGGCTGTCCTCGACGGCCTCGGCTTCCAGGGCAACGTCACGCTGCAGCGGGCGGATGCGACGGTGTATGTCTCGAACGGCTATCGTCGCCAGCGGATGCCGCAGGCGCCGCAGGTGATGTTCAACACCGAGCTGTTCTGGGTGCATGGCGCCTTCAACGCCGCGCTGAACTACAACTACACCGGCAACAAGCTGTACGACCTGCGCTCGTCGCAGCCGGACACCTATGTCCAGCCGGTCTCCACGATGAACGCGATCCTCAGCTACACGGTGAACCAGCATCTCACGGCAGGGGTGTCGGTGCAGAACCTGCTCGATGCGCATAGCTATTGGGCGACGGCGGGGGTCGGCAAGGCGCTGCTCTCGGTGGATCGCAAGGGCGGCTATGTCGAGGTGGGTCGCACCTACATGCTCAACCTGTCCTACGCGTTCTGAACAAAGAGGCCGGTCCGCCAAGGGAGGAAAGCGGACCGGCCCGTCAAGCGCAAGCAGTTCTCTCGTACTCGGAAAACAAGTCGGCGCCCCGCAGGGGGATCGGTTTGCAGGTGCGCCGACTTGTTCCAAATGGCTGGGCCCTGCGTCAGTTCAGGGCCGGCCGATACGCTGTTACCGGCGAAAGGAGCGGGGGGAAGCGCTGCCGTTCGCGTGCCCTTCAGATAGCCGTACCGCAGCGCGGCGAATATTCGGGGTGAGTCCCATCCGGGTTTGTCCGTAACGCTTTCTCAACGATGCTAACGATTGCAGTCGGCTACCGCCGCCAGCACCGGTGCCGCCCATTCGCGACGGCAGATCAGCAGATCGGGCACGCTGGTGCTCGCCTGGTTGTACACGATCGGCGTCCCGTTGATGCGCGACGCGTGCAGCCCCGCTGCCAGCGCGACCGCCACCGGCGCGCAATTGTCCCATTGATGCTGGCCGCCCGAATGTAGGTAGATCTCCGCCTCGCCGCGCACCACGGCCATCGCCTTGGCGCCTGCCGAGCCCATGCCGACATGCACCGCACCGATCGAACTGCCGACCTCGGCGCAAAGCTGGCTGGCGCGGGTGCGGCTGACCAGCATGCGCGGGGGCTGTTGCGCAGGCGCGAGGGCAGGCGGCGTGTCGCTGGCGAGCGTCAGGCCGAGCCGGGGCAGCGCGACCGCGCCCACCGCAGGTTCGCCGTCAATCGCGAGCGCGACGTGCACCGCCCAATCCTCGCGGCGCTCGGCAAATTCGCGGGTGCCGTCGAGCGGGTCGATGATCCACACCCGGCTGCGGCCGAGGCGGACGGGATCGTCCGCCGATTCTTCGGACAGGATCGCATCGTCCGGCCGCGCAGCGCGCAGCCGATCGAGGATCAGCGTGTTGGCCTCCGCATCCCCGCGGGCGCCGCCTGCGCATTCGCCCTGGATGCGCAGCAGCAGCGCCCCCGCTTCCTCGGCAATGGCATGCGCGAGCTGGGCGTCGTTCACAGCGTGGGGCTCCACACGCCCATGATCGCCTCGACGATCTGCTCGGCCGCTTCCTCGGGCGTGGTGCGGGTGGTGTCGATGTGGATCTCGGGTGCGCGCGGCGGCTCATAGGGGCTGGAGATGCCGGTGAAATTGGCGATCTCCCCGGCGCGCGCCTTCTTGTAGAGGCCCTTCACGTCGCGGCGCTCGGCTTCCTCGATCGGCGTGTCCACGAAAATCTCGAAGAACTCGCCGTCCGGCAGCAGCGAGCGCACCATCGCCCGCTCCGCCCGGAAGGGCGAGATGAAGGCGGTCAGCACGATCAGTCCGGCATCGGTCATCAGCTTGGCAACTTCGCCGATCCGGCGGATATTTTCCACCCGGTCCTGGTCGCTGAAGCCGAGGTCGCGGTTGAGCCCGTGGCGGATATTGTCGCCGTCGAGCAGGAAGCTGTGCTTGCCGAGCGCGTGCAGCTTCTTTTCCACGAGGTTTGCGATCGTCGACTTGCCCGAGCCGGACAGGCCGGTGAACCACAGCAGGCGCGGTTGCTGGCCCTTTTGCTGGGCATGCGCCTCGCGGGTGATCTCCACCGCCTGCCAATGGACATTCTGTGCGCGGCGCAGCGCGAAATCGAGCATGCCCGCGCCGACCGTGGCGTTGGTCAGCTTGTCGATCAGGATGAAGCCGCCGAGGTCATGGCTCTCGGCATAGGGCTCGAACACGATTCCCCGATCGGTGACGATCTCGGCGACGCCGATGTCGTTGAGCGCCAGCGTCTTGGCGGGTGCCCGGGCCATGGTGTTGACGTCGATCGCATATTCCGGCGCGCGAATGACGGCACTGACCGTCTGGGTGCCGAGCTTGAGCCAATAGGCACGGCCGGGCAGCAGCTCCGCCGGATCCATCCAGACGAGCGTCGCCTTGAACTGGTCGGCGGCCTGGGGGGGCGCATCGGCGGTGGCGATCACGTCGCCGCGCGAGCAATCGATTTCGTCCGCCAGGGTGAGGGTGACGGATTCGCCCGCCACGGCCACGTCCTTGTCGCCGTTCATCGTCACGATACGCGCGACCGTGCTGGTGCGGCCGGAGGGCAGGATGCGCACCGGATCGCCCGGGCGCACCGTGCCGCTGGCGATCAGCCCGGCGAAACCGCGAAAGTCGAGATTGGGCCGGTTCACCCACTGCACGGGCATGCGGAAGGGCTTGATGCGATCGATCTCTGCATCGACCTCCACCGTCTCGAGATGATCGAGCAGCACCGGGCCGGTGAACCACGGCATGGCGTCGCTGCGGGTGGTGACGTTGTCCCCCCGGAAGCCGGAGATCGGGATCGCGGTGAAGTCCTGGATGCCGATCGACTGGGCGAACTCGGCATAGGCATCGACGATCCGGTCGAAGACGCCCTGATCATAGTCGATCAGGTCCATCTTGTTCACCGCCACCACGAGGTGCCGGATGCCCAGCAGGTGGGCGAGGAAGCTGTGCCGTTTGGTCTGGGCGAGTACGCCCTTGCGCGCGTCGATCAGGATCACCGCGAGATCGGCGGTCGAGGCGCCGGTGACCATGTTGCGGGTATACTGCTCGTGGCCCGGCGTATCGGCGACGATGAACTTGCGCTTTTCGGTCGCGAAGAAGCGATAGGCGACGTCGATCGTGATGCCCTGTTCGCGCTCGGCGGCGAGGCCGTCGACCAGCAGCGCGAAGTCGATCGCCTGGCCCTGCGTGCCGACGCGCCTCGAGTCATTTTCCAGCGCGGAGAGCTGGTCCTCGAAGATCTGCTTCGAATCATAGAGCAGCCGGCCGATCAGCGTCGACTTGCCGTCATCGACCGAGCCGCAGGTGAGGAAACGCAGCAGCGACTTGCGCTGGTGCAGTTCGAGATAGGCGGAGATGTCGGAGGCGATCAGCGCGTCGGGGCGATAGGCGGTCATCAGAAATACCCCTCCTGCTTCTTCTTCTCCATGCTGGCGGCCTGGTCGTGGTCGATCGCGCGGCCCTGGCGTTCGCTGGTGGTGGTGAGCAGCATTTCCTGGATCACGCTCTCCAGCGTGTCGGCCGTGCTCTCCACCGCGCCGGTGAGCGGGTAGCAGCCGAGCGTGCGGAAGCGGATGGAGCGTTCGACCGGCACTTCGCCGGGGTGCAGGCGGAAGCGATCGTCATCGACCATCAGCAGCATGCCGTCGCGTTCCACCGTGGGGCGGGGGGCGGCGAAATAGAGGGGGACGATCTCGATCTTCTCGGCGAGGATATACTGCCAGATGTCGAGCTCGGTCCAATTGGAGAGCGGGAACACGCGGATGCTCTCGCCCTTGGCCTTGCGCGCATTGTACAGCCGCCACAGCTCGGGCCGCTGGTTCTTGGGGTCCCACCGGTGCGATGCGGTGCGGAAGCTGAAGATGCGTTCCTTGGCGCGGCTCTTTTCCTCGTCGCGCCGGGCGCCGCCGAACGCCGCGTCGAAGCCATATTTGTCGAGCGCCTGCTTCAGCCCCTCGGTCTTCCACAGGTCGGTATGGAGCCCGCCATGATCGAACGGATTGATGCCGCGCGCGATCGCTTCGGGATTCCGGTGGACCAGCAGCTCCATGCCGGCTGCGGCCGCCGAGCGCTCGCGCAGTTCGTACATCGCCTTGAACTTCCACGTCGTGTCGACATGGAGCAGCGGGAAGGGGGGCGGTGCCGGGAAGAAGGCCTTGCGCGCGAGGTGCAGCATCACCGCGCTGTCCTTGCCGATCGAATAGAGCATCACCGGCCGCTCGGCCTCGGCGACGACTTCGCGCAGGATGTGGATGCTCTCTGCCTCGAGCCGCTGAAGATGGGTCAGCGGCGAGGGGGATGCGGTGGCGGAATCCATGGCGCTCATTTGCAGCATGGAGGGGCATGTAAAAAGCCCCGGGCACACACGCGATCTAGTTATTGTTTAGCGCGGCATACCCGCCCCCGCTGCAGATGGCGGGGGCGGGCAGCGGATCAGTCGTGGCTCGGCTTGCCGACGCCGGTATACTGCAGGCCGGCGCGCTCCAGCTCCGAGGGCGGATAGATGTTGCGCAGGTCGACCAGCACCGGGCTGTTCAGGCTGTTCTTGATGCGGGTGAGGTCGAGCGCGCGGAACGCGTCCCACTCGGTCACGATCACCAGCGCGTCCGAACCCTCGGCCGCCGCATAGGGATTCGCGACGAACTCGACGTCCGTCAGCATCTTGGCCGCCTGCTCGACGCCTTCCGGATCATAGGCCTTCACCGTCGCGCCGGCATCCTGCAGCGCGGCGATGATCGACAGGCTCGGCGCGTCGCGCATGTCGTCGGTGTTCGGCTTGAAGGTCAGGCCGAGGATGCCGACGGTCTTGCCGCGCACGTCGCCGCCCATCGCCTTGATGACCTTGCGACCCATCGCGCGCTTGCGGGCGTCGTTCACCTGCACCGTCGCCTCGACGATGCGCAGCGGCGTCTCGTTGTCGGCTGCGGTCTTCATCAGCGCCAGCGTGTCCTTGGGGAAGCACGAGCCGCCATAGCCAGGACCTGCGTGGAGGAACTTGCCGCCGATGCGGTTGTCCATGCCGATGCCGCGCGACACTTCCTGCACGTCCGCGCCCACCTGCTCGCACAGGTCCGCGATCTCGTTGATGAAGGTGATCTTCACCGCGAGGAAGGCGTTGGCGGCGTACTTGATCAGCTCGCTGGTGCGACGGCCGGTGAACAGCACCGGGGCCGACTGGTTGAGCGACAGCGGGCGGTAGATCTCGCGCATCACCTGACGGGCGAACTCGTCATCGGTGCCGACGACGACGCGGTCCGGGCGCTTGAAGTCCTCGATCGCAGCGCCTTCGCGCAGGAATTCGGGGTTGGATACGACCTTGGCGCCGCTGTCGGGCGCGACCTCGGCGATGATCCGCTCGACCTCGTCGCCGGTGCCCACCGGC
The DNA here is from genome assembly GCF_001598435.1 of Sphingomonas pituitosa NBRC 102491. Taxonomy (GTDB): domain Bacteria; phylum Pseudomonadota; class Alphaproteobacteria; order Sphingomonadales; family Sphingomonadaceae; genus Sphingomonas; species Sphingomonas pituitosa. The sequence continues at coordinate 79,014 of NZ_BCYY01000013.1, forward strand.
ACGGTCGACTTGGTGACGATCACGCTCGGCTTGGTCAGGTTCTCGGCGATCTCGCGCGCGGCGGCGAAGACATAGGAGAGATCGGCATGGCCGTCGCCGCGGCGGCTCGGCGTGCCGACGGCGATGAACACCGCATCGGCATCCTTTACGCCTTCGGCGAGATCGGTGGTGAAGGAGAGGCGGCCGGCCTTCACGTTGCTGGCAACCAGATCCGCAAGGCCCGGCTCGTAGATGGGCATCACATTCTGATGCAGCAGCTCGATCTTCCGCGCGTCCTTGTCGACGCAGATGACTTCATGGCCGAAGTCCGAGAAGCAGGCTCCAGATACCAGGCCCACATAGCCCGTGCCGATCATCGCAATGCGCACGATTTTCCCCTGTGCCGAAGATGCTGTTGCCAGCGGTCAACCAAGGCTCTTAACCGAACTTGCCGCGACCGCAACCCACCGCAGTGCAGCATTTGCGCCAGCACGTTGGCCTCAAAAGAAAAAAGGCCTGCGGGGGCAGGCCTTTTTCTTGATCAGATGCCAGCCGGCGACGTGTTGCCGCCGGCCGGCCCGTTGTGGGTTCAGAGCGGACGGATCTCGGTGCCGCCGATGCCATCACGGAAGAAGAGGGTGAAGAAGGTCATTTTTTTTGGCTCCCATTTCTGCGCTGTTCCGCGCAAGTCATTTCGTTAATGAAAAATTTACTTTCCCGCAATCGGGGATTCTGCGGAGGAGGAAAGCTGCGGGAATGCGAAGATGTGCATTTACCTTTCCTTCAGTCACTTTCCGTAATCCTCTGCGCCCGGCGCCAGGGGGCGGGCCGGCAGCGGCCGGGGCAGGCCGGCGGGGGGCTGGAAATTCAGGCAAATGTCGGTTTTTGGGCGGGTTTCTGTATCAGACGGTAGTTTTTCGCGTATCTGTTCATTATTCGGTATGCGGCCGAACAGGCGGCGGGAGGGCATTCGGTGAGCCAGGGCTTGAAGGTAACGGCATTGTGCCGCGTGACCAATTTCGAGACAGCGCGCCGTGTTCTCGGCAAAAATGATCTGCATCGTGCCGCCGAAGCGCTGGCGGTTCGAATCACCGACAGCGCGGAGGAATGCGAACTGATCGGCGTCGGCCGCGACCTGATCGAGTTCTCCCTGAATGCCGCTGACCGCGGCGCGGTGACCGCGGCGCTCCAGTCGCTCCACGTCGCGCTCGACTCTCAGCAGCGCGAGCTGCTTGGCGAACCACATCTCGAATTCGCGATCGGTGCCGCCTGTGCGCCGGGCGACGAAACGGACCTGCTGCGCCTGCTCGAGGCCGCCGAAATCGCGCTTGGGCGCGCCGGCGACGAGGGCGGGCTGGAGATCATCGATCTCTCCCTCGCGGACCACACCGTGGATCGGTTGACCCTCATTGCCGATCTGCCCCGGGCGATCGCCGCGGGGGAAATGTTCCTGCACTACCAGCCGAAGATCAACGTACGGCAGCAGCGCGTGTCGAGCGCCGAGGCGCTGATCCGCTGGCAGCATCCCGAGCGTGGCCTGATCATGCCCGGCGACTTCATTGCCGCCGCGGAGGAATCGGGCCAGATCGGGCCGCTGACCTTGTGGACGCTCCGTCAGGTCATTTCCGACCAGCGGCGCATGGCTGCGCATGGACACGATATTCCGCTGTTCCTGAACATCTCGGGCATGCTGCTCGCCAATGCGGCGTTCGTCGACGAGGTGTGCGGGATCATCACCGCCAATCCGTCCGCGAAGCTGGGCTTCGAGATCACCGAGACGGCAGTGATTCGGGATCCGGAAAGCGCGATCCGGCACCTGCAGCAATTCGCCGATCACGGCGTGGTGCTGGCGATCGACGATTATGGCGCGGGGCTCTCCTCGCTTGCCTATCTGAAGCAGCTCCCTGCCAAGGAGCTGAAGATCGACAAGATGTTCATCACGCAGCTGACGTCGAGCCATCGCGACCCGCTGATCGTGCGTTCGACCATCGATCTGGCCCATGCGCTCGAGATGGAAGTCACCGCGGAGGGCGTCGAAACCCCGGCGGCGCTGGCGCTGCTCAGCGTCATGGGATGCGATCTCGTCCAGGGGTATCTGATCTCGCGTCCGGTGCCCTTTGCGGCGCTGTGCACCTATCTCGACGAGCAGGACCAGCTCGCCGAGACGATGACGAACCGTCCGGTGTTTCTCCGGTCCGGAAGTTCGTGGACCCGCGCGTGACCCACCGTGGCGGGCACCTGGTGGCCCGCGCTGTTGTTCCCGTCCTGCTTGCCGTCGCCCTGCCGGCATCCGCCCAGGCGCAGCAACTGCCGCGCGACGTCGCCGGGCTGGTGGGACAGGCGCGTGACCGCATCGTCGACCAGTCGGCCGATCCCAAGCCGTTGCTCGACCGGATCGACCGGGCCGCCGCACAAGCCCAAGACCCCGCCCAGCGGGCGCTGATCCGCGCCACGGCCCTGTGGCTGCGCGCGGAGCTGCAGTTGCGATCGGACGACATGGATGCGGCGCGGGCCTCGCTGGAGGAAGCGCAACGGGCGGTGGCGCCAATCGCGGCGCCGGTACGGGTGAAGGGCGATCTGCTGCTCTCGCTGGGCAACCTGTACATGATGCGCGATCAGGCTGCGGAGGCGCTTTCGGCGTTTCAACGCGCCTACCGCATTTTCGAGCAGCTGCACGAGGTCCGCAGCCAGGCGCTGGCGCTGCAGTCGATCGGTTCCCTCTATGTCATCGCGCATGATGATCATCGTGCCGAACGCTATTTCCGGCAGGCCTCGCTGCTGTATGGCGGGGACGACATCCTGTCGCTTAGCCTGCACAACAGCCGCGGCAACGTGCTGCTCGTTCTCGAGCGCTATCGGGAAGCGGATGCGGAGTATGCCGAGGCGGTGCGCCTGGCGCGCAAGCTCGGCAAGCCGGTGCTCGAGGCGCGCATTCTCGACAATATGGCGCGCAACCAGATCGAGGCGCGCGATCTGAAAAATGCGCATGCAACGCTCGACCGCGCCTTCGCACTGGCGAAAGGCGGCGACGCGGGCGGCTTGTTGCGGCTGCTGAACGCGACTGCGGCGAAGCTTGCGAACGACGAGGGCAATCCGCAGCGGGCTGCGGCGTTGATCGGAGAGACGTTCCAGGGCGTCGATCTGGCGACGACTACCCAGGATTATCGTACGCCCCATCAGATCGCCTATATCATCTACCGCCGCCTCGGTGACGACCAGCGGGCCCTCCGGCACCTCGAGGCGCTGAAGCGGCTGAGCGATGAGGCGGCGAAGGTCGCGACGACCAACGGCGCCGCGCTGATGGCGGCACGCTTCGATTATGCGAACCAGGAACTCACCATCCAGCGGCTCAAGACCGAGCAGCTGCGCAAGGCCGCCCATTTCCAGCGCGTGCTGTTCATCTCGCTCGGTCTGGCCACCCTGGTCGTCATACTGCTGCTCAGCTTCGGCCTGTTCACGATCCGGCGCAGCCGCAATCAGGTGCGGGCGGCCAACAGGGTGCTGGCTTCCACCAACACCGCGCTCGAAAAGGCGCTGCGGGCGAAGACCGAGTTCCTCGCGACGACGAGCCACGAGATCCGTACGCCGCTGAACGGCATCCTGGGCATGACGCAGGTGATGCTGGCGGATCAAGCCCTGAGCGAAGAGATTCGCGATCGCCTGGAGGTCGTCCAGGGCGCCGGGCTGACGATGCGGGCGCTGGTCGACGATATTCTCGACGTCGCGAAAATCGAGAGCGGCAACCTCAGCGTGGATCCGGTGCCGATGGACTTCCGCACGCTTGCGGAAGAAGTCGCGCGCCTCTGGACCGATCCCGCGCAGGCGAAGGGGCTGGCGTTCGACGTTCGCCTGGAGGACGCGCCGGGTTGGATCGTCAGCGATCCGAGCCGGTTGCGGCAGTTGCTGTTCAATCTTCTCTCCAACGCGCTGAAGTTCACCTCGGAAGGTGCGATCGGCCTGCAGGTGGCGGTGGCCCAGGGCCGGGAGAGCCAGGGCGATCGGCTGCGCATCGCGGTTTCCGATACGGGCATCGGCATCCCTGCGGACAAGCTGGAGGAGATTTTCGAGAGCTTTCGGCAGGCGGATTCCAGCACGACCCGCCAATATGGCGGTACCGGCCTTGGCCTCACGATCTGTCGGAACCTGGCCGAGGCGCTGGGCGGCGAAATCCTCGTGGCAAGTGTGCCGGGCACAGGATCGACCTTCACGATCGACCTGCCGCTGGTCCACGCCGAAGCGCCGGTGGCGGCGACGCCGGTGGGCGAAGCGGGGGCAGGGGTGCTGATCGTCGAGCGCAATCCGATCACCCGGGCCATGCTGCGGACCTTGTTCGAAGCGGCGGTCGATCGCGTGCGATTCGCCAAGGACGGTGATGAGGCGCTGCAGCTACTCGAATTGGAGCAGTTCGCGGCACTGGTCATTGACGAGGCGACGCTTGCCACCGCAACGAATACCCTATTGGAAGACCTTACAATCCTTTGCCGGGCACAGCCCCATCTACGTTCCACCTTGTTGTGGGGCGGCGGCGACGCCGAACGACATGCGCAATTTCTGGACGCCGGCATAACACAGGTGATAGAAAAGCCTGTCGCTGGAACGGATTTGGTAAACGCGGCAGTGCCCGCGTCCGCGCGGAAAAGAGAAATTCTGGGGAATGACCCGCTTGTTTCGCAAGCGGCTTAGGGCGATAACACACCTCGACATGCAAATTTTGGCCAGAACGCTGGTGTCTGCCCAGAAGGGCGAGCGTCGATGAACATCCTGTTCATCGAGGACGATCCGATGAATCGGCGCGTCGTGAAGGACATGCTGGACGTTGCCGGTGCGACCATGGCCGAGGCGGCGTGGGCGGAGGAGGGCCTGGCCCGAATCGACGACGAGTCTTTCGACATCATCCTGGTCGATCTGCGCATGCCGGGCACCGACGGGTTCGAGACGATCCGCCAGATCCGCGCGCGCCCCGATACCAAGGCCGATCTGCCGATCATCGTCGTCACCGCCGATACGGCGCTCGACCTGCGCGAACGCTGCCTGGCTACCGGCGCGGACGACGTGCTGTTCAAGCCGGTGGCGATGGACGCGCTGTTCGATGCGATCGGGCGGGTGCTGGCGAAGCGCGGCGGGGCGATCCTCGCCTGAGCGTCAGTCTTCGGCGATCCGGCTGTTGCGGGCGGTGTCGCGCATCGTCGCATAGGTGATCAGCGAGATGCCGATCATCGCGGTGACGTACCAGTAGAAGCCGCGCTCCCAGCCTTCCTGCTTGAACCACAGGGCGACGGACGGTGCCGTGCCTCCGAAGATCGCGTTCGCCAGCGCATAGGGCAGCGCAACGCCAAGGGTACGGATATGGGCGGGGAACAGCTCTGCCTTCACCACGGCGTTGATCGCCGTATAGCCGGTGACGATCAGCAGCGCCGCGGTCATCAGCCAGAAGGCACTCATGCCGTCGCGCACGCCCTCCAGGGCGACGAAGATCGGATAGGTGAAGCAGACGCCCAGCACGCCGAAGCCGATCATCAGCGGCTTGCGGCCGATCCGGTCCGACAGCGCGCCCGCGAGCGGCTGGACGAGCATGAAGACGAACAGCGCCGCTGCGTTCACCTGCGTGGCGGCCGCATCGGAGAAGCCGGCCGTCTTCTTGAGGAAGGTGATCGGGTAGATGGTATAGGCATAGAAGGCGAGCGTGCCGCCGGCGGTGAGCAGCAGCACCAGCATCGCCTCGCGCGGGTGCTGGCGGAACAGCGCAAGGGCCCCCGATTTCGCCTGCCGGTCCCGCTTCGCAAAGCTCTCGGTCTCGGCCAGCCGGCGGCGCAGCCAATATACCAGCAGCGCCAGCGCACCGCCCAATGCGAAGGGCAGGCGCCAGCCCCATTCGCGCAGGCTCCCCTCGGGCAGCACCGCCTGCAGCCCGATCAGCGCCACCAGCGCGGTCAGCTGGCCCGAGATCAGCGTGACATATTGGAAGCTGGAGAAGAAGCCGCGATGCCGCCGGCCTGCCATCTCCGAAAGATAGGTAGCGCTGGCGCCATATTCGCCGCCGAGCGACAGGCCCTGGAGCAGCCGCGCCAGCACCAGCGCAGCGGTCGCCAGCCATCCGATCGCGCCGTAGCTCGGCGTCGCCGCGATCAGCAGCGAGCCTGCGCACATCAGCGTCACCGACAGGCTTAGCCCCGCCTTGCGGCCGTGCCGGTCGCCATAGACGCCCATCAGCCAGCCGCCGATCGGCCGCATGAAGAAGCCGATCGCGAACACGATCCAGGCGTTCAGGTCCTGCGCGGTGCCCGGTGCGAAGAAATGCGGCGCGAGGTAGCTGGCCAGGGCCGCATAGGCGTACCAGTCATACCATTCGACGAGATTGCCGGCCGATCCGCCGAGGATCGAGCGAAGTCGCGTGCTGCGATCGAGCGGTGCATCGGGAGCATGGGCCATGCCCCCGTCTATAGCAAAGCGCCGCCCGCCGAAAAGGCGCGTGCAGGGGGAGGCGCCCCCTCGGCGAGCGGCGCAGATCGCGCGGAAAGCCTAGCGCGCGATCCCGATTACCGCGGTCGCGGTGTAGCCGGTGTCGACGCTGCCGCTGATCGCGGGCGTCTGCTGTGCGATCTGGGCGGCGCTGTTGTCGCCGAACACATTGTCGCGGGCGATCGACACGCCTGAAAGATTGCCGAGGCTCGAACTATAGCCGCTCGCCGAGGCATATACGGTGCTGCACGCGGCAGCGGGCATCGCCAGCTGTGAGATCAGCGTCGCGTAGCGGCCGCTGGTAGCGGTGGCGAGGCTGGAGAAAACCTCGAAATGGATGTGCGGCCAGCGCCCGGCATAGCAGCCGGGGAAGATGGTGGTGAAGGTCACCTGGCCATTGGCATCGGTTACGCCGACCCCGCGCAAATAGCTCTCGCCCGGCAGGTCGTAGAGCGAGTATTTCCCGTTGCGGTCGCAGTGCCAGATATACACCGCATAGCCGGCCAGCGGTGCGCATCCCGTATTCACGTCCACGACGGTGAGGGTGAGGGTCAGCTGGACGCCGGCGGCCACGGTCGTCGCGCTCCCGATGAAGCTGGGCCGGATGTCGCTGCGGACGATATTGCCGGCCGTCAGCGCGTTCGACGTCAGGCCCGAGGACGTGTTGGTGCCGTCGGCAGGATAGGGGCCGTTGGTCTCGGTCGGATCGACGACGCAGTTCCCGCCGCTCGTCGGCGTCGGCGTCGGGCTGGGGGTCGGCGTCGGGCTCGAGCTCGGCGTCGGTGTGGCGCTGGCGACGGTGGCGCTGCTCCCGCCATTGCCGCTGTCGCATGCGGCCAGCATGGCAGCCGTGCCCGCGCCGGTGAACCAGCGCAGCGCGCGGCGCCTGCTGGCGAGCGCGTTCATCACGCGAAGATCGTGCGTGAGGCCGTGATCCTGGTGGTCGATGTCGTTCAAACCTGCCCTCCTGTCGTGGAGGATCAGATGCCGGGGCCGGATCGCATGCCGATTTCACCCCCGTTTCATTGTTGCTTCATGTTGCAAGCGGCAACCGTACCAGCACGCGGCCACCCGCGCCGCCGGGGCGATTCTCCAGCGTGACAAGGCCGCCGTGCAGTTCGACGATCGAGCGGACGATGGCGAGCCCGAGACCGGTGCCGCCCGTCGCGCGGTTGCGCGAGCTTTCACCGCGCACGAAGGGGGCGAACAGATTCTCGGTCTGTGCGGGGTCGAAACCGGGGCCCTCGTCGTCGATCTGGATCTCCCCATGCCCGTCGCGGACGCTCCACCGGATCTCCGCGCGCTGGCCGTAGCGGATCGCATTCTCGACGAGATTGCCGAACAGCCGCCGCAACGCCTGCGGCTCGCCGATCAGCACCATGCGGGGGCCTGGCTCGACGTTCACGGGCTTGCCCGCGGCGGAAAGGTCGTCCGCCAGGCTCTCGATCACGCTGCCGAGATCCAGCCGGACCATGTCGCCGTGCCCGCGAATGTCGCGCGTGAACTGGAGCGTGACGGACAGCATCGCGCGCATCTCGCCGATGTCGGCCACGGCGCGCTCGCGGGCTGCATCGGGAAGCTGCTCGATCCAGAAGGCCAGGCGCGAGAGCGGTGTCCCCAGGTCATGGGCCATGGCTGCCAGCATCACCGTGCGGTTCTCCGCCTGCTGGAGGATGCGCGCCTGCATCGCCTCCATCGCGCGCCCCAGCTCCCGGATCTCGCGGGGGCCGTCCAGCGGGATGGCCTCCGGTGCCCCCAGCCGCGCGCGGGTGGCGGCCTCCGCCAGGCGCCGGATCGGCCGCGAGATGCGCCGCGCCGCCGCCCAGGCCAGCAGGGACAGGATGATCAGCGTGAGCAGCATCCATTGCAGGATGGCGATCCGCCAGCGGCCCAACGCGGGCCCGCGGCTGACCGACGCCACCAGCCAGCCTTTTTCGGTGCGGCGACCCACGGTGAAGCTGCCATGGATGTCCTGGTCCGGATCGTTGGCCGGCCATTCATAATAGCCGCGGACCTGATCGGCGGGCACCGGCAGGAGAATGGCGATCGCGCGATCACGCTCGGGCGAGGCGCGCTCCTCGCTGCGGCCGAAACGGTCATTTTCGGAGAGGTACATGCTGATCTTCTGGCCCTGGGGGCCGGGCGGCGCGTGCCCGGCGCGGAGCGCATCGGCCACCCGCGCGATCGGAAGCGGGCCGGAGCCTGGCGGAGGGCCGTGGAACACCACCGCGAACTGGACCAGCATGACGACCGCCGCCGAGGTGATGGCGAACAGCATCATCGGAACGACGATGGACGCCGGCCGGCGGATCACTTGGTGGTGACTTCGGCGACGAACATATAGCCTTCGTTGCGGATGGTGCGGATCAGTTCGTCGGCGTCGGACCGGGCGAGCTTCTTGCGCAGCCGGCTCATCTGGACGTCGATCGCGCGGTCGAAATGCTCCGCATGGGCGCCGCGCGAATAGTCGAGAAGGGCGTCGCGGGTGAGCACCCGGCGCGGCCGTTCCACCAGCGCCAGCAGCAGCCGGAACTCGCCGTCCGACAGGTTGATCAGCACGCCTTCGGGATCATAGAGCTGCCGCCCGACCGGATCGAGCCGCCATCCGGCGAAGCGAAGGTAGCTGCGCTCCAGCGCACCGCCGATCATGGGGGCGGCAACGCTGCGCCGCAGCACCGAGCGGATCCGGGCCAGCAGCTCGCGGGGATTGGCCGGCTTGGCGATATAATCGTCCGCGCCCATCTCCAGCCCGACGATGCGGTCGATATCCTCGCTGAGCACCGAATGGAGGATCACGGCCGGGCCCGACTGGCGATCCATGGTGCGCAGGATCGAGAGTCCGTCCTCCCCCGGCATCATCAGGTCCAGCACGACCAGTGCATAGCTTTTCGACGCGACGGCGGCGCGCATCGTGGTGGCGTCCTCCGCCGTGTCCACGACATAACCGTGCTGGGCCAGGAAGGCGGCCGTGAGCTCGCGGATTCCGGGGTCGTCGTCGACGATCAACAGGCGGGTTTCTAGATCCACGGGAGAGACTGACTGCATCATGAAGTGGGTATTGCGACCCGAATCTATCGACCGGGTTACAGCGCTGCAATCTGGTGTAATGCTTTTGTCGCCGCCGATAGCGGCAGGGCCGGCTGCTTTCGGCGTCGGGCGCACGCTTTTGCTTGAAGAATCGCAACAGCGCTGATAGGAGGCCCGTTCGACGCCGTACCTTTGGTTTCGGCGGCCCCTTGCTATTGAGTTTGATCGGAGCTGTACGACTTTATGCAAATCATCGTTCGCGACAACAACGTCGACCAGGCGCTGCGGGCGCTCAAGAAGAAGCTGCAGCGTGAAGGCGTTTATCGTGAGATGAAGCTGCGCCGTCACTACGAGAAGCCGAGCGAGAAGCGCGCTCGCGAGCGTGCCGCCGCCGTGCGTCGCGCCCGCAAGCTGGAGCGCAAGCGCATGGAGCGCGACAGCGCCCGTTGAGGCCTGCCCGGCGCGCGTGACATCGCGCGCGCCGTATTCTCTGTTTTCATCATAACAGGGGCGCGAGCCTCTGCCGGAGTCCGATCATGTCGGTGACCGCCGTTCCGCTCCAGCCCGTCAAGGGCAGCTACAAGCTCTGGATCTGGTTGGGGGTGCTGGCTGCGGCCGCCGTCGCCTTCGCGCTGGCCTGGGGCGGCACCCGTACGCCCGTCGCATCGCATCTCGATGCCGATGGGTTCATGGCGTGGCACAAGAACCAGCCGGGCATTCAGACCACCCCGTCGGGTCTCCAGTACCAGGTGATCGAGCCGGGTAGCGGCGCCAATCCTGCCGAGCAGGACGGTGTCGTCGTCGAAATCCACGGCGTTCTGCGCAGCGGCAAGGAATTCCAGCCGAAGACGCCGATGCGCTTCCAGGTCGGCCAGCCGATGATCCCCGGCTTCACCGAGGGTGTGAAGCTGATGAAGAAGGGCGCGCGCTATCGCTTCTGGCTCCCGCCGAAGCTGGGCTATGGCGCCGAGGGCGGCCAGCAGAACGAGCTGTCCGACCAGGTGCTGATCTTCGACGTCAACATGCAGGAACTGGTGCCTGCCGCGGTCATCCGCCAGATGATGATGCAGCAGCAGCAGCAGGGCGGCATGCCGCAAGGCGCCGGCGAGCCCGCCGGCCAGTAAGCGGTTTCCGATTGCCGGAGTTCGAAAAGCCCGCGAGTGATCCTCGCGGGCTTTTTCGTGTGCAGCGCAAGCCGATTCACGGGAAGGCTGGCATTTCGCCGCTCCCGTCATCCTGGCGAAAGCCGGGATCCATTAGCGTCTCGGCCGCGGCTCTTTCTGCAACGTAGAGGCGAATGGATCCCGGCTTCCGCCGGGATGACGAATCGAGATAGCCGTCCGGCGCCGGATCAGGCGCCGGTGGCGAGGAAGCGGCGTTCGGCGCCGTCGAGGCAGAGTGCGGTCAGGCGGCCGGTGGCGCTGGCGCCGGTATCGATCGCGATGCGATTCGGATGGACTTCGGGATCGCCGACGACGGTGTGGCCGTGGACCACCAGCACGCCGTGATCGGCGGTGCTCCGCAGGAAAGGGCTGCGGATCCAGCGGAGGTCATGGTGGTCCTGCGCGTCCAGCGCGACGCCGGGGCGGATGCCTGCGTGCACGAACAGCACGTCGCCCACCCGCGCCGAATCGGGCAGGCTGCGCAGCAGCGCCACATGCGTCTCGGGAATCGCGGCGCCGAGCAGCGCTGCCGCCGCGGCGGGTTGCGCCAGCAGCGCGAGCGGATCGAGGCCGTAGCTCAGTGCGCATTCCTCGCCGCCGAAATGCAGCCACGATTCGAGATCCTGCAAATTTCCGTCGAGCATCGCGACGAGCATCGATTCGTGGTTGCCGCCGAGGATCGTCAGGCTCGGATCGGCCGCCTGCCGGTCGAGCAGCAGATCGAGCACGCCGCGCGACTCCGGGCCGCGATCGATCAGGTCGCCCAGCAGGATCAGATGTTCGTCGGGCCGGGGATCGCGGGCGCGCTCGGCGTCGATCCGGGCGAGCAGTTCCTTTAGCAGGTCGCGCCGGCCATGGACGTCGCCGATGGCATAGGCGCGGGTGCCCGCTGGCAGCGCATAGGCGGCTGGGGCCGCCCGGCGGAACAGCGCTGAGAACATCCTCAGCCTGCGAGGCGCAGGCCCGCGGCGATGCTCTCCGGGGCCGGCTGATCGGGCCAGATGCCGCGGGTGTCGTAGACCAGCTTGCCCGCGCGCTCGTCGAGCGGGACCGACTTGAACAGGTCGTGATCGACCAGCACCACGAAGATCGGGCAGCTCTCGATCGCGCTGTCGATGTCGGTCAACGTCGCACCCGTGGCGGCGAGGGCAGGGGGCAGCGCCTGGGCATAGGGCTCGACGATGCGGACGCGGGCGCCGTGCCGCTCGGCGATCGCCTGCGCGACCTTGAGCGCCGGGCTCTCGCGGAAATCGTCGATGTTCGCCTTGAAGGCGAGGCCCAGGCAGGCGATCGGCGCGCCCGGCAGGCGGGCGATCAGCGCCTCGGCCCGCGCGATGCTGTGCGCGACCTTGCCGTCGTTCACCTCGCGGGCGGTGCGGATCAGCGGGCTCTGCTCGGGGTTGGAATGCACCAGGAACCACGGATCGACGGCGATGCAGTGGCCGCCTACGCCCGGACCGGGTGACAGGATGTTCACCCGGGGATGGCGGTTGGCGAGGCGGATCACCTCCCATACGTCCACGCCCATGCCCTCGGCCAGGATCGACAGTTCGTTGGCGAAGGCGATGTTGACGTCGCGAAACGCGTTCTCGGTAAGCTTGGTCATCTCCGCCGCCCGCGCCGTGGTGGTGACGCAGGCACCGCGGACGAAGCGGCGGTAGAAATGCAGCGCCTTGCGGGCGCAGCGCGGGGTGATGCCGCCGATGACCCGGTCATTCTCGATCAGTTCGACCAGGATGCGGCCGGGCAGCACCCGTTCCGGGCAATAGGCGATGGCGATGTCGGCGCTGCCCGCGCTGTGGCCGGGCACCTTCAGGTCCGGGCGCAGCGTGGCGAGCAGTTCGGCCACCTTCTCGGTCGTGCCTACCGGCGAAGTCGATTCGAGGATCACCACGTCGCCGGCCTTCAAGACCGTTGCGATGCTGGTCGCGGCCTGCAGGACATAGCCGATGTCGGGCGCATGGTTGGCGCCGAAGGGGGTCGGCACGGCGATGACGAACACGTCCGACGGCTCGATCGTCAGCGCGGCGCGAAGGTTGCCGCGCGCGACCACGCCGGAGACCAGACCGTCGAGGTCGATCTCCTCGATATGCACGCGGCCCGAGTTCACCGTCTCCACCACGGTCGCATCGACGTCGATGCCCAGCACCCTTGCGCCCGTCCGCGCGATCACGGCCGCGGTCGGTAGCCCGATATAGCCGAGGCCGAGCACCGCGACCTTCGGCTCAGAGGTGACAAGCATCGCAAACTCCGGGCGAAATCAGGAGCCGCGACCATGGCAGAGAGGCGTTAAAATATCGGAAGACCGCTCAGTCGAGGTCGAACCCCGCGCGGACGATGGCGGCGATACGCGCGGCGGCGTGACCGTCGCCGAACGGATTGTGCGCGCGGGCCATCGCGGCATGGGCCTGGGGGTCGTCGAGCAGGCGCGCCACTTCCTCGACGATCCGGTCCGCATCGGTGCCGACCAGTCGCGCGGTGCCGGCGGTGACCCCCTCGGGCCGCTCGGTCGTCTCGCGCATCACCAGTACCGGCTTGCCGAGCGCGGGCGCTTCTTCCTGCACGCCGCCCGAATCGCTCAGCACCAGATCGGCCATGCCCAGCGCGCGGATGAAGTGCGGGTAATCGAGCGGATCGATGCGCGCGATGTTGGGCTGATCGCCGAGTGCCGCGTCCATCACCGCGACGACGTTGGGGTTGGGGTGCACCGGGAACAGGATCGCCACGTCCGGACGCGCCGCGATTCGGCGCAGCGCCTCGGCGATCGCGGCCATGCCGCCGCCGAAATTCTCGCGACGATGCGTGGTGACGAGGATGATCCGCTTGCCGGCGAAGCGCGCGGCGATCGGGTCCAGCCCGGCGGCGAGCGACGGTTCCGCCGCGATCCGCGCGCGCGTCGCCAGCAGCGCGTCGATCACCGTGTTGCCGGTGACATGGATGGTGGCCGCCGGAATATTCTCGTCGCGCAACGCATTCGCCGCCGTTTCGGTAGGCGCGAAATGCTGGTCGGCGATCGGCGCGACGATCCGGCGGTTCACCTCCTCCGGCCAGGGCTGGTAGATGTCGCCCGAGCGCAGGCCGGCCTCGACATGGCTTACCGGGATCTTTCGGTAATAGGCCGCCAACGCACCGACCATCGCGGTGGCGGTGTCGCCCTGCACGATCACCCGATCGGGCCGAACCGAATCCAGCGCGCCGCCGATGCCGGTGAGCAGCCGGACGGTCAGCGCGTCGAGCGACTGGCCCGGCGTCATCAGGTCGAGGTCGATGTCCGGCGCAATGCCGGCGATCGCCAGAACCTGGTCCAACAGGCCACGATGCTGCGCAGTCACGCAAGTAACGACCGCAAGGTCGGGCATGGCCTGCAATGCCCCGATCACGGGAAAGAGCTTGATGGCTTCGGGTCGTGTGCCGAAGACGACGAACAGCTTTTTGCGGGCCTGTGCCATTTTCATCGATTAGCGTAGTTGCCTAACCGAACCATTACGGATTCCGCGCGTTTGCCAGCCGCGCGGTATGACGTTATGCCGCACTGCACCCAAAATTTACCACGAGGGGGGTTATGACGATCAAGCCGCTGCGTAAGGCCGTGTTCCCGGTTGCGGGTCTCGGCACCCGGTTCCTGCCCGCCACCAAGGCGATGCCGAAGGAGATGCTGCCGGTCGTCGACCGCCCGTTGATCCAGTACGCCGTCGACGAGGCGGTGGAAGCCGGCATCGAGCAGATGATCTTCGTCACCGGTCGCGGCAAGTCCGCGCTCGAGGACCATTTCGACATCGCCTATGAGCTGGAAGCGACGATGGCCGCACGCGGCAAGTCGCTCGAAGTGCTCGACGGCACCCGGCTGAAGCCGGGCAACATCGCCTATGTCCGCCAGCAGGAGCCGATGGGCCTGGGCCATGCCGTATGGTGCGCCCGCGACATCGTCGGCGACGAGCCGTTCGCGGTGCTGCTGCCGGACGACTTCATGTTCGGCCAGCCGGGGTGCCTGAAGCAGATGGTCGACGCCTATAACAAGGTGGGCGGCAATCTGATCTGCGCCGAGGAAGTGCCCGACGACCAGACGCACCGCTACGGCATCATCACGCCGGGCACGCAGGACGGCACCCTCACGCAAGTGAAGGGCCTCGTCGAAAAGCCGGCGCCGGGCACCGCGCCGTCGAACCTGTCGGTGATCGGTCGCTACATCCTGCAGCCGGAAGTGATGCGCATCCTGGAAAACCAGGGCAAGGGCGCCGGCGGCGAGATCCAGCTGACCGACGCGATGCAGCGGATGATCGGCGACCAGGCGTTCCACGGCGTGACCTTCCAGGGCACCCGATACGACTGCGGCGACAAGGCGGGCTTCATCCAGGCCAACCTCGCCGTGGCGCTGTCGCGTCCGGACCTCGAACCGGCGGTGCGCGCCTTCGCGGAGAAGGCGCTGGGCTGAGCCCGTACTTGGCAAAGTTTGTCATCGTCGCCATAGTTCACCTGCGAGGTGCTCTATGGCGACGATGAACGTTTCTCTGCCCGACACGATGAAGGCCTGGGTCGAGGCGCAGGCCGAAAGCGGCCGCTACAGTAATACCAGCGACTATGTGCGGGACCTGATCCGTCGCGATCAGCGCCGCGAGCGCAAGATCGAGGCAATGCAGCAGCTGATCGACGAAGCCGAAGCCAGCGGCATCGAAACGCGCAGCGTGGCAGCGCTGCTCGATGCGGCCCGTGCGCGCGTCGGCAGCAACGATGGCGCGGTATAGGCTCAGCCGCGCGGCCGGCGCCGATCTGGTCGAACTATAACTATTTGGCGTCGAGCAGTTCGGCACCGCGCAGGCCGAGCGCTATGCTGCGGGGCTGGAAGCGTGCTTCGCGATGCTGGCGGACAATCCGCATCTCGCGGGAACGCGAGGAACTCCGGCAGCGTTTGCGCGCGTTTCGCTACAAGGCGCACCTGATTTTCTACCACGCCCAAGCCGACGGCATTCTCATCCTCCGCCTCCGACATGGCCGGGAAGACTGGTTGGCTGACGATTAAGGCCTCAGGCGCGGGCGATGTTGTCGCCCGTCACGCCTGCCTTGCCGCAGGCATTGCGGGTGTCGATCACCAGCTTGGCGGAAGCCACCAGCGCGGCATAGTCGACCGCGTCGTGGTCGGTGGCGATCAGCACCGCGTCATACCCGGCGATCGCCGCCTCGTCCCATGCCACGCCGTGCCGGTAGTTGAGCGTCGGATGCTCGCGCGTGCCGTTGATCTGGGCGACATGGGGATCGTGGAAATCGGCCGTGGCGCCGCGCGCCTCGATCAGCTCCATCAGGCGGAGCGACGGGCTCTCGCGAATGTCGTCGACATTCTTCTTGTAGGCCACCCCCAGCACCAGGATGCGCGCGCCGCGCAGGCCCCGGCCGAAGCGCGCGTCGAGCGTGTCCGCCAGCACGCGGATCACGTGCTGCGGCATGTCGGCGTTGATCTGGCCGGCGAGCTCGATGAAGCGGGTGTGCTGGTTATACTCGCGCGCCTTCCAGGTGAGGTAAAAGGGGTCGATCGGGATGCAGTGCCCGCCCAGGCCCGGGCCGGGATAGAAGGGCATGAAGCCGAACGGCTTGGACTTTGCCGCCTCGATCACTTCCCACACGTCGATGTCCATCGCAGTGAAGATCAGCTTCAGCTCGTTGACCAGCGCGATGTTGACCGCGCGGAACACATTCTCGGTGATCTTCACCGCCTCGGCGGTCGCGGCGGACGAGACCTGGATGACCTGGGGCACGATGTGGCGGTAGAGCGCCATGGCCAGCCCCGCCGAGGCCGGATCGTCGGCGCCGACGACCTTGGGGATCTTGGTGGTCGAGAAGGTCGGGTTGCCCGGGTCCTCGCGCTCGGGCGAGTAGGCCAGGAAAAAGTCCTTGCCGGCGATCAGGCCGGCTTCCTCGAGGATCGGCTGCATCACCTCGCGGGTGGTGCCGGGATAGGTGGTCGATTCGAGGATCACCAGCTGGCCCTTGCGCAGCGTGTGCGCGATCGCGCGGGTGGTGTGCTCGACATATTTCAGGTCGGGTTCGAGATGGCGGGTGAGCGGCGTCGGCACGCAGATCAGCAGCACGTCCGCTTCGCCCAGCCGGTCCAGGTCGGCGGTGGCGGCGATACGCTGCGCGGCGACGAGCGGGGCGATGCGGTCACCAGGGATGTGCTTGATGTAGCTTTCGCCCCGGTTGAGCGCGACGACCTTCTCGGGATCGAGGTCGAAGCCGAGCACCGAGCAACCGGCCTCGCCGAAGGCAACGGCCAGCGGCAGGCCGACATAGCCCATGCCGATCACGCCGATCGTCGCCGCGCGCGTTTCGATGCGGGTCTGCAGCTTCAGTCCGTGCGCCGGCCATTCGAAGGTCATCTTGTCCGCTCCGTTCAGGAGCAGCTGCCATGCACCAGCGCCGGTTTCAGCTTCGATAATGTTCCAGATACCAGCGCACGAACGCCGCCACGCCCTCTTCCGGGGTGGTGGAAGGCGCGTAGCCGGTGAGGCGGCGGAGCAGCTCCGAGGAGGCTTCGGTAGCCGGCACGTCGCCGGCCTGCATCGGCAGGAAGTTCTTCGTGGCCGTGCGGCCCAGCGCCTTCTCCGCCGCGGCGATATAGTCCATCAGCGGCGTCGGGCGGCCGGCGCCGATGTTGACGATGCGGAACGGCGCCACGGGCGAGAGGCTGTCGCCTTCCACCGGCACGTCGCCCGGCACGGCGTCGACCAGGCGCACGATCGATTCGGCGAGATCGTCGATGAAGGTGAAGTCCCGCACCATGTCGCCGTTGTTGTAGACGTCGATCGGCTCGCCCGCGAGGATGGCGCGGGTGAACTTGAACAGCGCCATGTCCGGCCGCCCCCACGGCCCATAGACCGTGAAGAAGCGGAAGAAGGTCATCGGCGTGCGGAACAGGTGCGCATAGCTGTGGCCCATCAGCTCGGTCGCGCCCTTGGTGGCGGCGTACAGGCTCATCGGCGTGGCGGTGCGCTGGGTTTCACCGAACGGCATGTCGGTATTGGCGCCGTAGACCGAGCTGGTCGAGGCGGCGAGGAAATGGCGGACCGGATGATGCCGCGCGAGCTCGATCAGGTTGAACGTGCCGACGATGTTGGCGCCAACATAGCTGGCGGGCTGCTCGATGCTGAACCGCACACCCGCCTGCGCGGCGAGGTGGATCACCACGTCGGGCTTGAACGCGGCCCAGGCGGCGGCGAGCGCGGGTTGATCCTCGATCGACAGGCGCGCCACCCGGAAATTGGGGTGGTTCGACAGCATGTCGTTGCGCGCTTCCTTCAGCGCGACGTCATAGTAATCCGAGAAATTGTCGATGCCGAGCACCGTCGCGCCCGCCTGCAGCAGGCGGCTGGCGGTGTGGAAGCCGATGAACCCGGCCGATCCGGTGACGAGCACGCGCGGGGGCTTGGCGGTCGGGTCGGTCATCATGGCTCCTGTAGCTGCGGCTTCGGCGCCGTTGGTAGCCCCTTCTCCTTACCGGAGCGTTCCCGTGCCGCAAGCCGGGCAACCCGGATCCTTGGGCAGCTGGAGCGTGCGGAAGCGCAACGCCAGCGCATCGACCAGCAACAGCTTGCCGGCCGTATCGTCGCCGAAAGGCGTGATGGCGCGAATCACTTCCAGCGCCGCAAGACTGCCGAGGATGCCGGTCAGCGCGCCGAGCACGCCCTGTTCGGAACAGCTCACGCCTTCACGCTCGGGGTCGTGGCCGACGAAGCAGCGGTAGCAGGGCTTGTCCGCCTCCCAGCCGCGGAAGGTGCCGAGCTGGCCCTCGAACTCCGCGACGGCGGAGGAGACGAGCGGCACGCGGGCGGCGAGGGCGGCGTCGGCGACGGCGAGGCGGGTTGCGAAATTGTCCGTGCCGTCGAGGACGACGTCGTGCCCGGCGATCAGCGCGGGGGCGTCCTGCGCGGACAGGCGACGCGGCTCGACGCGCACGGCAACGTTGGGATTGATCGCCGCGACCCGTGCGGCGGCAGCTTGCGCCTTGCCGGCGCCGATGTCGGCGGTGGCGAACAGCACCTGGCGCTGCAGGTTGGAGCGATCCACGAGGTCATCATCGACGATGGTCATCCCGCCGACCCCGGCCGCTGCAAGATACTGGATCGCCGGTGCGCCGATGCCGCCCGCGCCGATCACCAGGACCTGCGCTGCCTTCAGCCTTGCCTGGCCCGCACCGCCGATTTCACGCAGGATGATGTGGCGCGCGTAGCGTTCCAGCTCCTCGTCGGAGAGGGTCATTTCGGCCAGGTGAAGGTAACGCTCGCGCGGTACCATTGATCGGCGCTGGCCATGCGCGGCAACAGGTTGCCGCGCGCGGCGCTCGCGACCATGGCTGCGGCATATTGCTCCACCGTCGGGCACTGGATGGCGCGTGGTACGGTCGTGCGGATAGTGTCCTGCGCGTCCACCAGAACGGCGACGTCGACGGTGAGCGTCAGGCCCGCACCGATCGCCAGCGGGCATTTGCGCGCCGTGACTTCCTGGGCCACGAAGGCGAGCATGTCCGGCGTGATCTGCGGCTCGGCCCGAAAGGGGAGGGGCGCGAGCGACGGCCAGTCAATCCGCGGGGGCGTTGCCTGCAGGGCGATCGCAAGGGCGATGGCGGTGATCATTGCCCGGTCGAGCCGAAGCCGCCGGCTCCCCTTGCGGTCGCGTCGAGGGTGGCGACCTCGTCGAGATCGGCGCGCTGCACCGGGGCCGGTACCAGCTGCGCGATGCGATCACCGCGGGCGACGGGAAAGTCCTCGCTGCCAAGATTGGCGAGGATCACCTTGATTTCGCCGCGATAATCGCTGTCGATGGTGCCCGGGGTGTTGAGGCAGGTGATGCCGTGCTTGAGCGCCAGTCCGGAGCGCGGGCGGACCTGCACCTCATAGCCGGCCGGGATCGCCATCGCGAAGCCGGTGGCGACGGCGTGGCGCGCCCCCGGCGCGAGGGTCAGGTCCTCCGCGGCAACCACGTCCATGCCGGCGGCGCCGTCGGTGGCATAGCGGGGAAGGGGGAGGTGCTCACCATGGGGCAGGCGTTGGATCGCGATGCGGATCGGCGGCAGCAAGGTCAGCCTTTCGTGGGAAGCGCCGCGGCCAGCCGGGTGGTGGCCGCCAACACTTCAGAATCGTTGAGCAAATCATGTCCCCGTCCGGGGACGATGCGCAGATCGGTAGCGATGCCGCGAAGTGCAAGGGCCTCGGCATAGGCACGCGACAGGGCCGGCGGCGTGATCTTGTCGTTCAGGCCGACCAGCACCGCCGCGCGCAGGCCGGGCATCACCCCGCCAGCAGTCTTGAGCGGATCGAGGCTGGCGACCGGCGTCGCCCACGCGGCGCCGTGCCGCTGTTTCTGCATGCCCTTGCGCCATTCGGGCAGCGCACAGGGACACCCGACCAGCACCATCGCATCGAGCAGATCGGGGCGGATGCCGGCGATGTCGGCCGCGATCGCCGCGCCGCCCGAATCGCCGACCAGGATCAGCCGCGCACCGGCGAAGCGGCGGCGCAGGATGCCGATGGACTCGGCGACGGCGTCGATATGCTGTTGCGTATAGTCGTCGCCGAAACCCATCCCTGCCTGGCCCGGCGAGCGGTTGCCCGCCATGTCGCCATAGCCCGGGCGCAGCAGCGCAACGGCGGCGCTGTTCGGAATGGCCTGGGTGACGCTCTCCGCAAAGCGGTAATGATCGCTTCGCGCCTCCGGGCTGCCGTCGCCGTGCAGCACCACGACGAGCGTCCGCACCGTGTCCGGCGCCGTTGCGCCGAAGTTGCGTGCGTGGAGGTTGAGCGCGGGCTCCACCTTGGCGGCGGTATGCACGGTCGCAACGGGCGTGGTGCAGCCGGCGACCAGGGCGAGCCCGGCAAGCGCGGGCAGTATCCTAGAGCGCATCGGCGATCCGCTCGGCCAGGCGGCGGGCGACGTCGGCCTTGGACGCGCGCTCCCAGGAATCGACGCCTTCGACAGTGACGAGATGGACGGCATTGGCTTCACCCCCCATCACATCGCCGGAAACATCGTTGGCGACAATCCAGTCCGCGTTCTTGCGCGTGCGTTTCGCGACGGCATGTTCGATCACTCGTTCGGTTTCCGCCGCGAAGCCCACCACGAGCTGCGGCCGACGCGCGTCCTGCGCCAGGCCGGCGAGGATATCAGGATTCTGTGACAGGTGCAGCAGCGGCGCGGAATCGCCCTTCTTCAGCTTCTGGGACGCTGGCTCGACGTGCCAGTCGGCGACCGCGGCGACCATCACCGCGGCGTCGGCGGGAAGGGCGGCATCGACCGCGGCGGCCATCTCCCGCGCGGTTTCGACATCGACGCGGGTGACCCCGGGCGGCGTCGGCAGCGTCACGGGCCCGGCGACGAGCGTGACGCGCGCCCCAAGTGCCGCAAGCGCTCCGGCGATGGCGAAGCCCTGCTTCCCCGACGAACGATTGGCGATGTAGCGCACGGGATCGATCGGCTCGTGCGTGGGGCCGGCAGTGACGAGGATGTGCCTGCCGGCGAGCCGCGCCTCGGCGGGGGCGAGCGCCTGCTGGATGGCGGCGAGAATCGCCGCGGGCTCGGGCAGGCGGCCGGGGCCATATTCACCACACGCCATCGGCCCCTCGTCGGGCTCCAGCACGGTCACCCTGTCGGCGCGCAGTTGCGCCACGTTGCGGCGGGTGGCGGCATGGCTCCACATCCGCACGTTCATCGCGGGCGCGGCCAGCACCGGCTTGTCGGTGGCGAGCAGCAGCGTGGTCGCCAGATCGCTGGCGATGCCCCCGGCCATGCGGGCGAGCAGGTCGGCGGTGGCGGGCGCGACGACGACCAGATCGGCCTGGCGGCTGAGCTGGATATGGCCCATCTCCGCTTCGTCCTTCAGATCCCACAAGGTGGTATACACCTGGTTTTCGGACAGCGCCGCCAGCGTCATCGGCGTCACGAAATGCTGGCCGCCTTCCGTCAGCACGCAGGTAACGCCGATTCCGGCCTTGCGGCAGAGGCGGACGAGTTCGCACGCCTTGTAGGCAGCGATGCCCCCGCCGACGATGAGCAGGATGCGTTTCATGGTGTCACCGTTGTAACCGTGATCCGCCGCCTGTCGAGCGCGCGCTGCCACAGGTCCGCCACCGCATCGGGTACGAAGACGAGGCCGACCAGCGCGGCGGGCGCCACCATCAGCGCCCAGTAGAAATTGTCGAGCCGGGCAAACAGCGCGATCACGGCGCCGTAAGCGACCAGCAGCGCAAACATCCGCAGGCCCAGCGCGTCGTCCCAGCTCGCCCAGCCCACCACCGCGAGGGTGACGAGCAGCGCGCCCAGCGCCAGCGGCAGTGCCTGGAACCCGGTCGATGCAACCAGGGCGCTGAGGAAGAAGCCGGGGCCGTTGAACGCCGCCCAGCCTGGCGACGTCGGGTCCAGCGGGCCGGTGACGCTCGCCACCGCATGGGCGTGGAGGGCCAGTGCGCCGCCGAACAGCAGCAGCGCGACGCCCCAGCCCAGTGCCTCGCCGCGCCGGTCCTCGCGCCAGGCGAAGGCGAGCATGACGAGCACGTAGAGCGCGGCGGTCTCGCGGATCAGCATCGCGGCGAGGCCCAGCGCGATCGCTTCCAGCGCGCGGCCGGGGCGGCGGAGGGCCAGTGAAAGGGCGACGAGCAACCCGGCCCAGATCTCGTGGAACAGCACCAGCCCCGGCTGGAAGAAGGCCAGCATCGAGGCGGCGAGCAGCATCATCATGATCGCGCGCGGCAGCAGCCCGCTGAGCGCGGCGCCCACCCGCGATGCCCAGGCGAAGGCGGTCAGCGCCGCCAGCGCGAGGAGCAGCGCGATGCTCGCCCAGCCCGGGATCGCCGCCTGCAGCGCGGCGAGCGCCGGGAGGCGCATCGTCAGGAACGGGTGGAGCGGATAGGCGCCCGCCCGCATCGCCTCGCTGGCCGCGACATAATAGGGGTCGCCGCCCTTCATCCCGGCAACCACGCGCTCGTAGAGGCCGATGTCCGTCATCCGGTCCGCCGTGCGCCCCGCTGCGTCGCCGGCGCCGGTAAGCGAAGGCACCGCCAGCGCCGTCAGCGAGGTGAGGAGCAGCACGAGCAGCGCGGCCCAGGCCAGCCGCGCGCGGCCCCGCGAAAGGGCAGCGAAGCGGCTCGGCTGGCGGGTCCAGACGCGGCGCGTGCGGCCGCTCATGCGAGCAGCAGCGTTCCGAGCACGCCCGCCGCCGCTGCCAGCAGCGCCACCACCGCATAGCGCCAGCCGCCGCCGACGCGCACCACCTGGATTTCGCGCAGGGGCGGTTCCGGCGGCGCGCCGCCGGGGGCAGGGAAGCGCAGTTCGATGTTGCGGACCAGTTCCGGCAGGCGAGCGAGGGTGCGGATGTCCGCGATCAGGCGATCGGCGACCTTGGCCTCGGGCCCCAGCTCGGTGCGGATCCATTCGCGGACGAACGGTGCCGAGACGTCCCACAGGTTGATGTCCGGATCGAGCCCGCGCGCCACGCCTTCCACCATCACCATCGTCTTCTGGAGCAGCAGCAGATGCGGCTGCGTCATCATGTCGAAGTCGCGGGTGATCGAGAACAGGCCGTCGAGCATGCCGCCGATCGACATTTCCTTCACCGGCAGCCCGCGCATCGGCTCGCCCACGGCACGCAGCGCCGTCGCGAACTCGGCGACATTGTGGTGGGCGGGGACATAGCCCGCCTCGAAATGGATCTCGGCCACGCGCTTATAGTCGCCGGTGATCAGGCCGTAGAGGATCTCGGCCAGCCACACGCGGGCGCGGCGATCGATCCGGCCCATGATGCCGAAGTCGATCGCGGCGATGCGGCCATCGGGCAGCGCGAACAGATTGCCCTGGTGCATGTCCGCATGGAAGAAGCCTTCGGCGATCGCCTGGCGGAGAAACGCCTTGATCAGCTTGCCGGCGAGGCCCGGCATGTCGTGCCCGGCGCGGACCAGCGCGTCGCGGTCGCTGAGCTTGATGCCGTCGATCCACTCCAGCGTCAGCACCTTGCCGGTGGTGCGCTGCCAGTCGATCGTGGGGACCATGAAGTCCGGCTCCGCGGTCATCGCCTCGGCCAGTTCGGAGGCCGAGGCAGCCTCGCGGCGGAAGTCGAGTTCGCGCACGGTCCAGCGCTTGAAGCTTTCGATCACCAGGCGCGGGCGCAGGCGGCGCGCCTCGCCGCCATAGGCCTCGAGCTGGGCGGCGGCCCATTCATAGGTCTCGATCGCGCGGGCGAAATCGCTTTCGATGCCCGGGCGCAGCACCTTCACCGCGACGCGGCGGCCGTCGGTGGTCACCGCGCGGTGGACCTGCGCGATCGAGGCGGCGCCGATCGGGGCTTCCTCGATCTCGGCGAAGAAGGCGGAGAGCGGGCGGCCATAGCTGGTCTCGATCCGCTCGCGGATGATCTCGAAGGGGACGGGGGGCAGCGCATCCTGCAGGCGGAGCAGGTCATGCGCGGCTTCCTCGCCGACGAGATCGGGGCGGGTGGCGAGCGTCTGGCCCAGCTTGATCGCCGCCGGGCCGATCGCCTGGAAGGCATCGGCATAAGCGGGTACTGTCGGAAGGCGCGCGCCAATGCGCAGTACGCGCACGAAACGCCGAATCGGTCGCGGCGTGTTTGCGTCCCGCTCGATGCCGCGCAGGGCACCATGGCGGGCGAGGATGCGGCCCCATTTGAACAGGCGCCAGAGATGGATGGCGGGCGCGGTCATGCCTTTAGCCCCTCCTCCTCGGAGGAGGGGTTGGGGGTGGAGGGATTCCAGAACGCCTCTTGGTCTCGGTGAGACACAGCCCCACCCCAAACCCCGCACCGGGTGAACAGCGCCCCGCGCTGTTCAGGCGCTGCCGGGGGCAGCGCCGACCCGGTGCGCCTGAAGGAGAGGGGCTTCAGCGCGGGAACTCCCTCGCGCAGCCAAAAAGCCATCAAATCTTCCAGCCGCTGTGGATCGCAACGAGGCCGCCGAGCAGCGGCTCGACCTTGGTCTGCCGGAAGCCGGCTTCGGCGATCATCCGCTCGAAGCTCGGCATGTCCGGGAAGCGGCGGATCGATTCGATCAGGTAGCGATAGCTGTCCTCGTCCTGCGCGAGCAGCTTGCCGAGCTTGGGGACCAGCTTGTGCGAATAGGCGTCGTAGAGCTCGGCGAAGCCCGGCCACTGGGTGGTCGAGAATTCGAGCACGAAGAAGCGGCCGCCGCGCTTCAATACGCGGTGCGCCTCGCGGAGCGCCTTGGGGATGTCGGTCACGTTGCGGATGCCGAACGCGATCGTATAGGCGTCGAAGAAGCGGTCGGGGAATTGCAGCGTCTCGGCATTGGCCTCGGTCCACACCAGCCCGTCGATGCCGCGCTGGGCGGCGCGCTCGACGCCGACGCTGAGCATTTCCGGATTGATGTCCGCGACGGTGATCGCGGCACCGGTCTCGGCCATGCGGAAGGCGATGTCGCCGGTGCCGCCGGCCATGTCGAGGATGTGCTCGCCGGCGCGCGGCTTCACCCGGCGGACGAAGCGGTCCTTCCACAGCCGATGCATGCCGCCCGACATGGCGTCGTTCATCAGATCGTATTTGCTGGCGACATTCGAGAACACCTCGCCGACGCGGCGGGTCTTGTCCTCGGGGGCGACGTCTTCGTAACCGAAGGAGACGGTATCGGGCATGGCCGTGCCTTAGCGGCACGCGACGGCCAAACCAAGGGGGCTGAGGGGCAGGTGACATTCGGCCCCGCACTTCCTAGCTGTAATGCGAGATGCCTGAGCTTCCCGAAGTAGAAACCACCGTTCGCGGCCTCGCCCCCGTGCTGGAGGGGCAGCGGATCGAGCGTGTGCTGTTGAACAGGGCCGATCTGCGTCGGCCCTTTCCGGTCGATCTTGGCCAGCGGCTGACCAGCGCGATCGTCACCGGCCTGTCCCGCCGCGCGAAATACGGCCTTATATATACGGACCGCGACGATACGCTGGTCTTCCACCTCGGCATGTCGGGGCGCTGGCGGATCGATCCTTCGGAAATCGGCAAGCACGACCATGTCGTGATCGAGACGGCGCGCCACCGGCTGGCGCTCAACGATCCGCGGCGATTCGGTTCGATGGACCTGGTGCCGACGGCCGGGCTGGCGAACTGGCCGGCTTTCAAGGCGCTGGGGCCGGAGCCGCTGGGGCCGGAGTTCACCGCCGCGCACCTTGTAGAAGCGTTCGCCGATCGAATCGCGCCGGTGAAGGCGCTGCTGCTCGACCAGCGAATCGTCGCCGGCCTCGGCAATATCTATGTGTGCGAGGCGCTGTTCCTGTCGGGTATCGCGCCGACCAAGCCGGCGGGATCGATCGGGCGGGCCAAGCTCGAGAAGCTCGTCGCGGCGATACGCGAGGTGCTGGCGGCGGCGATTCGCGCGGGCGGCTCCACCCTGCGCGATTATGCCCGGCCGGACGGCGAGCTCGGCTATTTCGCCAAGGAATGGCGCGTCTATGGGCGGGAAGGGGAGCCCTGTGCTTGCGGTCGTCTTGTGCAGCGGCGCGTGGATTCGGGGCGTTCCACCTTCTATTGTGGCAAATGTCAGCGCTGAAAAGGTTGACCCGAATCGCTGCAGCCGATAAAGGGCCCGTCTTTCCGGCGTGGGCTCGCTTCCGCGCCTCACCCATTTCGAGCAGGAACAAGACCGAATGGCGAATACGCCGCAAGCGAAGAAGCGCATCCGTCGCAACGACCGCCGCGCCGAGATCAACGGTGCACGCGTCGGCCGCATCCGTACCTTCGTCAAGAAGGTCGAAGCTGCGCTGACCGCCGGCGACAAGGCCGCTGCCACCGAAGCGCTCGCCGCTGCGCAGCCGGAAATCGCACGTGGCGTCGCCAAGGGCGTGCTCCACAAGAACACCGCGGCGCGCAAGTTCTCGCGCCTCAACAAGCGTCTTCAGGCGCTCGCCTAACCGTAATCAAGCGGTAATCAAAAGCCCTGCCGGACCCGTCCGGCGGGGCTTTTTGCGCATGTGCGCCGCAAAAGATGGTTAAAATTCGGGCAACAGCCTCGAATCGCGCGAATCCACGAGTCGGCTCGATTCGATCGCGCCCTGGCCTTGGTTTGCCACGTTAAACACCTGGAATGATTTGACAATTTCGCCACCCCCACGGTTTTCCTAGGGGTTCCTGCTGTCAACAAAACTATTTCAGAAAGTTTACATAGCAGGCCCTTGCTCGACTCAGTTCGAGCTTCCTACAACAAGCCTCCCGGCCACGCTGCTGGTTGGGGCAACGAGTTCATCGCGCGTCGTCGGGGGCATGACCGGCTGCGATGGGCCTCATGATCGATATTGTTTTTGGAACGCGGGAATCGTGATCCCCGCGAAGGAAGGGTGCGTCAAAGTGACTCAGGTTCAACCGCTGGAACGTGAGGAAGGCCGCGACGTCGCCAAGGCTTGGGCGCATGTGCGCACCAACCTGCGCCGCTCGGCCGGCCAGCGGCTGTTCGACCAGTGGCTGAAGCCCGTCGTCCTGATCGACGGCAGCGATTCGCTCGCCGTCCGCTTGGGTCTGCCGTCCCCGTTCCTCACCCAGTGGGTGAAGAATCACTATGCTGAGCGTCTGCTGCTCGAGTTCCGCGCGGTGCTGCCGAACGTGCGCACCGTCACGCTGGAGACGCTGCAGGATGCCGAACAGCGCGTGTTGAGCGCCGAGCCGGCAGCCGCACCCGCGCCGCGCAAGGAAACGCTGGTCGAGCCGGCGGAGCGTCCTGCCTTCGATCCGCGTTTCACCTTCGATCGCTTCGTGGTGAGCACGACGAATCGCGTCGCCTTCAACGCGGCCCGCACTGTCGCGCTGCCGGGCGTGCCGATGTTCAGCCCGCTCTACCTCCATGCCGGTACCGGCCAGGGCAAGACGCACCTGATGCACGCCATCGGCCATGCCTTTCTGGAAGCCAATCCCGGCGCGACCGCGATTTATTCGACCGGCGAGCGCTTCATGTTCGAGTTCGTGCAGGCGCTGCGCAACAAGGACACGCTGGCGTTCAAGACCCGGCTTCGTTCGGTCGACCTGCTGATGATCGACGATCTTCAGTTCATCGGCGGCAAGGACGCGACCCAGGAGGAATTCTTCCACACGGTCAACGAGTTCATGGGCGCCGGCAAGCGGCTGGTGATCGCCGCAGACCGCGCGCCCCAGGCGCTGGAAGGCTTCGAGCCCCGCCTGGTCGGTCGCCTCGGCGCCGGGCTGGTGGCGGACATCAAGCCCGCCGAGCTCGACCTGCGCCGCGCCATTGTCGAGCGCAAGCTGAAGGACATGCCCGCCGTCGACATGCCGGTGGAAGTCGCCGACCTGCTCGCCGCGCGAATCACCACGAACGTCCGCGAGCTGGAAGGCGCGCTCAACCGCCTGGTTGCCTATGCGAGCCTGTCGAACGAATCGATCACCATCGATTTCGCGACCAGCGTGCTGGGCGAGGTGCTGCGCACCAGCCAGCGCCGCATCACGATCGACGAGATCCAGCGCGCGGTTTCGACGCACTTCGAAGTGAAGCAGTTGGACCTGATCTCCGCCCGCCGCGCGGTTGCGATCGCCCGGCCGCGCCAGATCGCGATGTATCTGGCGAAGCGCCTGACAACGCGGTCATTGCCCGAGATCGGCCGCAAGTTCGGCAACCGCGACCATTCGACGGTGATCCATGCGGTGAAGCGGATCGAGGATCTGCGCAGCAAGGACGTCGAGATCGATGGCGCCGTCCGCGCGCTGATGCGCACCCTGGAGGGGTGAGCCCGGTGATTCGCCCGGCCGCGCCAGAAGACGGCGCGGCGATCTGGGCGATCCTGGAACCGGTCATTCGCGCCGGCGAAACCTACGCGCTGGATCGGCACATGTCGCGCGATGCGGCGCTGGCCTATTGGCTCGGGTCCGATCGAGCGAGCTTCGTGGCCGAGGCTGATGGGCAGGTGCTCGGCACCTGGTATCTGCGGGCCAATCAGGCGGGTGGCGGCGCGCATGTCGCCAATTGCGGCTATGCCACGCATGAAGGCGCCCGCAGGCGCGGCATTGCCCGCGCCTTGGCAGAACACAGTTTCGCCGAGGCACGGGCAGGTGGTTTTCGCGCTATGCAGTTCAACTTCGTAGTGCACAGCTACGCGCCCGCCGTCCAGCTTTGGCACGCGCTCGGCTTCGAGACCATTGGGAGGGTGCCCGAGGCGTTCGCGCATCCGAAGCAGGGGCTGGTGGATGCGCTGCTACTGTATCGCCGGCTCTGAGCCTGTAGCGTCGCACAGAAGCGAGACGATCAATGACCCCATACGTCGGCACTTTCGCTATCATAAAAGTAATATGCCACCGGGGACTTCCATAGTGCCTTATATTTTGCGAATTGTGCGGTAAATTTGTTGATTGTTTCCGTGTCCGGGCGGTATATTCCAAAATATATCTTGCTAATTTTGGAATTGAACACGGCTTTGTAGATATGTTCGTCGTTTTCGTCAGCGCTGTGACCGAAGACGAACAGTGTGCGCGCGTTTGATGAAAGTTTCTCGTAGCAATACCGTAGGTATGCAACTGAGTTTATCTTTTGCATCTTTTGCGTGGAGCTACCTTCGGCGACACACACCGGCATCGAATGCTCCTCGTTGATGATATCGGTCACCGCGTTGATGACGCTCTTGCCGTTTCTGCCGTCCTTAACTGCCTTGTGCATGTTGCCCGCTTGATCTTCGAAAAGATGGAGGCCGCCATGCAGGTTGTAGAGCGCGCAGTGTGCCTTTTCGTTGAATGGACCGAACAGG
This sequence comes from Sphingomonas pituitosa NBRC 102491, assembly GCF_001598435.1. Lineage (GTDB taxonomy): Bacteria > Pseudomonadota > Alphaproteobacteria > Sphingomonadales > Sphingomonadaceae > Sphingomonas > Sphingomonas pituitosa. The sequence goes on from NZ_BCYY01000013.1 coordinate 108,368, forward strand.
AGGCCCTGCTTCTTACCAAAGCCGAACCCATCTGGTAGAACTCTTCTCTCAAGATTGCCTAAGTAGAGTAGCAGGTCGTAGTTCAGGGAGAAGACCGCTTCAAAATTGTGGAGGAATGTAGCGCAATGATCATATTGCGAGGCCAACTCCTCGCGCCGCGTGGGGTGCGTTGTGACAATGGCTTGCACTAACGCCGTCCGGACGTCTTGGGCATGCTCGCGCAGTTCGGCAGCGCGTTCGTCATGCCCATAGGCACTTTCGACGATTATTGCTTCTTCCAGTGCACGAACGACCTTCTCGAAGTCGACAGTGTCGAGCGCTGAAAACAGCTTGCGGAGAGGAGTGCCCAGCTCAAGCTTCGACGCTTCGAGAAGTGTCGCATATTGAAAGTGGCGCGCTGAGAAACCGTTGCCGAGCAGCAAAGCGCGAGGTTCACCGGCAGTTTCGGCAACAGCGGTTGCAAAGTCAATGATATCGCTCATGTAACTATTTTAGTACACAAGCCGGATAGCAGGCGACGTGGGCATTTTTTTTAAGCGTAGCCGGTTATCGCCAGCTTCCCTCTGCGCTCGCGTGTCGCCCCCTTCCCATTGGTGTTGCGGGGCTAAACTTGGCTCCGCGCGTTCTGCCCCCGGCCTGGGAGAATGCGCATGGCGAACGAGGACGACGAACAGTGGATGCGGAGGGCGATCGAGGTCGCGCGGTCGAAGGGTTCCGATCCCGCCAGCTCGCCGCTCGGCTGCGTGATCGTGCGCGACGGCAAGGTGATCGCCGCCGAGCGCAACCAGACTCATGAACTGCCCGACGCCACCGCGCATGCCGAGATGATGGCGATCCGCCGCGCCTGCGAAAGCACCGGCGAACTCGAGCTGCGCGGCGCGACCCTCTATTCACGCTGCAGCCCTGCGGGATGTGCACCATGGCCTCGATCTGGTCGAAGGTCGGCCGCGTGGTGTTCGGGGCGGGGCGCGACGACGTGCATGCGATGTATTTCGAGGCCAGGCACGTCGATACGCTCGGCTTCATCGCCGACGCCTATCGCGAGGACATCGTCATCGAAGGCGGCTGCCTCGCCGCCGAATGCGCGACCCTCTATTATGCTCCGGATGCCGACCTGCCCGTGGAGGAGCAGGCGAACCTCTGATCGCGCGTCAGCGGAGCAGCCCGGCCGCCAGCGTGAGCAGGCCTGCCGCCGCGGTGCCGCGGGCAATGCGGACGTCATAGGTCAGTCCCAGCAGCACCAGCGCAGCCGCAAGCGGCAACAGGCCGAGCCAGGTGACCAGGCCGCGCGGCCAATCCGGCGCGAGGAGCGTGGCGGCGAAGGCAGCGAGCAGCAGCACCCAGCCGGCGGCTTGCAGCCGTTGCGGCGGGAGGCGCGACTGCCAGCCTCCCAGCAGCAAGGGCGCGTGGCGGGGCATCGCCGCAGCCAGCGCGAAGAAGCCGATTAGGGTGAGGCCGGCGGCGATCATGCCGGCTGGGTCCCGGCGCGGCGGCGTAGCGCGGGCGCCGGGCGGCGCCATTGTTTCCACGCCAGCCAGCCCGTGCCCACAGCGGCGGCGAGCAGCACCGCGCTGACTCCGGTCTGCACGCGATCGGCGAACGCGCCGCCCGGCATTGCCGCCGCGGCGCATCCCAGCGCCAGGATCGTCATCAGCAGCGGCCAGCTGCGCTTCGGCGGGAGGACCGCGCCGAGCACCAGTGCCACGACGGCCGTCCACAGCGCCGCCGAGACTTCGGCACCGGCACGATCGATCGCGCCCAGCGGCAGAAGGCGGTTGGCTAGCAGGAAGGCGACGCAGCCGATCGGCACGCCGGCGAGAACGCCCGCATTGAGCCGCTCGACGATGCGGTTGCCCAGGCTGAGCGGGGCGCGTTCTCGGCGCTTGACCACCCACAGCACCATGCCGCTTGCCACCGCCAGGCTCAGCATCGCCCCGCACAGGAAATAGAGCCAGCGCGTCGCCAGCGGCGCGAAGCGGGCCAAATGGAGGCCATAGGCGACGCCATAGGTGCGGAGCGCCGGCCGGTTCTCGGTGAAATCTGCGAGGACGCGGCCGCTGGTTCCGTCGAAGCTGACCGCGCCGGCCGCATAGGCGATCTGGCGGGCATCGTCGCGGAACATCGTCACCGTCGCGGCGGCGTCGCCGGGGTGCGCGATCGTCACGCGCCCGACCGGTTGACCGCCGAAGCGACGCTCGGCTTCGCGCAGCATCGGTGCCAGCGGCGCGAGGGGCGCGGGTCTGCCGGCGGCGGGCCGGTCGACCTGCCCCGGCTGCAACGCCTGGAACATCGCGGCCATGTCGTTCCCGTAATTGGCGCTGATTGCCCAGGGCATGTTGAGCGTGGCCAGCGTCAGCAGCCCGGTGAAGCTGATCATGATATGGAAGGGCAGGGCGAGCACGCCCAGCGCATTGTGCCCGTCGAGCCAGGAGCGCTGCCCCTTGGCGGGGCGGAAGGTGAAGAAGTCCTTGAAGATGCGGCGATGCGCGATGATGCCCGTGATCAGCCCGAGCAGCAGCACCATCGCCGCGAGCGAGGCGAGCAGGCGGCCCCAGGGAAAGGGCAGCTGGAGCTCGAAGTGGAGCCGGTAGAAGAATTCGCCGCCCAGCGTCTCGCGCGGGGCGGGCGCGCCGGTCACCGGATCGAGCGCGCGGTAGACGAAGCCTGTGCCCGGATCATAGGTCGCCTCGACTGTGTTCATTCGCTCGTTGGGCAGGGTGAGGTACCAGCCGAACGAGTTGGGCGCGTTCCTGCCGAGCCAGCCGCTCGAAGCGGTGAGCGCGGCGGCGCGGTCGGCGGTGGCGGTAGTCTCTGGTCGCATCCAGCGGCCGATCTCGGGCTTGAACACGCTGAGCGTGCCGCCCAGGCACATCACGAACAGCATCCAGCCGAGCAGCAGCCCGCTCCAGCCGTGCAGCCACGCCATCACCTGGCGGGCGCCGTCGCGTACCGCGCTCATCGCGTCGGCATTCCGGCAACCCAGGCGATGCCCGCGAGCAGCGCGGCGGCGGCGAGGATTCCGCCCAGCGCGCGCAGCGGACCGGGGGCGAGGAATGCCCAGATCGTCGCAACGGGCGCGACGAGAAAGGCGAGCATCGTCGCCGGGATGACGGCGTCGAGCCGGGGGAGGGGCAGGGTGCGCGCCGCCGCGGCCGCGAAGCACGCGGCGACGAGATAGGCGCCGAGGCTGCCGGCCACCGCGCGCACCGCGATGTTCGCCCGATAGCCCCAGCCGCGGCGGAGATGCGCGCCCATTCCGCGCCTCAGTAGCTGAAGCTGATGCTGCCCAGCACGCTGCGCGGCGGGGCGTAAAAGGCCTGGCCCCACATGATGCTGCCCAGATAGGTGCTGTCGGTGACGTTGCGCACGTTGATCGCGGCGCGGACGTGATCGACGATGCGAATGCTGCCCATCAGGTCGAGCACGGCATAGTCGCCCTGCGTCACGCTGAAGTCCGGGCTGCGGATGGCGTTCTGCCAGCGCAGCTGGGCGCCGAGCTTGAGGTCACGCAGGTCGGGCACGGCATAGGTCGTGGCGAGCTTCAGGCTCTTGGTCGGGATGAACACACGGGCGGCCTTGCCGGCATCGTCCTCGATCTCGAGGCCGGTATAGCCGCCGCTGATCGTCCAGTTGTCCGTCACCTTGCCGGCCAGCTCGATCTCGAAGCCGCGCGAGGTGGTGTCGACGCCCGTATAATAGGTCGCGCCCAGCTGGCCCGGATCGCCCGCCTGGAACTGGCCGGCGGCGGCCGCCAGATTGTTCTGCCGGGCGCGGAACAGCGAGGCGGTGGCGTAGAGCCGGCCGCCGAACCATTCGGTCTTGAAACCGCCCTCGATGCTGGTGCCGGTCACCGGATCGAGCCGGCGGCCGCGCGAATCCACTTCGATCTGCGGATTGAAGATGTCGGTATAGCTTGCGTAGAACGAGACGTTCGGCGTCAGGTCATAGGTGAGGCCGGCATAGGGGCTGACGCGGCTGTTCTTGCGATACTGGTCCGCGCCGTAAGAAATGCCGCTGGACTTCAGCCAAGTCGCGCTGCCCCCGACCACCGCCTTCAGCCGCTCGGTCACGTTGAGATGCGCAGCGCCATAGGCGCGGGTCACGTCCGTGCGGCTGTCGGCCTGGAGCGTGATCGGGCCGGTGCCCGGATCGGCGATCACTGCGCTGGCGAGATTCGGCACCGCCGGATAGCCGACGAGGCTGTTGCCGTTGCCTTCCCACTGGCGGTTGTCGAGCCGGCCGGTCGAGACGCCGAACGCCAGCTGGTGCTCGCGGCCGAACAGGTGGAGCGGGCCCGAGGCGGTGAGGTCGCCGAGATATTGATCGGTCTCGGACGGGTAGCGGCCGACCTGCCCCTGGATGCCGAGGCCGGTCGCCTTGTCCGGCGCACCGAAGGCATAGAGCAGCTTCGCCTGCTGCTTGTTGTTGACGTAGGTGAACACGCCCTTGGCCTCCCAGCCCTTGCCCAGATCATAGGCGAGTTCGCCGAAGGCGCGCTGGTCGGTCGTGTCCCAGTAGGTCCAGGGAGCGGACGTGGTAGCCGAGCGGGGATAGGGGATGCGGCTGCCGTCGGTGTAGGTGAGGGGTAGCGCCCCCCACAGCACGCCGTCGGCATCATTGTCCTGGCGGCTGTAGCCGATCGTGGCGGTGAGCTGCGGCGTAACCTTCCAGTCGGCGATCAGGCCGTACACGTTGCGATTGACGTGGTTGTAGTCGAGATAGCTGTCGCGGCTCTCATGCGCATAGATCCCGCGCACCGCCACGGTGTCGGTAACGGGCACCGACACATCGGCTTCGCCGCGCCAGCGGTTCCACGAGCCGGCCTGCACGCTGGCGCGCGCCTGCAGCGTCTCGGTCGGGCGCTTGCGGACAAAGTTGATCGTGGCGGACGGATTGCCCACGCCGGTCATCAGCGCGTTCGCGCCGCGGATCGCCTCCACCCGGTCGAACAGCGCGGTGTCGAGGTCGCCATACTGGATTCCATAGGGCATCGGCAGGCCGATGCCGTCGACCTGGAAGTTGGTGATGTCGAAGCCGCGCGAGTTGTAATAGGTCCGGTCGCTCTCGACGCGCTCGACATTGATGCCGACGGTCTGGTCGAGCAGGTCGTTGATGTTGGTGAGCTGGAAATCCTGGATCCGCGCCTGGTCGATCGTCGTGATCGACTGCGGCGTCTCGCGCGGGCTGAGCGTGAGGCCCGTTGCGCTGCGCGAGGGCTGGGTGGCAATGCCCGTCACGATGATCTGGTTCTGCTGGTCGTTGCCATCGGCGGTACCGTCAGGCCCGGCGAACGCGGTGCCGGGCAGCGCAAGCAGCGCGGAAGTGAGCAGAACGGTACGTAGCGACAGGAGCATGATCCAGCTTTTCCCTTTGGGTCTCGTTGTATGAGCGCGCCTTTAGGGAAACTGAATATTGCGAGTCAATCGCATTATCATATGCCGACGTGGATTCCGCCTCAGCGCAGGCCGCGCGCGATCCGCAGCACGTAGCTGATCACCTCCGCCACGGCGGCATAATGTTCGACCGGAATCGGCTCGTCGAGCTCGGCACTGGCGTAGAGCGCGCGGGCGAGGGGGCGGTTCTCGACCAGCGGAATGTTGTGTTCCGTGGCGATCTCACGGATCTTGAGCGCCAATGTGTCGACGCCCTTTGCCACGACCACCGGCGCTCCCATGCTGCCATGGTCGTATTGTAGCGCGATGGCGTAGTGCGTCGGGTTGGTGATGACGACGCTGGCCTTGGGGACGTTGGACATCATCCGGCTGCGCGAACGCTGCATCTGCATGCTGCGGATCTTGCCCTTGATCTTGGGATCGCCCTCGCTCTGCTTGTACTCGTCCTTCACTTCCTTAAGGCTCATCCGCATCCGCTTCATGAACGAGCGGCGCTGCCAGACGAAGTCGAACAGCGCGAGCGCGCCGACCAGCGTCGCGATCGGGCGGAGCATGGCGTGGACGATGTCGCTCGCCGCGCTGCCGGTATCGACCAGGTCGGCGCCGACCAGCCGGTCGATCGTCGCGGCGTGCGGCCAGGCGACCGCCGCGGCGATGCCGCCGACCAGGCAGAGCTTGGCGAAGGTCTTGAAGAACTCCACCATCGCCTGCTTCCCGAACAGGCGCTTGGCGCCGTTCATCGGGTTCAGCTTGTTCCACTTCGGCTTGACGCGCGACCAGTTGATCATCGGCCTGCCCTGGAGCACGCCGCCGAGGATCGCGAAGCCGAATAGTGCAGCGAGGATCGGCGCCAGCGCGGTGCCGACCGCGCCGAACAGTCCGGTGACGAAATTTTGCGCGCCGGTCGGCTCCATCCGGAAATCGTCCGCGCCGCCCCACAGGCGGACGAACAGGTTGCCGAACTGCTGCACCGTGTAGGTGCCGAGGCCGCCCATCACCACCAGCGCCGCGACGAACATCGCGGCGTGGCGCATTTCCGGCGCCATCGGCACGTCGCCGCGTTTTCGCGCGTCCTCGAGCTTCTTGTCGGTAGGTTCCTGGGTCTTGTCGTCCGAATCGTCGCCGCCGCCCGCCATCACCAGCCCTTTTGCAGCACGTCACCCATGGTGTGGGTGAACACGGTGAGCATGGTACCGATGGTGGTGACCATCAGCGCGAGGCCGAGCAGCAGGTTCAGCGGCTGGGCGATGAAGAAGACCTGGATCGCCGGGGCGACGCGGGCGGCGAGGCCGAGCGCGACGTTGAACACGATGCCATAGACGAGGAAGGGCGCCGCGAGGCTGATGCCCAGCGTCATCGAGCGGCCGATCGCCTCCACGGCCAACTCGGCGAAATCGTGCATCGGCGGCATCCCGCCGATCGGGAAGGTCTGGTAGCTGTGGACGATCGCGCCGAGCCACAGATGGTGGACCTGCATCCCCATGCACATCAGCGCGGCGACCAGGCCGACCAGCTTCGACAGGATCGGCGCCTGGCCGGACTGGGAGGGATCGAAGATCACCGCCGACGAGAGGCCGATCTGGAGGCTCATCAGCGAACCCGCCATCGAGATCGAGAAGAACAGGATCTTGACGATCATGCCCATCGCGAGCCCGGTGATCAGCTCGGTCACCAGGATCGCCGGGAGCACCGCGCCGGCGTGGACCGCGGCGCGGGCCGGCTCGCCGATCAGGCCGTAGAGCGCGAACGACATGGCGAAGGACAGGAACAGCCGGATGCGGCCCGGAATCGCATCTTCGCCGAAGACGGGGAGCAGCATCAGCACCGCCCCGACCCGCGCGAAGACGATGAAGAAGGCCGAGGCCTGCAGCGCGAGATCCGGGGGGACGATCATCCGTGGATGATCATGTCGCTGATCTTGGCCATGAACTGGCCAAGGGCCTGGCCGATCGTGGGCAGCATCAGCAGGAACACCAGCCCCATCGCGACCAGCTTGGGCACGAAGGTGAGGGTGGTTTCCTGGATCTGGGTAAGGGCCTGGAGCAGGCCGACGAACACGCCGACGATCAGCGACGTCAGCAGCAGCGGCCCGACAACGGTGAGAATCAGCATCAGTGCGGACTCGGTAAGGCTGATCAGCTGCGCGGGCGTCATGATCCTGGCGTGCCTTCGTCAGATCTGCATGCGCATGATGTCGGTATAGGCGCCGACCACGCGGTCGCGCACCGCCACCATGGTGTCGAGCGCGGTCTCGGCGGCGCCGATCGCAGTGACGACATCGATCAGATCGCCCTTGCCGGCGACCTGCTTGGCCGAGGCGGCCTCCGCGGTGCGCAGCTTGTCGGCGGTGCCGCCCACCAGGTTCTCGACCATCGCGCCGAAGCCCGAGTTCTGGTCGCCGCCGATTTCACTGCCGCCGGCAGCCTTGCCGAGCGTGTTTCCGATGGACGCGACCCGGCCATACGCCTTGGTGGCGTCCAATGCTCCGATGGACATGATCCGAATTCCTTACTTGAGCAGATCGATGGTGCGCATCGTCAGGCTCTTGGCTGCCTCGATGGCGTTGAGATTGGCTTCGTAGCTGCGCTGCGCCGCCTTCATGTCGGCGGATTCGATCAGCCCGTTGACGTTGGGACGCATGACATAGCCCTGCGCGTCCGCCGCCGGGTGGCCCGGCTGATAGACCTTCACGAAGTCCGACTGGTCGTTCTGGATCGACTTCACCTTCACGCCGGTGGCGCCGCTGGCGCGGTCGACTGCCGCCTGGAAGCTGATCACCTTGCGGCGATACGGGTTGCCGCCCGGGGTGTCCGCGACCGAATCCTGGTTCGCGAGATTTTCCGCGATCGTCCGCATCCGCAGCGACTGTGCGCGCAGACCCGAGGCGGAAACGCCCAGCGAAGCATCCAAATCCATTGTTGATCCTCCACGGCCTGGAAAACGGCCCACGCCATCATTGTAGGCAAATTTTGCCGGGCAGGGCGTCGGGGGCGGAAAAAAGGTTCCTATAAGTCAGGGGGAAAGGGAGACGCATGTCCGTACTCGATGGAATCATGATCGAAATGTCGGTGGTGCTCGGTTCGACCGAAGTGCCGGTCCGGCAGATCCTGCAGATGAGCCGCGGGGCGATGATCCCGCTGGACTGCGGGCAGGACGATCCGAGCATGGTCTATGTCAACGGCGAGCTGGTCGCGCTGGGGCGCATCCTTGTCGATGGCGAAGTGATGTCGCTCGAAATCTCTGAACTCGTAAAGAAGCAGCGCCACTGATGGATCTCTTGTCGATGCTGCGCACGATGGGCGCGCTGGGCTTGGTACTGGGGATGCTGGCGACTGCCCTGTGGGTGGTGCGCCGCTATGACCTGAAGCTGCCGGGCCGCGTGACCGGTGGCGGGCGCAAGCGCGTCGAACTGGTCGAGCGGCTGGCGGTGGACGCCAAGCGTTCGGTCGCGCTGATCCGCCGTGACGGGTGCGAGCACCTGATCTTCATCGGCCCCGAAGGCCATGCGACGATCGAAACCGGCATCACCCCGCCGCCGCAGCCGGTGGTGGAAGCGGCGCCTGCCGCCGAGACACCCGCGAAGATCGAGGACGATCTCGCCGCGCTGAAGGCCGGCGTGGCCAAGCTCGCCGGCAAGCTCGACTTCAAGGCGATGGTGGATCGCGTGCGCCCCGATTGCGCGCCGCAGCCGGAAGTCATGCCCGAAGCACCGGCGGCAGACGCCGCTGTCGTGGCGATCGAGGCGGCGCCCAGCGTCCCGCTGGCGGCGAACGACGCCGAGCCCGCCACCGACGCCAGCGACATTGCCCAGGCTGCCGCCGAGTCCGCGCCGCGCACCCGCGCCCGCAAGTCGCAGGCCGCTCCCACCCGCACCCGCGTCCCGCGCGACACCACGCGGTGGAACAAGCGCGCGGTGCGTGAGGCGCTGAATGCGTAAACTACTTGCCGCGGCCGCACTGCTGATCGTGCTGCCGGTCGCGGCGCACGCCCAGGCTGTTGCGCCCGCCGCGCAGGCGGCGGCCCAGGGCGCGACCATCAGCATCGGCGGCGAGGGACCGCTCTCGGCCAAGGCCATTCAGCTGGTGCTGATGCTGACCGTGCTCAGCCTGGCCCCGGGCCTGCTGATGACGGTGACCAGCTTCACCCGCATGGTGGTGGCGCTGTCGCTGCTGCGCACCGGCATCGGTACGCCGGGCGTGCCGCCGAACCCGGTGATCATCAGCCTGGCGCTGTTCCTGAGCTTCTTCGTGATGGCGCCGACTTTCGAGAAGGCGTGGAACGAGGGGGTCGATCCCTATACCAAGGGCAAGCTGACCGAAGTCGCCGCGTTCGAGAAGACGACCGAACCCTTTCGCCAGTTCATGCTGGGCCAGGTGCGCGACAGCGATCTCAAGCTGTTCGCCGACCTCGCCAACAAGAAGATCGCGACGCGCGCGGAGACGCCGCTGACGACGCTGGCCCCGGCCTTCATGATCTCCGAACTGCGCCGCGCGTTCGAGATCGGCTTCCTGCTGCTACTGCCGTTCCTGGTGATCGACCTGGCGGTATCGGCGGTGCTGATGGCGATGGGCATGATGATGCTGCCGCCGCCGACAATCGCGCTGCCGATGAAGATCATCTTCTTCGTGCTGGTCGATGGCTGGGCGCTGGTCGCCGGCTCGCTGGTGAAGAGCTTCACGCATTAAGCTTCTTCCGCCCGCAGGAGGGAGAGCACAGGGCAATCGCAACCTGATCGTCGATACCGGGCTTCTTCCTGAACTACCGTCATCCCGGCGAAAGCCGGTATCCATTCGCCTCTAGCTCTCAGCAAGAGCCGATGCGCAGGCGGCAATGGATTCCGGCTTTCGCCGTAATGACGGTCGATAGGCTTGTCGCTAGAAGCGTCGTTAAACCTGCAGCCCCACCGCCTGCTGCGCCGCCTTCAGCGTCGGCGCCGCCAGCGCACTGGCCCGTTCCGCGCCCTTGGCGAGCTTGGCGCCCACTTCCGCACGGTCGTCCAGCAGCGCGGTCAGCCGCTCGCGGATGGGACCGAGCACCGAGATGGTCAGGTCCGCCAGCGCCGGCTTGAACGCGCCGAAGCCTTGCCCCGCATATTCCTCGACCACGGCCTGCGGATCGCGGTCCGCCAGCGCGGCGAAGATCGTCACCAGGTTGCGGGCTTCGGGCCGTTCGGCGAGCGCGTCGAACGAGTCCGGCAACGGCTCGGGGTCGGTCTTGGCCTTGCGGCACTTGGCGGCGATGGTGTCGTTGTCGTCGATCAGGTTGATGCGGCTCAGGTCCGAGGGATCGGACTTGGACATCTTCGCATTGCCGTCGCGCAAGCTCATGATGCGCGGCGCGGCCTTGCTGATCAGCGGCTCCGGCAGCGGGAACAGTTCCACGCCGAAGTCCTGGTTGAACTTGGTGGCGATGTCGCGCGTGAGCTCCAGATGCTGCTTCTGGTCCTCGCCGACGGGCACGTGGGTAGCCTGATAGACGAGAATATCGGCAGCCTGGAGAACCGGATAGGTGAAAAGGCCGACGCTGGCGCCGTCGCGGTTCTTGCCGGCCTTGTCCTTCCACTGCGTCATGCGGTTCAGCCAGCCCATCCGCGCGGTGCCCTGGAGGATCCAGCACAATTCGGCATGGGCGGGGACGCGCGCCTGGTTGAACAGGATCGAGCGATCGTCGATGCCGGCGGCGAACAGCGTCGCGGCCATCTCGATCGTGGAATTGGCGAGCTCGGCGGGGGTGATGCTGCCGGTGAGGGCGTGGAGATCGGCGAGGAAGAACAGGCACTCGCCGCCATTTTCTTCCAGGGAGTCCTGCATCGCGACCCACTGCTTGATGGCGCCCAGATAATTGCCGAGGTGAAGGTTGCCGGTGGTCTGGATGCCAGAGACGACGCGCATGGGATATTCACTCCGCACCCGGTTGACCGTTCGGCCGTTGGACGGGCCGCGGGTCCGTGGCGGCGGGGGTGCAACGGCCGCGCGAATTGCCAGGACGCGGGCGCTCTAGAGCAGCTTGGGCCGGAGGGGAACCGGCCTCAGCGCGCCGCGCGGCGACGAACCAGCGCCTTGATGTCCGAGAGTAGGAAGGCGCGGGTGGCGAAGCAGGCCGCGACGTAGATCGCGCAACCGGCGCCGACCAGGATCACGAGACCGGTATAGCGTTCCCAAAGCCGCCCGTTGAGCCACGGATCAAGCAGGCTGCTGCCTCCCCATAGCGCCACCCCCATCAGGATCGCGGCCAGCGCCAGGCGCGGCAGGCGGCGGGCGAGCTGTGCGTCCACGGTGAAGTGGCCGCGCTTGCGCAGGGTGAGGTACAGCATCGTCACGTTGACGGTGGAGGACAATGCGGTGGCGAGCGGCGGACCCAGGTGCGCGATCAGCGGGATGAGCGCGAGGTTTGCTGCGATGTTGACGCCTACCGAGATCATCGCGAACCGAACCGGCGTGCGCGTATCCTGGCGGGCATAGAAGCCGGGGGTGAGTACCTTGACGAGGATGTAGGAGGGCAGCCCGATCGAGAAGCCGGCCAGCGCCCAGGCGCACTTCACCGTGTCCTCCGGGGTGAAGTGGCCATATTGGAACAGTCCCCGCACGATCGGCTCGGCTGCGACGATCAGCGCGACCATCGCCGGCAGGGTGAGGAACAGCGCCAGCTCCATGCCGCGGTTCTGTGTCTCCATCGCCTCGGCTTCCTTGCCGGCGCCGAGCAGTCGCGAGATGGTGGGGAGCAGGATGGTGCCCAGGCCGATGCCGATCATCCCCAGCGGCAGCTGGTTCAGGCGGTCGGCATAATAGATGTAGGAGATCGACCCCTCGCCGAGCAGCTTGCCCGACAGCGAGGTGGAGATGACGAGGTTCAGCTGCACCGCGCCGGCGCCGACGGCAGCGGGCAGGATCAGCTTCATCAACCGGCGGACGTCGTCGTCGATCCGGGGCAGGCGGGGGCGCAGCGACACGCCGGAGGCGCGGCACGCCAGCGCCAGCCAGCCGAGCTGGAGCAGGCCGCCCAGCGGCACCGTGATCGCCTGCACGCGCGCGGTCTCTTCCGGCGTGCCGTGGAAGAAGAACAGCCCGGTCACCATCGCGATGTTGAGCAGGATCGGCGCGGCGGCGTTGACCCAGAACTTGTCGAGCGAGTTGAGAACGCCGCCCAGCAGCGAGGCGAGGCAGATCAGCATCAGATAGGGGATGGTGATCCGCGACAGCTGCACCGCGAAGGCGAACTGCTCCGCCGTCGGGTGTTGCTTCTCGAAGCCCCAAGAAAGGGCAAAGGTCAGCTGCCAGGCCGCGGCGAGCGCCACCAGCGTCAGCGCCAGCAGGATCACGAACAGCACGGACAGGGTGCGCTCGGCGAAATCATAGGCGGCGCCGCGCTCGCCGTTCACGCCCAGCTTCTGGTTGAACATCGGGATGAATGCCGATGCGAAGGCCCCTTCCGCGAAAAAGGCGCGGAACATGTTGGGCAGGCGAAAGGCGACGAGAAAGGCGTCCGACGCGAAGTTCGCGCCGACATAGCGCGCCTGGAGCGAGTCGCGGACCAGCGCGAGGACGCGACTGGCGAGCGTGAGGCCACCGACGGAACCGAGGCTGCGCACAAGCTTCATCGAGAGATCGCCGTTCTGGAAAGAAAAGGGAGCCTGGAAAGAAAAGGGGGCGCCACCGACTCGCGGCGCGCCCCCCTGTTCAGGCTGATGCCCGGATCAGGCGTGGCCGGCTTCTTCGAAGCCGATCGCGCCTTCCTGCTGGGCACGCTGCTGCATGTAGATGCCGGCGAAGTCGATCGGCTCCAGCATCAGCGGCGGGAAGCCGCCGTCGCGGACCTGGTCGGCCAGCACGCGGCGGGCGAACGGGAACAGGATGCGCGGCGCTTCGCCGAGCAGGAACGGATCGAGCGCTTCCTGCGGGATGTTGCGGAGCGCGAACAGGCCCGCATAGGTGAGATCGACGATGAAGGCGACCTGCTCGCCGGCCTGGGCGCGGACTTCGATCTTCAGCGCGACTTCGTACACGTCCTCGCCGACCTTGTTCGAGCCGATGTTGAACTGGACGTCGATCGCGGGGGCGGTCTGCTGCTGGTAGATGGCCGGTGCGTTCGGGTTCTCGAACGACAGGTCCTTCACATATTGCGAAAGAACGCCCGCCTGGGGCGCTTCATCGGCGCCATTGGCATCGCCGATGCCAGCGAAGGTGTCGTTCTCGGCCATCCAACTTTCCTCTTTAGATCAGGAGATTTTCGCGCGTTCGGCGCGTTACGGGCCAAGCGACTAGCAGGCGTGTGCCGGTGGTGCAATCGCACGGCCCATCGTACGGTTTGAATCCCGCGGCACGAAGGCCTATGTACTAGAGACGGAGGCTTTGGAGGGCCAGTGTTCTACGTCATTCTGTTCGCGATGGTGGCCGGTTTCCTGGCGCTTCGGCTGTATGCGGTACTCGGCAAGCGTACCGGGCATGAGCAGCCTTTGCCCAAACCCGCCGAGGAGCGCGTCGCCGCGCCGCCCGTAACGCGGACGATCGAGGCGCTGCCCGAGGTCCGCGACTCGGGAAATCGTACGATCGATCTGGGGGCCGAAAGCGGCCTGCGTTCCGTCGTGTCCGCCGATCCGAGCTTCGACGTCGCCAAGTTCCTGGAAGGCGCCAAGTCCGCCTATCGCATGGTGCTCGAGGCTTTCTGGAAGGGCGACGAGGATACGCTGCGCTTCCTGGTCGATGACGAGGTGCGTGCCGCATTCGAGCAGGCCATCGCCGACCGCAAGGTGACCGGCGAAGTCCTCGACAATCGGCTGGTCTCGATCGAACGCGCGACGATCGCCGAGGCGGGCGTCGAGGGCAAGGTTGCCCGCGTGACCGTGCGCTTCGATGCCGACATCGTCGCGCTGACCCGCGATGCCGAGGGCAATGTCATCGCTGGCTCGTTGAGCGATGCTGTGACCACGCACGACGTGTGGACCTTCGCCCGCAAGCTGCGCAGCGATGATCCGAACTGGAAGCTGGTCGAGACCGACGAAGCCTGAGGGGCGACATGCGGATATTCGGGGGATTGGCGCTCGCGGGGCTGCTCGGCGCATGTTCGAGCGGCATCGTTCCCCCGGAGGCGGGCACGCGGCCCGCACCGACGCGCCCGGCGCCGAGCCGGGCCGAGCCTGCTGCGGAGCTGCCGCGGCCGGGCGCCGCGCTTCCCGAAACGCCTGCCAATCTGCCCGCCCGCCAGCCGACCGCCGCGACGCCGCTGCCCGCCATGCCTGCTGCGCCCGTGCTTGCCGGCGCAACGACGGCGGCGACTGCCGGGATCGTTGCGGGTCCCGCGATCGAGACATTGCCGATCACGCCAGAAAATGCCCGGCGCGCGCTCGCCGCGTTCAAGCTGAGCTGCCCCGGGCTGATACGACGCAGCGATGCGTCGGGCCTCACCAGCGGTGCGGACTGGACCAACGCGTGCGCTGCGGCGGCGAGCTGGTCGGGGGACGCCGCCGCCTTCTTCGCGATGTGGTTCGAGACGGTGCAGGTCGGGAACGGTGCCGCCTTCGCCACCGGCTATTACGAGCCGGAGATCGCCGGGGTGCGCGAGCGGCGCCCGGGCTATGACGTGCCCGTCTACGGCATGCCGGACAATCTGATCGAGGTCGATCTTGGTCTCTTCTCCGATTCGCTCAAGGGCAAGCGGATCCGCGGGCGCGTCGATGGCCGCCAGTTCATACCCTATTACGACCGCACCCAGATCGAGCAGGGCGCGCTGGAGGGCCATGCGCCGGTGGTCGCCTGGGCCGCCGATCCGATCGAGATGTTCTTCCTGCAGGTGCAGGGCTCGGGCCGGCTGAAGGGGCCGGACGGGAAGGTGCTGCGCATCGGCTATGCCGGGCAGAACGGCCGCGACTATACCGGCATCGGCAAGCTGATGAAGGATCGCGGGCTGCTCGGCCCCGGCCAGACCTCGATGCAGGGAATCGTCGCCTGGCTGCGCGCGCATCCGGAAGAGGGCCGCGCGATCATGCGCGAGAACAAGAGCTTCGTCTTCTTCAAGGAGCTGAACGGCGCCGGCCCGCTGGGCGCGATGGGCTATCCCGTCGCCGGCTGGACCAGCGTTGCCGCCGATCCGAAGTTCATGCCGCTGGGCGCGCCGCTATTCCTGTCGATGGACCGCGCCGACGCGAGCGGCTTGTGGGTGGCGCAGGACACCGGCGGCGCGATCAAGGGCGCGAACCGGGTGGATACCTTCTGGGGCGCCGGCGATGATGCGCGTGCGATTGCGGGCGGCATGTCGGCACGCGGCACGGCCTGGCTGCTGCTTCCGAAGGGCACGCTTGCCCGACTCAGCGCGGCCAAGGGGCCGGTGACGCCGGCGATCCCCCAGCCATGAGCGGGCGCGGGCGCCGCAATCTGGCGCCCGAGGAAGCGGCGCTGTGGCAGAAGGTGATTCAGAGCGTCACGCCGCTGCACGTCCGTGCCGCCCCCCGGAAGTTGCCGCCGGAACCCGCCACCTTGCCGGCCGCTGCGCCGGTCGCGAAACCGGCGCCGCTCGCCCGGCCGATCGAGATCCCGACCGGCAAGCTGGTACCGACGCGGCCGGCCCGACCGGCGATCACGCTTTCCACGCCGATGCCGGACACGCACGAGCGCCGGACACTCGATGCAGGATGGGATCGACGCCTCTCGCGCGGGCTGGTCGCCCCGGGGAGCGCGATCGACCTGCATGGCCATAACCTCCATGCCGCTTATGATCGGCTGGACGCGGGGCTGGGCCACGCCATCGCGCGAGGCGACCGGGTGCTGCTGCTGATCACCGGCAAGCCGCCGCGGCCTGAATCCGAACGACCGCACGCGCGCGGCGCGATTCGTGCGGCGGTGGGCGACTGGCTGGCCGCATCGCGCCACGCAGATCGCATCGCGGCGGTGCGCCAGGCACATCCGCGCCACGGCGGCGCGGGTGCCTTGTATATCGTGCTGCGGCGTCCACGCGCTTCGTAGAAGACCTGAATTTCTTAACTAATACGTGCGAAGGGTATCGCTGCGCCATTTATTGTCGGCGCCGCACGGGGATGGTTTGGAGCGTCGATCGGCAATGCGCTGGGGGGAGCGAGGATTTGGGAGAGGCATAGCGGGCGCTGCTGCGCTCGCGGCCTGTCTGCTCATCGGGAGCGCGCTCGCCGCCGGCGTGGCACTCCAGGTGCTCGAAGTCGCGCTGCTGCTGGCGCTGCCGCTTGTAATCCTTGCCGTTCTGGCAGCGTGGGGACTGCTGCAGCCCCGCCGCGACGCTGCGCTGACCGCTGCTGTCGACCGTCTCCATGCCGCCGCCCTGGGCGACCTGGAAAGTCCACTTCCCTTGGCGCTGGTCCGCGGCACACCGCGGCTTGCCGAGTCGATCGACGAGTTGTTCCTCAAGCTGCGCGGCAATCTGGAGAGCGTACACCGGCTCGCCATGTTCGACACGGTGACCGGCCTCGCCAACCGCCCGCATTTCCGCCGCAGCGCGGAGCGGATGCTGGAAGATGCCGCCGAAGACTCGCGTGCCGTACTGTTCTTCATCGACCTCGACCGGTTCAAGGCCGTCAACGATACGCTTGGCCATGCCGTGGGCGACGTGCTGCTGGGCATGGTCGCGAATCGCCTGCGCTCGGTCGGCGATCAGTGCGCGGCATTCAATCATGGCGAGACGCCCCTGATCGGCCGCCTCGCCGGCGACGAGTTCACCCTGTTCTTCGCCGACCTGCCCGATCCGCAGGCGCGCGATCGGGTGGGGCAGAAGGTGCTGGAGGCACTCTCCGAACCCTTTGATCTCGCGGGGCAGCAGGTGTCGATCGGCGCCTCGGTGGGGCTGGCGCTGCACCCCGATCACGGGGTGACCCTGCACGAGCTGATGGGTGCGGCCGATGCCGCCATGTACCAGGCCAAGACCCAGGGCCGCGGCCGCGTCGAGACGTTCAGTGACGGCCTGGCGGCCCAGATGATCGCCCGCGCACGGCTGGAGACCGAACTCCGCGCCGCCATCGAGCATGACGAATTCGCGCTCGTCTTCCAGCCCCAGGTCTCCGCGAGCACGGGCACCATCGTCGGCGCGGAAGCGCTGCTCCGCTGGCAGCACCCGGACGGCACCAAGCTGCCGGCGTCCTTCCTGCCGCGCGCCGAGGAGACAGGGCTGATCGTCGAGATCGGCGACTGGGTCGTCGCTACCGTTGCGAACACGATCGCGCGCTGGGCGCGGCTGGGGATCGAGCAGCGGCTGGCCGTGAATGTCAGCCAGCGCCAGATCGATCATGCCAGCTTCTTCCGCCACCTTCGCGCGGCGATGCTCGCCGCGCAGGCGCCTGCGCGGTTGCTGGAGCTGGAAATCAGCGAGACGCTGGCGATGCACTGTTCCGAGGACGTGCTGCGCGCGATCGCCATGCTGCGTTCGGCGGGGGCGACCGTCGCGGTTGACGATTTCGGCACCGGCTACTCGAATCTCGCGCGGCTGCGGCGCCTGCCGATCGACCGGGTCAAGCTCGACCGCAGCCTGATCGAGCATGTCGCGACCCATCCGGAAGGGCGCGCCGTCGCCCAGGCCGTGATCGGCCTGATCCACGGCATCGGCTGCGAAGCGGTGGCCGAGGGCATCGAGAGCGAGGCGCAGGCAGCCGTGCTGCGCGTGATCGGCTGCGATGTGCTGCAGGGCTACGCGATCGGCGCGCCGATGGGCGAGGCGGACTTCCTCGCCTGGGCGCGCGACATGGCGCCGCGCCGCGCCACCGCCTGAGCGGTCAAACCCGCCGCAGGATCTCCGCATAGACGCTGGTCAGCGCGCGCAGGTCGTCCAGCGCGACGGCTTCGTCGAGCTTGTGCATCGTTGCGTTGAGCAGGCCGAATTCCACCACGGGGCAGATGCGCGAGAGGAAGCGGGCATCGGAGGTGCCGCCGGTGGTCGACAGCTCGGCCTCCACCCCCAGCACGTCGCGGATCGCGCCGCTCACCAGTTCCGAAAGCGGCCCGGGTTCGGTGAGGAAGGCCTCGCCATAGACGCGGCCGTTCACCTCGGCATGCGGCGCGTGGACGGCGACGATGTCGCGGATGCGTTGGATCAGGTCGGGCCCGCGCTGCTCGTCGTTGAAGCGGATGCTGATGCGCGCGGCGGCGCGGCCGGGGATGACATTGGTCGCCTTGTTGCCCACGGCGAGGTCGATCACCTCGATGTTCGACGGCTGGAACCAGGCATTGCCCTGGTCGAGTTCGATTGCATCGATTTCGGCAAGCGCGCGTACGAGCCGGGGGACGGGATTGTCGGCGAGGTGGGGGTAGGCGACATGGCCCTGACGCCCGATCACGGCGATATCGATCACCGTGGAGCCACGCCGGCCGATCTTGATCGTGTCGCCCAGGCGGTGCGCGGAGGTGGGCTCGCCCACCACGCAGCAATCGGGGACGAGGCCGCGTTCGGCCATTCGCTCGATCAGCTTGGGCGTGCCGAACGTGGCCGGGCCTTCTTCGTCGCCGGTGATGATCAGGCTGGTGGTGCCGCGTTCGGGCACCTGCGCGGCAGCGGCGACAAAGGCGGCGATCGCCCCCTTCATGTCGACCGCGCCGCGACCGTAGAGCAGGTCGCCGCGGATCTCGGGAGCGAAGGCGCCGCTGGTCCAGCCCTCGCCCGGCGGCACGACGTCGAGATGGCCGGCAAAGGCGAAGTGCGGCCCGCCAGACCCACGCACGGCGAGCAGGTTCTCCACCGGGCCATCGGGCGCTTCGCCCTCGACGAAACGCTCGACGTGGAAACCGAGGGGGAGGAGTGCGTCCTCGAGCACGTCGAACACGCTGCCGCGCGCAGGCGTGACGCTTTCGGCGCCGATCAGGGCCTTGGTGAGTTCGACGACGTCCGGCACATTAGTCTCCACACATGAGGGAGGCGACATTGCCCAAGCTGGACCTGGATACAATCCCGCAGACCAACGCCACCGGCTATCCGGCGCCGTATGACGCGCCGGTGGCGGGGCGCTGGTACCGCCGCCTGGCACCGCCGAGCGGGCTGACCGCGATGGGGGTAAGCCATGTCGTGCTGAAGCCGGGCGCATGGTCGTCGCAGCGGCACTGGCACGACAGCGAGGACGAGTTCGTCGTGATGCTGGCCGGCGAGGCGGTGCTGGTGGAGGAGGGCGGCGAGACGCTGCTGCGTGCGGGCGACTGCGCGGCATTCCCGGCAGGCGTGGCGGACGGGCACCATCTGCAGAACCGATCCGAGGCGGATGCCGTGTTCCTCGCGATCGGCGCGGGGCCGCGCGGGAGCGGCGAATATCCCGACATCGACATGGTGTTCACGTCCGAGGGGTATTTCCGCAAGGACGGGACGCGGTACGAGACCGAGCGGGTGAAGTAGGGAACATATCCCAAGCCCCTTCCCTTCAGGGGAGGGGTGGGGCTGTGTCTCACCGAGACCAAGCTGCATTCTGGAATCCCTCCACACCCAAACCCCTCCTCCAAGGAGGAGGGGCTCAAGAATGCGCGCTCACGCCACCGGCAGCTCGTACTTCTCGATCACCCATTTCTCTTCCTGGGCGCCGGCGATCCAGTCCTGCATGAACGGATGCTGGAGCACCGCGAGCATGTAGCTCTGGGCGAACCGCGGCACGGGGAGCGAATAGGTGACGATCCGCGTCACCACGGGGGCGAACATGATGTCGGCTGCGCCGAACGCGCCGAACAGGAACGGCTCCTCGCTGCCGTAGCGGGCGCGCGCCTGGGCCCAGAGCTCCATGATCCGCGCGAGATCGGCCTGCACGTCGGCATCGACCTGCGCGGCCGGGTAGACCTGGCGCACGTTCATGCTGTGCTTGCTGCGCAGCGCCGTGAAGCTGGAGTGCATCTCCGCCGCCATCGATCGCGCCATTGCGCGTGCGGCGGGATCCTGGGGCCAGAACAGCGTGTTGCCGGTCTTGTCGTTGAGATACTCGACGATCGCCAGGCTGTCCCACACGACGGCATCGTCGTCCCAAAGGATCGGCACCTTGCCGGAGGAGGGGGCGAACTCGGCACCCTGGCGGCGCTTGTCCCAGTCCTGATCGTACATCGGCACGACCGTCTCCTCGAAGGAAAGGCCCGAGAGCTTGCAGGCGAGCCAGCCGCGCAGCGACCAGGAGGAATAGGCCTTGTTGCCGATGATGAGCTTCATGACATCCCGGATAGCGGTGCCCGGGGAGGACGGCAACCGGTCGAGCCGCCCGGCGTCAAAGGCCATTGCGCATGTTTCGGAATGTTTCCACGCTGCCGCGGCGGCAGGGGGCCGCGAATCGGGGACGGAACGACATGCGGAAGAAGTGGAGCCTGTGCGCAGCGGTGGCGCTCGCGGCGATGGGCGGGGCGTGCGGGGCGGCTGGTGCGCAGGAGCAGGCGGCGGGAACGGCAAGGCCGGCGCCCGCAAGGGTGGACACCGCGGTGTTCGCCGAATTGCCGACGCTCACGGATCCCAAGATCTCCCCCGACGGCAAGCGCGTGGCCGCGCAGCTGGCGGTGCAGGGCAAGCAATATTTCGCGCTGGTGGCGCTGGACGGCAACGCGAAGCCACTATTGATCGGCACCGGCGAGGCGGACCTCAACGAATGGCACTGGGTCAATGACGGCTGGCTGGTGATCACCATCGGCAAGACGACGCCGGTCGACGGCGACGAATGGTATATCAAGCGCGCCTTCGGGGTGAATGCCGCCACCGGCAAGATGGTGCTGCTCAACAGCGCGGAAACCGGCCAGGACGGCGGCACGTTGCTGTGGACCGCGCATGACGGCACGCCGCGCGTGCTGCTGGCCGCGCAGACTTCGATCTACACCAACGAGGCGGGCTTCTGGCCGAAGGTGGATGAGGTCGACGTCTCGACCGGCCGGCACAAGACCTTGCTGACCGGCCGCGAGGGGGTGTTGAACTGGTATGCGGACGGCGCCGGCGTGGTGCGGATGGGCATCGGCAGGAGCATGGACGGCCGCCAGCGGCGCCTGTTGTACCGCCCAGGCATCCGCGCGGATTTCCGCACCATCGATCGCGCCAAGGGGCTGCACGATGGGCTGCTGGTGCCGTCGCTGTTCCTGCCGGACCCCGGCAAGGCGCTGGTGGTGCAGGACGACGACAAGGGTCTCTCCGCGCTGTGGGAGTTCGACCTGGCGACGATGCAGACCGGCAAGCAGGTCTTCGCCTCTCCCGGCTACGACATCAGCGGTCCGGTGGTCGATCCCGTCACCTCGACGCTGCTCGGGGTGGAGGTGACCGAGAATCGTGCCACCACCCACTGGATCGATCCGGCGATGGAGGCGCTGCAGAAGAAGCTGAGCGGCATGGTCCAGGCCGCGCAGGTGGAGATCAGCAGCTTCACCGCCGATCGCTCGGTGGTGATCATCAAGGTCGGCGATGCGACTGCGCCGGGGGGCTATTTCGTCTATCGCGCCGCGGACGAAACGCTCCAGCCGCTGGCGATGAACAACCAGACGCTGAAGCTGCGCCGTCTCCACCCGGTGAAGACGATCCGCTACAAGGCGCGCGACGGATTGGAGATCGCCGCCATCCTCACGCTGCCGCGGGGCAGCAACGGCAAGAACCTGCCGCTGATCCTCATGCCGCACGGCGGCCCTGCCGCGCGCGACGAGGAGGAATGGGACTGGTGGTCGCAGTTCCTCGCCGATCGCGGCTATGCGGTGATCAAGCCAAATTACCGCGGCTCCACCGGCTATGGCACGCCCTTCACCCGCAAGGGCGAGGGCCAATGGGGCCTGGCGATGCAGGACGATCTGAACGATGCGGTGAAGACGATGGTCGACCAAGGCATCGCCGATCCCAAGCGAGTGTGCGTCGTCGGCGGCTCCTATGGCGGCTATGCGGCGCTGCGGGCCGCGCAGCGCGACGGCAAGCTGTTCCGCTGCGCAGTATCGTTCGCCGGCGTTTCCGATCTGCAGCGGCTGCTTGCCTATGATGCGAATGCGCTGGGGCACGAGGCCTCGGCCGACTGGCTCAAGGCCCAAGCGCCGGATTTCAAGGCGATATCGCCGCTGTTCCACCCGGAGGATTTCTCGATCCCGGTGCTGATCGTGCACGGCAAGAAGGATCGCCGCGTTCCGTTCAAGCAGAGCAAGCTGATGGCCGAACGCTTGACCGCGGCAGGGAAGACGTTCGAATTCATCGAACAGCCGGAGGGCGACCATTTCTTCACGCGCCAGGAGGATCGGCTGAGCTTCCTCCAGGCGTTGGAGGCCTTTCTGGCGAAGTACAACCCGGCCTAGGCCCTCACATAAACCCAGGCGCGGGTGCCCGAAGCGAGGGCTACCCGCACCCGGACATAATTCTCGTGTTCATAGACGTCCGCGGCTTCCAGCTCCTCCGGCGTCAGCTGGAAGACCTTGCCCGCGATCGGCGGGCCGTCGCCGGGGACGAGCGCGCGGTGCGTGTCGATTCCGCTCGCGTCAAGCACCGCGGGGTCGCGGATCTGGATTTCGGTGACGACATAGCCGTGGAGCACGTCGTCGGTGCCGTCGAGCAGCCGGCCGAACTGGCGCAACTGCACGTGGTCGAGCTGGAGCGTGCCGTAGGAGAAGAGCGCCTCCACGGAGCCGCTCAGCTGATCGCTTCGAGCACCGCGGCGCGCAGCTCCGGCAGACCCATGCCCTTGTCGCTCGACGTGACGAGGATCTCGGGATGCGCGGCGGCGCGCTTGCGGGCTTCCTCCACCGTGCGCGCGGTGACCTCGGCGAGTTTGCTCGCCTTGATCTTGTCCGTCTTGGTGAGGACGATGCGGTAGCTGACCGCCGCGTTGTCGAGCATCTCGAGGATCTCGCGATCGACATCCTTGATGCCGTGCCGCGAATCGATCAGCACCAGCGCGCGCTTCAGCTCCTGCCGGCCGCGCAGATAGTCGTTCACCAGATAGCGCCACTTGCGGACCATGTCCTTGGGCGCCTTGGCGAAGCCATAGCCGGGCATGTCGACCAGGCGGAAGCGCAGCGGCTCTCCCACGTCGAAGAAGTTCAGTTCCTGCGTCCGGCCCGGCGTGACCGAGGTGCGGGCAAGGCTGTTGCGGTTGGTCAGCGCGTTGATCAGCGACGACTTGCCGACGTTCGAGCGGCCTGCGAACGCGATCTCCGGGACCGTCGGCACGGGCAGATGCTCCAGCGCGGGCGCGGACTTGAGGAACGCGATGGGGCCGGCGAACAGCTTGCGCGCGGCTTCGATCTGGTCGGGGTCAAAGGACATCAGTGTTTCATCTGCCTCAAATAATTAGGCCCTTTCAAATCCTCCCCTGGAAGGGGAGGGGTCGCGAAGCGACGGAGGGGTGTCGACGGTGCAAGGGCGGTCCTCCGACGCGAACGGGGGCACCCCTCCGTCAGGCCTTCGGCCTGCCACCTCCCCTTGCAGGGGAGGATCGTGGAGGGGCGCGCCGTCCTCACTTGGCCTTGGCCGTGCTCGGCTTTTCTACCGGGACCTTCATCTCCGGGTGGCGGGCATAGAGCCACTGCTGCTGGAGAACGGTCAACACGTTCGAGGTGATCCAGTAGAGCTGCAGGCCTACGGCGAACGGCGCCATCAGGAACATCAGCATCCACGGCATGATCGCGAACATCTGCTTCTGCATCTCGTCCATCGGCGCCGGGTTCATCCGCATCTGGAAGAACATCGACACGCCAAGCAACACCGGCACCACGCCGATCGCCAGGAAGCTGGGCAGGGTGAAGTGGAGATAGCCGAACAGGTTGAGGATCGTCGCAGGATCGGGCGCCGAAAGGTCCTTGATCCACAGCACGAACGGCTGGTGGCGCATCTCGATCGTCAGCAGCAGCACCTTGTACAGCGCGAACATGATCGGGATCTGCAGCAGCATCGGCGCGCAGCCGGCGAGCGGATTGACCTTCTCCGCCTTGTAGAGCTGCATGATCTCCTGCTGCTGGCGCGGCTTGTCGTCCTTGAAGCGCTCCTGGATCGCCTTCATCTTCGGCTGGACCTGGCGCATCCGCGCCATCGAGGCGAACTGCTTCTGCGCGATCGGGAACAGCAGGCCGCGGATGGTGATCGTCAGCAGGATGATCGCCACGCCAAAATTCTTCACCACGCTGAACAGCCAGCTGAGATAGGTGAAGATCGGGCGCTCGATGATCTCGAACCAGCCCCAGTCGATCGCGCGCTCGAACTTCGCGATATCGTACTGCTTCTGATAGGCGTCGAGCAGCTTCACTTCCTTCGCGCCGGCGAAGAAGTGGCTGGTATAGGTCGCTTCCTTGCCCGGGCGGATCGCGATCGGCTGGGCGAGGGCGACGTCGGCCTGATACTGCTGCGCCGCGGTGCCGCGCTGCTGGATGTTCACCCCGCCGCGCTGGTCCGGAATCGCTGCGGTCAGCCAGTAATGGTCGCTGAAGCCGACCCAGCCGCCGGTGGTGGCGAACTGCTGGGGCTCGCTCTCGACGCTCTTCCAGTCGACATAGTGCGCTGCGTCGTTGGTCGCGGCGACCGGGCCGACATGCGCGGCCCACTGGCTGGTATCGGTCGAGCGCTGGCCGCGCGAGATCAGCGTGTAGGGCGTGACCGCCACCGGGGCGCCGCCGCGATTGGCGACGGTCTGGCGGACGGTGAACATGTAGTTCGAATCGACGCCGAGCTCGACCGTAAAGGTCTGGCCGGCGCTGTTGGTGGTGGTGAGCTTCACCGGGGTGGCGGGCGTCAGCGCCTCGCCATCGGCCTTCCACACGGTGTTGCCGTCGGGCGCGCCCGCACCCTGCCAGCCGAACTGGGCGAAATAGCTGCCCTCCGCACCGCTCGGCGAGAGCAGGCGGATCGGCGGCGAATTCTTCGCGACCGTCTGGTCGTACTGGCGCAGGACGAGATCGTCGATGCGCAGGCCCTTGAGGTTGATCGAGCCCTTCAGCGCCGGCGTGTCGATGGCGACGCGCGGGCTATCGGCCAGCACGGCCTCCCGCGCGCGAATCGTCTTCGGCGCGTTGGCCGCCGCATCGACGCCGGAATTCGGCACCGGCTGGAGCTTGCCGTCGACCATCTTCGCGGGGGCTGCCGGCTGCTGCGGGAAAAACCAGTGGCTGATATACGGCCAGCCGAGCAGCACGAGCGCCGCGAACGCCGCGAAGAGGATGAAGTTCTTCTGTTCTTCTTTCACCGATAATCCCCGGAAGGAAACTCAAGGAACGGGATCTGGGCCGTGCCCGCCCCATGGATGGCAGCGCGCAATGCGCCGTAGCGCAAGCCAGCCGCCTTTCACCGCCCCATAGCGGCGAAGCGCCTCGATTGCATAGGCCGAACAGGAAGGCTGGTAGCGACAGGTGGGCGGCAGGATCAGCGACGGCCCCAGCTGCCAGGCGCGCGCGAGCAGCATGAGGGCCCGCGCGATCATGATTCGACCTTGGGATCGGCCTTGGGCCGAATGCGCCGAAGCGCCTTGGCGAGTTCCGCCTTCAGATCGGCATAGGGGCGTTCGATTCCGCCCATCCGGCCGATCAGCACATGGTCCGCGCCGGCAATGCCTGCCTCGGGCAGGATTTCGCGCGCGAGCATGCGAAAGCGCCGCTTCATCCGGTTACGGATAACGGCGTTGCCAACTTTCTTGGATACGGTAATGCCGATCCGCATCGACGGATCGGCATCGTTCCGTTCGCGCACCAGCAGGACGAAACCGGGCATCGGTGCCCGCTTTCCCCCGTTGGCGGCGAGATAGTCCTTGCGCTGCGTGAGCCGGTCGAGGCTCAGCAAGGGCGTGTCGGTGCTTACGCCGACAGCTTCTTGCGGCCGCGGGCGCGGCGGGCGCGGATCACATTGCGACCGCCCGGGGTCGCCATCCGTGCACGGAAGCCGTGCCGGCGCGCACGCACCAGGTTGCTCGGCTGAAAGGTCCGCTTCATCGCTCATCCTCGAGTATCTAGAACGTAAAAGGGCCGCCACAGGGGCGGCCGCGTGTCGAGCGCCCTTACGGGGAAGCAGCGGCCGAGTCAACGCGGGATGCGGAGTTTGGGCGACTTCAGAGCACATTGCCGCACAGATGGGAGGGGTGTGTTGCGAGTGCAAGACGCCCTGAGACGATCGTGCCGCTTCCGTATCGAGGAAAAGTCGCTATGCTCTCATTTCGGGGAGGGGGCTCTCTTGGTCGCCAGCGTTTCGACGGTTGCCTATCTGGGATTGGAAGCCCGTGCGGTAGAGGTGCAATGCAACCTCGTCGCCGGGCTGCCGAAGTTCGTCGTCGTCGGCCTGCCCGACAAGGCGGTGGCGGAGAGCCGCGAGCGCGTGCGCGCGGCGATGGCGGCGATCGGGCTGGCGCTGCCGCCCAAGCATATCGTGCTGAACCTCTCGCCCGCCGACCTGCCCAAGGAGGGATCGCATTTCGACCTGCCGATCGCGCTGGCGCTGCTGGCGGCGATGGGCGTGGTCGATGCCGAGACGATCGCAGGCTATGTCGTGGTGGGCGAGCTCGCGCTGGACGGGCGGATCGCGCCGTCGCCGGGCGTGCTGCTCGCGGCGATGCATGCGGGCGAGACCGGCAAGGGGCTGGTCTGCCCCGCCGCGCAGGGGCCCGAGGCGAGCTGGGCGGGGCAGGTGGAAGTCCTCGCTGCGCCGGACCTGATCGCGCTGCTCAACCACTTCAAGGGCAACCAGATGCTCCCCGGCCCGGTGCCGGGCGAGGTCGATCCGCCGGGGCAGGGGCCGGATCTTGCGCAGGTGAAGGGGCAGGAAACGGCCAAGCGCGCGCTGGAAATCGCGGCGGCCGGGGGCCACAACCTGCTGTTTGTCGGCCCCCCAGGGGCGGGCAAGTCGCTGATGGCGGCGTGCCTGCCGGGCATCCTGCCACCGCTGGAGGCGGCCGAGGCGCTGGAGGTGTCGATGGTCGCCTCGGTCGCCGGCACCCTGCAGGGCGGGCGGCTGACCCGCACCCGGCCGTTCCGCAGCCCGCACCATTCGGCCTCGATGGCGGCGCTCACCGGCGGCGGTCTGAAGGTGAAGCCGGGCGAGGTGAGCCTCGCGCATCTCGGCGTGCTGTTCCTCGACGAACTGCCCGAGTTCCACAGCATTATGGATCAGAGGGGACCTCGGCTCTAAACAGCCGCCTCCCCCATCGGCCGTAAGCTTATCCTGCATCGCATAAGCGATAAAAAACCAACAACTTTTTAGCGAAACAGGCGGTTAGCACCAAACGCTTCCGTAGCCCGACCCGTGTGGCCGCCTCCGAAGGAGACGGATCATGGAAACGTCAGGATCAATCGAGTGCTGGGGCCGAATGCGGCAGTCCGCCCGGCTCATACTCACCGCCATCACGATCATCGCCTGGAGCACGTTCGACCAAGTCCTTGCTGCCCCGGTGGAGCGGATTTTCCCTCCACACGAATTGCTCGACCATCGTCAATCCGGGGGTGCTGTCATCCAGCTGATCACCCTTCGATCCAATGCGGCCCTGCACAGTGATACCGTGAACTCCACGAATTCCGCCAGCGGACGTGATGAGCATGCCCTCGGCCCTGACCTGGCGAGCGCGCAAGGGAGCGAGGTGCAAAAGCTGCTGCTGCGAACCGATGGTTTTCCCAGCGTAATCGTGAAAGGAAATGCTGTCGATCTGCACAAACAGATGGCGGCCAGTCGCTCCGCCCATGTTCTGGACAGTGATGGTCATCGGCAGGGGGTTGCCAGCTTCAACCACCTCCTGCCACTTGTCGATCAGAGTGATGGCGATGACCACACACCGCGGTCGCATGCGTTCATCGAAGTCCTTGGCGAATATCAGCAGGTTGCCAGCGGCGATTTCATTCGCGCGGGCGGCAAAGGTGTTAGCCTCGGCAGCACGCTCATTGGCTTCAGCGGCAGCCTGCAGGCCTTGAGTGGCAATCCCGTTCGCCACGGTCGAGTGTCCAATCGCCTCCTCGGCCAATCCAAGCGCCTTTCGGGTCGATACGACCCCGTGAACCGCGAAGCCAAGAGACACAACGACAAGTACGGTGCCGACGAGGCCAAGCCATACCTGGAAACCGCTCCAGTCAGCGGCATCCCGCGCCGCTTGCGCAGCATACCACTGGGCGCAAAGGTCACTTTGCAAATTCTTCTCATTGGCCTTGCAGGGTTGCTGTATTGGATTGGCTGGCGCTTGCTGGGTTGGGGTCTGCGCTACGGCTGGTGGGGTGCCATGATCATTGCCCTGGTTGTCGCCGGCACGGGCTCTGTCGCCATTTTCGGGCTGACCTACACCTCCACGTGTATGTGGAACTCCGTTTGCTTTAGCGAAGACAACTGATGGCGGGCTAACCGACGAAATGGCAGCGAAGCCGATAGCGAGTACGATTCGGAGTGAGCGCATACCGGCTTAATTGGGGCATGGCAGTTTCCGTCGCGTTAAAGATAATCGAAGGACGATATCACGCCTCTACGGTGTAAACGAAGGCAATCCGACCGGCTTCTTCAATTCCGACCATGGCTCCGGCCGCACGCTCGGCTTCCGCGGCGCATACGGCCTGCGCGCCTTCCACTTGCGCGAGCTCGCCGTGTCCACCGGGCCGAAAGCGCGATCGGCGTATTCCTCGCCGAACACAGTCGCCACGTCCTCGCGGGTCATGCGCCCTTCGTCCGCGACAATCTCCTTGGCGACGGCAACAGCATCAGCGTCAGCAGTCTCGGAACCAAGGCAGTCGAGCAGGCCCGGATTCGCCTCGATGCCTTCAAGGTGGCGCTGCCAATATCCCTTCATCGTCCTGGAGACGGTGTTGTTGAGCAACGCCCCAAGCAAATCGTCGAACTTCTCCGCCTGCGTCTCGCGGCGATGGTCCTCGCGCCATACCGCGTCGCAGCCGTAACCCCACAGATAGGGGCCGGCAATATGGTGGTGCGTCCCCATCTCCATCCGATCCACGCGGGAGAAAAAGCTCTCGGCCTGGTTGGTGCACACGCCCTTGTCAAAATATCGCTGAGAATGGTTCACCTGGTCGACGTTCAGGGCGACACGGAGCGTGTCCCAGTGGCTCCCGTCGTCAGCATGCACGCTGGCCATGCGGTCGACGGTATCGAAGATGAAGGGCCGCGAGTCAGCCTCGTGCGGCACGATCGTACAGGCGCTCAGACCAACGCGTTCACCGTGGCTGCGTTCGCGCGCGACCACCATCGTCATCTTCTTGCCGGTGATATCGCCAAGCCGACGCAGGTCGACACGGTCCTTCCGCTCATTGACCTGATGATAGTAGCCGCCATAGACCGAGCCATCGATCTCGACGATGCCGTGCAGCTGCCGCCCGAGCTGAGCCTTGATCTGCGACTCCCGGATCTTGTGCGACAGGACGAACGACGACTTGTAGGCCATGTCGGACAGGTTTGCGAGGGCGATGGCCGAAATGCCCTTCGCCCCCTCAGAAAACAGCTTCAACGCAATGAGGATCGTGCGCAGGTCGAGCTTGCGGCTGTGAAGGAGCGTCCCGCTGGTGACGGTGAACTTCTTTCGGCACGCCTTGCATTTGAACTGGCGCTTGTCCTTCTTGCCTTTGATGATCCGCTCGTTCTCCGCGTCCCACCACTCGTACTCGGGCTGATTGTGGTTGCCGAGGGTCCAGCCCTCCCCACCGCAGTGCGGGCAGATTGGTTCACCGTCGGTCTCCGGCCAGCGCGCCATTCGGAACATCGCATAGGCCTTGCTCTCACTCATGCGCGCGATCTTCGCGACCGGCAGGTCGCGATAATTCGCTGACAGGAGAACGTGCTGAGCCAATGACCACCGTGTGAGGTTATGAGCATCACTATCTATGATGGTGCCCCTGCCTCGTCAAGGCGATACCATCGTTAATGATGGTGGCCATAATCGCACGCGCTTGCGAGAATAGCGTCACGATCCTAGAAAGGCGGAATGGAAGACGATGGCCATATAGACGAAGCGGCCTGGGAGCGGCTGGTAAAGAATATGCTTCGGGCCGAGATGATGCTCCGCGGCATATCCTATGAGCAGCTCGTAGCCCGGCTCGCCGCTCTGGGAATCACCGAGAACGTCCCGAACCTTCGCAACAAGGTCGCCCGTGGACGATTCACCGCCCCCTTCTTCGCCCAGTGCATGGTGGCGATCGGTGTCGATCGGCTGCAGTTCCCGACCATCGACGTGATCCGCACTGACCTCGCCGGTGATCATGCCGCGCAGGCTTTGGCTAGGAAAAGTAATTCGAAGACGAGCCTGTAAAGTGCAGCGCGGGCCAGTTCGAGCCCTTTTGCAAAATGCCCCTCCATCCTAAAACCCATTAACCGCCTGCGTTCAGGCGTAACGACGAAGGCTGTCAATTATGAGTGGATCCCGCGATATCGAACGTGCAGAACTGCACAGGACGATCTGGCGACTTGCCAACGAACTTCGTGGCAGCATCGATGGGTGGGACTTCAAGAGCTATGTTCTCGGGATGCTGTTCTATCGGTTCATCTCCGAGAACCTCGTTTCCTATCTGAACAAGCAGGAGCATCGGGCTGGCGAAACCAGCTTCGACTATGCTCAGTTGAGCGATGCCGACGCTGAGTTCGGGCGCGTCGAGACGGTCAAGGAAAAGGGTTTCTACATCCTGCCGTCCAATCTCTTCGAGAACGTCCGCAAGCGGGCGCGCAATGATGAGAATCTCAACGTCACCCTCTCGAAGATCTTCGCCGACATTGAGGGTTCTGCGACCGGAACCGAGAGCGAGCACGACATCAACGGGCTGTTCGCCGACCTGGACGTCAACAGCCCCCGCCTGGGGGCGACCGTGGCGAAGCGCAACGAAAAGCTTGTAAAGCTCCTCGATGCTATCGGCGATCTCCCGCTCACCAGTGGCGGCTTCTCCAACAAAAGTATCGATCTGTTCGGCGACGCGTACGAATACCTCATGCAGATGTATGCTTCGACAGCTGGAAAGTCGGGTGGCGAATACTACACCCCGCAGGAGGTTTCGGAGCTGCTCGCCCGCATCACCGTCGCCGGCAAGACGGAGGTCAACAAAGTCTACGACCCAGCATGCGGATCGGGCTCGCTCCTGCTGAGCTTCAGCAAGGTGTTGGGCCCGGACAAGGTGCGCCAGGGCTTTTTCGGTCAGGAAATCAACCTTACCACCTACAATCTGTGCCGGATCAACATGTTCCTGCACGACGTAAACTACGAGAAGTTCGATATCGCCCTCGGCGACACGCTGCTCGAGCCAGCGCACTGGGACGACGAACCGTTCGAGGCGATCGTCTCCAACCCCCCGTACTCGGTCAAGTGGGAGGGTGACGCAAATCCGCTGCTCATCAACGACCCGCGCTTCGCGCCGGCCGGCGTGCTGGCCCCCAAGAGCAAGGCCGACCTCGCCTTCACCATGCACATCCTGCACTGGCTGGCGGTCAACGGTACCGCGGCGATCGTCGAGTTCCCGGGCGTCCTGTACCGGGGCGGTACCGAACAGAAAATCCGTCAGTATCTCATCGACAACAACTACGTCGATGCCGTGATCCAGCTGCCGCCGGACCTCTTCTTCGGCACGCCCATCGCCACGTGCATCATCGTCCTCAAAAAGTCCAAGCGCGACAACGCCACGCTGTTCATCGACGCCAGCGCCGAGTTCGTCCGTGTCGGAAACAAGAACACGCTCGCGCCCGCCCACCGCCAGCGGATCATGGATGCGTTCACGGAGCGTGCGGACATCGATCATTTTGCGCGACTGGTCGACAACGGCACCATCGCGGAAAACGGCTACAACATCGCCGTCACGTCCTACGTCGAGCAGGTCGACAACCGGAAGGTCGTCGACATCACCACCCTCAACGCCGATATCGCCGATATCGTTACGAGACAGGCACAGCTCCGCGAGGAAATCGACGCGATCGTCGCCGAGCTCGAGGGAGAAGACGCATGAACCGAATTGACACGCTCCTCGCCACCCTCTGCCCCAATGGGGTCGAGTTCCTGCCGATCGGCGAATTAGGCCGGCTCGTCCGCGGCAACGGCATGCCCAAGTCCGACTTCGCGGAAGAAGGCGTCGGCTGCATCCACTATGGGCAGATTTACACCTTCTACGGGACGTGGGCGACCAAGACGAGGTCCTTCGTCTCGCCCGAGAAGGCCGCGCGTCTCGCCAAGGTCGATCCCGGCGACCTCATTATCACCAATACCAGCGAGAACCTGGACGATGTCTGCAAGGCGGTAGCCTGGCTCGGCACCGACCAAATCGTCACCGGCGGGCACGCCACCGTGCTGAAGCACGAGCAGGACCCGAAGTACCTGTCCTATTACCTTCAGACCCCGCACTTCTTCGCCGAGAAAAAGCGTCACGCGACCGGTACGAAGGTCATCGACGTGTCGGCCAAGAGCCTCGCCAAGATCAATATTCCCGTACCACCGCTGGAAATTCAGCGCGAAATCGTGGTTATCCTCGATCGGTTCAGGGCGCTGGAAGCGGAACTGAAGGAACAGCTAGAAGCGGAGTTGGCAGCCAGGCGTAGCCAATATCATCACTACCGTGATATGCTGCTCAGCTTCGACGATCATACAAATAGGCAAGCAAGCAAGCAAGCAAGCAAGCAAGCAAGCAAGAAGGATAACATCCCTGAGTGAGATTGGCAACTTCACGCGGGGACGGAGATTCACGAAGGGCGACTACGCGCCCGATGGAGTCGGCTGCATCCACTATGGCGACATCTACACTCGTTACGGCACGTCCGCGACGGAAACGGTGTCGCATGTTCGCGCCGATCTCGCCCCGTCACTACGCTTCGCCAACCCCCGCGACATCGTGATCGCGGCAGTCGGCGAAACGGTCGAGGACGTGGGCAAGGCGGTCGCCTGGCTCGGCGATGACAAGGTCGCGGTGCACGACGACTGCTTCATCTTCCGCCACGAGCAGAACCCGAAGTTCATCTCCTACTGCCTCCAGACGACGGCCTTGAAGGCGGAGAAGAACAAATACGTGGCCCGCGCGAAAGTGAAGCGCTTGTCGTCGGAGAGCCTGGCGAAACTGAGGATCCCGTTGCCGCCGCTCGACGAGCAGGCCAAGATCGTCGACATCCTCGACCGCTTCGACGCCCTCGTGAATGACCTATCGAGCGCGCTGCCGGTCGAGATCAATGCGCGTCGCGAGCAATACGAGCACTATCGCGATCGACTCCTCTCCTTCAAGATGGCTGCATGACTGACACTCCGCCTCCCCTCCATTACCAGCCCGTCGCCGTGTCCGGCGAAAGCACGGTTGTCGCCGAATACCAGTCTGACCCGGCTGGCGCGGGCGATGGAGGCTATCAATCCGAGGGGGATCTCGAAAAGGCGTTAGTCGCGCAGCTGGTGGGGCAGGCCTACGAATACCTCCCGGTAACGTCAGAGGCTGGGCTCATCGCCAATCTCCGGCATCAGCTTGAGAAGCTGAACAAGCTGGTCTTCACCGACACGGAGTGGGAGCACTTCTTCAACACATGCATCTCCCCGGCCAGCGACGGAATCGTCCAGAAAACGACCCGGATCCAGGAGGACCATGTCCAGGTCCTCAAGCGCGACGATGGGACGGTCGCGAACGTCAAGCTCATCGACAAAAAGTGCATCCACAACAATTCGCTCCAGGTCATCAACCAGTATGAGGTCCAGGGCGCGCGGGCGAACCGTTACGACGTCACCGTGCTGGTCAACGGCCTGCCGATGGTCCACATCGAGCTAAAGCGACGCGGGGTCGACATCCGCGAAGCCTTCAACCAGATCGACCGATATCAGCGGGACAGTTTCTGGGCCGGGTCCGGACTGTTCGAGTATGTGCAGCTGTTCGTCATCAGTAACGGGACGTTGACAAAATACTACAGCAACACCGTGCGTGACGGCCACCTCGCCGAGCAGCGCGGCAAACGCGGCCGTACGAAGAGCTCCAACAGCTTCGCCTTCACCAGCTGGTGGGCGGACGCGAAAAACCGCCCGATCACGGATCTGGTCGGCTTCACCAAAACCTTCTTCGCGAAACACACGTTGCTGGCCATCCTCACGCGCTATTGCGTCTTTGACGTCGACCGCAAGCTGCTGGTGATGCGCCCCTACCAGATCGTGGCCGTCGAAAGCATTCTCCTGCGGATCAGCACGGCCGCCAACAACAATCTCCTCGGGACGGTCGCCGCCGGCGGGTATGTCTGGCACACCACGGGTAGCGGCAAGACGCTCACCAGCTTCAAGGCGGCGCAGCTCGCACGGGATCTGCCGGGCATCGATAAGGTACTATTCGTCGTCGATCGCAAGGACCTCGACTATCAGACCATGCGCGAATATGAGCGCTTCGAGAAGGGCGCTGCCAACTCGAACGCTTCAACGTCCATTCTGCGCAAGCAGCTGTCGGACCCCAACGCCCGCATCATCATCACGACGATTCAGAAGCTATCGCGCTTTGTCGCCGCCGGCGGCAGCCACCCGGTATACGACAGCCGTGTCGTCGTGATCTTCGACGAGTGCCATCGCAGTCAGTTCGGCGACATGCACGCTGAAATCACCAAGGCCTTCCGCCGTTACAACCTGTTCGGTTTCACCGGTACGCCGATCTTCGTCGAGAACGCCGGCACCGGCGGGAGTCCAATGCGGCGCACGACCGAACAGGCGTTCGGGGACAAGTTGCACACCTATACGATCGTCGATGCCATCAGCGACCGAAACGTGCTGCCCTTCCGCATCGACTACATCAATACGATCAAAACCGCGGACGCGATCAAGGACAAGCAGGTCCCCGGCATTGATACGGAACGGGTGCTTCTCGCCCCCGAGCGAGTCTCCCAGGTCGTCGGCTATATCCTGGAGCACTTCGATCAAAAAACGCGACGGGCCAGCACCTATCGTCATGACGGGAAGCGCCTGGCCGGATTCAATTCGCTGATGGCGACGGCCTCGATCGATGCCGCCAAGCGCTACTATGCGGAATTCGCCAAGCAGCAGGGGGCGGTCCCTCCCGCGAAGCGCCTGAAGGTCGGCCTGATCTACAGTTTTGCAGCCAACGAGGAGGAGGATGGCGGCCTGCTGGGCGAGGAGGAA
The DNA here is from genome assembly GCF_001598435.1 of Sphingomonas pituitosa NBRC 102491. Taxonomy (GTDB): domain Bacteria; phylum Pseudomonadota; class Alphaproteobacteria; order Sphingomonadales; family Sphingomonadaceae; genus Sphingomonas; species Sphingomonas pituitosa. Next base: position 143,681 of record NZ_BCYY01000013.1, read on the forward strand.
TTCGAGACGTCTGGGCTCGACCAGGGGTCCCGCGACTTCCTCGACGGCGCGATCCGAGACTACAACGCGCTGTTCGGTACGAGCTTCGATACCTCGGCCGACAAGTTCCAGAACTACTACAAGGACCTGTCACACCGCCTCAAGGCCCGAGAGTTGGACATCGTCATCGTCGTCAACATGTTCCTGACCGGCTTCGACGCGACGACCCTCAACACGCTCTGGGTGGACAAGCGCCTGAAGTCACATGGCCTTATCCAGGCCTATTCTCGCACCAACCGCATCCTCAACTCGGTCAAGACCTACGGCAACGTGATCTGCTTCCGCGATCTGGAGAAGGAGACGAACGAGGCTCTCGCCCTGTTCGGCAACAAGGACGCGAAGGGCATCGTCCTGCTCAAGCCCTACGCCGACTATTACGGCACATACGAATCAAGGGTGGCCGATCTGCAGGCCCAATTCGCCCTCGGGTCGCCGATCGTCGGCGAATCCGCGCAGAAGACGTTCGTCCGGCTCTTTAGTTCGATCCTGCGCCTCCGGAACATTTTGGACGCATTCGACGAGTTCGCCGGCAACGAAATCCTGAGCGCCCGCGACTTCCAAGACTATCTCAGCATCTACTTGAACCTCTACGTCGAGTTCCGAGCGGTATCCAACGCTGACAAAGAGGCGATTAACGACGATGTTGTCTTCGAAATCGAGTTGGTAAAGCAGGTCGAAATCAACGTCGACTACATCCTGATGCTTGTGGAGCGCTATCTGGAGGCCAAAGGCACTGGAGAGGACAAGGAGATCCGGGCCACCATCGAGCGGGCGATCAACTCAAGCCCGACGCTGCGAAACAAGCGGTCTCTCATCGAGCAGTTCGTTAATTCGGTGTCGAACGACGCCAAGGTGGATACGCAATGGGCGCAGTTCGTCGCCACCAAGAAGGTAGAGGAGCTCAACCAGATCATCGCCGAGGAGAAACTCGATCCGGCTGCAACGCAGGAGTTTATAGCTGATGCCTTCCGCGATGGAGCCATTCCCACCGCCGGCGTAGCAATTACGAAGGTCCTGCCGCCTGTATCCAGGTTCGCCAAAGATGGCGGGCATGCGACGAAAAAGGTGGCGGTCCTGACGAGGCTCACCGAGTTCTTTGACCGCTACTTCGGTCTCTCCTGAGACCAAGCGACAGATAGTAACCATCCTACCTCGGCCGGCCCTTGGGCGTCGGGGAGCAAAAATATTCCCGCGGAGGTGACGACCTACGAGGCTATTCGCTTGCAACCCTGCACTCGGCACCTATGCTCACGAACAAATGCCGAACGACGGTACCGGGGTTAATCAAGGGGGCAAGATGACAATCGGGGAAGGCGATCGCGCCCGCATAATCGACGAGGGGCGCAAGCTCGCGACCGATGTGCTCTATTCCGAGAAGGCGCACTTTGCAGCCGCAGGTCGCTGGCGCTACTGGCAGTTCTGGCTGGGGAACAGCGCCGCGGTCCTGGCAGCTCTGGCAGGTGCAGCTTTCCTTTCCAAGATCCTGAGCGTCGAGTTGCAAAGCTGGCTGCCGGCCGCTCTCGCCTTCGTTGCTTCGCTTATCACGATACTGGTCACCAACATGAAGCCCGACCAAATATGGGAAAAGCACCATGCTGCGGGCGTTGATTACGGCATAGCCCGTCGCAAGATTCGGCAATTCGTACAGATCACGGCTCGCGCCGAGAATGCCGACGAAAAGAAGCTGACGGAAACCTTGGACAAGCTTACCGAGGAAGTCGGGGCTATCCAAAAGCGCGCGCGCCCGATCCCTGGCTACGCGCACGCAAAGGCCTACAAGAGCATCCATGCGGGGCAATCGGATTACGAACAGAAGGAACTCGACGCAGCCACGGGGCCCATCGCGTGAAGCTCACTAGCTGCTTCACATCGTTCCTGAAGGACACCGTCAATCTGAACCAGACGCGGATCGCCGATCTGGAGCGGTCGATCGAGGCGATCCAGCGGTTCATCCGTCAAAGTACCTGGAAGCCGAGCATTCGCGGTTTCGAAGAACAGGGGTCGTGGGCACACGACACCATCATCAAGCCGGTTGACCAGAGAGAATTCGACGCCGATCTGCTCGTGATGGTCGACCCCGTCGATGGCTGGACAGCCAAGGATTACGTCAAGGAACTGGGCAAGGTCTTTAAGGCCAGCGCGACCTATGGCGACATGACGAAGACCTGGGACTACTGCGTCACCATCACATATGCGAATGAGCGCAAGATCGACATCGCACCCTGCATTGTCGATCGTGCCTATGTCGACACCTACGAGGTGTGCAACGCGAAAATTGACACATTCGAGAACAGTGCGCCAATCGAATACACGCAATGGATGAAGGACCAAAACAGCTATTCCGGATCCAATTCGTTTCGTAAGGTCACTCGCCTCGTTAAATATCTGCGTGACATCAAGCTGACCTTCAGCTGTCCGTCGGTATTGCTGACCACGCTCCTCGGCAACCATATTTACAGCTGGGACAAGGGGTCTGATGCGTTCGCCGACGTGCCCACCGCGCTGAAGACCATCATGGGACGTCTGGACGACTGGCTGCAGGAGCGGCCATTCAAGCCCGAGGTGCGCAATCCGAAGCTCTGGAGCGAAGACTTCGCCTCGTCGTGGGCGGACGAGAAATATTCGAACTTCCGCGACAAGATCCATCGCTATCGTGGATGGATCGACGAGGCCTACGACGCGCTGACGCGCAGCGACAGTATTATTGCCTGGCGTCGCGTCTTCGGATCGGAGTTCGCAAAGGGCGAAACGGTCGAGCTGAAGAAGAGCCTGAACGAAGCTTCCGCCATGGCGCGGGTGATGGTCGCTAGCAACTCGACCTACCAAAATGATCTGGTGCGTGACGTACTCATCTACGGCACCGCGGTCGTCCCCACCTCGATAACGCATCCTGCGCACCAAACGCCATCCCCCTGGCCCATCAGTTCACGCCCGTGGATCGACATTTACATCACCGCGACACACCAGCGGAAGAAGAGCCGCGCGGGGAAGATCATCGGCTCCGGTGACGTCATCGCCCCTACAGGCGGCCTCATGTTCAACGCTCTGCTGGCGAATGGACAGCACCTTCCACACGACTGCCATATCAGGTGGCGGATCACAAACACCGGCGCGGCGGCGATGCTCGCCGGCTGTGGTCGCGGCGACTTCTACTCGGCCGAAAAGGGCAATACCCGATGGGAGCCGCTCCAGTATCACGGCGTCCATACGGCAGAAGCATTCCTGGTGTCGTCCGATGGAACTTTACGCGGTCAGAGCCTGCCGTTTCACGTCGTTCTCGATTAGATCGGAAAGCCTATGCCCATTGGAACGCAGCACGAAGTCGTTGGCATCCTTCGGCACGGCGAGGAGGGTCTTGTAGTCGAATCGACCGAGGGCGGCATATGGCGGCTCGACGCGGGTTGGCGAGCCGGCAGATTGATCGGACATCGCGTACGGATAATAGGGATCCGCGACGGATTCGATCTCCTGGCGGTGAGGAGTATCGAACGGTTCTGACCGGAGAAGCATAGCCCGACTCTGGATATTTTCGGATCTGCACACCAACAGAGCCTTTGGACGATGCCCGGCGCGCCGCCCACCAGGGAGGACGGGTCAAAAATCCGGATTTCGATCCCGCGTTGACCATCGAGGTATAGGCACTCCTTGCGTCGGGGCGGTGCGACCACCGCCCCGACCACTCACTTGATCGGTTTCGCTCCCGGCGTCCCGCACTTGGCGAACTTTCCCTTAGCATCCTTGCACTTCACCGGCTGGGCGGGCGCCGCGTCCGCGCACTTGACGAACTTGCCCTTGCCGTCCCGGCAGGGTGCGGCGGTGGCCGGCGTGACCGCAAGCGTCATAATCGCAGTCGCGGCGAAGATCGATCGGAGCATCATGTTCTCCCTGACGGTGGTGGGCGAACGGAGCGTAGCGCGTCATCCCCGCCACTCCAAGAACCCCTTCAGTCCGGCCCCAAGTGATCCAGCAGATCACGCAGCATGGACCGCAATTCCCGCCGTGATCCGACCTCCTTCGCAGCCGCCGCTTCGATGTTGCGATCAGCCATGTGTAGGACAGCATCCGTCACAGCCTTCGAATGGC
>NZ_BCYY01000014.1 GCF_001598435.1 Sphingomonas pituitosa NBRC 102491
ACAGGATCATCCCCCTCGGGCACATCGCCCGCGAACTGCTCACGGCCACGGCACGATGACCGCGCAACAAGGAGACGGCCATGTACGCCGCACCCATTCCTGAACCCAATCCCGAATCCGAACTGTCGCTCGCCCAGATCGAGGCGACGATCAGCCAGGTCGCCAGCAATCTCGATGCGCGGTTCGTCTCGGCGGGCGAGGCGCTGGCCCAGGCCTATGCGATCGTCGAGCGGCTGGTGAGTGCGCTCGAAGGCGTGACCAACGCGCTTGGCCGCGACGCGGCGGACGCGGCGGTCGAGAACATGCGCGCCACGGCGGATCGGCTGGAGCGGCTTCCCGCCGTGCAGGCGGCGCGCCAGACGGGGCTGGAAAGCATCGCCGCCGGCGCGCGGCCGCTGGCCCACCATATCTCCCAGGTGAAGCGCACGCTCGATTTCCTTCGCATTTGCGGCCTCAACATCAAGGTGGCGGCCGCCGGCCGCAACGGCTTCGCCGACTTCGCCGACACGATGAACGTCCGGCTCGACGTGGGCGAGGAGGAGATCGGCGGGATCGGCATCGAGATCGAACGGCTTACCGCCAGCATCCCCGCGCTGATCGAGGTCGATCGCCAGCTCGCCGCCGAATGCACCAAGGTGATCCCGCAGGTGCCGCGCAAGCTGGCCGCCGACGCAGAAGCGCTGCAGCGCCACCAGGCCGCCGATGCCGCGCGTGCCGCCCGCATCGCCGCCGTCGGGCGCGAGATCCACGGCCGGGTCGCGACCGCGATCGGCGCGATGCAGATCGGCGACATCACCCGTCAGCGGCTGGAACATGTCGCCACCGGGATTCGCACGCTGATCGCCTGGCGCGACGCCGCCGATCCGGCTGCCGCGATCCCGGTGGTCGGCCATATGGTCGCGCTGTTCGCCGCCCAGGCCTCGGACACGATCGAGGCGTTCCACACCGAATCGCAGCGGCTGGCGGAGAGCCTGCGCGGGATCGCGCCGAGCGCGACCCAGCTGCTGGAGATCAAGGCCGAGGGCGACCGCGAACAGAATGGCGACAACAGCGCCTTTCTCGGCGCGCTGGAAAAGAGCGTCGCCGACGTGGCGCAGGTGACCGCGCGCCTGCGCGACGCCGATGCGCGCGCCCAGACGCTGGGCGGCTCGACGTCGGACAGCGCCGAACGCCTCGCGCAGCGGCTGCGGGTGGTCCACCGGGTGAACCATGACGTGCACCTGATGGCGTGGAACACCGATCTTCGCTGCCACCGCCTCGGCGACGAAGGCAAGGCGCTGGCGATGGTCGCCTCGGAAATCCGAGGATTCGCGACGATGCTGGCGACGATCTCGGCCGAAATCCGGCAGTCGGTCGAATCGCTGGTCAGCGCGGTGACCGCGCTGCGCGACCCCGAGGCCGAGCATGGCGGCGACGCCGCCGAGGCGCTGACCGAGTCACTTGCCTGCATCCGCGACGGCGCCCAGCGCATGCGCACGGGCATGGCCGGGCTGAGCGAGGACGCGGCGGCGGTGTCGCGGATCCTGGAGACCACCACCAGCAATGTCGATTGCGAGGCCGCGTTCGGCGACTCGCTGCGCAGCGTGGTGCTGCAGCTCAAGCTGTTCGGCACGCCCTGCGCGGCCCCCGAAGGCGAAGTCGCGGCGGCGCTGGCCGAACTGCTGGATGGCATGGCGCGCAGCTACACCATGGCGCGCGAACGCGAGATCCACCACCGCTTCGCGCTGCCGGGCGGCGCCGCGTCCACGCCGTCGGCCATGGACGACGATGATGACGATGACGGGCTGTTCTGAGCCCGGCACCGCGCCTCACTTCTTCGGCGTCTCTTCCGTTTCGTTGACGTAATCGACAAAGCTGCCGACCAGCGAATCCCACAGCTCCAGGTTCTTCTGGAACAGCGTCGTGGACATCTGCTGGTCCTCGAAGTTCAGGTCGTACTCGATCGCGGCTTCGCCCTGATCGTCCGAATAGACGCGCGCGAAGCGGTGCTTCTGGTTCCAGGCGTTGGCACGGGCGGGCGACAGCTTGTTGGTCCAGCCCGCGTAGAACTGGATGTCCCCGCAGTTGCGGCCCTTCTCGCAGGTCATGAAGAAGATGGTGAACTTGTAGCCCTGCGCACCACTGCGGATGATAGGATCGCCGTCCTTGTCCTTGCTCAGCTCGGCCTTGTAGCCGGCATCCTGCAGCGCCTTGGCGATCGACTGCGGATCGGTGGACTTCACCTGCGCCTGCGCCGGCACCGCGGCCAGCAGGCCGAGCCCCATCAGCACCACCCTCTTCATGCAATTTCCTTCACTGTGTTACGCGAGCGTCGCCCGTATCGCGGAAGCGCGGTGCCTGCCAAGCCTAGCGTCGCCCCAGCCGGCTGCGCTGCGCCTGCTTGCGCAGCGCGCCCGGCATCCAGCGCGCCGCGAACCACAGCTTGCGCGCCGTCCTGCCGACCCGGGTATGCAGCACCGGGCCATGCACAGCCGCCCATGCCGCTTCGGCAACGTCGCCCACCGGCGAAATCTCCAGCCCCGCGCGCCGCACATTCTCGCGGATCAGCTGGTTGGAGCCGCCGGTCGGCTGGTCGAGCAGCGGCGTGTCGATGAACGCGGGCATCAGCGTGCGCACCTTCACGCCGGCGCCCGCCCATTCGCCGTCCAGTGCCTCGGCCAGCCCGCGCACCGCGAACTTGGTCGCCGAGTAGATCGCCGCCCCCGCCGCGCCATAGATGCCCGCCGCCGAGCTGGTGATCAGCATCACCGATCCCGGGGTCGCCGACAGGAGCGGAAAGCCGACATGCGCGCCGTGCACCACGCCGGTGAAGTTGACCGCGATGCATCGCTCCAGGTCGGCCGGGACGGTGGTGGCGAAAGGGCCGCTGGTGCCGATGCCCGCATTGTTGAACAGCACGTCCAGCCGCCCCCCGCTCGCCTCGGCGAAGGCCGCCAGCGCCGCCACCCACTGGTCGCGGTCGCGGACGTCGAGCAGGTGCGTTGTCGCCGCCCCCGCGGGCAGCATCGCTCTCGTTTCCTCGAGCCCCGCGGCGTTGACGTCCGCCAGCCCGACGCGCCAGCCGCGCTGCGCGAACAGCAGCGCCACCGCCCTGCCGATGCCCGACGCGCCGCCGGTAATGAAGATTGCCTGCTGGGTCATGCACCGCTCCCTGTCGCCGCGCCTTTCGCGACGCGTTGCCCGCATCCTTCCGCACCTTGCTGAGCAACGCCAGCAGGATGTTGCGGCGGTCAGGCCCCGGCGAGCAATTCCTCCACCCAGGCGGGGACGAGCGCGCCGGCCGGCCCCATCCGGCTCTCCTCGAACCAGTGGCTGCCGCCGGAGGGTTCCAGGTTCATCTCCAGCGTCGCCGCGCCGTAGTGCCGCGCGGTCTGGACGAAGCCGGCGGCTGGATAGACCGCACCCGAGGTGCCGATCGAAACGAACAGGTCCGCCGCGGCCAGCGCGGCCTCGATCCGCTCCATCTGGTAGGGCATCTCGCCGAAGAACACGATGTCCGGCCGCAGCGCCAGCATCCCGCAATTCGGGCATTCGGTCTCCGGGGGCAGCGCCTCGGCCCAGCCTTCGCGAATGCCGCAGGCGGCGCACAGCGCCGATCGCAGCTCGCCATGCATGTGGAGCAGGCGGGAGGCACCGGCCCGCTCGTGCAGGTCGTCGACATTCTGCGTGACGATCAGCAGGTCGCCCGGCCACGCCGCGTCGAGCCGCGCCAATGCATGGTGCGCAGCATTGGGTTCCACCGTGTCGAGCGCGGCGCGGCGAAGATCGTAGAAGCGGTGGACCAGCGCCGGGTCGCGCGCCAGCGCCTCGGGCGTGCAGACATCCTCGACGCGGTGCCCCTCCCACAAGCCGCCCGGGCCGCGAAAGGTGGCGATGCCGCTCTCGGCGGAAACGCCGGCGCCGGTGAGAATCACGAGATTGCGAAGCCTGGCCATGCCGGAACCCTAGGCCCGCCACAGCAGCGCCGCAAAGCTTGGTTTCTCTGTACGCCTCAAGGATCGGAGACAAGACCATGGCCGTGCTCGCCTTTGCCCTCCTCGCGATCCTCCCGCCGCAACAGGCGCGCGGCCCCGCCGGGGACGACGACGCGACGGGGCGCGCGTCCCGCCCGCTCACCCGGCAGCGCTGCCCGACCCAAACCAGATCCGACGAGATCATCGTGTGCAGGCGCGACGAACCCGATCGCTACCGCATCGGCCCGACGCTTCCCGCCACCGCCCAGCGGCGCGCGATCGACCCCGCGCTGCGCCTTCCCGGCGGCGGCGAGGTCCGGGCGGAGGCGCAGCAGCACAGCGCCGGCATCGCCTCCGTGCCGGCCGCATTCGTGACGCTGCGGATTCCGCTGGGCTCCAAGAAGAAAAAGCCCGGCGACGCGCAAAAATAGTCTCTGTCGTTTGGCCGCAGGATCGTGCAACAGCGCGGGCCATGACCAGCATCGGCATCTACGGCAGCATGGGGCGGATGGGCCAGGCGATCGCCGCCGCCCTTCCCGATTTCGGCGCCCGCCTGGCAGGCGGCACGGACGTGGGCGACGACCCTGTGGACGTGGCGCGCAAGGCCGATGTGATCGTCGACTTCTCGGCGCCCGCGGCACTGGAGGCCAATCTTGCCGCCGCTCGCGCCGCCCGCACGCCGATCGTGATCGGCACCACCGGCCTTGGCGAGCGCCACCACCGGATGATCGACGCCGCAGCGGCGGAAATCGCCGTGCTGCAGACCGGCAACACCTCGCTGGGCATCGGGCTGCTCTCGCGCCTGGTGCAGGAGGCCGCGGCGCGGCTCGGGCAGGACTGGGACATCGAGATCGTCGAGATGCACCACCGCAACAAGGCCGATGCGCCCTCCGGCACCGCACAGATGCTGGGCGCCGCCGCTGCCGAGGCGATGGGTACCACGCTCGCGGAGGCTGGCGTCAGCGATCGCGCCGGCCTCACCGGTCCGCGTGCCGCCGGCACCATCGGCATGGCGAGCCTGCGCGGCGGATCGGTGATCGGCGATCACACCGTGGTCTTCGCCAGCGACGGCGAGCGGATCGAGCTCACCCACCGCGCCGACGATCGTGCGATCTTCGCCAAGGGTGCGATCCGCGCCGCCTTGTGGCTGCCCGGCCGCGATGCCGGCCGCTACACCATGGCCGAGGTGCTCGGCGTGTGAAGAAGGCGCAGGTCGTCGAGTTCTTCGCGCGGCTGGCGGCGGACAATCCGCACCCCGAGACCGAGCTCGAATCGGTCAACACCTACACCCTGCTCGTGGCCGTGGTGCTCTCCGCCCAGGCGACCGACGCCGGCGTCAACAAGGCGACCCGGGCGCTGTTCGCGCACGTCGACACGCCCGAGAAGATGGTCGCGCTGGGCGAAGCCGGACTGAAGGACCACATCAAGACGATCGGCCTGTTCAACACCAAGGCCAAGAACGTCATCGCGCTTTCCGAGGCGCTGATCCGCGACCATGGCGGTGCAGTGCCGGCCGATCGCGACGCGCTGGAGCAGCTGCCCGGCGTGGGGCGCAAGACGGCCAATGTGGTGATGAACGTGGCGTTCGGGCACGAGACCTTCGCGGTCGACACGCACCTCTTCCGCGTCTGCAACCGCACCGGCCTCGCGCCCGGCAAGACGCCGCTGGCGGTGGAGCTGAAGCTGGAAAAGGTGGTGCCGCAGCCCTTCCGGCTGCACGCGCACCACTGGCTGATCCTGCACGGCCGCTACATCTGCAAGGCGCGCACGCCCGAATGCTGGCGATGCCCGGTGGCCGATTGCTGCGCATTCAAGCCGAAGACCCCGGCACCAAAGGCCAGGAAGGCCGCCGTGCCGGCCTGAGCTTTTGCATCGCGCCCTGCCGAAACGGGCTGGCGTTCGGCCGAATGCTTTGCTAGTCGGCCCTTTCCAGGCACCCGTAGCTCAGCTGGATAGAGCGCTGCCCTCCGAAGGCAGAGGCCACTGGTTCGAATCCAGTCGGGTGCACCAGCTTCCCACATCGATGGCATGCAAGAACCGGCTGGCGTTTCGGCTGAAACTTCCGGCGCGCGGCTCAGGCGAGCGTCGGGCCCTGTTCTGGCGCCGATGCGCCGGGGCAGATCGGCCTTACCCCTCCACCCCATGAAAAATCCCCCGGAGGCATGGCCTCCGGGGGACGGGAGCATAGCGTCGTGCCGTGCGGTTACAGGCGCAGCGAGATGCCAGCGACCAGCTGGCGGCCCAGCAGGTCGTAGCCCATGATCGTGTTGCCGCGCAGCAGGCCGATGCGGCTGCGGCTGTCCGGCACGATCGGCGGGTCGCGATCGAACAGGTTGTTCGCGGCGAGACGGAACGTCATGCGCTTGTTGACGTCGAAGGTCAGTGCCAGATCGAACCAGTCATATGCCTTGATGCCGGGGTACGCATCGCGCTTGTCGGCTTCCGGGAGCGCCGGGATGCCGGTGCTGGCAGGCGCATAGGCCGTCATCGGCATGCCGCTGCGGTGCCGCCAGTTGAGCGACACGCTGGCGACGCGGCTCGGCGCCGTCCAGGTGGTGCGGAACTGGTGCGCCCAGGTCGGCATGCTCTCACCGCAACCGCTACCATAATAGCCGGTGCAGTCGCGCGGCGTGATGTCCGGCGCGCCCTGGCTGCCCACGAGCGTCATCAGCGTGCCGTTGAAGCTCATGTCGAGCGAACCGACGTTGCCCAGGCCGACATTATACTGGCCCTGGAAGTCCCAGCCGTGCGACTTGGACCGATAGCCGTTGGTCGAACCGCGCGAAACCCAGCCGGTCGAGGGGCTGGTCGTCGGCGAGCTGGACAGCGTGCCGTCGGCGTTGCGCTTGATGCCACGGCAATAATAGTCGTTGCCGGTGGTGAGGCAGCCGTTGAGCCAGTCGAGCGGGTTGAAGAACTCGAGCTGATCCTCCAGGTCGATTAGCCAGCGATCGACCGATACCGTGAGGCCCTTGACGAAGCGCGGGGTGAGCACGACGCCGAAGGTCTTGGTGTAGGCCGTTTCAGGCCGCAGCGCGAACCCGCCCTCGCGAACGGTGCAGGCATCGTTCGGGCAGATCAGCGTGGCGCTGTTGTAGAGGTTCGTCGGCAGGCCGGTGTTGGCGCACTGCTGCGCCGAGAAACGCGACGGGACGCGGGGGCCGTTCGGGTTTGCTCCGTCGATCTGCGGAGCGCAAGGATCTGCGTAGAAACCCGTGTTCCAGAAGATGTTGGCTGCATTGGCCGCCGCGCCGACACCCGGTGCCGCCTGCGACTTGTTGTACGAGCCGCGGAAGGTGATGTCCTCGACGGGCGACCAGATGCCCTCGATCTTCCAGGTGCCGAACTTGTTGTCCAGGCGGTTGTACTTGGACAGACGATAGCCGGCGTTCAGCTGGAGCAGATGCGTCCAGGACTGGCGCTCGACCAGCGGGGCCGAGAGCTCGACATTGCCTTCCAGGATCGTCTGGGTAGCGCGGCTGTTAGCGCCGCTACCATTATTCTGGCGGAAGACGTCGTTATAGTCCGTACGATCCATCTCGTCGCGATATTCGGCGCCGACCGCGACGGCGAGGCCTTGTTCTGCGAAGGGCGACGTGATCCCGTACTTGCCGAGATCGCCACTTACGGTGCCGACGAACTGCAAGAGGCGCGGAATGCGCTTGGCGATGCCGCCCGAAGCATCCCCGTAGATATAGCGGTTCAGCGCTGCGTCGTTGTTGAACGGCGCGAATGCATTGAACGGTACACAGCTAGGATCCGCACCGTTGACGACCGAACGGCAGGTCGGGCGACCATTCACATTGACCACATCGAGCGCACGGTTAACCTTCGCGAAATCCGCGAAGGGCTCGTCGATCGTTTCGAGCTGCGCACGCGACAACATGCCTGCTACATCATAGGACCAGACATCGTCCAGAACCCGGCCACGCAGGCCGGCGGTGATGCGATAGCCGGCATTGATGTACTGCTGGCGAACCAGCGGCTGCGAATCGAAGCGATAGCGCAGGTCGAAGGTGCCGTACTGGGTCGCCACGCCCGCATTGGCACCGCAAAGCGTCGTTGCCTGGGACGCCGAAAGGAAGGGGTTGTCGCAGTTCACCCGGTACGGATCCGTACCATAGGCACCAAAATTATAGGTCCGATTGAGGATCGTGTTGTACGACTTGTCGCGATACCATAGTACGTTGCTGTACAGTTCGACATGGTCGTCGAGCTGCGCGGTCAGGAAGCCGCCTGCGTTGACGCGGTGGAACGGGCGCTGGAAGGCATGATCGTCATACGGGTTGGCCGAGGTACCGGCCGGGCCGCTGTTGATCGGAATAAAGGTGCCGTTGCCGCTGGGGTTGTTGACCAGCACCTGCCCGGCGAACGCGCCCGACTGCGGAATGATGGTGCCCGCCGGCGTAAACGACGCGCGCGAACAGCCGAGCGGCGAGGTGCGGCTGCTGGTCACCACTTCGCAGACCGCGTTGGAGCGATCGCGCAGGCGGACCAGGCTCGACTCGCGATAGTCGGCAAAGGCGGAGATGTTGACGCGCCCGTCGAACAGGTTGGTGCCGGCGGCGATGCTGACATCGGCGCGGCCGCCGTCGTTCTTCATGCCCAGCGGCGAATTGAAGCCGGCGCGAGCGGCTGCTTCGGTCACCGCGCTGGCGCGGTTGTTGTGGTTGAAGAAGCTGTAGTTGCCGTCGATGCGGATGCCGGAGAAGTTCTTCTTCATGACGAAGTTGACCACGCCCGCGACCGCGTCCGATCCGTAGACCGAAGAGGCACCGCCGGTCAGCACGTCGATCCGGTCGACCAGCGCGTTCGGGATGATGCCCACATCGACCGAGTTGGCCAGGCCGATGCGCATGCCGTCGATCAGCATCAGCGTGCGCTCATAGCCCAGGCTGCGCAGCTTGATGCGCTGGCGGCCTTCGGAGTCGCTGAAATTCTGCTCGGAATTGACCTGGACCTGCGGCAGGCGGTTGGTCACTTCCTCGATCGTGGTCGCACCCTGCGCGGCGATCTCGGCGGCGGTGGTGGTGGCGATCGGCGCGGCCGAACGGTTGTTCAGCCGAACGATGCGCGTGCCGGTGACGATGATCGGGCCACCCGCGTCGTCCTGGCCCGATTCCGCCAGCTTGGCCGAGGCGACCGGATCGCCGATCGAGACCGGCGGACTGTCATTGGTCTGTGCAGCGGCAGGCACCGCCATCAGCGCGGCCACGCAACAACTGCTGGCCCAAACTCCCCTTAACATCATGAAAAAGTCCCCTCTTGCTGACCAAGAATCCAGGACATCCGGCGTGTCGGGAAACCGCCACGCCCCGGGGGGGAAGCACGGTTAGCGGACCACGGCCGCTTCAGATCCCGACAAGCCTTTCCGGACTTGGTTACCAGAAGGTGTCATGCTGGTTTCGTACCCGCAACATACAGGTTACCGAAAAACGCAATTTGGTTACGATATTTTGCGCGCCGTTGCCAAAAGGTTACAATCTGGTCTTATTTCAATCGATTTACGGGGCGCAGCGCTGCGCCCCGTGGCACCAAATCACCCGGACAGACGGCCGAAAGAAGGAGGCCGATCGGCTTTCTCCGCACCAAATCGAGACGGCCTGGCACCCATGGTGAAGACCAGCTCGCCGCCGCGTGCCAGATCGGCATGGCCGATCCAGTTGCGCGTCCAGGGCTTGCCGTTCCAGGTTACGGATTGGACATAGGGCCGGTCCGCAGCATTGCCGACCGCGCGGATGCGCAGGCTGCGCCCGCCGCCCAGCTGCAGCTCGGCACGGTCGAACAGCGGCGAGCCGAACACATAGACGCCGCTCACCGGATCGACCGGATAGAAGCCGAGCGCGCTGAGGATGAACCAGGCGCTGGTCTGGCCGCAATCATCGTTGCCGATCACGCCGTCCGGATCGGCCTTGTACATCTCGTTGCACAGGCGGCGCACCATCGCCTGGGTCTTCCACGGCGCACCGGCATAGGCATAGAGATAGGCGACGTGCTGGTTGGGCTCGTTGCCATGCGCATACTGGCCGACCAGGCCGGAGATGTCCGGCGGAGCATTCTTGGGCAGCGTCGACGGCGCGGTGAACAGCGCATCGAGCTTCGCCTCGAACCTGGCGTCGCCGCCGAACAGGTCGATCAGCCCGTAGACGTCGTGCTGGTTGAGGAAGGTCGCCTGCCAGCCATTGGCCTCGGTATAGTCGCGCTGCTTGTCGGGGTTGTGGCCCAGCTGGATCGGATCATAGTCCTTCCACCAGCTGCCGTCGGTGAAGCGCGGACGCGCGAAGCCGATCTCGGTGCTGATCACGTTGCGATAGTTCTGCGCGCGCTTGCGCAGCGCCGCCGCATCGTCGTGCGCGCCGGCCGCATCGGCGAGCACGGCCATCGCCCAGTCGTCATAGGCATATTCCTGGGTGCGGCTGACCGACTCCCAGATCTCGTCGGCGGGCACATAGCCGAGATCGTAATAGAAGCCGCGGCCGAGCGTGCTGTCGATGTCCGGGAAGGTGCGGTCGAAGGCGCGCGCGCGGATCTTCGGCCAGGCGGCGGCATAATCGGCCTGGATGCACTTGTTGCGCGCTTCCGCCAGCACCGACACGGCGTGCCAGCCGATCATGCACGCGGTCTCGACGCCCTGGAGCGGCCAGACCGGTGGGCCATAGGGGCTTTGCTGGGTCTGGCGGACGAGATCCTGGGTGAAGCGCGCTGCCATGTCCGGACGGATCAGGGTGAGCAGCGGGTGCAGCGCGCGGTACGTGTCCCACAGCGAATAGGTGCTGTAGGCGGGCGCGTCGCTCGGCGCCTGGTGGACCTGCCGGTCGAGCCCGACATAGCGGCCGTCGCGATCGGTGAAGAGCGTCGGCGACAGCGAGGCGTGGTAGAGCGCGCTGGCCATGATCGTGCGGTGCGCGGGCGAGCCGCCCTCGACGCGGATGCTGTCCAGCTCGCGCGTCCAGCTGCGCGCCGCGGCGGCGCGGGTGGCGTCGAACGCCCAGCCGGGCGCCTCGGCCGCGAGCGCCGCCTTGGCCCCCGCGACGTCGACCGCCGAGATGCCGGTCTTGATCTCGATCGGCGCCGAACCCGCATCGTCGAAGAAGAAGGCGACCTTGAGCCGCTTGCCGGTGACGCCGGTAGCGCCCGCAGGCGCGGGCGCATCGTCGTCGCCGAAGAACTGCACGCGGCTCGGCTTGCGCGACAGCTGCATGGCGAAGTGGATGTGCCGCCCCTTGGCCCAGCGATTGACCTTGCGGCTGCCGGTGAGCAGCCCGTCCGGCGAGAGCGCGAGCGACGCGTCCTCGACCAGCGTGCCCTTGTCCCAGCTGTCGATGATCGCATGGGCGAAATCGATCAGCAGGTACCCCTCGCCGGCCGGGAAAGTGTAGCGATGCTGGCCGGTCCGCTCGGTGACGGTCAGCTCGGCGAGCACGCCCGATTCGAGGCGGACGCGGTAATAGCCGGGCTCGGCATGCTCGTCCGAATAATGCTGGCGATAGCCGCCCTCGGGCTTGTCCAGCGTGCCGGGCGTGAGCTTGAGCGGCCCGCGGCGCGGCACCACCAGCACGTCGAGCATGTCGCCGATGCCGGTGCCCGAGAGGTGGGTATGGGAGAAGCCCATGATCGTGGCATCCCCCTTGTGATAGCCCGAGCAGGAGTCCCAGCGGCTGTTGTCGGTATCCGGTCCCAGCTGGACCATGCCGAAGGGCAGCGCCGGACCGGGGAAGGTATGGCCGTGGCCCCCGGTACCGATGAACAGGTCGGGCCGCGCGGCCTGATAGGCGGCGGACCAGGCGGTGCGCGGAAGGGCTGCGGCAATGGCCGCGGTGCCGCTGCCGAGCAGCAATTGGCGACGTGTGGCGATGGTCATGGGCATCGGCTCCGAAGGATAAGAAGGATTAGTATTGACGGGCGAGCAGCGCAGGCCGTCGCCGCTCGAGGTCGAGGATCAGGTCGCCGAACAGCCCGTTGGTCCAGGCGAACCAGGCGCGGGTGAACTTGGCGGGATCGTCCTTGTGGAAGCTCTCGTGCATGAAGCCGGTGCCGCCATGCGTGGTCTTCAGCCAGGCGAGGCACTGGGCGATCACCGCATCGTCGTCGCTGTTCAGCGCATGGGTGATGATCGACATCGGCCAGATCATGTCGAGCCCGATATGCGGCCCGCCGATTCCCTTCGCGGCCTTGCCCTCGAAATAATAGGGGTTGCGGTCGCTCCAGGCGAGGTCGGCGGTGCGGCGGAACAGCGGATCGTCGCGGCGCGCGGCGTCGATCATCGCCAGGCCCGAGAGGCTGGGGACATTGGCGTCGTCCATGAAGATCCAGTTGCCGAAGCCGTCGATCTCATAGGCCCAGACCGTGCCGCCCCTGCCGTCCGGCACCAGCGCGTGGGCATGCAGCGCCTTCTCGACCTCGTCGGCGAGCGCTTCGGCTTCCCTGGCCGCGGCCTCGTCGCCGCGCGTCTCGCGGTGCAGCTGCGCGACCTTGCGCAGCGCCGAGACCGCGAAGAGGTTGGAGGGGATCAGGAACGGATAGACGCAGGCGTCGTCCGAGGGGCGGAACATCGAGTGGATCAGGCCGATCTTGCGGGTCGGCGCGCCATAGCCGCCCATCGGCACGCTGTCGGTCGGCGCCACCGCCTGGCGCTGGAAGTGATAGGGCCCCGGCCCGTTCTTGCGCTGCTGCACGCGGAAGGTCTCGACCGCGAGCTTGGCACCCTGCGACCAGAGATCGTCGAACGGCGTCTTGTCGCGGGTGTGCGTCCAATAGGCATGCGCGATCCGCATCGTGTAGCAGAGCGAATCGATCTCCCATTTCCGCTCGGCGACGCCGGGCTTCATGTCGGTCACGTCGACCTGCGACCATTCGAGGCTCGACTTGGCCTTGGGATCCTTCTCGAACGCGTTGGCATAGGGATCGACCAGGATGCAGCGCGCCTGGCGCTGGATCAGCCCCTGGAACAGCCGCCGCAGCGCGGGATCCTGGCCCGCGAGATGGACATAGGTCTGCGCCTGCGCCGAGCTGTCGCGCAGCCACATCGCGTTGATGTCACCGGTGATGATGAAGGTGTCCGGCCGGCCGTCGAGCGTGCCGATCTCCACCGTGGTGTCGAGGGTGTTCGGGTAGCAATTCTCGAACAGCCAGGCGAGTTCGGGGTCGGCGATGTGCGCCTTCACCCGGGCGATTTCCGCCTCCACCGCCTTGCTGACGAAGCGGCGCTTGGCCGCCGGCGGGCGCTTGCTGACGAAGCCCGCGGCGGCGCGCGCGGCGCCCGGCAGTGCGGCGGCGGCACCCAGCGCCGCAGCGCCTGCCATCAGCGAACGTCGATCGAAATGCATGCCAGTCTCCCCCGCGCTCACTTGGGCGCGCTCATCGAGAAGGGCGCATCGGCCTTGCGCGCCCCCCAGTTCTTGTTCGGCACCGGCCCCATCACGAAGCGCAGCGTGCCGCCGGCCTGCAGCGCCTCGCGCGACAGCCACGGCTTGGTGTAGGCGCGGCCGTTCAGCGTGGCCGACTGGATATAGACATTCTCGGCGCTGTTGTTGGCCGCCTCGATCGTCAGCAGCTTGCCGCCCGGCATGGTCAGCTGGACGTTGCGGAACAGCGGGCTGCCGATCGCATACTGCCCGACGGTCGGCGTCACCGGATAGAAGCCCAGCGCCGAGAAGACATACCAGGCCGAGGTCTGGCCGTTATCCTCGTCGCCCGGATAGCCGTCCGGCGTCGGGGCATAGAGGCGGCGCATCACGTCGCGCGCGTGGAACTGCGTCTTCCACGGCGCGCCGGCCCAGTCATAGAGATAGATCATGTGCTGGATCGGCTGGTTGCCATGGGCGTACTGCCCCATGTCGACGATCTGCATCTCGCGGATCTCGTGGATCACCTGGCCGTAATAGCTGTCGTCGAAGATCGGCGCGGTGGAGAACACCGAGTCCAGCCGGTCGACGAACTTGGCGTCGCCGCCCATCAGGTCGATCAGGCCCTGCACGTCCTGCATCACCGACCAGCTGTAATGCAGCGCATTGCCCTCGGTGAAGGCATCGCCCCATTTGTAGGGATTGAACGGCGTCGCCCACGATCCGTCCTTGTTGCGGCCGCGCATCCAGCCGCTCTCGGGATCGTAGAGCTTGCGGAAGTTCTGCGCGCGCTCGGCATAGCGGCGGGCATCGTCCTTCTTGCCCAGCGCCGCGGCGAGGCGCGACAGCGAGAAGTCGGCGGTGGCGTATTCCAGGGTGCGCGCAGCATTCTCGTTGATGCCGACATCATAGGGCACATAGCCGAGCTGGTTGTAGAGTTCGGCACCCTCGCGGCCGACCGCGCTCACGACATTGCCGTTCTTGTCCTTCGGCCGCCCCTGGCTGGTCGTCGCGTTCTTGACCATCGCCTCATACAGCGGCTCGATATCGAAGCCGCGCACGCCGCTCAGATACGCATCGGCGATCAGGTTCGCCGAGTTGGAGCCGATCATCACGTCGCGATAGCCGGGGCTCGCCCATTCGGGCAGCCAGCCGCCTTCCTTATAGGTGTTGACCAGGCCCTGCAGGATCTCGGCATCGCGCTCGCGGTACATCAGCGCGAACCACGGGAAGACCGCACGCCACGTGTCCCAGAAGCCGTTGTCGGTGTACATGGGACCAGGATGCACCTGCCCATCATAGGGGCTGTAGTGCACCTGCCGGCCTTGGGCGTCGATCTCGTAGAACATGCGCGGGAATTGCAGCATGCGGTAGAGCGCCGAATAGAAGGTGCGGCGGTTGTCGAGATTGGGGTCGGTCACGCGGACGCGGCCGAGCTCCTTCTCCCACGCCGCCTTGGCCTTGGCCTTGGTCTGCTCGAAGCCGTCGCCGCCGATTTCGCTGGCGAGGTTCCGCTCGGCCTGTTCGGGGCTGATGAACGACGAGGCGACCTTTACCTGGACCTGCTCGCCCGCGCGGGTGGCGAAGCTCACCACCGCGCCGACATGGTTGCCCTCGCGCTGCGCGTCGGCGGTCAGCTGCCAGTTGTCGTCCCAGCTGCGGGTGACGGTGAAGTCATGGTCGAACTCGGCGACGAAATAGTTGCGGAAATTGGCCGGCACGCCGCCATGGTTGTTGCGGACCCAGCCGGAGATGCGGCGGCGCGCGCGGTCGATCGTGACGCTCGATCCGCCGGCGAACGCGTCGAGCACGATGTGCGCGTCGTCGGCCTTGGGGAAGGTGAAGCGGAACTGCGCGGCGCGCGCGGTAGGCGCGACTTCCGCCGTCACGTCATAGTCGGCGAGGTAGACGCGGTAGCTGTACGGGTGGCTCTCCTCGGCCTTGTGGCTGTACCAGGAGGCGCGCTCGGCCTCGCGGATCCGCACCGGGCCGGTCTCCGCCATCAGCGAAAACGCGGCATAGTCGTTCATCCACGGGCTGGGCTGGTGGGTCTGCTTGATGCCGTTGATCTTGTTGTCATGGTACATATAGCCCCAGCCGCTGCCGGGCTTGCCGGTAACCGGCGTCCAGAAGTTCATCCCCCAGGGCACGGCCACCGCGGGATAGGTGTTGCCGTAGGACAGCTCATAGGTGGAATCGGTGCCCATCAGCGGGTTGACCAGATCGACCAGCGCCTCGCCGCGATCGGATTGCTGCGCGACGGCAGGCAGCGTGGCGACGCTGGCGAGAAGCGCGAAGGCGGCGGCGCGGAGCGGCTTGGCGGAGAACAGGGGCACGAGGGTTCCTTTGGCTGGGCGCGTCGTCAATGGGGGCGGCGGCGCAGCGGCTCGGGCGCCACGCCTTCGTTGGTCAGCCGGACCGGCTGGATGCTGCCGTCCGGGTTGAAGGTCATCCGCTCGATCGCGAGTTCGCGGTGCTCGCCCTCCCGGTCGGCCAGCGGGCGGCGGTGATAGGCGATGTACCAGCGATCGGTGCCGGGCACGTTGACTACGGAGTGGTGCCCCGCCCCGCGCGCGATCCTGGGATCTTCCTGGAGGATCGTGCCGCGCGGCGTGAACGGGCCCGTGGGGCTGGACCCGGTGGCATAGGCGACGCGGTAGTCGGAGCCCGTCCATTCGCCTTCGGACCACATCAGGTAATAGACGCCCTTGCGCTGGATGACGAAGGAGCCCTCGACATAGCCCGGCGGGGTGATCTCCTTCCAGGTCGAACCGTCGGGATAGGGCAGCACGCGGCGCAGGTCCTTGCTCAGCCGCACCACGTTGCAGTGCCGCCAGCCGCCATAATAGAGATAGACCTGCCCGTCGCTGTCGCGGAACACGAAGGGGTCGATCGGCTGCGCGCCATTGTGGAAGCCGCCGATCAGCGGCTTGCCGATCGCATCGCGGAACGGCCCGCCGGGCTTGTCGCTGACCGCGAGGCCGATGCCGCCTTCTTCCTTGTCGCTCTGGATGTCGTTGGCGGCGAAGAACATGTAATAGCGCCCCTCCGCCTCGATCACCGAGGGCGCCCAGATCGCATAGGCGGCCCAGGAGATTCGCGTCACGTCGAGGACGTGGGAATGCTTGGTCCAGTGGACGAGATCGGGCGAGGAGAAGGCGTTGAAGAAGGTCTGGTAGGCGTAGGAAGGCCGCACGGTCTTGCGCTGCCGGGCCTTTTCCTGCGCGGGCGTGAAACGGCGCGACCGATCGGGGGCACCGTCATCCGCCGAATAGGTGGGGTAGATCCAGTATTGCCCGTCGAACACCCGGATCTCGGGATCGGCATACCAGCCGCGCACGATCGGGTTGGACGCGGAGGCGGCGAGCGGCGCCAGCAGGGCGAGTAGGGCGAGCGCCCGGCGGAGCTTTGATCGCATGCTGGTCTCCTTGGCCGAAACGATAGCCTGGCGACGGACGAAAAAGGAGGCGGGGCGGCATCGGCCGCCCCGCCCGAGGGGGGGTACGATCAGAACTTGTAGGCCAGGCCCAGATAGGCGCGGCGGCCGGCATATTGGTTGCTGATGAACCGCGCGGTGGTGTCGTTGCCCAGATGCGCGCGCTCTTCCGACTTGGTGAGGTTGATCACCGAGGCGGTCAGCTGGAGATTCTCGAAGAAATTGTACGAGGCGTTGAGGTCGATCTGCTCGTACGGATCCGAATAGACGTTCAGGCCCGACTGGATGCCGCCGACCCGTTCGCCGCGACGATTGTACGAAGCACGCAGCAGCAGCTTCTTGTTCTCGTAGAAGATCGAGCCGTTGATCTGCGTCTTCGCGCTGCCGACCAGCGGGGAATCGCCCACCTTCTTGCCGTTCAGGCTGATCTCGGCAACCGAGGTGTCGTTATAGGTGAAGTTCACCTGCGCACCGAGGCCGAAGGGCAGCGTGTGCTGGGCATAGAGCTCGACGCCCTGCGACACGGCGTTGGATCCGTTCGCCTGGGTAGAATATTGCTGCACGGTCACCGTGTTGCCGGCGACTTCGCTCTGGATATCGAGCACCAGCGGCACGATGAAATCCGACACGTCCTTGCGGAACAGCGTGCCGCCCAGCACCGAGCCGCGGTGGAAATACCATTCCACACCGACGTCGTACTGCCAGGCCTTGAACGGCTTCAGGCCGAAATTACCGCCGCTGCCGAACCAACCGGGCCGTGCGCCGAACTGTGCGCGGTCATAGACATAGGCGTCCGAATTGAAGGTCAGCGAACGCGCGCCGGCGAGATCGCCATAGCCCGGCCGTGCGATCACCTTCGACGCCGCACCGCGGAACAGCAGGTTCGGGGTCGCTTCCCACGAGATGTTGAAGCTCGGCAGGAAGTCCGTGTAGCGCTTCGATTCGTCGTTCTGGCTGAACACCTTCACTTCGCGCTGCGCCTGCGGCAGCACCAGGCAGTTGCCGTCCGGCCCCACCGGCGGCGGGGTGAACGGGTTGCCATTGGTGTTCTGGCAATAGTCGTTCTCGTAATAGATCACGTCGGTCGAGACGCCCGACTGCTTGGTGCTCACCACGCGCAGGCCGATATTGCCGCGGGCGTTGTTCACCTTGAAGTTCGCCTGGGCATAGCCGGCCCAGATCCGCTCCTTGATGTCGTAGCGGTTCTCCGGCTCCGGCACCCGCACCGGGCCGTTATAGGTCTTGTTCAGATAGGCGAGGTAATTGTCCATGTTGAACGCCGGGAAGACGCTCGTCGTGAACCCGCCGGCGATGTTGCCGATCGGCTGGCTCAGGAAGAAGGCCGGCTGGGTGACCGCGGCGCCGGCGGTATCCTGGTAGCGGACCGTGTTGGCGGCATCCGAATACCATTCGAAGCGGCCGGTCTGCCGCTCCACCTTGCCCTCGCGCCACTTCGCGCCGACCTGAATCGAGTCGATGAAGCTGTCGAACCGGCGGGTCAGGTCGACCTGCGCGTATTTCTGCTCGATCGCGCTGTTGGTGTAGCTCGAGCCGGTCGAGCCGAGATCGACCTGCGAGATGCCCTTCATCAGGTTCTGCTGCACCTCGGGCGAGAACTGCATGTCGACCGACTGGTCGGTGAAGCTCCACTGGCTGAGCATGTTGCCGTTGACGCGGTTGGCAAGGCCGTTGCCGATCACCAGCCGCGGCTTGGCCTGGGCGAAGAACTGGAACGAGGGCCCGCCGGTCGCACGCGTCTTGCCGCCGGCGAACGACACGGTCAGCCGGTCGCGGGTGAAGTCGCCGTGCAGGTCATAGGTGTTGGAGACGGTCTTCTGGCGGGCATAATAGCTCTGCATCGCCGGCGTTTCCATCGTGCAGGGCGTGTTGCCGGTGCGGCAGCCGGTGCCATCGGTCGGCACCTGGAACGTGGCCGAGGTCAGGATCGTGCCGCTCTTGTCGAACTTGGCGCCGGTGAAGAAGTCGCCATAGCCCCATTCCGGAATCTTGATGAGGTTGGAGACGTTGTCGCCGTTGAGCTGGAAGCGGAAATAATTGGCGGTGAGGTTCAGGCCCTCGAAGGGCTGCCACTGCGCGGTCGCCTGGATGCCCAGCCGCTTACGCTTCTCGATCAGCACGGTCTCGTCGACCGACTGCGGCGCCCAATAGCCGTTGTAATGCGTGCCGCTCTGGGTGGTCACGCCGTCGTTCCAGTAGGAGATCGCATCGTCATTGGCGAAGGTCTTGCCGTTGACGTCGGTCGCCTGTTTGGGGTTGTTGGCGTCGGTCCACCAGTGCCAGCTCTCGGTGGCGGCAGTCAGCGTGCGGTTGGTGCGGACCTGGTAGGTGGCACCGAGCAGGAAGCCGAGGGTCTTGCCCTCGTTGTGCCAAGACAGCAGGCCGGAGACGCTGGGCTCCACCTTCTTGGTGACGTCCGAATAGGTCCCTTCGACCTGGACGTTGCCCGACCATGGCTTGAGGTCGAACGGCCGACGGGTGTGGTTGATGATCACGCCGCCGACACCGCCCTCGTCCAGCCGCGCTTCGGACGACTTGAACACCTCGACGCTGCCGATCAGGTTCGCGGGCAGCAGCAGATAGTTGAAGCTGCGCGAGGGATCGCCCGAATCGGCCGAGGCGATGAAGTTGCCGTTGAGTTCGGTGAGGGTGAGGTCGGAACTGAGGCCGCGGATGCTCACCCGGCTGCCTTCGCCGCCGTCGCGCTCGATGACCACGCCGGGCACGCGCTGCAGCGCGTCCGCGACGTTCTTGTCGGGGAACTTGCCGACATCCTCGGCGGTGATCACGTCGACGAACGCATTGGCGTCGCGCTTCTGGGCCAGGCTGGTTTCGATCGAGGCGCGATAGCCGGTAACGACGATGTCGCCTTCGCTATCCCCCGGCGCGGCATTCTGCGGCGCGGTGCTGTTGCCCGCCTGCGGCTGCGTGGTCGTCGCCTGTGCAAATGCCAGACCCGGCAGTGCGGCGCACAGGCTGGTGCCGAGCATCAGCTGGCACAGCAGCCGCTGGCGCGCGGAAGCCGACGAACGGAACAGATTCCCGTGAGACACGATCCTTCTCCCTGCTTTCACCTGAGGGCCCCAGGCACCCCATGGTTCTTTCTGACCGCGATGTCAGACGTGAGCTCGCGGTTCTTGCGGTTGGGTGTCGCAATAGAAAAACAAATTGTCAATTAAATGGGAACGGCGATTGTTGCTTTTTAGCAACGCTCGTCAACAAACTGATTTCGCTAGGTAAACGTTGTCAGCTTCTGATCAGCGCCTGGGAGACGCGGATCGCGGGATTTTGAAATGCTGCGCAACATGACGGCGTGGAAGACAGGCTTGGACCATGCGGCCCTGCCCGTGGAAAGAACGCGTCAGGCGACGACCAGCCGGTAGCCGACGCCCGGTTCGTTGACGATCAGCTGCGGCCGGCCGGGGTCCGCCTCCAGCTTCTGGCGCAGGTTGCGGACGACGATGCGCAGATAATCGAGCTGCTGGATATGCGCCGGGCCCCAGACGTCGCGGAGCAACTGGCCGTGCGCGATCACCCGGTCGGGATGCGCGGCGAGGATCGCCAGCACGCCATATTCCTTGGGCGCCAGATGCACCGCCTCGCCATCGCGGCGGACGCGGCGGTGGACGAGATCGATCTCGATCGCGCCGACCACCAGCTGCTCACGTTCGGCCGATCCGGCAATCCGGTGGCGTAGCGCAGTGCGTAGCCGCGCCAGCAGTTCCTCGGTATCGAACGGCTTGGTGCAGTAATCGTCGGCGCCGAGATCGAGCGCGGCGACCTTCTCGCTGGTCTCGGTGCGGGCCGAAACGACGATCACCGCCGCCCCGCCCGCCTTGGCCTGCTGGATCAGCTCGATCCCGTCGCGGTCGGGCAGGCCGAGATCGAGCAATACCGCATCGGGCCTGTCGATGCCGAAGGCGGCGATGGCCTCCCGCGCGGTCGCCGCCTCGATCACCTGGTGGCCCGCGCGGACGAGCGCCCCGCGCAGCAGCCGCCGGATATGGCTGTCGTCCTCGACGATCAGGACCTTGGTTGCGCTCGCCATGGCTTCGCTTAGCGAGCACCGCCCTGCCGGTCGAGCGCCAGATTGAGCGCGAGCACGTTGACGCGCGGCTCGCCGATCAGGCCGAGCAGCGGGCCCTGCACGTTCGCCTCTACCAACTGCGCGACGCGGTCGGGCGCGATCCCCCGCGCCCTGGCGACGCGCGTCACCTGGAAGCGCGCTGCAGCCGGGCTGATCTCCGGATCGAGCCCCGAGGCGGAGGCGAGCAGCAGGTCGGCCGGCGCATCCGCGCCCAGCCGCTTCTGATCCGCGGTGACCCGGTCGATCAGCTTCTTGCTCGCCGGCCCGAGGTTCGATCCGCTCGACGCGAGCGGGTCATAGCCATTGCCGGCGGCCGAGGGACGTCCCTGGAAATAGCGGTCGCCGGCGAAGCTCTGGCCGAGCAGCATCGAGCCGCGCAGCGTGCCGGCATCGTCGCGCACGAGCGAGCCGTTGGCCTGGGCGGGGAACAGCAACCGGCCCGCGCCGGTCAGCACCAGCGGATACACGATACCCAGCAGCGCTGCGAAGACGAGGGTGAGCAACAGGGCCGGGCGAAGGCCGGAAACGAGATCGGAACGCATGGCGGATTCCTCCTCAGAAGCGGGTGGAGACGCCCAGATAGACCTGGGCATCGGGGGTGGCCTGGTTCAGGCCGAAATTGGCGCCGAGATCGAGTTGCAGCGTCGGGCGCAGCAGATAGGTCGCGGCGATGTCGGCGGAGGTCTGGGTGACGTACGCCGCCGGATCGAAGTTGCGGGCGACCCAGAACTCGCCGATCAGCGTGAACTTCGACGTGATCGCCTTGCCGAGATTGGCGGTGCCGACTAGCTGGGCATGGTGGCCGTGCCCGTCGCTGTCGGCGAGGATGTCGCCTTCGGGCCCGAAGGTGAGCGTGAAGCCCCGGGGCAGCGCGATGTTGACCGGCACGATCACGCCGCCCTCGGTCTCGCCATTGCCGATGCCGGTCTTGGCCGTCGGGATCTTCACGAACGGCAGCAGCGCCACCTGCACCGTCGACGCCGGATCGCTGAGCCGCTGCTTCACCCGCAGCGTGAGGTCGCCGACGCCGTGCAGCGTCTGGGTGCCCGTGGCGGTGCGGGTGCGCGCCGATGCATAAGGGGCAATGCTCGCCTCGATGTCGGTCAAGCGGGTAAGTCCGTATTTGAGCGTCGGGCTGGTGTAGAGGATCGTATCGACGCGGGTGTCGCCGCTGTCGCTACGGGTCCAGTTGAGCATGTCGGTCTCGAGCTGCACCATGCCCTCTGGCACCGTGCAGGCGAAGTTCGACTTGGTTGGGCGGTCGGTACACAGCGCCGGCGCGGCCGGGGCCGCTGCCGCCGGGGCGGCAGGCACGCTGTCCTGCGCAAAGGCAGGGGCGGCGGCGACGGTGAGCGACGCGAACGAGAGAAGCGTACGGAACATGGGTTCTCAAATCCTCAGGCGAGGTGGAGGCCGGCGACGGCCAGATCGATGAGCTTGATGCCGATGAACGGCGCGACGAGGCCGCCCAGGCCGTAGATGGCGAGGTTGCGGGCAAGCAGCGGGCCCGCGCCCATCGGCTTGTAGGTGACGCCCTTCAGCGCCAGCGGCACCAGGAACGGGATGATGATCGCGTTGAAGATCACCGCCGACAGGATCGCGCTGTTCGGGCTCGACAGCCCCATCACGTTGAGGATGCCGAGCCCCGGATAGAGCGCGACGAACATCGCCGGGATGATCGCGAAATATTTGGCGACATCGTTGGCCACCGAGAAGGTGGTCAGCGCGCCGCGCGTCATCAGCAGCTGCTTGCCGAGGCCGACGATCTCGATCAGTTTGGTCGGATCGCTGTCGAGATCGACCATATTGCCCGCCTCGCGCGCCGCCTGGGTGCCGGTGTTCATCGCCACGCCGACATCGGCCTGGGCGAGCGCGGGTGCGTCGTTGGTGCCGTCCCCACACATCGCGACGAGCTTGCCGCCCTGCTGTTCCTGGCGGATCAGCGCGAGCTTGTCCTCCGGCGTGGCCTCCGCGAGGAAGTCGTCGACGCCCGCCTCGGCGGCGATGGCGGCGGCGGTGAGCGGGTTGTCGCCGGTGATCATCACCGTGCGGATGCCCATCCGGCGCAGCTCGGCGAAGCGCTCGCGCACCCCCGCCTTCACCACGTCCTTCAGCGCGACGGCGCCAAGCAGGCGACCGTTCCGCGTCACCGCCAGCGGGGTCATGCCGCCGCGCGCGATGCCGTCGGTGATGCGCTTGAGTTCGGCGGCCCCGGCGGCGTCCGGATCCATCTTGAGGATCGAATCCACCGCGCCCTTGAGGATCACCGTGTCGCCCTGCCGCACGCCCGAGCTGCGGGTCTGCGCGGTGAACGGGATCACTTCGGCCGCGGCATCGAGCCTGGTGTCGAACGCGAACTTCTCTCGGCCGAGCGTCACGATCGAGCGGCCCTCGGGCGTCTCGTCTGCCAGGCTGGCGGTCAGCGCCGCTTCGGCCAGCGCACGTTCTTCCACGCCGGTCAGCGGGTGGAAGGCGCTCGCCTGGCGGTCGCCGATGGTGATCGTGCCGGTCTTGTCGAGCAGCAGCACGTCGACGTCGCCCGCCGCCTCCACCGCGCGGCCGGACTTGGCGAGCACGTTGAAGCGCACCAGCCGGTCCATGCCCGCGATACCGATCGCCGACAGCAGCGCGGCGATTGTGGTCGGGATCAGCGTGATCAGCAGCGCGGCCAGCACCGCCACCGGGATCGCGCCGCCGGCATAGGTGGCAAAGGCCGGGATCGTGCCCACCGCGATCAGGAAGATGATCGTCAGGCCGACGAGCAGGATGGTCAGCGCGATCTCGTTCGGGGTCTTCTGGCGTTCGGCACCTTCGACCAGCGCGATCATCCGGTCGAGGAAGCCCTTGCCGGGATCTTGCGTCACGCGAATGATGATCTTGTCCGAGATGACGCGCGTGCCCGCGGTGACGGCCGAGCGGTCGCCGCCCGCCTCGCGGATCACCGGCGCGCTTTCGCCGGTGATCGCGGCCTCGTTGACCGAGGCGACGCCCTCGACGACTTCACCGTCCGCCGGGATCAGGTCGCCAGTCTCGACCAGGACGAGGTCGTCACGCTCGAGCAGATGCGCCTCGACCTTGCGCCAGGTCTCGCCGACGCCGGTCAGCTTCTTGGCCTCCAGCTCGGACTTGGTGGCGCGCAGCGACGCCGCCTGGGCGCGGCCGCGGCCCTCGGCCAGCGCTTCCGCAAAGGTGCCGAACAGCACGGTGAGCCACAGCCAGACGATCAGCTGGATCTGGAACCCCACCGGCAGCGGCTCGCCGCCGAGCGCCAGCAGCACCGTGAGCAGCAGCGCCGCGATGGCCGTGGTGAACAGGATGGGGTTGCGGATCAGTTCGCGTGGGGAAAGCTTGCGGAACGCGTCCCCGACGGCCGGGCCGATCAGCTCGGCCGCGAAGATGGACTTGGGTGCAGACATTGCTTGTCGTCCTCAGAAGAGCTGGCCGCGGAGCAGCGTGACGTGATCGGCGATCGGCCCCAGCGCCAGGCTCGGCAGGAAGGTGAGCCCGCCCAGGATCAGGATGATGCCGACGAGCAGCCCCACCCACAGCGGTCCCGTGGTCGGGAAGGCGCCGACGCCGCCGGCGGCGTGCTTCTTGGCGGCAAGACTGCCGGCAATCGCCAGCACCGGCACGATCACGAAGAAGCGGCCGAGCCACATCGCGATGCCCAACATCGCGTTGTAGAAAGGCGTGTTCGCCGAGAGGCCGGCAAAGGCCGAGCCGTTGTTTCCGGTCGCCGAGGTGAAGGCGTAGAGGATTTCCGAGAAGCCGTGCGGTCCGCTGTTGGCGATGCCCGCCAGGCCGGCCGGCATCACGGCGGCGATCGCGGCACCGCCCAGGATGCACAGCGGCAGCACGGCGATGGCGAGCACCGCCAGCTTCACTTCGCGCGCCTCGATCTTCTTGCCGACATATTCGGGGGTGCGGCCCACCATCAGCCCGGCGACGAACACCGAGAGAATGGCGAACAGCAGGAAACCGTAGATGCCCGCGCCGACGCCGCCGACGACGATCTCGCCGAGCTGGATGTTGAACAACGGGATAAGGCCGCCGAGCGCGGTGAAGCTGTCGTGCATCGCGTTGACCGCGCCGCACGACGCCGCCGTGGTCACCACCGCGAACAGCGCGCTGCCGACGATGCCGAAGCGGGTTTCCTTGCCCTCCATGTTCGCCCCGGCGACATGGATCGCGTGGAGCGCCGGGTTGCCGGCCGATTCCGCCGCATAGGTGACGGCGACGCCGCCGAGGAACAGCACCGCCATCGCGGCGAGGATCGCCCAGCCCTGGCGGGTGTCGCCCACCGCCTTGCCGAAGGTCCAGGTGAGGCCGACGCCGACGAGGAAGATCGACAGCATCTGCACCAGGTTGGTCAGCGCGGTCGGGTTCTCGAACGGATGCGCCGAATTGGCGTTGAAGAAGCCGCCGCCGTTGGTGCCCAGCATCTTGATCGCTTCCTGGCTGGCCACCGGGCCCAGCACGATCGTCTGGCGCGCGCCTTCCAGCGTGGTCGCGTCGATGCTGCTGGCCAACGTCTGCGGCACGCCGCAGGCGATCAGGAACAGCGCATAGACGATGCAGGCCGGGATCAGCAGGTACAGCGTGACGCGGGTGAAATCGGCCCAGAAATTGCCGATCCCGCGCGCTTCCTTGCGGGCGAAGCCGCGGAACAGCGCGAAGGCAATGGCGATGCCGGTCGCGGCCGAGGTGAAGTTATGGAGCGTCAGCCCCAGCGCCTGCGACAGGTTGGAGAGCGTCGATTCACCCGCATAGCCCTGCCAGTTGGTGTTGGTGGCAAAGCTGATCGCGGTGTTGAACGCGCCGTCGGCGTTCATGCCGGCGAGCCCGCGCGGGTTCCACGGCAGCACCGCCTGCAGGCGCAGCACCGCATAGGTCAGCAGCGCGAGGGCGAGGTTGAACAGGATCAGGTGCAGCGCGTAGGTGCGCCAGCCCTGCTCGGCGTTCGGATCGATGCCGCCGATGCGGTAGATGCCGCGCTCGACGGGGCCGAGCACGCGGTGGAGCGGGGTGCGACGACCTTCGTAGAGCGCGAAGAGCCACAGGCCCATCGGCTTGGCGGCGGCGGCCAGGATGGCGACGAACAGGGCGATGAAGCCCCAGCCTTGGAGTGTCATGCGGCCCTCCTCAGAAACGCTCGGGCCGCAGCAGCACCGCGACCAGATAGACGAGCAGCGCGAGCGCGGTCGCGCCGGCGAGGATCAGATGCAGGCCCATGGGATCAGGCCTTCACGCACAGCTGGACGAAGGCCAGCGTCAGCAGGAACAGCCCGCCGAGCGCGGCGAGCCAGAGGATGTCGGTCATGGGGTTCGGCCCTTGGTTGGCGCCGCCGGGTAGCGGCCTGGCACGCGATCTAGGTCCGAGGGCCGTTAAGCTTCGACGGCGAAAGCCGGGCGCCGGCATTAAGATTCCATATAGTCGGGCGGCTCCCCGTGGCGCGGCGCGGGACGGGGCACTAGGAAAGGCGGCAATGAACGACCGCCCCAACCCCGACGCGCTGCTGCGCGAAGCCCGTCGCGCGGCGCGCGGCCGGCTGAAGATCTTCCTCGGCGCGGCCCCCGGCGTGGGCAAGACGTTCGAGATGCTCCGCGAAGGCGCCGAGCGGCTGCGCGGCGGCAAGGACGTCGTTATCGGCGTGGTCGAGACGCACGGCCGCGCCGAGACCGAGGCGCTGGTCGCTCCCTTTGAAGTCCTCCCTCGCAAGGCTGTCGAGCATCAGAGCCACCGGCTCGAGGAGATGGACATCGATGCAATCCTCGCCCGCCGCCCGGCGCTGGTGCTGGTCGACGAGCTCGCCCACACCAACGCCCCCGGCTGCCGCCACCCCAAGCGCTGGCAGGACGTCGAGGAGCTGCGCGACGCCGGCATCCATGTCTACACCACGCTCAACGTCCAGCATGTCGAAAGCCTCAACGACGTGGTGGCCAGCGTCACCCGCGTGCGGGTGCGCGAGACCGTGCCCGACGCGATCTTCGACGATGCCGAGATCGAGCTGGTCGACCTGCCGCCCGACGAGCTGATCGACCGGCTGAAGGAAGGCAAGGTCTATGTGCCCGCGGAGGCCAGCCGCGCGCTCGGGCATTTCTTCTCCAAGGCCAACCTCTCGGCGCTGCGCGAAATGGCGCTGCGCCGCGCGGCGCTCAGCGTCGACCGGGCGATGCTCGATCATCTCGATGCGCTGGCGGTGCCAGGCACCTTCGCGGCCGGCGAGCGCGTGCTGGTGGCGATCAGCGAGTTGCCCGGCGGCGACGGGCTGGTGCGCGCGGGCAAGCGGCTCGCCGATGCGATGAAGGCACCCTGGCAGGTGGTGTTCGTCGAAACCCCACGTGCCGAACGCTTTCGGCCAGAGCAGCGCCGCCGCGTCGCCGATACGCTGCAGCTGGCGAGCAGCCTGGGCGCCACCGTTGCCACCATACCCGCCGCGACGGTGATCGACGGGCTTCGCACCCACCTCACTGGCATGCGCGCTACCCAGCTGGTGATCGGCCGGTCGCGCCGCAGCTGGTGGTTCGAGCTGCGTCACGGCTCGGTGGTCGAAACCATGCTGCGCGCCAGCCAGGGCGTGGCGGTGCATGTCCTCCCCGCCGCCGAGGAGCGGGTGCGCGAGCGGCGCGCGCCGGCCCTGCCCGTGCTCGGCCGCTGGCAGGAGCACGCCGTCGGCATGCTCGCCGTGGCGCTGACGGTGATCCTCGGCCGGCTCACCCTGCCGCTGATCGGCGGGGGCGGGACCGACCTGCTGTTCCTGCTGCCGGTGATCCTGATCGCCTTCCGCTCGGGCTTCGGGCCCGGCGTGTCGACGGCGATGATCGGCGGCCTCGCCTATAACTTCTTCTTCCTGCCGCCGCTCTACACCTTCACGATCGGCGAGCCGCAGAGCGTGCTGACCTTCTTCGTGCTGACCGGCATCGCGCTGTTCACCGCCAACCTCACCGGCCGGCTGCGCGCGCGGGCGACGCTCGGCACCCGCAGCGCACAGGAAAATGCCGCCGTCGCCGCCTTCGGCCAGGCGCTCGCCCGCGCCTCGGACCCGGAGACGACGAGCCGGGTGGTGTGCGAGGAAATCGCGCAGCTGCTCGACGTCGCCGTGATCCTGCTCGTCCGCCGCGAGGGCACGCTGGCGCGGGTCGCCAGCTATCCCGAGGATGCAGCCCCGATGGGCGCGGTCGACCATGCCGCCGCCGAATGGGCGTGGAGCAGCGGCGAGGCCGGCGGCGTTGGCACCGGCACGCTGATCGCCGCCGACTGGCAGTTCCACCCCTTGCGCACCAGCCTGGGCGTGCTCGCGGTGATCGGCCTCGCCGCGCCGGACGGCCGCGAGCCGATCACCGCCGATCGCGCGCTGCTGCTTTCCACGCTGCTCGGCCAGGCCGCGCTTGCGCATGAACGGCTGCGGCTGGAGCAGGACGTGCGCGAAGTCTCGGTCCTGCGCGAGCGGGACCGGCTGCGCGCCGCCCTGCTCTCCTCGATCGGCCACGACCTGCGCACCCCGCTCACCTCCGTCGCAGCGGCGGTGGACGCGCTCGCCCATGCCCATCCCGATGAACCCGCCACCGCCATCGCGCGCGCCGAGGTGACCCGGTTGCGGCGCTTCCTCGACAATCTGGTCGACATGGTGCGGATCGACGCCGGTGCCGTCGCGCTCAACCTCGAGCCGATCGACCTGACCGACGCCGCCGCCGCCGCCGTGCACGACCTGCGCGACGTGCTCGCCGGCCGCGAGCTGGTGCTGCGCGTCCCCCCCGACCTGCCACTGGTCCGCGCGGACCCCAGACTGCTGCACCACATCCTGCTCAACCTCCTGTCCAACGCGGCGGTGCATGGCGGCAACGGACCGATCGAGATCCTCGGCGAGCGTCGCCCGGACGCGGTGCGGCTCGCGGTGCGCGACCATGGCCCCGGCCTTCCCCCGGGGCAGGAAGCCACCATTTTCGAGACGTTCGCACGCGGCGCCGGCAGCGATCGCGCCGGCGGCAGCGGGCTGGGGCTAGCCATCGCCAAGGGGTTTGCCGAGGCGATGCACGCACCGATCCGCGCCGCGGATGCGGAAGGTGGCGGCGCTGTCTTCGCGATCGACCTTCAGCCGAACTGAGGCATCCGGCGCAGCAGTTCGCACGAAAACATCCAGATTCGAGGTCGTGCATCCGGATCGGACTTGCCATGCCGCACATCAACCAACATGGTGCTGGTGCAGTTTTCGCAGCGAAATGCGGGGCGTGGGGGCAAGCGACATCGATCTGGCGAGGCGGTTCGCCCAACTCTTCGCATGCAGCGAAGCGGTCGCGGCCGAGCTGGCCGCGGCGGCGGTGCCGCGTCGCTGCCCGCCGGGCGCCACCGTCATTCACCAGGGCGAGACGTCCGGCCGCGTGCTGGTGCTGCTGGAAGGCCATGTCCGCGCAGCGATGGTGACGCTGGACGGCCGCGTGCTCCAGGTGGCGGAATATCACCCCGGCGACATTTTCGGCGGCGTGGACCCGGGCCGTGAACAGCCGACGGACTGTACCGCCACCATGGCCACCCAGATCGCCAGCTTCGCCACGGCCGAGTTCTACGCGCTGGCGGAGCGCCATGCCGGTGTGGGCGTGGTCCTGGCGCGCACGATGGTCCGGCAGTTCTCCGCACTCAGCCAGCTCGTCTCCGCCCGCCTGACCCTGTCGGCCAATGGCCGAGTCCATGCCGAGCTGCTGCGGATGGCGCGCGAACAGGACGGCCGCTGGATCCGGCCGCTGCCCGTGCTGTCGGACCTGGCGCTGCGCGTGCAGACGGCGCGCGAGACCGTCTCGCGCGCCGTTTCCGCGCTCGAGCGGCGCGGCATCGTCCAGCGGCACGAGGACGGGCTGGAGATCGTCGCCCCTGCTCGCCTGGAAGCGCTTATCGTGTGAAGCGCGGCTTCAGCGCGTAGAGCGTGGTCGGCGCCTGCCCGGCCAGCGCGATTTCCCCCACCAGCTCTGCCCGCCCGGCGTCGGCCTCGCAGGCCGCCAGGCTCGCGGCAAAGGCCTCGCTGGCGAAGGTGGCACCGGGCGTCGTCACGCCCAGCATGCGCTCCGCGAGGTCGAAGGCGCTGCCCAGCAGCACCGGCGCGCCCGTCACCGGATCGTCGATCGCAGTGGCAAGGCCGATGTGCAGCGCCTGGCGGAGCGGACCGCTCGCGCCCAGCGCCGCCGCAAGTCGCACCGCGGCGCCATAGGCCTGGCCGGTACCCTCGAACGCGATCAGCAGGCGGCGCGCGCCCCAGCGCACGGCAAGCGGCGGCGAAGTGCGGAGTGCCTGGTGCAGCGCCGGCAGGCGGCCGGCGACGTCCCGGTCGAGCGCGGCGAGGTCCTCGCCTTCGCTGCCGAGCAGGTCGACGGCAAGTACAGCAACGATCTGCGGCGCGGTGCGATCGGCCCCGTGCGGCGTGGAGGACGCGCCCAGCGGCAGCAGGTGCTGGCGCCGTCCGGCCTTGCGCCACAGGCCCCCGGCATGCGCGCTCTGCCCCACCTCGTCGACCGAGGCGGGCCCGAGCAGCAGCTGGACCGCTTCCGACTGGAGCAGCCCGGCATGCATCGTCGCCCGCCCCATCGCGACGAGATCAGCCAGCCGGACCGAGGGCATGAAGGCCGCCGGACTCGCCTCGCCCATTTCCTGGACGCTGGCGGCCTCCCCAAGGGCAGCTTCGAAGCGTTCCACCCAGTCCTCGCCGTGCGGACGCACCGAGCGATCGACGAAGGCCCTGACGTCGCCGGGCAGCACCACGTGCAGTTCGGCACCGCGTGCGATCAGCCGCTCGGCGATCAGCAGGTCGGCCCCGGCGGCGAGCGCGCCATAGCCGAAGCCCACCCGCTCCTGCTCCAGCAGCGCATCGATCGAATCGGAAAGCGCCGCCACATCCTCGGGCAGCCGCATATGGCCGGCGAAATGGAGGCTGCGCGGCGGGCGATAGGCATCGAGCCATGCCGCCGATACGCCCTGCTCGGCGAGGATCACGCCAAATTGGCGCAGCGTCGAGGCATGGTCCTCCCAGGCGAGCGGCGCCGCGCCGATCGCACGGGCGAGCGCGGCTTCGGCGGCGTCGCGGTCGCCGGCGAGCAGCAGCGCCTCGGCCTCGGTCGCGCCGAGCCAATAGGGGGTTTCGTCGGGAACGCCGGCCTGGAGCAGTTCCTGCACGTCGGCGGCGAGCGCCCGGCTGCCCGCTATGTCCCCGGCGATCAGCGCGAGCGTCGCCGCGTTGATCAGGGGGTATGGGGCCGGTGCCAGCTGCGCCGCCGCGCTATAGGCGGCGGCGGCTTCGCGGGCATGCTGCCGCCGGGCCTCACCGGCGAGCAGCAGCGCCTCGTCCTTGAGGAGCCTGCCGCGCAGGCTGAGCACGGCGGGATCGTCCGCGACGCGATCATACCCCGCGTCGCGAAACATCCGCCAGGCGAGATCGAGCGCACCGGCACGCGCCTGGGCCGTTATCGCTAGCACACTCGATGTCATCCGACCTGACATACTCCTATGGTTGCAACGAACTTCCGCTCAGTTCCCGTCACCGGGCTCCGGCGGCTGAGGCGGCTTCGGCGGCTTCGGCGAACCGTGGCTCCCCTGATTTTCCACTTCCGGATCGATAATCGTCGGCATGCGCATATCTCCTTGCAAGAAATCAACGTAAAGATTGAGCCCTTCGCACGTCTTACGGTGCTGGGGATTGGTGACGGATTCAACGAAAAACCCGACAGCATTAATCCTGCCCCGATCGTCTAGAAGCGGAAAGGCACGGCGATACTTCCCGTCTGGGTATTCGTGCTTTGTGCTGACATATAGGCTATTCGGTGTATATTCCCAGAAGTCGCCGATCAGCTTGAAAATGACGCAACAAGGCTCGCGTACGACGATATCCAGCGGCGTAGGGGGCGGCGTCGTCAGCCCGGCGAGGCCAGGCTTGATGTTCGGCGCTGCCACGACGAAGTCACGAACGATCTGGGTGAAGTCCTCCTCAACGGAGACCTCCTTTCCGTTACCGAATTCGTCGACGTCCTCAAACCCCTGAATATGAAACTTCAGGTTACCAAGCGGATACCCACCCTCGCTACTGGCAAATATCTGATATCTCTTGACCAAGCGAATGTAAGACGGCGGATAAATTGATAACGGGAACTGACCGTTCATTTATGCTTCCCCTCAATTAGGCTAATCTCAGCCTCCATCTCCGCCAATCTAATTGCGAGTTCTTTATTTTCCGTATCTAGTTCCGTCATTGTACGGAGGTCGGCAATCGCAGCGCGCATGTGACGCGCCGCCATTTCCCAATCGCCATGTCGGCTCTCCATCTTGGCCAAGGCTCGCTCCGCCCAGATCAAAATGCGGCGGTTACGCGCGTTCTGCGAATCTCGAGCTACCAAGCGCTCGATCAGAGCAACCTGCTTTCGCCGAATTTCAAGCGCCGCATCTAAATTCCCGGCTTCGAAATGCGCGTCTGCAAGCCACCCCTGTCGATTGGCAACCTCCCGCCAGCGCGCCTCCGAGCGCGGCTCACGCTGTGACATTGTTTCGGCTACACTTAGCGCTTCCAGACACAGCGGTATGGCTGCGCGGGCCTTTTGCTGCTCCAACCGCAGCGCGCATAAATTGCCAGCGGCATAGGACACCTCTTCCGCACTCCGCGGGTCAGCCGAATCGAGCGCTATCAACCGATGCGCCAGCGCGGCATAGGCCTCGAAGTGCGGCTCGGTTGCCGAAAGTTCGCCTGCCTTGAAGTGCAGCAGTCCCAGGTAGAACTCGCTCTGCGCATGCGCGAACACGATGTCGTACTGATTCGGCTCGCGATCGATCAGCGCGTGGGTGATGCGGTTGGCCTGAAGGAAGGCCGCGCGGGCGCGGGCGGTCTCCTTGGCCTCCATCGCATCCTCGCCCATCGTCATGATCGCGCGGGCGCGGCGGGCGAGGACGTCGGGGGGCAGCGTCGCCAGATCCTGCTCGCCATAATAGCGCAGCGCGCGCGCATTGACTTCCCGAAGCACGTCGAGCCGACCGACCTCTTTCAGCCGGCCCCGCAGATCGGTCAGCATGAACTCCACCAGCCCCTCCGCCTGGGCACGCCGAGCCTCCGCCTCCCCGCGGGCTCGCACGGCCAGGATCGCCAATCCAACCATGGCTAGCAGCAAAAGAATCGCCAAGGCCGTGACGGCCGTCACGCGCCGCACCCGAGCTTGCGCGTCGCGCTGCACCAGCGCGTCGAGCGGCACCCCCACCGCGCCAGCGACCAGCTTGAGCAGCGCCAGCCGCTTGCCGTCCTTGCCCTCACGGAAATCGGCGGCGAGCGGCTCGGTCTCCGCGCCGTCCGCGGTGCGCCGCAGCGGCAGCGGCAGCGCCTCGGCGGGCTCGCCGTCGAACAGCGCGGCGAGCACCGGGCGATCGGGATGGAGTTCGCGGAACAGCGCGATCTCGCGCGCCACCCATTGCGAGGCAGCCCCCGCGGGCGTGCAGATGACGATCAGGCAGGCGGACTCGGCCAATGCGGCGCGTACCTCGGCGCTGAGGTCGCTGGCGGCAGACAGTTCGTCGAGGTCGCGGAAGATGCGGCCCAGCCGGCGCGGCACCGGCCCGAACGCAGCCTCGCGCCCGACCAGCTTGGCGGGAATGCGATAGCGCTCCAGCGCGCGGTGCAGCCAGCGCGCGCGGGCGCGATCGGCATGGTTGTAGCTGATGAACGCGCCGTACCGCGCGCTCGCGCCCGTTTCTGCTGTTGTCACGCGGTCCCTTCCCCGGCCGCGACTATCTCAGAGCGCCGGAAGACGGGCAAGTGCCTCGAGCCTGCGCCCGCCCCTGTACCTCCAGCCCCTGTACCTCCCGCCCCTGTACCTCCAGCGGGGTTGCGGCGGGCTCCGGCGAGGCATAGCTGGAGCTCCATGACCGACTCCGTCCTTGCATTCGCCGATGCGCAGCTCGACGCCAGCATCGAGCGCCTCGCCGCGCTGATGCGCGTGCCCTCCATTTCCACCGATCCGGCCTATGCCGCAGACTGCCGCCACGCCGCCGAGCAGCTCGCCGCCGAGCTGACCGAGATCGGCTTCGACGCCCGGGTCGCCGACACGCCCGGGCACCCGATGGTGGTCGCGCACCATGACGGCGACGGGCCGCATGTGCTGTTCTACGGTCATTACGACGTGCAGCCGGTCGACCCGATCGCGCTGTGGACCCGCGATCCGTTCGATCCCTGGATCGACACGCGTGCAGACGGATCGAAGACGATCGTCGGCCGCGGCGCCTCGGACGACAAGGGCCAGCTGCGCACCTTTATCGAGGCGTGCCGCGCCTGGAAGCAGGCCGAGGGCCGCCTGCCCTGCCGCGTCACCATCCTTTTCGAGGGCGAGGAAGAATCGGGCTCGACCAGCCTCGAGCCGTTCCTCCATGCCCATGCCGAGGAGCTCAAGGCCGATTTCGCCCTGATCTGCGACACGCTGATGTGGGATCGCGATACCCCCGGCATCACCATCGGCCTGCGCGGCATGGCCGCCGGCCAGGTGACGGTGCGCGGACCGTCGCGCGACCTGCACTCGGGGCTGTACGGCGGCGCGGCGCGCAACCCGCTCCAGCTGCTCGCCGGGATCCTGGGCGAGATGAAGGATGCCGACGGCCGCGTGACGCTCGACGGCTTCTACGACGGCGTGCCGGATACCGATCCGGTGGTGCTGGAAAGCTGGAACAAGCTCGGCTTCGACGCGGCCGAGTTCCTCGGCGAGATCGGCCTGCGCGTGCCGGCGGGCGAGAATGGCAAGACCGTGCTGGAACAGGTATGGTCGCGGCCGACCGCCGAGATCAACGGCATGTGGGGCGGCTATACCGGCGAGGGCTTCAAGACGGTGATCCCCGCCGAAGCGCATGCCAAGGTGAGCTTCCGCCTCGTCGGCACCCAGGATCCGGACAAGGTGTGGGATGCGTTCCAGGCCCATGTTCGCCGCCGCCTGCCCGAGGATTGTTCGGCCACGTTCGAGACGCGCGGCCCCGGCAGCTTCGCGATCAGCCTGGCGAGCGACAGCGGCCCGCTGGCGGCGACGCAGGGTGCGCTCGATGCCGAATGGGGCAAATCCGCGCTGCTCGGCTGCGGCGGGTCGATCCCGGTGGTCAACTCGATTCGATCGATCCTGGGCATGGACAGCGTGATGGTCGGCTTCGCGCTGCCCGACGACAACATCCACTCGCCCAACGAAAAGTACGAGCTGAAGAGCTTCCACAAGGGCATCCGCTCCTGGGTGCGCATCCTCGGCGCGCTGGGCCAGACGACCGGAGTCGTGCGCGCCACGGTTGCGGCCTGACGCCCATTGACGCCGGCGAACGGAAGCGGGATAGCAGACCCATGGTTCCCCTTTCGTTCGCCGGCCACGACTTTCGCGCGCTGCCAGAAGGCGCGCTCTACTGGCCGGCCCGGCGGGCATTGCTCGTCGCCGACCTGCATTTCGAGAAGGCGAGCTGGTTCGCACTGGGCGGCCAGATGCTGCCGCCCTACGACACGCTGGCGACGCTCGCCGGGCTGACAGCGCTGGTCGAGCGGGTCGCGCCGATCGAACTCTGGTGCCTGGGCGACAGCTTCCATGACGTCGAGGGCTGCGAGCGGCTGCCCGCCGAGGCGCGCGCGATGCTGACGGCGTTGACGTGCAGGCTCGCCTGGCACTGGATCACCGGCAACCATGATTCGGTGCTGGTCGACCATTGCGGCGGCACCGTGCACGAGGAAGTCGAGGTCGAGGGACTGGTGCTGCGCCACGAAGCCGAAGCGGGCGAGACGCGGCCGGAGCTGTCCGGCCACTTCCACCCCAAGCTGCGGCTGACGGTGCGCGGCCGCCACGTCGCGCGGCGTTGCTTCGTGGCGACCGGGACCAAGCTGATCCTGCCGGCGTTCGGCGCCCTCACCGGCGGGCTGGATGCGGGACATCCGGAGATCGTGCGGGCCGTGGGACCGGGTGCGGAGGCGCTGGTGGCGACAGAGCGCAAATTGCTGCGGTTCCCGCTAGCGGCGTGACGCCCCATCGCGTCACCGCCTTCGAGAACAAAGGGGATTTTCGTGGTCGCGACCGTGCTCGGCGTCAGCGATTGCCGAATCGCTTCCACAACTTGGGATAGCGTCGCGCCAGTTCGCCTGCGTTCTCGTCGAAGGGGACGCCGCTTGGCTTGTCGCTGAAGGCCGCGCGCGGGCCGAGCGGCATCGCGTTCGGATCCCTGCCGGTCTTCTCCGCCCAGACCTCGCTGGCGGCATAGGCGAAGCGCTCGAACTCGAGCTCGCCGCTGCCATCGTTCGCCACGGCCGCAAGCGCGTCTGGGTCCGCTTTCACGGCTTCGAAGACTTTTCGACCCCGCGAGATCAGCCAGCATCGGAAATACTCGAAGCCGTCATCCGAGGCTCCCCCGTTCGCCACATACGCGGCACCCCACAGGTTCCAGGAATAGGATTCCCGTAGGACGCGGGTGAACAGCTTCTCGAAGTCCACGATCTGCTCAGGGGTTAAGCGACGCAGACTGGTGCGCAGGTCGTCGAGCTGCGCATCGGCGCTGGCGGCCAGCGCGGAATGGTCGACGAGCATCCAGAAATCATCCACCCCGAGAGGGCCGGGTTTGATGTCTACGAGCTGCGGCTCGGGGCGACCGAAGGGAAGCTCCGCGCGGCCCCGAAATGCACCGGGGCCGAAAATCGATACGAGCGCAGCCGCCAATACCACCACTGCTATAAGCTTGTGCATAGCGCCGCCCCCACGCAAGTTTT
This sequence comes from Sphingomonas pituitosa NBRC 102491, assembly GCF_001598435.1. Classification (GTDB taxonomy): domain Bacteria; phylum Pseudomonadota; class Alphaproteobacteria; order Sphingomonadales; family Sphingomonadaceae; genus Sphingomonas; species Sphingomonas pituitosa. Next base: position 36,567 of record NZ_BCYY01000014.1, read on the forward strand.
CCCCGGAGGAAGCGGGTACGCACAAGCCGCCCTGGCTGCAACGGAGGTCACCGTCGGACGGTTACCCGCGCTCCGCAGCGGTCCGGGATCCCCGACGCCCCCTTACGAACACTTCACATCACCCGACCCGATCTTGCTCACCTCGCACGTCGCGCCGCCGCGCAGCTCGACGTCGCCCGAGCCGAGGATCGAGACCGAAGCCGGACCGCCGACATTGGCGCGCACGCTGCCCGAGCCTGCAATCGAGATGTCTGCGCGCTTGGCGGTGAACTGCTGGCCCTTCAGGTCGCCTGCCCCGGCGACGGAGAGGTCCATCTTGTCCGCACGCCCCGCCAGCGTGATATTGCCGGATCCCGCGATCGACAGCGACGCCTCTTCCGCCGCCATCGCCGCGATGCTGAGGTCGCCCGATCCCGCGACCACCCCTTCGAACTTGCCGACGGCGCGGTCCACCTGCATCGTGCCCGATCCCGCGACGGTCGCGTCGCGCAGCTGCGGCATCACGATGTGGATCCGTGCCGCGCCGCCCTTGTCCCACATCACCCCGGCGCGGTTCTTGCGGCCCACGTTGAGCGTTTTGCCGTCGAGGCGGATGTCGAGCTGGTCGAGCACCGCAGGTTCGCCTTCCGCCTGGACCGAGAAAGTCGGGCCGGTGCGTACGTCGACATCGTCCGAGCCTTTCAGCGCGACGCCGGTGAAGCCCGTGGCGGCGAAACTGCGGCTGGTGCCGGTACCGCTGGCCTCGACCTTGGTACCCTTGCTGTCGCCCCAGCTGGCGTGGCAGGCAGTGGCAATGGGCAGCAGTGCGAGGACGAGCAACGGACGCATGTCGAATCTCCCGATCGTGTATTGTTACCATAATACACGATCGGACTGGTACGAAAAGGGGGCGCGAGCCTTTGGCTCCGCCCCCTCTTGATCCGACCCTTCGGGTCCGCGCCTCAGGCGGGAACCTTGTCCTTGTTGTGGATCGCTGCGGCCTTGCGCAGGATGTCCAGGATCTTTTCCAGCGCCGCCGGCTCGTCGATCTCTTCCATCGCGGCCAGCTCGCGGGCGAGGCGGCTTGCCGCGCCTTCGAAGATCTGGCGCTCGGAATAGCTCTGCTCGGGCTGGTCGTCGGCGCGGAACAGGTCGCGGACCACTTCGGCGATCGACACGAGGTCGCCCGAGTTGATCTTGGCTTCATATTCCTGGGCGCGGCGCGACCACATGGTACGCTTGACCTTGGGCTTGCCCTTCAGCGTATCGAGCGCTTCGCGAAGCGTCTTGTCGCTGGAAAGCTTGCGCATGCCCACGCTCTCGGCCTTGTTGGTCGGCACGCGGAGCGTCATCTTCTCTTTTTCGAAACGCAGGACGTAAAGTTCGAGCTGCATTCCAGCAATTTCCTGCTTTTGCAGCTCGATCACACGGCCTACGCCGTGCTTGGGGTAAACGACATAATCGCCGACATCGAAGGACAGCGCCTTGGCAGCCATGTGCGAGGAACCTTTCGTGAATTACCGGCCCCGGTTGGATTGCGGATCCCGCCCAGGCGCGCGGGACGCGGCGGACGAGGGAACACGGGGCATACGCTAGCGTCTCCGGGCGAAGGCGAGTCTTTCAACCTTCGTCGGGCGCTCTTTAACACGCTCGTAATAAAATTACCAGTGAAAGGTCATGCGAACGGCGCATAAATCCATGCGCCGTGCACCATTTCGGGCCCGTCGAGGCTGGCGGCGCTCGCCGCCGGGCAGGTCAGTCGCCCGAACCGGGGTTCGGCGAGAAATATTTGTCGAACTTGTCGGTTTCGGCCTTCATCGCATCGGCGTCGGCCGGTGCTTCGCCCTTGGTGGTGATGTTGGGCCACTGCTCCGAATAGGTGCGGTTCAGCTCCAGCCACTTTTCGAGGCCGTTTTCGGTATCGGGCAGGATCGCCTCGGCCGGGCATTCCGGCTCGCACACGCCGCAATCGATGCATTCGCTCGGGTTGATGACGAGCATGTTCTCGCCCTCATAGAAACAGTCGACCGGACAGACCTCGACACAGTCCATGTACTTGCACCGGATGCACGCGTCGGTGACGACATAGGTCATTGGGAAAACGGTCCTTGGTTGCGAACGATCAATGCGGGGGTCCTGCTATGCGCGGGCGGGGCCCACGTCAATCGCCGGACATGTCCTGAACGCCGCGATCGGTGACGAGATCCTCATAGCAGGCCCGTGCCTCGCCCGGCGGGCCCCGCCGGATCGGCAGCGCCTCGACCCGCAGCACCCGCACCCTGCCCTGGATCGGGAAGGCGAGGATGGCGCCGATACGCACGGAGGCCGAGGAACGCTCGACCCGGCGGCCGTCGATGCGCAGCAGGCCCTTTTCGCACAGCGCCTGCGCGGCGCTGCGCGTCTTCACGATCCGGGCATACCAGAGGAAGCGATCCAGCCGCATCGCCGGGCCATGGCCGACGGGCGCCTCAGCCATTGCGGAGCGCGGCCAGCGCCGCAAAGGCGTTGCCGGGCACCGGGACCGGCTTCGGCTTCACCAGCGGCGTCAGCCCCTGCCAGATCCAGCGCTGCGGCGCATCGCCATCGCCGCGAGCGGTGCGGAAGCCGAGCTGCGCCATCAGCCGCGCGATCGTCTCGGGCTTGAGGCCGATCGAGGTGGCGAGCGCCGGATCGGGGGCGAAGGGCTTGCGCCCCTGCCGCGCCTCATGGGCGGCGCAGGCGATCCGCTCGACCAGATCCACGCGTACCGCCTGCGCGCCGAAGGGGCGGAAGCCATGGACGAGATCGGCCCCGGCGGCATCGCGCGGCAGCACGACGGCGGCATCGGGCGGACCGCTTTCCAGCGCGAGCAGCGCACGGCGGCGCGCGGCGGCGCGCGGCTTGAGCAGCGAGGGGGCGAAAATATCGAGCGTGCCGATCGTGATGCCGATCCGGCGCAGCCGGTGCCGGGCAGGTCCGTCCAGCGCCTCGATCATCACGCCCGCCGCGCGGCGGGGGAGCAGCCCGCCCTGTTCGAGCAGCGCATTGGCCAGCGCGCGCAGCGGCGCGCCGGCGGTTTCCTCCCGCGTGATCACATCGAGCTTGGCGAGCACCGGCAGGTCGCCCGCGACGCGTTCGGCGAACCAGCGCTCCAGCCGCGCCTGCACCGCGGCCTTGGCTGGCGGATCCAGCACGTCGAGCGCGCGATCGAGCTGGACGCGCGGCCGCACCAGGTTCGCGCCCGGCTTGAGCAGTGCGACGTCGTGCCCGCGCCAGTAAAGCGCGGTGCCGACCTGCGAGAGCTCCGCATCGGTCGCCGCGGCCAGCGCCGCGCCGCGCCGACGATATTCGCCCGCCAAGCGCTTCTCGGCAGCGGCGAGCAGCATGCGCTTGTCCCCGGCGCGCGCCTCCGCCGCGACCTTGAAGCGGAAGCCTTCCAGCGTGCCGAGCGGATGTTCCTCCACGCTCACCTCGCCTTCGGGCCCGATCGTCACCGGCAGGGTGGACGCATCGGCACCGATCTGGCGCAGCAGCACCGTCGTCCGCTTGTCGACGAAGCGCTGGGTGAGGCTGGCGTGGAGCGCATCGGACAGCTTTTCCTCGATCGCCCGCGTGCGCTCGGCCCAATGGGCGGGCTCTTCCAGCCAGTCGGCGCGGTGGGCGATATAGGCCCAGCTGCGCGCCGCGGCGATGCGACCGGCCAGCGTCTCGACGTCGCCGCCCATATTGTCGAGCCGCTGGATCTCGTCGGCGAACCATTGGTGCGGCACATGGCCCCGCCCTTCGGAGAGATGCCCGAACAGCCGCCCGACGAAGCGCGCATGCGGATCGACGCCGAGCTTGCGGAAATCGGGCAGTCCGCACGCCGCCCACAGCCGCGCGACCATGCGCGGATGGCGCACGCGAGCGCGGACCCAATCTTCCTCGGCGAGCCGCTTGAGCACCGCGAGGTCGGTCGCCTGCGGTGCGGCGCGCAGCACCTCCGCGTGCGGTTTCCGCTCCAGGCTACCGATCAGCGCTTCGATGCTGGCGAAGTCCGGCTCGCCCTCGCGCCAGTAGAGATGCTCGAGCCTGGGCACCTGATGGCCTTCGATCGCGAGCACTTCCTCGGGCGTGAAGGCGCTCGGCCCCTCCTCGTGGAGCGCGCCGAAGGTGCCGTCCTTCTGGTGGCGCCCGGCACGCCCGGCGATCTGCGCCATCTCCGCGATGGTCAGCCGGCGCTGGCGCCGCCCGTCGAACTTGTGGAGCGAGGCGAAGGCGACATGGTGCACGTCCATGTTCAGCCCCATGCCGATCGCGTCGGTAGCGACGAGGTAATCGACCTCGCCCGCCTGGAACATCGCCACCTGCGCGTTGCGGGTGCGGGGGGAAAGCGCGCCCATCACCACCGCCGCGCCGCCGCGCAAGCGCCGTAGCGCCTCGGCTACGGCATAGACTTCCTCTGCCGAGAAGGCGACGATCGCCGAGCGGCGCGGCAGGCGCGAGAGCTTCTTGGCGCCGGCATAGCTGAGCGTCGAGAAGCGCGGCCGGCCGACGATCTCCGCCTCCGGCACCAGCGCCTTGAGCATCGGGCGCAGGCTGTCCGATCCAAGGATCATCGTCTCCTCGCGACCGCGCGCGCGCAGCAGGCGATCGGTGAAGACATGGCCGCGCTCGGGATCGGCGCCGAGCTGCGCCTCGTCGAGCGCCACGAACGCGGTTTCGCGCTCCAGCGGCATGCTCTCCGCCGTGCAGCAGAACCAGCGCGCCTTGGGCGGCAGGATCTTCTCCTCGCCGGTGATCAGCGCGACTTCGGTCGGCCCCTTCATCCGGACGACGCGGTCGTACACCTCGCGCGCCAGCAGCCGCAGCGGGAAGCCGATCATGCCGCTGGCATGGCCGCACATCCGCTCGACGGCGAGGTGGGTCTTGCCGGTGTTGGTAGGGCCCAGCACTGCCGTGACGGGCGAACGGGCGAACTGGCTCATGTCGTTTTCCAAGATCGGCGCCCGCGACGCATTAGGCAACTCCTTGCCGCCGCTTTTCCACCACTTCCTGACGGTGCACCCGAACCGGCCGCTTTGCCGCGCCTTCCGCACGGGTCGCCGCGTCCGAAGGCCGGTGCCGCCAAACTTAATTTGACTTTAAGGGCACGAATCCAGAGTGATTCGATGGACGCGCTGCTTCTTGCCGCGCGCAATCGGGTCTTAGGGGCAGCACCGCTTGTTCTTTCGCGACGATCATGGCTCGGGCCTCGCCGGTGGCGGCGGCGGCCTGGCGCGCGCGATCCCCGCGGTGGTGCCGGGGCGGATCGGCAAGCGGCTCGCGACACTCGACCTCGTGCCCGATCTCGGCGCCGATATCGGTTCAGCCACCTGGTTTCGCGGTGCCGCGACCTGCGCCGCGCTGTGCGCCGCCACCTGGATGCTGTCGCCCGGCTTCGACCGGCCGATCACCGGCATCGCGCCCGCCCCGCTGACCGGCGAGACCGAACAGGCGCAGCAGGCCCAGGCGATTGCGCCGCTCGCCAAGGGATCGCGCACCGGCATCCATGTCGCCGCGACCGGGCTGGTCAAGCCGCTCACCGATACCCCCGAGCGCCCGATCATCGAGCATGAAGCCCGGCTCGGCAGCGGCACGATGCTGCGCGGCGTGCTGCAGCGTTCGGGCGTGGGCGAGGCGGACGCCGGCATCGTCGCCAGCCTCGTCTCCGGCGCGATGCCGCTCGGCCAGATCCAGCGCAACACGGTCCTGGAAATGACGCTGGGGCGCCGCACCGACACGTCGCAGCCGCGCCCGCTCGAAAAGCTCGCCTTCCGCGCCGCCTTCGATCGCCGGATCGAAGTAGTCCGCACCGGCGCCGCGCTGGCAATTCGGTCGATCCCGATCGCGATCGACCGCACGCCGCTGCGCGTGCAGGGGCTGATCGGATCAAGCCTCTACCGCTCCGCCCGCGCCGCCGGCGCGCCGGCCAAGGCGGTGGAAGGCTTCCTGCGCACGCTCGCCACCCGCGTCTCGGTGTCGAAGCTGGGATCGTCGTGCAGGTTCGACCTGATCCTCGGCCAGGCGCGCGCCGCCACCGGCGAGGTCCAGTACGGCCAGCTGATGTATGCCGGCGTCACCGGCTGTTCGAACGGCGTCCAGCTCGCCCCCTGGGAGAGCGACGGCAAGACCGAATGGTTCGACGCCAGCGGCACCGGCAGCAAGACCGGCATGATGACGATGCCGGTCAATGGCCGCTTCTCCTCCGCCTTTGGCATGCGGATGCACCCGATCCTGGGCTTCACCCGCATGCACAAGGGCATCGACATCGCCGCGCCCTATGGCTCGCCGGTCTATGCCGCGGTCGATGGGGTGGTGCGTGTGGCGGGCGGTGCATCGGGCTATGGCAACCTCGTGCGGATCGATCATGGCGGCGGCTTCGCCACCGGCTATGCGCATCTCAGCAAGGTGATGGTCCGCCCCGGCCAGTCGGTGCGCAAGGGCCAACAGATCGGCCGCAGCGGCAATTCGGGCCTGTCGACCGGCCCGCACCTCCATTTCGAAACCACGCGCAACGGCCAGGCGGTCAATCCGCGCGCGGTATCGTTCGTTTCGGTCCGCCGCCTGACCGGCGGCGCACTCGGTGCGTTCCAGGCCAGGCTGCACGGCCTGATGGCGGTGCCCGTCGGGCACGGCGCGCAGAAGGAAGACGCCGACTAGGCCTTACCGCCCCTGCGACCGCCAGCGGCGGATCGTGCGCTCCAGCATCGCCTCCTCGCCGCCCACCTCGCGCCACAGCTCGGAAAAGAGCGGATCGTCCGACGCGGGCCGCTTGCCCGGCTCCAGATCGTCGAACAGCAGCCGCACCGGCGTCGCCACGCCCTCGCCCACCGCAATGCACTCGCGGTTCCGCAGCGCCGGGATCGCATCGAGGAAGCCCCGCGCACCTTCCGGCATCGCCGCGCGGACGAACGCCTGGTCGCGCTCGTTGTTGAGCCGCATCGACAGGATGGTGCCGCATTGCGAGAGCACGCCCTCGGCCAGGTCGGACGGGCGCTGGGTGATCAGCCCCAGCGACACGCCGTATTTGCGCCCTTCCTTGGCGATGCGGCTGAGGATCCGCCCCACCGACGAGCCATCGGCGTTGCGCTCGTTCGGCACGTACCGATGCGCTTCCTCGCAGACGAGCAGCACCGGCCGCTTGGCTTCCCCGCGCGACCAGATCGCATAATCGAACACCATCCGGCTGAGCACCGCCACCACCACCGCAGTGATCTCGTTCGGCACTCCCGACACGTCGATGATCGAGATCGGCTTGCCGTCGCCCGGCAGGCGGAAGATGCGCGACAGGAACGCTGCCATCGTATCCGCCACCAGCATGCCGGAGAACATGAAGGCGTAGCGCGGATCGCCCTTCACCTCGTCGATCTTGCTCTTGAGACGGAGGTACGGCGCCGTGTCCGTCGCCTTGTCCATCTTGCCCATTTCGAGCGTGAGCGTGTTGGTGAGGTCCGAGAGCAGGTACGGCACCGGGGCGTCGACGGTGAGCTTGCCGATCTCCTGCCCGATCCGATTCTTCGAGCGCGCGGCCAGCAGGCATTTGGCGAGGATGTCCGCATCGACCTGCCGATCGCTGCCCGCGCTGGTGAGGAATACCTCGCAATGTTCCTCGAAGTTCATCAGCCAATAGGGCAGCTGCAGGTTCGACACGTCGAACAGCGCGCCGTTGTGCTGGAAGGCGCTGCCATATTCGCCGTGCGGATCGATCATCACCACATGGCCCTGCGGCGCCAGTTCGCAGATGCGGTGGAGGATCAGCGCGGCGGAGGTCGACTTGCCGGTGCCGGTCGAGCCGAGCAGCGCGAAATGCTTGCCGAGCATTGCATCGACATACAGAGCCGCACGGATGTCCTTCGTCGGATAGACGGTGCCGATCTCGATATGCGGGCGATCGTCCGCGGCGTAGATCTGGCGGAGATCGGCGGTGGTGACCGGGAACACCTCGGCCCCCGGCGTCGGGTAGCGGGTTACGCCGCGACGGAAGCGGTAGAGCTTGCCGGTCAACCGCTCCTCGTCCCCCTCGCCGAGAAAGTCGATCGCCGCCGCGACGCGGGCGCCCGAGGGATCGAGCCGCGCGGTGCGGATGCTGGCGATCAGCCACGCGCTGCCGACGCGGATCTTGACCTGCGCGCCGACCTGGCCCGCATTGGCGAGCGCGGCATCGTCGCTGCCGGCCATCGCATCGAGTTCGGCGAGATCGAGCAGCACCTGGCTCGAGGCGCCGGCGATCTCGAACACCGCGCCGATCGCGCGTGCCGCGCCCGGCACGCGTCCGACCGGCAAGCCGCCGCCCGTCGCTTCACTCTCGAACCCACCGACGCGAAACTGGCCTTCCATCGTGCATCCCCCAAAAAGGCGGAGGCAGCATGCGCGCGCGGGGGTTAAGGTTGCGTGTCCAAGCGCGTCAGAAGCGCCGCCAGAGCGCGCCCGCCCCCCAGCCGAACAGGAACGAGACGCCCACCGCCACCAGGCCATAGACGATGGCGTGGCGGTCCGCGCTGGTCGCGACGAACCGCTCGAAGCCCGATTTGCGGATCTCGATCGGCCGCACCGCCGCCGCCAGCACGCGGCCGTCGCGGATCAGGAAGGTCTCTGCAGTGAAGCGCCCCACCGGCACGCGCGCCGGGATGGTGAGCCGCGCACGGTAGAGCACGCCGCCGGTGATCTCCACCGCGCCCGGCGCCTCGTAGAACAGCCCGCTGCGCCGCTTGAGGTCGACGAAGCCGCTGTCGAAGCGCTGCTGGATCTGCGGCGTGGCGCCCGAAGCTGGCGAAAGCTGGAGGCTGTCGAGCCCGAGTTCGTAGATCGCGCGGGTCCGCTCGTCGACCAGTCGGCGGATCGGTCGCGACGAGGCCATCGCGTAGAAGCTCGGCGCCGAGCGGTAGCGCATCTGCGCGGCGTTGACCCAGATGCCCGCGACCTTCGACTTTTCGCGGACCACCACCGATTCGGTCGGCCCCTTGATCACCACGACGATATCCGCCGGCCGCTCGCCCTCGCCCGGCGCGCGGCCGCCGGGATAGAGGATCGCGCCGAACAGCAGCAGCTCGGCGCCGGTGAAGCTGTAAGCGATCTCGATATCGCGCTGGGAAACGTCGGGCACCAGCTCGGGCTTGGCCTGCCCCATCAGCAGGGGCGCGAGCAGCACGAGCGCCCAGGCGCGTCTCACGCCGCGGCGACCGAATAGAGCGCGTCGGGCCGCCAGGCGAGCCCCGCCAGCATCCGCGCCGCAACCAGCAACACGATCACCGCGAGCAGCAGCCGCAGATATTCGGGCTTGGCCCTGGCGGCGAAGCGCGCCCCCAGCTGCGCACCGACCACCGACCCCAGCAGCAGCAGGATCGCCAGCACGATGTCGACCGCCTTGGTGGTCGTCGCATGGACCATCGTCGCCACCGCGGTGGTGAACAGCGTCTGGAACAGCGAGGTGCCGACCACCGTCTGCGTGCCCATGCCGAGGATGTAGAGCATCGCCGGCACCAGGATGAAGCCGCCGCCGACGCCCAGCAGCATCGTCAGCACACCCACGAACACCCCGAGCAGCAGCGGCGCGAGCGGCGAGATGTAGAGGCCAGAAGCGTAGAAGCGCCAGCGGAAGGGCAGCGCGGCGACGAGCGGATGGTGCCGCCGCTTGCGGGCCTTGGGCGGCCGCGCCCCGCGCGACACCCGGATCGCGCCGACCGATTCCTTGCCCATCAGCCCGCCGATCGACCCGAGCAGCACGACATAGAGCACGCCGATCACCACGTCGATCTGGCCGCTGGCCTGGAGCAGCTTGAACAGCCAGGCACCGAGCAGGCTGCCGAGGATGCCGCCGGTGACGAGCACCGCCCCCATCTGCACGTCCACGCCCTTGCGGCGGAAATGCGCGAACACCCCGGAAACGCTGGCGCCGGTCACCTGGCTCGCCGCCGATGCCGCCGCCACCGTCGGCGGGATGCCGTAGAAGATCAGCAGCGGGGTGGTGAGAAACCCGCCGCCCACGCCGAACATGCCCGAAAGCAGGCCCACGCCCAGCCCCAGCGCCACGATCACGAGCGCGTTGACCGACAGGTTGGCGATGGGAAGGTACAGATCCATGCGGACCAAGACCTAGCCGCTTTGTGCCGGATCGGGAAAGGGCGAAGGTGCCGATTCGCATGGCGGCCGGATCAGAAATCGCTGCCCAGCGTCAGCGCGATGCCCGAGCCGGGCCGCGCGCTGACGGCGATACGCTGCCGCCAGTCGAGCGCGACGCGCGCGTGGAACGCCCCGATCGGCAGCGGGGCAAGGATGGTGGGCCCGATATCGAGCCGCTGCGGACCGCGCTGGGCGGCGCCCCAGACACCGATGCCGATCGCCGGCGCGGCAGCCCGAGCCGGCATGACGGCGCGGGTCAGCCGCAGCGCGCCGTCGGCATAGGGCTCCAGCCGGTTCCGCAGAATCATGCCGGCCTGGCCATAGGCTTCGAGGCGGAAGCCCGCGGCTCCGCGGTCCAGCCCCATGACGACACCGACGCCCGGACCACCCCGTCCGCCATCCAGCCCAAATCGCTGCTCGACCGACAGCCGCAGGGGCGCAGCGAGCGGCTGCCACTCCAGCCCCAGCGCAGCCTCCGCGCCCGCCCCCCGCATCGGCCCGGCGATACGACCGAACGCCGCTACCCTTCCTCTGGAGTCCAGTGCTCGCAGCAGCCGGAGACCATATTGGCTCCCGCCGAGCTGCCCCACCGCCGGTGCCGCGCCGATGCCCTGGCCCGGTCGAAGCGCGAGCCAGGCGCTGCCGCTCCATCGTCGTCGGGCGCCAGGAAGCGCCGGCGCCGCCGGCTGCGGCGGCAGCACGGCATCCACGGCCCGCATCGATGCAGCGCCGGCCCCCTCCGTCTGGTCGGCCGAGGACACGGGCTCCGCACGAGACCAGGGCAGCGGGGTGCGTGACGCGCTTGGCCCGAGCGGTCCGCCCGGGCGGTGGCCGGCGAGAAGCGCCGGTGCGTCGGCAAGCGCCATCCGGACCGTCGCGCGGATGGCGGGCTGCGGAACGAAGATGCCGGGGGCCACCGGGGTCGTCAGCGGCAGGTGGACCCCGGTCGTCGGCGTCCCGGACCCCAAAGGCCACAGCATCGCCAGCCGCAGCCCGATCCAGCCCAGTGCCACCGTGCCGACGAACCGCAGCGGGCGGCCTCGGCCGGCGCGGCTCATGCCGCTGCCAGGCCCAGGTCGAACGGGGATGCGGGAAACTGATGTGCGGTCTTGTCCCAGCGGAGTGGACCGCCGGCGAGCAGGCCGATATAGATCCACAACGCGCGCCGGGCCGCGAGCAGGGCGATATAGTTGGCCACCACCATGCGCGGCCCGGCCCACCGCCCCTCCCGCCAGCCGTGCAACCGGGTAACGAGCGCCGTGCGCATCGTCAGCCGCCAGGCCAGCAGCAGCAGGTTGAGAGCGACAAGTTTCTGCAGCAGCACGTCCTGCGCCGGGGACGGCACCCCGAAGATACAATGGCAGAGCAGCGACAGGCCCCAGCACAGCAGTGCGGCATAGGCGATGGCGAGCACCGGCATCGACAGCGCCACCCGCCGGTCACGCATCCGCATCCAGTGGTCCCCCAGATCCCAGCGGCGCCCCCAGCCCGTCCGGTCCCACCCGGCAAGCGCGATTCCCGCCATCCAGCGCGCCTTCTGCCGCACCGCTGCGTGCACCGTGGCCGGGAAATAGGCGCGCACGGCTACCGGTGCGCCCCCCGGCGCTTCCGGCACGCGCACAAAGGCGCTGCGCGCACCCATCGCACGCAAGCTGAGGCCGAGCTCATAATCCTCGGTGAGGCTGGTCGCATCGAACGGCACGCCGCGCGCCTGGGCGATCTGCCGCAGGACGTCGCAACGGATGGCGCAACCGACCCCCGCAAGCGGCAGGCTCGCCCCCAGCATCTGCCGCACGAGCAGCGTCGCGCCGTGCGACTGCGCGAATTCGTCGAGATAGTGGCCGGACACCAGCCGCGATCCCGGCTGGCACAGGGGCGCCACCGGCAGCTGCACTGCGGCATGCGAATCGATCCAGCGGGAATAGACCGCGAGCTCCTGCGGATGCACCACGTCCTCCGCATCGTGCAGGACGATCGCAGTGAAGGGATTCCCTTCCACGGCTTCGTCCCGTTCCAGCGCCGCCCAGAGCGCGTTCAGGCAATCGGCCTTGGTCGTGGGGCCCGGACGGGGGCCTATGACGAGCCGCACCCGCGCATCCGCTTCGGCGACCATGGCCACTGCGGCGATCGTCGCGAGGTCGTTGGGATAGGTCCCGACATAGATGCGATAGGGACCTGCCGCCCAGCGGGCGAGCATCGCACGCAGCATCTGGCCGATCACCGCGGATTCGTCCCAGGCAGGCACGAAAATCGCGAAACGATGCGCGACCGAATGGCCGCGCCCGACAGACCCGTGGCGCCGCCGATGCCGCGCACCGGCACAATAATAAAGGAAGAGCAGGTCGACGAGAAAATCGTCCACTCCGCCCAGCGCAATGAAAACCGCAGCGAACAAGGTGAGTTCGCGCGTAACGGCATCGACAATGTTCAGAGTCATCAGCACTCCCCCCCGGGCGATGCATCCGATTCGGATATCCTCATGTTTGCGATGGAACGCAGCCAAGGCAACCCGAACAATTCAGGAACTTGGCAAATCGCGACGCAACCCTCGATGGCGACGGCATTTTTCTGCCAAATGATTGCGCCGATCCGGATATGATTTCCGTGGAACCGCGGCCAGGTTCTGGCGTTCTCCGCACGCAACAGATCCTTTGGATAACCCGCAACCTGGAAACGGCCGCACCGACATCGTCGGTGCGGCCGCTTTTTTGTTTACCAGTAGAAGCCGGGCAGGACCCGGATCACGGTGCCGCGACGGGTGTCGATGAGCAGCACGTCGTTATAATGGCGCACCCAGCTCTGATAGGCGCCGGGCCGCGGCAGGTGGTAGCGCCAGGGGTCGCCGATCACGTAGCGCGGATCGTAATAGACGGTGCCGATGCGCGCACCCGGCTGGAAGCGATAGTAGCGGAACGGTGCCCGCCAGTCGCCGCGGGCATAGAGGCCGCGGTTCCGGTCGCGCCAGCTACGCCAGTCATTGTCCGCCCAGCGCCGGTCGCGGTCGCGCAGGTCCTCGCGATATTCGCGGTGCGCCTCGCGCACGTCGCGGCGTTCCTCGCGGACGCGACGTGGGTCGCCGGACCACTGGGCGCGGCGCAGATCGTGTTCGGCATCGCGAATGTCGCGGCGATCTTCGCGCAGTTCGGCACGGGACTGCGCCATCGCGCTTGCCGGCACCAGCAGCGCAGGCGCCGCGATGGCCGTCAGCAGGGCGAAGGGTACGAGCTTCTTCATATGCTTCTCCATCCTGATCGAACCCGCCGGTCCGAAGGCCGGCTTGGGAGGATCCATGAAGAAGCTGCGCTGAACCACCCGCGAACGACCCGGTCAGCCGAATGAAAGGAAATTACGGGCCGGTGTTGCCGCCACCACCGGCGCCCGCACCCGGCGCACCGACGGTGCCGATATTGCCGAACAGATCCGAGAAGAAGCTGCGGCGGCGCCCCAGCGTCGGCGTCGTCTTGCCATAGGGATCGATCGACGCGGCGAGCTCGACACCGGTCTGGTCGATCGCGGTGACATTGCCCGCGGGATCGAACCGGATGCGCAGCGTGGTCTGCGTCTTCACCGCCGGATTGCGGAACGCGAAGTTGCTGCTGTCACGCGAGACGTAGAACCACTCGCCTTCGTTGAACTGGCTGGTGAAGCTGGGATGGCCCAGCGTCTGCAGCACCGAATCGCGCGTATCGACGCCCGGCTGCACCGAGGCGACCAGATCGTGATCGACGACATAGCCCTGATGCGTCCGCACCGGCGTACAGGCGGTGGTGCCGAGCACGACCAACAACGCGGCGGTGCCGAGCGTGCGAACGGGAAGCGACATCAGGTTCTCCAGGCAAACACATGCGACCCCCGGATTGCATCGCGGGCCGAAGGCCTCAATATGCGGCAAAATGCGGCCAAACAAGGTCGCGACAGCGGAAGGCACGAACAACGGCGATGCGAATGCTCCAGCGGCTCTTCGGCCGGCCCGATCGCGGCACCGCGCCGCAGCTCTATGCGGGCGTGGTGGCGCGCGGCCGGGCGCCGCACTGGTACACCGAGGGGGCGGTGCCGGATACGGTGGACGGCCGGTTCGACATGATCGCCGCGGTCCTCTGCATGGTGCTGCTCCGGCTGGAGGCAGAACCGGCCGGCATCCCGGTCAGCACCGCGGTGGCGGAATGCTTCATCGAGGACATGGACGGCCAGCTGCGCGAGATCGGCATCGGCGACATCATCGTCGGCAAGCATGTCGGCCGGATGATGGGCATGCTGGGCGGCCGGCTGGGCGCCTATCGCAGCGGCCTGGCCGAGGGCGACCTCGCTCCCGCGCTGGTCCGCAACCTTTACCGCGGCGAGGCGCCCTCGCCCGCCGCCCTCACCCATGTCGAGGCGCGCTTGCGCGCCTTTCGCGATGCGCTGGCGGCGATGCCGATCGCGCGTGTGATCGCAGGAGAAGTTCCCGAATGACCGACCCCGAATTTTCCCGCCCGCACCGGCTCGACCAGATCGGCGCCGGCGAAAGCGACGTCCAGATCACCGCCGACGAGGGTGAGCGCGCCGCACTCAGCCGCCGCTTCGGCCTGAAGGCGATCGAGAAGCTCGACGCCGTCTACCACCTCCGCCGCGACGCGCAGGGCGTGGTGGCGCGCGGCCATCTTTCCGCCCGGCTGACGCAGGCCTGCGTCGTCACCGGCGATCCGCTGCCGGCCAAGGTGGAACAGGATTTCGCGATTCGCTTCGTGCCCGAACCGGCCGCCGCGGGCGAGGACGAGGTGGAACTGACCGAGGACGAGTGCGACACCGTCTTCTATAGCGGCGGCACCATCGATCTGGGCGAGGCCGCCGCCGAGACGATGGCGCTCGAGCTGGATCCCTATCCGCGCAGCCCGCGGGCCGCCGAGGCGCTGCGCGCGGCGGGGGTGAAGGGCGAGGACGAAGCAGCCCCGGTCAATGCGCTGGCCGGCCTGAAGGATCTGCTCGCGAAGAAATAGTGCGGGGCCGGGCAGGCCCGGTCCGCTCCTACTCCATCGTAGCGCGCCACTAGCCCCACAATCTATGCGGTTCAAAGGTTGGAGGCAGGGCTGCCGTGCGCGGCGATTAGAGCGTCAGCCAATCATTGCGCGCGGCGATGAAAAAGGGTGCCGACGCGCTGATCATCGCCAGAATTCCAAACAGGCTCGGCACCAGCCAATAGAGCGCCGGGAAAGTGATCGATGCCCAACCCGCCGCCGTCATCGCCCCAACGCCGCGCGGCGGTGGGGCATTACGCGATCGATTACGCGGGCATCGCAAGCGCTCACCGGCCCGTGCCGATTCCTCGCGCCAGCAGCTGTGCCACCACGTCGGCAATCGCCTCGGGCGGCGTACCTTCGTCCCACACGCTGTAGCGCAGTCCCAGAAACACGTTCATCCCCATGATCGCCCAGGCATGGATCTCCCCCACATCGTCGCGCACCTCGCCGCGATCCGCGGCAGCGCGCAACCGTGCGGCGATGCGCTCGGCGGTGCTCGCATAATGGTGCCGGAAGCTGGCGGGATCGACGAACTCGGCCTCGTCGACGATGCGGTAGATTTCCTTGTGGGTGCGCGCGAAGCGGATGAAGGCGAGCAGCGCCGCTCGCTCGGCATCGATCTGGTCGCGGGCGCCGCGCAGCGCAGGGCCGACATGCTCGCGCACCTGCTCGCTCATGTCGCGGACCAGCGCGCGGAACACCGCGTCCTTCGAATCGAAATAAGTGTAGAAGCTGCCCAGCGCGACGCCCGCCCGCCGCGTGATCCCGCTGATCGAGCCTTCGTGGAACCCCTTCTCGCCGAACTCGGCGGCGGCGGCATCCAGAATCGCGCGCAGCGTTCGCCGTCCGCGCTCGGTGCGCGGCACCTTGGCATCGCCGGACACCCCCTCGCCCGCCGCGCGGGAAGTGGCCGATCCGCCACGCTCCTCCGCCTTCATTCGCCTGCCCTTTCATTCCCAAGTTGAAACCCGGTTCAGGTTTCAGTATAGCGTCCTGCAACGGCTTACAACCCGCGTTCAAAGATGGGTTGCACCAGGGGAGGATTACCATGTCACGGCACGATTCCGTTCGTATCGCCCTGCTCGCGAGCGTGGCGCTGCTGGCCGCCACACCCGCCTTCGCGCAGGACAGCGAGGCCGCGGGCCAGACCGCCGAAGCCGCGCAGGCGCAGGACGGCGAGATCATCGTCACCGCCCGCCGCCGCGCCGAAAGCCTGATCGACGTACCGATCGCAGTCACCGCGATCAGCGGCGCGCAGCTGAACGCGGCAGGCGCGCTCGACATCACCGACATCGCCCAGTCCGCGCCGAACGTCTCGCTGGAGGTGTCGCGCGGCACCAACAACACGCTGTCCGCCTTCATCCGCGGCGTCGGCCAGCAGGATCCGGTCGCCGGGTTCGAAGCGGGCGTGGGCCTCTATCTCGACGATGTGTACCTCAATCGCCCGCAGGCAGCCGTGCTCGACATCTACGACGTAGAGCGGATTGAGGTGCTGCGCGGTCCGCAGGGCACGCTCTATGGCCGCAACACGATCGGCGGCGCGGTGAAATACGTCACCAAGCGCATCGCCACCGATCCCGCGCTGCAGGTGCGCGGCACCTATGGCACGTACAACCAGGCCGATCTGGTCGTCAGCGGCAGCGCCCCCATCGGCGACACCGGCCTCAAGGTGAGCGCCGCCGGCGCGCGGCTGAGCCGCGGCGGCTTCGGCACCAACCTCACCACCGGGCAGGACAATTACAACAAGAACCTCTGGGCCGCGCGCGGCACGGTGGAATACGAGCCGAGCAGCAGCGCCTTCTTCCGGGTCTCCGGCGATTATACGCATGACAAGAGCAACACCCGCGGCGGCCACCGGCTGATTGCGGGCATCGTCAGCGGCACGCCGGTACTGATCGACAAGTTCGATTCGCAAGGCGGGCTGGTCACCCCGCGGCAGGACGTGAAGGCCTGGGGCATCACCGGCCTCGCCGAGCTGCACGCCGCCGACTGGCTGACCTTCCGCTCGATCACCGCCTATCGCAAGGACGACAGCGCCACCCCGATCGACTTCGACGCGCTGCCGGCCGTGCAGGTCGACGTGCCGGCCTTCTACAACAACAAGCAGTTCAGCCAGGAGGCGCAGCTGCTGGTGGATACCGGCGGCCTTTCCGGCCTGCTCGGGGTCTATTATCTCGATGCCAAGGCGAAGACGGTGTTCGACGTGCGGCTGCCCGGGGGCGTGACCGCGCTGACCTTCGGCGACGTGAAGACCGACACCGTCGCGGTGTTCGGCGATTTCACCTACGACGTGACGCCAATGTTCAGCGTCTCGGCGGGCGGCCGCTATACCTGGGACCAGCGCCAGTCGCGCGTGCTGCGGCAGACCTATCTGGGCGGCGGTTCGCCCACCTTCGGCGGCACCGGGACGCTGTTCGCCACCACGTCCGATTTCCGCGGCAGCGCCGATTTCAAGAAGTTCACGCCGCGCGCCTCGGTCAGCTTCAAGCCGAGCAACGACCATACGCTCTACGCAAGCTGGTCGAAGGGCTTCAAGGGTGGAGGTTTCGATCCGCGCGGCCAGACGACCGCCTGCCGCACGCCTACGGGCGTCCCCTGCACCCCGGCGCAAATCTATGACTTCATGTCGTTCGACCCCGAGACCGTGACCAGCTACGAAATCGGCTACAAGGCGTCGCTGTTCGATCGCCGGCTGAGCTTTGCGCTCGCGGCCTTCCATGCCGACTACACCGATGTGCAGGTGCCGGGTTCGATCGGCACGACGATCAACGGGCAGCAGAGCTTCATCGGCATCACCACCAATGCCGGCAAGGCGCGGATGCGCGGTGTGGAGTTCGAAGGCAATCTGGTCGCCGCGCGCGATCTCGGTGCGCCGGGCGGCACGCTCAACCTCAACTGGTCGGTCGGCTATCTCGATGCGCGCTACCAGCGCTTCATCGATTCGCGCGGCATCGACGTCGCCAGCCGTCGCCGCATCCAGAACACGCCGGATGTGACCGCCAGCGGCACCATCGGCTATTCGGTGCCGGTGGGCAGCGAAGGTCAGGTGGCGGCGAGCTTCACCGCGTCGTATCGCAGCGCCTCGCAGCAGTTCGAGCTGCGCACGCCGATGCTCGACCAGCCGGGCTTCACGCTGTTCGACGCGAACGTGAACTGGGACATCACCAAGAAGCTCTCGCTCGGCGTCCATGGCCGTAACCTGTTCGACAAGCGCTACATCGTATCCGGCTACAACTTCCTCGCGCAGAATCAGGATACCGGCGATTTCCTGCGCACGCCCGCCGGCGCCTATATCCCGACGCTGGGCACCGAAGGCGTGCTGACCGGCTATTACGGCAATCCGCGCCAGGTGTTCGTGACCGGGACGGTGAAGTTCTGAGGAGCCAAGTCCCCCTCACCCTTCCCATCGCTGGCGCGATGGGCCCCTTCCCTCTCCCACAAGGGGAGAGGGAGTTTCGACCCCGCTCCCTCTCCCCTTGTGGGAGAGGGAGGGAGCGCCGAAGGCGCGGAAGGGTGAGGGGGACTCGCGATAGGGCTACCACCACCGCCGCAGCCAGCGCACAAAGGACCCACCATGCCCCCGCACCCCACCCGTGCCGCCGCCCCGCGCGGCCTCGTCCTCGCGATGCTGCTGCTGGTCTATATCTTCAACTTCCTCGACCGGCAGATCCTCTCCATCCTCGCCCAGCCGGTAAAGGCGGACCTGGGGCTGGACGACGGGCAGCTCGGCATGCTCGGCGGCTTCGCCTTTGCGCTGCTCTATTCGACGCTCGCCATCCCGCTGGCGATGCTGGCCGATCGCACCAGCCGCAGCTGGGTGATCGCGGTGTCGCTCGGCGTGTGGAGCGCGTTCACCGCGCTGTGCGGCACGGCGCACAGCTTCACCACCATGTTCCTGTACCGGCTTGGCGTCGGCGTCGGCGAGGCGGGCGGCGTCGCGCCCAGCTACGCGCTGATTGCCGATGCCTGGCCGGCCGAGCGCCGGTCGCGGGCGCTGTCGATCTACTCGCTGGGCATTCCGCTCGGTTCGGCGGGTGGGGCGCTGCTCGGCGGCTATATCGCGCAGACGGTGGAATGGCGCACCGCCTTCCTCGTCGTCGGGCTGCTCGGCCTGCTGATCGCACTGCCGTTCAAGTGGATCGTCCGCGATCCCCCACGCGCGGCGCCGGCCAAGGACGCGATCCCGCTCGGCCGGGTGTTCGGCATCCTTGCCGCCAAGCCGAGCTTCTGGCTGCTCGCCTTCGGCGCGGCGGCGGGATCGATGTGCGGGTACGGCGTCGCGTTCTGGCTGCCGAGCCTGATCCTGCGCAGCTTCCAGCTCAACCTCGCGCAGGTCGGCCAGTTCTTCGGCGGGCTGCTGCTCACCGGCGGCGTTGCCGGAATCCTGCTCGGCGGCTGGCTGGGCGACCGGCTGGGGCGACGCAACCGGAAATGGTACGCACTCGCGCCCGCGATCAGCTATGTCCTCGGCCTGCCGCTGTTCGTGGCGGGCGTGCTGGCGCAGAGCTGGCAGGCCGCGTTCCTGCTGTTCCTGGTGCCGCAGGCGCTGGTCTATGTGTGGCTGGGACCGGTGCTGACCGCCGTCCAGCACCTCGTGCCGCCGCAGATGCGCGCCACCGCCTCGGCCTCGTTCCTGCTGATCAACAACCTGATCGGGCTGGGGCTGGGCAGCTGGGTGATCGGCCTGCTCTCGAAGCAGCTTGCCCCCACCTATGGCCCGGCCGACGGGCTGCGCTACGCGATCGCGGCGGGGCTTAGCCTGTACCTGGTGGCGGGCGTGCTGATGGCGCTGGCGAGCCGGCGGCTGGCGGCGGACTGGGTGGAATAAGCGGGCGATTCCCGCTCCCGCATGGTTACTTCTATAATAACCACATGAGCTATACCCCGACCGACCTCGTCAAAGCCGAGAAGAATGTGGTGCTCGCCGAGCGCCACATTGCCGCCCAGCAGGAAGTCCTCGCCATGATGCGCGCCGCCGGCAGCCCCACCGAGGGCGCCGAGGAACTGCTCGCCAAGTTCGAAGCCGATCGCGGCCGTGCCGAGCGGATCCGCGACTGGATCGCCAGCGGTCTGGGCGAACGCGGGCGCGAGCCGCAGCGCGTCGCCGCGTAAGCAATTGTCATCCCGGCGGAAGCCGGGATCCAGTCGCCACTCCGCCGTCGCAGGAGCCCTGACCTAGACCCCAATGGATTCCGGCTTTCGCCGGAATGACGGAGGGGCGGTTACCGCTCGCGCGTCGCCGCGAAGCTGACCTTGTTGTAGCGCTCGGCGATATAGCCGACTTCCCAGGCCGATTTGGCCAGGAAGACCGGATTGCCGTCGCGATCCTTGGCGAGCGCGCCGCGGTTCAGGTCCAGAAACTCCTTCAGCGCGGCGGCATCGTCCGACGCGACCCAGCGCGCGGTGTCGTAGGGCGAAGGCTCGAGCACCGCGCCGACCTTGTATTCCGCATCCAGACGGCTGAGCAGCACGTCGAGCTGCAGCTGGCCGACCACGCCGATGATCCAGTTCGATCCGATTTCCGGATAGAAGACCTGGATCACGCCCTCTTCGGAGAGGTCGTCGAGCGCCTTGCGCAGCTGCTTGGTCTTGGTCGGGTCCTTGAGCGCCACGCGGCGCAGGATTTCCGGCGCGAAGTTGGGCAGCCCGGTGAAGCGGACGCCCGCGCGCTCGGACAGCGTGTCGCCCACCCGCAGCGTGCCGTGGTTGGGGATGCCGATGATGTCGCCCGGAAACGCCTCGTCGGCCAGTTCGCGCTCGCGGGCGAAGAACAGGATCGGCGAGTGGATCGCGATCGGCTTGCCATGCCCGGTCGGCGTCAGCTTCATGCCGCGCTTGAACGTGCCCGAGACCAGCCGCATGAACGCGATGCGGTCGCGGTGGTTGGGGTCCATATTGGCCTGGACCTTGAACACGAAGCCGGTCACCTCGTCGCGGGTCGGCTCGACCGGCGCGGGTTCGGCGGGCAGCGCGTGCGGCGGCGGCGCGAACTTGGCGATCGCGGCGATCAGCGAATCGACGCCGAACTCCTTCAGCGCGGAGCCGAAATAGACCGGCGTCATGTCGCCGTTGCGATAGGCCTCGCCGTCGAAGGTCTCGTAGCCGGCCTGCGCCAGCTCGACATCCTCGCGCAGCTTGGCGAGATTGGCTGGCGAGACGATCGCATCGAGCTGCGGATCGTTCACGCCGCTGGTCTGGATCACCTTGCCGTGGAACTCGCGGCTGTCGCCCTCGGGCAGCAGCAGGCGATTGTTGGCGAGATCGAAAATGCCCTCGAAGGTGCCGCCCATGCCCACCGGCCAGGTCATCGGCACCACGTCGAGCTGGAGCAGCTCGGCCACTTCGTCCAGCGTCGCGAACACCTCGCGGCCCTCGCGGTCGACCTTGTTGACGAAGGTGATGATCGGCACGTTCCGCAGGCGGCACACTTCGAACAGCTTGCGCGTCTGGCTTTCGATACCCTTGGCGACGTCGATCACCATCACCGCCGAGTCCACCGCGGTCAGCGTGCGGTAGGTGTCTTCCGAGAAGTCCTCGTGGCCCGGCGTGTCGAGCAGGTTGAAGGTGATGCCGTCGCGCTCGAAGGTCATCACCGAGCTGGTGACCGAGATGCCCCGCTGCTGCTCGATCTTCATCCAGTCCGATCGCGCGCGCCGCGCCTGGCCGCGCGCCTTCACTTCGCCGGCAAGGTGGATCGCACCGCCGAACAGCAGCAGCTTTTCGGTAAGCGTGGTCTTGCCCGCGTCCGGGTGCGAGATGATGGCGAACGTACGACGATCGGAGGGGGGCATGCGGGTGCTTCGAACGGGAGGGAGAATCGCGACGCCTTAGTCGGTGGCGGGGTTTTTAGCCAGCAGCGAGTGGCGCCCCCACCTGTCCCTCAGTCGACCAGCGTCACGTCCATGCCGAAGCGCCGCGTCTCGCCTGGCGCCAGCCGCTGGATCCCGGGCTTGTCCCAGATCTCGCCCGTGAAGCCCGCCGGATCGGCGATTCCCCACCAGGGCTCGACGCAGACGAAGCGCGCGCCGGGCTTGGTCCAGATGCCGAGCACGCCGGTGTCCGGGAAGCGGATTCGGAGCTGCGGGCCTTCTTCCGCACCGTACAGCAGGCCGCGGCTGGCGAGTTGATCCCAGATCAGCGCATCGGCGGTAAACAGGTCGTCGGACAGCGGCAGGGTCCGCCCCTCCACCGGACTCGCTCGGCGATCCGGGGCGATGCCGCCCTCGCCGATGTACCGCAGCGAAGAAAATTCTGGCTCGTCGAACAGGATGCGGTGCGCGGCGCGCGGGCGCCCATAGGGCAGCGGCCAGGCAAAGGCGGGGTGGAAGCCGAAGCTGGCGGGCATGTCGCGCGTGTCGCGGTTGGTCACCGCGATCTCGATCCACAGCGTCGCTTCTTCCAGCCGATAGGTTGCGTCGAGCGTGAAGGCGAAGGGGTACGCCGCGCGGGTTTCCGCATCGTCCGCCAGTCGGAAGGTCACGCGGTCCGCCGCCTGCTCGACCAGCGCGAAATCGCGCCGGCGCGCAAAGCCGTGCTGCGGCAGGCTGTAGTCGCGCCCGTCGAGCCGATAGCGATCGCCCGCGAGCCGCCCGACGATGGGGAACAAGAGCGGCGCCCGGCCGGACCAGAAGGCGGGATCGCCATCGGTCATCAACGCACGTCCCGCAGGATCGCGCAGCGACGCAAGCTCGGCTCCGTGCGGGTTGATCGCGGCGGTCAGCCGCGCGCTGGCGATCTCGATCATGGCGTCTCCCCTGGCAGGACGCCCGCGATACAGGCGCGCCGCCGCCAGGGGAAGCCGTCAGAAGCCCCAGCTCCACCGTACCGCGCCGCCGAGGTCGCTCGGCATCGCGGCGATGTTGCCGGGCTGGCGGCGCAGGAACAGGTTGCTGCTCACATCGCCGTCGGCGAAGCGCCAATGGTAGCGAAGCTCGTAATCGATCTCGCGGCCCACCGGCGCCAGGTTGATCCGCTCGCTGCTCCAGCTGGTCACGCTGAGCGTGTCGTAATCCCAGCCCTGCGGCAGGGTGAGCCCGATTCCGCCGCGCGCCACCCGCAGCGGCTGGGCGATCCGCAGGCCGATGGAATCGCTGCCGAACAGCCCGTCCTTGCCGATATCGGCCGCCCAGGCGTTGGTGCGGATCAGGCCCGCGCCGCGAATGCCCTCCCGCAGCCGAACATTGGTCCAGCCCTGGCGGAGCGACCCGCCCAGGCTCCAGCCGATGCCGAGATCCCAGCGCAGTCCGAGGTCGGCGAACAGGCTGGTTGCCCGCGCGGCGCCGAGGCCGGCGCTGAACCGGGCGCCGAGCACCGTGTTGTCCTCCGAAAGGCGGGTGATCCCGACGCTCGCATTGAGCCCGCCGAAGCGCCGATCGATCGCGACGGTGCTGCGGCCATAGCCAAAGCGCAGCCACCGCGCCTGCAGCACCGCCGCGTCGCCCGCGCCCTGGCTGAGCACGTCGCCGACTTCGCTCGCGATGGTCACGCCCCAGCGGCCGATCGCCTGGCGCACCGCCGCCGATCCGCCGACATCGGTATCGAAGCCGGCGTTGCTCAACGGATCGCGCGCGATCAGGAAGGCGGGGTCGTCGCGGCCCGCCAGCTGCGCGGTCAGCACATTGCCGCTCTGCGAGGCGCCGAACGCGAAATATGCGGTCGATCCAAGCCTGCCGCTCACCGTCGTCGCCAGCATGCGGGCGACGCCGGCATCGCGGCTGGTGATGCCCAGCGGCTCGATCCGCACCGAATCGACCGCGGGGACGAGCGACACCGCCACCCGCATCTGGTCGCCGCCCACCGAGAAACTGCGGTCGCGCGTCGCCATCAGCGCCGGCAGGTTGCGCGACAGGCCCTGGCGCTGGAAGCTGTTGGTGATCGTCGTCGCATAGGCACGGCCGAACGAGTCGAGCGCCGCCATGCCGAGCGCGCCCTGGCTGGCGTCGCCCATGGGCCCGCTCAGCGTGCCGTTGATCGTCGGCGAGATCACCGCATTGGTGCCGGCAACGGACATGGTGCCCACGGGCTGGAACGCGCGGGTGAGATCGAGCACGCCGCGGCCGTAGATCGGGTCGACGCCCGGATCGCCGACGTCCCGCGCGGTGGCATAGAGCAGGTCGACGATCTGCCTGCCGGTAAGGTTCGGAAAGGCCTGCGCCAGAAGCGCGATCGCGCCGGTGATCTGCGGCGCCGAGAAGGAAGTGCCGGACCAGATATAGGCCGTGTTGTTCGCATCCGGCGCGCGCACGCCCTCGCCGACCGCGGTCAGATAGACGGCGGCCGAGCTGCCGGCACGGTTGGAGAAGCTGGAAATCACATCGCTTGCATTCACCGATCCGGCGATGATCACCAACCCGCGGGCGATCGCGGCGTTGTTGGCGGCACTGGTAAAGGCGTCCGGATTGGCGGCCCCGTCATTGCCGGCGGAGATCACCACGATCACCCCCGCCGCCGTGGCACGATCGATCGCCGCGGCCAGGGTCGTGGAGGCAGAGTCGCCGCCGAGGGAGATGTTGACGACGCGTGCGCCGGCCTGCCGCGCCCGGTCCAGGCCCTGCGCGATGGCGCTGTCGGAAAATTTGCAGGTGCTGGTATCGGTGCCGTTGCAACTGCCCGGCTGGTCGGCGCGCTCGACGACGAGCTGCGCGTTGAAGGCCACGCCGTGCGTGCCCACGTCGTTGCGCCGGCCGGCAATGGTGAACGCCACCGCCGTGCCATGCCCGCCGACATCGTCCACCGTGCCGTTGCCGCCGGGATCGCTCGAGCTCGACAGGATCCGGCAGGTGCCGACCCCGAGCCCCCCCGAGCAGTCGCCGAACTCGGCGCTCTGCAGGTCGATGCCCGAATCGATCACGCCGACCCGGATGCCGCTGCCGGTGGCTCCGCTGTTGTAGGCGACCAGGGCCCGCATCGACACCGCGCCGGCCGTGCTGCGATACTCGGCGGTGTCGTAATTGACGGTCGACACCGGTGTGGGCGTCGGCGTCGGTGCGGGCACCGGCACCGGCACCGGCGCCGGGGTCGGTGTCGGGGTCGGTGTCGGGGTCGGGGTCGGTGTAGGAGTTGGCGTTGGTGTCGGAGTGGGGGTCGGGGTCGACGTCGGCGTGGGGACAGGCGCCGGCAGCGGGGCGGGCGCAGGCGGCGTCGCAACGCCACCGCCGCCACCGCCGCTGCAGGCGCCGAGCGCCACGAGGCCGCCCAGCGCAGCCGTGTGCATCCATCCTACGCGCAACGCCACTCGCATACCCACACCCTTGTCCCAGAAGTGTTTCACCTAAGCGGCAAGTGGTTTCCTTTGGGTTTACCAGCGGACGCGGGTGTCCGCAGGACAGCCGGTTCGCTCCGCGCTTGCGGCGACGGAGGGCACCCCCTACACGCCCCGGCGATGCTCGCCTCGCTCTCGCACGTCCGCAACTGGATCTTCGATCTGGACAATACGCTCTATCCGGCGAGCGCCAATCTGTTCGCGATGATCGATGCGCGAATCGGCGAATATGTCCAGCGCCTGCTGCATTGCTCGGCCGAAGAGGCGCACAAGGTGCAGAAGGCCTATTTCCACGCGCACGGCGCGACGCTGTACGGCCTGATCGAAGAGCATGGCACCGACCCGCATGACTATCTCGACTATGTGCACGACGTCGACATGAGCGTGCTGGAGGCGAACGAAGCGCTGGTCGAGGCGCTGGCCCGGCTTCCCGGCCGCAAGCTGATCTTCACCAACGGCGACGCGCCCTATGCGCAGAAGGTGCTCGACCGGCTCGGCCTGGGCGAGACGTTCGAGGCAATCCACGACATCCATGCGACCAGCTATCGCCCCAAGCCGGAGCCCTTGGCATATCAGGGCCTGTGCGACGCCTATGGCCTGGACCCGCGCGAATCGCTGTTCGTCGAGGACATGGCGCGCAACCTGGGGCCGGCCAAGGCGATCGGCATGACCACCGTCTGGATCGACAACGGCTCCGAACAGGCGCCCGACGCCGACCGCAGCTTCATCGACTATACCATCACCGATCTCGGAGCCTGGCTCCACAGCATCTTGGAGAGCTGACATGACCGATCTCGCCGCGACGATCGACGCCGCCTGGGAAGACCGCGCCAATCTGAGCTTCGCGACCGAAGGCGCGGTGCGCGAAGCCGTCGCCGAAGCGCTGAACCTGCTCGACCGCGGCGCAGCCCGCGTCGCCGAGCCGGTGGACGGCGGCTGGCAGGTCAACCAGTGGCTCAAGAAGGCGGTGCTGCTAAGCTTCCGCCTCAACGACAATGTCGTCGTTCCCGGCCCCGAAGGCACCGCCTGGTTCGACAAGGTGCCCTCGAAGTTCACCGGCTGGGGCGAGGCCGCGTTCCGCGACGCAGGCTTCCGCGCGGTGCCGGGCAGCATCGTTCGCCACGGCGCGCACATCGCCAAGGGCGCGGTGCTGATGCCGAGCTTCGTCAACATCGGCGCCTATGTCGGTGAGGGCACCATGGTCGATACCTGGACCACGGTCGGCAGCTGCGCGCAGATCGGCAAGAATGTTCACCTCTCGGGCGGCGTCGGCATCGGCGGCGTGCTGGAGCCGCTGCAGGCGGACCCGGTGATCATCGGCGACGGCGCGTTCATCGGCGCGCGGTCGGAAGTGGCCGAGGGCGTGCGCGTCGGCGAAGGCGCGGTGCTGTCGATGGGCGTCTATCTGGGCGCGTCGACCAAGATCGTCGATCGCGCCACCGGCCAGGTCTATCGCGGCGAAGTGCCGCCCTATGCGGTGGTGGTGCCCGGTACGCTGCCGGCGGAGAACGGCAAGCCCGGCCTCTACTGCGCGGTGATCGTGAAGACCGTCGACGCGCAGACCCGCAGCAAGACCGGCATCAACGAGTTGCTGCGCGACTGATTGTTGCAGAGGCCGTTACAAGCGCGGCGGGAAAGCGGAATGCCGTCATGGTTTCGCCCCACTCCCGCCGCGTCGGCCACGGCGTATAACGACCGCTGCGGCGGCGCTCGATTCCCCGGCGTCGCCTTGTCCTGAGTGTCCCGCGCGCCATGCTCTCCACCACCTCCGCTTCGCCCGTGCGCCGGCTGCGCGTCTCGCTGCGCGGGCGCGGCGTCGCCATTCTCCTGGCGCTGGCGATCGAGCTGCTGATCGCGCTGCTGCTCTTGTGGATGGCGCCGCATGTCGAGCCGAAGCAGAAGCCCAAGACGGTGGTGTTCGGCATCGAAGCGTCGGAGGGCGACAAGGCGCCGGCCGAGAAGGATGCCGCGAAGGCGCCCGAAAAGGCCCGCAAGCGCGCGGGCGAGAAGGCGGAGGCGGAGCAGCCGACGCCGCCCACCGCCGCGCTGCCCCCGCCGCCGGTCACCCCGCCGGTATCCAGCGGACCGCCCAGCTTCATCGTGATGAGCCGGCGGGACTATGCCGCCTCGGACATCGCCAAGGCGCCGGCATCGCAATCGGGCGACCAGGGCAACACCCAGACCGCCGAGGCCGGCGGCGGCAGCGGCGCGGATGACACACCGCGCGCCGGCACCGGCCCGCACGGCGAGACGCTCTACGCCGCCGACTGGTATCGCCGCCCGACCAATACCCAGCTCCAGCCCTATCTCCCCCAGCGCGCGCTGGGCCGCGAAGGCTGGGGCGAAGTCGCCTGCCGCACGATCGAACGCTACCAGGTGACCGACTGCCAGGAGCTGGGCGAGTTTCCGCGCGGTTCGGGCTATGCCGGTGCGGTGCGCCAGGCGGCGTTTCAGTTCCGGGTGAAGGCACCGCGGGTGAACAGCCGGTTGATGATCGGCAGCTGGGTGCGCATCCGCATCACCTATTCGCAACGCGACGGCGGCGGCGACGGCGGGGACGCCGACTAGCACGCCGCCACGGGCGCGGGGTGGCTGCAGTGCGACATTCCGCCCTATGGCTGCGGTGTCATCGCGCATGCTATCGGCCCGCGCATCCAGGGGCCGTCAGGACGATTGAAGCGTCCATGGCGGGCGGTTCAACCTGAAGGAGCGGTTTGAGGCCGGCGCCCTTCGCGACAGACGATGTCAGGCAATAGTGATGATTTGGGTTCCGATTCTACTGGGCACGTTCAAGATCGCCGTGTTCGGTACCGGCATGTTCTTCGCCATCAAGTGGCACTACGACCAGGGCAGGAAGAAGAAGGAGGAGGACGCGCGGATCCGCGCCGAGCGCACGCCGGAAAACGCCGAATAACCGGCCCTTCGCAACCGGTCAGGATGCGGTGGGATCTTCCGCGGCGAGACGCACCAGCCAGGCCTGGGCCTGCTTGGGCTCGCCAACGGCCGAGGGGCCTACCGGCCCGCGCGCGGCGAGAAATTCCTGCTGGAGCGCGAAGGGCGGCAGCCCCAGCCGATCGCGCGCATCGTCGATCTCCTCGCCCAGTTCGGTGAGATGGTCGAGCGTGGGGCGAACCGCCGCGCGGGCGTGGCGGTCCCGTTGGTGATCGAACAGACCCCATTTGCCGGCTGCCGTGCGCTCCAGCGCCGCGATGAGCACTGCACGATATTCCGCCTCGAGTTCGATGCGCCGGTTGTCGAGCCGTTCGAGGCGATCCGCTTTTGCCATCCGGGGCATGTATCGGGTGCGGCCCAAGGGAACAACCTCAAGCCCCGCCTCCTTGGAGGAGGAGTCGGGGTGGACGGATTCCACAACATACGTTGTCGGTGAGGCACTGCCCTCCCCCGTCCCTTCCCGGAGGGGAGGGGCTTAGAGCGAGAACGCCTCTTCCACGTCTCCGGCCAAGCGGAACCGGAACGCCATGCTGTGCCGATATGTCTCCCCGGCCTCGATCCGCGCGCTCGGAAACGCGGGCTGGTTGGGGCTGTCCGGAAACTTCTGCGGCTCCAGGCACAATCCGCCGCGCCTGGGATAGACCCCGCCGCCGGTACCCGGTGCGCCGTCCGAGAGGTAATTGCCCGAATAGAATTGCACGCCCGGCTCGGTCGAATGCACCTCCAGCACACGGCCCGAACCAGGATCGAACAGCGTCGCGATCCGGCGTTCGAACCCGGCGGGGCCGTCGAGCACGAAATTATGGTCGTAGCCCTGCCCCAGCGCGAGCTGCGCATCGGCCGCGTCGATGTCGCAGCCGATCGGCTTGGGTGCCCGGAAGTCGAACGGCCCGCCCTCCACCGGCGCCAGCGCGCCGGTCGGGATCAGTGCGTCGTCCACCGGCGTGATCGCGCTTGCCGGAATCTGCAGCACATGATCGAGCACCGTCGCGCCGCTGCCCTCGCCCGCAAGGTTAAAATAGGCGTGCTGCGTCAGGTTAACGATCGTCGCCCGGTCGGCGGCCGCGGTGAAGCGCACCGCCAGGCCGTCCTCCTCCAGCGCGTACTCCACCCGTGCGACCAGGTCGCCGGGGAAGCCGTTCCAGCCATGCGGCGTGTCCAGCCGGAAGGTGACGGCGCTGTCGCTCCGCGCCTCCACGGTCCAGACCTGCCGATCGAACCCGTCCGGCCCGGAATGCAGGCTGTTGCCGCCTTCGTTGGTGGTCAGCTGGAAGGTCTCGCCGTCCAGCGTGAAGCGGCCGCCGGCAATGCGGTTGGCATAGCGCCCCGCCACCGCGCCGTAATAGCGCGGCGGCTGGCGCCGATAGTCCTCGAGGTCGGCATAGCCGAGCACGACATTCTCCGACCATCCGTGCCGATCGGGCACTTCCAGCCGGTGCAGCGTCGCACCGAGCGTGAGGAACTGCGCGCGGTATGCCCCGCGCGCGATCTCGACGACCTCGATCC
This sequence comes from Sphingomonas pituitosa NBRC 102491, assembly GCF_001598435.1. Lineage (GTDB taxonomy): Bacteria > Pseudomonadota > Alphaproteobacteria > Sphingomonadales > Sphingomonadaceae > Sphingomonas > Sphingomonas pituitosa. The sequence continues at coordinate 66,381 of NZ_BCYY01000014.1, forward strand.
CGCTCATTGCCCCGGGCACACCGAGTTGTTCGGCTCGGACACGATCCGCGCCTCGGCAAGCGAGAGGACGAGCGGGCCGGTTGCCTGCAGCACCACCGGGGCGGTCACCTTGGTCACGTCGACACCGTTCTTCTGGTAGCATTTCAGCAGCACGTTCACCGTCTGCCAGCCGCTCTTGCCCGTAAACAGGCTGGTGGCGTCGATCGCGCCGGTGTTCTTGCCGCCGTCCATCAGCAGCTTGACCGGGCCGGTCGGCGCGGTGTCGACGCGGTAGACGAAGCGGATCGAAAGCTCGGCATTGGTCTCCCGGCTCAGGTCGAGCTCACGCCCGCCGATGCGCAACGTCGCCGGGCCGGCAGGCCAGCTGAGCTGCTGCGCGCCTTCCTGCGTCGCCGGGCCGTCGACGGTCTTGCGGGTGATGCCGCTGTCGGTGGCGAACGCGAACGGCGCCGGCGTCACGCCCTTGGCGAAGAAGGTGCTGACATTGGCCAGCGAGGCATCGACACCCGAGACTTCGCTGAGCGCGCCGACCTTGCCCGGCTTGGCATAGCTGAGGCCATAGCCGAAGGCGAACAGCGGGTCATAGCCCGGCTCGCCGCGGTTGAGCGTGAACTGGCCGGCGGTCTTGGGCCAGCTGAACGATAGCGTGCCGGTGAAGTCGCGGCGCGGCTTGCCGGCCTTGTCGCCGATCAGCACATCGGCCACGCCGGCGCCCTCGCTGCCCGGCAGCCAGGCGGCGACGAACGCGTCCGAGGCATTGAGTTCCGGGTTCACCCAGAGCGGGCGGCCGGAGAGGAACACCGAGACGACCGGCACGCCTGCCGCTTTCAGCTTCTTGAGCAGCGCCAGCGCCTGCTTGTCGCCCGGCTGGAATTCCAGCGTGCGCACGTCGCCGCGCATCTCGGCATAGGGCTCCTCGCCGAACACCACGATCGCCACGTCCGGCTTCGCGGTGAAGCTGCCGTCGGTGGAGAGCGTCGCGGTGCCGCCGCCTGCGCTTACCGCGGCCTTGATCCCGGCGAAGATCGTCTCCCCGTTCGGGAACATCTCGTTCGGGTTGCCGTCGCCCTGCCAGCTGAGCGTCCAGCCGCCCGACTGCTGCGCCATCGAATCGGCGCCGGGGCCCGCGACCAGCACATTGGCGCTCGCCTTCACCGGCAGCACGCCGCTGTTCTTGAGCAGCACCAGCGACTTGGCCACCGCCTCGCGGGCGATGGCGCGATGCGCCGGGGCGCCGATCAGCTCGGGCTTGGTTTCATAGGGTCGGGCGGCGTTGAACAGGCCCATCTGCACCTTCACGCGCAGGATGCGGCGCACGGCATCGTCGATCCGCGCCATCGGGATGGCACCCGCCTTGGCATGCGCCAGCGTCGATTCGTACAGCCCCTTCCAGCTGTCCGGCGCCATCGCCATGTCGAGTCCGGCGTTGAACGTCGCCGCACAATCGGTGGCGGTGCAGCCGGGGATCTGGGCGTGGCCGTTCCAGTCGCCGACGACGAAGCCGTCAAAGCCCATCCGGCCCTTCAGCACATCGGTGAGCAGCGACTTGTTGCCGTGCATCTTCACGCCGTTCCAGCTGCTGAACGACGCCATCACGGTCATCGTGCCGGCGTTGACCGCGCCGGGATAGCCGGCATTGTGAATGCGGATCAGTTCCTCTTCGGAAACGCGCGTGTCGCCCTGGTCCTGCCCGCCAAAGGTGCCGCCGTCGCCTAGGAAGTGCTTGGCCGAGGCCGCCACATAGCCCTTCTGGAAGCGGTCCTTGGTGCCGGGTGCACCCTGAAGCCCGCGGATCATCGCGCCGGCATAGCTGCGCACGACCTCCGGTTCCTCCGAATAGCCTTCATAGGCGCGGCCCCAGCGCTCGTCCTGCGGCACGGCGAGCGTCGGCCCGAACGCCCAGTCGATCCCGGCCGAGGCCGTTTCCTCGGCGGTAGCGCGGCCGATCTTCTCCATCAGCGCCGGATCGCGCATCGCGCCCAGGCCGACATTGTGCGGGAAGAGCGTCGCGCCGACGATGTTGTTGTTGCCGTGGACGGCATCGATGCCGAACATGATCGGGATCGGCAGATGCGCCACCTTGCCGGCGAGCGCCGCCTTCTGGAAGGCCTGCGCGGTTGCCAGCCACGGTCCGCGCGGCGAACGATCGGGGGCGCCGATCGGCGGCGAGCTGCCGCCTGCCAGGATCGAGCCGAGGGGATAGGTCGCCAGATCCTCGGGCTTGATGCTGCCGATATCGGCCTGGATCATCTGGCCGACCTTCTCCTCCAGCGTCATCTTCGCCATCAGTTCGGTGACGAACTTCTCCGTGGCGGGATCGATCAGGCCCTGGCTCTTGGCGGCCGGCCATTTCTCGGGATGCGCGGTGGAGGACAACGCTGTCGGCGCTTGCTGCGCGAGCGCCGGCGTCGCGGCGAGGATGGTGGTTGCCAGTAGCAGCTTCAGGCCTGCGGACATGGTTCTCTCTCCCTGATGATCTTGGCAGGGCGATACCGCAGGACCGGCGCACAAGTCCATGCGCCGGCCGAACTTTACGGCCGCGCGCTGGCCCTGGCCTGCAACGCCATCGCGATCGGGCCCAGCGGCCCCGCCTGGTCGCCGAGCGCCGGCGACACGATATAGGGCGCGGGCGGCACCGTCAGATAGCCGGCGATGCTGTCACGAAGCAGCGGATCGATGCGCGCCAGCAGGTGCGGCTGGCGCTGGATCACGCCGCCGCCAATGGCGATGCGCCGGGGGCCGGCGGTGGCGACCATGGCGTGACAGAGCAGCGCAATCGCGGAGGCGACGCGGTTCCAGACCGGGTGATCCTCGCCGACCTGCTCCACCGGCTGATCGCCGAGCGCCGCGCGAATGCCGGTGCCGGAGGCGAGCCCCTCGATGCAGTCGTCATGGAAGGGACAGCCGCTCGGTGCGCGGTCCTCTGCCAGGCGCGGCACGCGGATATGGCCCATCTCGCAGTGGCCGATGCCGCGCGTCGGCTGACCATTGATGATCAGCCCTACGCCGACGCCGGTGCCGACGGTGACATAGGCGAAATCGCTGAGCCCCTGTCCGGCGCCCCAGTGCATCTCGGCGAGTGCGGCACCGTTGACGTCGGTATCGAACGCCATCGGCACGCCGAACGGTGCGGCAAGGCGGCGGGCAACATCGGTGCCGCTCCAACCCGGCTTGGAGGTGGTGAGGATATAGCCGAAGCGATCATCGGCGGGATCGAGGCAGACCGGCCCGAAGCTGGCGATGCCGAGCGCTGCGAAGCCATGGTCGCGCCACCAGCCGGCCAGCACGGCTTCAAGCCCGGCGAGCGTGGTTTCCGGCGCCTGGGTCGGCACCGTTTCCTGCGCCACGATCCGATCCGGACCGTGCGCGAGGGTGAGGATGCATTTGGTGCCGCCGAGTTCGATGCCCGCGACGGGAAGCTGTGCGGTCGACATCAGCAGCCGAGGCCCTTGCCCGCCCGATTTGCCATGCGATCGATCGCCACCGCCTTCCCTCCCCTTCTAGCCGGCAGCACACCGGTCTGTTCGTGCCATGATGCGCGCCGCACGCGCGCCGTTTCTCTGCCCGGCGGACGCTTCGGGCACAAGAATAAACTTATTCGATTGATTTAATGTGCGGTCAAGCGTTGGCGGTGGCGCTATCGGCCGATGCCTTCCACAAAGCGCTGCTCTTGGGCAGCAGGAAATAGCTGAACGGCAGGATCGCCGCGCCCACGGCGGGCGCGTCGGCGGAAAGCTGCGCGCGGGCCAAGGGGGCGAGCGCGGGCGCGTCGCCACCCTGCTCCGCCAGCAGCGCATTGGCGCGTTCGGCGAGCCGGTCGACATGCCGGCGCGGCAGGCGCCCGCCGATCAGCACCGCTTCGGGATTGATCAGGCAGTTCACCGCGAGCAGCGGCTCGATCAGCAACCGCGCGGCCTTCTCGATCCAGGCATCGACGACTGCTTCCAGCGCCCGATCCTCGCCCTCGCACGACAGCATGTCCTGCACGCTGTAACCCGCAAGCTTCAGCGGGGCGGCGAGCCCCGAAAGCGAGACGTGCGCCTGGATCTGCCGCACCACCCCGTCCGGATCGCGATGGGTGAGGAAGCCTAGCTCGCCGCTGCGTCCGCTTGCCCCCCGGAAGTAATTGCTGTCGATCACCAGCCCGCCGCCGAGCGCCGACGAGATGAGGATGTAGAAGAAGCTCGAATGCTGGAGGCCCAGCCCCAGCTGCAGCTCGCCCATCGCGGCGGCGGCGGCGTCGTTCTCGACGAACACCGGCACGTCGAGCGGCCAGGCGAGCAGCTCGGCCAGGTCGGTCTGCTCCCAGCGGCGATAGGCATCGGGCTTGCCCGGCAGCTCGATCAGGCCGAGATCGTCCGGGCTGGCCACGCCCAGGCCGACGATCCGCCGCGGGTCGACACCGGCCGAGGCCAGCAGCATCTCCACCTCGGCATGGTAGAATTCCGCCACCTGCTCCGGCAGCGCGAAGTCGATCTCGCGCGATGCGCGCGCCACCGTCTCGCCGAGGAAATTGACCAGCACGAGCGTGACATGGTCGCGATCGATGTTGAGGCCCAGCGAATAACAGGCCTGGGGATTGATGATCAGGTTGGTCGGCGGCTGGCCGCGTCCGCCGAAGCGGCGTCCGGCCTCCTGGATCAGCCCGTCGGCGAGCAGCCGCTTGGTGATATTGGCGATCGCCGCCGCGGTGAGGCCGGTGATCCGGGCGAGATCGACGCGCGTGAGCGAGCCGTTGGCGCGAATGGCGTGCAGGGTCACGCGCTGGTTATGGTCAGCGGCGCGTTCGAGGTTGGTGCCCGAAAGGCGGATGGGAGGGCGGCCGCTCGTCATTGTGGTTGCGATAACAGTCGATTTGCGCTCGGTGCGCAAGCGTGGAACCGTTCTCGTCGGTTGAATTGTGAAATTTGGTGAATAAAAAGAGGCACAGGTGGCCATTCACGCCATCCATGCTCCCGCGCCCCGAGTCTTTTGGCGCGTCCGGCGCATTCTTGGGGAGGAATATCGATGGGCAAGTTCACGCGCGCGATGCTCGCGAGTGCCGCCGTGCTGGCATTCACCGCCGTCCAGGCCGCCGAGCCGGACAATGCCGGGCCGTATAACGCAAGCTTCCTCGCCGGCGGCATCGGCCTCGACCGGCCGCTGACCGGTGCCGATGCGCTGCTCCGCTCTGGCGCGCCGGTGACGCTCTCGGCCTGGGTGAAGCCGGATGTCGTGCCGCAGGGCGTGGTGACGCTGATCGCGTTCGGCGATCCCGCGGGCGACTGCCGCTGCCTCGGCCTGCGCGGCGGGGCGCTGCACTTCTTCGGCAGCGGAACGGCGGTGAACAGCACGCCCAAGCTCGCCGCCGGCCGCTGGAGCCACGTCGCCGCCGTGATCGAGGGCGGCCGGGTGCGGCTGTATCTCGACGGCAAGCAGGTGGGTGAAGGCGCGCTCAACGGCTCGGCCGTCGCCTCGCGGATCGCGCTGGCACCGGTGGTGCCGGGCCAGGCGCATTTCGGCGGCGCGCTGGTGCAGGCGCAGCTGCGCGGCGTCGCGCTCGGGGCGACCGAAGTGCAGGGCGAGGCCGCGGCGCCGCCCGCCTTCGAACTGGTCCAGATGTGGCAGGTCGGCGTCGGCTGGAACCTGCAGAAGACCGCCAATATCGGCATGACGCGCCAGCAGGATCCCTGGACCCTGCCGCAGAGCGACACCGCCTACACGCCGCCGGTCGCCAAGCCGGTGCCGGCACTGCCGCCGCTCGCGCCGATGGGGCCGCTGCGCTGGCAGATCAACGGCTGGCAACTCGCCGCCGCCCCCGGCGTGCCCGCCGACGGCGCGGCCCTCTCGAAGCCCGGCACGCCCGAAGGTACCTGGTATGCCGCCACCGTCCCCGGCACGGTGCTGACCACGCTGGTCGATCGCGGCGTCTATCCCGATCCCTATTACGGGCTGAACAACCTCAAGATTCCCGAGAGCCTCGCCCGGCAGGACTATTGGTACCGCACCAGCTTCACCGTGCCGGCCGAGGCCGCGGGCAAGCGGCTGACCCTGGTGTTCGGCGGCATCAACTATGCGTCCGAAGTGTGGGTCAACGGCCAGCGCCAGGGCGGCACGCGGGGTGCCTTCATCCGCGGCCAGTTCGAGATCACGCCTGCCGCCGGCGAGACTGTCGTCGCCGTCCGCGTCTCGCCGCCGCCGCATCCCGGCATCCCGCACGAACAGTCGATCAAAGCGGGCGTCGGCGAAAATGGCGGCCAGCTGGCGATCGACGGCCCCACCTTTGTCGCGACCGAGGGCTGGGACTGGATCCCCGGCATCCGCGATCGCAACACCGGCATCTGGCGCCCGGTCGAGCTGGTGGCGACCGGCGACGTCAAGATCGGCGACCCGCATGTGGTGACCGACCTGCCGCTGCCGCGCACCGACAGCGCCGATGTGTACATCACCGTGCCGTTCGAGAATCGCGGCAGCGCGGCGCAGCAGGTGACGATCCGCGCCACGTTTGACGACGTGTCAGTGGAGAAGACCGTCACCGCCCAGCCCGGCAAAAGCGAGCTCCGCTTCGCGCCGTCCGAGTTCCGCCAGCTCACCGTGCGCAATCCGAAGCTGTGGTGGCCGAACGGCTATGGCGAGCCGGCGCTGCACGACCTCAAGATCGATCTCGCGGCTGGCGGCCAGCCGAGCGATGCCAAGGCCCTGCGCTTCGGCATCCGCGAGGTGAGCTACGACCTGTCGCTGTTCGACCATCTCGGCCAGCTGCGCCGGGTGAACGTGCAGACCACCGATGGCGGCCTTGCCGGCCAGAAGCTGATCGACGTCCGCCACGATGCGCTGAAGCGCAGCCCCACCGGCTGGGCGGAATCGCTCACCCCCGCCGGCGAGACCTCCAAGGCGGTTACCGCCATTCCCGACGAGACGCTGCCCGAGCCGCATCTGGCGATCCGCATCAACGGCGTGAAGATCGCCGCGCGGGGCGGCAACTGGGGCATGGACGATGCGATGAAGCAGGTCAGCCGCGAGCGGCTTGCCCCCTATTTCCGCCTCCAGCGCGAAGCGCACATGAACATCATCCGCAACTGGATGGGCAATAACGACGAGGAGGAATTCTTCGAGCTTGCCGACGAGAACGGCATGATGGTGCTCAACGATTTCTGGCAGTCGACCCAGAATTTCCAGGTCGAGCCGGACGATGCCGCGCTGTTCCTGGAAAACGCCCGCGACGTGGTGGCGCGCTATCGCAACCATCCCTCGATCGTCGTCTGGTTCGGCCGCAACGAAGGCGTGCCCTATCCGACGCTGAACGAGGGGCTCGACAAGGTCGTCCACGAGCTGGACGGCACCCGCTGGTACACCGGCAGCTCGAACGAGGTGAACCTGCAGGGCTCGGGCCCGTACAATTACCGCAAGCCCGAGGGCTATTTCACCGATCTCGCCACCGGCTTCTCGGTCGAGACCGGCACGCCGTCGCTCTCGACACTGGAATCGGTTGCCGCCACCATGCCGGCCAAGGACCGCTGGCCGCTGTCCGATACGCTGGCCTATCACGACTGGCATTTCGGCGGGAACGGCGACACCAAGACGTTCATGGGCGCGCTGACGACGATGTTCGGCCAGCCGCTGAGCTTCGAGGATTTCGAGCGCAAGGCGCAGATGATGAACCTCGAGACGCACAAGGCGATGTTCGAGGGGTTCCTGGGCCATCTCTGGACCAAGAACAGCGGGCGGCTGTTGTGGATGACGCACCCGTCCTGGCCGTCCAACACTTGGCAGATCTACAGCTGGGATTACGACACCCAGGCCTCCTATTACGGTGCCAAGACCGCGGCCGAGCCGGTGCACATCCAGCTCAACCTGCCGGACAACCAGCTGGTGGTGCTCAACACCACCCGCGACGATCAGCGCGGGCTCACCGCCAAGACCCGCGTCGTCAGCCTCGACAACGTCCAGCTGTTCGCCCGTACCGACAAGGTGGATGCCAAGGCGAACCGCGTGACGACGCTCGACGCGGTGCCGCTCGACCGGCTCTATGCGGCAAGCCCGATGCTGCTCATCGAGCTGACGCTGAGCGACGCCAAGGGCGCGGTGGTCTCGCGCAACTTCTACTGGCGCGGCCGCGACGACACCGCCTATCGCGCGCTGGAAAGCCTCGCCTCGGTGCCGCTGGAAGTGCAGGCGAGCACACCCAAGATCGAGGGCGAGGACAAGGTGATCGCGGTCACCATGGCCAACAAGAGCACGGTGCCGGTGCTCAACGCCAAGCTCACCCTGGTCGATGCCGAGGGCAAGCGCATCCTGCCCGCCTTCTACAGCGACAACTACGTCTCGCTGCTGCCCGGCCAGCACCGGGTGGTGAGCGTCCGTTATCCGGCGAGCGTTGCCGCCCCTGCCCATCTCTCGGTGCGCGGCTGGAACGTCAACGCCGCGAACATCGCGGCGACGGGGAAGTAGCGCGGAGCCGCTTCCCAACCGCCGTCATCCCGGCGAAAGCCGGGATCCATTCGCCTGTCGCGTTCAGCAAGAGGCGCCAGGGTGACCCCGATGGATTCCGGCTTCCGCCGGAATGACGGCTGAGATCGACGAAGCTTAGCGTTCAGCCGCCTGCAAGCCCGCCGGGGTGCTGCCGGAGGCGAGGTACAGCGCGACGCTGTCCGCCAGCCGCGCGCCCTTGGCCTGGACCAGCTGCACCGACGCCTGCGACGCCGCCGAGGCCGCATTGAGCAGCTGGAGCGTGCCGAGCGCGCCCAGCTCCACCTGCCGCCGCGTCATCGCCAGCGTGCGGGCGGCTGCCGCATCGGCGCGCGATGCCGCATCCAGCGCCTCGGCATCGGTGCGCAGCCCGGCGATCGCGTCGTCGACGTCGAGGAACGCCTGGAGCGCCGTCGCGCGGTACTGCGCCTTGGCCTCGTCGAGCGCAGCCTCGGCGGCGCGCTGCTGGTGCTTGAGCTGGCCGGCGTGGAAGATCGGCTGGGTGATGCCGCCGAGGATCGAGAAGAACGGGTTGCCGTCCTGGAACATGTCGAGGAACCGGGTCGCCGATCCGCCGGCATTGCCGCTGAGCGTGATCGACGGCAGCCGCGCGGCGATCGCCGAGCCGACGTCCGCCGCGGCGCCGCGCACCTGCGCCTCGGCCGCGCGCACGTCCGGGCGGCTGGCGACGATGTCCGCCGGCAGCGCGACCGGCAGGCTGGACGGCAGCTGGAGTTCGGCCAGCGCGGGCAACTCGCCGGCGGTGCCCGGCGCCTGGCCGGTCAGCGTCGCGATCAGCCCCGCCTGGTGCTGCGCCTGGCGGAGCAGCGGCGGCAGCGTCGCCTCGATCGTGGCGAGCGCGGTCTGCTGGGCGCTCACGTCGGCCTCGCCGATGTCGCCGAGCGCGCGGCGCTTCTCGAGCAGGGTAACGAGATCGCGATTGTCGCGGATCGCTGCCTGCGTCGCCGCGATCTGCGCCTGCAGCGTCGCGTGCTGGATCACCGCCAGCACCAGATTGGCGACCGCCGTGGCCTGTGCCGCGTGCAGACGGTGCGCCGCCACTTCCGCTGCCGCCCGCGCCGACCGGACCCTGTTGCGGCCCGCGCCGAACAGGTCGAGCGGATAGGCGACGGTCAGCTGCGCGGTGTGCAGCGTGTAGAGATAGTCGTTCTGGTCGGCGAGCGGTCCGGACAGCGCCTTGGATATCCGGGTGCGCTGCGCCTGATAATTCGCGTCGACCTGCGGGCCCTGCCCGCCGCGCGCGGCGCTGGCCAGCGCCTGCGCCTGGCGCAGATTGGCCTCGGCGGCGGCAAGGTCGTTGTTGTGCGCCAGCGTCTGCGCGACCAGCGCGTCGAGCCTGGTGCTGCCGAAGCCGCGCCACCAGTTCGGCACCACGGCCGCGCCGGCGACGAGCTGCTGCGCCGCGCCGCTGCCAGGCGCGATCGGGCCGGGGGTCTGCGCCGGCGGGGCCGGCACCGGGTTGGTGAGGTCGTGCGGGCCCGCCGTGCAGCCGGCGAGCAGGACGAGCGGGATCAGCGAATGCCGGCGCATCATGCCTGCTCCATCGGGGTGCCGTCGGCATGGTGCCGGCGGACAGTGTGGCCATGCGCGCCGCGGTGGCGCGAGAAGGTGAGAATCAGCGGCGGCAGCACCAGCAGGATCAAGAGCGGTGCGAGCGTCATGCCCCCTACCACCACCAGCGCCAGCGGCTTCTGCACCTGGCTGCCGATGCCGTTGGACAGCGCCGCGGGCAGCAGGCCGATCGCGGCGGCGAGGCAGGTCATGATCACCGGGCGCAGCGAATGCTTTACCGTCGCCGCCATCGCGGTCCGGTGGTCCATGTCCTCGTTGACGTTCTGGTTGAACGTGCTGACCACCAGGATCCCGTCCATCACCGCGATGCCGAACAAGGCGACGAAGCCGATCGCGGCGGAGATGCTGAACGCCGTGCCCGTAAGCGCCAGCGCCAGCACGCCGCCCACCATCGCCATCGGGATGACGCTGAACGCGAGCAGCGTGTCCCGGATCGAGCCGAAGTTCGCGAACAGCAATACCAGGATCAGCACCAGGCTGATCGGCACCACCACCTCCAGCCGGTTGACGGCGCTGGTCAGGTTGCCGAGCTCGCCCGCCCATTCGAGGCTGTAGCCCGGCGGCAGATCGACGCTGCGGGCGATACGCGCCTTGGCCTCGTCGATCGCGCCGCCCAGATCGCGCCCGCGCACGCTGAACTTGATCGGCACATAGCGTTCCTGATGCTCGCGATAGATGAACGAGGCGCCCGAGGTCAGGTGCACCTGCGCGACTTCGGACAGCGGCACCTGGATCAGGCCGGTACCGTTCGGCGAGAGCGCGCCGATGGTGATGCGGCGGATCGTCTCGATGTCGCCACGCTGTGCGGCGTTCAGCCGCACCACGATCGGGAAGTGCCGGTCGGTCGATTTCTCGTACAGGTCGCCGCTCGACTGGCCGCCGATCGCCGACGCGACCGTGGCGTTGATGTCGTCCGGCGTCAGCCCGTAGCGCGCGGCGGCCAGACGATCGACGTCGATCCGCACCGTCGGCTGCCCCAGCGAGTCCGAGACGCCCAGATCGGTAATGCCCTTCACCTGCGCCATCTGCGCCTTGATCTGGTTGGCCAGCCGTTCGAGCGTCTCGAGATCGGGACCGTAGATCTTGAGCGAGTTCGCGCTCTTGACTCCCGACGAAGCCTCTTCGACGCCGTCTTCGATATATTGCGAGAATTCGAACTCGACGCCGGGGTAGCGCGCCTGCAGCTTCGCCTGCAGGTCGGCGGTCAACGATTCCTTGGTCACGCCCGCCGGCCATTGCTCGGCCGGCTTGAGCGGCGTGTAGAATTCGGCGTTGAAGACGCCGGTCGGGTCGGTGCCGTCGTCGGGCCGGCCATGGGTGGAGGTAACGCGATCGACCTCCGGATAGCCGGCGATGATCTTGCGGATTCCGTTGACCACCGGCTGCCCGGCCTCGAGCGAGATCGACGGCGGCAGGGTCGCGCGGATGTAGAGATTACCCTCTTCGAGATGCGGCAGGAACTCGACGCCCAGTACCCGCATGGTCGCGACCGCACCGATCACCAGCAGCGCCGCCAGCCCGAAGGTCAGCACCCGGTTGGTGATCGCGAAGGACATCGCCGGCTCCAGCACGCGGCGGATCTGGCGGACCACCCAGGTGTCCACTTCCTTCAGCTTGTCCGGCAGCAGCAGCGCCGAGAGCACCGGCGAGACGGTGAACGCCGCGAGCAGGCCCCCGGCGATGGCATAGGCATAGGTCTTCGCCATCGGGCCGAAGATGTGCCCTTCCACCCCGGTCAGCGTGAACAGCGGCAGGAAGCTGGCGATGATGATCGCGGCGGCGAAGAAGATGCCGCGGCTGACATCGCTGGACGCATGCAGGATCGCCGAGAAGCGGTTCGCCGGGGTGGCGTGGATCCGGCCTTCGGTAATCGCCTGCGATCGGTCCGCCAGCCTTCGGTAGATCGCCTCCACCATGATCACCGCCGCGTCGACGACGAGGCCGAAGTCGAGCGCGCCGAGCGACAGCAGGTTTGCCGATTCGCCCTGGATCACCAGGATCAGCACCGCCACTGACAGCGCGAACGGAATGGTGATCGCCACGATCAGCGCGCTGCGCAGATCGCCCAGGAACAGCCACTGCAGGATGAAGATCAGCAGCACGCCTTCGAGCAGGTTGTGCATCACCGTCTTGGTGGTGACGCCGATCAGGTCCGATCGGTCGTAGATGCGCTCGATCTTCACGCCCGGCGGCAGGATGCCGCTGGTGTTGATCGTCTCGATCTCGGCCTTGACGCGGTTGATCGTCGGCAGCGATTGCGCGCCGCGCTGCATCAGCACGATGCCCATGACGACGTCGTTGTCCTTGCCCTCGCCCGCGATGCCGAGCCGCGGCGGGTTGCCGATCTTCACCTCGCCGACGTCGCGCAGCAGCACCGGCGTGGTGCCGGCGGTGCCGACGAGCACGTTGTTGATCGCCTCGACCGACTGGATCAGCCCCACGCCGCGGACGATCGCCGCCTGCTCGCCGAAATTGACGGTCTGGCCGCCGACGTTCGAATCGCTCTTGCCGATCGCTGCCAGCACCTGCGGCACGGTGACGCCGTGCGCGGTCAGCTTGTCGCGGTCGAGCTGGACTTCGTAGGAGCGCAGCTTGCCGCCCCAGCCGGTCACGTCGATCACGCCGGGGATGCGCTTGAAGCGGCGCTGGAGCACCCAGTCCTGGATGGTCTTGAGGTCCATCACCGAATAGCCGCTGGGGCCGCTCAGCCGGTAGCGATAGATCTCGCCGATCGGGCTGGTCGGCGAGATCAGCGGCTGCGCGTTGTTGGGCAGGGTACCCAGCTGCGACAGGCGCCCGAGCACCATCTGCTGCGCCTGTTCGTGGGTGACGTCATAGCTGAACTGGATGCGCACGTCGGACAGGCCGAACAGCGAGATCGAGCGTACCGCGGTCAGGTGCGGCAGGCCGGCGATCGCCACTTCGATCGGCGTGGTGACGTTGCGCTCCATCTCCTCGGCGGAGACACCGTTGCTCTGCGTCACCAGTTCCACCATCGGCGGCACCGGATCGGGATAGGCCTCGATGTTGAGGTTGAGGAAGCCGAGCACGCCCGCCGCGATCATGCCGATCAGCAGGGTGAGCACCAGCATCCGCTGGCGCAGCGACAGTTCGACCAGGCGGTTCATTCGCCGAGCCCCGCCTCGTTGACGAACAGCGCGCCCTTGGCGACGATCCGGTCGCCGGGCGCGAGGCCGCTGAGCACGCGCGTCAGGCCGCCATCGGTATCGCCGATCTGCACCGGCCGGCCGTAGATCAGGCCGTCTTTCGCCTTCACCCATACGCGGGTGGTGTCGCCCTCATGGATCACCGCCACGGCGGGCACCAACACGCCCTTGCCGCTATCGACCGGGCGGCGGATCGTGAACGATGCGAACATCTGCGGCTTCAGCTCGCCGCCGGGATTGGCGATCGTCGCGCGCACCGGCAGGCGGTGCGTGGCGGGATCGAGGCCGGCGGCGACATTGTCGATCGTCGCGGTGAATTCGCGGCCGGGCAGCGCGGGCGTGGTGACGACCACCTGGTCGCCGACGCGGATGCTCGCCGCCTCGCTCTCGGCCAGCTGCGCGACCAGCCACACGCGGGCCGGGTCGGTAATCGTCATCACCGGCGTCGCGCCGCCGCTGCTCAGGAACTGGCCGGGCGCGACATTGCGATCGGCGATGATGCCGGAAACCGGCGCGCGGTAGATCGTGTAGGCCGAGGTACCGGCGCCTTCGGTCTTGCCGAACAGCGCCAGCCGGTCCTGCGCGGCGCGCTGGGCGGACTCGGCCTGGCGCGCGGCTGACTGGGCGGCGGCGAAATCGGCCTGGGCCTGGAGATACTCCTTCATCGCACCGCCGGCGGTTTCGGTGATCGCCTTCTGGCGGGCGAGGTTGCCCTGCGCGATGCGCAGCGCCTCGACGGCGCTGGCGCGCTGGGCGCCGGCGCTGCGCAAGGCGCCCCGCGCGTCGATCAGCTCGGGCGAGGCGATGCGGAGCAGCGGCTGCCCGCGCGTCACGCGCTGGCCGGGCTCGACCAGCACCTGCAGCACCTGACCGGAAAAGGGCAGCACGATCGGGGTGCTGTGGTCGCCATCGGCCTGAATCGAGCCGCTGGCGCGCACCAGCGCAACATTGGCCCCGCCCTGAACGGTGGCGAACTGGAGCTGCGCCAGCTGCTGCTGGGTGGGACGGAAGGCACCCGGCGGCAGCGGGGTATCGGGGACCGGTCTGGGGGCGAGCATCGCCTTGACGAGCATCACCAGCACCAGGATGGCCACTACCGCGACCACGATCCCGGCCACGAGCATGGCTTGCGAACGCGGTGTCATCCGGCGCGCTTCGGGCAGGCTGTTGCTTTCCACACTATGTCCAGTCACGTCGTACCCCTACCGGGTGAAATATAGCAGACACACATCCGTTGCGGTCGATGCTGCAGCGCGCCATTAGAGGCGTCGGCTGACGGCAAACTTACGGGAAGATGAAATCGTGCGCGTGCTGATGATCGAGGACGACCAGCCGCTCGCGACCGCGCTGACCGAGGCGCTGAAGCGGCGCGGGGTGCAGAGCGACGTCGCCGCCAATCTGGCGGATGGCCGGCAGATGCTGGCCGCAGCCCGCTATGCAGCGCTGTTGCTCGACCTCGGCCTGCCGGACGGGGACGGGCTGGCGCTGATCCGCAGCCTGCGCGCGCAGAGCGATCCGATCCCGGTCATCGCCGTGTCGGCCCGCAGCGCGCTCGACGCGCGGATCGCGGGGCTGAACGCCGGGGCTGACGATTATGTCGTCAAGCCGTTCGACGTCGACGAACTCACCGCCCGGCTGCACGCCGTGCTGCGCCGGCAGGGCGCGCTGGCCGGCGCCGAGCTGTGCTTCGGCAATGTCCGCTTCGATACCGTCTCGGGCGATCTGGTGGTCGGCGAGGCGCCGGTGCTCCTCACCGCCCGCGAGCGCCAGTTCGCCGCGCTGCTGCTCCGCCGCTTCGGCCAGGTGGTGAGCAAGCAGCTTGCCGAGGACCAGCTCTACGGCCTTACCGAGCCGGTCGGGTCGAACGCACTCGAGGTGCAGGCCTATCGCCTTCGCCGCAAGCTGGAGGCGGCGGGCGCGACGCTGCGGATCGAGACCATCCGCGGCGTGGGCTATATGATGCGCGACGCCGCCGCTTGATGGCGGGCCCGCGCGCGTTCGGCTAGACCGGCGGCATGAAGTTCTGGCCGCGCTCGCTGATCGCCCGCATCCTGTTGCTCGAACTGGGCGCGATCGCGATCGCCGCGGTGGCGCTGCCGATGCTGCTCACCTCGTTCCTCCGTACCGAGGCGAACCGGTACGAACGGCGGATCCTGGGCGAGCAGGCGCGCGCGATCGCGCACGGCATCAGCGGCGGCGCCAGCGGCCCCGCGGTTCGGCTCGACCCTACGCTCGCCCATCTCTATGCCTCGCCCTATGACGGGCGCGCCTTCGTCGTCGCGGATGCGGGCGGCCGGACGCTCGCCGCAAGTCCCTATGCCGATCTCGTGCCGTGGCGCGATGCCCCGCGCGCGGCGGCGCAGGCCGCGTTTCGTGCGGGCGCGTTCGTGGGGATCAGCCAGCCGGTGCGGGTCGGCACGCGCCGCGTCTGGGTGATCGTGACGCAGGATCGCACCGGCCCCGGCGCGATCCTCGACGACGTGGTCCACGGCTTCATCCGCCGCTATGATCCGGTGCTTGTCTCGATCCTGCTGTTGCTGCCGCTGATCAACAGCGCGTTGATCGCCCGGCTGTTCTTCGCGGTCCGCGACGCCTCGCGCCAGGCCCAGGCGATCGGCCCCCACAATCTGGACGTGCGGATCGAGGAAGCGGGGCTGCCGCTGGAGGTAGCACCGCTGGCGCATGCGACCAACGATCTGCTGGCGCGGCTGCAGGCAAGCTTCCGCAACCAGTCCGAATTCGTCGCCAATGTCGCGCACGAGCTGCGCACGCCGCTCACCGTGCACCGGGTGGAGCTCGAAGCAGTCGACGATCCCGCCCTCCGCGCGCGGCTGCGCCAGTCGGCTGAACGGCTGGGCCATGTTGTCGCGCAGCTGCAGGACCTCGCCACGCTGGAGGTGATGGCGGACGACCGGTTCGAGACCTTCGACGCCCGGCTGCTCGTGCAGGAGACCGTCGGCCTGCACGCACCGCAGATCCTGGCGGCCGGCGACACGATCGGGGTGGATGCCCCGGCTGCGCCGGTGCTGGTGCGGGGCAATCCGGTGCTCGCGGGCCTGGCCCTCGCCAACCTGGTGACCAATGCCAGCCGGCACACGCCCCCGGGCACCGCGATCGAAATACTGGTGGCGCCGGACGGCGTGATGCTCGTTCGCGACGACGGGCCCGGCATCGCCGCCTCCAATCCGCAGGACGCGACGGAACGCTATTGGCGCGCTGACCACCAGCGCTCGGACGGCGCCGGACTGGGCCTGTCGATCGTCCGCCGCATCATGGAGGTGCACAAGGGCCGGTTGACCGTGCAGAGCCGGCCCGGAGAAGGTACCTGCGTCTCGCTGCGCTTTCCGCTCGCGCCCGGCGCGGGCGGGATCACCAGCCCGTCGTGATGCCGATCCTCAGGTTGCGCGGGCGCAGCGGCGTCATCTGCTCGCGCAGGCTGAGGCTGAACGGGTTGCCGAACGCGAACTGGTTTGCGCGGCGATCGGTGAGATTGCCCAGGGTGACGCTCAGCTCCGCCTTGCCCAGCCGCACCGCCGCAAAGGCGTCGGCGGTCCAGTAGCGGCCCTGGCTCACGTCGAGAAAGTCGCCCGTGCCGAGCACCGAACGGCCGGTATAGTTTACCGAAAGGCCGATCCGCGGCTGCGCGGTCCGCGCCTCCCATGCATAGGATAGCCCCATATGCGCGGCGAAGGGCGGCGTTTCGGGCAATCGCCGGTTGTTGCGCTTGGACAGGTCCGCGATCGGGCCTTCGACGTGATTGTCGGTGAACAGGAACGAGGCCTGGGCGCGCAGGCCCCGCAGCGGCACCCAGTCGAGATTGCCCTCCACCGCCAGGATCTTCGCATCGCCGATATTGGCGGTGTAGGGCTGACCGTGCTGGGTGATCAGATCGGCCTGGACATTCTCCCACCAGGCGGTCGAGATGCTGCCCGATGCCGCCAGGCCGGTCGCCCCGCGCCGCAGCTTGCGCAGCCCCGCCTCCGCGACGGTGATCGCGTCCGACTTGTAATCGGCCACGCGGCCCACCCCCGGCGCGACCGCGATGCCGCCGGTGCGATAGCCGGTCTGGAACCGCGCGAAGAGCGCAAGGTCCGATGCGAGCTGCCAGGAGGCGGCCACCGTGGGGTCCAGGCGCCGCGTCAGCCGCCCCTTCACGAAGTTGGACGGTCGCGCCTGCGCCGAGGGATCGCCGTCGGTACGCGCCACCGAATAGCGGGCGCCCGCGGTAACCGAGAAGCGCCGGCTGAGCGCGAAGGTCGTCTCGCCAAAGGCGGATCCCGCGTTCGTCACGTTGGTGACGCCGACGATGCTCGCGTCGAAACCGGCCTGCGCGACGCTGCGGGTCAGCACGTCGCGGTCGCTTACCAGCGTGAAGCCCACCACCCAGCTGTTCCCGTTCGGCAGCGAGTGCGACAGCCGCGCCTCCTGGCTGAGCAGCAGCTTGTCGTGGTTGGCGCGGTAGATCGTGCGCGGGCTCAGCACGACCCCGCGCGCGCTGCGCAACGTCGCGTCGAACGTCTCGCGCGTTTCATAGCCGGCGACCCCGCTCGCCCAGAGGAAGCGGAGGCCGCTGTCCCAGTTCTTGCTGACGACCAGCCGCCCGAACAACAGCCGGTTGTCGAACGGCTGGGCCAGCAGCGTGCGGCGGACCAGCGCCCCTTCCCGCCGCTCGGCATATTGTCCGTCGGCGGCATCGATCCACTGCCCGGCACCGCTCGCTTCCACCTGCCAGCCCGGCCCCGGCACGACGCGCAGGGCGGCGCGCAGGCCTGCCGTGTTGCTGCGGTTCACGTCCCGGCCCTTGCGGTCCGCATCCTGCAGATAGCCGCCTTCGCGGATCCGGTAGCCCACCAGCCGCACGCCCGCCATGTCCGGCAGCAGCGGCAGGTTCAGCATGCCGGCCAGATCATAGCCGGGTTCCGCACCGCCGGTGGCGGTAATGCCGGCGGTGGCGGCGGTGGCGACATGCTGCAGGTCGACCGGGTTGGAGGTGAGCCGGATCACCCCGCCGATTGCGCCCGATCCGTAGAGCGTGCCCTGCGGCCCCTCCAGCACCTCGACGCTGGCCATGTCGTACAGCCGCAGGCCCGGCTCCGGCCCCGAATAGTTGAGCTGGACGTCGTCGAGATAGACGCTGGTCGGCGCCTGGGTACTGCCGTTGAAGCTGCTGTCGGCGATGCCGCGGATGAACACCTTGTTGCGCCCCGCGCCCAACTGCGTGCTCTGCAGGATCGGCACCTGGTGCGCGGCATCGCTCAGGGTGCCGGTCGCGGCGCCCGGCAGCGCGGTGGAGCCGGCGACCTGGTTGAGGCTGCCCGGATAGCGCAGCAACGTAATCCGCTGCTTGCTGGCGGTGACGACGATGTCCGGGTCCGGCACGGGCGGCGGGGGCGCCGGCCGCGAGGGGGCGGGCGCGGGCCTGCGCGCAGGGCGGACCGCGGCACGCTCGATCCGATAGCCGCCGCCGGCAAGATGGTGCGCGCGATAGCCCGTTCCCTTCAGCAGCTGCTGCAAGGCGGCATCGACGCTGCGCGCATTGCGAACGGCAGGGGTGCGGATCGATCGCAGCCCCGGATCCGTGCTGACGATGTCGGTGCCCGTCAGCCGCGCGAGCTGCCCGATGGCAACGTCCAGCGTGGCGGCGGGAAGGACAATGGCAGGTTGCTGGGCAAGCGCCGGCGTCGCCGGCAGCGCCAGGGCGAGCGCGAGACTAAGGCGCGTTCGGCCCCTGCTCCGCCAGAATCCACTGCCCCCCGTCACGTCGCCACGTTGCCCCGATCAGTTCCGCCAGGCGCGGCACGTCGCGATCGGCGACGCCGGAGAAGTGAACGACACCGGTGAACGGCCTTTCCGAGAGCATCCCGCGCAGGGCAATGTCGGTGCCGTAGAGCCGTTTCAGCGCCCCTGCAACCTCGCCCAGGGGTTGCCCCGCGAAGCTCAGGCGACCGCTGCGCCAGCCGCCTACCAGCGCCGGCGCGATGCGCGTCCGGGCAAGGTCCGCACCATCGTCGCGTGCCGAGAGGGCGTCGCCGGCGCGCAGCGTCACCGCCGAGGCGCCCGGCTGGAACGCCACCGCCCCTTCGGACACGGCGACCCGGACGCGACCGTCGAGATGCGCGACGTTGAACACCGTGCCCAGATCCTGCACCGCGACCCCGCCCACCTTCAGCGTGAAGGCCTTGGCGGCATCGTGGCGGACATGGAACAGCGCCTCGCCACGGTCGAGCGTCGCGACGCGCGGGTCACGGCGGTCCAGCGTCAGTTGCGTCCCGCCGCTCAGTTCGATCTTCGTGCCGTCGTCCAGTGCCACTGCCC
This sequence comes from Sphingomonas pituitosa NBRC 102491, assembly GCF_001598435.1. Classification (GTDB taxonomy): domain Bacteria; phylum Pseudomonadota; class Alphaproteobacteria; order Sphingomonadales; family Sphingomonadaceae; genus Sphingomonas; species Sphingomonas pituitosa. The sequence continues at coordinate 85,904 of NZ_BCYY01000014.1, forward strand.
GGCGCTCGCCATCGCGGGTGGCGACCTGATAGGTCTGCGCGGCAGGCCGCATCGCCGGCACCAGCGCGAGCGCGACGGCAGCGGCAGCGGCGGCCCCGCCCGTCCACCACAGCCAGCGCCGCGGCGCTGGCCGATTGTCGTTCCCGGCAATCGGCGCGGGTTCGGGGAAGCGGGTCTCGCCGAGGATCCGGTCGGTCGCCGCGACGCGATCATAGGCGTCGGCATGCGCCGGGCTCTCCTCCAGCCAGGCGATGAACGCCGCCCAGTCGGCCTCGTCCGCCTCCGCCAGCCGCAGCTGCCAGGCAATCGCCGTCTCGATCGCGTCTGCCGTCTCAACCTGCACGGTCGGAACCCCTTTCCCTATCGAGACGACGCGCTTCGGCCGAATCCACACCGCCGGAATCGAGCCGCTCCTGAATTTTCCTGTACGCCCGCTGCAACAGCTTCTCGACGCCGCTCACGCTGATGCCGAGCTGCTCGGCGATCGCGCGCTGCGGCTGCGCCTCCAGGCGAAACAGGCGTAGCGCCGTGGCCATGCGTTCGGGCATCTCGCCGATCGCCGCCTCCACCGCCTGCCATTCACGGCGGGCGACCAAAGCCCGTTCGGCATCGGGCACTTCGTCGGCGCCCGGCTGCGCTTCGACCCAGCCGGCGTCGCGACTGCCGCGACGGCCTGCGGCGATCCGCCGGTCGGTCGCGAGATTGGCGGCGATGCGGTAGAGGAAGGCCGCGGGCTGGGCGATCGGCTGCTCCGCCAGCTGGTCGATCCGCAGCCACATGTCCTGCAGCGCGTCCTCGGCGTCGTCGCGATTGCCGAGCCGCGCGACGAGCAGGCGCAGCAACATCGGTCGCTGTGCGAGGAACACCGCCTTCAACCCGTCAGCACCCACCCGAATCCGATCCCCCGACGAGCGTCAGGCCGGAAACGCCAGCCCCTCCGCCACAGCCATGTCGGCGATCGGCAATCGGTGCAAGGCCTTGGCTTCCACTATTCGAGCGGCCGCGATGCCGTCGCCGGCACGCTCGCCCGCGCCGGGATGGCACATCACGAGGTGCATCGGCCCTGGGCGACGCAGGAAGCGCGGGAACAGCGCGGCATAGTCGCCGCGGAAATCATAATGGCCGGCAAAGCCCTGGTTCGTCCGCAGCCCGAGCGCGGCCGCAGCGGCGCGCAGGCCGCGACTGTGCCACGCGCTGCCGATCGCCTTGCCGGTGAACGGGCGCGACAGCATCGCCGCCGTGCCGTCGGTGCAGTCGCGCACCCAGGCCCCCGGGGCACGCGCCGCCGTCTCGGCCAGCACGAGATCGCGGATGCCGGGCAGCACATGGACATGCTGGTGCCCGTCGACAAAGGCGGGCGGGCGCCGCAGCGCCGAGAAGAAGGCGTCGAACTGCGCCGAGATCTCGGTCGCCACTTCGTCGAGCGGCACGGTCCAGCGGGCCGCCGTCCGCGCCAGCGGATCGACCCTGGGCATGCGGCCGCCCGGTGCGAAGCGCGGCATGGCGGTGCGCGGTGCCTCCTCGGTCAGCGTCAGGTGCAGCCCGATTTCGACATGCGGCGGCAGATCCGCGAGCATTCGCGCGTCCTCCGCCCAGCCCGGCATCACCGCCATGCAGCTGATCGCGTTGATCTTGCCGGCCCGGGCCAGGGTGACGACGGCAGCGCTGATCGCCGGCGAATAGGCGAAATCGTCAGAGCAGAGAATGAGACGGGACAAGCACCGGTCCTTCGAGATGCTGATACTGGCGCTCGCGCATGCGATTGCTGAGCAGGCGGCGGCGCTGCAGGCGGCGCGCGAGGAAGGTGTAGAAGAACCAGTCCCCGGCGATCGGCGCCGCGGCCGAATAGAGCAAGCGTTCGAAGAGCGTCCAGCGGATCGAATCCCGGTCCCGCTCGCGCGGCGACGGCATGCACCACATCGCATCCGAATAGCCCATGCGGCCCTTGCGCATCACGCGGTGGATCACCTCGTGGTCCTCGAGCACGAAATTCCAGCGCGCCGCGTCGAAGCCGCCCGCCGCCCGCAGGCTGCGCGTGCAGAAGGCCATGCCGGCGCCGCCGGCATGGCATTGCCGGGGCAGCAGCCGCGCCGCCGCGAGGAAGCGCCGCGCCTCCAGCAGGCGGCCCGCCTCGCCGGTCTCGGGCGCGATGAAATAGGCCCCGGCGACGACATGGCCCGGCTGCGACAGGATCGCTTCGGCCGCTTCCAGATAATGGCTCGGGTACACCGTATCCGCATCGCAGGTCGCCACCCAGCGCGTCCGCACCCAGGCGAGCCCGGCCCGCAGCGCCGCGACCTTGCCCGGGGTGCGCTCGGTGATCAGCAGATAGTCGAGCCGGTGCTTCCGGCATGCCGCCTCGGCCACCGCCGCGCTGCCATCGGTCGAGCCATTGTCGACCAGCACCAGCGTGAAGCCGGTGGCCTGGCGGGCAAGGCTTTCGATCGTCGCGGGAAGATAGTCGCGCTCGTTGAAGAACGGGATCAGCACCGTCCAGGCAAGGCCGGAGCCCTGCGGCGCGCCGTCAAACGGGTCCTTCGAAAGATCCAGAAACATCGCTGCGATCACCCCATCGATTCGATCGGGCGCAGGAGACCGCTGCCAGAATCAGCACGCAGCCAACGAATTGGCGCCGGCTGATCCCTGGCTGACCAGTACTTCCCCACCCGATCGAAAGACGACGCCTTGGCGGCCGATCCACACCGCATCCGGATAAAAATTTCGAAATTCTTAATCGGGGGTCGCATGACGATATGGCGGCAACGATTCCGCACCGGCTTGCACAAAAATATCGCGCATGACTCAGCGGGTGGCCGCGACTAGTTGGTCCTCCCCGTGAAGCATTGGACCCCCGTTCTGCCCGCGCGCGATGCGCGATCGTGGCGGCAGCCAGTCTACGCGCTGCTGCTGTTCGCGGTCGTGGCGGTGGCCCTGCGCCTGCACGATTTCGGCAACCCGGTGATCCATGTCGACGAGCAATATTACCTGCTCGTCGGCGACCGGATGCTGCACGGCGCGGTACCTTATGTCGATTTCTGGGATCGCAAGCCGCCGGGGCTGTTCCTGCTGTTCGCAGCGATGCGCCTGCTGCCGGGCAACGGCATCCTCGCCTATCAGCTGGCCGCAACGCTGTTCGCGGCGCTCACCGCGGGCCTGATCGCGCTGTCTGCGCGTCGGGTGGGCGCGCGGACGATCGGGGCAGCGGCGGCGGGCTGCGCCTATCTGCTGTGGCTCGGCTATTTGAGCGGGCGCGGCGGGCAGTCGCCGGTCTTCTACAACCTGTTCATGGCGGGGGCCGGCTGGCTGACACTGCGGCTGCCGGCGCTGGCAGTCGTGCGGGACAGGCGCGCCATCGTGCTGCACGGCACCGCCGCCTGCCTGCTCGCGGGGCTCGCGATCCAGACCAAGTACACGCCGGTGGTGGAAGGCACGTTCTTCGGCCTCGCCCATTGCTGGTACCTGCACCGCGCCGGCGCCAGGCTGCCGCTGCTCGGCGCCGCGGCGGCGCTGTGGGCGCTGCTCGGCCTTGCGCCGACGCTGGCCGCCATCGCCTGGTACCATGCGCAGGGCCCGGCGGCGTTCGCCGGCTTCTGGTTCTCCAACTTCGCCTCGGTGGCGCTGCGGCGCGGCTATCCGACCGCGAAGATCGCCGGCCGGCTGGCGGGTACGGCCGCGCAGCTTTCCCCCTTTTTCGTCGCGGCGGCACGCAGCTGGCGCCGGCAGCCGACGGCGCGGCGGGCCGAGCTGCAGGTCGCGCTCGGCTGGCTTGCCGCCGCGCTGATCGGCTTCGCGATGATCGGCGCCTTTTTCGACCATTATGCGCTGCCGCTGCTGGTGCCGTTCGCCATCGTCGCCGCGCCCGCGCTGGGGCGCTCGCGCCGGCTGCTCGGGGCGAGCGCTGCAGCGGCGGCGATCCTGTTCGCCGTGCACTGGCAGACCGAACCCGACGATCGCGCCACCGCCAGCGCCGCCACCCGGATCCTCGCCGCCCATGCCGACAAGGGCTGCCCCTATGTCTTCGCCGGCGATGCGGTGCTGTACCTGCTCGCCCATGCCTGCGTGCCGACCGCCTATGCCTTCCCTTCCACTCTCGCCTATGAGGCCGAGCAGGGGGCCACCGGCATCGACGAAGCCGCCGAGGTCCGCCGCATCATGGCCCGTCGCCCGCCCGTGGTGGTGACCATGGACCCGCCGCTCGCCCCCTGGAACCCCCAGAGCCTGGCGGTGATGACGCCGCGGCTCGCCCGCGACTATCGCCTGGCACTCACCGCCCCGCGTGAGGAGAGCCATCTCCTCGTCTATGTCCGCCGCGAGCTGGCGCGCTAGGGGTTTACACGGAGCCCCGGCTTCGGCTTGGGTAGCCCGACGTAGAAGCGATGAGGGTTCCGATGAAGCGCATCCTGTTGGTGGTCTTGGCCGCGATCGTGCTGGTCGGAGGCGCCGCCTTCGCCTTCACCCGCATCAAGCCGAGCGGCATTCCCGTGGTCCGCGCGGTCGCCGTCGCCACGCTGCCGCACGATAGCGGCGCCTTCACCGAAGGCCTCTTCTTCGAGAAGGGGGCGATGTACGAAAGCACCGGCCAGATCGGCGAGTCGGTGATCCGCAAGCTCGATCCCGCCACCGGCAAGGTGCAGCAGGAAACCTCGCTCCCCGCCCCCTATTTCGGCGAGGGCATCGTCGCCTGGGGCGACAAGCTGTTCCAGCTGACCTGGCAGGACAAGACCGGCTTCATCTACGGCCTCGACAAGTTCGAACCGCGCGGCACCTTCTCCTATACCGGGGAGGGCTGGAGCCTGACGCGGAACGACAAGGGCATCATCATGAGCGACGGCACGCCGGTGCTGCGCTTCCTCGATCCGAACACGATGCAGGTCACCGCGACGCTGCGGGTGACGGCCAATGGCTGCCCGGTCGCCAATCTCAACGAGCTGGAATGGGTCGACGGGCAGATCTACGCGAACATCTGGCAGACCAACCTGATCGCCAAGATCGATCCCGCCACCGGCAAGGTCACCGGCTTTCTCGACGTGAGCGACCTGGGGCCGAAGGACCGCGGCACCGACAATGTCGCCAACGGCATCGCCTATGATGCGCCGAGCAAGCGGCTGTTCGTCACCGGCAAGCGCTGGCCGCAGCTCTACCAGGTCAAGGAAGGCGACGCCGTCGCCAAATCGGCCGAGGCGGCGAAGCTGACCAGCTGCAGCCAGAACTAAGAATACGAATGCAATGGCGGCGGGCGGATTGCACGCCCCGCCGCCCGCTCTACTCCCGGATGCCGGAAGCCCGATGGGCGACAACGATCCTGGGAGAGAATGATGTTGCGAACCCTGGCCGCGCTCGGCGCGCTCGCGCTGGCCGCCCCTGCCATCGCGCAGACCGCCCCCGCCCCGAAATCAGCTACCATCACGTCGCCTGACGGACACCTCCAGGTCACCGTCGCCACCGACAATGACGGCCGCCCCTTCTACACCGTCGCCCGCGACGGCAAGCCACTCGTCAACCCGTCGATGCTCGGCTTCCTGTTCACCGACGCCCCCAAGCTCCAGCGCAATTTCCGCATCGAGGGCAGCAGCACCTCGGCCAGCGACACCAGCTGGGAGCAGCCCTGGGGCGAGTGGAAGACGATCCGCGACAACCACAGGGAACTGCGCGTCCGCCTGAAGGAGACCACCGCGCTCGGCCGGGTGATGGAGCTGGTGTTCCGCGTCTTCGACGACGGCGTCGGCTTCCGCTACGAACTGCCCGGCCAGCCCAACCTCAAGACCGCGCACATCCTCGACGAGATGACCGAATTCTCGATCGCCGAGGATGGCGAGGCATGGTGGATCCCCGGCTCCGAATGGAATCGCGACGAGTATCTCTACAACCGCACGCCCCTCTCCAGCGTGCCGCTCGCCCACACCCCGCTGACGATGAAGCTGGCCGACGGCACCCATGTCGCCATCCATGAAGCGGCGCTGGTCGACTATGCGGGCACCTGGCTGCAGCGCGTCGAGGGCACCCGCTTCAAGACCGTGCTGATCCCCGGCGCCGGTGCCGCCAAGGTCACCCGCGACGCGCCGTTCGTCACCCCTTGGCGGACGATGATCATCGCGAAGGACGCCCCCGGGCTCTACATGTCGCACCTCGAGCTGAACCTGAACGAACCCAACAAGCTGGGCGACGTGAGCTACTTCAAGCCGAGCAAATATGTCGGCGTGTGGTGGGAGATGCACATCGACAAGTCGGGATGGGGCTCGAAGCCGGTGCACGGCGCCACCACCGCCAACGTCCAGCGTCATATCGATTTCGCAGCGAAATACGGATTCTCCGGCGTGCTGGTGGAAGGCTGGAACGTCGGCTGGGACACCGCCTGGTTCGGCGACGGCAAGGGCTTCGACTTCGACAGGCCGACGCCGGATTTCGACGCGAAGCTGCTGGCCGACTATGCCAAGAAAAAGGGCGTCGCGCTGATCGGCCATAACGAGACCGGCGGATCGATGAGCCATTACGAAAGCCAGCTCGAACGCGCGATGACGTTCGCGCACGATCACGGCGAGCATGTCGTGAAGACGGGCTATGTCGCCGATGCCGGCCAGATCGAGCGGGTAGGCCCCAATGGCGAACCGATGCGCGAATGGCATGACGGGCAGTTCTCGGCCAACCACCATCTCCGCGTGCTGGAGATGGCGCATCGCTACCAGGTCGCGATCGACGCGCACGAGCCGATCAAGGACACGGGTCTCCGCCGCACCTATCCCAACTGGGTGAGCCGCGAAGGCGCGCGCGGCATGGAATACAACGCCTGGGGCGAGCCGAAGAACCTGCCCAACCACGAATCCAACCTGTTCTTCACCCGCATGCTCGCCGGGCCGATGGACTTCACCCCGGGCGTGCTCAGCCTCACCGGCAAGGGCGGCACGCCGCTGCTGTCGACCGAGGCGAAGCAGCTGGCGCTGTACGTGGTGCTCTATTCGCCGGTGCAGATGGCGGCGGACCTGCCGGAGAATTACGAGAAGCACCTCGCCGCCTTCCAGTTCATCCACGACGTCGCGGTCGACTGGGACGAGACGCGGGTGCTGAACGGCGCGGTCGGGGAATATGTGACCGTCGCCCGCAAGGCGCGCGGCGGCAGCGACTGGTTCCTGGGCGCGGTCGGCGACGACGAGCCGCGGTCGCTGACGGTGCAGCTGTCGTTCCTCGATACGGGCAAGCGCTACGAGGCGCAGGTCTACCGCGACGGCGACGATGCGGACTATCGCACCGAGAAGCGCCATTCGATCGTGGTCGAGAAGCGCGCGGTGACCGCGGGCGACACGCTGACGGTAAAGCTCGCCCCCGGCGGCGGCCAGGCGATCCGGTTCAGGCTGGTGAAGTAGGGGCGCCCGCCTCTGACTCTTTGGCGGAACCGCCACAGTCGGGGTGGGCGGGAATACCATGATGCATGGATAGGAACGCATCGCTCCCCACCAGGGTCATCCCGGCGAAAGCCGGGATCCATTGGGGTCTATGGATCGGCTCTTGCTATACCAACTGGCGAATGGGTCCCGGCTTTCGCCGGGATGACGAGAGATACAGAAGCTACGTCCGTTTCCGCGAACTTTGGTACAAGATCAGGCGCAGCCCTTCCCCTGCCCTTGCCCCCTCCCCGCGCCGCGCTATCACCGGCGCGCCAAGAACATAGGGGAGGATCCATGGCCAGTCTGTTCCGTCTCAAACCCATCCATGCCGCGGCGGACCAGCCGCACGGGCACCAGCTCGCGCGCACACTCAGCTGGTATCACCTCGTAGCACTCGGGGTCGGCGCGATCGTCGGCACCGGCATCCTCACCCTGATCGGCGTCGGCGCGGATCGTGCGGGGCCGGCGGTGATCCTCTCCTTCGTCGTCGCGGGTGCGATCTGCGCCTGCGCCGCGCTCGCCTATGCCGAGCTGGCGACGAGCATCCCCGCCTCGGGCAGTGCCTATACCTACAGCTATGTGGCGCTGGGCGAGATCGTCGCCTGGGTCGTCGGCTGGAGCCTGCTCGCCGAATACACCCTGGTCGTCGCCACCGTTGCGGTCGGCTGGTCGGGCTATGCGACGCCCTTCCTGCTCGGCCTCGGCGTGCCGCCCGAACTCACCCATGGCCCGCAGATGGCCGCCGGCCACATCGCCGCCTGGGGCGTCAACGTCCCCGCGCTGTTCGTCGTCTGGCTGGTCGCCGGGCTTCTGATTGTCGGCACCCGCGAGAGCGCGACGCTCAACGCGATCCTCGTCGTCGTGAAGCTGATCGCGCTCGCCGTGTTCGTCGCGGTCGCCCTGCCCACTTTCGATGCCGCCAATTTCGATCCCTTCGCCCCGTTCGGCTATGCCAAGCATGCCAGCGGCGGGGTGGAGCGCGGGATGATGGCCGCCGCCGCGATCATCTTCTTCGCCTTTTACGGCTTCGACGCGATCTCCACCGCCGCCGAGGAAGCCAAGAACCCCGGCCGCGACCTCGCAATCGGCATCGTCGGGTCGATGGTCGCCTGTGTCGCCATCTACATGATCGTCGCGCTCACCGCGGTCGGCGCGCTCCATTACACCCGCTTTGCCGACAGCCCCGAGCCGCTGGCGCTGATCCTGCGCGAGATCGGCCAGCCCGGCGTCGCCAAGTTCCTGGCGCTCAGCGCGATCGTCGCGCTGCCCACGGTGATCCTCGGCTTCCTGTTCGGCCAGAGCCGTATCTTCTTCGTGATGGCGCGCGACGGCCTGCTGCCCAAGAGCCTCGCCAAGGTCTCGCGCCGCGGCTCGCCGGTGCGGATCACGCTGTTTACCGCGGGCATCGTCAGCTTCTTCGCGGCCTTCCTGCCGATCGACGAGATCGCAGCCCTCGCCAACGCCGGCACGCTTACCGCCTTTGCGGCCGTGGGCCTCTGCCTGCTGGTGCTGCGCCGCCGCGCCCCCGAGATGGTCCGCCCGTTCCGCACCCCGGCGGCGTGGGTGGTCGGCCTCGGCGCGATCTTCGGCTGCCTGTATCTGTTCCTCAGCCTGCCGACCAAGACGCAACTCTGGTTCGGCGGCTGGAACCTCTTGGGTCTCGTCGTCTATTTCGCCTATGCCCGCCGCAACGCAGCAAAGGGTGACGCATGAGCGGTTGGACGATCGGAATCATCGGCGGTTCGGGCCTCTACGATGTCGAGGGCATCGAGGGCGGCGAATGGGTGGAGGTGGCGAGCCCCTGGGGCCAGCCGTCGGACGCCTGCTTCGTCGGCCATGTCGGTCCTGTGAAGGTGGTGTTCCTGCCGCGCCACGGCCGCGGCCACCGCATCAGCCCCTCGGACCTCAACGTGCGCGCCAATATCGACGTGCTGAAGCGGCTGGGCGTCACCGACGTGCTCGCCGTCTCCTCGGTGGGCTCGTTGGCGGAGGAGCGTGCGCCCGGCACCTTCACCATCGCCGACCAGTTCATCGATCGCACCAAGGGCCGGCCCTCCAGCTTTTTTGGCACCGGCATGGTCGCGCATGTCTCGGTGGCCGATCCGGTCTGCCCGCGCCTTTCCGCGCTGGCGGCAGAGGCGGCACAGGCGGCGGGTGCCGTCACCCATGTCGGCGGCACCTATCTGGCGATGGAAGGCCCGCAATTCTCGACCCGCGCCGAGAGCAACCTCTATCGCAGCTGGGGCTGCGACATCATCGGCATGACCGCGATGCCCGAGGCCAAGCTCGCCCGCGAGGCCGAGCTTCCCTATGCGCTGGTCGGCATGGTGACGGACTATGACTGCTGGCGCGAAGACGAGGAGGCAGTCGACGTCGCGCAGGTGATCGCCCAGCTCTCCAGCAATGCCGAGAAGGCGCGAAAGATGGTGATGCACCTGCTGCGCGCCCTGCCGGCGGAGCGCGAGGCTTCGCCGATCGACACCTGCCTCGACACCGCGCTGATCACCGCGCCCTCGGCGCGCGATCCGGAGCTGCTGGCGAAGCTCGACGCCGTTGCCGGCCGGGTGCTCGGCTGATGGCGCGCATGCTTCTCGCAGCCGCCGCGCTGCTGCTCGCTGCTCCCGCCATGGCGCAGGAAGCCGCGGTCGATCGCTCGCAGGATCTCGCATGGCAGAGCGCGCAGTCGCTGGCCCTTGCCAGCCGCGGCTCGGCCCAGGGCTGGCGACAGCTCGACGGCGGCCTGCGCTGGCGCCGGGTAAAGGGGGATGGCTCGGGCGCGCACCCCGCTGTCACCGACATGGTCACGCTCCACTATGCCGGCAGCTTCGTCGACGGGACCGAGTTCGACAGTTCCTATGATGGCCCGCCCGCCCGGTTCCCGCTCGATCGGCTGATCCGCGCCTGGCAGGTCGCGGTGCCGCTGATGGGCGTGGGCGACACGATCGAGATCGCGGTGCCCGCCGAGCTCGGCTACGGCTTCCGCGGCAAGGGCCCGATCCCGGGCGGCGCGACGCTGCTCTTCAAGATCGAGCTGCTGGGCATCGGCGGCTAAAGGCGTGCGGGTCGCGCGCGGCCCGCCGCTCAGCGGAAGCGAACACGGCTCCGACGTCGCCGATAGCGAGTCGCGGCGCCCACCCAGCCGATCCCCGCGATCAGCATCGCCCAGGCCGCCGGTTCCGGTACCACCGCGGACAAGGCGGGCGGCCGGGATGCATGATAGGCCTGGTAAATCTGCGCGGTCGAGACCTGATACCCTGGGTTGGCCAGCACGTTGATGTTGAGGTTCCAGCCAATCGCGTCGAGCACCGCCAGATCAGCGGCGGTCACCACGTCGTTCACGCCGTCGCACGAATACGGGTTCATCGTGCCGATGAAACCGGTGCAGTTACCCACGACCTTCCAGTGTGAAGCCTCCCAGCCGTCGCCATAATATGCGCCTGTCGAGAAATACGCATTGCCGCCGAAGGGGGTCGCACCGCCGTTGATCGAGAAATAGGTAGGCGTGCCGAAGCGCCAGTCGAGCTGGCCCGGCGCCGAATAGCGGAACAAGTCGAGCCCATAGGCGACCGTCACATTGTCGATATGCTCGACCGGGCCCGTCGCGGTATCGAACGTATCCACGCCGCTGGTGAAGCCCAATGCATGGCCGATCTCGTGGATCGCGGTTCCGATGAAGTCATAGCTGCCGGCGCTGATCCCGTCGGACGGATTGAAGTCGAATGCATAGGCGCTGGAGAAGACGATCTCCGCATCGAGGCCGGTCACATTGTTCACCAGCGCCTTCAGGTTGGCACCGGTCAACGCGACGCTGCTGCCGATGATGCTGCCATTGGGTGCGATACGCGTGCCGGAGGTGGCGATTCCGTCCAGATGGGCCGGATCGTCATAGGCCGGGATCAGCACCGTCGGCGTACCCGCGCTGCTCAGCGGCTGAAAATGGCTCGTGGCCTGCGCATCGAGTGCGCTGTTTCCGGTGACCTTCAGCGCGTTCTGGTAGCTGGCGATGGTGATGCCGTCGAAATAGCGAAAACTGGTCGCTCCCAGATCGCCGGGATCCAGCGCATCGAACCCCACATTGATGTGGATCGTCGCATTGTTGGTGAGAACGGATTCCCAATAATGCGCTGCGATCCTGAAGGCGGCCTCCGCAGGTGTGCCGGTCACCCCGCCGATATCGTGCAGCACGATGTGCGTCTGCGCAGCGGCAGGCGTCGCAAACGTCAGCAGCGCCGCCGTGCAGAAAACGAAGTGCCGTGCGTGATGGGTGCCCATAGCCGTACTCCCCCTGGAGGCGAACGACCGGCGCGGACGCCGCTTCGCAGCACCCTGCTAGTCGGGCGGACCGCGGGCTGGAAAGCGAAGCTAGGTGCAAAACGGAGGCGATCGATCGGGGCGTGCCGCCGCAAGGCAAGACGGCCCCGCTTCCGAAGAAGCGAGGCCGTCCCGTTTTTCAGTGTCTGCGATCAGGCGAAACGAACCTGCCGCGAACGATTGCGATAGCGCATGGCGCCGCCGATCGCCCCGATACCGAGGATCAACATCGTCCAGCTTTCCGGCTCCGGCACCGCACCGCCGGCGGCGATCCAGGTCTTTGCCACATCGTTGGTGGAGAACTTGTAGCCGCCATTGGCCAGCACATCCACGTTCAGGTTCCAGCCGATCGCATCCATCAGCGCCAGATCGGCCGAGGTGATCTCGTCCATCTGCCCGCCGCAGGTGTAGGGGTTCATCACGCCCACATAGTTGCTGCAGGTGTTGTTCGCCTTCCAGTGCGAGGCCTGCCAGCCATCGCCATAATCCTCGCCGGTCGAGAAATAGTCCTTGCCCTGGAACACGGTCTTGCCGCCGTCGATGGAGAAGTAGGACGGCTGGTCGAACGCCCAGTTCAGCTTGCCGTCGCCGCTGTAGCGAAACAGATCAAGCGCATAGGCCCACCAGTAATTGTCGGTCTTGAAGCCCGAACCGACCGAATAGTTGAAATCATCCGCCGCGCTGAGGAAGCCCAGAGCGTGACCCATTTCATGGATGGCCACGCCGATGAAATCGGCAGTACCGGCCTTGATGCCGTTCGTCGGATCGAAGTCGAACGCGAAGTCGCTCGAGAACTGGATCGTCGCATCGACATCGGCCGCCGCCGCGCCCAGCGCCTGCGCGTTGGCGCTGCTCAGCGCCATGGTGTTGCTGATCGCCTTTCCGTCGGGAGTAAGGCGCGTGCCGGTGGCGGCGACGCCGTCGAGGGTGGCGGGCTTGGCGTAGTTCGGCACGATCGCGGACACGCTGCCGGTCGGGCTCAGCGGTGCCAGGTGCGAGAGCACCGTCCCGTCCAGCGCGCTGGTGCCCGTCGCGGCAAGGGCGCCATAGTAGCTGTCGATCCCGACATTGGTGAGCAGCGTGCTGCTGGTACCGCCCAGCACGTTGGGCCCGAGCTTCGCAAAGCCGACATCGAAGTGCAGCGTCACGTTGTTGGTGAGCACGCTTTCCCAATAGCTTGCGGCAATCTTGAAGCCCAGTTCTGCCTGCGAGCCCTTCACACCGCCGATGTCGTTGAGCACGATCTTGGTCTGTGCGGCCGCCGGGACGGCAGCTGCCGCCATCAGGCCGAACGCTGCGGCAGTCGCCAGCAGCGCCTTCATCTTCGTCGTCTTCATCCGAACCCCCATTTTGGTCGATGATACCGATCGAACCGAGTCACGGTAATCGATCGTTAACCAAGGTGATGGAGGCGACCGTGTCGGGTCAAGCAACAAATATTACATTTTTTCTATTTGTTGAAACCCTGTGCTATCAAGCCACAATATATCTTCAACTTCATGAATACTTCTGCAGGCACGAAAAAGCCGGCGCCCTCGGGGAGGACGCCGGCCATTTCATTGCGGCAATCGATCAGGCGGCGAGCTTGCGCAGCACATAGTGGAGGATGCCGCCGTTGAGGAAATATTCCAGCTCGTTGACGGTATCGATCCGGCAGCGGGTGAGGAAGGTTTCCGACGAGCCATCGGCGCGGGTGAGCTTCACTTCCACGTCCTGGCGCGGGCGGAGACCCGCGACGCCGGTGATGGTGAAGGTTTCCGAGCCGTCCAGCTTCAGCGTCTCGCGGCTCACGCCCTCGGCGAACTGCAGCGGCAGCACGCCCATGCCGACCAGGTTCGAGCGGTGGATACGCTCGAAGCTCTCGGTGATCACCGCGCGCACGCCGAGCAGGTTGGTGCCCTTCGCCGCCCAGTCGCGCGACGAGCCGGTGCCATATTCCTTGCCCGCGACGATGACGAGCGCGGTGCCGTCCGCCTTGTGGCGCATCGCGGCGTCGTAGATCGGCATCACTTCGCCGGCGTACTTGGTCATGCCGCCTTCGACGCCCGGTACCATCTCGTTCTTGATGCGGATGTTGGCGAAGGTGCCGCGGACCATGACTTCATCGTTGCCGCGGCGCGCGCCGTAGCTGTTGAAGTCCTTCTTCGACACCTGGTGCGACTGGAGGAACGCACCGGCGGGGCTGTCCGCCTTGATGCTGCCGGCGGGCGAGATGTGATCGGTGGTGATCGAATCGCCCAGGATCGCCAGCGGCTTGGCGTCGACGATGTCCTGCACCGGCGCCGGGGTCATCGACATGCCCTCGAAATAGGGCGGGTTGTGGATATAGGTCGAGCCGGTCGGCCAGGCATAGGTGTCCGACACGGTGACGCTGATGCCCTGCCAGTGGCTGTCGCCCAGATAGACGTTGCCGTAGCGCGAACGGAACATCTCGTCGTCGATGTTCGCCGCGATCAGGCCCTGGATTTCCTCGTTCGAGGGCCAGATGTCCTTGAGGAAGACCGGGCCGTCGGTGCCCTGGCCGATCGGCGTCTCGTACATGTCCTCGGTCACGGTGCCCTTCAGCGCATAGGCGACGACCAGCGGCGGCGAGGCGAGGAAGTTGGCGCGGACGTCCGGCGAGACGCGGCCCTCGAAGTTGCGGTTGCCCGACAGCACCGAGGCGGCGACGATGTCGTTGCCGTTGATCGCGGCCGAGATCGGCTCGGCGAGCGGACCCGAATTGCCGATGCAGGTGGTGCAGCCATAGCCGACCAGGTTGAAGCCGATCGCGTCGAGATCCTCGCTGAGGCCGGCCTTGTTCAGATAGTCGGTGACGACCTGCGAGCCCGGTGCCAGCGAGGTCTTCACCCACGGCTTGCGGGTGAGGCCCAGCGCACGCGCCTTGCGGGCGACGAGGCCGGCGGCGATCAGCACCGACGGGTTGGAAGTGTTGGTGCAGCTGGTGATCGCGGCGATCACGACGTCGCCGTCGCCGATGTCATGGTCGCGACCCTCGACGGCCACGCGCGCCGGCTGCTCCTTCTTGTACACCTTGGTCAGGTCGCCGTTGAACACTTCGTCGACGCTGTCGAGGCTGACGCGGTCCTGCGGGCGCTTCGGGCCGGCGAGCGACGGACGCACCGTCGACATGTCGAGCTCGAGCGTGTCGGTGAAGATCGGCTCGGGGCCGCTGACGTCGTGCCACATGCCCTGCGCCTTGGCATAGGCTTCGACCAGCGCGACGGTCTCGTCGGGGCGGCCGGTGAGGCGCATGTAATCGAGCGTCTTGTCGTCGATCGGGAAGAAGCCGCAGGTCGCGCCATATTCCGGCGCCATGTTGGCGATGGTCGCGCGATCGGCGAGCGTCATCGAATGCAGGCCGGGGCCATAGAACTCGACGAAGCGGCCGACGACGCCCTTGGCGCGCAGCATCTGGGTGACGGTGAGCACCAGATCGGTCGCGGTGATGCCTTCCGGCAGCGCGCCGGTGAGCTTGAAGCCGACGACTTCGGGGATCAGCATCGACACCGGCTGGCCGAGCATCGCGGCTTCCGCCTCGATGCCGCCCACGCCCCAGCCGAGCACGCCGAGGCCGTTGACCATCGTCGTGTGGCTGTCGGTGCCGACCAGCGTGTCCGGATAGGCGATCGTCTCGCCGTCCGGTGCCTGCGACGACCAGATCGACTGGGCGATATATTCCAGGTTCACCTGGTGGCAGATGCCGGTGCCCGGCGGGACCACCGAGAAGTTGTTGAGCGCCTTGGAGCCCCACTTGAGGAACTCATAACGCTCGGCATTGCGCTCGTACTCGAGCTTGACGTTGTCGTCGAACGCCTGCGGCGTGCCGAACTCGTCGACCATCACCGAGTGATCGATCACGAGGTGCACCGGCACCAGCGGATTGATCTTGGCCGCGTCACCGCCGAGCTTGGTGATCGCATCACGCATCGCGGCGAGATCGACCACGCAGGGCACGCCGGTGAAATCCTGCATCAGCACGCGCGCGGGGCGATACTGGATCTCGCGGCTCGGCGCCTTGGGGTTCTGCTGCCAGTCGACGATCGCCTGGGCATCTTCGGGCGTGACGGTCACGCCGTCGTCGAAGCGGAGCATGTTCTCCAGCAGCACCTTCATCGAGAAGGGCAGGCGGCTGATGTCGCCGAGCTTCGCCGCCGCCTTGGGAAGCGAGTAGAAGCTGTAGGTCTTGCCGGAGACGGTGAGCGAGTCACGCGTGCCGAGCGTATCGTTGCCGATGGCGGTCATGAGGCGCGGGGTCCTTTCCCTAAATCTGGTCCGCCGGGCGCTCGGTGGACGCAGCCCATTATAGGCCGCGCGGGCGCACCGTCGGGGGTGCTGCGAATGCGAAGATTCGCGAGGGGCCTTAGCGCGGTGCGGCGGGGAGGGAAAGGGGAGGTTGGTAGGGGGATGGGTGGTGGTAGCGGTAACGGTTCTGCGATACGTACCCAATGCCTACCTCGTCGCTGGCGAACCTTCACCTCCCATGCGTATGAAGGGTGATGATGCCGAAATATCGAACATCGTTCGACTTACTTACCCACCCCGAACGCATTCAACCTCCCTATGGGTTCTACTGCATCTTCTTCGCGGTCGGCGTGGGTTTGACGATCGCGGCAGTCGTGTCGACTCGACATCGCTGGCGAAACAGAAAGTATCTTTCGATCTTTGCGGTGATCTGGGTCGTATTTTGCAGCATCATGACGGTTGTAGATATCAGGGACGTCACATCCGTCCGAAGCGCTGTCAAAGATGGGCGAGTGTCAATCGTAGAAGGGTGCTTGGATTACTTCCGACCCGGCGAACCATGGGGCTCAAAAACAACAAGCGGCAATGAGGAATGGAGCGTCGGCGCAACAATCTTCAGCTACGGAGCAGGGGAAGCGCGCCCCGGCTACCATGTCGTCGAACCAAATGGTGGCGCTATACACCCCGACACGAGGGTGCGGGTCTTCTTCGTCACCAGTCCAGAGTACGGGCGAAAGGAAATTGTCCGGATTGACGCCGCCGATCATAGCTGCAGTCCCGCTCGAAGGGTAGAACCGTCAACGCAACCCTAAAATGGTAGCTTTGCCGGCCATCGCCTCCCGCGCCGAGAGCAACTGTGTGCGCAGTCGCGCTTTTCTGACGGTCCGCCACCCCATTGCCGTTTCCCGCCCCGGTGCTAGCGTCGCGGCCATGACCGAAGGCATGACCTATGGGCGCTATCTCGCCCTCGACCAGCTGCTCGCCGCCCAGAATCCGCTGTCGGACCGGCATGACGAACTGCTGTTCATCATCATCCACCAGACCCAGGAGCTGTGGCTCAAGCAGATCCTCGCCGAGCTGCACCTCGCCAAGGGGCTGGTCCGCGAGGGCAAGCTGATCGAGGCGTATAAGGGCCTGGCGCGGGTGAGCCGCATCCAGGCGGTGATGACGCTGAGCTGGGACGTGCTCGCGACGATGACGCCCAGCGACTATACCCGCTTCCGATCGGTGCTCGGCGGCAGCTCGGGCTTCCAGTCGGACCAGTTCCGCGCGGTCGAGACGATGCTCGGCCTGCGCGGCGGCGGAGTGCCGGGGCCGCTGACCGACGCGGCCGCCGCGCTGCCCAGCCTGTGGGACGACGCCAATGCCGCGCTCGCCGCCGCCGGGTTCGACCTGCCCGATGCCGTGCTGCACCGCGACTGGCCGACGCCCTATCAGCCGAACGACGCGGTCCGCGCCGCCTGGGGCCAGGTGTACCGCGACACCAATCGCTATTGGGACCTCTACCAGCTCGCCGAGAAGCTGGTCGACATCGACGATGCGATGGCGACGTGGCGGCACAAGCACGTCCTCACCGTCAGCCGGGTGATCGGCGGCAAGCCGGGGACCGGCGGCACGCCTGGGGTAAGCTATCTCGAATCGACGCTCGCCAAGCGCGCCTTCCCCGAACTCTGGTCGCTCCGGACCGATCTGTGAGCAGCTTCAAGCATTTGTTCCAGCGATCGCTCGCCGCCGCGCCGGACCGGCTGCACTTCGCGGCGCACAGCCATCATCTGTGGCCCGACGCGTCGTGGCTCGGCCAGCAGGCGGCGTGGGACGATGCCGCGCGGCTCGCCGACCGGAAGTGGGGCCGGGTGATGGATGACATCTGGCCCGCCGCCCAGGCGCATGTCGCCGCCGAGCTGCACCTGCCCGATCCGTCGACGGTGGTGTTCGCGTCCAATACCCACGAACTGCTGCTGCGGATCGTCTCGGCGATGGGCCCTCGCCGGCCGCTGCGCATCCTTGCCACCGACGGCGAGTTCCACAGCTTCCGCCGCCAGTCGCTGCGCTGGGAAGAAGCGGGCACGGCGGTCGTCACCCGCGTGCCGATGGCGGAGATCGTCGCGGCCGCGCAGGCCGGCGGCTTCGACCTGATCGTCGCCAGCCATGTCCAGTTCGGCACCGGCCATATCTTCGACGGCGTCGCCGACCTGGCGGCGCTCGCCCGGCCGGAGGGGCCGTGGGTGCTGATCGACGGCTATCACGGCTTCATGGCCGTAGAGACCGACCTGTCGGCGGTGGCCGACCGGGTGTTCTACGTCGCCGGCGGCTATAAATACGCGATGTCGGGCGAGGGCGTCGGCTTCCTCCACGCGCCGCCGGGCTTCGGCCCGCGGCCGGAGATCACCGGCTGGTATGCCGAGTTCGAGGACCTCGCCCTGCCGCCGGGGCAGATCGGCTATGCGCCCGACGCGCGGCGCTATCTGGGCGCGACCTTCGACCCCTCGGGGCTCTACCGCTTCGTCGCGGTGCGCGAGATGCTGGCGCGCGAGGGGCTGACCACCGCCGCGATCAACGCCCATGTCGCGCCGCTGCGGGGACAGCTGCTCGACGGCTTTCCCCTGGATGCCGAACGGATCAACCCCTCCGCGCCGGATGCGCCGCAAGCGCGGTTCTTGGCGCTACGCAGTCCGAACGCGGCGGCGTGGCAGGCGGCGCTGCTGGAAGACGAGATCGTCACCGACGTACGCGGCGACGTGCTGCGAATCGGGCTCGGCCTCTACCAGGACGGGCGCGACGTGGCACGGCTGCGCGAGGCGCTGGGTCGCCTTTAGGGCGCGGCTTGCGGAGGGGGCCCCCTCTCCCCGTCGTCATCCCGGCGAAAGCCGGGATCCATTGGGGTCTCCATCGTGGCGCTTGCTGCAACGAAGGGGCGACTGGATCCCGGCTTTCGCCGGGATGACGCAAGCCTGGAGTGCGGTCTTTTTACCCTGCTTTCAGGCGGCGGCGAGCGGCGCGAGGCCCAGGCGGCGAATCTCGATCGCCGGGCAGCGGTCCATCACCACCTTGAGCCCGGCCGCCTCGGCACGCGCTGCGGCTTCGTGGTCGATCACGTCGAGCTGCATCCACACCGACTTGGCACCGGCGGCGATCGCCGCATCGACGATCTCGCCGGCATGTTCGGACTTGCGGAAAATGTCGACCATGTCGATCGGCACGCCGATCTGGCCCAGTTCGCGAAAGACGAACTCGCCGTGGACATGCTCGCCGGTAATCTGCGGGTTGACCGGGATCACCCGATAGCCATGGCGCTGCAGCAGCAGCATCACACCGTTACTGGGACGATTCGGGCGATCGGACGCGCCGACCATCGCGATGGTGCGGGTTTCCTCGAGCAGGGTGCGGATGTCTTCGTCACGCGTAAGCGGCATGCATCACCTCTTTAGCCATTCATAGACCGAATCGGCCAATGCGCCAAATGGTCCGGTAGACTGCGTATTGTCCGCGGCCGGCGGCGTGCCGGCGTCCGAAGCGGCGCGGATTTCCATCGCCAGCGGGATGCGGCCGAGGAAGGGGATGCCCAGCGTCGCCGCCGCCGTCTCCGCCCCGCCGCTGCCGAACGGATCGGAGATGCCGCCACAAAGCGGGCAGCAATAGCCGGCCATGTTCTCGACCAGCCCGACGATCGGCACACCCGCCTTGTTGAACAGGTCGATCGCGCGGGTCGCGTCGATCAGCGCCAGGTCCTGCGGGGTGGAGACGATCACCGCGCCCGCCGGCTTGTGCTTCTGGATCATCGTCAGCTGGACGTCGCCCGTGCCCGGCGGCAGGTCGAGCACGAGCAGCTCGGTATCGCCCCAGTCGGCATCGACCATCTGGCCCAGCGCGCCGCCCGCCATCGGCCCGCGCCAGGCGATCGCCTGCCCTTCGGCGACGAGCCCGCCCATCGACAGCATCTTGAGCCCGAACGCCGTTTCGATCGGCAGCAATACTTTGTCACGCGCCTGCGGCTTCACGCCCTCGACCCCCAGCAACTTGGGCTGCGAGGGGCCGTAGATGTCGGCATCGACCAGCCCGACCTTGAGCCCACGCTTGGCCAGACCGATCGCGAGATTGGCGGCGACGGTCGATTTGCCGACCCCGCCCTTGCCGCTCGCCACCGCAAGAATCCGGCGGGTGCGGCGCTCGCTGGTGAGGAGAACGCGTACTTCCGCCACGCCGGGCAGCGCGGCGGCGGCGCTGCGCACTTCGGCTTCCAGCGCGTCGCGGGTTTCCGGCGCGAGGCCGGTCACATCGAGCACCACATTGGCGCGGCCGGCTTCGAGGCGAACGGTGGCACGCCCGGCGGAAACGGGGGCGAGGGCGGCGGAGAGGTCCTGCGGTTCAGTCATGCCGCAGCGACATAGGTACACAATCGTCCGACGCCACTGTAAATCCGCGTCGCCCTGCTTATAAAGGTTGGCATGGTGAATAGTTCTGGCCGTGACGCGCAGTCCGGCACCTTCCACAACGAGGCGCCGAAAAGCCCCTGGGGCGGCGGCTCGGATAAGGATGACGGCAATGGCGGGGGCCCGCGCAACCCGTGGTCCGTTCCGCCCGAGGGTCGTCGCGGCAAGCCCGGCTCGCCCAGCGCGCTCGACGAGCTTTGGCGCCGGGCACGGAGCGGCGGCGGCGGGCTGCCCGGCGTCCCCACCGGCGCGCGGCTGTGGCTGCTGATCCTTGCCGGCCTGCTGGCGGTGTGGGTGCTCTACACCTCGATCCACCCGATCGGCCCGCGCGAGAAGGGCGTCGTCACCTTCCTCGGGCGCTATTCGGGCACGCTCGATCCGGGCATCCAGTTCACCCTGCCCGCGCCGTTCCAGCTGGTCGACGTGGTCGATGTCGGCAATATCCGTACCGAGAATTTCCCGAACAGCGGCGAGAATCTGATGCTGACCGGCGGCCAGAACGTCGTCGACCTCGCCTATTCGGTGCGCTGGGACGTGCGCAGCGCTCCGCTCTACGTGTTCCAGATCGCCGATCCGCGCGAGACGGTGCGCGCCACCGCGGAAAGCGCGATGCGCGCGGTGATCGCCAACACCACGCTCAACGAGGCGATCGGCGAAGGCCGTTCGCAGATCGAGGCGCAGGCGCAGGTCATGATGCAGAAGATCCTCGACGAATATCAGTCGGGCATTCGCATCCAGGGCGTGGCGGTGCAGAAGGCGACCGCGCCGAGCCAGGTCGACGAGGCGTTCAAGGCGGTGACCGCGGCGACGCAGGAATCCGAATCGAACCGCAACAACGCCAATGCCTATGCGCAGAGCGTGATCGCCGCCGCACAGGGTGAGGCGGCCGAGTTCAACAAGATCTACGAACAGTACAAGCTCGCGCCCGACGTCACCAAGCGCCGGCTCTATTACGAGACCATGGAAGCGGTGCTGGCCAACAGCAACAAGACGATCATCGAGGCACCGGGCGTGAACAGCTATCTGCCGCTGCCCCAGCTTCGTGGTGGCGCCGCCCCGGCGGACGCCGACAGGAAGGAAGGCGCCAAGTGACGCAGTGGCTTCGCAATCCGATCGCGCTCGTCGTCGCGGTGATCGTCGTGCTCATCGTGCTGATGAGCACCGTGGCGATCGTGCCCGAGACCAAGCAGGTCGTCGTGCTGCGGCTGGAAAAGCCGTACCGCACCGTCAACGCCTTCCAGACCGGCGAGAATTTCGGCCGCACCGGCGCCGGCCCGGTCTTCCGCATTCCGTTCATGGATCGGCTGGTCTGGGTCGACAAGCGCGTGCTCGACGTCGATCTGCCCGACGAGCCCGTACTGTCGACCGACCAGCTGCGGCTCGAGATCGACGCCTATGCCCGCTATCGCATCACCGATCCGCTGCGGATGGTGGTGACCGTCGGCACCGAGGAGCGGCTGCGCGACCAGCTCCAGCCGCTGCTGCGTTCGTCGCTGCGCAACGAGCTGGGCCGCCGCCGCTCGGAAACGCTGCTCAGCCCGGAGCGCGGCCAGGTGATGGATAACATCCAGGCATCGCTGCAGAAGCTCGCCAGCCAATATGGCGTCGAGATCGTCGACGTGCGGATCAAGCAGACCGAGTTGCCCTCGGGTTCGCCGCTCAACAGCGCGCTGACCCGCATGGCCACCTCGCGGAGCCAGGAAGCCGAGACGATCAAGGCGCAGGGCCTGCGCGACGCGCAGATCATCCGCGCCAACGCCCAGGCGCAGGCGGCGCAGATCTATGCGGCGGCGTTCAACCAGGATCCGAAATTCTACGATTTCTGGCGCGCGATGCAGTCCTATCGCCGGACGTTCCTGGCGCCGGACCGCAAGGGCGATACCCAGATCATCCTGTCGCCGAACAACGCCTATTTGAAGGAGTTCACCGGGCAACGATGAGTCTGTCCGGCCGTTCATATTCAAATCAGGTTCAGCCGCGCTGGGTAGAAGCGCGGGTTGAGACGAATACCATTCCTTTCGAGAGGAAATGACCCCGTGCGTTACGCATACGCCTTGACTACCGCGATCCTGCTCGGCGGCGCCGCCACCGCGCTCTCGCTCAACCAGCCGGCCGGCGCGCAGACCGCGCAGAACGAGCCGGGCACCATCCAGGCGGTGGCCCCCAAGGCCGGCGCGCCGATGAGCTTCGCCGATCTGGTCGCCCGCCTTCAGCCGGCGGTCGTCAATATTTCGACGACGCAGCGCGTGAAGGTGAACGCCAATCCGTTCGCCGGCACGCCGCTCGAGATGTTCGGCCAGGGCCAGGGCCAGCCGGTGACGCGCGAGGCGCAGTCGCTGGGTTCGGGCTTCGTCATCTCGGCCGACGGCTATGTCGTCACCAACAACCATGTGATCTCGGCAGGGGCCCAGGGCGCGGTGGTCGAATCGATCACCGTCACGCTGTCCGACGGCCGCGACTTCAAGGCCAAGCTGATCGGCCATGACGCGCAGTCGGACCTGGCGGTGCTCAAGATCGACGGCGCCGCGCTGCCGTTCGTCAAGTTCGGCGATTCGGGCCGCGCCCGTGTCGGCGACTGGATCCTCGCGATCGGCAACCCGTTCGGCCTGGGCGGCACCGTCACCGCCGGCATCATCTCGGCGACGCACCGCGTCACCGGCACCGGCGCCTATGACCGCTTCATCCAGACCGATGCCTCGATCAATCGCGGCAATTCGGGCGGCCCGATGTTCGACCTGAACGGCAACGTGATCGGCATCAACTCGCAGATCCTGTCGCCCACCGGCGGCAATGTCGGCATCGGCTTCGCGATCCCGGCCGAGGAAGCCAAGCCGATCATCGACAAGCTGATGAAGGGCCAGTCGATCACGCGCGGCTATCTCGGCATCGCGATGCAGGACCTGACCAAGGACCTTGCGGCCGGCTTCGGCCTGCCCTCGGATCGCGGCACCCTCGTCGCGCGGGTCGAGCCCGGCCAGCCGGCCGAGAAGGCCGGGATCAAGCAGGGCGACGTCATCGTCAAGGTCAACGGCAAGGACGTGACGCCCGAACAGACGCTTTCCTATATCGTCGCCAACGTCACACCCGGTACCCGCATTCCGGTCGAGCTGATCCGCGACGGCAAGCGCCAGACGGTCAACGTCACGGTCGTCGCGCGTCCGCCGGAAGAGCAGCTCACCGGTTTCGACCCGAGCGACCAGGATGGCGGACCGGGCGACGATGGCGACGACGGCGCCGCCGCAACGGCGCCCACCGCGCTGCTCGGCGTCGGCGTCACCCCGCTGACCCCGCAGATCGCCCGCTCGATCGGCGTCGATCCGTCGATCGGCGGCCTGGTGATCACCGGCGTCAACCCGAGCAGCGACGCCGCCGGCAAGGGCCTGATGCGCGGCGACGTGATCGTCTCGGTGAACCAGCAGCCGGTGCGCACCGGCGCCGACCTGACCAAGGCCCTCGCCGCCGCCAAGGCAGCAGGCCGCAAGCAGGTGGTGCTCTTCATCCAGCGCAAGAACGCGGGCAATTACATTCCCGTCGGCATCGCCGGCAACTGATCGCCGCCAAAACCGGCTGACCAAGGCCCGTTTCTTCCCTATGCCTGCGCTTCCACAGAGGAGCAGGAAATGGCGGAAGAAGCGGGCCTTTTCGTTGGAGCAGCCGGCAGCGCGCGGATCGAATTGAACCTGCGGCGCGCCAATCGCCACGGTCTGATCGCCGGCGCGACCGGCACCGGCAAGACCGTCACGTTACAGGGCCTGGCCGAGGGATTCTCGGCCGCTGGCGTGCCGGTGTTCGTGGCCGACGTGAAGGGCGATCTCGGCGGGCTGGGCATGGCCGGATCGCCGCTCGCCAAGCCGCACGCGACGTTCGCGGCGCGCGCGCAGGCGATCGGCGCTGGCGACTGGAAGTACCAGGCAATGCCGGTGCAGCTCTGGGACCTGTTCGGCGAACAGGGCCATCCGATCCGCGCCACCGTCTCCGAAATGGGGCCGCTGCTCCTCGCCCGGCTGATGGACCTCAACGAGGTGCAGGAGGGCGTGCTGACCATCGCCTTCCACGTCGCCGATGCCGAGGGGCTGCTGTTGCTCGACCTCGACGACCTCCAGGCGATGCTGGCGCACTGCGCCGAGCGGGCCGAGGAGCTGTCGACGACCTACGGCAACGTCTCAAAGCAAAGCGTCGGCGCGATCCAGCGCCAGCTGCTCCAGCTGCGCACCCAGGGCGCCACGCATTTCTTCGGTGAGCCGGCGCTCAGCATCCAGGATTTTCTCGCGCACGACGACAGCGGCCGCGGCGTGATCAACATCCTCGCTGCCGACAAGCTGATGGCGAGCCCGCGCCTCTATGCCAGCTTCCTGCTGTGGCTGCTGTCCGAACTGTTCGAGACGCTTCCCGAAATCGGCGATCCCGACAAGCCAAGTCTCGTCTTCTTCTTCGACGAGGCACATCTGCTGTTCGACGACGCGCCCAAGGCGCTGCTGGAGAAGATCGAGCAGGTCGTGCGGCTGATCCGATCGAAGGGCGTCGGCGTCTATTTCGTCACGCAGAACCCGATCGACATTCCCGAGGATGTCGCCGCCCAGCTCGGCAACCGCATCCAGCACGCGCTGCGCGCCTTCACCCCGCGCGACCAGAAGGCGATCCGCGCCGCCGCCGAGGCGTTCCGGGCGAGCCCCGGCCTCGACGTCGCGACCGCGATCACCGAGCTGGCGGTGGGCGAGGCACTGGTGTCGCTGCTCCAGGCGGACGGTTCGCCGGCGCCGGTGTCGCGCACGCTGATCCGGCCACCCGCTTCGCGTGTCGGGCCCCTGGCGGCCGACGAGCGCAAGATACTGGTCGAAACCGACGCGGTAGGCGCCAGCTACGACACCGCGATCGACCGCGACTCCGCCGAGGAACTGCTCGCCGCCAAGCGCGCAGAGGCCAGCGCCGCCGCTGCCGAGGCGCAAGCCCGCGACGCCGCCGAAAAGGCCGCCGCCGCGCAGGCCAAGGAAGACGCCCGCCGCGCCAAGGAGGCAGAGCGCGCACGCATCGCCGCCGAGCGCGAGGCGGCGAACAACCCGCTCAACCGCGCGATCCGCTCCGCCACGCGCTCGGCATCGTCGGCCGCGGGCCGTGCGGTGGCAAACGAAGTCAGCAAGGCGGTGTTCGGCAGCAAGGGCGGCGGCGGCATGCTCGGCCAGGTGGTGCGCGGCGTGCTGGGCGGGCTGTTCCGCGGCTGATCGCCCGGAAAAGCCTGTCCTTTCACGCCCGCCGGTGCCACGGTGCCGGCCATGCGATGGCGAGGGCGCCCATGCTGATCCGACACGATCACCGCGCGCTGCGGTGGCGCGGTATCGCACGCCCCGTCCCCTTCCCAACTCCGGAGCTCCTAGCGCATGGCCACTGCCCCCGCCCGCGCGCCGCTTGAACTCACGCTGCGCGGCGTGCTGCTCGGCGGCGCGATCACGTTGCTGTTCACGGCCGCCAACGTCTATCTCGGCCTGAAGATCGGCCTTACCTTCGCCACCTCGATCCCGGCCGCGGTGATCTCGATGGCGATCCTGCGCTTCTTCCCCGGCTCGACCATCCTCGAGAACAATATCGTGCAGACCGTCGCCAGCGCGGCGGGGACGCTGGCGGCGATCATCTTCGTGCTGCCGGGCCTGGTGATGATCGGCTGGTGGAACGGCTTTCCCTATGTCGAAACCGCTGCGATCACGATGTTCGGCGGCATCCTCGGCGTGATGTTCTCGGTGCCGTTGCGGCGCGCGCTCGTCGTCGATTCGCCCGATCTGCCCTATCCCGAGGGCCGCGCCGCCGCCGAGGTGCTGCAGGTCGGCGCCGGCAGCCGTGAAGGCGCCGAGGAAAGCGCGCGCGGGCTGAAGGTGATCGTCGTCAACGCGCTCGCCTCGGCCGGCTTCGCGCTGGTCACAAGGATGAAGCTGGCGGCCGAGGAAGGCGCGGTGTTCTTCAAGGCGGGCGCAGGCTCCACCGGCATCATCGGCGGCTTGCAGTTCGCACTGATCGGCGCGGGCCACCTGATCGGCCTCACCGTCGGCATCGCCATCCTCGTCGGCGTGGCGATCGGCTGGTGGATCGCACTGCCGATCCTGAGCGCGGGGCTCCCCGGCGCGGCGGAGGCGGTGGCCAACACCGTGTTCCGCAGCGACGTGCGCTTCCTCGGCGCCGGCACGATCGGCATGGCGGCGATCTGGACGCTGCTCAAGATCATCGGGCCGGTGGTGGGCGGCATCCGCTCGTCGCTCGCCGCTTCCGCCGCCGCGCGCAGCGGCGCGGAGGTGCCAGTGGGCGAGCGCGACCTGCCGATCGGGATCGTCGCGGCGGTGACGCTGTTCATGCTGCTGCCGATCGGCTGGCTGCTGTGGGGCGTGCTCGCGGCCGGGCCGCTCTCCGCCTCGGCGGGGCTGCTGGTGGCGGGCTCGCTGGTGTTCGTGCTGGTCGTCGGCCTCGTGATCGCTTCGGTGTGCGGATACATGGCGGGCCTGATCGGCGCGTCGAACAGCCCGGTCTCCGGCATCGGCATTCTTTCGGTCGTCGCCGCGTCGCTGATGCTGGTCGGCATGTTCGGGCGCGACCTCGATCCCGGCACCACCCAGGCGCTGATCGCCTATGCGCTGATCGTCACCGGCATCGTGTTCGGCGTGGCGACCATCTCCAACGACAATCTCCAGGACCTCAAGACCGGCCAGCTGGTCGGCGCGACGCCGTGGAAGCAGCAGGTGGCGCTGATCTTCGGCGTGATCTTCGGCAGCCTCGTCATCCCGCCGGTGCTGAGCGTGCTCAACGCCTCGTTCGGCTTTGCCGGGGTGGCGGGGGCGAGCGCCGACGCGCTGCCCGCCCCGCAGGCGGCGCTGATCTCGTCGCTCGCCAAGGGCGTGCTGGGCGGCGATCTGCGCTGGGACCTGATCGGCATCGGCGCATTGATCGGCGCAGGCGTGATCCTCGTCGACGAGCTGCTCGCGCGCACCACCAGGCTGCGGCTGCCGCCGCTGGCGGTGGGCCTCGGCATCTATCTGCCGATGGGCGTGACGCTGACCGTGGTGGTCGGCGCGGTGATCGGCTGGTTCTACGACCGCGCCGCCGAGCGCGCCCGCGACCCCGAATTCGTCAAGCGGATGGGCGTGCTGATGGCCACCGGCATGATCGTCGGCGACAGCCTGTTCGGGGTGCTCTACGCGGGCATCGTCTATGAGACGGGAAGCGAATCCCCGCTCGCGCTGATGGGCGCGGGCTTTGCGCCGGTGGCACTGGCGGGCGGCACGCTGCTGTTCCTCGCGCTTACCGCCGGGCTGTATCTCTACACCCGGCGGCAGGCGCGGTAGCCCGACCTATTTCTCCCCTCCCGCCTGCGGGAGGGGGATTTAGAAGAAGCGGATCAGCCCGCCAGCAGATCGCCCAGCTTGCCGGCCTGGATCGCGGCGTACGCCGAGCCCACCGCCGCGCGATACCGCGCATCCTCAGCCACGCGGGCGGGGAACACCTGCCGCAGCGCCAGCACCGCCTCGACCGGCGCCGCATCGGTCGCGGCCGCCGCCAGCACGTCCGCCAGCGGATCGGTGATCGTCTCGCCCGCCTTCGCCTTGGCGCCAAGAAACGCGATCCACGCCGCTACCGGCACCGCCAGCCGCTCGACCGGGCGCCCGGCATCGAGCGCGGCCGCCGTGGTATCCAGCAGGCGGTAGGGCAGCTTCTGCGAGCCGTCCCAGGCGATCTGCGACAGCAAATGCCGGATCGCCGGATTGCGGAACCGGTCGAGCACCGCATCGACATAGCCGGGCACGTCCAGCCCATCGACCGGTCCCAGCGACGCCGCGATGTCCTGATGCGCCAGCCGCGTCACGAAACCGCCGAGCGCGGCATCGGACATCGCCTCGAACACGGTCTCGTGCCCCAGCACCAGCCCGATATAGGCGAGGCTGGAATGGCTGCCGTTGAGGATGCGCAGCTTGGCCTGCTCATAGCCGCGTACGTCATTGGTCAGCGTCACGCCCGCCGCAGCGAGATCGGGGCCGTCGGCCATGTCGAAGCGCTGCAGCACCCACTGCGTGAACGATTCGCGCTGCACCGCGCCCTTGTCCTCGACGCCGAGCTCGCCTGCCACCTTGGCGAGGAACGCCGCGTCGCTCGCCGGCGTGATCGAATCGACCATCGAGTCGGGGAAGGCGACTTCGGTCGCGATCCAGTCGGCCAGGCCAGCATCCCATGCGCGCGCCAGCGCGACGCAGGCGGCGCGGAGCTTGCCGCCATTGCCGGTCATGTTGTCGCAGCAGAGCATCGCGAAAGGCGGCACGCCCGCCGCGCGGCGATCGGCGAGGCCGGCGACGATCCAGCCGATCACGCTCGCCGGCTCGGCCGGGCGGGCAAGGTCGTGGACGATGTCCGGATGGGCCATGTCGAGCGTGCCGTCGCCGCCCAGGCAATAGCCCTTCTCGGTCACCGTGCTGGTGGCGATCCGCACCTCGGGGCTGGCGAGCAGCGCGCGCAGGCGTGCGCCCTCGCCGGGGCCGATCGCGTCGGAATGCGCGGCGATGATCCGGGTGGAAGGCGCGCGATCGATCACCGCCAGCGTATACAGTCCGTCCTGCGCCTTCAGCGCATCGGTGGTGGTGCCGCTGCGCAGCGATACCGCGGCGATGCCCCAGCGCGGATCGCCGTCGAGCACCCTGTCGATGAACGCCGCCTGGTGGGCGCGGTGGAACGCGCCGGGGCCGAAATGGACGATGCCGGTGCGGATCGCGGCCGGGTCATGGCCGGGGCGGAGGATGCCGGCAGGAAGGCCGGCGAGCGTCGCGCGCGAAAGCGTGGTCATATGGTCAGGCCAATCAGACCCGGCCGGTAAAGTCAATCGCGCGCGGGGTTGCGCATGCCGGGCGGGAGCAACGGCGACGCGAAATCGGGCCGCTTCTCCCGTGTGCCGCGGGGAAGGAAGAACCGCACCTGCCGGTTGGGGAAATCGATCTCCACCCGCCGGAAGCTCCGCATCGCGTCCATGCCCAGCATGATCGCGGGCCGCTTGGTGAGGCCGAAACGCTTGAACGGCTCGGCTTCGGCGAAGGCGACCGGCAGCGTATCGAACGCGACATTGCTCACGCGCATCGAAGGGACATGGCCATATTGCGCCTGGGTCTTGCCGCCGTCGACGCTGGTCAGCTCGATCGTCTGCAGCACGCCGACATTGCGGCCCACCTTCCGGCGCAGCGCCTCGTTGCCCATCGTCACCTGCGAACCGGTGTCGAGCACCACCTGCACGCGGGTGTTGGCGTAATAGGCGTCGGTCACGATCAGCTGGCCGAACTGGTCCTTGGCGGAAACGATGATCTCGTCGGGGTCGTGCTTCTCGCTCCGCTTGCGCTTCACGCTGGGCCGCACCGCCATCGTGCCGGTGTCGAAGTCGATGGTCACCTGGTGATCGCGCAGCGTATCGATGCCGAGCAGCCCGGCGGCACCGATATTCGCCGCCTCGAAGGCAGGCGCGACGATCACGTGCGGCGTACCGATCGATTCGATCCGGAGATCGGGAACGATCACGGTCGCGACCAGGCTACGGCCGGTCATCGAGGTGACGTGCACCGCACCGCCTGCGGCCAGCCCCAGCCTTCCGGCAAGCTCCCGCGAAACCACGGTCCGCTCGGCGCCGGTATCGATGATGAAGTTGTAGGGGCCTTGCTGGGTGATCGCGACGGGCACCGTGAGCCGCGCATTTGTCTCGCCCAGCGCGAGCTGGATCGCATCGGGCTGCGCTGCCGCAGGCGCCGTTTCGGGATCGGTCCGCACGCCGAGGGGGCTGCTCGCCACCAGGCCGAGCGGTACGCCCCAGAAGAGCAAAGAGGACGAGACTCCGAACATCGCCGGAAGCTACGCCTTCCCATGTTGCGCAGCAATCCCGCAAAAGAACGGGGTCAGTCGAGTCGCATCGCCTCGGCAGCAATCGCCTCCGCCTCTTCGAGCAGTGCATCTTCGGTGGTGCCCTGCGCCACCGATTCGCGACCGATCATGATCAGTACCGGAACTGCCAGGGGGCTTACCCGCTCCAGGTCGATGTGCAGCATCCGCGCGCCCGCTTCGTCGAGCAGCCGGGCGAGTCGGCCCACATCGGTCATCTTGGCGCGCGCGTCTTCCCAGGCGGCGCGGAGCAGCAGGTGGTCGGGCTCGTACTTGCGCAGCACGTCGTAGATCAGGTCGGTCGAGAAGGTCACCTGCCGCCCGGTTTTCCGCTTTCCGGGGTGCTGGCGCTCGACCAGCCCGCCGATGATCGCGACTTCGCGGAAGGCGCGCTTGAGCAGCGCCGAGCTCTGCACCCAGTCGACGAACTCGTTCTCGAGGATGTCCGGCGAGAAGAGCGGGCGCGGATCGGTGATCTTCTCCAGCCCGTAGACGGCGAGCGCATAGTCGTTGGCGACAAAGCCCAGCGGCTTCAGCCCCAGCGCCTCCATCCGCCTTGTGACCAGCATGCCGAGCGACTGGTGCGCGTTCCAGCCTTCGAAGCTGTAGATGACGAGGTGGTGCCGGCCCTCATGCGGGAAGGTCTCGACCAGCAGCTGCCCCGGCGCCGGCAGCGTCGAGCGGCGGTCCTGCGTCTCGAGCCATTCGCGCACGTCCGCCGGGAAGCGCGCCCACTGGCTGCGATCGAACAGGAAGGTGCGCACCCGATCCGCGAGGTTGGCGGTGATCGCGAGGCGCGCACCCATATAGCTCGGCACCCGCGCCTGCTTGGCGGTGGCGCGGACGATCAGGTCGGTCGCCTCGACGCGCTCCACCTCCAGCGCGAGCCCGCCGAAGAAGAAGGTGTCGCCCGGCGAGAGCGAGGCGGCGAACCCCTCCTCCACCTTGCCCAGCCGCCGGCCGTTCTTGAAGCGCACCTCGAGCATCGGCGATTCGACGATGATGCCGGCATTCAGCCGATGCTGCGCAATGAAACTGGGCTGGGTGATCCGCCAGACGCCGTCCTTGCCCTGGGTCAGCCGCTTGAACTTGTCATAGGCGCGCAGCGAATAGCCGCCATCGGCGATGAAGTTCAGGACGCGATCGAACACCTCCGCGGTCAACGCCGAATAGGGCAATGCTGCGCGCACTTCCTGCAGCATGTCCTCCGCCTGGAAGGGGGCGGCGCAGGCGCAGCCCATCACATGCTGGGCCAGCACGTCGAGCGCGCCGGGGCGGAACACGTCGGGATCGAGCTCGCCCGCCTCG
The DNA here is from genome assembly GCF_001598435.1 of Sphingomonas pituitosa NBRC 102491. Taxonomy (GTDB): domain Bacteria; phylum Pseudomonadota; class Alphaproteobacteria; order Sphingomonadales; family Sphingomonadaceae; genus Sphingomonas; species Sphingomonas pituitosa. The sequence goes on from NZ_BCYY01000014.1 coordinate 117,459, forward strand.
ACGGCATCGAGCGCCGCGCGCGCCTCGAGATATTCGAAGCGGTTGCCGGGGATCAGCACCGCCTCGCTCGCCTCGTCGAGCCGGTGGTTGGCACGGCCGATCCGCTGGAGCAGGCGGGAGGAGCCCTTGGGCGCACCCATCTGGATCACGCAATCGACATCGCCCCAGTCGACGCCGAGATCGAGGCTGGCGGTGGCGACCAGCGCGCGCAGCCGCCCGTCGGCCATCGCCTGCTCGGCCTTTTGCCGCGCCTCCAGGCTGAGGCTGCCATGATGGACGCCGATCGGCAGCTTGAGGTCGTTGACCTTCCACAGCTGCTGGAAGACGAGTTCGGCGAGCCCGCGCGTGTTGCAGAAGACGATCGTCGTCCGGTGCGTCTCGATCTCCGCCATCACCTGCGGGATGGCATAGATGCCCGAATGCCCGGCCCAGGGCACGCGCCCCTCGGGCAACAGGATGGCGATATTCGGCTCCGCGCCCTTTTCGCCCTGCACCAGCGTCACCGAATCGATGTCCCCATAGGGCGCGAGCCAGGCGCGATAGCCGTCGGGATCGGCGACGGTGGCGGAGAGCCCCACCCGGCGGAACTCCGGCGCCAGCCGCTCCAGCCGGGCGAGCGCCAGCGCCAGCAGGTCGCCGCGCTTGCCGGTGGCGAAGGCGTGGATCTCGTCGATCACCACGGTCTTCAGCCCGGCGAACATCGTCAGGCTGTCCTCATAGGAGAGCAGCAGGCTGAGCGATTCGGGCGTGGTCATCAGCACCTGCGGCGGGCGGGCGCGCTGGCGAACCTTCTTCTCGTGCGGCGTGTCGCCGGTGCGCGTCTCGACGCGGATCGGCAGCCCCATCTCCTCGATCGGCGTCAGCAGGTTGCGCTGCACGTCGACCGCCAGCGCCTTCAAGGGCGAGATGTAAAGCGTGTGCAACCCCTCGGCCGGCGCCTCGATCAGCTCGGCCAGCGTCGGCAGGAAGCCCGACAGCGTCTTGCCCGCCCCCGTGGGCGCGACGAGCAGCGCATGCCGCCCCGCCCGCGCCGCCGCGAGCATGTCCCACTGGTGCCGTCGCGGCGCCCAGCCGCGCGCGGTGAACCAGTCGGCCAGGGGAGCGGGAAGATCGGCAGGCACGATCCCTATGTAGGGAGCGATTCGACCGCTGGGGAGGCGCTTCCCTTCCGCACCGTCTCATGCTCCATTGCAGACGGGGAAAAGGGGAAAACCAGATGAAGACGCTTCTCGCCTCCGTCGCGCTCGCGACCGCGATCGCCGCACCCGCCGCCGCGCAGACGCGGCCCGATCAGGCAAAGTTCTTCGAACTCTACAAGGGAGCTGGTCGAGACCAACACGGTGGTGAATGTCGGCAGCTGCACCCAGGCCGCCGAGCAGATCGCCGCGCGGATGAAGGCCGCGGGGTTCAAGGACGAGCAGCTCACGCTGTTCTCGACGCCGGACCACCCCAAGGACGGCGGGCTGGTCGCGGTCTATCCGGGCACGTCGAAGAAAGCCAAGCCGATCCTGCTGCTCGCCCATATCGACGTGGTCGCCGCCAAGCGCGAGGACTGGACCCGCGATCCGTTCAAGCTGATCGAGGAGAACGGCTATTACTACGCCCGCGGCACCGTCGACGACAAGGCGATGGCGGCGACCTGGGCGGACACGCTGATCCGCTTCCAGCAGGCCGGGTACAAGCCCAAGCGCACCGTGAAGCTGGCGCTGACCTGCGGCGAGGAGACGACCTGGGCGTTCAACGGCGCCGAATGGCTCGCCAAGAACAAGCGCGACCTGATCGAAGCCGAATTCGCGCTCAACGAAGGCGGCGGCGGCAAGTCGGACGGGCATGGCAAGGTGCTCGTCCAGAGCATGCAGGTCGGCGAGAAGGCGGTGCAGAATTTCCGGCTGGAGACGACCAACCCCGGCGGCCACAGCTCGATCCCGGTGCCGGAGAACGCGATCTACCAGCTGGCCGATGCGCTGGTGAAGATCCGCGCCTATGACTTCCCGCTGGAGCTGTCCGACACCACCCGTGCCTATTTCGCCAAGGCCGGTGCCGCGCGCAGCGACGCGCTGGGCAAGGCGATGGTGGCGATCGCCGCCAATCCCGCCGACAAGGGCGCCGAGACGCTGCTCAACACCGACCGCGTCTACCATTCGATGCTGCGCACCACCTGCGTCGCGACGCTCTTGGAAGGCGGCCACGCCAACAATGCGCTGCCCCAGCGTGCCGCGGCGAACATCAACTGCCGCATCTTCCCCGGCCACAGCGCCGAAGAGACGCAGAAGGCGCTGGCCGCGGCGATCGGCGACGCCAAGGTGTCGATCACCATGGTGCCGCCGGTGCGCCCGATCGCCAGGCCGCCGGCGCTCGATCCCAAGGTGATGGGGCCGGCGGAAAAGCTGGTCGCGAAATATTTCCCCGGCGTGCCGCTGGTGCCCACCATGTCGACCGGGGCGACGGATGCCATCTTCCTCGCCGCCGTCGGTATCCCGACCTATGGCGTGCCCGGCCCCTGGGGCGATCCGGACGGCAACGGCGTGCACGGCCTCAACGAGCGGATCGAGATCCGTTCGCTGTACGCCGGCCGCGACTATCTGTTCGATCTGGTGAAGGCGTACACCGAACAGGAGTGAGGGTCAGCCCGGCTCGATCCGTCCATCCGCTACCCGGTACCGGGTGGCGGTGGCGGGCACCGCGTCGAACAGCGCGGGTTCGGTGCCGGTCATCCAGACCTGCCCCCGCCCGGCCAGCCGATCGAACAGCGCGGCGCGCCGGCCGGGATCGAGATGCGCGGCGACCTCGTCGAGCAGCAGGATCGGCGGGGTGCCCACGCGGTCCGCCACAAGCTCGGCATGGGCGAGGACGATGCCGAGCAGCAGCGCCTTCTGCTCGCCGGTGGAGCAGAGATGCGCGGGCTGGGCCTTGTCGAGATGCAGGACCTGCAGATCGGCGCGGTGCGGGCCGGTGAGCGTGCGCCCGGCGGCGGCATCGCGGCGGCGACCGTCCCGGAGCGCGGCGGCGAGCGCCGATGCGGCCCCCTGCCACCCCTCCAGCACCAGCCCCGCACGCGCGAACGGCCCCGCGGGCTGGTCGGCAAGCCGCGCGCCCAGCGCCGCCACGGCATCGCGCCGCGCCGCGTCGATCGCCGCGCCGTGCTCGGCCATCCGCGCCTCCAGCGCGTCGAGCCAGGCCGGATCGGGCGGCATCTCGTCGGCCAGCAGCCGGTTGCGTTCGCGCATCGCCGCTTCGTAGCGCGTCGATTCGTGCGCGTGGCGCGGATTGAGCGCCAGCGTCAGCCGGTCGAGGAAGCGACGTCGGTCGCCCGGCGCCTCGAGGAACAGCCGGTCCATGGCAGGGGTGAGCCACAGCACCACCAGCCACTGCGCCAGGCTGGTGGCCGCCGCCGTCGCGCCGTTGACGCGCACGATCCGCCGCTCGGGCGCATCGGCGCGGGTGCCGGTGCCGATCTCGGCCGCGTCGAGCGTCGCGGCGATGCCGAAGCCGCCAGGCCCGCTTTGCCGCGCCATCTCGCTCAGCGGCGCGCCGCGCAGCCCGCGGCCGGGCGCCAGCAGCGACACCGCCTCCAGGATGTTGGTCTTGCCCGCGCCATTCTCGCCGCTCAGCACGACGAAGTCCGCGCCCGGCGTCAGCAGGGCATCCTCATGGTTGCGGAAGTCGGTGAGCAGGAGACGCTTGACGGCCATGCCAGCGGCTGTAGCGCAGCACCTTGCCCACGAACACCGCTTGGCCGATAGATCAGGCTGAAGGGATAGAAACACATGATCCGCAAGACTGTTACGATTGCCGCGCTCGCGCTGGTGGCGGCCTGCTCCAAGGCGCCCGAGGACGTGACCGCGACCTACGCCGCCGCCGGCGGCCGCGGCACCATCACCGTCAAGGCCGCCGCCAATGGCGACGCCAAGGTGGAAGCCGGCCCGCAGACGCTGATCCACAAGGGCGGCACCGATTACGTCGTGATCACCGACGGCAACGACAAGTTCGCCGCCAGCTTCGCCGATTTCGTCGGCGCGACGCAGGACATCGCCAAGGCCAAGGGCATGAAGCCCCAGGCGCTGCCGCAGGACCCGGACTATGAAGCGGTCCAGGTCGGCGAGGAGAAGGTCGGCGACCAGAAGGGCACGATCTGGAGCGTCCAGCCCAAGGGCAACCCGCAGGGTGATTCGATCCGCATCGTCGTCAGCGACGACAGCCGCCTGAAGAACATCGCAGCCGCCATCAGCATGCAGACCAAGCTGACCGGCGCGCGCATGGCGACCGTGTTCACCAGCGTCCCCAAGGCCGAGAAGGTGCTGGAAGACGTGATCGCCAAGGGCGCGGTGCTCCGCCTCGGCGAAGCGCTGACGCTGCAGAACCTCAAGCCGGGCGCGATCCCGGCAAGCGAGTTCGCGCTGCCGACCGTGCTCGACCGCGCCGCACTGCGCAAGCGGATCGAGGACCAGGCCAACAAGGCGCTCGAAGCCGCCAAGGCCGCCGGCGACAAGGCCGGTGAAGCGCCCGCCCCGGGTGCGCCCGCGGCACCCGCCCCCGCCGCTCCGGCAGCGACGCCGGCCGCGAAGTGACGTTCCGCCGCCTCGCGCGCGTGCTGCCGATCCTGCTGGCGCTGGCCCCCTGGCCGGCGCTGGCGGACGTCACCGCTTCCTACCAGGCCGGCAAGGACCGGCTGACCGTGGAAGTGGCCGATAACGGCGATGCGCGTGTCGAGGTTGGCGAGTTCATCTATATCCGTCACGGCGGCGAGGTATATCTGACGCTCGGCAAGCTTGCCGGCGATCAGGTCTCCGGCCGCCGCGACGACATGCTGAAATTGTTCGGCGTGCTGTTCCGCGCCGATCCCGAGACCGCCAGCCTCGCGGCCCCCGCCCCGCTGACGCCGATCGTCGAACCGCTGCGCGAGACCGAGGTCCTGGGGATCAAGGGGCAGGTCTGGCGGATCTGGCCCAAGGGCAAGAGCGATCCCGCCGGCAGCATCGACGCCGCCTTCACCGCCTCGCCCAGGCTGGCGCCGGTGCAGCAGGTCCTTCAATCGGCGGTCACCGGCTTCCTCGACGTGTTCGGTCCGCTGGACAAGCACGGCCGTTTCCGCGCCATCCTCGCCGCGATGAACGACAAGGGCGCCCCGCTGATGGTGCGCGACGCGAACACCGTCCAGCTGCTGGCGCTGGAGGAGGCCCGGATCGCTCCCGCGCGTCTCGCCATACCCGAGGACCTGATCAGCGGCGACGCGCTGGAATTGCTCGCCCGGCAGATGCAGGCGAAGACGAAGGCCGAAAAGAACCCCTAGAGCGCGCCGATGCCCGCCGCGGCCAGCCTCGCCTGGGCGCGCCGATACTGTACCGGCGCGCCGATCCCCAGCCGCGCGCGCGCCGCATCCAGCGGCTCTTCCAGAAGCTTCTCGTAGTCCTCGCCGTGCAGCCAGCCGGCGCGTTTGCCGTGGCGATAGCCTTCCCAGATCGCCCGCACGCAATCGAACCGCCCCGTGGTGCGGATACTCTTGAGCGCGCCGCCCAGGGCGATGAAGCCCCAGCCCAGCCCGCCGGTCTGCGCATAGGAAAAGGCGACGAGGCACAGCTCGCCGAGATGCTCGTCGGCCTGGTAGCCGGTCAGCACGTGCCAGAGGTCGTGGATGTCGCGCTCGCGCCGGCCCATCCAGGCATAGGGATGCTCCACCTCAATGCCCTGGAAGCCGCCCTCGACCATGCTGACCTGCACCAAGCCGTCGGCCGAATAGCCGGTGGAATCGAGGAAGTCGCGATAGGCGGCGCCCAGCGTGCCGGGCGCGAAGCCGTCGATCCAGTCGCGGTCGGTCAGGCGCTGCGACAGCTCCAGCCTGCGATAGGCGAGCTTGCCGCCGCCGGGGACGGTCAGCAATTTGCGGTAGTTGCGCTGGCTGACATCGCCGTTCAGCGCGCGCATGATCTTGAAGACCTGTTCGGTATCGTCGCCGTTCGCGAGCAGCCGGCGCAGCGCCGACAGCGCAGTGCCCCATTCGCGCTTGAGCGGGACGCCAGGGTTGAGCAGCGGTTGCGGTGCCTTGGTCGCCATCCAGTCCGATCCGTGTAACTGACAGGCATGTAAATAGCAGGGCCGCGGCATGGATTCAACGCGGCCGTGTATTTTGATTGAGGCGGACGACGGATCCAGGGAGACCCGCCGCCCGACCCAAGTCCCGTAAGTGCGACCCTCGGGGCTTGGCCCCGCTTATGATCGCACGCATGGATCCGACAAAGCCGGGGAAAGCGCGGGGGCCGCCGGCAATCGGCCGTCAACCATGGACAAGCCGCTGTTCTACCACGGAAAAACGATGCGGGATCAGACCCGCATCGGCATCAATACGTAGAGCGCGGGCGAGCTGTCATTCTCGCGGATCAGCGTCGGTGCAGCCGCATCGGCGAGATGCACTTCCACCAGATCGCCTTCGATCTGGCCGAGAATGTCCATCAGATAGCGGCTGTTGAAGCCGATCTCGAAGCCCTGCGCGGCATATTCGCCGGGGACTTCTTCGGCCGCGACGCCGTTCTCGGGGCTGGTGACCGAGAGCACGACCTTGTCGCGCTCCAGCGCCATCTTAACCGCGCGGGTCTTCTCGGTCGCGATGGTCGAGACGCGGTCGACACCCTGCATCAGGCTCTTCGGATCGAGCTTGAGCAGCTTGTCGTTCGCCGTCGGGATCACGCGGCTGTAATCGGGGAAGGTACCGTCGATCAGCTTCGAGGTGAGGATCGCCTGGCCCAGGTCGAAGCGGATCTTCGACGGCGAGAGCGACACGCCCACCGAACCGTCGACCTCGTCGAGCAGCTTGCGCAGCTCGGCGACGCACTTGCGCGGCACGATCACGCCCGGCATCGCATCGGCGCCGTCCGGGCACGGCACGGTGACGCGCGCCAGCCGGTGGCCGTCGGTCGCCGCGGCGCGCAGCATGCGGGTGGCATCGTCCGTCACGTGGAAGAAGATGCCGTTCAGATAATAGCGCGTCTCCTCGGTGGAGATCGCGAAGCGGGTCTTGTCGATGATCTGCTTCAGCGTCTCGGCCGGCAGCTCGAACGTCGTCGGCAGCTCGCCCTCGGCGATCATCGGGAAATCGTCGCGCGGCAGCGTGCCGAGCTGGAAGCGGGCGCGGCCGGCGACCACCGTCAGCTTGCCCTCGGCCGCGGTGAGCACCACCTGCGAACCCTCGGGCAGCTTGCGGACGATGTCGAACAGCGTGTGCGCCGACACCGTCGTCGCGCCGACCTGGTCGACCGCGGCGGGGATCGTCTCGTCGATCTGGAGATCGAGATCGGTCGCCATCAGCCGGATCGTGCCGCCGAGCTGCGCATCGATCAGCACGTTGGACAGGATCGGAATCGTGTTGCGCCGCTCGACCACCGACTGGACGTGGCTCAAGCCCCTCAACAGAGTTGCGCGTTCGATCGTCGCCTTCATGTACCTCAAACCCCCGGGCCGTCGCCCAACATCCTACCCGGCGCGACCCGGCCGGTGGCAATGCGCCATGACGTACCCTTAACGCGAAAAAGGGCCGGAGCAAGCCGCTCCGACCCCCTTTTCCACAGTCGGACCGCCTTTTCGGCGATCAGAAGCGGACGCCGATGCCGGTGACGATCTGGTGACGCTCCGGATCGACGCCATTGGTCTGCGAGCCATAGTTGGAATAGCGATATTCCGCCTTGGCGAAGACCTTGTCGGTCACCTTGAACTCGGCGCCGGCGCCCAGGCGCCAGCCGTCATAATTGTCGCGCTGGCGGAAGGAGAGCGCCGGCGCGGTGGCAGTAGCCGGCGAATCATAGTCGGTGATGAACTGCGCATTGGTGTAGCCAGCCTTGGCGTAGATCAGCGTGCGCGGGTTCGCGACGAAGCCGAGGCGGCCGCCGACATAGAGGTCGCGGCCCGCCTTCACGCGCAGTCGGTCGCCGGCAGTCAGCACGTCGCCGCTGCGATCGCTGATGCTCGATCCCGTCACTTCGCCCTCGACGCCGAACACGGTGCCGCCACGCTGGATGTCATAGCCGATGTTGCCGCCAAAGGTGACGCCGTCGCGCGACGCGTCAAAGGACGACTTGTCGTTCACGCGGTCCCAGCCGACGATTGCCTCGGCATGCGATCCGGCGAAGCTCTGGTCCTGCGACTGGGCGAAGGCCGGCGCGGCGAAGGCAGTGGAGACAATCAGGGCGGCGATGGAAAGCTTGGTACGCATAACGAATACTCCTCACTGAAGCCGCACCGACAGGGTGCGGCCTGACTGCAACCGAAGGCCCGGAGGCTTCGGCTGGACGCTCGGTTCCGAGGGGAAGGGGCGGCCCACGCGGGCGCCGCGAACCATTCTTCCTCCCGTTTGCTCCCGGCGTGCCCCGCGAGCTGGGGGACGGATGCACCCGCAGCCCTGTCGCCGGGATGAACGAATCAGGGCCAAAACGGGGCATTGCGTTTCCGGGGGTTTCGCCCGAGAGACATGGGCCATGGCCAGCACCCGGAAAGGCCGCGACTTCATCGCGCGGCATGGCGAGACCGTCTTCAACATCGCCCGGCGGATGCAGGGCGACCATCCCCACACCCCGCTGACCCGCGCCGGCTTCGCCCAGGCCGATGCGATGGGCGCCGCACTGCGCGAACTGCTCGGCCCGAAGCCGAAGCTGACGCTATGGGCCTCCAGCGCCGGCCGCGCGCTGCAGACGCTGGCGATCATCGCCGAGCATCTCGAGCTCGACTGGCACCAGGCGCGCACCGACGATCGACTGGTCGAGATCGGCATGGGCGCGTGGAGCGGGCGCTATTATGCCGAGCTGGAGCGCGAGGTCGGCAGCTTCCTCGATTCCGAGCACGGCCTCTACACCCGCCCCCCGGAGGGCGGCGAATGGTATGACGGCATCGCCGCGCGCGTCTCGTCCTGGCTGGCCGATACCGACGAGGATCCCGGCGACCGGCTGGTGATCATGCACGGCATGTCGAGCCGCATCCTGCGCGGGGTGATGACCGGCCGCGACGTGCTGCCGCAGTTCGACGCGCCCGTCGCGCGGGACCTGCCGCAGGGTTCGATCGTGCGGATCGAAGGCGGTGTGGAGACGGTGGTGCATCTCGGCACCGGGCGCGGCGCCGCGCCGGCATGATCGCCCTTCTGGCGCTGCTCGCGCTTGCCGGGCCGCGCGAGACGATCGGGATTTTCGAGCGCTGGGGCGCCTTCCGGGATGCCGCGCCGACGCGTTGCTTCGCGGTGGCGCGGCCGGTCGACAAGGCGCGGCGCGGCGAAGCCTATCTCAGCATCGCGAGCTGGCCCGGTCGCGGGGTGCGGCACCAGCTCTATATCCGCCTCAGCCGTGCGCGGGCGGACCATGCCCGGGTGATGCTGGTGGCGGGCGAACGGCGCTTCGAACTCACCGCCAGCCGCCACGATGCCTGGGCCCCCGATGCGCGCACCGACTCGGCGATCGTCGCGGCGATGCGCGACGGCCGGGCGCTGAGCGTGGAAAGCGTCGACACCGGCGGGGTGCCGTTCGTCGACGGCTATGCGCTGCAGGGTGCAGCCAGCGCGATCGATGCGGCGACGCTGGCCTGCCTCTAGCGGACGAAACCACTGGCGCCGCGCGACCCATGCACTATCTTGTCCCCGTGCGATCCCCATCCGTCACCGCCCGCCTCGCCGACGGCGTCGCTTCGATCCCAGCGGCCGAGTGGGATTCCTGTGTGGGCGCCGACAACCCGTTTCTCAGCCACGCCTTCCTGTCGATCCTCGAAGCTTCCGGATCGGCGACGGCACAGACCGGGTGGCAGCCGCTGCCGATCGTCGTCGACGATGCGAACGGCGTCCCCGTCGCGATCGCCCCCGCCTATGCCAAAAGCCACAGCCAGGGCGAATATGTGTTCGACCATAGCTGGGCCGATGCCTGGGAGCGCGCCGGCGGCCGCTATTACCCCAAGCTGCAGATCGCGGTGCCGTTCACGCCCGTGCCCGGCGCCCGGCTGCTGCTGCGCGATGCCGACCAGGCGTCCGCGCTGATCGCCGCGGTCGAGGCAGTGGTGAACCAGCACGGCCTCTCCTCCGCCCATGCCACCTTCGTCGACGAAGCGCAGGTGCCGCTGTTCGAGGCGGCCGGATGGCTGATCCGCACCGGCACCCAGTTCCACTGGCAGAATGACGGCTATGCCGGGTTCGACGATTTCCTCGGCGCGCTCGCCAGCCGCAAGCGCAAGGCGATCCGCAAGGAACGCGCCGCCGCCGTGGAAGGGCTGACGATCCGCCACCTTACCGGGGCCGAGATCACCGAGGCGCATTGGGATGCGTTCTGGGCCTTCTACCAGGATACCGGCAACCGGAAATGGGGCCGCCCCTATCTCACGCGGCCCTTCTTCTCGATGCTCAGCGCGGCGCTGGGGGACCGCGTGCTGCTGATCTTCGCCGAGCGCGACGGCCGGCCGATTGCCGGGGCGCTCAACCTGATCGGCGGCGATGCGCTGTACGGCCGCTACTGGGGCTGCGTGGAGGACGTGCCGTTCCTCCATTTCGAGCTCTGCTATTACCAGGCGATCGACGCCGCGATTGCGCGCGGCCTGCCCCGTGTCGAGGCGGGCGCGCAGGGCGAACACAAGCTGGCCCGCGGCTATGTGCCGGTGACGACCTGGTCGGCCCACTACCTCCCCGACCCCGGCTTCCGCCGCGCCGTCGCCGACTTCCTGGTGCGCGAGCAGCAGGCGGTGGAGCGCGAGCAGGAATATCTGGAAGAGCTGACGCCGTTCAGGAAAGCGGAGTAGGGTCTGGTCTTTGTCCGCCCCCCGGCGAGGTGAGGTCAGTCTCGCCGCTCGAGCGCGGCCTCAAGCCAGAAAATTCGCTTTCCCAATGCCTTAGCTGTTTTAGCGGAAGGGGAGATGCTGAGCCTAATACGGGCGCGGTGAAGCTCGGCCCGAATTGCCTCCTCGGTCATTGCCGCCAATTCATCGTTCCGATGCGGAACGCCTGATCGCTTACCCATCGGTGCAATCTGCTCTGCAAGACCGATGTGCGCAACCGCGCGAGCAGAAATCCCTTAAGAAGGCGGCGCGGTCCCGTTGCCCGGCAGTTCCCCCGCCGCCTCGGCCTCACGGATCAGCACGGCTTCGGGGCGCGGGATCGGCAGGTCGCCGGGGTTGAGGCCCGGCCCGGGCACATTGTGGTCGACCCGGTACAGCACGCTCGGCCCATCGCGCCACACCGGGATCAGCCCCTGTTCGTAGCGCTTGTCGTACGCCGGCGGCCGGATCAGCCAGACATAGTCGAAGGCGTCGCGCGGGAAGAGCGACAGGCTGCGCGCGATCGGGCGCCACCATTCGCGCGGGCACTGGACGTTGGTCACCAGCTCCGACGGATCGTGCGCGAAGCGCTTCGCCGCGCGGTACCGCACCGTCATCAACTGGCCGCCGGCCATCGACCATTGGTCGTTGGTATAGGCCAGCCGCCGCTCGAGCGCGAGGCCGGGGACGTGCTGCAGCCGGGTCATCGCCCATTCGTTGTAGCACGTCTCCCCGACGAAGCTCACCAGCCGCGCGCCGACCGGCACATGCTCCAGCGCCTTGAGCTCGCGGTCATAGGCCCTGTCGTACAGGGCGAAGCTCGCGGTCGTCGCGCCGATGCGGGCGAGGAAGAAGGCGAGGCCGAGCACCGCCACCAGCGTCGCGCCGCGCATCGACAGGCCGGGCTTGGGCCGGATCGCGAGGATCGCGACGGCGATCAGGAACGGCACCATCCGCATGTCGGCATAGGCCGATCCGAACACCACCCGCGGCAGGAAGATATAGACCAGCAGCAGGAACAGCGCGGAAAGGCCGAGGTTGCGCGAATACTGGATATTGGGGTCCCGCACCGCCTTCAGCATCAGCAGGAAGATCACGCCGACGCTGGCGAGATCGAACAGCTGCCAGCGATCGCGGAACACCTGCGTCACCCACAAGGTCTTGGCGCGCCAGTTGAACCAGTCGAAGGTCTGGCCCGAGACATGCTCGCCGCCGCGCCAGATCACCATCAGCACCGCCGGCAGTGCCATCACCGCGCACTGCAGCCCGGCGAAGAAGATCGGCGCGAGCCAGCCGCCCACCAGATCCTGGTACCAGGGCAGTGCGCGGTTGCGGCGCAGGTCGTGCTGGCGGATCAGCTCGGCCGAGAAGGCGAGCACGCCCAGCACGCCCCAGCCGAAGGTGTGGGTGATCCAGATGATCACCGAGAGCGGCACGAACACCAGCGAGCGGAACTGGAACTTGCCCAGTCGGGCCAGCCGCAGCCACCAGCCGAACGCCAGCATCGCCATGCCCATCGACAGCGCGAAATTGACGAAGCCGAAATGGAACGGGAAGGCATAGGCGAGCGGCAGCGCGAACAGCGCCGTCGCCGGGATGCGGCCGTGCACCTCGCGCGCGATCATCAGGAAGCCCGCGACGGTCATCACCGGAATCGCGAGGACGATCAGCTTCACGCCCAGTTCCAGCCCGAAGATCTTGGCCATGGGGAAGACCAGCAGGTCCACCCCCAGATTGCCCATCAGCTGCCAGCGAAAATCATACCATTCGCGCAGCCACGGCACCTGGTCATAGACCAGCTGGACCCGGTAGCGGCCCATATGGCCGGGCAAGTCGACGAGCGGCGGGATATCCGGCCACAAGAGCGGCACGGCCGCCATCAGCGTGGCGAACAGTACGAACCAGCGTGTCTGCCACCAGCGCAGCGGAACCCCTTTATCCATCGCGCCGCTTTAGTGCGGCGATGCCCCGGGCGACAAGCGCTTATGGTCGATCCTGTAGAGCGCATCCTCGCCGTTGCTCCAGATCCGGGTCATGCCGGCGGTGCCGCGCGGGGCGATGGCGGGAGGGTGGATCAGCCACACATAGTCGAACGCATCGCGCGGCAGTGCCGCCAGCGACTCCTCCAGCGTGCGGAATCCGGGCTCGACCGGACAGGGGCGGGCAAGCACCATCTGCGCGGGATCGCTGTCGAACCCGGCCATCGCGGCCGGGGCGTGGATGGTGAGCGGGGAGCCGCCCGCCAGCGGCCACTGATCGTTGGAAAAGGCCCGCCGCTCGGCCAGGGCGAGCCCGGGCAGATGGTTGAGGCGCCGGTGCCTCCAGGGCTGGCCGCAGGTCTCGCCGACGAAGCTCACCAGCCGGGCGCCCTGGGGGAGATGGTCGAGCGCGGCGAGACGCTGGCGCCAGTCGTGATCATAAAGTGCCAGGCTCGCCGTGGTGGCGCCGGTGCGAACCAGGAGGAAGGCGAGCGCGATGCCGGCGATGACGGCCTTCCGACGGGCGCCGAGGCTCGGCTTCGCCTCCAGCGCGAGCAGCGCCAGGAGCAGGAGGAACGGCACCAGCCGCATGTCGGCATAGGCCGAGTGGAACAGCATGAACGGCAGCAACAGGAAGGCGGCGAGCACCAGCAGGAAGGCACGCTGCAGCCGCGGCTCGACCCGCGTCGCCGGATCGCGCCAGCCCTGGTAGAGCAGGCCGAAAAGCAGCGCGACCGAGAGGAGGTCCAGCGGCTGCCAACGATCGCGCAGCACCGAGAGCAGCCAGGCGAGCTTGATGTTCCACACGAAGAACGGGCCGGACAGGCCGGCGCTCGATCCGCTGCGCCACAGCAGCAGCAGCGCCGCCGGCGGCGCCAGCGGCAGCAGGCGGATGGGCAGCTTCCGCCAGTCGCGCAGCTCGGCGGCGAAGACGAACAAGCCCAGCATTGCCCAGCCAACGACATGCGCCAGCCAGATCGCCAGCGACAGCGGCACGAACACCGCCGCCCGCAGGCGGAACCGGCGTTGCCGCCCCAGGCGCAGCCACAGCGCGAAGGCGTTGAGCGCCAGGGCCATGGCCAGCAGATAGTTCACGAAGCCGAAGTGGAAGGCATAGCTGTGGACGAGCGGCAGCGCGGCGATCGTCCAGGGCTGGATGCGCCCGTGCACCTCCTGCGCGATCCACAGGATTCCCGCGGTCATCAGCATCACGGTGGCGATCACCGCCAGCTTCACCGCCGGCAGCAGCCCCACCCAGGGCGCCAGCGCCCGCACCGCCAGGTCGACGCCGAGATTGCCGACCAGCATCCAGCGGAAGCGATACCAGGCAGCCAGCGGACCAGCATTCCCGTCCAGCATCACCCGGAAGCGGCCGATATGGCCCGGCAGGTCGGTCAGCGGCGGGATCGCCGGCCAGAGCAGCGGCACGGCGCTGAGCAGCACCGCCGCCAGCGCGAACCAGCGGCGTTCCCACCAGCGCGGATCGCTCACTGGGCGGTTCGCCGCTCGGGCTGGGTGAGGGTGAAGACGCGTGCGCCGACGCCCGCGGGCGACACCGGCCGCAGCCAGGCCGGCACCTCGCCTGCCCGCAGGCTGCCGACCAGCCGGTTCCGGTCGACGGCAAGGTCGCCCAGCTCGGCGAAACTGTCCGGGCATAGCGCGACATAGTCGACGCCCCAGCGCCGTGCGAGGGCTTCCGCATGGATCGGCGGGCTGAGGAACAGGTCGTACATGGCACGGTTTCCTTGCGTGTTGCGGTGATAGGGGCCGGCGAGAACGCGGTGCCGGGTGGTGGTGAGCAGCGTGGGCCCGAAATCCGCAGGCGCGGCGACGAGGCCGGGCGGCAGGGCCACGAGACGTCGGGCGGCGGCCGCGCCCGAACAGCCGGACCCCGCCTGTACCGGCATGGCGGGGAGCAGTGCGGCGCCGAGGCCCGCGTGCACGATGCCGGCCGAAGCGATCCAGGCGGCCAGCAGCGGCAGCGGCCCCCGCGTGCGCGCCGCGCGAATCATCGCCGCCAGCATCGGCACGCCGAGCAGCGCGGCGAGCGGTGCGGCGCGTACCTGTACCAGGCAGACCGCCATCGCCGTCGCCTGGAAGCCGAGCACGGTCCACGCCGCCGCCGTGCGTCTCCGCCAGGCGAACCCGATGCCGGCGGCCAGGCCGGCAAGCGCCACGCCCGCCGCGGCCATCGCCTTGCCGATCGGCAGCGCGACCAGCGACTGCGCCTCGTTGACATGCGCCAGCCACAGCCGTGCCAGCACCGGGTCGACCTGCCCATAGGGATGGAGACACGCGGGGGAGAGCGCCGCGGCACCGCCCAGCGCAAGGCTGCCGGAAACCAGCAGCACCGCCGTCCGCAGACGTACCGATCGCGTGGCGAACCCCGCAACGGCCATCGCGGCAGGCGCGAGCGCCGCCAGCATCGCACCACGCCAGAGGATCGCGGTGAACCCGTCGCAGGCGGCGACGCTCCAGCCGCTGGATCGAAACAGACATGCGGACGCGCTCAGCGCCAGCAGCAGCACCGTCGCATAGCCCGCCATCCGCGCCTGCGCGCCGGGCGCATCGCGCCGCCACGCGAGCGCGAGGGCGCCTCCGCCTGCCGCCAGCAGCGGCGCCGTCTCCATGCCGACGACGAGCGAGAGCGTGGTCGCCAGCCCCGCCACCGCGCCTCGCCGCAGCGTGCCGTCGCCCAAGCTGGCGTGGAGGAGCGCCAGCACCAGCACGATCTGCAACGCGTGATGATCGATGCGGCCGGGCACGAACAGGGTGATCGCGGGAAACGCCAGCGCCGCGAGGATGGCGGCGACCGCGCCCGATTCGCCCAGCTGCCGGGCGATGGCCGCGACCAGCAACAGCATCGCCGCGAACAGCAGCAGCGGCGACACCACCACCGCGACGAGCGTCGCCGCCGGCGCACCGAACGGCGGCGTCAGCAGCAGGATCAACCCGGCGGGGACGAGATCGGCGAGACGCGACCAGTGCATCTCCAGCCCCGGCGCCGGCCCCAGCCGATGCTGGGCGAGATCGGCGAAGGGCTGGCCCGCCAGCCAGTCGCGGATCTGCTGGAGCCGCATCAGGTCGTCGGTATCGGGCAGGCGCAGCGCGGCGAGCGCCGTGCGGTCCCGCACGGTCCAGGCAACCCCCAGCAGCAATGCCAACCCGATCGCGACAATCGAATCGCGTGCGGCATGGCGAGGATGGCCCGGTCCCATGCCCCAGCGCTAGGGCCACATGGTTAACCCCGGGTTAGACCGGGGCTCCGGGCCCTACCCGCTGTTGCGCAGCGCCGTGGCGATCGCGTTGATCGACAGCAGGATGCCCTCGCCGATCCGCGGATCGTCCTCGCCGGCGCGGTGCCGCTTCATCAGCTCGATCTGGAGCAGGTTGAGCGGCTCGATATAGGGCAGGCGCAGCCGGATCGAGGTTTCCAGCGGCGGGTGCTTCTCCAGCAACCGGGTCTGGCGGGTGACCTGCAGCAACCCGTCATGGGTCTGCTGCCAGCCGTCCCGGATCCGGCCGAATATGCCCTGTCGCAGCTCGGCGTCCTCGACCAGCGCCGCATAATGTTCGGCGATGCCCATGTCGGACTTGGCGAGCACCTGCTCCATATTGTCGAGCGTCGCGCGGAACAGCGGCCAGGCGCTGGCCATCTCGCGCAGCAGGCCCTTGTCCTCGAACGCCTCCAGCGCCGCGCCGACGCCGTACCAGCCCGGCAGCATCACGCGCGCCTGCGCCCAGCTGAACACCCAGGGAATCGCGCGCAGATCCTCGATCGCGTCGCTCTTCTTGCGGCTGGCCGGGCGCGAGCCGATCTTGAGGCCGGCGATCTCGGCGATCGGCGTCATCTGGCGGAAGAAGGTGGTGAAGCCCGGCGTCTCGTAGACCAGCCCGCGATAGGCGCGGAAGGCGCTGTCCGAGAGCTGGTCCATCGCGGCGGCGAAGCGATCGGCATCGGCGGGCGCGAGCTGTTCGGGCTCCAGGCTGGCGAGCAGCGTGGCCGAGGCCATCGCCTCCAGATTGGTCATCGCGCTTTCGAGGCTGCCATATTTGGCGGCGATCACCTCGCCCTGTTCGGTGATGCGGATGCGGCCCTGCACCGTGCCCGGCGGCTGGGCGAGAATCGCCGAGAAGCTGGAACCGCCGCCGCGCCCGACCGCCCCGCCGCGGCCGTGGAACAGCTGCATCGCCACGCCCGCCTGCTCGAACACCGGCTTGAGCGCGGTCGAGCCCCGGCTGAGCTGCCAGGTCGAGGTGAGATAGCCGCCGTCCTTGTTCGAATCGGAATAGCCGATCATCACTTCCTGGTGCCCGCGCGCCGCGGCGATCGCCGCGACTTCGGGCAGGCCCAGCCAGGCTTCCATGATCGGCGGCGCGGCTTCGAGGTCGGCGATCGTTTCGAACAGCGGGATCGCCATGATGTGCGCCTGCGGCGTGTCGCCCGGCACGTAGAGCCCGGCTTCCTTGAGGAGGATGTGGACCTCGAGCAGGTCGGAGACCGACTGCGCCATCGAGACGATGTAATGGCGGATGCAGTCGCGGCCGTAGCGCGCATGCGCCGCCGCCGCCTCGCGGACGATGGCGAGCTCGGACGCGGTCTCCTCCGAATACACCGCATAGGGGCTGGTCAACGGCCGGACATTGGCGAGCTCGCGGCGCAGCAGCGCAATGCGCGCATTCTCGTCCAGCGCGGCATAGTCGTCACACACACCGGCCGACTTGAGCAGTTCCGCCACCACGCGCGCGTGGATCGCGCTGTTCTGGCGCATGTCGAGCGTGGCGAGATGGAAGCCGAAGGTTTCCACCGCGCGAATCAGCCGGCCGAGCGCGCCGCCGGTGGCGAGCGGTCCGCCATCGGCCAGGCCATGGGCGATCGCGACCAGATCCTCGCGGAACTCGGCGGGGTGGCCGTACGGCGCCGCCGGAATCGGCGAGGGGCGGCCCGGACGCTTGCCGATCAGCTTCTCATGCGTCGCCGAAAGCCGCGCATAGATGCCGGTCAGCGCGCGCCGATAGGGTTCGTCGCTGCGGCTGGTGCCGGTGTCGCCGCTCGCTTCGGCAAGCTTGAGCACCGCCTCGGGTACGTCCGTATGCTCGGTCGAGATCGACAGTTCGGCGCCGAGCGCGTGGACTGATTCCAGATAGTGGTCGAGCACCGTCTCCGCCGCGCGGGCAAGCGCGAAGCGCATCGAATCGGCGGTGACGAAGGGATTGCCGTCGCGATCGCCGCCGATCCAGCTGCCGGGCCGCAGGAAGCTCGGCGCGCGGTCGCCCAGCGCGCGATCCCAGCGGGCGTAGAGCGCGGGCAGCACCGGCAGGAACACGTCGCGGAAATAGGAAAGCGCGGTCTCGACCTCGTCCGGCACGCCCAGCTTCTCGCGGCGCAGGACACGTGTCTGCCAGAGCAGCGCGATCTGGCGGAGGATCGCCTCTTCCACCTGGTCGCCGTCCGGCGTCTCGGTCACGCCCTGGTCGCGCAGCCGCATCAGTTCGGCGATGCGGTTCTTGTGGTCGATCATCGACTTGCGCCGCACCTCGGTGGGGTGCGCGGTGAGCACCGGGCTGACCAGCGCATGTTCGAGCAGCGCCATTACCGGTTCGCGGCCGATGCCCGCCTGGGCGAGGCGCTTCAGCGCGGCGGCGACATCGGCGTCCTTCTCGGTCGCCACGCCCTGGCGATCCTCGGCAAGATTGGCGAGCATCGAGAACTGCATGAAGCCGCGGACGAAATCGAGCGTCTCGTCGAGGCTCAGCCGGTCCAGCCCCGAATCGATCGCGCCGGCCCCCGCCACGCCGCGATGCCGGTCGACCGAGGTGGCGCGGATATACTCGATCCGCTTGAACAATTCCTCGCCGCCATAGGCACGAATGACGTCGCCCAGCAGCCGCCCAAGAAAGCGGATATCGGGGTTGTTGGTGATTGCGATGCTGGCCATGGCGGCATTTGCTGCACTGCAAAGCGAACGCGGTCAACTTGTTCGCGCTACCAGACTCCCTAGCTTAAGGGCATGGATTTAGTTGCATTTGCAACCCACAGCGTACGACGCGCAATGATCGGCCAGGTACGTGCGGTTTTCAACGATGCCGCGCGCGGCGAGAAGCCGGTCGAACGCAGCGCGGATGGCCTGTTCGCGCCCGATTCGGTGATCTGGCGGGTCCACGGCGACGTCACCACCATGATGGTCGGGGGCGTCGCTGCGCTGTTGCTGCAGATGCTCCATCCGGCGGTGCTGGCCGGCGTGTGGGACCATTCGAAGTTCCGCCACGACATGCTCGGCCGCCTCCGCCGCACCGCGCGCTTCATCGCGCTGACCAGCTATGCGTCGCGCGACGAGGCCGAGGCGGCGATCGCGCGGGTGCGCGGCATCCACCACCATGTCCGCGGCACCCTGCCCGACGGCACGCCGTACGCCGCGGACGATCCCCGGCTGCTCGCCTGGGTACATGTCACGGAAGCGGTGAGCTTTCTGGACGGATGGATCCGCTATGCCGAGCCCGGCATGTCGCAGGCCGATCAGGACCGCTATTTCGCCGAGTTCGCGCAGGTGGCGGAGGCGCTGGGCGCCGATCCGGTGCCGCACAGTCGCGCCGAGGCGCAGGCGCTGATCGCCACGATGCGCGGCGAACTTCGCTTCGACGCGCGGACCCGCGAGGTCGCCCGGCTGCTGCTCGAACAACCCGCGCCAAACCTGGCGACCAGGCCCTTCCAGGCGATGACCTTCGCCGCCGCGATCGACCTGCTGCCCGGCTGGGCCCGCCAGATGCACCGGCTTTCCACCCCGCCGCTGGCCGCCCCGGCGGTGCGCCTGGGCACCCGCGGCGTGGCGGAGACGTTGCGCTGGGCGTTTCGCTGATTTTCCAATCCGGAAAGTTTTCACTTTCCGAACCGGAAAAACATGCTATCTCTTTCCACATCGGAAAGGGAGAATTACCATGTCCACCGTCGCCGAAGCCCAGGAAGCCCTGGCACAGATCCACGCCAGCCGCGCGCAGCTCGCCCGGATTGCGCATTGCCCGCCCGCACGGCACTTCGCCTTCGCCGCACTGGAGGCGGGGTTCGTCGCCTCACCGGCTGCCGCGCCCTACCAACTGCTCGCCATGGCGCCGCTCGTCATCGGGCTGGTGCTGGTCCTCCGCTGGGACCGTCGCCGGCTCGGCATGTTCATCAACGGCTATCGCCGCGGCCGCACCCGTCGCGTGATCGCCGCCTTCCTGCCGATGATCCTCGCGCTCTACGGCGCCAGCGTCTATTTCGTCTTCGCCAGGCAGGAAATCTGGCCGTCGCTGCTGCTCGGCGCGGCGACCTTCGGCCTCGCCACCTATATGAGCCATGTCTGGCAGCGCGTGTTCGTCCGCGAGCTCGAGGCGAGCCTGTGAGTGCGCCCGAATTCGATGCAGTGATCCACCCGCCCACCCGGCTGCAGATCATGGCGGTGCTGACCAATGTGCAGGAAGCCGAGTTCGCCACGCTGCGTGACCTCACCAAGGTGAGCGACTCGGTGCTGTCGAAGCATCTCTCGGCGCTGGCCGATCCCGGCTACGTCAAGCTGCGCAAGGCGGCGGCGAACGGCCGGCAGCGAACCTGGGCCTCGGCCACCCGCGCCGGCCGGGCGGCGTTCGAGCGCCATGTCGCGGCGCTGCAGGCACTGGCCGGCCTGGTGCCCGGCGAAGCCGTCAGCGCACCAGCGTAAGGTCGGGCCGCCCGCGCGGCCGGGTCATGCTGGCGAGCAGCAAGGTCAGCACGGCCGCGAAGAGCGGCGCCAGCCACAGCGCGCTCCAGCCCCAGCGGAACTGGCTTTCGGCACCGATCACCACCCCGCTGACGAAGCCGAGCCACAGCGCCAGATAGCGCAGCCAGCCGAACCGATCGGCATCGCCCATCAGCGCCCCGGCCAGCTTCTGCCCCATCTTGACCAGCGACCCGGTCATGTAGGTCAGCCCGATCGTGACTTCGCCGTCCCGCTGGAACACGCCGTTCTCGGTCCCCATCGCGGCGGCAAGCAGCAGCAGCACGACGGGCCCGGGCATCAGCATCGCGACGATGGCGGCGAGGGCCAGCAGCAGCGTTACCGCCGCCATCACCACCGGCTGGTGCCGATGCGGCCGCGCGCGCCCGATCACGCTGGACAGGATCACGCCGGCGACGAAGCTCATCACCAGCGACGCCGCGATCGCCGCATCGTGCAGGGAGCCGCTGCCCAGGCCGACGCCCAGCCGCGTCGAATTGCCGCTCATGAACGAGGCGAAGAAGCCCCCCAGGCTGGTGAAGGCGAGCGCATCGACGAAGCCGGCGAGCGCCGCCAGAAGGATCGCAAGGGCGATCAGCGGAGACTCGGTACGTTGCATGTGCCCTCTCTGCCCCAAGCAGGCGCGACTCGCCAAGGGTCTGCGTTTGACTTGGAGCTCCGCCGCGCGGCAAAGCGAGGCGATGAACAGTTCGGTCGCCGCCCAGATCGGTCCCATCCTGCCGTGGCTCGACCTGTTCGGCATCGCGGTGTTCGCGGCGACCGGTGCGCTCGCCGCCACCCGCCACCAGCAGACCATCGTCACCGCCACCTTCTTCGCGCTGATCACCGGGGTGGGCGGCGGCACCGTGCGCGATCTGCTGATCGGCGCGCCGGTCTTCTGGGTGCATGATGCCTCGGTGGCGTCGCTGTGCCTGGGCATGTCGGCGATCGTGTGGATCACGCCGCAGCATTGGTGGAGCGACCGCACCTTCGCCTGGCTCGATGCACTGGGGCTGGCCGCCTATGCCGCATTCGGCGCGGCCAAGTCGCTCGGCTACGGCATCCCGCCGGTGCCGGCGGCGGTGATGGGCGTGGTGACGGCGTGCGTCGGCGGCATTATCCGCGACGTGCTGGCGGGCGAGCCGTCGATCCTGATGCGGCCCGAACTCTATGTGACTGCGGCGGCGCTCACCGCGTCGCTCTATGTGCTGCTCAGCCTGCTGGGCCTGCCGCCCTATGTCGCGGGCCTCGCATCGGCTGCGGCGGGCTTCGCGCTGCGCGCCGCGGCGATGGTGTGGAAATGGGGCCTGCCCGCCTATCGCACCGGGCGCTAGGGCCCGGCGACGGCGAAAACCGCCAATTCGGCGCAACCTTCCCATATGCGTATTCTTGCATGTATCGCGGATGCGCTGGTACGATCCCTCCGCAACACGCTCGTACCGCGTCTGACTTCTGGCAAAACAGAAACCAGTGGAGGATCCATGAAAGGAAAGACCTACTTCGCCGCCTGCTGCATAGCCGCACTTGTCGCGGCCGGATCGGCGTGCGCTACGCCGTATCAGTTCGTCGTCACGGGGAGTGAGACGATCCGCTTTGTCCTCGACTCTTCGCCAACGCCTGACATTTCCATTCCGGGTAGCTTTTTCGTTTTCAACAGCGTGAGCGGTACCGTCGACAACCAGGCCGCTACTTTCGATCTCGGCTTTGGCAGCGCGAGTTATCTTAACAACTTCGGGCTGTTCAACAACAGCGTCGGACCGAGCGTGTTTGGCACCGGTTTGCCGCTCTACACCGGCACCGAGGCAGCGCCGACCTTCAAGCTGGGCACGTTCGCTCTCGACGCCGGTTACAGCCTCACCATCTCGGGCGTTCCCGAACCGACGAGTTGGGCGATGCTGCTGATCGGCTTCGGCGCGCTCGGCACCGTCGTGCGCCGGCGGCGGAACATCACCGTGCGCGTGCGTTTCAGCGGCTGATTCTGTCGCAGCGCCGCCGGTCCGGTGGACCGGCGGCAGCCTTCATGAGCAGCTTCAGTCCTTCATCGCATCGATCAGCTTCTTCACTTCCTGGCTGCGGCCGCGCGGCAGCACCAGCACGTCGGCGCCCGAGACGACGACGATCAGGTCCTGCACGCCAACCAGCGCCACGCGCTTGCCGGGCTCGCTCTGCACCAGGCAGTTGGTTGCCTCGATCGCCACCACGTCACCGCGCACCACGTTGCCACCCGCATCGGGATTGCTGATCGCGTGCAGCGCATCCCAGCTGCCGACATCGCTCCAGCCCATCGCCACGGGCACGACTGCGACGCGCGGCGCCTTTTCCATCACCGCATAGTCGATCGAATCGGACGGGCAGGCGGCGAAGCTCTCCGCATCGGGAAAGATCCGCGAGCCCTCGCGGCGGGCCTTGTCCATCGCCTGCTGCGCAGCGACCAGCATTTCGGGCGCGAACACACTGAGCGTGCCGAGATACATGTCGGCACGGAACAGGAAGATGCCGCCGTTCCAAGCGTGGTCGCCGGAAGCGAGCATCGCCTCGGCCCGGTCGCGCGGCGGCTTCTCGACGAATCGGTCGACGCGGTGGACGCCGGGCGCGAGTTCCTCCTCGCCGATCTTGATCCAGCCATAACCGGTCTCGGGCGTGTCGGGGGTGATGCCGAAGGTAACCAGCCAGCCTTCGTTGACCAGCGGCAGCGCCAGGTCGATCGCCGCATGGAAGGCGGCCACGTCGGAAATCACATGGTCGGACGGCATCACCAGAATGGGCTCGCTGCCACCCCCGGCCGCCATCGCCGCCAGCGCGATCGCGGGCGCGGTGTTGCGGCCGATAGGCTCGAGGATCAGCGCCTTCAGCCCGATGCCGACACCGCCAAGCTGCTCCTCGACCAGTTCGGCGTGGAAGGCGTTGGCGACGATGATCGGATCGGTGAATCGTTCTCCCGACGCGCGGCGCACGGTCAACTGGAGCATGGTCTCTTCGGCAGTAAGCGACAGCAGCTGCTTCGGCCGTTCGGGCCGTGACATGGGCCAAAGGCGCGTTCCCGACCCACCCGATAGGATGACGGGCGTGATCGGCTTCGAGTCCGACATTCGATGAAGCTCCTTCGTTTGTACCTGCAAGCAATTGCTAGAAAAGCCCGTCTGAAACAAGCAGCCGGCAATTTTGTTACGGCCAGGAGAAATTTGCTGGCGGCGAAACGGCTCGCACGCCGTCGCAATCGGTTTCGTTTACCCTTCTGCGGTATCTAGGTCGCGCCATGATCCGCCTGTTCAAGCATTATGTTCCGAACACCGTGCTGCTGCTCGGTCTGCTGGACGTAATCCTGCTCGTCACCGCGGGCGAGCTGGGCTGGCAGCTGCGGGCGCACCAGGCAGGACTCGACGTGGGCCCCATTCATGAACGGGTACCGCAGCTGGCCAGCTTCACGCTGGTCCTCGAAACGGCACTGGTCGCGCTGGGCATCTATGGTGCCGAGGCGCTCCAGTCGCTCCGCCAGGCCCTGGTGCGGCTGCTCGTCTCCATCGGGATGGGCGTGCTGGGCCTCAGCGTCCTCTATTTCCTGCTGCCGCCGATCGGCTTCTGGCGCTCCAACCTGCTCTATGCCGCGATCACCGCCTTCGTGCTGCTGCTGATGATGCGCGTGCTGCTGGGCAAGACGCTGGGCAGCCAGGCGTTCAAGCGCCGCATCGTCGTGCTCGGCGCAGGGCCCCGCGCGGCGCGGCTGAAGCAGCTCTCCCGCGCGCCCGGCGCCAGCTTCGCGGTGGTCGGCTATGTCGCGATGAGCGAGGCCAACCGCGTGATCCCGGAGGCGATCGCCCGCGACGCGATCTACAATCTCGCCGACCATGTCGTGCTGCTCAACGCCAGCGAAGTGGTGCTGGCATTGGAGGAGCGCCGCAACGCGCTGCCGCTGAAGGACCTGCTGCGGATCAAGACCACCGGCGTCCATGTCAACGAGTTCTCGACCTTCCTGGAACGCGTTACGGGGCGCGTCGACCTCGACAGCGTCAACCCCAGCTGGCTGATCTTCTCCGACGGCTTTTCCTCCGGGCGGCGGATGTCGGGCCTGTTCAAGCGCCTGTTCGACATTCTCGCCAGCCTGGCCCTGCTGGTGCTCGCCTTCCCGCTGGTACTCGTGACCGCGGTGCTGATCAGGCTGGAGAGCCGCGGCCCCGCCCTGTACCGCCAGCAGCGCGTCGGCCTGTACGGCCAGGCGTTCGATGTGCTCAAGCTCCGCTCGATGCGCCAGGATGCCGAGGCTCCCGGCGAAGCGGTGTGGGCAGAGAAGGACGATCCGCGCATCACCCGCGTCGGCCGCATCATCCGCAAGATCCGCGTCGACGAGCTACCGCAATGCTGGAGCGTGCTGAAAGGGGAGATGAGCTTTGTCGGCCCCCGCCCTGAACGCCCCAGCTTCGTCGAGGATCTCGAACAGGTCCTGCCCTATTATGCCGAGCGGCACATGGTGAAGCCCGGCATCACCGGCTGGGCGCAGATCAACTACCCCTATGGCGCCTCGATCGACGATGCACGCCAGAAGCTCGAATACGACCTGTTCTACGCCAAGAACTATTCGCCGTTCCTCGACCTGCTGATCCTGCTGCAGACCGCGCGCGTCATCCTGTTCCCCAGCGGGGCGCGCTGATGCTCACCGCGGCGCTGAGCCTGTGGCTGCATGCCCTGGCGGCATTGCTCTTCGCGCTCCTGCCCTTCGCGGCGCTGCGCACCGGCGGCACCACGTTGCCCCGCCGGGCGCTGGCCGCGGCACTGGCGCTGACGGCGCTGGCGGCGCTCGCCACCGCCGGGATCGGCGCGGAGGATGTCGTCACCCGGCTTGCCGAAGCCTTGCGGACGTTCGCCTGGCTGGCCTTCCTGCTGCTGCTCCACCGCCGCGCCGGCGAGCCGCGCCCGCCGCTCGCCCTGGGCACGGTCTATGGCGTCGTAGCCCTGGTCACCGTCGCGGCGACCCTGCTGGACATGATCGCGGCGCAGCCGTCCGCGGTCGCCGCCGACGCCGGATCGGTGGCGTTGCTGCTGCACCTGCTGGTCGCGGTGGGGGTGCTGGTGATGGTGCAGGCGCTCCATGCCGCGCTCGCCCACACTGCCGGCGGCGGGCTGCGCTGGACAGTGGCCGCGCTCGGCGGGTTCTGGCTGACCGAGTTCGCCATCCTCACCCTCGCCTATCTGGGGGTGCCGCTCACCGGCCTGCTGCTCGTCGCACGTGGGGCCGCGCTGGTCTGTGCGGCAGCGGCGATGGGGCTGGGGCTGCAGCGGCGCGGGGATTGGCGGGTGCGCATGTCTCGCACCGTCGCCTACCAGTCGCTGACACTGGTCGCGGTGGGCGCCTATTTCGTGCTGCTCGCCCTCGCCACCAGCGCGCTTGCGACGCTGGGCGGCAGCCAGGCCCGGCTGCTCCAGACCGCCTTCGTCTTCGGCGCGACCGCCGCGATCCTGACCCTGGTGTCGAACAGCGCCTTGCGCGGCTGGGTGAAGGTGAAGCTGGCCAAGCACCTGTTCCGGCACCGCTATGACTATCGCGCCGAATGGCTGCGCTTCACCGAGACGCTGGGCGCGCCGGGTGCCGCGCCGCTCGACCAGCGGATCGTCCGCGCACTGGCCGATCTCACCGACTCGCCCTCGGGACTGCTGCTGGTGGCGGAGGACGGCGCCCTCGTGGCCGGGGCGGGCTGGCATTGGGACCGTGCCGTGCTGCCGCTGGCCGGCGATACCGCGCTGGCGACGCATCTGGAGACCACCGGGCGGATCATCGAAGTGGATGCCGTGCGGCAGGACCAGGCCGATGCCGCCGATGCCGGGGCCACGCCGGCCTGGATGCGCGACACGCCCGCCGCCTGGGTGGTGGTGCCGCTGCTCCACCGCGGCACCCTGGTCGGCGCCATCCTGCTGGGCCGCCCGATCCTGGCGCGGCGACTGGACTGGGAGGATTTCGACCTGCTCAAGGCCGCCGGCCGGCAGGTGGCAAGCTATCTTGCCGAGGCACGTGCCCAGGAAGCGCTGGCCGAGGCGCAGCGCTTCGACGAGTTCAACCGCCGATTCGCCTTCCTGCTCCACGACATCAAGAACCTGGTCAGCCAGCTCGCGCTGACTGCGCGCAACGCCGAGCGCCACGCCGACAACCCGGCATTCCGCGCCGACATGATCGCGACGCTGCGCGACTCGTCGGACCGGCTGAACGCGCTGCTCGCCCGGCTGGGCCAGCATCATCGCAGTCGCAGCGAGCCGCCACGGCCCACGCCGCTGTTGCCGCTGGTCGAGCGTCTCGCAGCCCGCCAGCCGGCGCAGGTAAAGCTGGTGTCCGGTGCCGAGCCGATGGTGGCGCTTGCCGAGCCGGGTGCGCTCGAGCAGCTGCTCGTCCACCTGATCCAGAACGCCATCGAAGCGAGCCCGGCGGAAGCGCCGGTGACGCTCGCGCTCGCCACCGACAAGGAATCCGCCATCATCGACGTGATCGATCGCGGCTGCGGCATGTCGCCCGGCTTCGTCCGCAACCGCCTGTTCAAGCCGTTCACCTCTTCCAAGCCGGGCGGCTTCGGTCTCGGCACCTTCGAGGCGCAGCAGCTGGCCCAGGGCATGGACGGGCGCATCGAGGTGAATTCGCGCGAGGGCCAGGGCACGCGTTTCCGGGTGGTGCTGCGCGCCGTTCCCCCGGTGGAGCAGGCGGCATGAGCGAGGCGTTGCCCAAGCTCTTGATCGTCGAGGACGATGCCGGCCTCCAGCGCCAGCTGCGCTGGGCCTATGAGGGCTATACGATCCTTGCCGCGACGACGCGCGAGGAAGCGATCACGATGCTGCGCGCCGAGGAGCCGCCGGTGGTCACGCTCGACCTGGGCCTGCCGCCCGATCCGGACGGTACCAGCGAAGGCTTTGCAACGCTCGAGGCGATCCTCAAGCTCGCGCCCGCGACCAAGGTGATCGTCGCCTCCGGCCATTTCGCACGCGAGTCGATGCGCCGCGCGATCGAGCTGGGCGCCTGGGACTTCTACCAGAAGCCGATCGACATCGATGCGCTGGGGCTGATCGTCGCCCGTGCCTTCCACGTTCATGCGCTGGAGGCGGAGAATCGCCGGCTCGCCGAGCGCGCCGAGGCCAAGGCCGTGCTGGGGGGCATGATCACCGCCGCGCCCGAGATGCTGAAGGTCACCCGCACGATCGAGCGGGTGGCGGGCGCCGACGTCTCGGTGATGCTGCTCGGCGCCAGCGGCACCGGCAAGGAGCTGCTCGCCCGCGGCCTGCACGAATCGAGCCCGCGCAGCAGAGGCAGCTTCGTCGCGATCAACTGCGCGGCGATTCCCGAGACCTTGCTTGAATCCGAGCTGTTCGGCCATGAGAAGGGCGCGTTCACCGGCGCGGTGAAGACCACGGAAGGCAAGATCGAGCTGGCGCAAAGCGGCACGCTGTTCCTCGACGAAGTCGGCGACATCCCGCTGCCGCTGCAGGTCAAGCTGCTGCGCTTCCTGCAGGAGCGGGTGATCGAACGGATCGGCGGGCGGAAAGCCATCCCGGTCGATACGCGGATCGTCTGCGCCACCCACCGCGACCTCGACGCGATGGTCTCGGAAGGGCGGTTCCGCGAGGATCTCTACTACCGCCTCGCCGAAATCGTGGTGCGCATCCCCTCGCTCGCCGAACGACCGGGCGATGCCGGGCTGCTCGCGCGGCACTTCCTCGCTTTATATGCCGAGCAGATGCGCACAGGCGCCAAGAGCTTCGCCCCCGATGCGCTGGCGGCGATCGACGGCTGGGGCTGGCCGGGCAACGTCCGCGAGCTGGAGAACCGCATCAAGCGCGCGGTGATCATGGCCGAGGGCAAGATGGTGCATGCCGAGGATCTCGACCTCGCGCCCGGCGACGCGGCGGCGATCAACCTGCGCGCGGTGCGCGAGGCGGCCGACCGCCAGGCGATCCGGCACGCGCTGGCGCGGAGCGACGGCAACGTCTCCGCCGCGGCACGGCTGCTGGGAATCAGCCGTCCGACACTGTACGACCTGCTGAAGGCGTATGATCTGCAGGCCTGATCCCCCTGCCGCGGGCGGGAGGGGAATTGCGCCTCTACTTCTTCTTCTCGGCCTGCACCGCCGCCTGCGGGTCCTTGGCGGGGGTGCCTTCGCCCGGCGTCGCCTGCTGGACGTTCACCGACACGTCGGCGCCTTCGGCCGCGCTGTTGCTCTGCACGCCGGCATTGTCCGGCTCGGAGCCCGCGGCGGGGGCCGCCGGCAGCGGCAGGTTCGAGCCCTGCTTGTTGAGGTAGAGGATCACGTCGGCACGGAGCTGCGGGTCCGAGATGCCGGCGAAGGTCATCTTGGTGCCCGGTGCGAACTTGCGCGGGTTGCTGAGCCAGGCATCCATCTTGTCCAGGTCCCAGCTGCCGCCCACGCCCTTCAGCGCGTCGGAGAAGGCATAGCCGCCCTTGCCCTGCGCGATGCCCTCGCCCAGCGTGGCGTACAGGTTCGGGCCGATGCCGTTGGCGCCGCCCTGCGCGATGGTGTGGCACGAAGCGCACTGCTTGAAGCCGCTCTCACCCTTGGCGAGGTCGCCCTTGGCGAGGCGCACCGGCAGCGGCTCGGCCGCCGCGGCGCCGCCGGCGGCATCTTCTACCGCCTCGACGACATAGCCGGGGCGTTCAGGCTTTTCGGAATGGAAATACTTCGCGCTCGCGATCGAAAGTCCCAGGGCGGCGATACCACCCGCCAGCGCCCAACCCGCGATCGTATTGAAGCGATCCTGCATTCATCCGCTCCCACCTGTGCTTTGGTTCATCTTTAGAGCGCGCCCGCGCCCGAAGGCAAGCGGACTTGCGGCGGAGTTCTACGGAGGCTAGCCCCGCCGCCCATGGAGAATTTCGCCGCCCCCGCCCGCCCGATCGTCGCCCGCATGCTTGCCGAGGCCGAGGCTGCGCCGGCGCGCGCGGTCGCGTATCAGGGCGCGCCGGGCGCCAATTCGCACGTCGCGGTGCGCGAAGCCTTTCCCGATGCGCTGCCGCTGCCCTGCTTCTCGTTCGACGACGCGATCGA
>NZ_BCYY01000015.1 GCF_001598435.1 Sphingomonas pituitosa NBRC 102491
CCCGCCGCGCGCGCCTTTTCGGTGATCTACCTGAAACAGGGACGGGTGATCGCGCTCGACTGCGTCAACGCCATGCGGGACTATGTCCAGGGCAAGCGGCTGGTCGCCGAGCGGATGGTCGTCGATCCTGCAACGCTTGCCGATCCGGCGGTGGTGCTGAAGGCGCTTTGAGTTGCGCGCGCCGCGCCGTCCGGGCATCCCTTCGGGCCACCTGATCCGTCCCTTCCCCTAAAGTGAAGCGCCGCAAGCATCGCGGCCTCGCTCACTCGCGCGTCAGCGCCGCCACCCGCAGCATCGCGCCTGCCGCAAGCAGCAGCGTGGCCGCGGCGAATGCCATCGTCCATATCGGCTGGCCGGGGAAGAAGCGGTTCATGATCGATCCCATCACCGTCGCCACCAGCAGCTGCGGCACCACCACGAAGACATTGAACAGCCCCATATAGATGCCGAGTTTCGCCTGCGGCAGGCTGGAGGCGAGGATCGCATAGGGCATAGCGAGGATCGACGCCCAGGCGATGCCGATGCCGATTTCGCTGGCGATCAACCAGGCGGGATCGCGCACCAGGAAGAAGCTGGCATAGCCCGCCGCGCCGCACAGCAGGCCGAAGACGTGCGTCCGCGCCTTGCCGAACCGCCGCGAGAGCAGCGGCAGCAGCGTCAGCGCCGCCACCGCCGCGACGCCGTTATAGGTGGCGAACAGCACATCGACCCAGTTGGCGCCTTGCTGATAGCCGGCACTTTTCGGGTCGGGCGATCCGTAGAAGGCGCCGGCGACGATGGGCGTGGTGTTGATCCACATGATGAACAGTGCGGACCAGCTGAAGAATTGCGCAACCGCCAGCCGCTTCATCAGCGGCGGCATGCCAGCGAAATCGCCGACGATATGGCCGAGCATGCTCGCTTTGCCCGCCCGCGCGCGCAGGATGGCGAGCCCCTGCGCAAGGCCATAGGCGATCAGCAGACCGCCGAGCAGATAGACTTCCTTCTCCAGCGCGAACCGCGCGACCGCCAGCACCACCAGCGCACCCGCGACGATCCAGGGCAGGCCCGCCGCCGGCCGCCGGGCGGCGAGCAACCGCACCGCCGCGCCCTCGTCCGCTTCCGCCAGGCCATCGAAGGCGGCCATTTCGGCGGGGCTGTATTCGCGGGTGGTCAGCACGGTCCACAGCACCGAGCAGAACAACGCCGCGCCGCCGAACCAGAAGGCGTAGCGCACCGTATCGGGCACGCCGTGCGCCACCGCGGCGTTGGAAACGCCGAGATGCTCGAGCGCCCAGGGGAAAATCGACCCCAGCACCGCACCCATGCCGATGAACGCGGTCTGCACCGCATAGCCGGCGCTGTGCTGATCCTTGCGCAGCATGTCGCCGACAAAGGCACGGAACGGCTCCATCGAGATGTTGAGCGAGGCGTCGAGCACCCAGAGCAGCCCGGCGGCGAACCACAAGGCCGGACTCTCCGGCATCAGCAGCAAGGCCAGGGCGGCGAGGATCGCGCCGCCCAGGAAATAGGGCCGCCGTCGCCCGAGCCGGCCGAGCCAGGTACGGTCGCTCAGATGTCCGATGATCGGCTGCACCAGCAGGCCGGTGAGCGGCGCCGCCACCCACAGCGCCGGCAGGTCGTCGAGACGCGTGCCCAGCGACTGGAAGATCCGGCTCATGTTCGCATTCTGCAGCGCGAAGCCGATCTGGATGCCGAAGAAGCCGAAGCTGATGTTCCACAGCCCGGCGAAGGACTGGCGCGGCTTCTCCACGCTCACGCCCCGCACGACTTGCGAACGATCAGCCTGGTGGGCAGCAGCGCCGGCCCCACCGGCCGCTCGCGAATTCGCCCGATCAGCGTCTCCACGAGCGTACGGCCGGCCAGCCGCGCGTCCTGCATCACCGTGGTGAGTGGCGGGCTGGCCGAACTCGCCGCCGGAATATCGTCGAAACCGATCACTGAAACATCCTCTGGAATACGCTTGCCCGCAGCCTGAAGCGTCCGCATCGCGCCGATCGCGATCAGGTCGCTCGCCGCGAGGATCGCGTCGAAGTCCGCGCCGCTGTCGAGCAGCGCCTGTGCCGCGGCCGCCCCGGATTCCTCCGTGGTGATCGCATCGATCTGCAAATGCGGGTCCGCGGCGATGCCCGCCGCCTCCAATGCCGCGGCATGGCCGCGGTAGCGCTCGTGAAACTCGGGATAATGGCTCGACGCCGTACCCAGAAATGCAATTTGCTTCCGCCCGAGCTCGAGCAGGTGCCGCGTCGCCTCCGCCCCGCCGCCGCGATTGTCGCAGCCGACGGTCAGCCCGGCGCCCTCGGACAGCACCGATCCCCAGCGGACGAAATGGGTGCCCGCATCCCGCAGCGCCTTGAGCCGCGTGCGGTACAGCTCGAAATCGCCATAGCCGAGCAGGATCAGCCCATCGGCCTTGCGCGCATCCTCGTAATCGGTGTGCCAATCGCTGGAAAGCTGCTGAAAGCTGATCAGCAGATCATGATTATGTTCGGCACAGGCACGGATGATCGACCCCAGCATCGAGTGAAAGAAGGGATTGATAAGCGAATCGTCCGAGGTCGGATCTTCGAAGAACAGCAGCGCCAGCGTCTGCGAATGCCGGGTGCGAAGATTGGAGGCCGCCTTGTCGACGCGGTAGTTCAACTGCTTCGCGATCGACTCGATTCGCAGTCGCGTCGCCGGATTGACCCCCGCCTCACCGCGCAGGGCGCGCGATACGGTCGGCTGCGAGACCCCGGCGAGCTGGGCGATGTCGAACGATGTAGGCTTGCGCTGCATGCCCATCCTGCTTCCTCCCCGCGTGCGGCGTCGTCGCCGCATCGCATATTATGCATGGGCGCGGAGGGGGCGTCGCGTCAATCGCGGGGGTGGTGCCAAAAGGCCATAGCGGGCCCGCATCGGGCCTGAATACGTATGTGAGCGGCTGGCCTCCATACCCCCTTTTGCAAGATTGAATGCGGCACAGCGCAAGTTCAGCGCATCCCGCATGGGGCGGGCATTCATCCGGCCACCCAAGAGCCGGGAGTAGAGACGAAATTGGGGAGAGACATGGTATTCAGCACGTTCCGCGGCCGTCGTGCCGCCCGCATCGCTCTCGGCGCCAGCGCCGCTGCGATCGCCTTCAGCTTCACCACCGCCGCCCGCGCACAGGATGCTGCCCCCGCCGCGGAAGCGCCCGCGCAGGATAGCGGCGAGGCGATCGTCGTCACCGGCTTCCGCGCCGCGCTCGCCACCTCGGCAAACATCAAGCGCAACAACACGATGATCGTGGATTCGGTCTCGTCCGAAGATATCGGCAAGCTGCCCGACGTCTCGATCGCGGACTCGCTGGCCCGGATCCCGGGCGTCACCGCGCAGCGCCTCGAAGGTCGCGACCAGCGCCTGTCGATCCGCGGCCTAGGCCCCGACTTCTCCACCACGCTGCTGAACGGCCGCGAGCAGGTGACCGTCGGCGACAATCGCGGCGTCGAGTTCGACCAGTATCCCTCGGAATTCTTCAAGAACGTCAACGTCTACAAGTCGGCCGACGCGTCGCTGATCGCCGCCGGCATCGCCGGCACGGTCGATCTGCGCATGCTGCGCCCGCTTGATCAGAAGCGCACCTTCGTCGTCGCCGCGCGCGGCCAGATGAACGAGCAGAAGGCGCTCAACCCGGACGGCACCCGCTATGGCTATCGCGCCTCGGCGACCTATGTCGACAAGTTCGCGAACGATACGCTGGGCATCGCGATCGGCGTCTCGGCGCAGAACACGCCGACCCAGATCGAACGCTACGCCGCCTGGGGCTTCCCCAACGAGTCCGCGGCCGGCGGCAACCTGTTCCTGGGCGGCGCCAAGCCGTACGTCCAGTCGAACCTGCTGAAGCGCTATGGTGGCGTCGCGACGGTTGAATGGCAGCCGAGCGAGAATTTCCACTCGACCTTCGACGGCCTCTATTCGCATTTCGAGGAAACCCAGCGCCTGCGCGGCATCGAATTCCCGATCGCGCCGCAATGGGGCTCGAACGCCGTCATCCAGCCGGGCTACACGGTCCAGAACGGGCTGGTGACCAGCGCCACGCTCAGCAACGTCGTGGCGGTGCAGCGCAACGACTACAACAAGCGCAAGGCCGAGAACATCTCGCTCGGCTGGAACAACGACTTCAAGCTGAGCGACAGCATCCACTTCGTCGTCGACGCCAGCTGGAGCCATGCCACCCGCACCGACTTCCTGCTCGAGACCTATTCGGGCACCGGCTACAACTCGTCGGGCGTGAAGGACACGATCAGGATCAACCAGAACGCGAACGGCACGTACAGCATCGTGCCGACGCTCGATTACACCAATACAGGCGTGATCAGCCTCACCGATCCGCGCGGCTGGGGTTATAACGGCACCCAGTCGGTGGTGCAGGCCGGCTTCCTCAACCGCCCCGATTTCGAGGACGACCTCAAGTCGCTGCGCGCCAGCTTCAACGGCGAGTTCAGCGGCAGCATCGTCAAGAGCTGGGAAATCGGCGGCAATCTGAGCCGCCGCGAGAAGCAGAGCCGCTATACCTCCTACTTCCTCTGCCCGCCGGGCGCTGGCACGGGATGCACGATCGCCAGCGGCACGCCGACCAGCTTCGCCGTCCCGGCGGACGCGGTGCTCGGTGAGCAGGTGGCCCTCGCCTATCTCGGCGTGCCGAAGATGCTGACCTATGATCCGCTCAAGGTCTACGGCCTGCTGCGTCCGGTGTTCGACAACCGCCCCGGCTCGCTGGTGCGCGACAACACCGTGACCGAAAAGGTCTATACCGGCTATGCCAAGCTGAACATCGACGGCATGGTGGGCGGCAAGGCACTGAAGGGCACGCTGGGCCTGCAGGTGGTGCACACCGATCAGGGTTCGTCGGGCGCGATCGCGGCGTTGCAGGGCGGTGTGGTCACCACCTCACCGGTCAGCGACAACACCAAATACACCAACTTCCTGCCCTCGGCGACGTTCAGCCTCGAGCTGATGCCTGCCTTCTACGTGAAGATGGGCGCCGCGCAGACGATGGTGCGTCCGCGTCTCGACCAGGAGCGGATCACCCAGGCGGTGAACGTCGATCTGTCGAAGGTCGGCCTCGGCAACCTGCCGCAGAACAGTCCGTTCAGCTCGGACGGCGGCAATTTCCGCCTGCGCCCCTACCAGTCGACCAACATCGACATCTCGGTGGAAAAGTACCTGCGCGGCGGCGGCTATCTGGCGCTGACCGGTTTCTACAAGCACCTCACCGATTTCGTCGATCCGAACAACAGCACGCTGTACGACTTCTCGGCGCTGCTTTCGGCGCTGCCCCCCGCAGCGGCGACGATCGTGCGCGCGCAGAACGCGCAGTTCGGCCTGGTGAAGACGCCGGACAATACCGGCCGCGGCGACATCCTCGGCGTGGAGGCGACCGCGTCGGTGCCGTTCAGCACCTTCAGCAGCGCGCTCGACGGCTTCGGCGTGTTCGCCAGCGGCAGCTATGTCGACAGCCGCGTCGTCTACGGCAGCAACCCGAACACCCCGGTCACCCTGCCCGGCCAGTCCAAGTGGATCGCCACCGGCACGGCCTATTTCGAGAAGAACGGCTTCCAGGCGCGTGCCACCTATCGCTGGCGCGACAGCTTCCTGGCGGAGCTGGCCGGCCTCTCGGCGAACCCCGAGTTCCGCACCGGCAAGTCCGAAGGCGTGCTCGATGCGCAGATCGGCTATGAGTTCCAGGCCGGTCCGCTGAAGGGCCTCGCGATCCTGGCACAGGCGAAGAACCTCACCGACGCGCCGTTCATCACCACCGAGGCGGGCGATACCCGCCTGGTGCGCGAATATCAGCGCTACGGCCGCGATTATTATCTCGGTATCACGTACAAGTTCTGATGCTTGGCGGCCCGGTTCCCACCACGGAACCGGGCCGTTCCTGCCGGCACCGGAGGGGGTAGGCCATGGCAACCGCAGCACCATATCGCATCGTCGTTGCAGGCGGCGGCACGGCCGGCTGGATGACCGCGGCTGCGCTGATCCGCTTCCTCGGGAACGGCTTCACCGTGACGCTCGTCGAGTCCGATGCCATCGGGACGGTGGGTGTCGGCGAGGCGACCATCCCGCAGATCCGGATGTTCAACGCCAGCCTCGGCATCGACGAGGACGCCTTCGTCGCCGCCACCCAGGCGAGCTACAAGCTGGCGATCGAGTTCGTCGGGTGGACCAAAGGCGGGCGCTACATGCACGCCTTTGGCGATGTCGGGCGGGACAACGGCCTGCTGGCTTTCCGCCACACCTGGCTGCGTGGCCTTGCCGAGGGCGTGGCAGCGCCACTCTCGGCCTATGCGCTCAACAACGTAGCGGCGCTCGCCAACCGCATGCAGCGGGGCCCTGCCCGCACCGCCCGCATGCTGCCGGAAATGCCCTACGCGTTCCACTTCGACGCCGGACTCTATGCCCGCTTCCTGCGCGACTATGCCGAAGCGCGCGGCGTGCTGCGGCACGAGGGCCGTATCACGGAGGTTTTCCGGGACGGTGAAACCGGCGACGTGCAGGCGCTGCACCTCGACGGCGACCGCCGCATCGAGGGCGACCTGTTCCTCGACTGCACCGGCTTCCATGCGCGGCTGATCGGCGAGGCGATGGGCGTCGGCTACCAGGACTGGTCGCACTGGCTGCCCTGCGACCGCGCGCTCGCGGTGCCCAGCGCCCGCGCCCGCGACTTCACCCCCTATACCCGCGCGACGGCGCACGATGCCGGCTGGCAATGGCGGATTCCGCTGCAGCACCGCACCGGCAACGGCATCGTCTATGCGAGCGCGCACCTCTCCGACGACGAAGCCGCCGCGCGTCTCCTCGCCGGGCTGGACGAACCCGCGCTCGGCGATCCGCGGCCGATCCGCTTTCGCACCGGCCGGCGCGAGGTCGCCTGGGCAGGCAACGTCATCGCCCTGGGGCTGGCGAGCGGCTTCCTGGAGCCGCTGGAATCGACCAGCATCCACCTGATCCAGTCGGCGGTGGAGCGCGTGCTCAAGCTGTTGCCCGGCCGCCGCGCACTCGCGCCGTTGCGCGACAGCTATAACCGGCAGGCTGCACACGAGAGCGAGCGCGTGCGCGACTTCCTGATCCTCCATTATTGCGCGAACGATCGTGACGCGCCCTTCTGGCGCGATCGCCGCGACACGCCCCTGCCCGACGGGCTTGCCGAGAAGATCGCGCTCTGGCGTGCGAGCGGCGAGATCGTCCGCGAAGAGGGCGACCTGTTCGGCGACGTCGCCTGGCTGCAGGTGCTCGCCGGCCAGGGCATCGCGGCGGAGGGCCACCACCCCCTTGCCGACCAGCCGCCGGTCGCGCAGGTCGCCGAATATCTCGACCTTATCGCCAAGCTGAACGCGCGCGAAGTCGCGCAGATGCCCATCCATAGCGACTTCGTCCGCGCCCACGGCGCCGCGGACGCGGAGATTGCCGCATGATCCGTTCGACTGCCCTCGCCCTGTTCGCCGCCGCGCTCGCCGCGACCCCGGCCATGGCCCAGACCTATCGCGACCGATTGCCCGAGGACGAGGTGCTCTACTTCCTCCTTCCCGATCGCTTCGAGAATGGCGATACCGCCAATGATCGCGGCGGGCTGGCCGGCGACAGGCTGGTTACCGGCTTCGATCCGGCCTCCAAGGGCTTCTACCATGGCGGCGACCTGAAGGGGGTGCTGAACCGGCTCGACTATATCCAGGCGCTGGGCGCCACCGCGATCTGGGTGGGGCCGATCTTCAAGAACAAGCCGGTGCAGGGCCCCAAGGGGCAGGAGTCGGCGGGCTATCATGGCTATTGGATCACCGATTTCACCCAGGTCGACCCGCATTTCGGCACCAATGCCGAGTTCAAGGCGCTGGTGGATGCGGCACACCGGCGCGGCATCAAGGTGTACATGGACATCGTGGTGAACCACACGGCGGACGTGATCCAGTATCGCGAGTGCGGCGACTGCGCCTATCGCAGCCGCGCCGACTACCCGTACCAGCGCAAGGGCGGCGTCGCCGGTGCGGCCGTCAACCCGGGCTTCGCGGGCGACGGCGACCATAGCGCTGCCAACTTCGCGCGCCTGAACCGGCCCGATTACGCCTATACGCCCTTCGTGCCCGCGGCGGAGAAGACGGTGAAGGTCCCCGCCTGGCTCAACGATCCGATCTATTACCACAACCGCGGCAACTCGACCTTTACGGGCGAGAGCTCGACCATGGGCGATTTCGTCGGGCTGGACGACCTGATGACCGAGCATCCGCGCGTCGTCGCCGGCATGATCGATATCTTCGGCGGCTGGATCGACCGCTTCGGCATCGACGGCTTCCGCGTCGACACCGCGCGCCACGTGAACCCGGAATTCTGGCAGGCTTTCGTCCCCGCGATGCTGGCCCGCGCCAAGGCAAAGGGCATCCCGAACTTCCATATCTTCGGCGAGGTCGCCGATCCCGAGGTGGCCGCACTCGCCCAGCACACCCGCGTCGACAAGTTCCCCGCCGTGCTCGATTTCGCCTTCAACCAGGCGGTAACCGATGTCGCGAGCGGCAAGGGCACCGATCGCCTTGCCAGGGCCTTCGCCGCCGATGTGCTGTACGAAGGCGGTGCGCCCGCCGCGCGGCGCCTGCCCACCTTCGTCAGCAACCATGACGCGGGCCGCATCGCCACCTTCATCCGCCAGGCGTTGCCCAAGATCGGCCAGGACGAACTGCTCCAGCGCGTGCAACTCGCCCAGGCGATGCTGCTG
The DNA here is from genome assembly GCF_001598435.1 of Sphingomonas pituitosa NBRC 102491. GTDB lineage: Bacteria > Pseudomonadota > Alphaproteobacteria > Sphingomonadales > Sphingomonadaceae > Sphingomonas > Sphingomonas pituitosa. The sequence goes on from NZ_BCYY01000015.1 coordinate 8,729, forward strand.
CTCCTGCGCGGCGTGCCGACCATCTATGCCGGCGACGAGCAGGGCTTTGTCAGCGACGGCAACGACCAGGATGCCCGCGAGGACATGTTCGGCAGCAAGGTGGCGAGCTACAACGACAACCGGTTGCTCGGCACCGCTGCCACCACCGCCACGCCCAGCTTCAACCCCGACCACCCGCTGTTCCGCGAGGTCGCCATGCTCGCCCGGCTGCGCACCAGCCACCCCGCGCTCACCCGCGGCCGGCAGGTCACCCGCTTCGCCAGCGACAAGCCCGGCCTGTTCGCCGTCTCGCGCTTCGATCCGAAGACCGGTGCGGAGACCGTGATCGCCTTCAACACGAGCCCCGAACCCTGGACCGGCAACATCCAGGTCGAGACCGGCGCCACCGCCTTCCGCACCCTCGCAGGGGCAGCCTGCCCCGCTACCGCCGCCGCCCCCGGCAGCCTCACCCTGTCCCTTCCCGCCTTCGGCTATGCCGTTTGCGCGGCCGGAGCCTCCAAGTGAATCTTATGTCGATGCGCGATCTCTCCACCGAAACCCGGCCCTGGTGGCGCGGCGCGGTGATCTACCAGATCTACCCCCGCAGCTTTGCGGACTCGAACGGCGACGGCGTCGGTGACCTGCCCGGCATCACCGCGCGGCTGGATCACGTCGCAGGGCTGGGCGTCGATGCGGTGTGGATCTCGCCCTTCTTCACGTCACCGATGCGGGACTTCGGCTATGACATCGCCGATTTCTGCGGCGTCGATCCCGTGTTCGGGACGCTGGCGGACTTCGATGCCCTCGTCGCCCGCGCGCATGCGCTGGGCCTCAAGGTGCTGATCGACCAGGTCTATTCGCACAGCTCGGACCAGCACCCCTGGTTCCAGGAGAGCCGCACCAGCCGAACCAACCCGCGTGCCGACTGGTATGTCTGGGCCGATGCCAAGCCCGACGGCAGCCCGCCGAACAACTGGCAATCGGTGTTCGGCGGCCCGGCCTGGACCTGGGACGCGCGGCGCGGCCAATATTATCTCCACAATTTCCTGCGCGAACAGCCCGACCTCAATTTCCACAACCCGGAAGTGCAGGCAGCCACCCTCGCCACGGCGCAGTTCTGGCTCGATCGCGGCGTCGACGGCTTCCGCCTCGATGCGATCAACTTCACGATGCACGATCCGGAGCTGCGCGATAACCCGCCGGCGCCCGATACCGGCGCCCCCCGCACCCGCCCGTTCGACTTCCAGCAACACGTGTACAACCAGAGCCATGCGGACATCCCGCTGCTGCTCGAGAAGCTGCGCGGCCTGGCCGATCGCTACCCCGGCCGCTTCACCGTCGCCGAGGTCGGCGGCCCGTCCCCCGAGGCGGAGATGCACCTGTTCACCGCCGGAAGCACGCGGCTGAACAGCGCCTATGGCTTCAACTTCCTCTATGCGGATCGCCTGACGCCCGCGCTGGTGCGTGATGCCGTCGCCGAATGGCCGGACGCACCGGGCACGGGCTGGCCGAGCTGGGCGTTCGAGAACCATGACGCCCCGCGTGCGATCTCGCGCTGGGTCGCACCCGAGCACCGTGCGGCCTTTGCCGCGCTCAAGATGCTGCTGCTGCTCTCCTTACGCGGCAATGCGATCCTCTATTATGGCGAGGAACTGGGCCTGACCCAGGTCGAGATCGGGTTCGAGGACCTGCAGGACCCCGAGGCGATCGCCAACTGGCCGCTCACCCTAAGCCGCGACGGCGCCCGCACGCCGATGCCGTGGGTGGCCGATGCGCCGAACGCGGGCTTCTCGGTCGCGCGCCCCTGGCTGCCGCTCGGCCCGGATCATCTCGATCGTGCCGTGGACCGACAGGCGGCCGATCCCGCCTCGCTGCTGCACCTGACGCGGCGCCTGATCGCCCTGCGCGATCGCCACGCGGCCCTGGTGGAAGGCGCGATGGAGGTGCTGCATGCCGACGAAGCCCTGCTCGTTTTCGCGCGCATCACCGGCGATCAGCGCCTGATCTGTGCCTTTAACCTTTCGGCCGCGCCGGTCGCACTGCCGCCCGCACTGGTCGAAGGACTGGCGCTGGTGGAGGCGCTGAACGGCGCGACACTCCGCCAGCTGCCGGGTTATGCGGGGCTGATCGCCGGCTGATCCGATCCCGCCGGCATGCCGCGGGCGAGCTCGATCATCCGGTTGGCGGTCTCGCGCTCGCCCATCACCACCTCGTCGGCGCCGAGCCCTTCGAGATGGGCGACCTCGTCGGCCGAATGGGCGCGCACCACCACCGGCACGCCGGAAGCCAGCAGCCGCGCGTGCTGGAGGATCGCCCCGCCCTCGAATCCGGCGGGAATCGCGATCAGCAGCTTGCTCGCCTGGGCGATTCCCGCCGCGACCAGCGTGCGCGCCTCCAGCGCATTCCCCTCGACGACGGTGATGCCCGAGGCGCGCGCCTGGGCGGCCATGTCGCCCTGGTCCTCGATCAACGCAAAGGCCTTGCCGTGCTGTTGCAGATCCTGCGCGATCATCTTGCCCACCCGGCCATAGCCGATCAGGATGACATGCCCGTCCGGCAGCTCGACCGGCGCGATCGCTCGCCTGGCGGGCTCGGCGTCCTCATAGCGCCTGGCGACCCAGTTGAAGAGGAACGGGTTGGCGAAGATCGAGATCATCGCCGCGGCGAGGATCACGTCGCGCGCTGCCGCCGGCATCAGGCCCAGATCGGTGCCCAGGCCCGCCAGGATGAACGAGAATTCGCCGATCTGCGCGAGGCTGACCGCCACCGTCAGCCCGGTCTGGTTCGAATAGCCGAACAGCCGCACGATCCCGTACGCCGCGAGCGACTTGCCGACGAGGATGATCGCGATTGCCGCCAGCAGCACCAAAGGCTGCTCGACCAGCACCGAGGGATTGAACAGCATCCCCACCGAGACGAAGAACAGCACCGCGAAGGCGTCGCGCAGCGGCAGCGTTTCCTCGGTCGCGCGGCGGCTGAGCGAGGTTTCGCCCAGGATCATGCCGGCGAAGAAGGCGCCGAGCGCGAACGACACGTCGAACGCCAGCGCCGCGCCGAACGCCACGCCCAGCGCGATCGCCAGCACCGCCAGCCGGAACAGCTCCTGCGAGCCGGTGCCGACCACCCATTGCAGCGTCCACGGAATCACCCGGCGGCCCACCACCAGCATCAGCGCGACGAAGCCGGCGACCTTGAGGAAGGTGGAGAGCAAGGGCTGGAGCAGCGATCCGCCGCCGCCCTCCTGCATCACCTCACCCAGCACCGGCAGCAGCACCAGCGCCACCACCATCGCCAGATCCTCGACGATCAGCCAGCCGACCGCGATCCGCCCGCGCTCGGTCTGGACGATGTCGTGGCCCTGCAGCGCGCGGAGCAGCACCACCGTGCTCGCCACCGACAGCGCCAGGCCGAAGACAATGCCCGCCTGCAGTCCCCAACCGGCGACATAGGCGAGACCGATGCCCATGGCAGTGGCGGCGGCGATCTGCACCACCGCACCCGGCACCGCGATCTTGCGCACCGAGAGCAGGTCGCGCAGCGAGAAATGCAGGCCGACGCCGAACATCAGCAGGATCACGCCGATCTCGGCGAGTTCGTTGGCGAGGCCCGAATTGGCGACGAAGCCGGGGGTGAACGGCCCCACCGCCACGCCGGCGAGCAGATAGCCGGCGATCGGCGAGACTTTGATCCGGTGCGCGATCGCGCCGAAGAGGAAGGCGACGACGAGTCCGGCAACGATGGTGGCGATCAGGGGCGCGTGATGCGGCATCGATCCTCCTTGAAATGAAAAACTGGTTCGACACCGGCCGCGCCTGAAGGCGACCGGTGTCGATGCAGGTCAGGACTGGGCCGCGCCGATCGCGGCTGCCAATGCCGCCGCGGCGCCGGCGATGCCGGACCAGACGGCGATGGCGAACCACCAGGGGGGCCGCTTGCCTCGTTTCTTTCGCATGGGGTCCTCCTCTGCCGCCGCGGGGCGGCGAAGACGAAGTTCAGGCGTAGAAGCGCGAGATGCGCCTAGAAACGCCGGTGCGGCGGTGCACGCGCGCCACGCGCGCCGCAGCGCACCGGCCGAAGCGCCGTGGTCGGCTGAAGGGCATATAGCGCGAGGAAAAGGAGGAGAACCGCGGCGAGCGCCGGCGCAACGGCAAGCACCGCGCCGCTGCCGGAAGCGCCGTCGTGTCGCACGCCGCGCACGCTCTGCCAGAGCGAAGCCCCCTGGTCGCCGCGCTTTGCAGCGATCGCCACGCTGGTGGTGGCCGGGTTGAACGCAGCGCCGTGGACGAGCGTTTCAGGGGGCCCGAGCGGCGCCACCGCGCCGAACAGAAGGGCAAGCACGAAGGTCCACACCGCCACCGGCAGCGCGATGCGCCGGCGGGTGCCTCGATCGGGCATGCGGGTGAAGAAACGGGCCATTGCGCGATTAACGCACCGATCGCGCAATGGTGCCGTAACGAAGTGTTACCTGAAGAGGCGTTACTTGGGCATGCCGCTCAGCCCGCTGGCCTTGCGCAGCGCATCGGCATCGAGCCGATAGCCGTCGAGGAACACCGTCTGCACATGGCGCAGGTTGCCGATGTCCTTCGAGACGTCACCCTCGACGAGGATGATGTCGGCCGTCTTGCCCGGCGCGATCGCGCCCACCCGATCGGACATGCCCACCATCCGCGCCGGCACGATCGTCGCGGTCTGCAGCGCCTCGACATTGGTCAGGCCGGCTTCCTGGTAGAGTTCGAGCTCGCGCACCAGCTCCAGGCCATAGCCGTCGGTGCCGGCGACGATCGGCACCCCCGCCTTGTGCAGCCGCCCGACGACTTCGACCATCTTGCCGAAGCTCTTGCGGAAATCGGCGCGGGTGAGGCCCGCGAACAGCGGATAGCCACCGATCTTCCAGCCGCGCGCAACCGAGGGGGGCGCGATGTCGGTATAGGCCGCATATTCCGGCGGCACGGCGCTGCCGTCGGAGGTGAGCAGCGGCTCCCACACGGTCAGCGTCGGATCGATGATCGTCTTGCGCTTGGCAAGCTCGGCATAGAAGGCGCGCAGTTCGGGGGAGTCGAGATCCAGGTCCTTGCCGTACTGCGCGGGCCCTTCCAGCCGCGCGGCGGTGTTCGCCTTGTCGACCACGTCCTGCGGCATCGCCTGCATCAGGATGAAGTTGATGTGGGTGACCTCGTCATAGCCCGCCCGCACCGCATCGAGCGGCCGCATATGCGCGGGGACATGGCCATGGACATGGAGCCCCAGCTTGTGCGCCTCGGCCGCCGCGGGTGCGATCCAGGCGGGGTCCATCGACGTGTAGAACTTCACCCCCCACATGCCCGCCGCCTTGATCTTGTCGACCGCGGCGATCGCCTCCGCCGCCGAGGAGACGGTGAGCGCCCCTTGCGCGGCCAGCGGATCCTTCTTGTCGATGATCACCGAGACCTTGCCGTCCGGCGCCAGCAGGTCGCCCGCGGCGCGGCGCTTGAAGATGCTCTGCGCATCCTCGATCGACGATCCGGGGCTGCGATAGTTGGTCATGCCCGTGGCGACGTTCTGCAGCAGGTTCCAGTCGTCTCCGACATGCTGGTGCGAATCCCACAGGCCGGGCAGCAGCGTGCGACCGCGCCCGTCGATCACGGTCATCGCCTTCGTGGCGGCGATGCTGCCCGCCGGGCCGACCTTCGCCACCTTGCCGTCGGCGATCAGCACCGCCTGGTCCGGCAGATATTTGCCGGCGACGGAATCGAACAGCAGCACGTGATCGACCAGCGTCGGCGTGCGATTGGCGGGCGCGAGGAAGCGATGCGCGACGTCGCGCACCATGTCCGCGGCTTCCTTGTCCTGGATATCCTTCAGCTTCGGCCCGGCAGCCTCATAGCCTTCGGGGAGCAGCGACATGCCCCCGGCGCTGCCGAAGAAATGGTTCTGCGCATCGAGCCAGACCGGCGAGGGCGAAAAGCCGGTGCCGGTGACATAGGCGAGCTTCACCGTCTTCTTGCCGGCCGGCCCGTCGATCTCCACCGCCTTGCCGATGGTGATGCTGGCATGGCCGCTCGGCAGCAGGTCGATCCCCGCCGACCCCGCCGCGACGAGCGCGTCGAGGTCGCTCTCGAACGCCAGCCATGGCCCGCCATAGCTGTTGTAGCGCGCCTTTCCGAAGGGCTTCTCGCCCGAATCCACCGCGGTCTTCCAGTGCGCGATGCCCGCCGGATCGACGGTGAAGGTCTCCGTCGCGTCGCCGGTGTCGGTGAAGCCGCGCACGGCGATGTCGATGGGGCGCTTGTCCGGTCCCAGTCGCACCACTTCGTCGGTTTCGGTGATCCAGCCCCGCAGCGACATCGACATGCGATAGGCGATGCGCCCGTCGGGCAAGGTCCACGACCAGACGTCGCCATGCTTGCCGGCGGTGGAGGTGATGGTGAAATGCCGCGCCTCGGCGGGCGGCGTCATCAGATCGGCCTTCTGCGTTTGCGCCGCCGCCGGCAGCACCGCAGCGGTGGCGAGCAGAAGCCCCAGACGAAGTGCGCGCATGTTTACCCCCAATGGCTCGGAACGAAAGGAACACGCCTGTCTGACACGGGGCCTGCGGGGGCGCAATCGCCGGCGCCCGCCGTTCTCCGCCGGAGGGGGCGGCCATCGCCACGGCCGCCCTGCCCCACCGGTTGCGAGCGGATCAGTTCTTGCGCCCGACCATTGCACCGACCCCGCGCCCGTCGGCATTGAGGATGCCGAAATTCGCGCCGATCTCGGCGGCGCCGGGGCCGAAGAACGCCCCCTGCATGTTCACCGTCGCCCCGTTGCTGCCGCCGGCAGCCGAGAAGAACACACCGGTCTGTTCCGATCGGATCTGGCCCGTCAGCGCGTGGGTGCCGAAATCGCGCAGGCCGCTGGTCACCACATTCTGTCCGCGCAGCTGTAGCGTCGCCTGCACGGTCGCCGCGGCGAAATCTGCGGAGAAGCTGCCCTGCCCGCCCAGCGCATACACGCCGCTCGCGCCGGCGAACTGCCCGTCCACGACGGTGGTGTAGCTGGCCGTACCGGTCTTCGGCATGTCCGACGGCGCGGTGCGGACGCCGTACGCGAAGAAGATCGTGTCGACGCCGATCGGGCTCCGCTCGGTGATCGCCTGATAGGCGCCGTAGCTCGCATAGGTGAGCACGAGCCTGGGATTGCCGGACCCGGCATTGAACAGCGACAGGTTCTCCTGCCGCCCACCCGAGCGCTTCTCGTAATTGGTCAGCGTGTTCGAGCTCGACGTGCGGTCGGCGGGGCCGAACGCGGGCGAAGTGAAGGGCGACATCGAGATCGTGTAGCTTTGCGCCGCCGCATCGTACCGCACCGAGAAGCTGTTCGACGAGACCGGCACCGTGCCGTCGAAATCGCTCGCCGATCCGGTGCCCGAAACCGAATAGCGCATGCGCCCAGCAGCCCCGCCGAAGCCCTCGGTAAAGCGAAGGTCCGTGAGCATTGTGTTGCGCTGGTCGACCGGCGCTGCCGGCACCGGGATGAAGCCGGGTCCGCTGCCGCCCCCGCCGCCGCCGCTGCAACCGCCCAGCCCAACTGCCAGCGCGACGAACGCGCATCCCATCAATCGCATGCAATCTCCCCCTTCGACTTTCCAGCGCATCAGCAGCCTTGCCCCGGCTGCATCGGCACAGGATCATAGGGCTAGCCGATGTTCTTCAGCCCGGCAATGCGCAGGGTCATCATCCCCTCGGCCGCGAGCGGCCGCGTTCAGGACCGGGGCGCGGCGCATTCGGCCAGCCATTCCTCCAGGTTCGTCCAGCCATCCCCGTTTCGGTCGGCAGCGCCGTCGCGGTGGTCGTGCGGGTTCAGGCCGTGCGCGATCTCCCAGGCGTCGGGCATGCCGTCGTGATCGCTGTCGACGGGCGCCGGCGCGCTCCGCAGCGCCGGCCAGCCGCCCACGTCGCGCTGGCTGTCGATCTGGCGGCCCGTGCGGTCCCGGACTCCCGCGACCACCCGTGCATCCACGCTGTCGCGCACCCTGGACGCCCCCGCGCTCGCCAGCACCCGCTCGTACGCCGATGCCGCAGGGTCGCGCGTCACCGGCGGCATCGGCACCGGCGCGTCGAGCCGGTAGCCCTCGGGCGAAATGCCGTCGACCAGGCTCCACGGGTCCTCGGGGATGGTGCCGTTCATGCTGTTGCCGGCGAACCACGCCTTGGCCAGCGTGTTGCCTTCGTGAAAGGCGATCGGCTTTTCCGATTGCGGCCCCATCACATAGGCGTTGTCGACGAAGTTGTAGCGCGCAAGCGTCGCCTTGTCGGCATTGTAGCCGGACCACCCCTTGCCCCAATTGTAGAACAGGTTCGAGCGGAAGTCGAAAAAGGCGCCCTCCGGATCGACGTCCGGCCCGCTATAGTTGCCGGGCCGCGGCATGCGTGCTTCGTGATTGGCCCAGAGATTGTGGTGGAAGCTGATCCGCGCGCCGCGCCCGCCCCGGATCAGGCTGCCATAGCCATGCTCGCCCTTGGCGTGGAGCGAATGGGTCAGCGATTCCGCGATGATCGACCATTGCACGGTCAGGTCCCAGAAGCCTTGCCCTGGCTCCCGGTAGTTGGCCGACGCAGACAGGGTCTCGTCCACCGACCAGCTCGCCGAGACATGGTCAAGGATGATGCGGCGCCCGCCCAGGATCCAGATCGCGTCGGACTCGGTGCGGCTCTCGTCGCCCAGCCGCGAGCGGATATAGCGGATCACCACGTCGTCCGCGGCGACTTCCAGCGGGTGGTCGCGCAGGGTGATGCCGTCGCCCGGCGCCGACTGGCCGGCGATCGTCACCCGCCCCTCCCGGACGCGCAGCGGCTTCTCCAGCCGGATCGTGCCCGAGACGCGGAACAGGATCGTTCGCGGCCCGGCCGCCTCCACCGCTTCGCGCAGGCTGCCCGGGCCGCGATCGTTCAGCGTGGTGACGAACAGCACCTTGCCCCCGCGCCCGCCCAGCGCATGGGCACCCGCCCCCTCCGCCCCCGGAAAGGCAGGAACGGCAGCCCGTTCCTGCGCAAGCGCAAGCACAGGTGCGGGTGCGGCCAGCAGCAGGGCAAGCGCTGCCCGCCGCATCAGAAGCTCAGCCGCATGCCGGCAGTGACGATCCGGCCGGTGCTGCCATAGATCTGCGACACCGGGTTCGCGGCATACATCGTCCGATATTGCGGCTGGTTGGTCAGGTTGCGCGCCTCCAGCGTGAAGCGGGCGAACTTGGTCACGTTGATCGCGAAGGCCGCATCGAGGTTGAACTGGTTCTCGTTGTAGCCGAAGTCCGCGAATACCGGCGAATTGCACGCCGCGCCGGCATTGGTCGTCGTGCCGACCGAGCAGGTGCCGGTCGCCAGTGGGAAGCGGTTGACGAAGCGCGTGCGATAGGCGCCCGAGAAACGCAGCGACCAGAGCTTGTTCTCATAATAGAGCGTGGCGTTGAACGCGTCCGGGGACGTGTTGAGGAACGGCGCCGTGGCGTAGCTGTTCTGCGCGGTCGCCGCGCCGCCCGCCTGGGTGGTCGCCAGCACGGTGCCGGTGAGGTAGCTCAGCGAGGAATCGATGTGCGTGTAGTTGGCGGTAACGCCCATCTTGTCGAACGGCGCCGGCAGGAACCAGAAATCGGTCTGTACATTGACCTCGATGCCCTTGATCGTGCCGCCGGGCGCGTCCTTGAACTGGCGCACGCCCCAGGTACCGCCATTCTGCGTATAGGCGCGCAGCTGCGGATCGGTCATCGAGGCAAGGATCTGGTTGTAGATCGTCGGCTCGAACACGGTCGAGAGCGGCGCTTCACCCGCCAGCTGCTGCGGGAAGCTCTCCAGGTTCTTCTTGAACAGTGCCACGGCGATCAGGCCGTTGTTGCGGAAGTATTTCTCGATGCTGAGATCGAGATTGGTCGCGCGGAACGGGCTGAGATAGGGGTTGCCGACGGTCAGCGACGGCGCCGATCCGTTGATCGCCAGGGTGCTTGAGAAGGACGTCGTGCCCGGCGTGAGGCTGGAGAGCTGCGGACGCGACATCACCTTGGCCGCCGCAAAACGGATCAGCAGGCCGGGCTTCGCTTCCCAGTTGATGTTGGCGGAGGGCAGCCAATCCCAATATTCGTTTTTGGCAACCACCGCGATGCCGGGGATGCCGTCCGCGCCGCCGACATTGCCGCGGCCGTTGACCCGGGTGTTGGCGATGCGGAGGCCGGCATTGCCCCGCAGCGGGCCGCCGAGCAGCGTCAGGTCATAGTCGACCTGGAAGAAGCCGGAGACGTCGCGCTCGTTGACACCGCCGCCCTGGCGACCATCCGGCACGACGCGGAAGTCGCCCCATTTGTTCACGCAGTTGCAGTCGATGCCGAAGGCGTTGACGAACTTGCCGATCTCCGGCGCGAAGAAGCTGGTCGGGGTGCCCGCCGGCACGTTCAGCCCCTGGCCGAAGCCGTAGACGCCGCCGAGGTCGGTGACGTTGAGCCTGGCCTCCGCCAGCGTCGGGTTCAGCGCCTCGATCGACTGGGCGCGGCGCTGCTGATCGGCGAAATACTTGAACTTCTTGTAGGTACCGCCGAACCGGATGGTCATTTCGGGCACCGCCTCGAACGCGAAGTTCAGCCGGCCGACGCGATACTCGTTGGTAACCTGGTTCTTGAAGACGCGGATCGTCGACAGACCCTTTACCAGCGTCCACGCATTCGGGTCCGCGACGTTGAAGCCGGGGTTGAACACCGGCATCTTGCCGCCGTTCCGCTCGTCGAAGACATAGCCGTTCTGGTCTATGGCGTTCACCTCGGCAAGATAGCCCGTCGCGTCGAACACCGATTTCGACCAGCCGAGCGTGCCGTCCATCGTCAGTCGGTCGCCGAAATCCTGGCGCAGGTTGAGCGTGGCCTGCTTGAACTCGGTCGAGCCGCTCTGCGTGTCGATCGAGCTGCGCCAGTCGACGCGATCAAGCTGGAGGTAATCGGCCTGGCCCGCCGCATTCACATTGGCGGCCCGCACCACCGTGTTGGGGCGCCCGAGCAGCTGGGTATAATAGCCGGTCTGGTTCGTCGTCGCGACATAGCCGGGCGAGCGCGTGTTGTTGTAATAATCGAACGCGCTCAGGTTGTTGGGATTGTAGCTGTTGAAATAGCCGGGCAGCACGCTGCTCCCGTTGAGCTGCTGGCCGCAGTCGACGATCGCGCTCTGCACGCAGTTGGGATAGAGCGCCACGCGATCCGCAAAGCCGTTGGTGGTGCCCACGGCGCGCAGCGTGTTCTGGGTGACGCGGGTATTGGTGCCGTTGCGGTTCAGGCCGATCGGCGTGATGCCGGCCAGTTCGCTGTCCTGATCATATTTGGAATAGACGCCGTCGACGATGATCTCGGTGCGCTCGGTGGGCTGCCACTGCGCCGTCGCGGTCAGGCCGAGCCGCTCGTATTTGAGCCTCTGCCGGTTGATCGAGGGAAGCCCCGGGATGATCGTGGTCGGCGTCAGCAGCGCATAGGCGGCGGGGTCCGATCCGAAGGTAGCCCCGGTACCGCCGGGCCGCGCGAAGCCGTAGACCGGCGGCGTCACGCCGCTGATCTGCGAGTTGCGGTACAGATAGTCGAACACGCCGATGCCGCGGCGATAGGAATCGATCTGCTGTTCCTGCTTCTGATAGGCGCCGGAGACGAGCACACCGAAATTGTCGGTCAGCTTTACCGAAGCCAGCCCGGTGAAGCGCGGGTTCCACGTCTTGCCGTTCTCGCGATACTCGCCTTCGCCGCCCAGCGAGAAGCGATTGCCCTTGTAGGCGAGCGGACGGCCCGTCGTCAGGTCGATGATCGCGCCCAGCGAGCCTTCGTCATTCTCCGCCGCAGTCGACTTGGTGATCTTCACGCCGCCGAAGAGTTCGGAGGCGAAGGTATTGAAATCGAAGCCGCGGCTGCGATTGGCGCCGGCGTCGGACTGGTTTCCGCCCGCGACATTCTGTGCGTCGGCCCCGTTCAGGCGCACCGACTGGAAATCACCGCCCAGGCCGCGGACGGTGATCGAGCGGCCCTCGCCATTGTCACGGTCGATGGAGACGCCGGGCAGGCGCTGGATCGACTCCGCAAGGTTGGCGTCCGGGAAGTCGGCGATGTCCTCGGCGGTGATCGCATCGACGATCTGGTTCGACCGGCGCTTGAGATTCAATGCGTTCTGCAGCGAAGCGCGGAAACCGGTGACAACGATCTCGTCGCCGGTCTGCGGATCGATCGGGGACGGTTCTTCCTGCACGCTCGCATCGCGTGCTGCATCGGCTTGCGCGACGGGGTTGCCCTGCTGTGCCTGCGCATGGGCGGCACCGGCGAGCGCGAGCCCCATGCCAAGCGCGCCCATCGACGCACCAACCCGCAGACCGCCCCGGAGGCTGACCAAAAAACCGCTGAGTTCTGCCATTTGAACCTCCCCTGTCCTCATGCCTGAGCATGCGCGCGACTGCACCGGAGGGCGGGCAAGTGGATATGCGACCGTATTTCGAAAGACGGCTCTCACCGACGTTCGATTCAAGGACGGGGTCGCGACAATCCTCTCCCACGCCTTCGCCGAATCTTGCGTTCGTCTTGGCGCAAGCGCTGCGTCACGCTTGATTGACCTGTATTGTTGCAAGCTCGCCGGCCATGTCAACCGGTGTCATAAGTCGGTTCGGGACATTTTTGACGGCCGCGGCTTTGCCGCAACACGCGCGTGGCGCTCAGTCGGCGCGCGGGGGCGCTACCGAGGCACGGTGGATCAGCGTCGAGGGAAAGAGCGAGGGCTCCTCCACCGCCTGGTCGTCGCCGAAGAAATCGACCAGCAGCTTCAGCGCGGCCGAGCGTCCCATCGAAATGATCGGCCAGTGCACCGTCGTCATCGGCGGCCAGATGTGCGAGGCGATGGCGGTATCGTCGAAACCGACGATCGACAGATCCTCCGGCACGCTCATCCCGCGGCGCCGAGCCGCGTGCAGCGTCGCCGCCGCCATCTCGTCATTGGAGGCGAAGATCGCGGTGGGGCGCGGCGACAGGTCCAGCAGCCGGTCGGCTGCCGCCAGGCCGCTCTCGAAGGTGTAGTTGCCGTCAGCGATCAGGCTGCGCGGCAGCTTGATGCCGGCATCGCTCAGCGCCTGCTCGAAGCCCTTCCGCCGCTCGCGGGCCGAGCGGAAGCCGTGGGGACCGGCGATCAGGCCGATCCGGCGATGGCCGAGCGCGACCAGATGGCGCACCGCCTCCACCACCACCTCGCTGTCGTTCGAGGCGACCATATGCTCGGGCGTGTCCAGCGGCGCCGACCCCATGCGGACATAGCGGGTGCCCAGGCTGCGGCACACCTCGGCGAGCATGTCGTTCTCGGAAACCGGCGGCAGGATCAGCACGCCGTACAGCCGCTGCCGCTCGAGAAAGGCGCGTACATCCGCCAGCATCGTCGAGGAACCGCGGTCGATCGGCCGGACGATCAGCTCGAACTCGGTATCGCGGATTGCCTCCAGGATGCCCGCCTGGACGTTCATCACCATCTGGGCGTTGGGATTGTCGTGGATCAGGCCGAGCAGGAAATTGTGCCGCAGCGCCAGCGCGCGCGCCTGGACATTGGGGACATAGCCCAGATCGGCGATCACCGCCTCCACCTTGGCGCGCGTATCCTCGTTCAGCAGGGGCGAGCGATTGATGACGCGGCTGACGGTCTTCTTCGAAACCCCGGCGAGCCGGGCGACGTCGTTGATGGTGGGCTTTCCCGTCTTTTCCATGGGGCGATGCTACACGGCGGCGCGAACGATTGCGATAGCCGGCAGCGCGGCGGACCGGCGCCGCATCAGCTGCCCGGCTGGATATAGGGGATGCGGGAGAAGAGCTCGCGCTCCCAGCGGCGCGGGTCGTTCGCCAGGCGGCTCTCGGCGTCGAACAGCATCGTTGCGCGGTCGGGCAGCGCATAGGGGGTCCAGGCCGGCAGGCCCGGCGCCGCCGGCGTTCCGCCGCGCGCCAGCGATGCGAAGGCAGCCATCATCTGCCGGCTGAGCCGCTGCGCCGCCGCGCCCGTGCCGGTGAAGGCGCCGGGTGCCGAAAGCGTGCCGAAGGCGAGCGCGATGTCCATGGTGTGCGGCGCCCCCCGCTCTGGCTGGGTCGGGGAGGCGAAATCCACCTGGTAGACCCAGGTCGCCCTGGCGCCCGCCGCGGCACGGGCGTCGGCCTCGATCACCTGCCCGCGCCAGCTGCGGCCGGCAGTGGTGGCGCGGTAGAACAGGTCCTGCGGCGTATCGCCCGGAAAGCGCGCGCGATACTGCGCCACCACCCATTCCGGCAGCACGTCGATCTTCAGCTCGTGCGCCATCCGCGCGGCCAGATTGTCCCAGGTGAGCGTGCGGATGCGCTCGGACCCGGGATCGATGAAGGCGCGCGTCTCGCTCTGCGTGTTGCCGAGGATCATCGGGATCGCCAGCGACTGCGGGTTCGCATCCGGCCAGAACGGGTGGCGCACCAGCCAGCGCATGTCGAGCACCGGCCCGAAATAGACGCCGCCGCCGAGGATGGGATCGCGCGCGTCCTGCGCCTCTACCAGCGTCTCCGCCGCCAGCGTGGTTGCAGCCTCCAGCCCGCCGAGCCGATCGAGAAACGCCTGCGCGCGCGCCGTCGCGTTCATCGGTCCCGAGGCGGTGACCTGCTGCCCGCTCATCGTCGCGGCGCTGTGGAACAGGCCCTGCGCGGCCTCCATGCCCATCAGCGTCGCGATCTTGGCGCCGCCGCCCGACTGGCCGAACAGGAACACCCGCGACGGATCGCCGCCGAACGCCGCGATATTGTCGCGGATCCAGCGCAGCGCGAGGATCAGGTCCAGCTGGCCGGCATTGCCGCTGTCGGGAAAACGCGGGTCGAGCCGGGCGAGATAGAGATAGCCGAACGCGTTGAGGCGGTGATTTACCGTCACCACCACCACGTCCTCTGCCCTGGCCAGGGCTGCGCCGTCGTTCAGCGGATCGGTGACGCTGCCGTTCGAGTAGGCGCCGCCGTGGAAATAGACCATCACCGGCCGCCGCGCCGCGCGCTCGGTGCCCGGTGTCCAGACGTTGAGGAACAGGCAGTCCTCGGCTTGGGGCTCGTTCTTCAGCCCGCGTTGCGGACAGATCGACCCGAAGGCCTGCGCCGCCGCCCGCGCCGCGCGCGGCGCGGCGACGGGGGCACGGAACCGCGCCGCCCGGCCATAGCGGATGCCGAGAAAGCGCGAGAGCCCCCCTTCCCGCGTTCCCACGAACCGACCGGCCGGGGCATCGGCGACCGGATCGCCGGCCGCCCAGGCGCGCGGTGGAAGTGCAAGCGTCAAGCCGCTCGCCAGCACCGCGCGCCGGCTGGTCACCGCCGCACGTCCAGGCCGCCCTCGGCGAAGGCCGCGAGGTCGGCGCGGGTGAACAGGCTGGCATCGCCGGGCAGCGAGTGCTTGAGCGCGGTGAGCGCGAGCCCCGCCTCGGCCGCCGCGCGGGCGTCTCCGCCCTCCAGCAGGCCGTGGAGCACGCCGGCCGCGAAGGCGTCGCCGCCGCCGATCCGGTCGACGATGCCGCTGACGCGCAGTTCCTCGGTCTGGTGATGGCCATCGCGGGTGTCGACGCGCGCCGCGATCCGGTGGCTGTCGACATCGTCCACATGCCGCGCCGTCGAAGCGATCAGCTGGAGCTTCGGGAAAGCCGAGAACGCCGCCTCGGCCGCCTCGCGCCGCCGGTCCGGGCCGTCGCCGGAGAAATGCTCGCCCAGCAGCAGCGAGATGTCGCGGTGGTTGCCGAACAGGATCTCGGCATGGCCGATCAGCTGGGTCAGCACGCCGCGCGGATCGCTGTCCCAGGCTTCCCACAGCTTGGCGCGATAGTTGCCGTCGAACGACACGGCGATGCCGCGCGCGCTCGCCGCCTCGGCCGCGGCGATGGCGGCGGCGGCGGTGTTCGGCCCCAGCGCGGGCGTGATGCCGGAGAGGTGGAGGCGCGTCACGCCCTCCAGCAGCGCATCCCAGTCCCATGCCTCGGCCGACCGGTCGGCGAACACCGAATGGGCCCGGTCATACACGATCTCCGACGCGCGGAGCCCCGCGCCGGGCGTGAGGAAATAGAGGCCCATGCGACCGGCCTCGGACACCACCTTGCGGGCATCGACGCCGCGCCGACGCAACTCGCCAACCGCCGCAGCCCCCAGCGGATTGTCCGCCACCGCGCTGATCATCGCCACGTCATGGCCCAGGCAGGCGAGCCCGGTGGCGACATTCGCCTCTGCCCCGGCGATCGCCACGTCGAGCTTGGGCGTCTGCAACAGCAATTCGCGGCCCGGCGGCGACAGCCGCAGCATCATTTCCCCAAAGAACGCGAACGTCATCGTGCCAGCCAGCCTCCGTCAACGGCAAGAACATGGCCCTGCACATAGTCCGAAGCGCGCGAAGCGAGGAAGACCGCCGCCCCCCCCAGATCCTCCGGATCGCCCCAGCGGGCGGCCGGGATGCGCTCGAGGATCTGGCGGTTGCGGGTCTCGTCCGCCTGCAGCGCCGCGGTGTTGTTGGTGGCGATATAGCCCGGCGCGATCGCGTTCACGTTCACGCCCTTCGCCGCCCATTCATTGGCCAGCAGCTTGGTGAGCCCGCCGATGCCGGACTTGGACGCGGTGTAGCTCGGCACGCGGATGCCGCCCTGGAAAGTGAGCATCGAGGCGATGTTGATGATGCGGCCGCGCTCGCCGGTCTCGCCGAAGCGGCGGACCATGAACTTGCCCGCCGCCTGGCAGAGGAAGAACACCGATTTGAGGTTGGTATCGACCACCGCGTCCCAGTCTTCTTCCGTGAAATCAAGGCTGTCGGCGCGACGGATGATCCCGGCATTGTTCACCAGGATGTCGATTTTCCCCAGCTTATCCACAGCCTCGTCCACAACCCTTTGCACAGGTTCGATGGTCGAGAGATCGGCGGAGATGATCTCGGCGCGGCGGCCCAGATCGCGCACCTTGCGCACCGTTTCCTCGGCAGGGGTACGGCCGACGGCGGCGATGTCCGCCCCCGCCGCGGCGAGCGCCAGCGCGATGCCCTGGCCGATGCCGGTGTTGGCGCCGGTGATGACGGCCACCTGGCCGGTAAGATCGAACGGGTTGGTCATGATGGCTCCCCTCACCCTCCTTCTGCGCTCACCTCCCGCTTGTGGGAAGGGTCGGGGGAGGGCCTGAAACGGTGGACGACACTGCATCCTCCCCTCCCCCAGCCCCTCCCGCGAGCAGGAGGGGAGCGCCTGGGGAAGCGGCGGATGTCAGCGATCAGGAAAGGCTGCGCAGATAGGCGCTGATTTCCTCATCCTGCGAGTTGGCGTAGAAATATTCCGCGAACTTCTCGCCGGCGATCGCGGCGCGCAGCAGGTCCTGGTCGACATTCTTCAGCACGGTGAGCATGTCGGTGCAGGTCACGCGCTTCAGGTCCGAGAGGATGCCGCGGTTCTTGCGCATGATCTCGGCGCGCTCGCGCGGATAGCCGAGGCCGCGCTCGCCCTCGAACAGCTTGCGGTACACGTCTTCCAGGTTGAGCTCCGCCGCCCAGCCGAAGCCCTTGGCATAGGGCATCGAGATGGCGTTGCCATCGTTGATCTGGCCGAACAGGAAAGCGTCGGTAGGATCGATCACCAGGCCGCAGAACACGCCCGGCATCGCGTTGCAGGCCAGCATCGAGCCCATGCCGGTGCCGCAGCCGGTCACCACGAAATCAACCGCCTTGGAATTCAGCAGGATGCCGGTGAGCAGGCCGTTCATCACATAGGTGAGCGAGGCCGTGTCCTCGGCAGAGTACATGCCGTAGTTGAACACCTGGTGGCCCAGCGGCTCGGCAACGTTGGTGAGTGCCTTGTGAATGATGCCGTTCTTGGCCGCCTGGCTGTTCTCGCTGATCAGCGCAATCTTCATCGTCCTCGTCCTTCTGCTTGCGACGACACCGGTTACCATAGCCGATCCGGTGGCGCCCGTATTTTGTGGGTGCAGCGGTCATCTCGGCCGCCGCATCCCCCTTTTCAACCGTTGGGGCGTCCTATGCGGCGCTGCCCAGCTTGTATGCCTTGCGCACCAGCCCGTTGGTCAGCTCGAAGGCCAGCTCCGCCGCCTCCCAGTCGAGCAGCCGCCCCTCGGCGACCAGCTGCGCCAGAAAGCCGCAGTCGATCCGCCGCGCCACGTCGTGCCGCGCCGGGATCGAGAGGAAGGCGCGGGTATCATCGTTGAAACCGACCGTGTTGTAGAAGCCGGCGGTCTCGGTCACCTGCTCGCGGAAGCGGCGCATGCCCTCAGGGCTGTCGTGGAACCACCAGGACGGGCCCAGCTTCAGGCACGGATAATGGCCGGCCAGCGGTGCCAGCTCGCGGGCATAGACCGTCTCGTCCAGCGTGAAGAGGATGATCGACAGGTCGGTCGCGGTGCCGAAGCGATCGAGCAGCGGCTTGAGGCCGTGGACATAGTCGGTCGCCATCGGGATGTCGGCGCCCTTGTCGCGGCCATGGCTGGCGAACAGCCCGCCATTATGGTTGCGGAAACTGCCCGGGTGGATCTGCATCACCATCCCGTCCTCGACGCTCATCGCCGCCATTTCGGTAAGCATCTGGGCGCGGAACAGCTCGGCATCGGCCGGGGTCCAGTCGCTGCCGAGGATCTTCGCGAACAGCGCCGCAGCCTCGGCCTTGCTGAGGTTCGCGGTGCGCGCGGTGGGGTGGCCATGATCGGTCGCGGTGGCACCGGCGGCGCGGAAATCGGCGCGGCGCTTGGCGTGCGCGGCGAGATAGCCGTCCCAGCTATAGACGTCCTCGCCGGTCTTCTCCGCGAAGATCTTGAGTGCGCCGTGGAACTGCTCATGCTCGACGTCGATCACTGCGTCCGGGCGATAGGTGGTGACGACGCGGCCGCCCCAGCCAGACTCCCGGATCGCATGGTGCGGCGACAGGTCGTCCTGCGGGCCCTCGGTCGTGGCGAGGAACTCGATGTTGAAGCGATCGAACAGCGCGCGCGGACGAAAATCGTCGCTCGCCAGCTTTTCGTTGATCGTGTCGTAGTAGAAATCCGCCGTCTCGCCGTCGAGCGCCACGTCGAAGCCGAACACCTCGCCGAACACATGGCCCAGCCACATCGCCGAGGGGGTGCCGCGGAACAGATGGAGATGCTCGGCGAAGGTGCGCCACGCCGCGCGCGGATCGGTGGCCGGCATCCCTGCCTTGCTCGGCACGCACAGCGCGTCGAGCGACACGCCCTGCGAATAGAGCATGCGGTAGATATAATGGTCCGGCGACAGCAGCAGCTCGGTGGCGTTGGACCAGTTGGCGTTGGTCGAGAACCAGGTCGGGTCGGTATGGCCGTGCGGGCTGATGATCGGCAGGCCCGCGACCGCCTTATAGAGGTCGCGCGCGATCGCGCGGGTGCGATCCTCGGCCGGCAGCAGCCGGTCGGGATCGAGCTTCAGCGGCTTGGCCATCGGGTACTCCGGTAACGTAGATGTGAAATCAGTGGCTCATGTCGACGCGGGCGAGCCGCGGCGACAGGAAGTGCACACAGGCGAGTGCCACGAAATAGGCACTGCCAGCCACCGCAAAGAGCGGCCAGTAGCTACCGATCCGCTCCAGCACCACGCCGACGTAGAGCGACATCAGGATGCCGCCGACGGCGCCGACGGTGCCGCCGATCCCGATCACCGAACCAACGGCGCCGCGCGGGAACATGTCCGCCGGCAGCGCATAGAGATTGGCGGAGAAGGCCTGGTGCGCGGCGGTCGCGATGCCGATCACGCCGACCGCCATCCACACGCTGCTCAGCGATTCCGCGAACAGCACCGGCAGCACCGCGAAGGCACAGACCAGCATCGTCACCTTGCGGGCGAGGTTGGCGGTATAGCCGGCCCGCATCAGCCGCGAGGATAGCCAGCCGCCGGCGACGCTTCCCATGTCGGACACGAGATAGATCGCCGCGAGCGGAATGCCGAAGGTCTTCAGGTCCAGATGGTAGCGTTCGTACAGATAGCCGGGCAGCCAGAACAGGAAGAACCACCAGATCGGATCGATGAAGAACTTGCCGAGCGCATAGGCCCAGGTCTCGCGCCTGGTGAGCACCGCGCCATAGCCGAGCTTCTGCACCTGATCAGCCGGATCCTGCTCGATCCAGGCGAGCTCTCCTTCGGTGACCTTCGGGTGCTCGCGCGGGGTGCGGTACAGGGTCCACCAGGCGATCAGCCAGACGAAGCTGACCACGCCGGTGATGACGAACGCAGAACGCCAGCCCCAAGCCAGCACGATGTACGGAATTGCCAGCGGGGTAAGCACCGCGCCGATATTGGCGCCGGCATTGAACACGCCGATCGCGAAGGCGCGCTCCTTGGCCGGAAACCATTCGGTCACCGCCTTGATGCCCGCGGGGAAGTTGCCGGATTCGCCGATGCCCAGCGCGAAGCGGGCGATGGCGAAATGCATCAGGCTGTGGGCCGCGCCGTGAAGGATATGGGCGACCTGCCAGATGACGAAGGCGATGGTATAGCCGACCCGCGCGCCCACCTGGTCCACCACCTTGCCGAAGATGATGTAGCCCACGGCATAGGCGAACTGGAACCAGATGATGACGTTGGCGAAATCCTGTTCCGTCCAATGCAGATCGGCCATCAGCGTGGGCTTCAGCACGCCGATCATCTGGCGATCGACATAATTGATGATCGTGGCCGCGAACAGCAGCCCGCAGATCACCCAGCGATATCGCCCTACCCGTGCCGCGGCGCCGCTTACTGCGGCTTCCCCCTTGCTCGCCATCAACTCTCCAATCCCACTCCGTGACCCCGGGATCAGGCGACCCCGATCGAGCACCGTACGCTGAGCGTGTCTCCGAAACGCGCCTCGACCTGCGCGCCTGGCTCTACCTGGTGCACGCCGGTGACCGCGCCTGTCGAGATCCACTGGCCTTCCGCCAGCGGAAGCCCATTGGCCGCACGTTCGAACAGGAAGCGCACCGCTCCGATCGGTCCGTCGAGCATGTTGCCCGCGGTGCCGGTTCCAGCGACCTCCCCGTCAATCGTTAGCGACACTGGCCAGCGAAGGAAATCCTCTTCAGAAGATATACGGTATCCAATCAGCAGACCGTTATTGTTGCCGAAGTCGGAAACCGTCACGGCCGGGCCGTGCGCGTTGATGCCGGCGAAGGGCGAGCTGGCAATCTCGATGCCCACACGCATCTCGCTGATATAGGGCAGCACCTCGTCGTTCGACCAGGGGCGATCGAAATTCGCCGGCAGCGCGCCCAGCCGCACCAGATATTCCGCCTCCGCCGCGCCGAAGCCGTTGCGGAAGATCGGCATGGCCGGCGCCTCCCCCGACTCCGCATGGACGATGCTGTCGGCAAAGATCGGCCCGGCGAGGCGATTGGAGCCGTAACGCTCGACCAGCGCATCCGGCACGCGCCCCACCTTCCAGCCGGCGACGGGCCTGTCGAACAGCGCAATGGCACGCGCCTGGATGGCATAGGCGTCGTCCAGCGTCTGGGGCATCACGCCTGGATAGTCGGCGAACCCCTCGCGCGCGCGCCGTGCCGCCACAAAGGCCTGTGCGATGCGCTCCGCCGTCGCTTGCTCCGCCAATGCTTCATCCCTCTCCATGTGCGGAGCCCGCCGGTCGTGCCGCGGGCGTTCTCCGCCTCCAACCCACTGCGACATGCAGCGCCTTGCTGATTTGATACCGGTGTCAAATTGCCGCGTCAACGGGACATGCGGTGTTCGGGGCGAACATCGCGGCGCAGTCTTGTCCGAGGATCAGGCGGCGCGCAGCACACGCTCCATCGCGGCGAAGCGCTGCGCCTCGTCCTCGATGCCGAGGCGGTCGTAGAACATGGCGAGGTTGCCGGCCGCAAGATAGCTCCCGCAGCCGATCACCGACCCGTCGAGCAGCGGCTGCTCCCCGATCTCGAGGCAGCGCAGCCACGCGCCCTCGACGACCGGCAGCAGTTCGTCGAGCGCGATCGCCGGTTCGCGGCTGGCCCATTCCAGATACAGGTCGGCCACGGCGAAATAGAAGTCTGGAGATTGCGGCCAGGCCGCCTGCTCTGCATCGACCAGCGCGAGCGCCTCCGGCAGATGCCCGGCCTCCTTCAGCGCGCGGATGGTGGAAAGCACCACGGCATGGCGATAGGCGGCATCCGGCGCGGTCAGCCGGCACGCAGTGCGCAGCGGCGCCACCGCGGCCTCGGGCGCGCCGCGGACCAGGTGCTCGCGACCGAGCTGGTACCAGAGATAGCCGTCCTCCGGCGCATCGACCAGCGCGGCCTCCAGCAGGGCGAGGTTGCGGCCGTGCTTCGCCGCCAGCTGCGCCTCGGCATAGCCGTCATGCCCGATCTGCAGCGCGCAGGGCACCAGCGGCAGCGGCGAAACCGGCTGTTCATGGATGCGCCCGGCATAGCGCACCCCGCGCGGCAGGATGCGGGGAAGAAACCGACGCGTGACACTGGCCGACACGCCCTCGTTGCGCAGCTGCGCGCAGCCGATGAATCCGACACGCGCGCCGCCCGGCGGCAGCGCCCCTGCCCCCAGTGCCTCGAACCCGCCGTCGAGCCATTCGTCGGCGTCGAGCAGCAGGTTCCAGTCGGCGTCGGAATGGTCGAGCGCGGCGTTGCGCGCGGCGGCGAAGTCGTCGCACCAGTCGAACCGGAAGACGGTGGCGCCATGCGCTTCGGCGATCGCCACCGTGGCATCGGTGGAACCCGTATCGAGTACGATCATCCGGTCGACATGGGGACGCGCGCTGTCGAGCGCCCGGGCGATCGCACGGGCTTCGTTTCGGGCGATCATCACCAAAGCCAGCCGTGTCACGCGCATCTTCCCCCGGCACCGCCACGGCGCCACGTTCGCATTATAGGCGATGCGTGCAGACCAACCGCCCGGAGCCCGCAGAACAGGCCCGCAGCCCTGGGACGCGCCGACGCGACTATGCTTCAGCGCCAGTGCATTATGTGACTATTTTATGGGTTTACCCGCGCCGCGTGCGCATGCGCGGACGCTATAATGAAGGTCTTGCCGCCCGCTCGTTCAGGCCGGCGCACGAGGGACCCACGGAATGAAACAGTTACTCGCGCGTATGCGCGTGCCCGTCAAAATCCTGACGGTGATCGCCATGATCAGCTTGGTGACGCTGGTCGTCACCTGGATCGGCGCCAGCAGCCTCCATCGCGCCAATCGGGACTATTCCGAACTCACCCTCGGCAAGCTGCCCAGCACCGCGCACACCGCGCGGCTGAACCGCCTGCTCGAAGCGATGCCCTATGCCGGCTATCGCTCCGTCGCCTATGACGGCAACAGCCCGATGGCGCGCCAGGCCCAGGCCGAGGAAAAGCAGAGCTACGCGCAGGCCAAGACGCTGCTCGACGAGATCGAGCGCGAGGATGCATCGGCCAAGCCGATGATCGACGAGGTCCGGCGCTCGATCGACACGCTGCAGGACAAGACCGCGACCGCCGTCGAACACGGCCTGCGGAACGACAACGCCGCCGCGCTCGCGCTTCTGCGGGAGGTCGACCCGGAGATCCAGACGATCTCCAAGCGGCTGTCGACCTTCAACAACCAGCGGATGAAGGAGGCTGCCGATGCATCGCACACGCTGCAGGCGGCCGGACAGTCGACCGTGTGGACGCTGGTGGCCATCAGCGTCATCGCGATCCTGCTCGCCATGATGCTCGGCTACCTGGTCTCACGCCTCGGCATAACCGAGCCGCTCGATGCGCTCCGCACCGCCATGCAGGCCGTCGCCGGCGGGGATCTCCGCGTTGCCGTCCCCGGCAGCGATCGCGGCGACGAGCTCGGCGCGATGGCGCGCACCGTGGCGGTGTTCCGGGAGAACGCCATCACGCAGGAAACGGCCCGCCATGCCAAGGAGACAGCCGACGCCGCGCAGGCGCGCCTGATCGACGCGCTCGATACCCGCCTGGACGCCTTGTCGCGGGGCGACCTGACGGCCTCGATCGACGTGCAGGTCGCGCCGGAATTCGAGCCGGTGAAGAGCAACTTCAACCGCGCGGTCACCAATTTGCGCCAGCTGATCGCCCAGGTGATGGAGAGCGCCACCACGATCCGCACCGGCTCCGGCGAGATCGCCGCCGCGTCGGAGGACCTGGCGAGGCGGACGGAGGCCAATGCCGCCAGTCTCGAACAGACCGCGGCGGCCGTCACGCAGATGGACCAGCGGCTGAAGGCCACCGCGCGCGCCGCCGACAGCACCGTCCAGCGGACCAACGGCGCGATCCAGACCGTGAACGACGGCCGCGCGATCACCGACACCGCCGTGCAGGCAATGAACCGCGTTTCCGAAGGCGCGAAGGGCATCGACAGCGTGATCGAGGGTCTCGACAAGATCGCGTTCCAGACCCGCGTTCTGGCGATGAACGCCGCCGTGGAGGCCGGTCGCGCCGGCGAGGCAGGGCGCGGCTTCGCGGTGGTCGCCGATCTCGTTTCGCAGCTGGCAATGCGTTCGGAAGAGGAAGCCAGCCGCGCCCGCGACCAGCTGAGCGCCACGCAGAAGGACATCGTCGAGGCGGTACAGACGGTGCACCAGGTGGAAGGCGCGCTGGACAGCATCTCGACCGCGACGACCGAGGTGCACCAGCTGGTCAGCGCGATGGCGACCGACAACCAGGCCCAGGCCTCGGCGATCTCCCAGATCGCCTCCGCCGTGCAGACCATGGACCATAGCACCCAGCAGAATGCCGCGATGGTGGAGGAAACCTCCGCCGCCGCACGCAATCTGAACGCCGAGGTTTCCAGCCTCAGCGATTCCGCGCACAAGTTCGAGGTCGGTGGCCAGTCCGCCCCCCGCGCGCCGCGTGCGCCGCAGGCCAAGGCGGCAGCTCGGGGCGGCTATGTCTCGCCCGTGAAGCCGCTGCCGGTAGCGGCAATGTCCGATGCGGGGGAATGGGCGAGCTTCTGATCGCTCCCCTCCCCAGCTAGCAGAATGAAAACGGCCGGGAGAGCGATCTCCCGGCCGTTTCCTTTACCCATGCAGCGGCGCTCAGGCGGCGGCGAGGCGCGCCGTATTGCGGGCACGACGGCGCAGCGATGCACCGACGAAGCCGACGCCCGCGATCATCAGGCCCCAGCTTGCCGGCTCGGGAACGCCACTCGGGCCGAACACGGCGACCGGGTTGGCCGTACCGATGGTCGCGCCGGCGAGGCCGGCCGTGCCCAGCGTGGTGTTGAAGGCGGCTGCCGCTTCGTCCGTCAGCGTCAGCACCGAACCGGCGCCGAGGTTGAACAGCGAAAGGTTGCTGCCCAGCGTGAAGCCGTTGGCGGTAGCGCTGCCCCGGACCAAGCCGGCGGCCGTGTCGATCTCGAAGTTGCCGATGCTGAGCGTGTTGCCGCCCAGCGAGAAGTTCAGGCCCGAGCCTGCATGGTTGATGACCATGGCGCCGGTGGAATCGTTGCGATTGCCGCCGGTGATGAGGAACGCTGCGATGATGTCACCGCCGACCACGAAGGAGCTGGCCGAACCGTAGGTGGAGACATTATAGCCGAGCGACTGGAACGTGCTGGTAGCGGTGAGGTCGATGGCAGTCGCGCCGCCGATGATCGGTGCGGCCGAAGCCGAAACCGGGGTAAGCGACAGGCCCGCAACCAGGGCCGCCGCGCTCAAAGCGCCTTTAATCATCCGCAAATCCTCCTGAACAGGGTACAACGCACCACGAACGGCCGCATGGTTCATGCCCGCACCATGGCAGCCCCCGAACCCTGCGGCGGCGCAGCAAGTTCCGTCGATTTGTCGTGGATCCGCATCGGCTTACCGGAAAAATTAACCATCTCGCGGCAGGTTGCCGGATTCCGTAGACCATCTGCGGCGTTGCGGATGAACCTAGCGATTGAGGCGGTGGAGCAACTGCGCCCGCAGCCGCCGGGCGGCCATTGCGTCGATCGGTGCCAGGGGGCCACGCGCTGCTTCCGGCAGATGCGCCGCCGCGCGATCAGGGTCGCCGAACACATAATAATCGAACAGCGCGCGCCACGCGGCCTTTTCCGGCTCCGGGCGATCGCGCAGGCTGAGCAGCCCGTGCAGCAGCGTCAGCTGCGGCGTGTCGAGCCAGGCCGGGCTGGTGTTCCACCAGTAATTGACCAGCACGTTGAACGGGGCGAGCGCCTCGACGTGGTGCCACCACATTGCGGGGTAGAAGAGCAGGTCCCCCGCTTCCATCTCCGCCACCTGCGCCACCGCCATCGCGTCGCGAAAGCCGGGGTGCCGATCGAAATCGGGCGCGGCGAAATCCACCATGCTGACCACCTGGCCGCCCGGCGTCGGTTCGAGCGGACCGGGATAGAGGTTGGCGATCTGGTCGGGCGGAAACAGCGTGAAGCGGCGCCGGCCTACGGCACACACGGCAAGGTTGTGCGACATGTCGTGATGGCACGTCGCCGTGGTGCGGTTGCCGATCCAGATGCTCGCCAGGTGCCGGGCGAACATCGGGTGATCGAGCACCAGGTCGTTCTCGGCACGGAAACCCGGCAGATACTCGTCCAGATCGGTCGAGCCGACATAGAAGCTCGGCGCATCCGCATCGCCGGTCCGGGGGCGCATCGCGTCGAGCAGGGCGCTCAGCGGCTCGCGCCTGCCGGTGAAATTGAGGCCGGTGACGCTTTCGTCGTAGAAGAAGCGGCCCTGGATCTCGGGCGCGCCGGTGAACGTCACCACCGGGCGCCCGGCGTCGAAGCGCTGGAGCAGGTCCATCGCCGAAGGCGCGGATTCCAGCCCCGCGCGGACGAGCGGCCAGTCCGCGGCAATGCCCCTGAGGAGCACCGGCTGCTGTTCCGCCAGCAGCCGATCGAAGGGGATCGCATCGGCTGCGATGCCCTGGATCTCCTGCACGGCGGGCGCAGCACCGGCCAGCACGTTCATCGCGCCCGGCCCGCGTTCTTGCGCTCGATCAACCCGCTGATGTTCCCCAGGGACGCCGTCACGAGATAGGCCAGCCCCAGCACATTGGCGCGGTGGAGCCGCTCGATCGAAACACTGTCCAGCGCCTCCAGCCGCTCGCGCGACAGCATCTGGAAGCCGTCGATACGATAGCGTTGCTCGTCGTGCAGCGTCACTTCGATGACGTTCGCCTCAAGCAAGCCGAGTTCCTGGAACAAGCCATAGACGGGCGCGGCCGCGCCGATCCCCGCATGAATGCGGCCGAGCACCCGCGAGACATGCTCCAGATAGCGGCTCGCCCCGCCCTCGGGGAGGAACAGCAGCTCGCCCGTCTCGGTACCCACCCTTGGATCGTCGAGATCGACATGCACCGTCGGGCCTTCATCGGGATCACCGCCGTCGCCGGGGACGCCGATCGAGAAGGGCCCGCGTTGCTGGAGTGCCGGGACGTAGCGGCTTGTCCAGCGTGCACCGTCGAAGAACAGGTTCTCGTCCAATTCGAAGCCGGTGAGCGCCACGGCCTGCAGCCCCTCCCCTTCCGCCTCGCGAAACAGGATCGGGAATTCGCGCTGTGCGGCTTCGAACTCGGTGGGGAAGATCAGAATCTGGTTGGCGGCATCGCCGAATTCCGCTCCGTGGCGGAAGGCGACGCGCAGGTCCTGGTGGAGCACATTGTCCAGCGCGACCGGTCTCGTCATTCGAACATCATCCATGTTTCCGGGCATCGGCGGCCCGGTTCGGGAGAACCATGGCGCAAAGCCGCCGCCCCCTCAACCGTCCATCCTCCTGCCGCCGATACGGGAAAGGGCCGCTGCACCAGGCAGCGACCCTCCCCTCTCCACTCGCGCGATTGCGCGGCAGCTCAGAACTTGAAGCGCGCGCCTGCCAGGAAGCGGCGGTCGAGTTCCTGCGCGAACCACAGCTCGCTCTTGTCGCGGGCATAGGTCCGTACGCTTGCCTTGGTCAGGTTGATGCCTTCCAGCGTCAACGCTACCCGCGGCGTCACCTCGTAGCTGATGTTCATGTCGAGCTGGCCGAAGGGCGCGGTGAACTCGGGGTTCCGCGAGCCCTGGCGGTTGATGCCCGACAGGTACTTGTCGCGCCAGTTATAGGCGAGACGTGCCGAGATGCCGTTCTTGTCGTAGATCAGCGTGGTGCTGAACGTGTCGCTCAGGCCGAGCAGCGCGAACTGGTCCTGGGCCGGATTGGCACCCAGGTTGAAGCCCACGTCGCCGCGCACCAGCGTGTACGCCGCAGCGACACCGATGCCGGTGCTGCCGAGGAAGTACTGGCCAGCCAGTTCGACGCCGTAGATTTCGGCGTCCTTGTTGTTGATCGGCTGCGTAACCTGGAACTGGTACAGCGGATCGGCCGAATTTCCGCGCAGATCATACTGGTTGTTGATCGCCTTGACGTAATTGTCGTCCAGTGCGCGGGTCGAGTTGTTGTAGTTCGCCTGGAACTCGGTGGTCGCCGCCGCGAGCGAGCCGCGGTTGGCGATCAGCGCCGACATCACGAACAGATTCACGTCGCTGATGTCCGCGCCGAGCGCCTTGAGCGCGTCGTTCGCCTGGCCCGAACGGCTGCCTGCCGCACCCGAGCTGGGATCGCGCAGGCCGAACAGCGGCGAGGTGAACTGGCCGTTGCCGACGAAGTTGTGCACCCGCTTGTCAAAGAACGCGACCGACACATAGCTGTCCGGCTTGAAATACCATTCCAGCGATGCGTCGAAATTGTCCGAAATCAGCGGCGAAAGGCGGGCGTTCCCGATGGAAGCGCTGGGAATGCCGCCATTGTTGGTCGGGCGCGGCGGACCGCCGACCGTGGTTGCGGTGAACAGGTTGTTGTAGTTCGGCCGCGCGATCGTCTTGCTGTACGACAGACGGGCAAGCAGGTTACGCTGCAGTTCGACCTGGAAGTCGACCTGCGGCAGCACGTTGTCATAGGAATGCGATTCGTCGAACTGGCTGGTGTTGGTCAGCGACACCACCACGGTGAAGTCGTTGTCCGAAACCCAGTCCAGCGCCGAGGGAATCGCCACCTGCGAGATCGAGCGCGACTTGGTGCGCTCGTAGCGGATGCCGGCGACTAGGCGCGCCGGCGCATTGCCGACTTCGCCCTTCCAGGTCAGCTGGCCATAGGCTGCCCAGATGTCTTCCTTGACGCGGTTGTTGTTGTTGCCGGTGATGCCAACCGCATTGCCGCGGCCCGCATAATAGGACGACAGGATCGGATACAGCTTCGATGCGTCGCCACGGAAGGCGACCTTCGAGTCCGGGTCCGAACCCGGGTCATATTTGTCGAACTTGCACTCGAGGCAGAAGGACTTGACCAGCCCTGGGGCCAGCCGCTCGACGTCACCGGGGTTGGCGATACCCCAGTCGCCCAGCGTCTGCTGGGTGCTGACGAAGGTCTGGCGCATGTCGGTCTTGCGATAGTTTGCACCGAACTCGAACTTGCTCTCGTTGCCGAGATCCCAGCCGAAATCGACGCGCGCCTCGCGCACCAGTTGCTCCTGGGTCGACTTGTTGGTGCGGCCGATCTGGCTGCCCAGCGAGGTCAGGTTGAGCGGCACCGAGCCCAGCGTGATGTCCTGCTTCGGAATGCCGGCGCCGCTATAGTCCACCGAGTGCGCGGCGACGACGTTGGCTCCCATGCCGACCAGGGTCGAGCTGACGCCGTTCGGATTGTCCGGCAGGCTCGACGACTTGGAGATGTGCCCGTCGAGGCGCATCGAGAGGTTGCTCGCCAGCTGCCAGTCGGCACCGAGCCCGAAATCGGTCAGGCGGTTCTTCTGGGCGCGCGACTGGGCCTCGAAGCCCTCGTCCTTGAAGCCGTTGATCGTCTCGTGGAGATAGGTTGCCGTCGCGACGGTGGTGTTGCCGTCGAAATGCACCTCGTCGAACGGACGGCTGAACCAGTTGGACAGGTCCGAACGGGTCTCGCGCTGGCGGTTCTGCGCATAGAGCGCATCGGCGGTCAGCGTCAGCGAGTCGGTCGGCTTGAACTGCACCACGGCCTGGCCGTTGATGCGCTCGCGGCTGCCTTCGGCATAGTGGTAGCGGCTGTCGTTCGGGATCGCGACCAGCTGGTTGGCGTTGGTGGGCACGCCCTTGACGATCGTGCAGTTCGCGCTCACCGCCGTCTGGCTGGCCGGGCACACCGTGTTGTTGCGGGTGAAGCCGCCGTTGACGAAGCTGCTGTACGGAACGATGTTCCAGTCGTTCGACGTCGCCGCGATCGAGGTGAAGTTACGCTTCTGGTAGCTGCCGAACAGCTCGACGCCGAAGCGCTGGTCCGCATCGCTCCAGCCGACCACGCCCGAGAATTCCGGGGTCACCTTCGCGCCGCAATCGAGGCAGCCGTTCACGCTGGTGTCGTATACTGCCTTGGCGCCGATGCTGCCGTTCAGACCCGGCTTGCTGCCGTTGTCGAGCGGGCGGCGGGTGACGACGTTGATCGTCGCGCCGATGCCCCCCGACGGCACCGCTGCGCGCCCGGTCTTGTACACTTCCAGCGTGCGCACGCCCTCGGTCGCCAGGTTCGAGAAGTCGAACGAACGGGTAGTGCCCTGCGCGCCGTCCGCGTTCTGGTCACCGCCCACTACCGAAATCGCCGCCGAGGCGAGCTGGCGCCCGTTCAGCGTGACGAGGTTGTACTGCGGACCGAAGCCGCGAACCGTGACCTGCGAGCCTTCACCGTTGGTGCGGTTGATCGACACGCCAGGAATACGCTGCAGCGACTCTGCGAGGTTGGTATCCGGAAACTTGCCGATGTCTTCGGCCGAGATCGCATCCACGATACCCGGAGCCTCGCGCTTGATCGCGATCGAGCGTTCAAGCGAAGCGCGAATACCGGTGACGACGACTTCTTCGCCCTGCCCGGCTTCTTGCTGCGCCGCGCCATTGGCAACGTTGTCGGTCTGTGCTTGTGCAATCGTTGGCAAGACCATGCAGGCAGCCACTGCCATCATGGAAGCCGAGCGCGACCATATAGTCGAACGCGAAACGCTTTTCATGTCCCCTCCTCTGCCGACATTGTTCGTCGGAAACCGTTTTTGCTGCGAATACCCCGATGCATTCGCAGCCGCGATATCGCTACCATCGGTCGCTACATTGTCAATGTTTGAAACAAAAAGCTGTTGGACAGGTTTGATTTTGTTCGCCGGTGTGTTTTCGAGGTTACAGCTCGAAAATGACTTTCACCTGTGCAACAAACTTGCAAAAGTCGCCGCAGCGCCGCAATCTGTCGGACTGAAACGGGTTACATCGGGGAAATTGCGCGCCGGGCGTTATTCCGCGCGGGCTAACAGGCGGCGCGCCTGCTCAAGGTGCGGACGGTCGATCATCTTGCCGTGAAGGCGCAGGGCCCCGGCCGCCGGGCTGGCGACGAAAGCCGCCACGATCTCCTGCGCGGCGGCGATCTCCGCTTCACTAGGGGTGAAACCGCGATGGATCGCCTCGATCTGCGCGGGATGAATTGCGAGCATGCCCGTGAATCCGTCGCGACGTCCGCGCGCGACATAGGCGGCGAGTCCGTCGCCGTCGGCGATGTCCGGGTAGACCGTCTCGATCGCCGACACGCCGGCAGCATGCGCTGCGAACAATGCAAGCGAGCGCACCATTGCGAACGGCGCCGTGTAGCCGCCGTCACTTTCCCGGGCGCTGACGGCGCCGATCGCGGCGGGCAGGTCCTCCGCGCCCCAGGTAAGCCCGGCGAGATGGGCCGCGACTTCGCCATAGCTGCCCAACTGGAACAGCGCGGCGGGCGTTTCGGTGGCGATGGGCAGGATCGGCGGGCACACCGCGCCGCTTTGTGCCACCAGCGCTACCAGGCTGCGGATTGCGGTGGCGCCGTCGGCCTTGGGCAGTACCAGTCCTGCCGGGCGACAGGATGCAAGCGCGGCCAGATCATCGGCAATGGCGGCGGTGCCCAGCGGGTTCACCCGGACGAAGCACGGCGTGTCGGGCATGTCAGCCAGCCATGCGCCGATCGCCTCGCGAGCGAAGTCCTTGCGTTCGGCCACGACCGAGTCTTCGAGATCGAGGATCAGCGCATCCGCACCGCTCGCGGCGGCCTTGGCGAAACGCTCCGGGCGATCGCCCGGCACGAACAACAGCGATCTAAGGCGCATGGCATCCCCCTCCCGTTTTGCGGGGATGCCATGGCATCATCAGGGCCGCGCTGGCAACAGCCCGACCCTTTCGATCATTCGCCGCTGCCCGGTTCGGCGATCTTGCGGTGCTGCTCGGCGGTGACCGATTGCGGCAGCACCCCGGCCCCGGCAACCTGCAGCTTGTTGGAGATGCCGGAGACGATGTTGTCCGTCCCCTTCATCAGCGCGGTCCAGCCATCCTTGGCGACGTCCACCGGATCGGACTTGCTCTCGCTCTGTCCGACCTTGGTGTCCATCATGCCGGCGCGCTCGAAGAACTCGGTCTCGACCGGGCCCGGCAGCAGCGTGGTGATGGTGATGCCCTTCACGTCCTTTAGTTCGTTGCGGATCGCCGCGGCGAAATTGTCCACGAACGCCTTGGTGCCGTTGTACACCGCCTGGAAGCTGCCAGGGATCCAGCCCGCGATCGATCCGGTGATCAGCACCTTGCCCTCACCCGCGTCGCGCATCTGGCGCAGCACCTTCTGTAGCAGATAGACGGTGCCGGTGACGTTGGTGTCGACCACATGTCGCCATTCGGAGACGTCCTGGTCGAGGAAGCCGCCGCCCAGGCCATGCCCGGCATTGGCGCAGAGCAGGTCGATCCGCCGCCCGCCGGCCGCCGACAGCAGCCGGTCGACGCCTTCGATGGTCGAGAGGTCGGTCTCGACCGACTGGACGTCAACGCCCTCGCCCTTCAGCGCCGCGGCGGCGTCGACCAGCGGGGTGTCGGCCACCACCAGCAGGTCGTAGCCGTCGCGCGCCGCGAGACGCGCCAGTTCCAGGCCGATGCCGCTCGAGGCACCGGTCACGATTGCAAATTTGTTCGCCATGTTCGGTGCTTCCTTATTCGGCCGCCAGCGCCATGCCGGGCTTCAGCACGACCTTGGTCACTTCGTTCTGGTTGTCGTGGAACATCTTGTAGCCCTGCGGGGCCTGCTCCAGCGGCAGCGTGTGGCTGATCAGGAAGGTCGTATCGATCTTCTCTTCCATGATCGCGTTGAGCAGCGCGGGCATGTAGTGCTGGACATGGGTCTGGCCGGTCTTGAGCGTCAGCCCCTTCTCCATCAGCGCGCCGAGCGGGAACTTGTCGACGAAGCCGCCGTACACGGCCGGCATCGAGACGCGGCCGCCCTTGCGGCAGGCGAGGATCGCCTGGCGGATCGAGTGGATGCGATCGGTGCCGAGGAAGGTCGATTTCTTGATCTGGTCGAGCACGTTGTCGACGAAGAAGCCGTGCGCCTCCAGCCCGACGGAATCGATCACCGCATCAGGGCCGATGCCGCCGGTCATCTCGAACAGCGCGGCCGCCGTGTCCGTCTCCTCGAAGTTGATCGTCTCCGCGCCGAAGCGGCGGGCGAGTTCGAGGCGGCGCGGAAAATGGTCGATCGCGATCACGCGCTCGGCGCCCATCAGGAACGCCGACTGCACCGCGAACAGCCCGACCGGGCCGCAGCCCCACACGGCAACCGTATCGCCCGGCTCGATGTCGGCATTTTCCGCCGCCATCCATCCGGTGGGCAGGATGTCGGACAGGAACAGCACCTTGTCGTCCTCGACCCCGTCCGGGATCACGATCGGGCCGACATCGCTGAACGGCACGCGGACATATTCGGCCTGGCCGCCGGCGTAGCCGCCGGTGAGGTGGCTATAACCGAACAGCCCGGCCATCGGCTGGCCGTACATTTCCTGGCCGATATCCTGGTTGTCGGCGGGAAGCCCGTTCTCGCAGGCCGAATATTGGTGCTTGCCGCAATGATAGCAGGACCCGCAGGAGATGGTGAACGGCACCACCACGCGCTGCCCCTTCTTCAGGGTAGAACCCGCACCGACCTCGACAACCTCGCCCATGAACTCGTGGCCGAGGATGTCGCCGGCCATCATCGTCGGGATGAAGCCGTCATAGAGGTGGAGGTCCGACCCGCAGATCGCGGTCGAGGTGATCTTGATGATCGCGTCGCGCGGGTTGAGGATTTCGGGATCGTCGACCGTGTCGACGCGGACGTCATGCTTGCCGTGCCAGGTGAGTGCGCGCATCAGCTCCGCTCCTCTTCGAGTTGCTTGTGGGTGCGCGACGATGTCGCGACTTCGCCGGTTTCCATCAGCTGCTTGAAGCGCCGCAGGTCGCGCTGCGCCTGCATCTTCGGCTCGCGCTGGAAGATGCGCGAGATGACGCGCCCCAACGTGCCGAACGGCTGGTCGTAGTTGATCGTTGCCACCACCACCGTGCCCCGGCTGCCGGCATCGCGGAATTCGATGCGGCCGCTGTTGGGAATATCGGCACCTTCCTCGGACGCCCAGGCGATCAGCTCGCCTTCGCGATCCTCGGTGATCCGCGACTCCCACTCGACGATGCCGCCGCCGGGCGACTTGACCACCCAGTGGCTACGCTCGCGATCGAGCACGTCGATCCGCACGACATTGTCGAGAACGGAGGGAAGATTGCTGAAATCGCGCCAGAAGGCGTAGAGTTCGTCGCGCGGGCGATTGATCGTCACCGCGCGGGCGACGAGCTTGTCGCCGCGCTGGACGATCAGGCCATCGGTCGCCTCGTCAATCGCCTCGCGTTCGTTGTTGGCAGTACTCAGCGGCGCGTCGTCGTGGGACGCGCGGTTCATCGTGTCAGCCATGGTTGTACTCCTGTCGGAGGGCGTCAGCCCCGGGGTGAGCCCGGGAGGCGTTCGGGCGTGTCGTCGTCGCCTTCGGCGGGCGCCTGGTTGGAGGTGCCGCTGGGGTTGGTCTCGGTCGAGCCGGGGTCGCGCTGTTCGTCGCGCACCTCGGGATCGTTCGGCGGGGTAGCCATGATCCAGTCTCCTGCACTTGGGGAGGGCGTGCCTAGGGAAACCACCGGCAAAGGCGCTGGTTGCAAATTATGTTTGACATAACGTGGGTTAGGCTTGGGAGGGGCCCCAGGTTACCGCCCGTAGATCCGGTCCAGCACCTCGGCGGAACGTGCGAAATGCTCTGCCTCCGCATTGAAGCGCTGCGAACGGGCCAGCTGCTCCGCCCATGCTGCAGCCGCCCGCCCGCCCCAGGCATCCGGGGGGCTCGCCAGCGCGGTCTTCGACGTGCCGGTGAACCGCTCCGCAACGAAGTCGTAGAAGCTGCCATCGACGTTGCGCAGTGCCGCGCCGCCCTCCGTCCCGTAGAACACGGCCGCAATCTCCGCATCGGCACCCGCATGCACCTGCCACGAGCAGGCGAGCCGCACATCGGTGCCGCCCGCACGGAAGGCGGCGGTGGCATAATCCTCCACCTGGTCGGGCCCTAGCGGCTGCCCCTTGGCGCGCAGCGAGGCCGCAACCCCGTCCACGGCCGGAAAGCCCAGCGTCCACAGCGCCAGATCGACCAGATGCACCCCCAGATCGATCACGCAGCCGCCGCCCGACTGCGCCGGATCGTAGAACCACGGCTTGTCCGGCCCATAGGCATTGTGGAACACCAGATCGACCGCGAACACCTGGCCAAGTGCGCCGCTCCGCACCAGCGCGGCGATCGCCTGCATGCCGTCCGTATGGCGATAGGAGAGATCCACCCCGAGCAGCCGATCGGCAGTGCGTGCGGCGTCGATCACCGCCTCCACTTCGCGCGCGGTCCGGCCGAGCGGCTTCTGGCAGAACACCGCCACCCCCGCGTCCAGCGCGCGGATGCTCTGTTCGGCATGCATCGCGCTGGGCGTGGCGATGACGATGCCGTCAAGCCCCAGCCCCAGCAGGGCGTCCAGTCCGTCAACCGCCTGCGCGTCCGGGGCGAGCGCCCGCGCCTGCTCGGCGCATTCCGGCGACGGATCGGCAAAGGCAGCGGCCTCGATGGCGCCGGTGGCGATCATCGCTTCCATGCGGTGGCGGCCGATCCAGCCGGTGCCCAGAAATCCGACGCGCGGCCTCATCGCAGCATCACCAGGGCTTTGACGAAATGCTCGGGCTTGTCGCGCGTCGCCGCCAGCGCCTCGCCGAGCTCCTCCAGCGCATAGCGATGGGTATAGAGCGGCGCCGGATCGAGCCGGCCGCTCGCCACCGCGTCCACCGCCTCGCGCAGGCCCTGCATCTGCACCGCGGGATCGCGCTCGTGCGCGTTGATCACGTCGATGCCCTTCCAGTTCCAGCCCTGCATGTTGACCTGCCGCGGCCCGTCCTGGTGATAGCCGGCGACCACCAGCCTGCCGCCGAAGCCGACCAGCTCGCCCGCCAGGTCGAGCGGCCATTGCTTGCCGACCGCTTCGATCACGCGCTCGCACATGGCCTCGTCGGTCAGCGCCTTCACTGCATCGATGATCGCATAGTGATCGTGCATCGGGATCGTCTCGGCAGCGCCATAATGCCTGGCGAGATCGAGCGATTCCTGCCGCCGCGAGATCGCGATCACGCGCGCACCGGCATCGCTCGCCAGCCTGGTCAACACCGCGCCGAGAAAGCCGATGCCGATGATCGCCACCGTCTGGCCCGCGCGAATGTCGCTGCGGCGGAAGATGTTGAAGGCGCAACCGAGCGGCTCGCCCGGGAATGGCTGGCCGGCAAGCGTGTCGGGCAGCTTCACCACCATGTCGGCCTTGGCGACATCGTAATCGGCGAAGCTGCGGAACGAAAGCGAGGCGACCCGGTCGCCGGGCAGCAGCCCCTCGACGCCCTCGCCCACCACGTCGATCTCGCCCCAGCCCTCGTGGCCAAGCCCGCCAGGATCGCCGGGGAACTGGCTCCAGGGCTGGCCCTGCCACGGCTCGACATTGGAGGCGCAGACGCCGCAGCCTTCCAGGCGGATGCGCACCTCGCCGGGGCCAGGCGCGGGAAGCGTCGCCGTCTCGATCCGGATCTGCTCCGGCCCTTCCAGGATCGCCGCGCGCATCATGCACCCTCCCCCTGCAACCAATTGGATTTGCGGCCTGTTTCAGCGCGATGATCGAACCACGCCAGGGCATGGGCGCCACGCTCCGCCAGAACATCGAAGACCTCACGGCGCGGCAGCGCGAGGATGCCCAGCGCGCACCGCTCAGTGACAAGGTCGCGGATCGGATCACCCGCTTCACGGGATCGATGACGTTCGTGGTGCTGCATCTGGTCCTCTTCGGGGTCTGGATTCTCGTGAACCTGGGGGTGCTGCCGGTCCTGCCGCGCTTCGATCCAAGCTTCGTGGTGCTGGCGATGTTCGCGTCGGTGGAAGCGATCTTCCTGTCGACCTTCGTGCTGATCAGCCAGAACCGCATGGCGACAATCGCCGATCGTCGCGCCGATCTGGACCTGCACGTTAGCCTCCTGGCCGAGCATGAGCTGACCAAGCTGGCCGGACTGGTGGAGCGGATCGCCGCGAAGCTGGACGTCTCGGCAGACGATCCGGGGTTCGCGGAGATTCACGCCCATGTGCAGCCGGTGCAGGTGCTGGATGCGCTGGACGCGAGCCGCAAGGAGAAGGGGATCGACTGAGGACCCCACCTCAATTCCCCGCGATGAACGCTTCCACCGCTTCGTACGCGTCGTCGTCCGGCATCTGCTCGGGCGGATGCTTGCAGAACCACGCCGCCGCCGGGAGAATCGCCCCGCCCAGCCCGCGGTCCTGCGCCAGCTTCGCACAGCGGATCATGTCGATCGCCACGCCGGCGCTGTTCGGGCTGTCCTCCACAGACAGGCGCAACTCCAGGTTCATCGGCACGCCGCCGAACATCCGGCCTTCCATGCGCAGGAAGCAGATCTTGTTGTCGTTCTGCCAGGCGACATAGTCGCTGGGGCCGACATGGATGTTCTCGTCCTCCAGCCGGCTCTCGGCGACCGACTGCACCGCCTCGGTCTTGGACTCCTTCTTCGATGCCAGCCGCGAGCGGTTGAGCATGTTGAGGAAGTCGGTGTTGCCGCCGGTGTTGAGCTGGTAGGTCCGCTCCAGCTTGACGCCGCGCTTGCGGAACAGGTCGGTCAGCACGCGGTGGACGATCGTCGCGCCCAGCTGCGCCTTGATGTCGTCGCCGATGATCGGCACACCCGCCGCCTCGAACCGCGCCGCCCATTCGGGGTTGCTGGCGATGAACACAGGGATGTTGTTGACGAACGCCACGCCGGCTTCGAGCGCGCATTCGGCGTAGAATTCGGTCGCGGCCTGCGATCCGACCGGCAGATAGTTCATCAGCACGTGCGTGTTGGTCTCGCGCAGGGCCCGGACGATCTCGTCCTTGCCGGGCTCCGCCGCACCACCGGCGAGCAGGAAGGTACGCTCCTGCGGATAGTCCGCCATGTGATCGGCGACGCCGTCGAGCACCCGCCCCATCCGCACCTCGGTATCGGTATGCCGCACCTCGTCGCAGAACACGGCCGTGCAGTTCGGCTGGGCGAAGATCGCCTCGGCGACGTCGCGGCCGACCTTGCGGGCGTCGACATCCCAGGCCGCGACGATGCGGATGTCGCTGGGGGCATAGCCGCCCAGCTCCGGGTGCATCAGGCCGACCATGTCGTTGGCACCGGCGCGATAATGCTCGATCCCCTGCACGAGCGAGCTGGCGCAATTGCCGACGCCCACCAGCGCGACATTGATGGGATGGCGGTCAGGGGAGAGCATCAGGCGAACTTTCTCTCGGCGGCGAGGCGCTCGTCGCGGTTGAACAGCAAGGGGTTGAGCTCGGGCTGGCTGGCCGCCAGCGCGACCGGCGCCGCCGAGGGCGCGATGGTCGCGGTGCCGGCGTAACGGTCGATCATCCAGCCGCAGAAATCGGCGAACGCCTGCGGGTCGCGCGCCGGACTGGTATGGTGCGGCTCGATGCCGAGATGCGCGGGCGTGAAGCAGAAGGTGACGGTGACGTCGAAGTCCGCCAGCGCCTCCATCTGCCGGTCGAACCAGTCGACCGCGCCTTCGCGGAAGCTGTCCGCCCAGCTGAGCCCGGTGCGGATGCGCCGCGTGCCCAGCCGTTTCATCCAGGCCACCGCCTCGTCCAGCCGGGGATCGTGGAAGTGGAACCACTGCATCAGCCCCACCTCGGCGGCATGCTCGGCATAGACGTCGAGCGCGGGCTTCGGCGTGCCGTCCTCACGAATCAGGCCCAGGTAGAAGTGGCGATAATAGGAGGAGCCCTCCGCCTCGCGGTGGCGCGTCTCGGCGCCCCAGCTGGTCGGCAGGTCGAACAGCGAATACCAGAAGACGCGCTCGGCCTTGCCCCGCAGCAGCTCCACCGTGCGACGCAGGCCGAATTCCTGCACTTCCTCGGCACCGAACGAGCTCACGCCCACTTCCGTGACCCAGACCGGCTTGTCGGTGACCGCCTGGATCTCCGCGATCTTGTCCGGCCAGGCGGAAAGCGGCCAGAGATTCCAGTCGAGCGGAAAGCCGTGCACCGCGACCACGTCTATGGCGTCGAGCGCGCCATGCCCTTCCATGCGCCGCAGCCAATGCGTGTCGATCGGCGACATGCCGCCAAGCACCCGTGGAAGGTCCGGATTCACCGCTCGGATCGCGTTACCGGCGGCGATCACATGCTGCGCGAACATCGACCAGTCCGGGTCGATCGCCGGATCCCAATGCGACTTGTTGTTGGGCTCGTTCCAGAGCATCGCCGCTTCGATCATGCCGCGCCTCCCTGGGCCGGATAGACGGCAGCGGGGCCGTACTCCGCATACGGCACGTCGGCGACACGGCACCAATAGACTTCGGATTCCGGGTTGGCCTCGATGGTGAAGCCGGCAGCGCGCAGCATCGCCTGCGACGCGGCTGCGTTGGGCGCCCACCAGTTGGTCCAGTCATGCGCGAACTGGCGCTCGATGAAGTGAAGCTTGGGATAGCCCGGATCGTCAAAATAGACGGGCGGGTCGAAGGTGCCGGGCATGTGGAAGGGATGATCCTCCGGCACCTCGGCGACCGCATCCGAACCCTGCTGCATCGTCTGGAACAGCATGTACTCGCCCGCAACATGTTCGCGGATCAGGTCCAGCGCCAGCAGCGGGTGACGGAGATGATAGAGCACCCCCATGAAGATCACGATGTCGAAACGCCGGCCGAGCGCCGCCACGTCGTAAACGGATCGATTTTCGAAGCGCACATCGTCGAAGCCCAGCGCCTCCGCGGCAAAGCGGGCCTGCGCCAGATAGCGCTCGTCGCTGTCGATGCCGAGCACCTCGCCCGCGCCGCGGCGCTTCATTTCGAAGGAATAGAAACCGGCATTGCAGCCGATGTCGAGCACGGAACGCCCTTCCAAGTCATCAGGAAGCGCCGTAGCGAAGCGGGCGAACTTGAAGGCGGGATAGTCGCCCAGGAAATGCTTCGGCGCGGTCTCCACGCCCTGGATGCGGATGTTCTGGAACCACGGTCCCAGCGCGTCGATGCGCGCACGCAGGTCGTCCGCCGGCGCGGGTCGCGCGGCTGCGAGGCTTCTCATTCCTGTTCCCCATTGAGCTTGAGCAGACGCGACCCCCAGCGACCGAGCAACAGCGTGCTGACCGATCCGGGATCCACGTCGAAGGCGAGCAGGCGGTCGAGGCCCAACCCGAGATAATGGGCAATAACGCCCCGAATAATGTCGCAATGGCTCACGCAAAGCAGCGTGCCGGTCCATCCGCGCTCTACCAGGCCATCAAGATGGCCGACGGCCCGCCCGGTGGCCTCTGCCATCCGCTCTCCATTGGGAGGGCGAACGGCGGAACGCTGGCGATTCCATTCGTGCCATTCGGCATCACGTTCCAGTTCCGCGAAGCTTCGGCCGGTCCAGGCGCCGAAGTCGACCTCGTCCAGGGCGTCCACCACCTTTGTGCGAACACCGATCCGCCCCCCGATGATTTCGGCCGTCGCAAGGGTACGCTCGCGTGGGCTGCAATGGATCGCGGCAATCGGGCTCTCGCGCGCAAAGCGGGCGGCGAGCCACTGGGCCTGCGCATGGCCCACCGCGGAAAGCGGCGATCGCGCGCTGCGCCCGCTCAGCACGTGACCGACATCATCATGCGCGCCATGCCGGATGAGATGTACTTTCGCAGTCATGAGAAGATTTGCAGCCTACCAGCATCAACTTAGATGCTTCCGTAACAACCGCCTTGGCCCAATGGTTCCCACTAACCTAAGTTACTTCAGACATTCAACGAATTAATACCAGTCGTTACGTAACGTTCAGCGGGAACAAGATGAAGAAGAAGCTGTTTGTTTCATGGGCGGATGATTTCCCTAGCAAGTCATCATTCCGTCACGACTTACCCAGGTTAGTTTTTGAGACAGGAAAGCGTCGAAATGACCGAAAAGGTGCTCGTAACGGGTGGTGCGGGGTTCATCGGATGTCAGGTCTCAGCCGAGCTTCTTCGTAGGGGCCATCAGGTTCGCGTGCTCGATTCGATGCTGGAACAGGTTCATGGCAATCGCGAGCGCCCCGAAGCACTGGACGACGATGTAGAACTGATCCGGGCCGACGTGCGCGATGGCGACGCGGTGGCCCGAGCGCTGCAAGGGGTGGACAGTGTCATCCACCTCGCCGCCGAGGTCGGCGTCGGCCAGTCGATGTACGAAGTCGA
This sequence comes from Sphingomonas pituitosa NBRC 102491, assembly GCF_001598435.1. Taxonomy (GTDB): domain Bacteria; phylum Pseudomonadota; class Alphaproteobacteria; order Sphingomonadales; family Sphingomonadaceae; genus Sphingomonas; species Sphingomonas pituitosa. The sequence goes on from NZ_BCYY01000015.1 coordinate 50,174, forward strand.
GCGCTACACCTCCGCGAATGACGTCGGCACTGCCGTGCTGTTCGAGCGGCTGATCGACAATCCCGTCCGCCGGGTCGTCACCGCGTCGTCAATGAGCATTTACGGCGAAGGCCTGTACCGCGATGCCGACGGAAAGCTTGTGGAGAACGCCGAGCGCGGCATCGTCCGCGACGGGCAGCAGCAGTGGAACCCGCTCGACGCGCAAGGCCGTCCGCTGGAGCCGGTCGCCACGCCCGAATGGAAGCGGCCGAGCCTCGCCTCGATCTACGCGCTCAACAAATATGTGCAGGAGCGCACCACCCACATCATGGGCGCGCCCTATGGCATCGAGACCGCGTGCCTGCGCCTGTTCAACGTCTATGGCCCGGGCCAGGCGCTCTCCAATCCCTATACCGGCGTGCTGGCGATCTTCGCCTCGCGGCTGCTCAACGGCCAGCGCCCGATGATCTTCGAGGATGGTGAGCAGCGCCGCGACTTCGTGCATGTGAGTGACGTCGCCCGCGCCTTTGCCGAGGCGCTCACCCTGCCCCAGGCTGCAGGACAGACCTTCAACATCGGTTCCGGCGACGATCGCTCGGTGACGCAGGTTGCCGAGGCGCTCGCCCGCGCCATGGGTCGCAACGATGCCGCGCCGGAAATCGTCGGCAAGACCCGCGTCGGCGACATCCGCCATTGCTTCTGCGACACCAGCCTCACCCGCGAGAAGCTTGGCTTCGAGGCACGACAGGATTTCGAGATCGGTCTCGCCGAACTCGCCGACTGGGTGCAGCGGCAGACCGCCGAGGATCGCGTCGGCCAGGCGCGTGCCGAGCTCGAGAAGCGGGGTCTGGTCGCATGAACGGCGGCGACGAGAAGCCGATCCTGATCACCGGCGGCGCCGGGTTCATCGGCTCCAACCTCGCCGACCGGCTGGCACGCCAGGGCGAGACGGTGGTGATCTACGACGCGCTGCGTCGCCCCGGCGTCGAGCGCAACCTCGCCTGGTTGCAGGCGCGGCATGGCGACCGGATCCGCCCGCTGATCGCCGACGTCCGCGAAACGGCGACGCTCGTGGAGGCGGTTCGCTCGGCGCGTGCGGTGTTCCACTTCGCCGCGCAGGTGGCGGTGACCACCAGCCTCACCGATCCCAACAGCGACTTCGAGGTGAACCTCGCCTCCACCTTCGCGCTGCTGGAAGCTGCCCGCACCGCGGCCACGCCGCCGCCGGTGATCTTCGCCTCGACCAACAAGGTCTATGGCGACCTCGCCGATCTCGACTTCGAACTGGGCACCAACGGCTATCAACCGGTTGATCGGGAGGTGCACGCGCACGGCATCGGCGAGGCGCGACCGCTGGATTTCCACACGCCCTATGGCTGCTCCAAGGGTGCCGCGGACCAATATGTGCTCGATTATGCCCGCAGCTATGGCCTGCCGGCGGCCGTGCTCCGGATGAGCTGCATCTATGGCCAGCGCCAGATGGGAACCGAAGACCAGGGCTGGGTCGCCCATTTCCTGATCCGCGCGCTCGAAGGGGCACCGATCACGCTCTATGGTGACGGGCATCAGGTGCGCGACATCCTCGACGTGTCGGATGCGGTCGACGCCTATCTCGCGGCGTGGCGGCAGATAGACCATGTGGCGGGCCAGGCCTTCAACCTGGGCGGCGGCCCCGACAATGCGGTGAGCCTGCGCACCCTGCTGGCGCATGTCGAGGCGATTACCGGCCGCCCGCTCGATCTCCGTTTCGACGATTGGCGCGCGGGCGACCAGCGCTATTTCGTCGCGGACACGAGCAAGGCGCGCACCGCGCTGGGTCTCGGCACGCCCACCGGGTGGCAGGACGGCGTAACCGCGCTGGCCCGCTGGCTGGGTGAAGAGCGCGGGCGCACGCTCGGCCGGCCGATACAGCGCGAGCGCGTGGCGGCGGCTGCCCTGTGACCGTGGGGGCACCGTTGCGGCTGTTGCTTACCACCGACGCCGTGGGCGGCGTGTGGCAGTACAGCCTCGACCTTGCCGGCGCGCTGGCCGAGCAGGGCGTCGAGACGGTGCTGGTGCAGCTTGGCCCGCCCCCAAGCGCGGCACAGCGGGCCGAGGCCAGGGCCATCGCCGGCGTCACCTTCATCGAGTCCGGGCTGCCGCTCGACTGGCTTAGCGACGGCCCTGCCCCGGTACTCACCGCCGGCGCGGAAGTCAGCCGGTTGGCGCGGCTCCACGGCGTCGACCTGGTGCAACTCAACATGCCCACCCTCGCCGCCGCCGCGTCGCCCGGCGTACCGGTGCTGGCGGTGACGCATGGCTGTGTCTCCACCTGGTGGCAGCATGCCCGTCCCGGCGTGTCGCTCGATCCGGGATTTCACTGGCACCGTGCACTGACCGAACAAGGACTCCGCGCAGCAGATCGCGTGGTCGCGCCTTCGGCCGGGTACGCCGAGGTCATTCGCGGCTACTACACCCTGCCGACGCTGCCGACCGTGGTGCATAACGGCCGTGCGCCCCTGGTGACGCCGAAAGGCGAGCCGGTGCAGGATTTCGTGCTGACCGTGGGCCGCCTCTGGGATTCCGTGAAAGGCGCGGAACTGCTCGACGCCGTTGCAGCCGAGCTCTCGGTGCCGTTCCACGCGGCGGGCGCCGCCACCGGACCGCATGGGGAAACGGCGCGGCTGGAAAACCTGCATCTGCTCGGCCAATTGGATAGCCCTGCGCTGGCGCACCGGCTCGCGGCCCGGCCCGTGTTCGTCTCTGCCGCCTGTTTCGAGCCGTTCGGGCTGGCCGTGCTGGAAGCCGCCGCTGCCGGCTGCGCGCTGGTGCTAGCCGACATCCCCGTGTTCCGCGAGCTTTGGGGCGACGTCGCGCTGTTCGTGCCGCCCCGGGATGCCGCCGCCTATCGCGCCACGATCGAGCGGCTGATCGGTGATCTCGGCCTGCGCCGCATGCTGGGCGATGCCGCTGCCGACCACGCCCGCCGCTACACGCCCGTCCGCATGGCCGACGCCATGCTTCCTCTCTACCGCCAGCTCCTCGCCGAGCGCGCGCCCGCCGGAAAGGTCGCGGCATGAAGATCGTCTATTTCACCCATTCGCTCGCCTCGTGCTGGAACCATGGCAATGCACACTTCCTGCGCGGCGTGCTCAGCGAGCTGATCGCGCGCGGCCACGAGGTGACGGCGTGGGAACCGGAAAGCGCCTGGAGCCTCGCCAACCTGCTGGCGGACCATGGCCAGGAAGGTCTGGCGCCCTATCGCGACGCCTATCCCGAACTGCAATCCTGCACCTACACGCCGATGTGCACGCCAGCGCAGATGATTGGCGAAGCCGATCTGGTTATCGTTCACGAGTGGAATGATCCCAAGCTGGTTTCCCGCATTGGCCAGGCGCGGGCGATGGGCGGCGGCTTCACCCTGCTGTTCCACGATACGCACCATCGTGCGGTCAGCGAGCCGGCGGCGATGCAGGCCTATGACCTCAACGACTATGACGGCGTGCTCGCCTTCGGAGAGACGCTGGCCGAGGTCTATCGCGGCTGGGGCTGGGGCAATCGGGTGTGGGTTTGGCATGAAGCCGCCGACCTGCGCCGATTTCAGCCGCCCGTGCAGGAAGGCGACCGCGAAGGTCTGGTCTGGATCGGCAACTGGGGTGACGGGGAACGCACGGAGGAACTGGAGCGCTTCCTGTTCCGCCCCGCTGCCGATGCCGGGCTTCCGCTCGACATCTATGGCGTTCGCTATCCGGACGAAGCCAGAGCGATGCTCGCCGGGCACGGCGCGCGCTATCATGGCTGGGCGCCCAATGCCCGCGCGCCGGATATCTTCGCCCGCCATCTCGCCACGGTGCATGTACCGCGCCGCTATTACGCAACGATTCTGCCGGGCATCCCGACGATCCGCGTGTTCGAGGCGCTCGCCTGCGGCATTCCCCTGGTTTCCGCGCCATGGGACGATGCGGAACATCTCTTCCGCCCCGGCACCGACTATCTGGTCGCCCGTGACGGCGCGGAAATGACCCGCCACCTCGCCGCGCTCCGCGACGATCCCGATCTTCGCGCCTCGCTGGTCTCCCACGGCCTCGAGACGATCCGCACCCGCCACAGCTGCGCGCACCGCGTCGACGAACTGCTCGCGATCGTCGCCGGACTCGCCCGCCCTCACCTTGCCAAGGACGCCGCATGAAGATTGCATTCTACGGATCGAGCCTGCTTTCCTCCTACTGGAACGGCGCCGCGACCTATTATCGCGGCATTCTGAAGGCGCTGGCTGCGCGCGGCTACGACATCACCTTCTACGAACCGGACGCCTTCGAACGGCAGCAGCACCGCGACATTGATCCGCCGGCGTGGGCGAAGGTGGTGGTCTACCCCGCGACGGACGAAGGCCTGCGCAGCGTGCTGGCCGAAGCGCCGAAGGCCGATGTGGTCGTCAAGGCCAGCGGAGTCGGCGTGTTCGACCGCGAGTTGATCGAGGCGATGCGCACCGCCCCACGCCCCGATGCGCTCCGCATCTTCTGGGACGTGGACGCCGCCGCGACGCTGGACGAGATGCGCGGCGATCCCGCCCACCCGGTTCGCACCACGCTGCCCGAGATCGATCTGGTCCTCACCTATGGCGGCGGCCCGCCGGTGATCGATGCGTACACGGCGATGGGCGCACGGGAGTGTATCCCGGTGTACAACGCGCTCGATCCCGAGACACATCACCCCGCCCCCGCCGATCCGCGTTTCAACGCGGATCTGGCGCTGCTTGCCAATCGCCTGCCGGATCGCGAGGCGCGGATCGAGGAGTTCTTCCTCCGTGCGGCGTCGCTCGCACCCGAGCGCAGCTTCCTGCTGGGCGGCAATGGCTGGCACGACAAGGCGATGCCGGAGAATGTCCGCGCGATCGGCCATGTCGGCACTGCCGACCACAATGCCTTCAACTGCACGCCGCAGGCGGTGCTGAACGTGGCGCGGGATTCGATGGCAGCCATCGGCTTCTCCCCCGCGACCCGCGTGTTCGAGGCGGCCGGTGCCGCCGCCTGCCTGATTACCGACGCCTGGGAAGGCATCGAGCTGTTCCTGAAGCCCGACAGCGAGGTGCTGGTCGCACGTGACGGGCAGGACGTCGCCGAACATCTCGCCACACTCACGCCCGATCGGGCCCGTGCCATCGGCGAGGCGGCGCGCGCCCGCGTACTCGCCGAGCACAGCTACGACCTTCGCGGTGCGCAGGTCGATGCCATCCTCAAGTCCCAGCGTCCGCGCGAAAGGAAAGCAGCATGAAGCTGATCGTCCTGGGCCTCAGCCTTGGCTCCTCCTGGGGCAACGGCCACGCCACCACCTTCCGCGCGCTGCTGCGGGCATTCTCCGCGCGGGGACATGACGTGCTGTTCCTCGAGCGCGAAGTCCCCTGGTATGCCGGTGCGCACCGCGACCTGATCGATCCGGATTTCTGCCGGCTCGAATACTACCGAACACTTGCCGATCTCGACGCCTGGCGCGAAGAGATTGCGGATGCCGACGCAGTCATAGTGGGTTCCTACGTGCCGGACGGCACCGCGGTCGGTGCGTTCGTCCAGGGGACGGCCAGGGGAGTCACCGCCTTCTACGACATCGACACGCCGGTCACCCTCGCCAAGCTGGCCCGCAGCGAGTTCGAATATCTGACGCCGGCGCTGATCCTTGGCTATGACATGTATCTAAGCTTCACCGGGGGCCCGACGCTGGACCGGATCGAGCGCGAGCTGGGCAGCCCTGCAGCCCGCGCGCTCTACTGCTCGGTCGATACCGTTGCCTACCGCCCACTCGACGTCCCCAAGCGGTGGGACCTCACCTATCTCGGCACCTACAGCCCAGATCGCCAGCCGACGCTGGAGAAGCTGCTGCTTGAACCGGCCCGCCGCTGTCCCGACAAGCGGTTCGCTGTTGCCGGCCCGCAATATCCGGACGACATCGACTGGCCGGCTAATGTGGAGCGGATAGAGCATCTGCCGCCGGCAGAGCACCCCGGCTTCTATTCGGCGTCGCGCATGACGCTGAACGTCACCCGCGCGGACATGATCGCCGCTGGCTGGTCCCCCTCGGTACGGTTGTTCGAAGCGGCAGCCTGCGGCACGCCGATCCTGTCGGATCGCTGGGACGGCATCGAAAGCCTGTTCGTGCCCGGCGACGAGATCCTGCTCGCCGACACGACGGAGGACGCGATCGCCGCGCTCCACCGCGATGCCGAAGCAATCGGCACGGCTGCGCGACGGCGACTGTTCGAAGGCCATGACGCAGCGCACCGCGCAGCCGAACTCGAAGCCCATCTCGAAGAAGCAAGAGCGCGGCCGCACGGCACGCGCCAGGAGAGGAATGCCCGCATGACGAACGACGACGAAAAATCCCTGATCCTGGTGGCGGGCGGCGCAGGATTCATCGGCTCGCACCTCTGTGCCGAACTGCTCGATCGCGGCGAGCAGGTCGTCTGCCTCGACAATCTGCAGACGTCCAACCTCGACAATCTTCGCGGGCTGGAGGGGCGCCCGGGCTTCGAGTTCGTCCGCGGCGACATCGTCGAGGCGCTCCCCGCCTCCATTCTAGACCGCGCGCACCGCTTCAAGCAGATCTACAACTGCGCCTGCCCGGCCTCCCCGCCGCAGTATCAGGTAGACCCCGAACACACCATGCTAACCAATGTGGTTGGCACAGACCGCCTGCTACGGCTCGCCGCCGATGCAGGTGCCCGATTCCTGCTGACGTCCACCTCCGAGGTCTATGGCGACCCGGAGATGCACCCGCAGCGGGAGGAATATCGCGGTTGGGTAAGCTGCACGGGCCCGCGCGCCTGCTACGACGAAGGAAAACGCGCCGCCGAGGCGCTGACCTATGACTTTTGCCGCACCGGGCGGGCGGAAGTGCGGGTAGCGCGCATTTTCAACACCTATGGACCCCATATGCATTTCGATGACGGTCGCGTGGTCTCGAACCTCATCGTGCAGGCACTCTCCGGCAAGCCGCTGACGCTGTATGGCGATGGTAGCCAGACCCGCAGCTTTTGCTACGTCTCCGATCTGGTGCAGGGCTTAATCCTGCTAATGAATAGCGATATCACAGGAATGGAACCCATAAACCTCGGAAATCCGCATGAAATCACCGTCGGCGAACTGGCAGAACGGGTGGCGGGCTTCATCGGTGACAATGTTGCGATTGAATATCATCCACTTCCGGTGGACGATCCGCGGCGCCGCAAGCCGGACATCGGGCGCGCGCGTGAACTGCTCGGTTGGGAACCGCGCGTACCGCTGACGGAGGGTCTGGAGCGCACCTGCGCCTGGTTCGCGCGCGCGATGGATGTAGTGCCCACCGGCCCCATGCCGCTGGAAGTCGCCGCCGAATAGGATCACGTTCCCCACCGAAGGTGCGCCAGCCTGCCCCCGCTGACGGTGCGGCGTCGTGGCTAACCGCGCGCCCTTGGGATGCGGCCGCACTACGCCCGCGGCCGCTGTTGCAAGGAACGAGGCCGGTTGGTCAGGCGATGCTCGACGGATGAACAGGCCAAGGTAGCGACGAACCAGCGTGGTTTGCAAAAGGGTACGTTTGGCGGCAACCCTGGGTGGCACCAGCGTGTTTGGTGGGAGACAAGCGTTGCCCCCCTTCGCCGCCGAAAGGGGGCACCCCGCTATGCCTGCGTTCCTCCAGAGCAAGCTGCAGGGGACATTCCCGAAGAAAGGGCGCACGTCCAATGGCTTCCCGGTGACGCCGAATGCACGATCTTCGTCCCGAAACGTGATTTCTTATTGATCCGGGTTAAGACATCCACGCTGAACCATGCGCACCGATGCGGCGTTTGTTCCACGTTATGCTGGAAGCTTCTTCCCTTGTGGCGGATGCATCCGCAACCAGCAGGCTTGGCGCGCTTGCTTCGCTCAGCGATGGCGATCGCCGGTCGCTCCGGTCGGCAGCGGAGTTTCCGCAGCGGATCCGAGCCGCGCGCGATTTGATCCTTGCCGGGCAGCGATCAGCGGGGTCGCTCGTCGTGCTGGATGGATGGCTTGGCCGCGTGCAACTGTTCAGCGACGGTCGCCGCCAGATCCTGAGCTTCCTGCTGCCCGGTGACGTCATCCAGGAACCCGGCACCTTTCAGCCGGTCGCGTCCAGCACGATTACAGCGCTTTCCGATGCGATTCTTTGCCCGGCACCCGCCTCTGACAGCGAAGGCCTGCGAGAAGCCTATGCCGCCAGCGCCGCGCTGGACGAGGTCAACCTGCTTCGCCACGTGGCGCGGCTCGGCCGGATGAGCGCCTTCGAACGGATCCACGACTGGCTACTCGAGATCCATGAGCGCCTTCTGCTTGCCGGCCGCGCCGGCCCCGACGGCTTCGCCATGCCGTTGACGCAGGAAATGCTTGCCGATGCCCTCGGCCTCACGAGCGTCCATGTGAACCGGACGGTGCAGGCGATGCGGCGCGAGGGCGTGCTGGAATGGCGCGGCGGCATGGTTCGTCTCAAGCGGAACACGACCGCCGCGACGCAAGCCGCACCCCGCGAACGCTTCCAGCCGGGGGCGGCGCTTCCCGTGTCCCGCAACTTGCTTGTCTCCGGCTAGATCAGGACCCGGACGGCGGCATTGCAGGAGAATGCCGGATTGGCGCGGCCAGCGCACGTAGCCTGCGCTCATATTCATCGGCGAGGCGGAAATGGGCAAGCGCTGCGATATTGTCCTCGCACGTCGATGCGATGGCCAGTTCGGCGCGCGCCCGGCACTGAAAATAGTCTCTATCATCGGCACTTGGCATGCGCTGCACTCCTTGGGGCGTCGGCCATGCTACACCCGCGCGGCGCGCACAGCGCTTGCCTGGATCAGGACAACGCGGGACAACCGGCGCTTCCGGAGTCGACGGACGATCGATCGAGCCGCTAAAGCTCCGCGTCATGACCGATGCCCCCCTCCCCCGCCCCACCCGCTGCGATCGCGCCTGGGTCGACGAAGCCGTCCGGACGATCGACGCCGAGTTCAATCGCTCCGCCGACACCCATCTCGTGCGGGTGGAACTGCCGGGTGCCCCGGGCATCACCCTGTACCTCAAGGACGAGTCGAGCCACCCCACCGGCAGCTTGAAGCACCGCCTGGGTCGTTCGCTGTTCCTCTATGCCCTGTGCAATGGCTGGATCGGGCCGAAGACGACGATCGTCGAGGCTTCGAGCGGCTCGACCGCGGTATCGGAAGCCTATTTCGCCAAGATGATCGGGCTCCCTTTCGTGGCAGTGCTGCCGCGGGGCACCTCGCCCGAGAAGATCGAGGCGATCGAGTTCCATGGCGGTCACTGCCATGAAGTCGCCGATCCTCGCTCGGTGCGGGCGGAGGCGCAGCGCCTCGCGACCGAGCTCGGAGGCCATTTCATGGATCAGTTCACCTATGCCGAGCGCGCCACCGACTGGCGCGGCAACAACAACATCGCCCAGTCGATCTTCGAGCAGATGGCGCAGGAAGCGCATCCGATACCGGCGCACATCGTCTGCGGGGCCGGCACCGGCGGCACCTCCGCGACGATCGGCCGCTATCTGCGTTATCGAAGGATGGAAACACGCCTGTGTGTCGCCGATCCCGAGGCCTCGGTGTTCCACCGCCACTATGCCGATCGCAGCATCACCACGACCGACGGCGCACCTTCCTGCGTGGAGGGGATCGGCCGGCTGCAACTCGAACCCTCGTTCCTGCCCGACGTGATCGACCGGATGATCACCGTGCCGGATGCCGCCAGCCTCGCCGCTGCGCTCCGCATCAGCCAGGTCCTCGGCCGCCCCTGCGGCGTTTCCACGGGCACCAACATCTGGGCCTGTGCGACCCTGATCCGGGAGATGCGCGCCGTGGGGCAGGCCGGATCGATCGTCACGCTGCTGTGCGACGATGGCCGCCGCTATGCCTCCACCTGCTTCGATGCCGGATGGCGTGCGGCGCATGGCTATGAGACCGACACGCACGATAGGGCACTTGACGATCTTTTCGGGTCGCGGCGCTGAGAACCGTCATCAATCCGTCATCCAGTTGCTGCACCCGGCCGCAGATATCGGTTACCACGGGACGGAGTTGAGGCGGACATGACGGGCAGCGCGACCACTCGGCGGCGGTTTCTTGCGGCAGGCGCGCAGGCGGCGGTGGCGTCCGCGCTGCCGGCCTCGATCGCCCGCGCCGCGGCGATCCCCGCCGATGTGCGGACCGGCACCCTCGCCGACGTCGCCCATGTCGTGATCCTGATGCAGGAGAACCGCAGCTTCGACCATTATTTCGGTACGCTGAAGGGTGTGCGCGGCTTCGGCGATCCGCTGACGGTGCCGCTGCCCGACGGCCGCAGCGTCTGGGCACAGGAAGCGGCGGACGGCCGCCTGGTCGCGCCGTTCCATCTTTCGACGAAAGAGCATTTCGAGCTGATGCGCGTGGCGAGCACGCCGCACAGCTGGCCCGACGCACAGGCCGCCTGGGACCAGGGCCGGATGCAGCGCTGGGCCGCAGCCAAGACGGATCGCGCGATGGGCCATTTCGCGCGCGAGGACCTCGAATTCCAGTTCGCGCTCGCCGAGAGCTTCACGATCTGCGACGCCTATCACTGCGCGGTGCATACCGGCACGAACACCAACCGCCTGTTCCTGTGGACCGGCACCAACGATCCCAGCGGAACGCTGGGCGGCCCCGCAATCGGCAACTCGCACGACGAGCTGGCCACGAAGGGCGGCCATCCCGACTCCTATCGCTGGACCACCTACCCGGAACGGCTGCAGGCAGCGGGGATCGACTGGCGCATCTACCAGGACATGGCGGACAATTTCACCGACAATCCCCTGGTCGGTTTCGCTGCCTATCGCGAGGCGCAGCCGGGCTCGCCACTGCACGAGCGCGCACGCACCACCCATGGCCTGGATCAACTGCGTGCCGACGTGGTGGCGGGCAGGCTGCCGCAGGTTTCCTGGATCATCGCGGATGCCGCGGGCAGCGAACACCCTGCCCCCTCCAGCCCGGCGCAGGGCGCGGCCTATACCGCTGCGGTGATCGACGCGCTGACTGCCAATCCGGAGGTGTGGGCGCGTACTGTGCTGATCGTCAATTTCGACGAGAATGACGGTTTCTTCGATCACGTACCCCCACCCTGCCCGCCGTCGCGCGATCCGGCGGCGCCGGGTGGATTTGCCGGCATCTCGCAGATCGGCACCGCCAACGACTATCACCAGATCCCCAGCGTAGCCGACCAGAAGTCCGAACGGCCCGAACTGATCGGCCGCCCCTACGGCCTGGGACCGCGCGTCCCCTGCTATGTCGTCTCGCCGTGGAGCCGCGGCGGCTGGGTCAATTCGCAGGTCTTCGACCATACGTCGGTGATCCGCTTCCTCGAAAAGCGCTTCGGCGTGCAGGAGCCCAATATCTCCGCATGGCGACGTGCGGTTTGCGGCGACCTCACCAGCGCCTTCGATTTCCGCACGCCGAACCGCCCCGCCTCCCCGACGCTGCCGGACCCGCGTCCGCTCGCGGTCCGCGCCGCCGCCGTGCCGAAGCAGCCCGAACCGAGTGCGCCCGTCGCGGCAGGTCAGGCCCCGGCGCAGGAACCCGGCATCCGCCGCGCCCGGGCGCTGCCCTATGCCCTGGAGGTCCATGAAGCGGCGCTCGATACCCGGGGCATCACGCTGCGGCTCGAATGTCCGGGCGTGCCGGCGGTCGTGCAGGTCTATGACCGGCTGCGGCTCGACGCGGTGCCGCGCCGCTACACGCTGAAGCAGGGCGGCACGATCGAGGCCGAATGGCCGCTGGATGCGGAGGGGCGCTACGACCTGTGGCTGCTCGGCCCCAACGGCTTCCACCGCCACTTCGCCGGCCAGGGGATTGCACATGCCGGCGCGGTCCGCTGGCAGCAGCGTCGCACCGGAGCCCCCCAGCTGATCGTGCAGGCGCCTGCGGCCATGACATCGGAATGGCCGCGCCATCCGGCCTTGCGCGCGATCGGGGCCGGCGAAACCCGCGTGCCGCTCAGCGCAACCGGCGGCTGGTACGATCTGGTGCTCCGCGCCCCCGATGCGCCCGGTTACCGCCGACGCCTCGCCGGACGGATCGAAAATGGCAGCGATGGATGGTCGGAGCCGCCGCTGACCAATGTTAAGGTTTCCCAAATCGATTAGACACGATACTGTCAGCGCTGACAGAACAAAATCATACCTGGGGGGCCGGACAATTGAAGTCAGTGGGCTTGGTCGAGCTGGCGAAGATCGCGGGCGTGTCGGTTTCGACCGCCTCCCGCGCCTTGTCCAATCATCCGCGTGTCGCGCGGGGCACACGCGAACGTATTGTCGCGCTGGCGCAGGAACATGGCTTTCGCTTGAACCAGACCGCCAGTGCGCTGCGCAAGCAGCGTACCGGGGTGATCGGCGTGGTGGTGCCGCTGGGGCATGAGGTCGATCAGGCGCTGTCCGATCCCTTCTTCATGGGGCTGCTGGGGGGCCTCGCAGACGCCCTTACGAAGCGCGGATATGACCTGTTCCTGTCGCGTGTGGTGCCCCAGGGCCCGCGCTGGCTGGACGACGTCATCGCCTCCGGCCGCGTCGACGGCATCATCCTCATCGGCCAGTCGGACCAGCTCGAGGCGATCGAGCGGGTGGCAACCAGCTACGAGCGCATGGTCGTGTGGGGCGCCGCGCGGCTGGGATCGAACCAGATCACCGTCGGCACCGACAATGTCACCGGTGGCGAACTGGCGGCGCAGCACCTGCTCCGGCGCGGGTGCCGGCGCCTCGCCTTTCTCGGCAATCCCGAAGCGCCGGAGTTCGCCGATCGATATACCGGCTTCCACACGGCAATCGCCGCGGCGTCGGGCGTGACGGAAACGGTGGTGCCGATCCACCTGACGATGGAAGACGCCTATCGCGAGATGGAGGCCTATCTCGCCGCCAATCCGGCACCGGACGGGATCCTTGCCGCCTCCGACGTGATCGCCATGAGCGCGATGCGCGCGCTGGCGGGACGAGGGCTTCGGGTGCCGGAGGACGTCGCGGTGATCGGCTATGACGACATTCTGCTCGCCGGCTACACCTCCCCGGCGCTCACGACCATTCGCCAGGATGTTGTCTACGGCGCCAATCTGCTCGTCGACCTGCTGCTGGCACGGATCGCGGGGCAGAATGTCGGATCCGTCGCGATGCTGCCGGAACTGATCGTCCGCGATTCCGCCTGAACCCGATCAGGCGTCGGCGGAAACCAGTACCTGGTGCAGTGCCGCCGCGATGGTGCGAGCGTCGAACGGCTTCTCGATGACGGTGACCGATTCGAGGCCGATCGGCAGATGGTCGCGACCATAACCGCTGACGAACAGGAAGGGGATCGCGCGGTCGACCAGTGCCGCCGCTACATCATCCACCAGCGCGCCCTGCAGATTGCCGTCGAGCAACACTGCATCGGCAGACGTGGCGGTGATCGCCGCCAGCGCCTCTTCCGCCGTGGATGCGACACCTGCCGCCACCATGCCGAGATCGCCGAGGATCGTGGCGAGTTCCAGCGCGACCAGCGGCTCGTCCTCCACGATCAGCACCCGTTTGCCGATCAGGGCTGCACTGCCGCCCGACGGGAGCACCGGCATCGGCTTGCGGCAACCGCGGGCCTCTCCGCGCAGCCGCACCGCGCTCGCATAGGGAATGGTGAGCTTCCACGCGACACCGTCGTCGCCATAGCTGGGGACCGCGCTGCCCCCCTCCGCCTTGAGGCTGCGCTCGATCAGCGCCGTGCCGAAGCCGCGCCGCGTCGGCGGTGCCACGACCGGTCCACCGCGCTCCTGCCAATCGACCTCCAGCATGCCGTCGCGTACGCCCCAGTGAAGCGCCACGCGGCCTTCCGGCACGGACAGCGCACCATATTTGTGCGCATTCGTCGCCAGCTCGTGGAGGACCAGGGCAAGATGCAGCGCCGGCTCGGGCGCCAGATCGACGGAGGGCCCGCCCGTATCGATTCGGGTCGGATCAATGGTGCCGGTCTGTAGCTGGCCCTCCACCAGTTCCTGCAGGCTGGCGCCCTGCCAGGTGGTGCTGCTGAGCAGCGAATGGGCCCGCGCGAGCGCGTGGATACGGCCGATAAAGGTAGGCGCGAAGTCCGACGGCCCGGAGGAATGGCGCAGCGTCTGGGTGGCGATCGCCTGCACCGAGGCGAGCGTGTTCTTCACCCGGTGGTTGAGCTCGCCGATCAGCAGCCGCTGGGTTTCCTCGGCGCGTACCCGATCGGTGACGTCGAGAATCTGGGTGTTGACCGAGAGCAGCGACCCATCCGCCCCCAGCAGTGCCGAGCCATAGACTTCGCAGTCGAGCGTCACGCCCACGGCCGTCCGCAGGCGCAGCGGCCGCATGTCGCGGAGCTGCTCGCCGATGATCATGCCCCGGATCATCGTGTCGAACCGCGCGGCATGTTCGGCATCGAGCCATTCGAGCTCGGACGGGCGCAGGCCGGAAACCTCCGCCGCACGCCAGCCGAACATCCGCTCGGCTCCGGCCGACCAGGCGATGATCCGCTGATCGGCATCGAACTCGACGATGGCGAGCGGCGAATTGTCACGATGCGCCTTCAGCCTTGCGAGCGCGGCGGCGTGGCGATCGCGCTGATGCGCGATCTCCTGCCGCTGCCGCGCCAGCTCGACGAAAATCTCGACCTTGTTGCGCACGATCTGCGGATCGACGGGCTTGAGCAGATAATCGACCGCGCCGGTTTCATAGCCGCGGAAGCGGCGGCGTTCGTCGGTGGCGACGGCGGTCAGGAAGATGATCGGCACCCGGCGAGTGCGCTCGGTACCGCGCATCAGTTCGGCGAGTTCGAACCCGTCCATGCCCGGCATCTGCACGTCGAGCAGCGCCAGCGCGACGTCGTGCACCAGCAGCAGCTCCAGCGCCTCCATGCCGGAGGCGGCGGTAAGCAGCTCCAGCCCGTCCTGGGCGAGCAATGCCTCCAGCGCGATGAGGTTTTCGGGCACGTCGTCGACGGCGAGGACCTTTACCGGATCACGCATCGGCGATCGCCTGCAGCGCCACGGTGTTGCGGCGGTAGATCCGCTCACCAGCGTCGAAATCGGCAAAAGCACCCGCATGGCGCGAGAAGCGCAGCGTCTCGCGCGCGCCCAGCCCCAGGAAGCCGCCGCGCACCAGCGACTCCCCGAACAGCCCAAGCGCGCGATCCTGCAGGCCGCGATCGAAATAGATCAGCACGTTCCGGCTGGACACCAGATGCGCCTCGGCGAACACCTGGTCGGTGGCGAGGCTATGTTCCGCGAACACCGCGCGGGCACGAAGGCTCTTGTCGAACACCGCGCCACCATAGGCCGCCGTGTAGTAATCGGAAAGCGAGCTATGCCCGCCGGAAAGCCGGTGATTCTCGGTAAATTGCGGAATCCGAGCCAGATCGAATATCCCCGCCTCGGCCTTGGCGAGCGCCGCCGGGCTGATATCCGTGCAATAGAAGATCGTCCGGTCCTCCAGCCCCTCTTCGCGGAAGAGGATGGCGAGCGAGTAGAATTCCTCGCCATTGGCGCAGCCGGCGATCCACACCTTGAGCGACGGCCAGGTACGCAGATGCGGCACCACCTTCTCGCGCAACGCCCGGAAATAGGCCGGATCGCGGAACATCTCGCTCACCTGGATGGTGAGGAACCCCATCAGTTCGGCGAACATGGCGGGCTCGCGCAGCAGCCGATGCTGGAGATGCGAGAACCCCTCGCAGCCAAAGCGGTGGCAGGCGCGCTCCATCCGCCGATGCAACGATCCGCGCGAATAGCCGCGAAAGTCGTACTGATAGTGCCGCCAGATCGCTTCGAGCAGCAGGTCGAGTTCGATCTCCTCATGCGCCGGGAAAACCTCGTCGATCACCGCGGCATCCACACCCGCACCAGGCTGAGCAGCTTGTCGATGTCGAGCGGCTTGGCGAGATAGTCGTTCGCACCGGCGTCCAGGCACTCCTGCTGGTCGCGCGCCATCGCCTTTGCGGTGAGCATCAGGATCGGCAGCGTCTTGCCCCAGGATTGCTTTCGGATCTCGCGCGTGGCGGTGAGGCCGTCCATCTCCGGCATCATCACGTCCATCAGCACGAGATCGACCGGGTCGGTGAGATGGCGCACGGACTCGTCCAGCGCGTGCAGCGCCTCGCGGCCGTTGCGGGCGATGCGAACCTTGACCCCATGCGGCTCGAAAATGCTCGTCAGGGCATAAACGTTCCGGATGTCGTCCTCGACCACCAGGATCGAGCGGCCTTCCAGCGCGGCGTCGCGGCCCAGCGCCTTGGCGATCAGTGCCTGCTGCGGCTCTGGCAGCTCGGACACGACCTGATGGAGGAACAGCGTTACCTCGTCGAGCAGTCGCTCGGGCGACTTGGCGCCCTTGACGATGATCGACTTGGAATATTTGCGCAGGCGCAGCTCTTCGTCCGGGCTGAGGTCGCGACCGGTATAGACGATCACCGGCGGGAACCCGACGCTGTCGTCCTCGCTCAGCCGGTCGAGCAGGTCGAGACCCGACGCATCCGGCAGGTTGAGGTCGAGTACCATGCAGTCGAAGGTTTCCTGGCCGAGCCGTTCGAAGGTCTGTGCGGCGGAATGGGCCTGCACCGTCTCCACCTCCCGCGAGGCGAGCAGCGCCTTGACGCTTTCCGCCTGCTGCGCGTCGTCCTCCACCACCAGCACGCGCCGCATCCGCTGCGACATCCGCGCCTCCAGGCCCTCGAGCATGTCGACCAGCTGCTCGCGCTTTACCGGCTTGAACAGATAGCCGACCGCGCCGCTCGACAGCGCCGCCTGGCTGTCGTCGTCGACCGAGACGACATGCACCGGGATGTGCCGGGTGCGCACGTCGCGCTTGATCCGGTCGAGCACCGACAGACCGGTATGGTCCGGCAGGTTCATGTCGAGGATCACCGCGTTCGGCACATATTGCCGCGCCAGCAACGCGCCCTCGTCGGCGGTGCCGGCGATCAGGCACTGAAAGCCCAGATCATGGGCGATGTCGCACAGGATGCGCGCAAAGACGGGATCGTCCTCGACGATCAGGATCACGCGCGAGTCACCCGACAGCGTCTCGCGATCGTCCTCGCATGGCTCGGCGCTGCGGCGGCGGCCGGGCTTGGGATTGGAGGGCAGCGGCTTGATCGGCGCCGGGCTGGGGCTCGGCAACGGCGCGGGGGTCTGGACCAGCGCCGGATCATAGACGTCGGGCAGCACGAGCGAGAAGGCACTCCCCTCGCCCGCCACGCTCTCGACCAGCACCTCGCCGCCGAGCAGCCGCGCCAGCTCGCGCGAGATCGACAGGCCCAGGCCGGTGCCGCCATATTTGCGGCTGACCGTACCGTCCGCCTGGCGGAACGCTTCGAAGATCACCTGCTGCTGCTCGGCCGGGATGCCGACGCCGGTATCCCGCACCGTGAAGGCGATCCGCCCGTCCGGCCGCCGCGAAACGCCCAGCGACACCTCGCCCCTGGCGGTGAACTTGATCGCGTTCGACAGGAAGTTCTTGAGCACCTGCTCCAGCCGCTGCGGATCGGTCTCGATCTCGCCCGGCGCGCCCGCCGCCTGCTCGATGTGGAAGCCCAGCCCCTTGGCGGTGGCGGAGGCGCCGAACACCGCCTTCAGCTTGTCGAGCATCGGCGCGATGCGGACGCGGCGCGGCTGCAGCTCCAGCTTGCCTGCCTCGATCTTCGAGATGTCGAGAATGTCGTTGATCAGCGTGAGCAGGTCGTTGCCCGAGGTCTCGATCGTCTCGGCGTGCCGGACCTGGTCCGCGCTGAGGTTGCCCGCACGGTTCTCCGCCAGCAGCCGCGCCATGATCAGCAGCGAGTTGAGCGGGGTACGCAGCTCATGGCTCATATTGGCGAGGAATTCCGACTTGTAGCGGCTGGCCTGCTCCAGATCGGCGGCCTGCTGCTCCAGCGAGCCTTGTGCGCGGGCGAGTTCGTCGCGCTGCAGCTCCAGCGCGCGGGTCTGGGCCTCCAGCTCGGCATTGCTCTGTTCGAGCGCGGTCTGCTGCGCCTCCAGCCGGGCGGCGGTATCCTGCAGCTCGCGGCTCTGCGCCTCCAGCTCGTCGTTGTTGACGCGCAGTTCCTCGCTCTGGACCTGCAGTTCCTCGGCCTGCTTCTGCGTCTGCTCGAGCAGTTCCCGCAGCCGGGCGCGATACTTGCCGGAGCGGATCGACACGCCGAGCTGGCCGCTGATCCGCTCCAGCAGGCTCTGCACCTGCGGGTCGACCGCGCCGGGCAAGCCGAGCTCGAGCACCCCGTTGATCTCGCCATCCGCCTCGGTGACGCCGATCAGCAGCGTGCGCGGCTGCGCCTGGCCGAGGCCGGAGCCGTAGTAGAGATAGCCCTCCGGCACCTGATCGAGCACGAACTGCCGCCGATCAGCGATCGCCTGGCCGAGCAGTCCCTCACCCGGCTTGACCCACTCCGGCAGCGGCGCATCGCCCGGCACCGCATAGGTGCCCCGGCGCCGGAAACCCGCGCCGCTCCGGTCGCGCACGAAGATTGCCCCAGCCTGCGCGCCGGTATAGTCGGCGAGGAAGCGCAGCGCCGCCGTCGCCAGCTCGTCGAGCGGCAGTTCGCCGGCCACGGCCTTGGCGAGGCCGACCTGCCCCGATTGCAGCCATTCCTCGCGCTGGATCGCCAGCCGGTTCCGGATGAAGGCGAAGCCGATCCCCGCCAGGATCCAGATGATCGCGGTGCCGAGGATGCGGTTGACCAGCACCACCTGCGGGTCGACCCCCGGCGGCGCGAGCGTGAACCCGGCGAAGTTGAGCAGCGTGGCCAGCGCGGCGACGACCAGCGGCACCGTCGGCCGCCCTGCCGTATAGGCGATCACCGTCGGCAGCAGATAGCCCGCCCAGGTCGCGGTGCCGAGCGGCAGCACTGTGTCCGCGCCGAACGGCAGGACCAGAAGGGCGCCTAGGCCGGCATGGAGGGAGAACGAGGATTTTCGGCTGCGCTGGCTGGGCGACATAAGGAAACTCAAAGAGATAGAAGGTTACCGGCGTACCCGTCTTTACCCTGCCGCTGCAACCCCGTGTGCGGGGCACGACCTTCGCTCCTCGCCCTGAACCATCCTCCCTCCCGGCGGTTTCTCCCAGCAACTTCAGGAGACGGCAGATGGCGAAGCAGACGAGCGACTTTTTCGTGGAGCGGCTCAAGGCCTGGGGCGTGACGCGGATCTACGGCTATTCGGGCGACGGCATCAACGGCGTGCTCGGCGCGCTGCAACGCGCCGAAGCTGCGGGCGACGGCATCGACTTCATCCAGGTCCGCCACGAGGAAATGGCCGCCTTCATGGCCAGCGCGCACGCAAAGTTCACCGGCGAGCTGGGCGTGTGCCTTTCCACCGGCGGGCCAGGCGCGACGCACCTCGTCACCGGCATGTACGATGCCAAGCTCGACCACGTCCCCCTGCTGGCCATCGCCGGTCAGGCCGAAAGCACCGTGCGCGGGGCCAGCTACCAGCAGGAGCTCAACCTCGACCGGCTGTTCTCGGACGTGTGCGGCTATGTGCAGGAGGTGTCCGCCCCGGCCCAGCTCCGCCACGTCACCGATCGCGCGATCCGTATCGCGATCGCCAATCGCGACGTGACCGCGATCGTGCTCCCCAAGGACGTGCAGGACGAGCCGTACCAGGACCCGCCGCTCCAGCACGGCTTTACCCGCTCCGGCCCCGGCTATGTCCGCCCGCAGGTGGTGCCGCCGGCAAGCGCGCTGGCGCAGGCCGCGGAGATCCTCGATGCCGGGCAGAAGGTCGCGATCCTGATCGGTGCCGGCGCGCGTGGCGCAGAGGCACAGGTGATCGAGATTGCCGAGCGCCTGGGCGCCGGTGTCGCCAAGGCGCTGCTCGGCAAGGACGTGCTGGCGGACGACCTGCCTTTCGTCACCGGTGCGATCGGGCTGCTCGGCACCAAGCCTTCGTCGGACATGATGGCGGGCTGCGACACGCTGCTGATGATCGGCACCGGCTTCCCCTGGGCCGAGTTCCTCCCCGAGGAAGGCCAGGCGCGCGCCGTGCAGATCGACATCGATCCGGCGATGCTTGGCCTGCGCTATCCGGTGGAGTGCAACCTTCATGGTGGCGCGGCGGAGACGCTGAAGGCACTGCTCCCCCTGCTCCAGCGCAAGGAGGACCGCAGCTGGCAGGAAGGCATCGCCCACGAAGTCGCCAAATGGTGGAAGACGATCGAGGCGCGGGCGATGGCGGAGGCGAACCCGGTCAACCCGCAACGCGTGGTGTGGGAAATGTCGCCGCGGCTCCCCGCCAACGCCATCGTCACCTCGGATTCGGGTTCCTGCGCCAATTGGTATGCGCGCGACTATCGCGTGAAGGCGGGGCAGCGTGCCTCGCTGTCGGGCGGGCTCGCCTCGATGGGCGCGGCGGTGCCCTATGCGATCGGTGCCAAGTTCGCCCATCCCGATCGGCCGGTGGTGGCGCTGGTCGGCGACGGCGCGATGCAGATGAACAACATGGCTGAGCTGATCACTGTCGCCAAATACTGGCAGCGCTGGGCCGACCCGCGCTTCATCGTCTGCGTGTTCAACAACCAGGATCTCAACGAGGTCACCTGGGAACAGCGGGTGATGGAGGGCAATCCCCGCTTCCCGACCACGCAGGACATCCCCGACGTGCCCTATGCCCGCTTCGCCGAACTGATCGGGCTGCAGGGCATCCATGTCGACACGCCCGAGGCGCTGGGCGATGCCTGGGACGCCGCCCTGCGCGCCGACCGGCCGGTGGTGCTGGAGGTCAAGACCGACCCGGACGTCGCCCCCTTCCCGCCGCACCTGACGCTTGCGCAGGCCAAAGGCTTCATGTCGTCCATGCTCAAGGGCGATGCGGGACGCGGCGGCGTGATCAAGGAAACGGTGCGGCAGATCGCCAAGGAGATCACGGGCTAGTCAGAGCCCCAGCACCGCGCGGTCCGCCGTTGCCGCCGCGAGGTCAGCGCGCGCGACCAGCGCCTGGTACCGCGCATCCAGCGCCCGCAGCCGGGCGTCGGTCGCGCTTTCCTCGCGCTGGTTGATCAGGAAGAAGTCGCTGGCGCCCATGTCGAAGCGGCGCTGCTCGGCCACCGCCATCTTGCCTGCCAGGTCGGCCTCCTGGCCGGCAAGGTCGGCGACCTTGTCGGCACCCTCGATGCCGATGGCAATGCCCTTCACCTCGATGGCGATCTGTTCCTCCAGCATCCGGTGGCGGGTGCGAAGGCCGTCGATCTCCGCCCGGGCCTCGGCAATGCGCCCGCGCGCACTGCGCCGCTCGAGCGGTACCGAGAATTTCACGCCGACCATCGCCTCCGCCGGCGTGCGGGACGGGCCACCCAGGCCGATCGCACCGACGTCCTTCCCCAGCTCCGCCCGGGCATCAAGACGCGGCTTGAGGTCGTTCTCGGCAAGGTCGAGACGGGCCAGCGACTGGTCGATCCGCACCAGCACGGTCTTCAGATCGGGGCGCAGGAACGGCCCGGCCTTGCGCGGAGCGATCGCCAGTTCGGGCAGTGCCTCCGGCAATTGCTCCGCGGCAGGAACCAGCGGCACGCCGTTTCCGTCGCGCCAGAAGAAGGAAAGCGCATTGGCAGCCTCCGCGAACTTCTGTTCGGCCTGCGCCACCAGCGAGCGGCGGCGGGCCAGGTTCTGGTCGTTCTCGGTGATCAGGATCTGCGGCCGGGCACCCAGCTGCACCTGGCGCGCCAGCTGCGAGCGGCGCTTCTCGGAAAGGGCCAGCAGGTCCCGATACGCCTTCAGCCGGAGGCCCGCGACTGCCCAGGCCTGATAGGTGCTCATCGCCCGGCGCTGCACGCCGATCGCCACCATCTCGCGCTCCAGCCGCGCGACGTCGACGTCCTGGTCGGCGAGGCGCAGCTTGGTCCGGCGCTCGTCGGTCACTCGGTCGCGGAGCAGCGAGAAGACCGCGCCGACTTTGAACTCGCCGAGCTGGTTGGTGTAGGCCTTGTCCTCATAGACCGGGAACTTGCCGCGGGAGACACGGTAGCCGGCGTAGAGCCCGCCGCCATTGTTATCGAGCGCGCGGCTGGCCTTCGCCTCCACCACCGATCCGTCATAATAGCCGAAGGCACGCGCCTGCGCATCGACGTCGAACACCACGTCGAACGCGCCCTCGGCGCTCAACGCCTTGCCCTCGGCCTGGCGCTGCTTGGCCAGCGCCTCGATGATCTGCGGCGCGTTCTGCGCCGAGGAGCGCAGCACCTGGTCGAGCGTGAGAGGCCCTTGCGCCGCGGCGGGCACCGCGAACGCCAGAGCGACGAGAGCGAGCAGTTGCCGGATCATTTCTTTTTCTTCTTGTAGATGTCCATGCCCTTGTCCTCGCCCTTGTCCGAGCCGGTGCCGAATTCGAGCGGGAAGTCGTTGAGCTGGCGCCAGAGTTCATAGCCGACCGGCACCGTTTCGCCCTGTACCCAGCCGCGCACCTTGGCGCCGAGGCGCACGAAGCGGTCACCCGGCCAGACCGGGGTGCCCGGCATGGGTTCGATCAACACGCGGAACAGGCCGTCGGGCATTGCCGAGGGATCGACCGAGCGCACCCGCCCGTCGAACAGCCCCCAGGCCATGGAGGGCCAGCCGCTCAGCTGGATTGCGGGCCAGCCTTCGAACTCCAGCCGCACGCGGCGCCCCGGATGGACAAGCGCGACGTCGCGCCCATCGACCATCAACTCGACCACGCGCTCGGTGCTGCCTTCCGGCGCCAGCGTCGCCAGCTCGGTGCCGGCACTTACCAGCGTTGCGCCGGCGGCGGCGTTCAGCGTCTGGATGCGGCCGTCGCGGGGCGCGCGAACGATCTGCACCGCCTGGCGGTTGAGCGACACCTCGATCCGGTTCAGCTTGGCCCGCGACTCCGCGAGCTTGGCCCCCTGATCGGCGACGCGGATCTGCGCCTGTTCATAGTCGCGACGCGCCGCAAGCCCCTCGTTGAACAGGGTCCGTGCGCGATTGACGTCGATCGAGGCCACGGCACGCGCGCTTTCGACCGACGAAATCTCGGCCAGCACCTGGTCGCGCTCGGCGGCGAGGCGGGCGAGCAGTTCCGGGTCGTTGTCCGAGATCTTGGCGATCGGATCGCCTTTCTTCACCGCCTGGCCGTCGGTGACGAACCAGCGCTCGACCCGTCCCGGCACCATTGCGGTGACGGATTGCACCCGATCGTGGGGATCGAGCGCTACGACCTGCCCCCGTCCCGGCGCCGTCTGCACCCAGGGAACATAGACCATGGTGACGCCGAGCAGCGCCACTGTAATGACGATCATCCACGCGATCGCCCGGGCGATCCGCGGCAGGCGCATCGCGGCAAGGGTCGGAAAATGGCCGATATGATCGGGCTTAAAGGGCATTGCGAGCCTCCAGATCGGCAAGCGCGGTGCGGAGCTGGTCCACCGTGTCGAAGCGGGTCTGGGCAGTCTTGCCCAGCCACAGATAGCCGTCGCGGCGGATCGCCTCCGGCCGCCCCGTGAACAGCAGCACCGTCGTACCGGCCTCGCGCAGCGCATCGAGCGCCGCAGTCAGCCGCTCGATCGGCATCAGGTCGTACAAGGGGCTCAGCAGCAGCACCTTGGGCCGGGCGAGCAGTGCATTGGCGAGCTTCAACGCCATCAGCTCGCCGATCGACAGCGGATAGCCCGATGCGGCGAGCGGCGTCTCCATTCCTTCCGGGAGCTGCCCGATACGGGCGTCGAGCCCGACCAGCGCCAGTGCATCGAGCACCTTGCCGGCGGGGATCCCCGCGCCGGCCAGGCCCAGATACTCGCGGATGCTGATCTCGACGATCGTCGGCCGATCGAGCACGATCACGTCCGAACGGAGCCGGTAGACGTCGAGCGCCTCGAGATCGACGCCGCCCACCATCACCAGGCCGCGGTCGGGCTGGGTGTTGCGCTTGAGCAGCATCGCAAGGCGGCTGTCCATTGCCGGCGCGCCGACCGCGATCAGCTGCGCGCCCGCGGGAATGGTCAGGTCGATCCGGGCGTCGCCGGCCTCGACCTCGCGCAGTCGCACCTCGCCATTGCCCGGCGCTTCGGTGCTGCGGGTATGGGTCTCGTGCGGTATCGCGTACAGCAGCGAAACTTCCTCCGCCGCCGCGGCCATGTCGTAGAAGGCGTCGAGATAGTGGCCGAGCTGGCCGAGGCCATAGAAGACGCCCGACAGGATCAGTTCGGCGGCGACCAGCTGGCCGATCGACAACTGCCCCTGCAGGATCAGCCAGCCGCCCATCGCCAGCAGCGCGGCGCTCGCGCTGGCGTAGAGCAGCAGATAGGCGCAGGTCTGGGTGAAGCTGAAGCGGAAATGGCGGCGGTGCGCGGCGACATAGGCGGCGGTCATCGATTCCGACCCGTCCATCGCGAAGTCGAGATGGCGGCTGGACTTGTAGAATCCGTTCGAGGTGCCCAGCCCCTCCAGCCAGCGCGCCGCATTATGCTTGGCATGGCTGAGCGCCACCGCCGAGCGGATCGCGCCGGGCGACCAGAGCTGCCAGATCAGCCAGACCAGGGTGATGAGGATCACGTTGAAGGCCAGGAAGAACGGATGGTAGAAGCTGGTGACCACCAGCCCCACCACCGACTGGAGCAGAATGGTGAAGCCGCCGATGACGAGGCTCGGCACGCTCTTCTGCACTGTCATCAGGTCAAAATATCGATTGAACAGGTCGATCCGGCGCGCATCGGCGAAGAAAGGATTGCGGGCGTGCACCACCCGGACGGTGATCTCGGCCACCGTGCGCGCGAACAGGCGCCGCTCGAACAGCGCCATGATGTGGACGCGCAGCGCGCTGAGGATCACCACGATCAGCAGCAGCGTGAACAGCATCGCCGATAGCGTGATCAGCGGCGCCGGTAGTGCGATCTTGGCCACGCTGTTGATCAGCAGCTGCACCGAGATTGGGGTGGCCAGCGACAACAGGCTGATGGCGACGCCATAAACCATCGCCAGCCGCAGATAGCCGCCATCGGGCCCGATCACCTCGCTCAGCCAGCCGCGTACCTGCGCCCAGCCGATCTTCTGTTTTGCCATCGCTACGTCAGCTCCCTTCACGATCGATGAAGTGCGTGCGGTGCACCATAAGCACAATGGTGCGCCGGCTATATCATCGATAGGATATTCCTATGTCTTCGACGCAGGCGACCAATTCCTGTGCCAGTCTCTTATAGGCTGCCGCCCGCGCCACCCCGCTCCGCCAGAGCAAGCCGAGCTCGCGATAGTGCCGCCCGGCGTGGAACGGCCGCGCGACCACGTCGTCGCCGGCGCGAATCTCCTGCCGCACATAGAGCTCGGGCAGCACCGCCAGCCCCATGCCCATGCCGGCCATCTGGCGGATCGCATCCAGACTGGTGCCTTCGTAATCGTCCCGCACCCGTGCGCCCGCCTCCTCGGCGATGGCGATGGTCTGCTCGGCCAGACGGTAGCTGCGCTGGAGCGTGAGCAGGTCCTGCCCGGCCAGATCCTCGCTGCCGATCGTGGTGCGGGCGGCTAGCGGGTGATCCGCGGCCATGGCAAGGTGCAGCGGCTCGCGGAACAGCCGCTCGACATGCGCGCCGGCGGCCTGCAGCGGCAGTTGCGCCAGGATCACGTCGTGTGCCCCTGCCGCCAGGCCTTCCACCAACAGCGCCGGCGGGTTTTCGCGGACATGCACACGCAGATCATGGAACTGCTGGTGCAATCGCGCGACCAGCCGCGGCAGCAGATAGGCGCCGATGGTGGGCGTCACGCCCAGCCGGATCGTGCCGAGCAATGCCGTATCCCCGGCACCCGCCAGTTCACCCAGATCGCGGACCTCCAGCAGGATGCGCTGCGCACGCGCCGCCACTTCGCGGCCAAGCGGCGTGAGGAAGGCGCGCGCACCGCGTTCCACGAGCGGCGCGCCCAGCGCATCCTCCAACTGGCGAATCGACTGGGAAAGCGAAGGCTGGCTGACGCCCGAAACCGCGGCCGCCCGGGTGAAGCTCGCCTGCTCGCCCAGTGCAACCAGATAGCGCAATTGCCGCAAGCTGATCTGCTGTTCGAAGCCGGATATCTTCAGGTCCATACAGCTTCATTGAAGCATAAACATGACAGCTTCGCCTACGGTCTTCTCCGTCAGCGCGCGGTGGCTGCGGCGAGGATCGCATGCGCGGTGCTGCGGGGAAGCAGCAGGTGGCGCAGCATCTCGACATCGTTGGCGATCGCCACCGGGTCTTCCGCCAGCGCCGCCTCCAGCGCAGCCCGCAGCCAGGGGCTGGTGCCGGGATGCGCCAGCACCCAGGCGACGCGCCGCTCGATGCCGGCAAGCTCCACCTCGGGCTCCGCCACACGCAGTGAAGGGGCGATTTCGATCCGCATCGTCAAACCTCCTGTGCGAACGGCTGCCAGCGCAGTCCCCCGACGTAGCGCCAGGCGACCTTCCCGAATTCGTCGATGGCCAGCAGATGCAGCCAGCGATGGTCGAACAGCGCCCGCACCGCGTCATGCCGGGCAAGCACGTCGCTGATCGCCGCCGTCGGCGCCTCGATCACCACGGCAAGCCGCAGCGGATCGTGCACGAGCCGCTGGCCGTCGTGCACCGACTGCCAGGGCAGCCCGCCCCGCAGCAGCCCGCCATTGCCTTCGAGCACGCCGATCCCGCCGACCGCATTGTGGAGCAGCTTGTTCCCGGCCCCGAACACGCCGGGCGCAACGCTGGAGCCGTAATATTGCAGGCTGATCCAGCTGGCGACCACCACCGGCGCGGTGAGGATGAGTTCCAGCACCCCCAGATCGGCGTCGGCGCGCCAGTCATAGTCATGGAGGAAGGCACGTCCGCCCAGCGACCTTCCGGCCGTGCGGCTGCGCGGCGCGGCGATGAAGGCGCTGCATCCGGCAAGGCCCCATTCGGGCCGTACCTCCGCCCAGTCGCGACCGCGGGCGAGGACATGCCGCACGCCCTCCGCCCGCGGCAAGCGAACGGCGCGGGCGACGGCGGCTTCGACGGAGGCCTGCGCCAAGGCCTGTTCCACCGCCGCGAGCAGCGGGGCGGGCACTGCGGCATCCTCGTGGAACAGCTGGATGCGATCGCTGGTCGTATCGTGCAGACCGCCGATCATCACCGTCTCGGCAGGAATGTCGATGCCCCGCTCCGCCAGCCCCTTGCGCACCACCGGATCATTGAGAAGTCCCGCCAGCAGCCGCGCATTCACGTCACCGCCATGGCCGCCGCACGCCCCGCACTGAAGCGCGCTGGCGTGGAGATTGTTGGTCACGCCCGCGCCGTGTCCCACCAGGATCACCAGCGGCGCAAAGTCGCTGGTCAGCGACATGGCGCGCAGGATCCGCTCGGCAGCATCGACGGCGTCCCGCTGCGGCAAGGGCGGATGGAAGCGCGGCTTGCCCCGCGTCCGGGGTGCAGCGCCAAGACCCAGCGTGTTCTTCAGCAGCTTGGCGGCATAGGCCAACCCCGCCGCCTCGACGAAGGCGAAGGAAGAGACTGCCGCCTGCTTGAACCTTCCCCACGCGCGATCGCCGCGCGCATTGGCATGGTCGAGCGCCTCGAGATGCGGGTCGCCGCCATCATCGCTGGTCAAACCCGGCCGGAGCAGCACCGGCAGCCGCGCCTCGCCATCGCACGCGGCGTGCGGCCGATGCGCAGTGGCGATACCGAAGAAACCGGCGAAACCCTTGGTGCGGATTCCCGGCGCCACCCGCTCGATCGCAGCTCGGATCGGCTCCGATCGCACGTCGATGCAGAACGCCATCTGCGCGATCGGCATCGTTGCCCCTGCCGCTGCCGCCGGCGCGTGCAGCCGTGCGACCAGCCGCCGTTGTTCGGCGATCTCGGCGGCGTGCTGGAGGATGGCGTCGATGCAGCAATCCTGGCTTGGCCGCGTCGGCGTTTCATAGGTGCGCGCGGCGTCCGCCCAGCGCTCCCGCAAGGCAGCGCCGCCCAGTTCCCACAGTGCCGCTTCCCAGAGCAGTCGCACCGCGAGCAGATCGACCAGCGTGCCATCGGCACCGCTCGCCAGTTCCGCCTGCCAGCGACGATAGCGGGCGAACTGCGCCCACCCGCCAAGGCTCATCAGCAGCCGCTCGAAATAGCGTTCCGCCGCCTCGGCGCGAAGGCCGAGCCGGGCGGCGCTGACGGCGATGGCATCGCTCGCCGTGGCCGGCGCTGCGCCGACAAAGGCGCGGAAGCCGGCCATGCCATGGATTTCGGGCGTGCGATCAAGCGCGGCCTGTTCGCGCCATCCGGCATAGGCGCCCTGCCCCTGCGGCGCCGCCCACAGCGCCTGCCCGGCATCGAAATAGCTGCCAGCCCAGCCGCCGATCTGGTCGGCGATCACGGACGACCAGTCGGTGTGCCCTGGCACCGCGGCGATCTCCGCCAATGTCGGATGGGGAACGGGATCGACGCCGTCGTGCCGGATCTCGATCAGGAAATGTTCGAACGGGTGCGGCCGCTCGCCCGCGGGCGTCGCCTCCCACGCGGCGTAAAGGTCGCTCTCGTAAATGGCGCCTTCGGCGATCCGGGCGCGATACCAGGCACGCGGCATGGTCGCCCTGGCGCCGCCGCTCCGGGCCAGCCAGGCGGAGGCCTGCGCGAGGCTGCGGCGGGTATGGCCCAGGAACGGGTTCACCGCGACGCTGGTCGCCAGCGGCCAGAGCGGCGGTACGGCGCGGGCAGCCTGTTCGGCGGCCTCCAGCAGCAGCCCGACATAGCTGGGCTGCGGCGCATGGGATTGCGGGTCGGCACTGCGATACATGGGATCAAGCCTTTCCGATGACCCGGCTGCCGATCACCCGATCGAGCAGCGCGTTGACGTAGAAACCGTGGGAGAGATGCGTGCGCAGACGCTGCGCCGCCGGATGGTCGCACCACAGCGGCAGCATCGCCTGGGCCACCGCGATGCCGCCGAAAGCGACCAGGGCGACGCCGAGCAGCACCCATTGGAACGGCCCCGGCGCGGGGACCGGCGGCAGGGTGCCGATGGTGAGCCATTCGGCGGCGTCGTGCAGGAGGAAATAGGCAGAGGTCGCGAGGATCGCGAAGCCAAGGGTGCGCTGGAGCAGCGGCTTCGGTGCGGCCGGGCTCATCCCCTGCACGATCAGATAGGCGACGCCGAATACCAGGATCGCGCCCAGTGCCACTGCCTGGGGTGGCTTCGCCCAAGCTCCGAAGCCGATCGCGAGCGCCCCATAGAGGATTGCCGCCCCCAGCATCGCCAACCCGACGGCCGCGCCGTCCGGCTTCGCCACCGGCCCCAGCCGCCGCGCCGCCGCTATCCGCTCGACCGCGCCGCCGGAGGAGAGGAAGGCATGCGCCTTGTAGAGCGAGTGCGCGACGATGTGCAGCAAGGCCAGGTAGAACAGGCCGAGCCCGCACTGCAGCAGCATGAAGCCCATCTGGGCGACGGTCGACCAGGCGAGTTGGGTCTTGATCGCCGGCTGGGTGGGCAGCACCAGGCTGCCGAACAGCGCGGTGAAGCCGCCCAGCACCGCCAGCAGCGCCAGCGCCGATGGCGAGGTCAGCATCACATCCGCCAGGCGGATCAGCAGGAAGCCGCCGGCATTGATCACCCCGGCATGGAGCAGCGCGGAGACCGGAGTCGGCGCCTCCATCACCTCGGTCAGCCAGCCGTGCAGCGGGAACTGCGCCGATTTCAGCATCGCAGCAAGCGCGATACCCCAGGCGGCGAGCGTCATCGCGCGCGGTGCCTCCCCCATGCGTGCCGCCTCCAGAAGGGCGGCGATGTCGGTGGTGCCGGTCGCCCGCCACAGCAGCAGCGCCGATCCGATCAGCAGCAGGTCGGCCAGGCCGGTGCTCAGCGCCTTCTTGCGGGCGGCGCGGCGGGCTGCAGCCCGCTCCGGATAGAAGAGCAGGAGGCGGCGCAATCCCTGCCCGATCGCAATCCAGGCGAAGACCAGTTGCGGCAGCGTTCCCGCCGTCACCAGCAGCATCACGCTCGCCAGCGTGAGCGCCAGCCAGGCCATGAAGCTGCCTTGCCGCGCCTCACCGTCGAGATAGGTGGCGGCGAAACGCACCACGACCCAACCGACGAAGCTCACCAGCACCAGCATGGTGACGCTCACCACATCCAGCCGGGTCGCCACCAGCGTGGCGACGCTTGCCGGCGCGAGCGTGCGCGGCCCGGCCACTGCCGTCCATATCGCCAGCGCGATCGCCGCGATCAGCGCGCCGAACGCGGCGAGCGGCACCACCCGCAGCGTCCATCCGGGCCGGAACTGCCGCCCGGCTGCCGCAGCGACTGCCGCCGCCGCGAGAAGCGTCGGCCCGGCATTCGCCAACCACCACATGCTCACACCCGATCTCCTTCTTCTGTGGGCGGAGCGTTAGGCGTGCGAAACGATCAGATAAAATTCATTGTATGGCACGTATCGTTCGCTTTATGAGAACGTCATGCGCGATCTGAACTACAACCATCTTCGATATTTCTGGGCGGTCGCCCATGACGGCAACCTCACGCGGACGGCCGAGAGGATGGCCGTTTCACAGTCCGCGCTCTCCACCCAGATCCGCAAGCTGGAGGAACGGCTGGGCCATGCCCTGTTCGAGCGCGAAGGCCGTCGGCTGGTGCTCACCGAAGCCGGACGGATCGCGTTGGACCACGCGGATTCGATCTTCGCGACCGGCGACGAACTGCTGGACGTGCTGCGCGAGACCGGCCGCACGCGCCAGGCGGTGCGGATCGGCGCGCTGGCGACGCTGTCGCGCAACTTCCAGATCGGATTCGTCCAGCCCCTGCTCCACCGGGCCGATGTGGAGCTGGTGCTGCGCTCGGGCAGTGCGGCGGAGCTGATGCAAGCGCTCGCGAGCCTGCAGCTCGATGTGGTGCTGGCCAACCGCCCGCCCGCCCGCGATGCGATCACGCCCTATCTTTCCCACAAGATCGCCGAGCAGCGCGTGAGCCTCATCGGTCGCCCCGGCATCGCCGGCGACACCAGCCTTGCCGCGCTGCTCGCCACCCAGCCTCTGGTACTGCCGACGCTGGAAAGCAGCGTGCGCGCCGCCTTCGATGCGCTCGCTGCAACCTTGGGCGTGCGCCCCCAGATCGCCGCCGAGGTGGACGACATGGCGATGATGCGTCTGCTCGCCCGCGAGGGCGTGGGGCTGGCCGTGCTTCCCCCGATCGTCGTGCGCGACGAGCTGGCGGCGGGCAGCCTGGTCGAACTCGATCAGCTTCCGCAGGTCACCGAGAGCTTTTACGCCGTCACGCTGGATCGGCGCTTCCCCAACCCGCTGGTGGCCGCGCTGCTGCGCGACGCTGCCGCGGCACAGGCATAGCCGCCGGTCCGGGAGCCGGACCGCGTGCCGATGT
Source organism: Sphingomonas pituitosa NBRC 102491 (assembly GCF_001598435.1). Taxonomy (GTDB): domain Bacteria; phylum Pseudomonadota; class Alphaproteobacteria; order Sphingomonadales; family Sphingomonadaceae; genus Sphingomonas; species Sphingomonas pituitosa. The sequence goes on from NZ_BCYY01000015.1 coordinate 81,413, forward strand.
CGATTCTCCAAAATTAGTAGGATTGGGCTAGGTGCAAGGGATGGAGATGCGAAAGATTTGCAGCGGCTGCCGCGACGGCACCGATTTCGCCATCCCGTTCGGCATGGCGTTCCAGCCGATCGTCGACACGCTGACGGGCGCGCCGTTCGCCTATGAAGCGCTGGTGCGCGGCGCAGACGGGACAGGCGCGATCCACGTCCTGTCGCAGGTGACGGACGCCAATCGCTACGCCTTCGATCAGGCCTGCCGGGTCAAGGCCATTGAAACCGCGATGGCCGCCGGGCTGATGGCCACCGGCGCTTTCCTCTCCATCAACTTTCTGCCCAACGCCGTCTATTCGCCGATGGCCTGCATCCAGCTGACGCTGCAGACCGCGCGCAAGGCCGGGCTGCCGCTGGACCGCCTGATCTTCGAGTTCACCGAGAACGAGCAGATGGGCTCGCCCGAACATGTCGCCACGATCATCGAATCGTACAAGCAGATCGGCTTCAAGGTCGCAATCGATGATTTCGGCGCCGGACATTCGGGCCTCGATCGTTTCGCCCGCTTCGCACCGGACGAAGTGAAGCTGGACATGGAGCTTGTGCGGAACATCGACGGCGATCGTCGACGCCAGGCGATCGTGCGCGCCGTCGCGGGCCTTTGTGCCGAACTCGAAACGCTGCTGATCGCCGAGGGGATCGAAACCGCTGCCGAGGCCGCGACGCTGCGCGACCTCGGCGTGCGCTATCACCAAGGCTATTGGTACGCGCGACCGGCCCTCGGCGTGCTGCCCGCCATCAGCGAGGACGCGCTCCGCGCCCGACCCGACTAGTCCTGCCGCGCCTTGGCCTATACAGGGACCAGGAGCCCGCCCCGGGCGACACAGCATCGCAGGCAAGATCCATGACCGTCCTCATCCAGGAAGCCGATCTGATCGAGAGCGTCGCCGACGCGCTCCAGTACATCTCCTATTACCACCCGATGGATTATATCCGCGCGCTGGGCGACGCCTATGAGGCCGAGCAGGGCCCCGCCGCCAAGGATGCCATCGCCCAGATCCTGACCAACAGCCGGATGTGCGCGGAGGGGCATCGCCCGATCTGCCAGGATACCGGCATCGTCACCGTGTTCATCAAATGGGGCCAGAAGTGCGTGCTGGACAGCGAGCGTTCGCTGCAGGACGTCGTCGATGAAGGCGTGCGCCGCGCCTATCTCCACCCAGAGAACCGTCTGCGCGCCTCGATCCTGCGCGATCCGGCCTTTTCCCGCGTCAACACCAAGGACAATACCCCTTGCGTGCTCAACGTCGAGATGGTGCCCGGCGACCATGTCCATGTCGAGCTGGCGGCCAAGGGCGGCGGCTCGGAGAACAAGTCGAAGTTCGCGATGCTCAACCCGAGCGATTCGATCGTCGACTGGGTGCTCGAGATGGTCCCGAAGATGGGTGCCGGCTGGTGCCCGCCGGGCATGCTCGGCATCGGCATCGGCGGCACCGCCGAGAAGGCCGTGACGCTCGCCAAGCAGTCACTGATGGGCGACATTGACATGGCCCAGCTCAAGCTGCGCGGGCCGCAGAACGATATCGAAAAGCTGCGCATCGAGATCTTCGACAAGGTCAACGCGCTGGGCATCGGTGCGCAGGGCCTGGGCGGGCTCGCCACGATCCTCGACGTGAAGATCCTCGACTATCCGACGCACGCCGCGTCGAAGCCGATCGCGATGATCCCGAACTGCGCCGCCACCCGCCACGCGCATTTCAGCCTCGACGGCAGCGGCCCGGTCTATCTCGACCCGCCGAGCCTGGACGAATGGCCGAAGGTGGAATGGGCGCCGTCGAAGGAATCGATCCGCGTCGATCTCGACACGCTGACCCCCGAAGTTGTGGCGAGCTGGAAGCCGGGCGATCGCCTGCTGCTCAACGGCAAGATGCTCACCGGCCGCGACGCCGCGCACAAGCGCATCCAGGACATGCTGTCGCGCGGCGAGGAACTGCCGGTCGATTTCAAGGGTCGGGTGATCTATTATGTCGGCCCGGTCGATCCGGTGCGTGACGAAGTCGTCGGCCCCGCCGGCCCCACCACCGCGACGCGGATGGACAAGTTCACCGAGATGATGCTCGCCCAGACCGGGCTGATCGCGATGGTCGGCAAGGCGGAGCGTGGTCCGGTGGCGATCGAAGCGATCCGCAACCACAAGGCCGCCTATCTGATGGCGGTGGGCGGTGCGGCCTATCTCGTCTCCCGCGCCATCAAGGGCGCGCGCGTGGTCGGCTTCGAGGATCTCGGCATGGAAGCGATCTACGAATTCGACGTGAAGGACATGCCGGTGACGGTCGCCGTCGACGCGACCGGCGAGAGCGTCCACCACACCGGTCCGCTGGTGTGGCGCGAGAAGATCGCCAAGGAACGGCTGCTCCAGCAGGCCTGAGACGATGGGCACGCCCGCCGAGACGCGGTGGCGCCGCCGCGCGCGCATCGTGCTGGCGTGCCTGTATCTGCTGGCGGGCGTGCTGCACCTGTGGGTGCCGCGCCCGTTCCTGCACATCACCCCTGCATGGGTGCCCTATCCGGCCCTCGTCATCGCCGGCACCGGCCTGTGCGAGATCGCCGGCGCAATGGGCCTGCTGACGGTGCGGCTGCGCAAGCTCGCGGGCGTGATGCTCGCGCTCTACGCGCTGTGCGTGTTCCCGGCGAACCTCCAGCACGCGGTGCAGGATCTATCGACCGGCACGGGGCTCGGCTGGGCCTATCACGCGCCGCGATTATTCGTGCAGCCGCTGCTCTGCTGGGGGGCGCTCTGGGCGGGTAGCGTCGGGCGTTAGCCCCCGAGCGCGTCCGCCAGGTGGCAGTTCTTGCCCGGCTTCAGATTCTCGACGCTCTCGACCTGCAGGATCGAGCCGCCATCCGGCCCCTCGACATAGCGGCCGATCACCTCGCCATAGGCGGGGAGCCTGGCCTTGCGGAGCGTGTCCATCGCATGTCCGCCAGGCGCATCGACCAGCGCATAGCGGTTCTCGACCAGGTCGCAGCGGCGCAGGACGATGGCGTTGCCGGACCGCTCCAGCGTGCCGATGAAGACATCGGCGCCCTCCTGCAGCGGCGTCGCGACGGCCAGCGCGATCAGCACGCCGATCACAGCGGGTTGCCGTCCTTGTCGAGTAGTTCGATCTTGTACGAACAGCCGTACAGCGTCTTGCCGGGGTGCGTCGCGACGTTGGACACGTTCAGGGCGATGCGGGTCCGGGCGCGGAAATGATCGCCATCGGCGGGATTGGTGACGTCGCGGATCACGCGCTCGCCGATGAACTTGCGGAACTTGATCTCGGCCTCCGCCTGCGCCCGCGTCACCTTGCCCGAGGCGACGAGCGCATCCACCAGCCCATCGGCGGGCATCGCATTCTCGATCTGCTCCTTGCCCGCGATCACCGCAGGATCGGGCTGATCGAGGATGGCCAATACCCCGGTCGAGGTGAAGGCGATGCGGCGCGTGCTGTACGTGCCGGACACGACGATCGGGGTGGGCAGTTCATATTCCTGCATCAGGAAATTTGGGGACTTCACTGCCTTCCACTGCCGCTTGGCGGCCAGCTTCTCCTCGCCGCTTATCGCCATGGCGAAGCTGTTGTAAGCCGGCGCTTCCAGCCGGCATTCGATGGCGTCCTTCACGTCGACGGTCGACGGATCGAAATCGTCCGCGGCGGAAGCGGTGTCCTGCATGGATGCGGCGAAGGAGGCTGCCGGCAACAGCGCGGCAAGCAGGGCAGTTCCGAGACGCGGGATCTTCATGGCCACCGGTTATTACGCGGCCGTCCAGGCGACAAGGAGTTCGCGCCGAACCGATGCGGTACCCAGGCCGGCCAGATCCTGCCCACTATTCCGGCAGGATCCGCACCCGGCGCTTGCCCCAATAGCTGAGGTCGACCGAGAAATGCACCGGCGCGCCCTTGCGCGTGAGGATCATCTGGTCGCCGCGGCCGCCTTCGCCGGTATAGGTGAAGGCCCAGCCCTGCTTCTTCAGCACCTCGGAAACCTTCAGGACCGCAGACTGATCGCGATCGTGCCAGAGGGTGATCTGCCGGAAGCCGCTGGCACCGTCGTCGCCGGTCAGGTCGAGCGCCGCCTCATAGGGGCCCTGCCCGAGCAGCATCACGCCCGAGCGGCGGCAGCGCAGATGCCCCCCGTCCATCTGCAGGCAGTCGTCGAACCCGGCGCGCTTCGCATCCGCCAGGCTACCGCTTACCGGCAGGCCGGCATAGGCAAGCGACGGCGGCGGCGGTGCGGGCGGCGCCGACTGGCAGCCGGCGATCAGCAGTGCCGCGGCCATGGCCGCCCCCCGGGATGCACTGCGATGGTTATGATGCAACTTCGGCATGGCCTCCCCCTCGCGGGTTGCCTAGGCGGCGCGGGGCTCCGGCGCAAACGCTCGAAGGAAGAGATCGACGATATAATCCGTTTCCTCGTCCATCTCGGCGTCGCTGAACTGGTAGCCGAGCATCGCCCGCTGGTGCGAGCCCATGCACAGGCTGGTCAGCGCGAACGCGGCCTTCAGCGGATCGGACTGGCGCAGTTGCCCCTTGTGCATCGCGTCCTCCAGATGCGCCGCCAGCATCTCGCGGGTGCGCTGCGGACCGCGGCGGAAGAAGATCTCCCCCATCTCGGGCGTGCGCTCCACCTCCGCATGGATCACCCGGTGCAGCTGGATCGCCTCACGCGACGTCACCTTGCGCAACAGGCTGCGGATGAACGCGCAAAGCGTCGCCTGCAGGTTGTCCGACGGGACCAGCAGCTGCATCACCTGCTCGCGATAGTCGCGCGTCGCCTCATCGACACAGGCGTCGAACAATTCTTCCTTCGACGCGAAATAGCTCCACAACGTGCCCTTGGATCCGCCCAGCTCCGCCGCGATCGCCGACATCGAAACGCCGGCATAGCCCTGCTCCATGAAATGGCGCTTGGCGATGGCGAGGATGGCGGCGCGCCGGTCCTGCTTCCGCGCTTCACGCTTGCCGAGACATTTGGGCGTTACGATTTCCATAACCGTACTATAGGGTACGATTTTCTATTGACAAGGGCGAAAGGCCTCTCCATCTGGAACTCGTACCCAATAGTACGGTTTTTCCAGACCATGATGAGTCGTTTCCCAACAAGGCCCTTGTTGCTGTCTGCGGCTGCCGCTTCGGCGCTGGCAGCCTGCGCGCCGGTGCCCGATCTCGGCGCCCGCCCCGACGTGCGCGCCGCCAACAGCTACGCGGCGGACCAGTCGTTCGCCGGCTCCGCGCAGGCGCAGTGGCCCGTCACCAACTGGTGGACCGCCTATAACGATCCGCAGCTCAACGCGTTGATGGACGAGGCCTTTCGCGGCGCGCCCAATCTGGCTGCGGCGGCCGCGCGGCTGCGCTCGGCACAGGCCTATGCCGTCCAGGTCGGCGCGGCCCGCCTGCCGCGCGTCGATGCCAGCGGTTCGGCGGCGGCCAACCAGATCAATGTGGGCGATGGCCTGCCGATCGAGATCGGCTCCAACGTCCAGACGATCGGGTACGGCACGCTCAACCTGGCGTTCGATCTGGACCTTTGGGGCAAGAACCGCTCGCAGCTCGCCGCCGCCACCTCCGAAGCGGAGGCAGCCCGGCTCGAGCTGGAACAGGCACGGCTCGCGCTGTCGACCAACATCGCCGCCGCCTATGCCGATCTCGCCCGCCTCGCGGCCGACCGCCGCGTGCAGGAGCGTGCGCTGGAAGTGCGCCTCGCCACGCAGAAGCTGGTCACCGATCGCGTGACCAACGGGCTCGAGACGCGCGCCGAGGAGAAGCAGGCAGCCTCCGCCGTTCCCGCCGCACGCGCCCAGCTCGCCGCGATCGACGAGGATATCGGCCTCACCCGCAACCGCATCGCGGCACTGCTCGGCCAGGGTCCGGATCGCGGGCTGAGCATCGCCCTGCCCGCCGCGCCGACCGAAGCGCGCGGCATCCCCGCCGACGTGACGACGGACCTGATCGGCCGCCGACCGGACATCGCCGCCGCCCGCGCCCGGGTGGAGGCCGCCGCCAGCCGGATCAAGGCCGCCCGCGCCGACTTTTATCCGTCGATCCGCCTGAGCGCATTGGCCGGCTATGGCGCGCTCGGCCTTGACAACCTTGTCAAAGGTAGTGGCGCATCGGTGTTCCAGGCCGGTCCGGCGATCAGTCTGCCGATCTTCCATGGGGGCGAGCTGCGCGGCCAATATGCCCGCGCCCGCGCCACCTATGACGAGGCGGTCGCCAATTACGACAACAGCGTCACCACGGCGTATCACGACGTGGCCGATGCAGTGACCAGCCAGAAGGCGCTGGCCACGCGGCTGGCGCAGAGCCGCCAAGCGCTCGAAGATTCCGAACAGGCCTATGGAATCGCACAGCAACGCTACCAAGGCGGGCTCTCGCGGTTTCTCGATGTTCTGACCGCCGAGGAGAGGGTGTTGCAGAACCGCCAGATCGTCGCCGCGTTGGAGGCTCGTGCGTTCGCGCTCGACGTCCAACTCGTCCGCGCGCTCGGCGGAGGCTTTTCTACCAACAACGCGGCGGTCGCCGCTTCCGAGGTCAAGACCAATGGCTGATGCAGAACCCGCCATCCATTCCGCACGCGGCGACGCCGCCGATCGCAACGAGCCCTCCCAGGCGCCCGCCCCCGTCGACATGGACGACGGCCGGCGCAAGACGCTGCGCAAGCGGCTGATGCTCGGCGTGGGCGGCCTCGTCCTGATCGCCGGGCTCGGCTATGGCGGCTATTACATGGCCGTCGGCAGCCACTTCGTGAGCACCGACAACGCCTATGTTGGTGCCGACAGCGCCAGCATCACCCCGATGACCGGCGGCCAGGTGCTCCGTGTCGCGGTGTCGGACACCCAGGCGGTGAAGAAGGGCGACGTGCTCGTCCAGATCGACGACAGCGATGCCAAGATCGCGCTGGCCCAGGCCGAGGCCGATCTCGGCCGCGCCACCCGCCAGTTCGGCCAGACCTCGGCGACCAGCGAAGCGCTCGCCGCGCAGGTGCAGGCGCGCGAGGCGGACATTGCCCGCGCCCGCGCGCAGGTGACCGCGGCACAAGCCGATTTCCAGAAGGCGCAGATCGACCTGTCCCGCCGCCAGAAGCTCGCGCCCAACGGCGCGGTCTCGGGCGAGGAGCTGAGCTCGGCGACCAACGCCTTCGCGGCGGCCCGCGCCAACCTCGAACTCGCCAAGGCGGGTCTGGCGCAGGCGACCTCGACCCGCGTCGCGGCCAGCGGCCAGCTGGCGGCGAACCAGGCGCTGGTCAACGGCACCACCGCGACCACGGCGCCGGAAGTGCTCGCGGCCCGCGCCAAGGTGGATCAGGCCAAGCTCGACCTCGCCCGCACCACGATCCGCGCGCCGTTCGACGGCGTGGTCACCCGGCGCAACGTCCAGGTCGGCCAGCGCGTCGCGCCGGGCGCACAGCTGATGCTGATCGTGCCGCTGAACCAGCTCTATGTCGACGCCAACTTCAAGGAAGGCCAGCTGACCCGCGTAAAGGTCGGCCAGCCGGTGACGCTGACGTCGGACCTCTATGGCGGCGACGTCGAATATCATGGTCGGGTGATCGGCTTCTCGGGCGGCACGGGCTCGTCCTTCGCGCTGATCCCGGCGCAGAACGCGACCGGCAACTGGATCAAGGTGGTCCAGCGCCTGCCGGTCCGTGTCGCGCTCGACCCCAGGGAACTGCAGCAGCACCCGCTGCGCGTCGGCCTGTCGATGGACGCCGAGATCGACACCTCGGCCAAGTAAGGAACACGTGCCATGAGCGGGCAGCAGCAGCGCGGGGGCTTCCTGGAGGGGCCCTCGCTGATCCTTGCCGGCGTGGTGCTGGCATTGACCAATTTCATGGTGGTGCTCGACACCACCATCGCCAACGTCTCCGTGCCGCACATCGCCGGCAGCCTGGGCATCTCGTCCAGCCAGGGTACCTGGATCATCACCTCCTATGCGGTCGCGGAAGCGATCTGCGTGCCGCTCACCGGCTGGCTCGCCGGCCGGTTCGGCGTGGTGCGCGTGTTCATCCTCGGCGTGATCGGCTTCGGCATCTTTTCGGTGCTGTGCGGCTTGTCGACCTCGCTCGGCATGCTGGTCGCCTGCCGGATCGGCCAGGGCCTGTGCGGCGGCCCGCTGATGCCGCTGACGCAGACCTTGCTGCTGCGCATCTTCAAGCCCAGCCAGCACGCCCAGGCGATGGGCCTGTGGGCGATGACCACGGTCGTCGCGCCGATCCTCGGCCCGATCGCCGGCGGCACGATCAGCGACAACTGGTCGTGGCACTGGATTTTCTTCATCAACATCCCCGTCGCCGCGCTGTGCGCATTCGGCGCGATGCGGCTGCTGCGCCGCGCCGAGACGCCGACGCAGAAGCTCTCGGTCGACAAGGGCGGCCTGGCACTGCTGGTGCTGTGGATCGCCGCGCTGCAAATCATGCTGGACCTCGGCCGCGAGCATGACTGGTTCAACGATGCCACCATCGTCTGGCTGGGCGTGGTCGCCGCAGTCGGCTTCCTGGTCTTCCTCGCCTGGGAGATTACCGCCAAGGACCCGATTGTCGATCTGCGGGTGTTCCGGCACCGCGGCTTTACCGTGTCCGTGATCTCGCTGTCCTTCGCCTTCGCCACCTTCTTCGCCTCGGCGGTGATCATCCCGCAATGGCTCCAGTCGAGCCAGGGCTACACCGCCACCTATGCCGGCTATGCCACCGCCTTTTCGGGCGTGGCGGCGGTGTTCATGTCGCCGGTGGTCGCCAAGCTGTCGAACAAGGTCGATCCGCGCCTGCTGGTGTCGTTCGGCATCCTGTGGCTCGGCGTCTCGGCGCTGCTGCGCGTCTACTGGAACAGCCAGGCGGGGTTCTGGACCTTCGCCTTCCCGCAGTTCCTGCAGGGCTTCGGCATGCCGTTCTTCTTCATCCCGCTGACCACGCTCGCGCTCGGATCGGTGCTGCCGGAGGAGACCGCCTCGGCGGCGGGCGTGATGAGCTTCCTGCGCACCATGGCGGGCGCGATCGGCACCTCGATCTCGACCAGCATCTGGGACGACAGCTCGCGCATCGCCCGCAGCGAGATCGTCTCGCGGATGAATACCGAGCCGACTCTGAACGCGATGATGGCGCAGGGCTTTTCGGTGGACCAGGTGCGCAGCGTGGTGGCGCGGCTGGTCGATCAGGAGAGCCTGACGCTGGCGACCACCCATGTGTTCCTGCTCTCGGCGATCATCTTCGTGTTCGCGGCGGGGATCATCTGGCTGACGCCGCGCCCGCGCGGCAAGGTGGATACCAGCGCGGCGCACTGATATTCTGCAAGTTCGTAGAGGCACATAGCCCGTTCCAGCGATGGAGCGGGCTATGTGTCATAGATGTGACAAGGACAGTACGACATACGTCATTCGCGCATTGACATCCCCTGCCCCACCGATAGCATCCCCCTAATAAGCAGAAACGTTTTCAGGGGCGGGATGTCCGAATCGGTGCTTTGATCCACAAAAACGGGGTGATCAAATGACCGACCATCTAGTAACCTGCGCCACTACGACACCATCTGCGCGCGCAACGGCGCCGGAACAGCTGGCCTCTACGTGCTGCAGCTTCGCGATAACGACCGGCTGATCCCGGGCACATCGCTGCCCAATCCGGCACCATCAGCGATTGCGATGCCGTTATTTCCAAGCAGAGGATGCCCGGCAGGATATAGCCTGCAGCGCTAGCCTCAATGCTTTTGGCCTTGCGCGGTAGGCGGGCCCGGTTCGAACCATTGTTGTTGGCGTACCCGCCTCGCTGCCCCGGAAGGGATGCGGGGATAGTGCCGTGCAACCATGCCTCCGGGGCATGATTGCCGGGGCGTACCCCAGTGTCGACCTTTCTCCACCCGAGCGCGCGGAGGCGCTTTCGGGAACGGATCTCCGCGTCCGGTGCGGGACCGACACAGGGCAACCAGGAAGACGAGAGAAAACAGATCGCTTCTGAGGAACGAACGACAACCATCAGCCTTCGGGGGGCACCATCGAATGCAATTTCGCGAAACGGCTTCGTTCACGGTTCTGGCCATCACCCTGGCGCTTGCCGCCACACCCGCCCTTGCACAGGACAGCGCGAGCGCGGCACCGCAAGGCGACGACATCATCGTTACCGGCACGCGCGTTACCGGCCTGCGCGCCGCCGACAGCCCCGCGCCGATCCAGTTGCTGAGCGCGGCCGAACTCGCCCGCACGGGCCAGCCGGACCTGATCCAGGCGCTCGCCCAGAACCTGCCGAGCGTGCAGGCCCAGGCGTTCGGCAGCGACCTTCAGGCGCACAACCTGCAGATGAAGCTGCGCGGGCTGAGCCCTAATCACACGCTGGTCCTGCTCAACGGCAAGCGCCGCCACGGCACCGCCAACGTCTCGATCGCGGGCGGGCCGTTCGGCGGCAGCGCCGCACCAGACATCAGCTTCATCCTGCCCTTGTCGATCGACCATATCGAAGTTCTGCAGGACGGCGCCGCCGCCCAGTACGGCACGGACGCGATCGCGGGCGTGATCAACATCATCCAGAAGAAGGCCGACCATGGCGGCATGATCACCGCCACCGCCGGGCGCTATTATGATCAGGGCGGCAAGACATATGCGATTGCCGGGAATGTCGGCTTCGCGCCGTTCGAGAACGCCTTCGTCAACCTGACGGTGGAGAAGAAGCGCAAGGGCTTCAGCTTCCGCGGCGACATCAACCCGCAGGTCTATGGCAACAACACGGTGGCCGCGCGCTACCTCTCGCTCTACCCGGCGATCAAGAACCTGCCCTATTATCCCTATACCAACCGCATCCTCGGCGATCCCTCGATCGACCAGACCTCGGTCATGGCGAATGCCGGCTATGATTTCGGCAACGGCTACGAACTCTACGCCTTTGGCAGCTATGGCCACAAATATGCCCGCGCCTATGAGAATGTCCGCACGCCCGACGTGATCGTCAGCGCCGCCGGCGTTCCCTTCTACCCCGCAGGCTTCCAGCCGCTCGAGGCGGTGCGCGAGACCGACTATGCCGTCACCACCGGCTTCAAGGGCCCGCTCGGCGCCGGCACCTTCGACATCGCCTCCACCTATGGCGACGACCTGGTCGGCGTGCATGTCGAGAATTCGGGCAACGCGCAGCTCTATCGCGCCACCGGCTTCACCCCGACCGAGTTCCACAATGGCGACTTCAAGGCCAGCCAGTGGACCAACACGCTGGACCTGACCTATCCGATCGAACTGGGCCTGGCCGAGCCCGCCAACCTCGCCGGCGGGCTGGAGTGGCGGCGCGACACCTATGGCATCGTCTCGGGCGACCCGGCCTCCTATTATGGCGGCGGTGCCCAGTCCTTCTTCGGATACAGCCCCAACGATGCCGGCAACCACCGCCGCACCAACTTCTCGCAATATCTCGACCTGAGCATCAAGCCGCTCGCCGCCTGGCTGATCGACGGCGCGATCCGCCACGAGCATTACAGCGACTTCGGCGACACCACGGTGTTCAAGCTGACCAGCCGCTACGACCTGTCCGACGCCTTCGCGATCCGCGGCACCGTCTCCACCGGCTTCCGCGCGCCGACGCTGGCCGAGGGCTTCTATTCGGGCATCAACGTCGCCCCCAGCGGCATCTCCGGCGTGCTGCCGGCCAACTCGGCGGCGGGCGCGGCGCTGGGCTTTGGCGGCCTCAAGCCGGAAAAGTCGACCAACTTCAGCGCCGGCTTCGTCTTCCACCCGGCCAAGCGGCTGACCGTGACGGTGGACGGCTACTGGATCGACATCCGCGACCGGATCCTGATCTCCAGCTCCTTCTACGGCTTCCGCGGCCAATATTGCCCGCAGAACTATACGGGCTCCAACGCCAGCCGCTGCGTCGCCTACAATGCCGACAACTATCTGACCTACAACCAGACATCGGTGTACAACGCCGTCGCCACCGCGCTCGGCGGCTCGATCCCCAGCTATGTGCTGCTCGACGTCAACGGCGAGCGGAACATCGACGGGTCGGTCTCGGTGCAGACGTTCGTCAACGGCGCCAAGGTGCGCACGCGCGGCGTCGATTTCACCGCCAACTACGCGACCGACCTGGGCAATCTGGGCAACGTCGACTGGTCGCTGACCGCCAACTACAACGAGAACAAGGTGCGCGGCATCTCGGGCCTGCCCACGCCGCTCTACGTCAACCGCACCGATCCCAGCCGTTCGGCGCTGATCGATCGCTACAGCCTGGTCCAGCTCGAGAACAGCACGCCCAAGTTCCGCGCCACGCTCGGCGCCTTCTGGACGCGCGGCATCTTCAGCCTCAACCTGCGCGAGAGCTATTACTCCCGCGTCTATGCGCTGGAATCCACGCCCGGCAACAGCCCGCTGCGCGGTGCCGATACCATCGTGCCGGTCAACGCCGCCTTCATCACCGATGCCGAACTGACCGTAGAGGTCGCCAAGCCGGTTCGGCTCTCCATCGGTGCGAACAACCTGTTCAACCACTATCCGACCAAGCGTTCCGCGGAGAATATCCGCGATCCCCAGCTGCTCTCGGGGTCGCGCACCTATTCGAGCAACCTCTATCCGACGATCTCGCCCTACGGGATCAACGGCGGCTATTATTACGGCCGGATCAGCGTGAAATTCTGAAGCTTTGCCGGCCGGGGGCGCGCGCCCCCGGCCGGTCCTGTCGCGTGCAAGAACATAACTCGGGAGTGATGTCCTTTGCTTAACTCTTCCATGGACTGGCTGATCCCGCTGGTGGGCCTGCTGGTCGCCGGGCTCGCTGCCGGTTTCGCCGGCGGCGTGTTCGGCATTGGCGGCGGCTTCGTCGTCGTCCCGGCCCTGCTGCTGATGCTGCCCCTGCTGGGCGGCGAGCACAGCCAGTACGCCCATGTCGCGATCGGCACGTCCGCGGCGACCATCATCATCACCTCGATCCGATCGGTGCTGAGCCACCACAAGCGCGGCGCGGTCGATTTCGAGATCCTCAAGACCTGGGCGCCCTGGGTGGTGCTGGGCGACGGCATCGGCGTGCTGCTCGCCAGCCATGTCGACGGACGCGTGCTGACCCTGGTGTTCGCCAGCGGCGTGCTGCTGATGTCGGTGAACTTCCTGGTGCCGCGCCTGGGCAACCGGGTGATCAGCGACCAGATGCCGATGGGGGTCGCGCGCGTCGCCATCGCCGGCGGCCTGGGCACCTTCTCGTCGCTGCTCGGCATCGGCGGCGGCACGATCGCGATCATGGTGATGACCCTGTGCGGCCGCTCGATCCACCGCGCGGTCGCCACCGCCAGCGGCATCGGCACGCTGATTGCCATCCCAAGCGCGATCGGCTTCGCGCTGATCGGCATGCATGAAACCGGGCTGCCCTGGGGCTCGCTCGGCTTCGTCAACCTGCCGGCGACGCTCGCCATCGCCTCGATGTCGATGCTCACCGCCCCGCTCGGGGTCGCAGCTGCCCACGCCTTACAACCAGCCATGCTGAAACGGGTATTCGGCATTTACCTCATCGTCATCGCGCTGGTGATGTTCCACAATGCGCTGAAGTTCTGACGCGCGTCTTCGATCGAAACAGGGAGGACCACGACATGACCATCATCGAAACGCTCAAGCAGCCCGAAATCACCGAAGACCTGCGCGGCCGGGGCTATTCGCGCCGCGACATGGGGCGGATCGCCGCCCTGCTCGGCGGCTCCGTGGCACTGGGCCGCGCCGCGCCCGCCTTCGCCCAGCAATCGGCCAAGGCGGTCGTCGGCGCGGTCCGCATCGGATCGAACGAATGCTGGACCGGCCCGCTGCCCGCCGGCGCGGCGGCGGCAATGAAGATCGTGACGGAAGGCAATCGCTACGAACCGAACGGGGAGCATGACCGGCTGTTCGCCGCCGTCTCGGCAGTGGAAGGCCTGCCCGCCACGCACATCAAAGCCTGGCCGGGATCGAGCGACCCGCTCAACCGTGCCGCCATCACCTTCGCCTCGCCAACGCGCGGCATCGTCACCGCAGACCCGACCTATGAGCAGATCTGGCGCACCGCCGCCTGGATCGGCGCCAAGGTCACCAAGGCGCCGCTGGGGCCGCAGTATCAGCACGACGTCAAGGCGATGCTGGCGGCCGACCCGAACGCCGGCCTCTATTATGTCTGCTCGCCCAACAATCCCACCGGCACGCTGACTCCCATCGCAGACATCGTCTGGCTGGCGGAGAACAAGCCGAAGGACGCGGTGCTGATCGTCGACGAGGCCTATATCCACTTCGCCGATGCGCCCAACGCGGCCAAGCTGGTCGCCGCCCGCGACGACGTGCTGGTGATGCGCACCTTCTCCAAGCTGTTCGGCATGGCGGGCATGCGCCTGGGCCTCACCTTCGCGGCGCCGTCGCTGCACGAGAAGATGATGCGCTATGACGGCATGCAGGTGACCAACATGCTGCCGATGACCGCCGTCGCCTGCGGCACCGCCTCGATCCCGCTCGCCGGCGAGATCAAGGCGCGGCGCGACGAGATGATCGCGGTGCGCGAGAAGACCATCGCCCATCTCCAGAACCGTGGCCTGAAGGTACTGCCGGGCAGCCATGCCAACATGTTCATGACCGAATGGAAGGGCAAGGCGCCGAAGGAGATGATGGCGGCGCTGCTCGCCCAGAACGTCCAGATCGGCCGGTCGTGGACTGCCTATCCGACGATGTCGCGTGTCACCGTCGGCTCGGCGGCGGACATGGAGAAGTTCCGGATCGCGGTCGACAAGGTGCTGATGGCCTGAGGTTTGCGGTGCCTGGCCCGCGCCGCCTCCCTGGGCGGCGCGGGTCCGTTTTCAGCCTGCAGGCGCGATCGGCAGCATCGCCTCGAAACAGGCGCCGCCGGCCCCCTCCACCAGCACCAGATCGCCACCATGGCCGAGCAGGATCTGCCGTGCCAGGGCCAGCCCGACGCCGCTCCCCTGCGGCTTGGTGGTGAAGAAGGGGCGGAACACGGCCCCGCGGTCGCCAGGCGCGATACCCGGACCATTGTCCCACACCCGCCACCAGGCCGCACGTTCGTCGCGCCACAGCGACAGGCCGACCCGGCCCTCGCCCGCCCCGCCAACCGCCTCCGCGGCATTCTGCAGCAAGGCCCAGAGCGCCGCGCTCAACTGGTCGGCATCTCCCTGCAGGCGTACCGGCGCCTCGCCATCGAAGGCGAGCGGCAGGTCCGGCCAGCGGGTTGCGAACAGCCGCGCGAGATCGGTCGCCACCTCACGCAGGTCGAGCGGCGCCAGGCGGGGCGCCGGCAGCCGCGCCAGCGAGCGATACGCTTCGCCGAAGCGCTGCAGCCCCTCGGCCCGGCGCGCAACCGTCCCCACGGCGTCGCGCAGCGCGGGAAGCGCGAGCGCCGGTTCGTCCAGCATGTCCGCCGCCGTGCGGCTCAGCGAGGCGATCGGCGTCAGGGCATTGACGATCTCATGGCTCAGCACCTGCACTAGCTCCCGCAGCGTGGCCGCCTCGGCCGCCTTCAGTTCGGCGTCGATGTCGATCAGCGCCGCGAGCCGGCTCTGCGCACCGCCCAGTGCGAAGTCGCTGGTGGTCAGCGCATAGCTGCGGCCGCCGATCGTCACCGTGGCTGCACGGCCGGAAGCGTCGCCGATCGCCTCGACCAGGAGCGGCGGCGGATCGGCGACGAGATCGGCCGCCCCGAACAGGCGACGCGCGGCGCGATTGATCGCGTGGAACCGCCCCTCGCCGTCCAGCGTCACGATGGGGGCCGGCGAAAGATCGAGCAGCGCCGTCAGCCGCCGCTCGCGATGGGCCGGGTCCGGCGCCGGGCCCGGCGCGGCCACCGGCACCAGCTGGGGCTTGCCGGCCGCCACGACCCCGGTCGCGATGCTCCACAGCCCCGCAAGCGCCGCGACCAGCGCGCTCGCATAAAGGCCCGCCCCCCAGGCGATCGCGAAGGCGCCCCCCGCCGCCAGCAGCAGAATTCCGCGCAGCAGCGCCACCCAGCCCCTAGAGCCCATATTTCGCCATCCGCCGATACAGTGCCGCCCGCGTCAGCCCCAGTTCCGCCGCCGCGCGGCTGACGTTGAAGGCGTGCCGCTTGAGCGCCGCCGCCACCAGCGCCGCCTCGCTCCGCCCGAGATTGAGGTCCGCCTTGATCGCGCGCGGCTCCAGCGTGTCCTCCGGCAGCGCCAGGCCCAGCGTCGCGACGTCGATCGCCTCGCCGCCGCCGAGCAGCACCGCGCGCTCGATCGCCTGGCGCAGTCCATGCACCCCCTCGGGCCAGGGATCGGCGGCGACGGCGCGCGCGGCCTCGTCGGTCAGCGGTCGCAGCGGCTGGCCATAGCGTCCAGCGAACAGCGCACAGAAATGGCGCGCGAGCAGCAGCGCGTCGCCGCCACGCCCGGCGAGCGGCGGCAGATCGATCTCTACCGTGTTCAGCCGGAAGCGCAGATCGTCGCTGAGCGCCGCGCGGGTGCCAGCCCGATCGCACCGGCTGGTCGAGAGCAGGCGAAGGCCGCCCAACCGCCGCACCAGCTCGGGCTGCAAGGCCGGTGCGAGCTGGTCCACCGCCTCGATCAGCAGCGTGCCGCCCTCTGCCGCCGCGGTCCGCGCTTCGATCGCCGCCAGATCCGCCACCGCAGCGTCCAGCGTCACCAGCGGCCGCTCGGCGCGGGCCGAGGCGCGGTGGAGCAGCTGCGCCGCCAGCGTCTTGCCGCTGCCCGCCGGGCCGGTGAGCAACACCGCCGCGTCCGTGGGCCCCACCCGCGCGATCAGCCCGCGCGCCGCTTCGATCGCGGGCGCCTCGCCGAGCAGCAGCAGCGCCTCCTCGCCCGTCGGCGCGGGTGCCGCCGCCAGCTTCGCCCGCCGAAGCGCCACCGCGCGCTCGACGGTGGCGAGCAAGCGTTCGTTGCTCCACGGCTTGATCACGAAGTCGCTCGCCCCACCGCGCATCGCCTGCACCGCCACCGCGATGCCGCTATGGCCGGTGACGACCACCACCACTGCGTTGCGATCGGCGGCAATCAGCCGGTCGAGCATGCGGAACCCCTCCTCCCCGCTGGTCCGCCCACGCGCGAAATTGAGGTCGAGGAGGATCGCGTCGACCGGCCCCTCGGCCAGCCGCACCCAGGCCGCGTCCAGATCTCCGGCACCCAGCACGCGCATGTCGTTCCGTTCCAGGAGCAGGGTCGCCGCGCGGACGATGTCGGGATCGTCGTCGATCACCAGGATGGTCGGCGATTCGGTTGGCACTGGCTTGACGGCTCCACAGACATGTTCGGAATCGGACACTAGCTTGAACACTGTTCGGCGAGAGCGCCAGCACCTTATGAATATTGCTTCTTTATCAGTATTTTAGGGCCAGTCACTCGACTGCCGTACACTGGCGGACATGGACGTTACGCCTCTCCACACCAACGGCGCCGCGATGGACCGAAGGATCGAGCGCCCGCATGCGCGCCGACGCAAGTTGATCGTGCGCATCGGGCTCGGCATCGCCGTGGTCGTCGCGGCCGCCGGTCTCTGGTGGTTCCTTCCGGGCTCGGGAAGCCTGGCAGTCGATGCGGCAGCGATCCGCATTGCGCCGGTCACCCGCGCCGCCTTCGCCGATTACGTGCCGCTGCGCGCGCAGGTCGCTCCGCTCCAGACCGTCTACGTCACCGCGATCAGCGGCGGCCAGGTCGAGGCGCTGATCGCCAGCGACGGCCAGTCGGTCGCCGCGGGCGCCCCGCTCGCCCGGCTCGCCAACCCCACCCTCGCGCTCGACGTCGCCAGCCGCTCCGCCAACATCGCCGGCCAGCTCAGCTCGATCAGCGGTCAGCGCCTGTCGATCCAGCAGAGCCGCGAGCAGACCGAGCGTGACATCGCCGCCGCCCGCAACGAACTCGCCAAGGCCGAGGCGCTGCTGCGCCAGAAGCAGATCCTGTTCGACAAGCAGATCGTCACCGCCGCCGCCGTCACTCCGCTGCGCGAGGAGGTGACGTACCAGCGCGCCCGCCTGGCCGCGCTCACCCGCAGCGCCGCCGAGGCCGGGCGGATGCTCGCCGACCAGTCCTCCGGCGTGAACGCCACCGCCGGCGAACTGCGCGAGAGCCTGGCCATGACCCGCGCCGGCCTTGCCGCGCTGGTGGTGCGCGCGCCGGTCGCCGGGCGGCTGACCGCCTTCACCCTTCAGCCGGGGCAGATGATCAAGCCCGGCGACACGGTGGGCCAGGTCGATTCCGAACGCGCCTGGAAGCTGACCGCCGATGTCGATCAATTCTATCTCGGCCGCGTCCGCACCGGCCTCACCGCCGTTGCCGATCTCGACGGGCGCAGCCTGCCGATGACCGTGATCAAGGTGCTGCCCCAAGTCACCGAAGGGCGATTTCGTGTCGAGCTCGGCTTTCGGGGCGCCGCGCCTGCGGGCCTGAACCGCGGCCAGACGCTCGACGTGCGGCTCACCCTGGGCGCCGATCGCCCCGCCACCGTCGCCCCTTCCGGCGGCTGGCTCGATGCCGGCGGCACCACCGCCTTCGTCCTCACCAGCGACAACCGCGCCGTGCGCCGGGCGATCACCACCGGCCGCCGCAACCCCGACCAGGTCGAGGTGACCAGCGGCCTCGCCCCCGGCGAGCGCATCATCACCACGCCGCTCGCCACCTACGCCCCCTACCAGACCCTGCTCATCCGATAGGAGCCCGCCATGATCGAACTCAACGCCATCCACCGCGCCTACCGCTCCGACGAAGTCGAGACCACGGCGCTCGCCGATATCGACCTGACCGTGCAGGCGGGCGAATTCCTCGCGATCATGGGCCCCTCGGGCTGCGGCAAGTCGACGCTGCTCAACATCCTCGGCACGATCGATCGTCCGACCAGCGGCGCGTACCGGTTCGAGGGCGAGGACATCGCCAAGGTGCCCGAGGCGCAACTGGCCAAGCTCCGCCGCGATCGGCTCGGCTTCGTGTTCCAGAGCTTCAACCTGATCGACGAGCTGACCATCGCCGAGAATGTCGCGCTGGCGCTCGCCTATAGGTCGATGCCGGCGCGCGAGAAGCGCGAGCGTGTCGACGCCGCCATGGACCGGGTGGGGATCGCGCACCGCCGCAACCACCATCCGCACCAGCTTTCGGGCGGCCAGCAGCAGCGCGCCGCGATCGCCCGCGCGATCGTCGGCGAGCCCAAGCTGATCCTTGCCGACGAACCGACCGGCAACCTCGATACCGAAAACGGCGCGCAGGTGATGGACATCCTCACCCGGCTGAACGCCGACGGCGCGACGATCGTGATGGTCACCCACTCGCCCGCCCATGCCGATATCGCCAAGCGCACGGTGCACATGCTCGACGGGCGGATCCTCTCTGCGGTGCGGCGGGCGGCGTGAAGCTCGATCGCGCGCTGACGGTGCTGGTGCTGCTGCTCCTCGCCGTCGCCCTGCTCCGCCATCTCTCCGCCACCCGTAAACCGGGAGTGACGCCATGACTTCGGCGCTTACCAGCTTCTATCGCTCGCTCACCCGCCACAAGCTGTTCGCCGCGCTCAACATCGGCGGGCTGGCGCTGGGGATCGCGGTGTTCCTGGTGCTGACCCTGTTCGTGCGGTTCGAGACCGGGTTCGACCGGTGGATTCCCGGCGCGGACCAGCTCTACATCGTCCAGGAAACCTATCACATGCCCGGCTATCCGGAGACGCCGAGCCCCTACACCATGGGGAACGAGCTGCTGCATCTGCGCGCGGACTATCCGCAGCTGCAGGGCTTCCGGATCGCGCAGATGGACGCAACGGTGCGGCAGGGCACCTCGAACACCCGCGAGACCATGGCGGCGGTCGATCCCAACTTCTTCACGCTGATGCGGCTGCCGATCGTGGCCGGGGACCCCACGCGCACGCTCGCCGATCCCGATGGCCTGGTCATCACGCAGCGCGCTGCGACCAGCTATTTCGGCCTCAAGTCGCCGATCGGCCGCACTCTGACCGTCATCGCCAACGGCTCGACCTATACCTACCGCGTCGGTGCGGTGATCGCCGACATGCGCAAGGACCAGAGCTACACCGCCGAGCTGTTCGTACCGCTGGTTGCCTCGCGATTCGCCGGCGACAATTTCGATCACTGGGGCAGCACCTCGCTGGTGACCCTCCTGCGCTTCCCCGATCGCGCCGCAGCCAAGCAGTTCGAAGGCGAACTCGCCCGCTTCGCCGATCGCCGCGTGTTCGGCGGCGACATCAAGAAGGGGGAGTGGGAACAGTCGCTACGGCCGCTGGTCGACAACCACCTCTATGCAGCATCCGACCGTGCGGTGGTGACCACGCTCGGCGCGGTGGGCGTGCTGACCCTGCTGATCGCCATCGTGAACTATATCAACCTCGCCACCGCCCGCGCCGGATTGCGGGCGCGGGAAGTGGCGGTGCGCAAGGTGCTGGGAGGCACGCGGCGTACATTGATCCGCCAGTTCATGGCGGAGGCGATGCTGACCGTGATCCTATCGGCAGTGATCGGCCTCGCGCTGGCGGAAATCGCGCTGCCGCTGGTCAACGCCGCCGGCGGAATGTCGCTGCACCTCACCTATTGGGGAACGGACAGCGTGCTGCTCCTGATGGTCCCGCTCGTCCTGCTGGTCGGAGCCATTGCCGGACTGTATCCCGCCGCGGTGCTGGCCGGCTTCCGCCCCGCCGCGGTACTCGCCTCCGCCCGTGCGCCCGGCGGAGGACGGGCCGGCGCGCGGGTTCGCGCCGCGCTGGTGGTCGTCCAGTTCGCCGTCGCCATCGCCTTCGCGATCGGGACCACCGTGATGCTCGCCCAGGCAAACCATGTCCGCAATGCCGATCTCGGTTTCCGCCGCGACGGCCTCTATGTCGTGCGATCGCTGAACAGCGGATCGGTGCTGCCCGAACAGAAGACCGCGCTCCTCCGCGCTTTCGCCGCGCTGCCGGGCGTCAGCGGGGTCACCATGGCGCAGAACGCGCCCGGCGATCAGAGCAACACCAACTTCTCGTCGATGTACCAGCCGGGCATGCAGGGCATCCGCGCGCCTTCGCTGATGTGGCTGCGCGTCGGCAATCAGTATTTCGATACCTTCGGCGCACGCCTGATCGCCGGGCGCCTGTTCGATCCGGGCCGACCGGCCGATGATCGTGCACTCCGCGCGAAGGGCAGCACCACGCCCGTCAACGTGGTCGCCAACCGCAAGGCGGTCGGCCTGCTCGGCTTTGCCAGCCCGCAGGCTGCGATCGGCAAAACGGTGGAGGGCGACGGAACAAACATCATCGTCGGCGTGGTCGACGATCTCCGCTTCCGCGGTCCGCGCGAGGCGATCGCCGGAACCTTGTACCTGTACGACACGCGCCCGCTCAACGACGCCTACATCACGCTGCGGTACAGCGGCGACCCGCAGAAAATGGCCGACGCGGTGGAGGCCAGCTGGAAGCGCATCGTCCCGACCGAGCCGTTCCAGGGCCGCACGATCGAGGAAAATCTCTACAAGGCCTATTACGAGGAAGACACGCGCCGCGGCCGCCTGTTCACGATGGGCGCGGTGCTGGCGATCGGGATCGGCTGCATCGGCCTTTACGGGCTCGCCGCTTTCGACACCACGCGGCGCATCAAGGAAATCGGCATCCGCAAGGCGCTGGGCGCCTCCACGCGGGACGTGCTCCAGCTCCTCGTCACCACGTTCCTCCGCCCGGTGCTGCTCGCCAACCTGATCGCCTGGCCGCTCGCCTGGGTGGCGATGCAGCGCTGGCTGTCGACCTTCGACGACCGGATCGGGCTGTCCCCGGCCTATTTCCTGCTCGCCTCGGCCATCGCCGTGCTGATCGCGGTGGCGACCGTGATCGGCCAGTCCTGGCGCGTCGCCCGTGCCGAACCCGCGCGCGCGCTGCGCTACGAATAGGATCGGCTCCATGCACCGCCTCGCCTGGCTCGCCCTCTATCGCTCGTTCACGCGGCACAAGCTGTTCACGCTCGTCAACATCGGGGGGCTGGCGCTGGGCATGGCGGTGTTCCTGATCCTCGCGCTGTTCGTGCGCTACGAGACGACATTCGATCACGCCGTGCCCGGCTGGGACCGTACCTGGATCGTCCAGCGCAGCATGCAGTTCTCCGGCGCGCCGGAGGTGACCATCCCAACGCGCCGCGAGATGCTGGCGATGCTGCAGGCTGACAATCCGGGCCTGCAGGGCACCCGGCTGGCGGCGAACGAGGCAGCGGTGCGGATCGGCAACGGCAGCGCCGCCGAACCGATCGGCTTCGTTGACCCGAATCACTTCACCTTCTTCCCGCTGCCCGTGGTGGAGGGAGATCCCGCCGCCACGCTGCGCACGCCCGATGGCGCCGTCATCACCGAAAGCGTCGCCCGCATCTATCTGCCCGGCGGCGGCACGCTCGGCCGCACGCTGACGCTGGCGATCGACGGCACGCCGCGGCTGGTGCGCGTCGGCGCCGTGATCCGCGACCTGCCGCTGTCGATTACCCAACGCCAGACGATCTTCGTCCGCCTCATGCCCGATTCCCCGATGTTCGGCCGCAAGGGCAAGGGGCTGACGACCTTCCTTCGGTTCGACGATGCCGCGGCGGCCGCGCGCTTCCTCCCGCAGATCACCGACTTCAACCGCCGCCATCCCGATCCGGATTTCACCGGGCCGCCGGACAAGCTGCGGCTGCGGCACGAACTGCTCCCGCTCGGCTCGATGCACCTGCGCGAAGGGCAGAACCGCGCGGTCGTCACCGCGCTGGGATTGGTCGGGCTCCTCGTGCTGCTGGTGGCGATCGGAAATTATGTGAACCTCGCCACCGCCCGCGCCGGGCTGCGCGCCCGCGAGGTGGCGCTGCGCAAGGTACTGGGCGCCGGCCGCCCTGCACTGATCGGGCAGTTCCTCGCCGAAGCCATCGCTACCAGCGCGCTCGCCGCCGTGCTCGGGCTGGCATTGGCGGAGATGGCGCTGCCGCTGGTCAACACGCTGGGCGGTGCAGACCTCCGTCTGGTCTATTGGGGCCGGGACTCGGTACTGCCGCCGCTGGCCGCACTGATCGTGCTGCTGGGGCTGCTGGCGGGATTCTATCCGGCGCTGGTGCTTTCCGGCTTCCAGCCGGGGACGATCCTCGCGGCGGCGGGAGCCACCGGCGGCGGACGCGCGGGCCGACGGTTGCGCGCCACGCTGGTCGTGCTTCAGTTCGCGACCGCGATCGCGCTGATGGTCGGCACCGCGGTGCTGTTCGGGCAGGCGCGGCATCTGGAGACCGCCGATCTCGGCTTCCGGCGGGACGGGCTGGTGATGGTCCCCGCCTATGGCGATCAGGGCCTGGACGTCGCCCAGCGCCGTGACCTCGCCGCGGCGCTGGGCGCACTCCCCGGCGTGACGGCGGTCACCCAGTCGTCGATCGCCGCTGGCGGCGGCAGCTATGGGATCGCGACCATGCATCGTGACGGCGCGAGCGGGCCCGACCCGAACGTCGTGCAGGACGAGGTCGGCCCCGGCTTCTTCGGCGTCTATGGCGCCCGCCTGCTCGCCGGGCGCTGGCTCGATCCGGCCCGCTTCGCCGCCGATGATGCCGCGCTGGCCACCGGCGCGGGGCGGAAGAACAACCTGCTGCTCAATCGCACGGCGGTCACTCGGCTCGGCTTTGGCAGCCCGGCCGCCGCGGTGGGGCGCACGGTGCGCAACGGCGGCGAGAGCGCGACAATCGTCGGCGTGATCGAGGATTTCCGGTTTATGGGGCCCCGAGCGCCGGTAGAGCCGCAGGCCTATCTGCTGAAGTCGAAGGACCTCTTCGCGCCCGTCCTCGCCGCCCGCTATGCCGGTACGGACGCCCGGCCGATCCTCGATCGCTTCGAGGCGGCATGGCGGCGGATCGCGCCAAATGTGCCGTTCCAGGCGGTCACCGTCGATCAGCAGTTGTATGAGCAATATCAGCGCGCCGATGCCCAGCGCACGCGGCTGTTCACCGCTGGCGCCGCCCTGGCCGTGCTGATCGGCTGTATCGGCCTCTACGGACTGGCCGCCTTCGATACCGAGCGCCGCATCAAGGAAATCGGCATCCGCAAGGCGCTGGGTGCCTCGACCCGCGACGTGCTGGGGTTGCTGCTCGGCAACTTCCTGCGGCCGGTGCTGCTGGCCAACCTGATCGCCTGGCCGCTCGCCTGGGTGGCGATGCAGCGCTGGCTCTCCACCTTCGACGATCGGATCGCGCTTACCCCCTGGTATTTCCTCGTCGCCTCCATGCTGGCCGGGGTGATCGCGGTAGCCACCGTCCTCGGCCAGTCGTGGCGCGTCGCCCGCGCCGAACCCGCGCGCGCCCTGCGCTACGAATAGGAGCAGACGCCCATGCCCCGCCTCGCCCTCACCGCCCTGTACCGCTCGTTTACCCGCGACAAGCTGTATGCTGCGCTCACCATCGGCGGGCTGGCGGTGGGGATCGCCACCTTCCTTGTCCTTGCGCTGTACGTCCGCTTCGAGACCGGCTTCGAGCGCTGGCTGCCGCGCTACGACCGGGTGTACCGGGTGGATACGGCCGTGCAGTTTCCCGGAAGCCCGTTCAACGGCGCCTATCCGGCAACCATGCCCGGCATGCTGGAGCAGATGCGGGACGATTTCCCCGGCCTGATCGGCACGCGGATCCGCGGCGGCGACCGCGCCACCGGGGAGCACGGCGGCGCGGTGGTGCGCGGCGGCATCGCGACGACCGAGGATGTCGCACAGGTCGATCCCGGCTTCTTCCAGGTCTTCGCGCTGCCGATGGTCCAGGGCGACGGCGCCCGCGCGCTCGCCGATCCCACCGCCGCGCTGCTCAGCCGATCGGCGGCGCGGCGCTATTTCGGCAGCGCCGATCCGATCGGGCAGACGATTACCGTCAGCATGGACGCGCCCGCCAATTACCGCGTCGCCGGCGTGTTCGAGGATCTGCCGAGGAACAGCGAGCTACACCTCGCCATCCTGATCCCGATCCCCAAAACGCCGCCGCCGGGCGAATGGGCGTGGTACAAATGGGGGACCGCATCGGTCACCACCTGGCTGCGATTTGAAACGCCCGAGGCGGCGCAGGCCTTCGCCGCCAAGCTGCCGGCCTTTATCGATCGCCGCTCCAAGGCCGATTTCGGGCCCGGCGCGTCGAAATGGATCTCCTTGCCGCTCGTCCCGCTCGCCGACACGCATCTGAAGCCGATGGGTTCAGAGAGCGCCAGCCGCCAGCTGATGGTCACCACGCTCGGTTCGATCGGGCTGCTCACGCTGCTGATCGGCATCGTCAATTATGTGAACCTCGCCACCGCCCGCGCCAGCCTGCGCGCCCGCGAAGTGGCGATGCGCAAGGTGCTGGGCGCCAGCCGCACGGCACTGATCGGCCAGTTCCTGGGCGAGGCGATCGCCACCGTCGCCATCGCCGCCCTGCTGGGGCTGATGCTCGCCGAAATGGGGCTGCCGCTGGTGAATGCCGCCGGGGGCACCGCGCTCGCCATGCCCTATGGCTGGGCATTGCCGCTGCTGGCGGCCGTGACGCTGGTCGTGGGCCTGATCGCAGGCTTCTACCCTGCGCTCGTCCTGTCACGCTTTCCTGCCGCCGCGGTGCTCGCCTCGGCCCGCGCGCCGGGCGGCGGCAAGGCCGGCGCGCGGCTGCGCGAGGCCCTGGTGGTGCTGCAGTTCGGCCTCGCCATCGCGTTCCTGATCGGGACGGTGGTGATGACCGTGCAGATGCGCCACCTGCGCGAGGCCGACCTGGGCTTCCGCCGCGAAGGGCTGATCACCATCGCCTCGCTCGCCGATCCCAAGATCGGTCAGGACCAGGCCCGCGCCCTGATCCGCGCGCTGCAGGCGCTGCCCGGCGTTCGAGCAGTCGGCACCGCGAACAACGCGCCCGGTGGCGAAGGCACGAGCAACATCGACATGATCGAACAGCCCGGACCGCCGGGCACGGGTCCGATGCTGCGGCTGGTCAGCGTCGGCCCCGGCTTTTTCGACAGCTATCGTCCCCGCCTGCTCGCCGGCCGGCTGTTCGACGACGCCCACGCCGCCGACGATGCCAGCGACTGGAAGCGCTGGCCCCTCGGGCGCAACGTCGTGCTCGATCGCCGGGCGGTGACGGCGCTCGGCTTCCGCAGCCCGGCGGAAGCGATCGGCAAGACCGTGGGCAATCCCCGCCCCCGCACGATCATCGGCGTGATCGACGAACTGCGCTTCCTGTCACCGCGAACGCCGGAGACCGGCACCTATTACATGTACACGCCCAACGCGGTGTACCAGCATGTCGGCGCGGTGCGCTTTACCGGCGATCCGCGCGCGATGCTGGACCGGGTGCAGCAGACCTGGCGGCGGGTGATCCCCTGGGTGCCGTTTCGCGGCGACACCGCCGATCGGCGGATGGCCGACCTCTATGCCGAAGACGAGCGCGCGATGCGGCTGGTGGGCATCGGCACCGGCCTGGCGGTGCTGATCGGCTGTGTCGGGCTGTGGGGCCTCGCCGCGTTCAGCACCGCGCGCCGGGTGAAGGAGATCGGCATCCGCAAGACGCTCGGCGCCTCGGCGGCCGAGGTCGCGCGGCTGCTGGTCGGCCAGTTCCTGCGGCCGGTGCTGCTCGCCAGCCTCCTCGCCTGGCCGCTGGCCTGGGCGGCGTCGCGCGCGTGGCTGGCGGGGTTCGGGGACCGCATTCCCCTCTCCCCGCTCTACTTCCTCGGCGCCAGCCTGATCGCCACCGCCATCGCGGTGCTGACCGTGCTGGGCCAGTCGCTCCGCGCCAGCCGCGCCTCGCCCGCCTGGGCGCTGCGCAGCGAATAGGGCTTCAGCCGTCGACCTTGCGGCGGAAGGTCTCGGGCAGCAGCAGCAGCCCGAGCACCACCGTCGCCGCGGCAACGACGACCGGATACCACAGCCCGAAATAGATGTTGCCGTTCGCCGCCACCATCGCGAAGCCGATTGCCGGCAGCAATCCGCCCAGCCAGCCATTGCCGATGTGATAGGGCAGCGACATCGACGTGTAGCGGATGCGGCTGGGGAACAGCTCCACCAGCATTGCCGCGATCGGGCCGTAGACCATGGTGACCAGCAGCACGAGATAGAAGAGCAAGGCGACGACCATCGGCTTGTTGATCGCCGTCGGATCGGCCTTGGCGGGATAGCCGACCTTGGCGAGTTCGCCGGTGAGCTGGCCGGCGAAGGCCTTCACCGCCTGCTTGCGCGCCTCGCCGGTCACCTGGCGCGGATCGGGCGCAGTGAAGCCCGTTCCGCCGATCGTCACCGCCGCAATCGTGCCAGGCGCGGCCGCGACATTCTCATAGTTCACGGCCGCCTTGGCGAGCGCGTTCTTGACGATGTCGCAACTCGTCGTGTCGAACTTGTTCTGGCCGACCGGATCGAACTGCGAGGAGCATTCGGCCGGATCGGCGGTGACCGTCACGGGCGCGGAGGCCAGTGCACGGGCAAGCGCGGGATTGGCGGCCCCGGTCAGCGCGTGGAACACCGGGAACATCGTCACCGCCGCCAGCGCGCAGCCGGTGAGGATGATCGGCTTGCGACCGATCTTGTCCGAAAGCCAGCCGAAGAACAGGAAGAACGGCGTCGCCAGCATCAGCGCGGTGATCGCCAGCATGTTGGCGGTCAGCCCGTCGACCTTCAGCATCTTCTCGAGGAAGAACAGCGCGTAGAGCTGGCCGGTATACCAGATCACCGCCTGCCCCGCGATTGCCCCGAAGAAGGCGATCAGCACGATCTTCAGGTTCGCCCATTGGCCGAACGCCTCGGTCAGCGGCGCCTTGGAGGCGGTGCCCTCGTCCTTCATCTTCTGGAATACCGGCGACTCATGGAGCTTCAACCGCAGCCACAGCCCCACCACCAGGAACAGGCCCGACAGGAGATAGGGGATGCGCCAGCCCCAGGCCTTGAACGCCTCCTCGCCGAGGCCGGTGATCGGCGAGCGGACGGTGATGACGATCAGCAGCGCCATGGCGAGGCCGGCGGTGGCGGTGATCTGGATCCAGCTCGTGTAGAAGCCGCGCTTCCCCTCGGGCGCATGCTCGGCGACATAGGTCGCCGCGCCGCCATATTCGCCGCCCAGCGCAAGCCCCTGGAACATGCGCAACACCACCAGCAGGATCGGCGCGGTGACGCCCGCCGTCTGGTAGGTCGGCAGGCAGCCGACCAGGAAGGTCGAAAGTCCCATCACCAGCAGCGTAAGGATGAAGGTATAGCGCCGCCCGACCATGTCGCCGATCCGACCGAACACCAGCGCGCCGAACGGCCGGACGATAAATCCGGCGGCGAACACCAGCAACGCCATGATGAACGAGGTCGTCTGGTTCAGGCCGGTGAGGAACTGCGAAGCGATGATCGTCGTCAGCAGCCCATAGAGATAGAAATCATACCATTCGAACACCGTGCCGAGCGAGCTGGCCGTGATCACCAGCTTCTCGCTCCGCATCGCCACGTGGCGCTGCGGCACCGCAGCTCCCTCCCCGATCGCCATCGCATTCTCTCCCTGCCCGGCGGCCGTCGCATGACGTGTCCGCACCGGTTGCCCGGGGGATAGTGGCAAGCGGCGACGCGCTTGCATAGGCATGTCGGACAAAAGCGTCATCGGCCGTGCCCTTCAATAGCCAGGCCATCACGCCCGAGGGGCCGAAGCCTGCCGTCACCCCCCGGCAATGCCCCTGGAGGAGATCCACAGCACGATCCTCGACTATGAGGTCGCCGCACGCGCAGCAGAGGCGGCGGGCTTCGACGGCGTGGAGGTACATGGTGCCAATGGCTATCTGTCGGCCCAGCTCCTGGAGGACGGGCCCAACAAGCGAACGGACGCCTATCGCGGGCCTGTCGAAAACCGCGCGCGCTTCCTGCTTGAAGCGACCGATGCAGTTCGGCCAACCCAAGCCGTAAGGGGTGCCCACCTTCGCCCCCCTCTTCAAATCCGTATGGAACGCGGCGGCCGGGGCAATATGCGTGGTGACGCGCTGTCAAGGCAGGCGTCAACGGCGCTTCGCAGTCGGGCTGCAAGGCGGTGCTGGCTAGATGCCCGGTCCGGCAAGCCAGGGCGCACCAGCAGCAGATTTACCGCGCCGTTTCGAACGTCGAGCATCATCGGCGAGCGTTGCACTGGGAGCGCTCAACTGGCAGTTGATGTTCATGCGCATCAATCGGTCCGATCTTGCGGACTATTCCTATTTCCTCGCGCTCGCGAAGCACCGCAGCTTTCGTGTAGCAGGCCTGGAACTGGGCGTAAGCGCCTCTGCGCTCAGCCATTCGCTGAAGGGGCTGGAAGCGCGCATCGGCGTGCGGCTGGTCAACCGGACAAGCCGAAGCGTTACGCTGACGGCAGCCGGCGAAGAATTGAATGCGGCGCTCTCCGTCCCCTTCGAAGCCATCGGCGCCGCGGTAGAAGGGCTTAACCGCTACCGGGATGCGCCTGCGGGGCGGATCCGGCTGAACGTCATGGAACAGGCCAGTTCGCTGTTGCTGGCACCGGTGTTGCCCGTTTTCGTCGCGCGCTATCCAGGCATTGCGATAGACGTGGCGATCTCCAACCAGCTCGTCGATGTGGTCGCGATGGGCGCGGATGCCGGCATCCGCTGGGGCGGCACCGTGCCAGAAGACATGATCGCGCAGCGGCTTTCCGCAGACGTCCGCTGGGTGGTCGTCGGCGCGCCCGACTATCTGGATCGCCAGGGTACGCCTGCGCGTCCTGAGGAGCTCCTCCAGCACCAATGCCTGCGGATCCGGCTGGGCGACGACACCGTCTATCGTTGGGAGTTTGAGAAGGACGGGGAAGCGGCGGCTATCGACGTCCCCGGCGCCATCACGCTGGACGAGACCCAATTCGCCCTCACCCTGGCCGCCGCGGGCGCCGGCTTGGCCTATCTGCCCGAACCAAGCGTCGCTGCGTTGGTCGCGGAAGGTCGGCTGCGCTGTGTCCTTGCCGACTGGGCGGCGACCGGCGCAGGTTTCCACATGTATTACCCGGGTCGAAGGCAGCTTCCCACAGGCCTCCGACTGTTGATAGACTTGATACGCGAGCTTCAGCCGCTCGGCTTCTAGCGGGTTCGGAACGTTGAGCCGGCCTCACCCCTCCATTGTGTAGACTCTGGGTGATCCGCGCGTCTTCCGCACCCTACCTTAGCTCCGACGATCGCGAGCCACGTCTGTGGCACCGCAACCCCGACGGAGCATCTGCGTGGCGCAATCCCTATCTTCGGAACAATCCCTGCCCCATACCGAGCTGGGCGGCGTCAAGACCGGCTGGAGCGCCGTCTTTGCGCTGACTCTGTGCGTCTCGACGCTGATCGCATCGGAATTCATGCCGGTCAGCCTGCTCACCCCCATCGCCTCCGATCTGCACCTGACCGAAGGCGCGGCGGGGCAAGCCATTGCGATCTCCGGCCTGTTCGCGGTGCTGACCAGCCTGTCGATCGCCAGCGTGACGCGCGGGATCGATCGCCGCGCGTTGCTCCTGGGGCTTACCGTCCTCATGCTGCTGTCGGGGCTGACGGTTGCCTTCGCCCCCAATTACCTGGTGTTCATGGCAGGCCGTGCGCTGATCGGCGTGGTCATCGGCGGCTTCTGGTCGATGTCCGCGGCCACGGTGCTGCGGCTGGTGCCTGGGGATCAGGTGCCGCGCGCGCTGGGGCTGCTTAACGGCGGAAACGCACTTGCGACGACGGTTGCGGCACCGCTCGGCAGTTTTCTTGGCCAGAGCATCGGCTGGCGCGGCGCCTTCTTCCTGGTGGTGCCCCTGGCGGCGATTACCTTTGCGTGGCAGTGGCTCACCCTGCCCACGATGCCCTCGGATCGGGATGTGCGCGGCGCGAGCGCGCTGGGGGTATTGCGCCGCCCGACCGCCCGGATCGGCGCAGTGGCCGTGGCGCTGTTCTTCGCCGGCCAGTTCGCCTTGTTCACCTATATCCGCCCGTTCCTGGAGGGCGTGACCCATCTGGACGTGCCCGCGCTTTCGCTGGTCCTCCTGCTGATGGGCGCTGGTGGACTGCTCGGCACCTGGCTGTTCGGACGCTTCGTGGCGCAGAGCCTGGCCGCCACGCTTATCCTGGCGCCGATCGGGCTTGCCGCGATCGCCGCGCTGCTGGTCGCATGTGGTGCGTTCGCCATACCCACCGCGATCCTCCTGACGCTTTGGGGCGTGGTCGGCACCGGTACGCCGGTAGCCTGGTGGACCTGGGTTGCGCGCCGTTTTCCAGACGATGCCGAAGCCGCCGGTGGCTTGCTGGTGGCCGTCGTCCAGCTCGCGATCACGCTGGGCGCGGCCGGCGGTGGGCTGTTGTTCGATGCAGGCGGCTACCGCGCAACCTTTTTCGCCAGCGCGGCCTTGCTCGCGCTCGGCGCCGTCTTCGCCGCGCTCGACGCCCGGACCCCGTCCACCAGCCGCGGAGCCACGCAATGACGCCGCTCATGATCCTCGGCCTGCTGGCCATCCCCCTCCCCACCCCCGACCCTACATGGAGCACCAACATGGAAATCACCCGCAAGGCCGACATGAAGACCGTCGACGGGCCCGCCGAATGGTTCACCGGAAAGGTGACGATCACCGGGCAATTCCAGCGCCCCGATCCATCGCGTGTGGGCGGCGCCATCGTCCATTTCGAACCCGGCGCTCGCACCGCCTGGCACAGCCATCCTGCCGGGCAGACGCTGATCGTCACCGAAGGCGTCGGCTGGACCCAGATCGAGGGTGGCCCGAAGCTGGAGTTCCACGCCGGGGACGTCCTGTGGTGCCCGGCAGGGCACAAGCACTGGCACGGCGCCACGCCGCACCAAGGCATGACCCACATTGCC
Source organism: Sphingomonas pituitosa NBRC 102491 (assembly GCF_001598435.1). GTDB lineage: Bacteria > Pseudomonadota > Alphaproteobacteria > Sphingomonadales > Sphingomonadaceae > Sphingomonas > Sphingomonas pituitosa. Next base: position 113,103 of record NZ_BCYY01000015.1, read on the forward strand.
ATTCAGGAATCGATCAACGGCACACCGGTGACCTGGATGGAGAAGGTGACGGACGCGCAATATCTGGCGCCGCTCGGCAAGGATTGATCGATGCCGCACGTCATCGTCAAGCTCTGGCCGGGCAAGTCCGCGGCCCAGAAGCAGCAGTTGGCCGACGCCATCGTGCGGGAAGTTGCCCGCACCATGGACTATGGCCCCGAGGCTGTGTCGGTCGGCTTGGAGGAAGTGGCGCCCGATGACTGGATGACGCGTGTGTATGCGCCCGATATACAGGGGAAACGGGATACGCTCACCAAGATGCCCGGATACGGTCCGTTGGCGACAAGGGCCGACTGAGCGATGCGCACCGGTTCTCCATCGGAATGAAGCAGGCCCTGGCCGGACTCACATCTACCTCCAGAAACCCGAGAAAACCGCCATTTTCTCGCGGAGAACAAAAGCCGTGCCCCCTTCGTGGCCCACCAAAAATCTGGTCCGAAACCCGGACACGAACCCTCGTCCAACGAACCAATTTGGTACTTTCTAGGCCCGATTCGCGGCACTCTCCCCGGTAGGTCTCTCAACCATTTGTTGCCGTCATGCCTGGGGCAGCCGGCCCGAGCTTGGGAACATCACCATAGCGTGCGGGCATGCCGTTCAGGGTTTCGGGCGATCGCTGCCTGCTCGGCTCCGAAAACTCCCTCCGCTCGGCTGCTGCCGGCAGCAGGCGCGATCCCAAGGCACTCCATGCCATGGCGACTAGAGCGACCGAACCCCGATAGGGCAGCATATGACCGGCATCGTCGAGGATGTGCAGTTCGCTTTGGGGGCCAGAACCCGCATGTCCTGGTGCTGCCGCGGCGGTGGCCAGCGGTCCTGCTCGGCTGCCAGCAGCAGAATAGGTCTGCGATAGGCCCGGAGTGCCGACGCCGCATCCGGCCGCGCCAGCAGCGCCGCGATCTGGTCCTCATAGCTCTCCCGGCTATTAGCAGCGACCATCGCCCGCAATTCCGGCATCAGCGCGGCCCTCTGCTCCGCCGAGTTGCCCATCATCGGCGGCAGCCACGCCTCCGCCAGCGCCGCCATGCCACCGGTGCGGGCGCACTCGATCAGTTTCTGGCGGCCCTGCGCCTCCCCTGGGCGGGTGGATGGACGCCGGTGTTCGCGAGGCCCAGACCCACCACGCGATCGGGTGCTTGGGCGGCTGCCTCCAGCGCCGGGGCAACCGGGTTGGCGGAAGGCGCAATGCGCACTTCCTCATGGATCGAAACACGCCGCCGCCCCCGTCGCGCCGGCATGGTGCCGGAGCCGCTCGCGCAGCCAGACCAGCCCGCGGTCGCTTGCCCTGGCGCGACTGAACTGGATCAGTTCCCGCATCTTGGGAAGCGGAAAGGGCGGCGGCGCAATCGCAAGCGGTAGCTTGCCCATGAAAAGACGCGCGAGCCGGGCATGGACGAGCGCGATCCGGTGCGTGCCGGGCAACAGCCAAGGCACCAGCGTGAACGACGTCACGGTTACCTCGATACGCCGGGTATCGCCGCGAGAACGGACCAGCTGCTCGACAAAGGCGGGCGTGTTCGAAAGCTCCACGACCACATGGCCTGCCGCCTTATACTCGGCCTCCGTGATCGGCTTGGCGAACAGCGGGTTCTCCGACCAGCCGAGCAGGACATGGTCCTCCTCGAACAGCAGCTCCGTCGGGTGCCCATGTGCCTGAAACTGTTCGGGCGAGATGATGCAGTCGACCTCGCCCCGCTCCATCTGCTCGGTCGCGCCGGGATGCGGGGGGATTACCGAGCAGCGGATACCGGGCGCCTGCACCGCCATCTCCGCAAGCAGCGGCTGGATGGCGATCGACGTGACATAGTCCGACGCCGCGATCCGAAAGCTGCGCCGCGACGTGTGCGGATCGAACAATGTCGAACTGGAGATCAGTGCCTGTGCATTGGCGACGATCTCCGCAACGCGCGGAGCAAGTTCCTGCGCGTGGGGGGTAGGCACCATCTGCTTGCCATTGGCGACCAGCAACGGGTCGTTGAACGACTCGCGTAGCCGACGCAGCGCCGCACTCATGGCAGGCTGGGTGAGGTTGAGACGCTCGGCCGCACGGGTGACGCTGCGTTCCTCCATCAACATGTGGAAGGCAACGAGGAGGTTTAGGTCGAACCGATCAAGCCGCATGTATAAATCCTGTGACTGGATCATCATAAAATATTACAATTTTGATGAATGTCAAAACCGGCGCATCCTGGTCTGCAGCGGACAAACAAAGATCCGCATCATCAGGAGAATGGATGTGGACCGGGCATGGAGGCGGAGCAGTTCGATACTGGCGCTAATAATCGCAGGCATCGCTGCGCAGGCGCATGCGCAGAGCGCTGAACAGGCTGCCGGCGCTGCGCCGCAACAGCAGGAAACGAGCAGCGCGGCAGACCAGCAGGGTCTGCAGGAGATCATCGTCACCGCGCAGCGCAAGGCCGAGAATCTTCAGCGCGCGGGCATTCCCGTCGCGGTGGTTACCGGCGATCAGCTGGTCAGCAAGGGCCTGACCAGCGCCAACGAACTCGGCAATTCGGTACCGTCCCTGAGCGCTCAGCCGCAGGGCGGCGCCAACACCGTGTTCTTCCTGCGCGGCGTCGGCAATTTCACCGTCAACGGCTATAGCGATCCGGCGGTCGCGTTCAATTATGACGGCGTCTATCTCGGCCGCGCCACGTCCACTTCGGGCATCTTCTACGATCTCGAGCGGGTCGAGGTGCTGAAGGGCCCGCAGGGCACGCTCTACGGCCGCAACGCCACCGCCGGTGCGATCAACGTGCTGCCGACGCGACCCAAGCTCGGCGAAAATAGCGGCTTCGTCACCGCCAGCTACGGCAATTACAACGCGTTCAACGTCCAGGGCGCGGTCAACGTCGCGATGGGCGAGCATGGCGCGATGCGCATCGCCGGCAACATCGTCAGCCGCGACGGCTATCAGACCGACGGCACCAGCGACGAGAAGACCCAGGCGCTGCGTGTCCAGTTCATGAGCGAGCTGACCCCGGACCTCACCGTGCGCATCGGCGGCGACTATGCGCATAGCGGCGGCAAGGGGCCGGGCTCCACCTATGCCGGGCGCATCGCTTTCAACGGCACGAGCAACCTCTTCGTCCCCTCGGGGCTCAGCGAGGATAGCGGGCTGTTCTCGCCCGAGGCGCAAGCCTATCGCCAGACATTGTTCAGCGGCCTCGCGGGCCGCACGCTGACGCCGCTCGACGTGCAGCCCTATCTCGACAACAATTATTTCGGCGCCAATGCCGAGATCAGCCTGCGTACCGGTGCCGGCACGCTCACCGTGATTCCGGCCTGGCGCTATACCAAGCTCGACAACCGCTTCGCCGTGCCCGCCTTCTACGGCAACGTTGCGGAGACCGACGAGCAGAAGAGCCTGGAGGTCCGCTTCGCGGGCAATCGCATCGGCATCTTCGACTACATGCTCGGCGCCTATTATTTCGACGAGTCGGTCGACGCGACCTATCTCTATGCGCAGCAGGCGCTGAACGCGTATCAGCAGTTCACCTCGACGACCAAATCCTATGCCGGGTTCGGCCGGGTCACTGCCAATTTCACCGATCGCCTGCGGCTGATCGGCGGCCTGCGCTACACGAAGGACGACAAGGACTTCAACGGCCGCGCCGACGTGTTCCTCGTCCGCTGCACCGCCGTGGTGCAGGGCCGGCCGAGCTGCCCGAACGCGCCGCTGCTGCCATCGACCGGCCGCTACCAGGACCTGTCCTCGCTCGGCTATCCCAGCGTGCCCGACAACCAGGCACGCCCGATCGGCACCACCGGCGCGCTGCTGATCCACGCCGTCACCCCGGTCAACACGCCGCTGTCGAACGATCGCTTCACCTACCATCTCGGCGCCGAGTTCGACGTCGGCCCCCGCTCGCTGCTCTATGCCAATTACGAGACCGGCTATCGCTCGGGCGGCTTCGCGCTTTCCGCCGGGTACGAGACGTTCCAGCCCGAATATATCGACGCCTACACGATCGGCATGAAGAACCGGTTCTTCGACAACCGGCTGCAGCTGAACCTCGAGGCGTTCCTTTGGAAGTACCGCAACCAGCAGGTCAACCACACCGGCATCGATCGCAACGGCAACCAGGGCCAGTTCACCGAGAATGTCGGCAAGTCGACCAACAAGGGTGTCGAGGTCGATGCGCAGTTCCTCGCCACGCGCAACACGCTGCTAAGCGTCAACGTCCAGTATCTCGACGCGAAATATGACGACTTCGTCTATCGCGAACCGATCGGCGCAACCCCGCCGATCACCGGCTGCCCGTACCGCGCCAGCGCCATGGCAGGGCTGTACGACATCGATTGCTCGGGCCGCACCGCCTATCAGTCGCCGAAATGGACGATGAACCTCGGCGCGCAGCAGACCGTGCCGCTGGGCGACTACAAGATCCTGCTCTCGGGCGACACGCAGTATCGCACCAGCCGCGTGGTCGGGTTCGAATATATGCCGAATCAGATCGTCGGCGCGACCTGGGTGAGCAATGCCCAGATCGCCTTCGGATCGGCCGACGATCGCTGGTCGATCGCCGCCTTCGTCCGGAACATCGAAGACGAACGCTATCAGGCCAGCGCGCAGATCTACAGCGCAGGCTCGGCCGCCCTCGCCGTTTATTCCCCGCCGCGTACCTATGGCGTGCGGGCTACTTCGAAGTTCTGAGGAAAATCGGCATGCAGTCTCTCAAGATCCTCGTCATCGGCGGCGGCATTGGCGGGCTTACCGCCTCCATTGCGCTCCGCCAGAAGGGCTTCGCCGTCGAGGTGATCGAGCGCGATCCCAATTGGTCGGTCTACGGCGTCGGCATCATCCAGCAGGCCAATGTGTTGCGGGCGATGAACGCCCTCGGCCTGCTCGATGACTATCTGGGCGCCGGCGTCGGGTTCGATGCGGTGGAGATCTTCCGGCCGGACGGGGTGAAGGTCGCCCGGGTACCCGCGCCGCGGCTGCTCGAGGGCTATCCCGCCAATGTCGGGATCGGCCGCCCGGCGCTGCACAAGGTGCTGGGCGACCGCACGATCGCGCTCGGCGCCGAGGTACGCCTCGGCATCACCGCCGAGACGATCGTCGACGATGGCGAGCAGGTCGCGGTCACCTTTTCCGATGGTAGCAGCGGGATCTATGACGTCGTGATCGGCGCGGACGGGGTCTATTCGCAGACCCGCCAGACCCTGTTCCCCGATGCCGAGCGGCCCCAGTTCACCGGCCAGGCGGTATGGCGCTACAATTTCCCGCGCTTTGCCGACCTCGATGCGCTCCAGGTCTATAACGGGCCGACCGGCGTCGGCTTCGTGCCGATCAGCGATAGCCTGATGTACATGTATGTGACGACGCCGGAACCGGACAACCCACGCTACCCGCGCGACGGGCTGGCAGCGACGATGCGGAGCAAGCTTGCCGGATGCGCACCCGCGATCCGCGACCTCGCCGAGCAGATCACCGACGACGACGGCGTGGTCTATCGCCCGCTCGAAGGCATGCTGGTCGAGGGGGCCTGGCATCGCGGCCGCGTGGTGCTGCTCGGCGATGCCGTACACGCGACCACCCCGCATCTCGGCCAGGGGGCGGGCATGGCGATCGAGGACAGCCTTGTGCTCGCCGAGGAACTGGAGCGCGCAGAGACGGTGGAAGACGCCTTCACCGCCTATCGCGCCCGCCGCTTCGATCGCTGCGCCTATATCGTCCGCCAGAGCCTGGCGATCTGCCACGGCCAGCTCGGCAAGGGCCCGCCGGTCGATAACGCCCAGGCGACGGCGGAGATGTTCGCCGTCACCGCCGAACCCATCTGACCCTCCCCCCAGGAAGACCGATCATGACCCGTGTCACCGAAATCCGCTATGTCGGCTATGCCGTCACCGACTTCGACGCCGAGAAACGCTATTACGAAGACGTGTGGGGGCTGGAGCCCGTGCCGAGCAACGATGGCCTCGCCTGGTTCAAGGCGCAGGGCCATGACGAGCACCATGTCGTCCGCCTCCGCCCCGCCGAAGAGAACCGCATCGACGTGATCGCACTGTCGGCAGAGAGCCGCGCCGATGTCGATGCGCTGCACGCCAACGTCGAGGCGGCCGGTTGCACCATCGCGCGGACACCGGCCGAACTCGCCACGCCCGGCGGCGGCTATGGCTTCCGCTTCTTTTCGCCCGACGGCCTGTTGTTCGAAGTTTCCAGCGACGTCGCCCGCGGCCAGCGTCGCGAGATCGCGCGCTGGGACGGCGTGCCGGTCAAGATCAGCCACATCGTGCTGCACTCGCCCGATCACCAGGCGGCGGTGACGTTCTTCACCGAGGTGCTCGGCTTCAAGGTGAGCGACTGGCTGGGCGACTTCATGTGCTTCCTGCGCTGCAACTCGGCGCACCACCGCATCGCGCTGCTGCCCGGACCCGCCTGCCTCAACCATGTCGCCTATGACATGGAGGGGATCGACGGGATGATGCGCGGCGCCCATCGGCTGAAGCTCAACGGCATCAATATCGGCTGGGGCCCCGGCCGCCACACCGCCGGCAACAACACCTTCAGCTATTTCGTGACGCCCAGCGGCTTCGTCACCGAATATACGTCGGAGCTGGAAGAGGTCGATTTCGAGGCGCACCAGCACCAGGTCTACACGCCCGCGCCGCTGATCATGGACCAGTGGGGGATCGGCACCGGCGGCCCGCAGACGCTGCCGCACCCCGCGCCCAATCCCGGCCTGTTCGTAGCGGTGGAGGCCTGATTCATGGCGCTCTTTGAGTATTTCCCGAACTATATCTGGAACCTGTCGGTCGCGATCGCGATGGAGAGCGGCGGCCAGATCGGCGAGCTGGTCGACATGTGCCAGCCGATCAAGGACGCGGCCGCCGCCGGTGCGGACGCCGGCACCCCGCAGTTCATGGCGCAATGGGTGGCGATGGCCGACAAGCTGATCGACCTCGCCGCCGAGGACGAGGCCAGGGGCCGCGCCTTCTCCGCCTCGAACAAGCTGGAGCGCGCCGCGCTCTATCTGTTCACCGGCGAGCGGATGCAGGGCCATGGCCATCCCGGCCGCAAGGAAACCTATGCCAAGGCGCGGGCGACCTTCGATCGCTCCACCGCGCTCGGCCAGATCGACCGAGAGCGCGTGGAAATCCCGCTGGAGACCGGCACCATGCCGGCGCTCTACACCCGCGCGCCGGGCGACGGTCCCAAGCCCGTCGTGGTCTATTGCAACGGCCTCGATAGCTGCAAGGAACTGCTCTACTGGTCGCGCCTGCCCGAGGCGCTGGCCCGGCGCGGCATCTCCACGCTGTGCGTCGACCAGCCCGGATCGGGCGAGGCGCTGCGCCTCCAGAACCTTCCCGTCGATCCGCATTCGGAGCATTGGGCGTCGAAGGCGGTCGACTGGCTGGAGCGCCAGCCGGACGTAGACCCCAGGCGGATCGGCATGACCGGCATTTCGCTGGGCGGCCATTTCGCCCCCCGTGCGGTCGCCTATGAACCCCGCTTCGCCTCGGGCGCCTGCTGGGGCGCCAATCACAATTGGGCCGAGGTGCAGCAGAAGCGCCTCAACCGCGAAGGCGAGAACCCGGTGCCGCATTACTGGGCGCATGTGATGTGGGCGTTCGGCGCCACCGACATGGACGATTTCTTCGCCAAGGCCGCCGACATGAACCTCAACGGCCACATGGACGGCGTGAAGGTGCCCTTCCTCGTCACCCACGGCGCCGAGGACCGCCAGATCAGCGTCCAGTACGCACACGACTGCTACGACCAGCTGGTCAACAGCCCGAAGCGCGAGCTGAAGATCTTCACCGCGCGCGAAGGCGGGGTCGAGCATGTCGGCGCCGACAACATGTCGTACGGCCGCGACTATATCGCCGACTGGTTCGCAGAGACGCTGGGCGGACGCACCGCATGAGCCGGTCGGCGGGAACGCAGGTCGCGACCGGCAGGCACGCGATCCTGCTGATCCTCACCGCGATCATGCCCACCATGGGCATCGTCGCGCTGGTGCCGGTGCTGCCGCTGCTGCTGCGCGAGTTTGCGGGCGTACCGGGATCGGCGGTGCTGGTGCCAGTGGCGCTGACCATCCCGGCTTTGTGCATCGCGCTATTCTCGCCGGGGGCGGGGGCGCTGTCCGATCGCTTCGGGCGCAAGCCGGTGCTGCTCCTTGCGCTGCTGGTCTACGGCGTCGTCGGCACGCTGCCCTTCGTGTTGAAGGATCTGCCCGCGATCATCGCCGCCCGTGCGGTACTGGGGCTGGCCGAGGCGGCGATCATGACCGTCTCCACCGCGATGCTCGCCGACTATTTCGAGGGGGACCGGCGCGAGCGCTGGATCTCCATCCAGATGGCGTCGGTCAGCCTCAGCGCGATCGCGCTGGTGGCGATCGGCGGCGCGCTGGGCGAGGCGCTGGGGGCGCGCGGGCCGTTCCTCCTGTACATCGTCGCCCTGCCGATCGCCCTGGCGGTTTCCGCCATGCTGTTCGAGCCGGTCCACCGCGCCGCCCGCACGGCCGCCAAGGTGCGGCTGCCGCTCGGCACCATCGTGCCGGTGCTGCTGATCACGATCGCGGTCGGCGTGCTGTTCTACACCATCATCGTCCAGGTCGGGCCGATCATCGAACGCAGCGGCGTGACTTCTCCCGCGCTGATCGGGCTGGCGGCTGCCGGCACCAATCTGGGCGTGGCGATCGGCAGCATCGTCTTCGGCCGGTTCAAGGCGCATGCCGGGCCGCGGCTGCTCGCGCTCGGCCTCGCACTGGTCGCAGTCGGCTATGCCGGCACCGCGCTGTCGCCCAGCTTCGCCGCGATCACTGCGTTTGCGATCCTCGCCTGTATCGGCAGCGGCGTGATGCTGCCCAACATGCTCGCCTGGGTGATGCGCCGCCTGCCCGCCGCCGCGCGCGGATCGGGCACTGGCGCCTGGACGGGGGCCTTCTTCCTCGGCCAGTTCGCCGCACCCCTGATCTCCACGCTGCTCACGCCGGTGACCGGCGGCCTCTCGCAGACCCTGCTTCTCTACACCGGGCTTGCGCTGGCCGGGGCGGTCGCCGCCCTGATCGCCGGCAGCCGCGAGCCCCACGCCCTCCCCGCCTGAAGGAAAATACCATGGAAAAACCCGTTCGCCGCGTCGTCACCGGCCATGATGCCCAGGGTCGCGCGATCATCCAGGAAGACGGTGTCGTGCCGCGCGTCCAGCGCGTCGGCGGCGATATCGGCCCGATGTTCCACGAAGTGTGGAACACCCAGGCGATGCCGGCGCCGATTAACGCTGCCTCGGGCGAGCCGCACGAGGACGGCATCGTCCTCGCGCCGCCCAAGAACGGCACCCGCATCCGCGTGCTCGACATCCCCCCCGAAGGCGACGGCATCCGCAACATGACGCCCGAGGAGGCGCGCGCGCACTTCGCCGAAGTCGGTGCCGGCAGCGCCTCGGCGCATGGCGAGGGCGCGCGCCATGCGCTGATGCACCGCACCGAGACGATCGACTATGGCATCGTGCTCGAAGGCGAGCTGGTGCTGATCATGGACGAAGGCGAGACGACGGTGCGCGCCGGCGACATCGTGATCCAGCGCGGCACCAACCATGGCTGGTCGAACCGCTCGGACAAGAACTGCCGCATCGCCTTCATCCTGATCGACGGCGCGTTCGACGAGCAGTTGAAGCGCTGACCATGCGACTGACGATCACCGGCGCCGACGGCTTTGTCGGCCGGGCGGTCGTCCGGCGGCTGCGCGACATCGGTACCGCCGCCGAGCTGCTGCTGGTCGATCGGGCCTTCGCCGATCCCGGTCCGGAGCGCCGGCTGGCCGGGGACCTGACCGATCCTGCCCTCCTCGCGGCGGCGACGCGCGATTGCGATGCACTGCTGCATCTGGCCGCGCTGCCCGGCGGCGCAGCGGAGCGCGATCCTGCCGCCTCGCGGGCAATCAACCTCGACGTGCCGTTGCGGCTGATCGAGGCCCTGTCGGACCGGCGGCTGGTGCTTGCCGGCTCCATCGCGGTGTTCGGCGCGGCGCCATCCGGGCCGGTCGACGATCGAACCGTGCCGGTGCCGGACAGCGTCTATGGCACGCACAAGCGCATGGCCGAGCTTGCCTTTGCCGACGCGGTGCGCCGCAGCGCGATCGCCGGCGCGGTGCTGCGCCTGCCGGGAATCGTTGCGCGGCCACCGGCAGCTACGGGATTCGGTTCCGCTTTCCTCAGTGACGTGTTCCACGCGGCCGGGGCGGGCCAACCCTATGCCCTGCCGGTTGCACCCGATGCGACCAGCTGGCTTTGCTCCGTACGCGCCTGCGCGGTTAACCTCGCTTCTGCCCTGCTCGGCGACGGCGCCGAGCAGGCCGCGGTGACCCTGCCAGCGCTGCGGGTGCGGATGGGCGACCTGGCCGCCGTCCTCGCGCGCCGTTTTCCCGGCGCGGCGATCACCCATGCCGAGGACCCGGCGCTGCGCCGCACCTTCGCGAGCTACCCGCCGCTCACTACACCGCGCGCAGCCGCGCTGGGATTCACCGCCGAACCGGATGTCGACGCGCTCGTCGACGCGGTTCTGGCGGAACTATCGCCGAACCCGAGACAAGGATGCCCACAATGCGCTTAGCCACCCGCGACAATGGCACACCCGATGGCGAACTCGTTCTCGTCTCTGCGGACGGCACGCGCTGCATGCCCGCCGGGCCGGACGCTTCCAACCTGCTGTCGACCCTCGAACGGTGGGACGCCGCCGTTCCGGCACTGCACACGGTCGCGGCGTGCCTTGGCGGTGGTGAGGGCGAGCCACTCGACCCGGCCAGGCTCCGCGCCCCATTGCCGCGCACCTGGCAATGGCTCGACGGCTCGGCGTTCCCGACGCATGGCGAACTGATGCAGCAGGCCTTCGACCTGCCGCCGATCGAGACCGACAAGCCGCTGATGTACCAGGGCATGAGCCACCAGTTCCTCGCCCCGACCGAGGACGCGCCGTTTCCGTCGGCTGCCGACGGCATCGATTTCGAGGGCGAGTTCGGCGTGGTCACCGGCGCCGTGCCGATGGGCTGTTCGGCCGAGGACGCGCTGGCGCATGTCCGCCTGATCGTGCTGATCAACGACTGGTCGCTGCGGACCATCGCGCCCGCTGAGATGAAGACCGGCTTCGGCTGGATCCAGGCGAAGCCGGCGTGCAGCCTCGCCCCGTTCGCGGTGACGCCGGACGAACTCGGCGATGCCTGGAAGGACGGCCGCGTCTGCCTGCCGCTCACCGTGACGCTCAACGGCGCATGGTTCGGCAGCCCCAATGGCAGCGCTATGGCTTACGGCTTTCACGAACTGATCGCCCACGCCGCCCGCACCCGCAGCCTGCCGGCGGGCACGATCCTCGGATCGGGCACGGTCTCCAATGCCGATCACGCCGTGGTCGGATCCACCTGCATTTCCGAGCGCCGGGCCATCGAGCGGATCGTGCACGGCGAATTCCGCACCAGCTTCCTCACGCGCGGCGACCGCGTGGCGATGCAGGTTGGCGAGGATGCTGCCTATTTCGGCCGAATCGACCAGCGGGTGCGGCTGGGCGACTGAAGCCACTGGGCGCTCGGCTTCGAAGGCAGGGTCGGAGGACCTCCGAACGTACGGTCAATCGTCTCGAACCGGTTCGCTTTAGCGTGTGATGTCATATGCCGCCCGGCAGGTAACGGTCCGACATCCTTCAATCGATGAGGACGTCCGTGCAGGACGGTCTGGTCCGCTGCCGCCGCCGTCTTTGCGGGGGCGTGGCCTCAAGGCCTTCGGCGAGCCGGTAGCGCCCCCCGCCGATGTCTTTCGCCAGCGCCGCCATCGTCTTCAGCTTCCGCAACCGTCCCGCAGCCACGGCCTGCTGGAAGGGGATCATCGTCGGCTGCCGGCACCGTCCGGTCGGCATCCATCCGCCGGAGCAGCCGCCGGTCAATCGCGGTCAGCCGCCCCTTGTCGACATCGCGGCGGAGGCGGCTTCGATCTCCTGGTCGGTGCGCGGCGCCAGGTCGAGCCTGACCAGCTCGGACGCGCGCTCGCGCAGGCCATGGGAAATATACTCGCGTGCGATGATCAGATGCGACAGTCATTTTTATGTCTTTCAATAAGATCCATCAACGGCGTTTATCAAACTCCATCACTTTTTTGACTTTGGCGGTCAGGCCTCTCGTGTGGCATTGGTATGACCAATAACAATCGGGAGAGGTTATGCGCACGTTCCTATGGGCGGCGGGGGCGAGCACGCTCGCGTATATTGTTCCAGTTCAGGCGCAAACGCAGCAGCCATCGAGCACCACCGGGGCCGTGTCCACTGCGCAAGATGCACAAGCACGCCCCGTTGCCGATCAGCAGGCCGACGAAATCATCGTCAGCGCATCGCGCATCGATCGCAGCGGCTTCGTCGCGCCCAGCCCGACGCTGGTGGTCGGCGCAGACACCCTCAAGACACGTGCTGCGGTGAACGTCGCCGACGTTATCAACGAACTTCCGGCCTTTCGCCGCACCCAGTCGCCCGAAGCCGGCGGCATCGGCAATTCGGGCGCCAACAATATCGACCTGCGCGGCCTCAGCCCGGTGCGCACGCTGGTGCTGCTCGATCGGATGCGGCTGCCTGCGGTAAACCTGCCCGGCGCAACCGTTGCGGGCGCGACCGACCTCAACCTGATCCCGGCGGCGCTGATCGGCCGGGTCGATGTGGTCACCGGCGGTGCTTCCGCCGCCTATGGCTCGGACGCGGTGGCGGGCGTGGTCAATCTCCAGCTCGACACGAAGCTGGAAGGCTTCAAGGCGACGCTGCAATGGGGCCAGACCCGCTATGGCGACGCAACCGACAAGTTCGTGTCGCTCGCCAAGGGCACCAGCTTCGCGGGCGGGCGCGGCCATTTCGTGATCGGCGGCGAGTATAACAAGAACGACGGCACCGGGACCTTCAACGACAAGCGCGCCTGGGGCCGTTCGGCAACCACCAGCGTCGCGTTCGGCGCGGGCCGGGCGGCAGGCACGCCGGCCAATGTCATCGGCAGCGGCATCTACTACGGCACGCTGACCCCCGGCGGCCTGATCACGCCGACGGTGGCGAGCAATCCGGCCGGGCTGGGCAATCTGCAATTCGTTGCCGGGCCAACCGGCACCGTGACCGCGTCGCCGTTCAATGCGGGCCAGTTCCAGGGCCAGATCGGCACCCGCATGATCGGCGGATCGAACGTGCTGCCGGTCGAGGTGCTGCGCCCGGAGACCGAGCGCTACAACCTTGTTGCGCATGCCGATTTCCAGATCACGGACCATCTCCAGATCTGGGCACGCGGGCTGTATTCGGACGTCGACACCAAGAATTTGAGCGCGGAAATCCGCGCGGCGACCGGCGGCACCACGAGCTTCCTGACGATCAGCCGCAACAATCCCTATCTCCAGGCCGCGCTCACCCCGGCCCAGCTCGCGCTGATCCCGGCCAATGGTTCGCTGACGCTCGGCTATCTCGGCTATGATTTCGGCGCGCCGAAGATGGATATCCGGAGCAAGACGATCGTCGGCCAGGGTGGTCTGAAGGGCGATTTCGGCGATGGCTGGCGCTGGGACGTCAGCGCGCAGGCAAGCCGCAACACCAGCACCCAGGCGCAGAGCAACACCGCGATCACCGCCAATTTCCGGAATGCGGTCGACGCAGTGGTGCTGAACGGCCAGACGGTGTGCAACAGCGCCGCCGCCCGCGCCGCAGGCTGCCAGCCGATCAACATCCTCGGCAAGGCGACCTATTCGCCCGAGGCCTATGCCTATGCGTTCGGCACCTCGACGGCCAGGGCGGTCACTACCCTGTTCGAGACATCGGCGAACATCAACGGCGAGCCCTTCTCGACCTGGGCGGGTCCGGTATCGATCGGCACCGGCGTCGAATTCCGCCGCGAAACCTTCCGCACCGACGTCGATGCGCTCAGCCAGGCGGGCGCCTTCATGGCCCGTACCCCGCGCAACTTCCCGAAGGTGGGGCAGTCGGTGAAGGAAGCCTATCTCGAGACGATCGTGCCGCTACTGCGCAAGAACTGGGGCATCGGCTCGCTCGATTTCAACGGCGCGATCCGGCGCACCGACTATAGCGTCTCTGGCGCGGTCACCACTTGGAAGACCGGCCTGGTGTGGAAGCCGATCCCGGACATCCTGCTGCGCGGCACGCTCTCGCGCGACATCCGCGCGCCCAGCCTGCCCGAACTCTACACCGCCGCGGTGCTGACGGTGCCGAAGCCACTCTATGCTGATCTTCGCCCCGCCTTTGCCGGCAAGCCGTCCTACACCTATGATTCGATTACCGGCGGCAATGTCGGCCTGAAACCGGAAGTGTCGAACACGCTCAGCTTCGGTGCGGTGTTCAGCCCGCGCTTTGCGCACCGGCTACAGCTCTCCGTCGATTACTATCGGATCAAGATCCGCGAGGCGATCGGCGCGACGGGTGCCGCCACGGCGCTCACCAACTGCCTGGGCACCGGCACCGCCGATCTGGCCAATCCGTTCTGCGGCCTGATCACCTTCGCCAACAACGATCCGGTGAACGGCGCGGTACTCTCCGTGCTGTCGCAGAACGCCAACTTCGCCGAGTTCAAGACACGCGGGATCGACATCGCCGCCTCCTATGTCCAGCCGCTCGACGAGATCATCGCGAACGCTCCCGGCCGCCTGACCTTCGGCGCCCAGGCGACGCGCGCGCTGGAGTTCCGTTCGACCTTCGACGTTTCGCTGCTGTTCCCGAACGGCATCAACCGCGCAGGCCAGACTGGTTCGTTCTTCGGCGGCACCAGCGGCGTGCCCGATTGGGCGGTCAACGCCAATGTCGGCTATCGCGACAAGAAGTTCGGCGGCAATGTCCAGTATCGCTGGATCAGCCGCAGCCACTTCAACAACGGCCTGATCGGGCCGGACGATCCCAGCTACAGCCCCGCGCTGGTCAACAGCATCAACAACAACATCGTGCCGGCGCGCGGCTATGTGAACCTCAACCTCAGCTACAATCTGGCGAGCGAGGCAAAGCCGATCGAGCTGTACGGCACGATCAACAACCTGTTCGATCAGGAACCGCCGCTGCCCGCGATCGGCAACAACGCCTATTACGATCTGCTCGGCCGCAGCTACCGGATCGGTATCCGGGTGCAATTCTAAGCTCCTTGCCTCGAGGCGCCCGGTCTGGTCGCCCCGCCTTCGCTATGCTTGCCCAACCTTTCGGGGGAGTCCGGATCGATGAAGACCCTGTTCAACACCTGCCGCGCCGCGCTTGCACTCGCGCTGCTGCCGTTCGCGCTCACGCCCGGGGCGGCGCTCGCCCAGTCCCAGCCGGCCGCCAAGCCGGTGCCGGCGATGCGCAGCCGCCTGCTCACCACGCTCACCGGTTGGGAAGTGAGCGAATATCTCAAGCGCAACGACGTGATCTTCGTGCCCGTCGGCCCGGTCGAGCAGAATGGCGGCGCGCCGACCGACGTGGAATATGTCATCCCGCTCGCCTATGCGCAGGAGCTTGCCGCCAAGGGCGACGGGCTGGTGATGCCCTATCTCGCCTATTTCTATCCGGGCGGCACCACCACCAGCCCGGCAACGGTCTATGTCTCCACCTCAGACAGCCTGCCCTACCTCAAGGCGCTGACCCGCTCGCTGATCCGCCAGGGCTTTCGCCGGATCGTGTTCCTCTCCTCGCACGGTCCTTCGGGCAACACGTTGCTGCCGCTGATCCGCGAGACGTTCGACGAATATCATGTGCCGGTGCTGTGGATGGACACCGGCATGGTCCGCGCCTTCAAGCCCGGCGAAGGTCGCCCCGGCTTTGGCGACGGCCCCGCCAATGGCCGCCAGCTCGTCACCTTCGGTGCCTATGAACTCGTCGGCCGGCTGAACGACATCCCCACCGGGCTCAGCCAGCCCAAGCACGACATCGCGCATGATCCCAGCAACCTGTCGCGCATCGTGCCGCCGTTCAACGGCACGCCGGCGGGCAGCTTCTACGCCGATCCGGTCGAGCATGGCGGCTGGGTGGAGAATGTGACCCCCGAGCAGCGCGCGCAATGGGGCCGCGAAGGCGCCGCGATGATCAAGGCGCAGGTCGAATCCTTCGACGTGAACGGCATGCTCGAGGCATTGCGCAAGCGCGACCAGTTCACCAAGGAGCTGGAAACGAAATTTGGTAGCCTGCTGCCCTCTGCGGGGCACTGATCCGCAGCAATGACGTGCATACGGTCCGACAGGGACCGGATCGGGAGAGACATGGATATGGTACAGCGTTCGGCCCTTGCTTCTGCCCTGCTGTGTTCGGTCGCGCTGCTGGCGCCGCAGGCCTGGGCACAGGCCCCGGCGACGGCGGCAAGCCAGACCAGCAGCAGCGATCCGCGCGCCGTGCTCGATCTTTCCCAGGGCTGGCGCTTCCATTTCGGCGACGCCGATGACGCGCCCGCGGCCCCCGGCTTCGACGATGCCACGTGGCAGCCGGTGGCGGTGCCGCACAGCTGGAACAGGGTCGGCACCTACGCCCTCGCCCGCGTCGCCGATGCCGACATGCGCCAGGGCAAGGGCTGGTATCGCCGCAGCTTCGCCGTGCCCGCGGCGCTGAACGGCCGGCGCCTTTTCCTGGAGTTCGACGGCGTCTCGAAGATCGCTGACATCTGGGTGAACGGCCGCCATGTCGGCAGCCATGCCGGGGCGTTCGGCCGGTTCCGCTTCGACGTGACCGCGTTCGTCAAACCGGGTGCCAACAGCCTCGCCGTGCGCGCGGACAACAGCGCCTCTGCTCCCGGCAGCAGCACCGAGCATGTGATCCCTCTCGGTGGGGATTTCTTCGTGCAGGGCGGGATCTATCGCGGCGTGCGGCTGCTGGCGGTGGATGCGGCGCATATCGATCTTGGCGATCATGGCGGCCCGGGCGTGTATCTGCGCACGCCGCGCATCTCGCCGGAAAGCGCCGACGTCGCCGCGAAGACGCTGCTGCGCAACCTCGGCACGCGGCGCCGCGCGCTGACCTTGGTCACCACCATCCAGGACGCCGGCGGCAAGGCGGTGGTCAGCGATCGTGCGCCCGTCACGCTCGCGCCCGGTCAGGCATCGGCGGTGGAGCGCAGCCTCACCGTTCCCACGCCGCATCTCTGGCAGGGCCGCGCCGATCCCTATCTCTACCGCGTGGTCAGCGAACTGCGCGAGGGCACGCGCGTGATCGACCGGCAGGTCCAGCCGCTCGGCATCCGCAGCTTCGTGTTCGACCCCAACCGCGGGCTGGTGCTCAACGGCAAGGTCACCCCATTGCACGGCGTGTCGCGCCATCAGGACGTGCAGGGCAAGGGCTGGGCGCTGACGCCCGAGGACCATGCCAGCGACATGGCCTTCGCGCTGGAGATTGGCGCGAACACCATCCGTCATGCCCATTACCAGCATGCCCAGGAATGGAGCGATGCGGCCGACAAGGCTGGCATGGTGGTATGGGCCGAACTGCCCTTCGTCCACGAAGCCAATGTCGAGCCGAGCGAGGCCCCGGCTGCCGCGACGATCTCCAATGCCGAAGAGCAGCTGCGCGAGCTGATCCGGCAGAACTACAACCATCCCTCGATCCTGCTCTGGTCGGTCGGCAACGAGGCCGATATCGGTGCCGCAATCGACGCCGCGCGCAAGGGCGGCGGCGGGCCGGCCCAGTCCGGCGCGATGCTGAAACAGCTCGACACGCTGGCCCGCGCGGAGGATCCGAGCCGCCCCACCGTCTATGCCGATTGCTGCGAGGACACGCCCTCGATACTGTCGATGAAGGGCGCGCCGAGCCTCAACGGCATCACCCAGGTGATGGGGCTGAACCGCTATTTCGGCTGGTATTATGGCGGGCTGGACGCGGTCGGGCCAGCCCTCGACGCGCTGCATGCCAAGCATCCGGGTCTGCCGATCACGCTCAGCGAATATGGCGCCGGCGGCGCGATGACCCAGCATAGCGACAATCCGCTCGGCGGGCCGGTCGCCGCCTATGGCCGGCCACAGCCGGAGGAATTTCAGAGCCTCGTCATCGAGGAGAATTGGAAGCAGATTCGCGCGCGCCCCTATCTGGCGGCGAGCTGGCTGTGGAACCTGTTCGATTTCGCCACGACGATGCGCAACGAAGGCGATGCGACCGACATCAATACCAAGGGGCTTGTCTCCTACGATCGCAAGACGCGCAAGGACGCCTTCTACTTCCTCAAGGCCAATTGGACGGACACGCCGACGCTGCATCTGAACAGCCGCCGGTACACCGATCGCGCCTATGCGGTGGCCGATGTGCGCGCCTATTCCAATGCCGATCGGGTGTCGCTGTCGGTGAACGGCAAGCCGGTGGGCGAGGTCGCCTGCCCCGATCGCATCTGTGCCTGGCCCGGCGTGGTGCTGACGCCCGGACCCAACCATGTCGTCGCCACCGCGACGATCGGCGGCAAGCAGGTCAGCGACGCGCTCGACTGGAACGCGCCCGATCCGCGCAAGGGCGTGTTCATCGATGTCGGCGCCATTGCCGCGAGCGTGATGGGCGGGGACCGCTATGGCTCGGATACGTTCTTCCGCGGCGGCACCGCCAAGGTCCTGTCCGGCAGCAACCCGATGGCGCCGCCGCCCAAGGTGGAAGGCACCGACATGCCCGCCCTGTTCGGGAGCTACCGGGAGGGGCAGTTCCGCTATGACGTGCCGCTGCCCGACGGGAACTGGACGGTGACGATCGCCAGCCTTGAACCGGAGCCGACGAAGGGCGCCGGGCGCAGCTTTCAGGTGCTGGCAAATGGCCAGTCCGTGATCGAGCGGTTCGCACCGATGGAAGCGGGTGGCGGCGCAAGGAAGGCGGTCTTGCGCAGCTTCGCGGCGCAGAGCCGCGGTGGGCACTTGGTCCTGGAATTCAAGCCGTTGGGGGGTGACGCCGTTCTTGCTGGCATCAGCATCCGGCCGAGTTGATCGCCTTCGTTTAGGATGGTTCAGGAACCGGGTTCGAGATGCTCAACCGGACGTTGTGAGCAAGTCTAGCCGCGCCAGCTTTCCGCGCTCGCGATTGTCGCCTCGCGGCTGGGTCGGGGCGTCCATCCGAGCATATCGGCAGCCTTCGCATTGGTGGCGTGCCTTGCCCTGCGTTCCGACGGCACGAGACTGCTCCGGCTCGGGACCTTTGCCGCCGCATCCCCAAATGCCTCGCGCAAAATCGTCGCGACGTCCAGCAGCGATAGCGGAGCGCCGCTTACGGCAATGAACTGCTCGCCTGCGGCTGCCAGCGCCGTCATCGCGCGCAAATGCAGATCGGCGACGACGCGCACATCAACCACGCCAAACCATAGGTCGGGCAGGTCTTCCGGAAAGGCACCCTCGAGCAGCCCCTTAATCATGCCGACCCAGGCCGAGAGTTGCGGCCCGAGCGCCGGACCGAAGATGCCCGTGGGATTGATGAGGCTGAGTTCCGGCCCCCTCGTCTGATTCAACGAACTCCCACGCCGCGCGTTCGGCGATCGTCTTCGACAGGATGTACGGCTGGTTCGGTACGTCGAGCGTGGTCCAGTCCGCCTGATGCGATCTCCGCCACGCCAATGCCCTCACTGCGGTGGGAGCCTATCGATGGCGATCCCTCCACTCCTGCCAAAGTAGCGCTAGCTTGCGGCTGGTCAGCAGCATCCGTTGCTCCTGCGCCACCAGCATCTTCACGTGCACTGGCTTGAACAGGCCGACCCGCATCACCTGGGCGATGCCGCGCGCGTCGTTACGGTCCGCCTTGTTGATCTGCTGCGCCTGCAGCAGGGCCTTCCCGTGCCGGGTCTCGACGCAGATCACCGGCAGACCCGCCTCGATCATGCCGCTCACCAGCCACTGAGACAATGGCCCGGCTTCGATCCCGATGCCCGCAAATCCAGCCGCTGACACCGACCACACGACCTTCTGCTTTTCTGCGTCTCGCCGCCCAGCACAGCCTTCCAGTACAAGTGACTTAGATCCGAAATGAATCTTTGTTATGAGACGGGCGAATCGCGTCTTTTGCATGGTAAGATTTTCGTGGAAACCCCTGACAAATCAGTACAATTGTTCCGTATTGCCAATATGGTTGCAATGGCAACGATTGCATTTTACGCTCCACAGTCTTTTGCGCAGGCCAGCGGGGAGGTGGCCGCGGGGCTTGACGGGAGCCAGAGCAGAAACATTGAATTGGCTGACATTGTCGTCACTGCGCAGCGGCGCGGAGAAAACAGCCAGCGGGTGCCCGTCGCAATCCAGACCGTCACCGGGGAAGCGATCCGCGACGCCGGCTACAGCACCCTCACGGATCTCCAGTATCTCGCGCCGGGCCTGCAATATGATCCGACCCAGGGCGCGGCATTCCAGATCCGCGGCGTAGGCACCACGTCGTTTGATTTCTCCAACGCAAAGTCGGTCAACGTCGTCGTCGACGACGTGGTAATGGACGGCCAGCGCGCCAATGGACTGATCGGCCTCGCGGACCTTGCGCACGCCGATGTCCTCATGGGGCCGCAGGGCACGGCGTTCGGCAAGAACTCCACCTCGGGCGTGATTGCGATCACGACCAACAGACCGTTGCTGAACACGACGTCGGTGCAGGCGAGCGCGAGCTTCGGGGCACACGACGACCGGATCCTGCATACCACGGTCAATCTCCCGCTGGGGGACAGGGCAGCGCTGCGCATCACCGGCTTCGATCAAGGACAGGACGGTTTCGGGCGGAACGTGACCCTGAACAAGCTGGTAGGTTCGACGCATGATTATGGCGGCCGCGGCCGCCTATTGCTCCAGCCCAGTGATCGTTTTGATCTTCTGGTGTCGGGCGATTACGGCCATCATTGGGACAGCAACGTCCGCACGCCGGTTTCCGGCCAGCCTGCTGCCGTGACCGCAATCCTGGGGTCGCTCGGCGTCACCCCCGGCCCCAGAAGCGCCGATACCGCCGACGGGATCTACGGGCAGCTCGAGACCGAGGAATGGGGCGCCTCCGTGCGTGCGCATGCGAAGATCGGCAATCACGATCTCACGTCGATCAGCGCCTACCGCTACACCCGCTACAACAACGACACGCCCGCAAATCTGACGCCGATCGACCGGTTCGCCTACGTGCCCTACAATGTCGGCTACCTTCATACCGACAAGGTAAGCCAGGAGGTCCATCTCGCCTCACCCGAAGGCGGTGTGGTCCAGTACCTGATCGGCCTCTTCTACAACCGACTGGAAGCCACCCAGACGCAGCTCCAATGGGCTACGCTGGGGGCCCCCGTTTTCACCAACGGAACCCCGACTCGTACGCTCTTCGCCGTCTCCGGCGCGATCGGCGCCACCGGCAATGCCTCGCTGTTCCGGGCCGTGAACGAAACCGCAGCGACATTCGGCGAGATCCGCATCACCCCGACGCGATGGTTCCATCTCAACGTGGGCGCGCGCTATAGCCATGACGACAATGCTCAAGGTCTGAACCATGTGACGGTGGACCCGGTCCCGGTAATCGGCTTCGCCCCCAGGTTCGTCCCGACCAGCGCCCCGCCGGTACGTCCGTTCGGTCGCGTGACCGGCGACGATTTCTCCTTCCGGATCTCGCCCACCTTCCAGATCGCGCCGGAGTTAATGGTCTACGGCACCTACACGACGGGCTACAAACCCGCGGGCATCGCCTTCGTCGGCAACAAATATGATCCGTTCGCAGCAGAAACGGTAAAGGCCTGGGAAGTCGGCCTCAAATCCGAATGGTTCGGGCGGCGACTTCGCGTCAACATCGATCTCTTCCGATCCGACTTCACCAATTTTCAAGCGACTATCCTGACCCGGATACCGGACGGCGCAGGCGGCTCGCTTCTCGCTACCGCCATCGGCAATGCCGGCGGCCTGCGCAGCCAGGGCTTCGAGACCAGCATCGCGGCGCGGCCCACAGCGTCGCTATCGCTCACTGCGTCGGCGTCTTACACGGACGCGTACTTCACCGATTATCGCTTCGACGCGACGACGAACTATTCCAATACGCGCCTGCCGAATTCGCCGGCATTTTCCGCGACCACGGCGGCAACCTACGAGCACGCACTCTCGGCCTCGCTGCGCCTGCGTGGGCATGCCGATTACGCCTACCGGAGCGGATCCTGGACCGTGGTGGGCCAGCCCGGCTACTCCTATGTCCCCGCTTTCGGCCTGACCAATGCGCGCGTCAGCATCCTGCACGCGCGCTCGGGCACCGAGATGGGCGTCTACGCGCGCAATCTGTTCGACACCTATTTCTCGACAGGCTGGCAGATCTATGGCGCGATCGGGTTGCTCCGTTACAGCGCACCCAACGCCCGCCGCACGGTGGGCGGTTTCGTGAGCATCCGCTTGTGATGCGCACGATGCCCGTTCGGTTCTCCCCTGCCCTGGCCGCAATGGCCGGCCTGGCACTGCTCGCGACGGGCATGGCCTCGCCGGGCCGAGGCCAGAACGTCCCCAGGCCCGAAGCCAGCGAAATTCCGGAATCGACGCCGCTCAATCGCATTCAAGTGCTCGGCACGCACAACAGCTACTCGATCGGGATCGATCCGAGGGCGGCGGCGCTGCTGGATGCGCGCCTTCCATCGACGGGCAAGATACTGGCGCTCCTTCCACCGGACAAACGGCACGAGATCGCAATCGCGCACCCGAACGACGTGCGCTTTTCCGAAGCGCTGAACTACCGGCATCCCAGCCTGACCCGGCAGCTGGACCTGGGCGTTCGCGCCCTGGAACTGGATGTCCATGCCGATCCCAAGGGCGGCGCCTATGCCGATCCTGCCGTCTATCGACTCCTGCGCAGCCAAGGGATCGGCGACCTGCTGCCGTTCGACCCCGCTGCGCTTGCCGAGCCGGGGTTGAAAGTGCTGCACATCCCGGACATCGACGTTCGCAGCTCGTGCCCGACGTTCCGCCAGTGCCTGGCCGAGCTGAAGGCCTGGTCCGACGCACATCCGCGGCACATCCCCATCTTCGTGCTGGTGGAGGCCAAGGTACAGCCGCTGCCGATCCTGCCCGGCGCATCGCCCATACCGCCGTTCACAAGCGCGGAATATGAGGAGATCGACCGGCTGATCGCAGCGGTGATCGGCCGCGATCGCCTGGTCACGCCCGACGACGTCCGGGGGTCGCGGGCGACGCTGGAAGAAGCGGTCCTGGCGGGCAACTGGCCGACCTTGGCGCGTGCGCGCGGAAAGTTCGTCTTCCAGCTGATCACCGCCACCGGGCATGATGGCGCGGCAGCATATCTACAGAATCATCCAGATCTGAAGGGACGACTGGCCTTTCTAGACTCCCAGCCCGGCCAGCCCCACGCTGCGTTCATTCTCGACGACAACGCGCTGGCCCGCGGCGCCGAAATCCACAGCGCGATCGCCAAGGGCTACATGGTGAGAACGCGGGCGGATGCAGCGTTCGCCACCAACGCGCAGATCGTTTCGACCGATTTCGAGCAAGACGGCAACAACTATGGCACCCCCTATGTCGTGCAGCTTCCTGGCGGAGCGATCGCGCGCCTGGTGCCCCCCGCCCGCTGACCGGAACGTCGTCACGGGTCCCATCCAATCAACAAGGCGTTCGCATGAACTCACCCATTACGCCGGGCGGGAGGCGACGATCCCTGGTCGTCGGCTACGCGTCGGTACATCTCGGCATCAGCCTGCTTTGGGCGGGCGAGGAAATCCTGTGTCTCTACATCATGGTGCGGTTTCTCGCACTGCCCCCCGGTCTTGCGGGTGGGGTGTTTCTGGCGAGCGCGTTGGCCAATGCGTTCTGCGACGGCATGGTCGGCCGCGCGATCGTTCGCTTCGCCTGGCTGCGCAGGGCGATGCCATGGCTCTCCTGTCTGGCGATCCTCGCGGCATCGGCCGGCTTTGCCGCGCTGCCCCTGCTGGCACCGCACAATCCCTGGACCGCCACGCTGCTGCTGCTGATCTTCCGGCTTGGCTACAGCGTTGCGGACGTCCCGCATAACGGCCTTACCCGCCAACTTGCCGCGCACGGTGCCGACCTGATGGCGGCCCGGGTTCGCGCGATCGGTTCGGCGGTCGCAACCCTGGCGATAGGTTTGGTGGCGGCGCTGATTCAGGCCGGCTCTGGTAATGATCCCCATCGTGCGGCGATGCTGGCCGGCTGCGTGGCATTGGCAGCGCTCGCTTTGATGACCCCGCTCCCGTTCCTTCTGCGCGGCGATAGTCTCCATATCGAGCCACCCGAAGCAGACCCTGCCCCGCGATGGTCCCCTGCCCTTTGGCGCTTTTGCGTCGCGACCATGCTGGGCCTCGCTCCGATCGCCGCGACGGCCAAGGCGTTGCTGCACATCGATGTCGTTGAAGGCGCCATCGGGCCGCTGGCACTGCTTGTCGCCACGGTCGCCCGGCTGGGTGCGATATGGCTGTGGTCGCCGATCGCGGGCCGCATCGGCAGCAGGCAGGCGCTCGGCTGGGCCTACGCGGTCTGTGGAATGACCGCACTGCTTCTTCCCTGGACGAAGAGCATGGGAAATGCCGTAACCCTGTTACTCGCCTGGTTTGGCCTGGGGAGCGGCGGCGTCGCGTTCCTGAGTTGGGCCGTGTTGACCGACGCGATCAAGCGCGACGGCCAAAACGGCGCCGCGCGCTTTACCGCAGCGTTCAGTGTCTACACCATGGCGACCAAGATCGCGCTCGGCCTAGCCGCGTTGCTGGTGGGGACTTGGCTGTCCTTCAGCGGCATCACCACGCATGCCGATCCCCACCAGTTCCTGATGCTCGGCCTGCTCGTCATGCTCGCCTGCAGCCTGGCAGGCGTCGCCATTGCCCGCGAACCCGGGCACACCCCTTCAAGCGGATTCCGCGATGCTTGACAGACGCCGCAACCGGGCAAGGTCCTCGATCTTCAGCCACCCCGGCCGATCGAAGCCGCCCCGCGCCTGCATCGACAGGAAATTACCGACGAGTATCAACGCCGCGGACTGGACGGCGGCGGCGTCGATCGGGGCATCGGCCGATAACGCGGTACGCAGCGCCTCCCGCCCGTTTTCCGCCCGCCGTCGCCGCATATCCAACGCGAACGGCACAAGCTGCGGATCGCGCGCAGCCGCCAGGGCGATCGCGTGGGTCGACCGCATCAACGCCGCCCAGGACTGGTACCGCGCAGGCCCCGCATGCTCCTGCAGCTCATCCCGCATGTTCATCACGAGCGCGCCAAAGCCGGCGTCGAGAAGATCCGTGCGGGTGCGGAAATAATGTGCGACGCTGGAATTCGAGACTCCCGCGCGCGCCGCAACCGCCCGATGCGATACCGCCGCAACCCCCTGCTCCGCAATGAGCGACGCGATCACCGCCGCCACTTCCGCGCGCTTGGTTCCGGCGGGCAGGTCGACCGGCAGCGGCGCTTCCGCACTCTCGCTGCCGGAAGCTGCCACGAGTTGCGAGAAATGCACGGACAGGCCGGCTTCGCCGGCCATCAACCGCGAGGCAAGGCGCTCGACGGTAGCCGCGCGGAGCAGTCGATAATCAGCATTGCTCCCGGCAGCGAGCGAGAATGGAAGTTCGTCGCGAATGTAGTTCGCGATCGCACATCCGAAGATCCCCGCCTCCTCGGCAGGCAGATGCGACAGCAGCGCGTCTCGCCAGAAAGCATCCTGCGCGTCCAAGATCGCGGCCATCCCTGGATAGCCGCTGGGATTGGCGCCGGCTTCGAGCAACAACTCGCAACCGGCCAAAGCCGCCACGCGGCGCCCTTGGGACGCGTCTTCGAACCACGTCGTGATGACCGCGGCAAGAACCGAGGGAACAGCCAGATTCAACGCGGTCACGCGCTGGCGCCAAATTGCCTGGGATTCCTGCTGGTCAAGATGTTCCCGCTCCAGCAACTGCTTGAGCAGCGCCGCCTTGTCGCCGATCCTGTAGCTGAGCGAACCCAGCGAGATCCCGACATCCTGCGCAATCGTGCGAAGACTGAGACCTCGCATACCTTCGGCAGCAATCCGCGCACGCGCCGCATCGATCAACTGCCGAACATGTGAATTGGTCATGTCAGCGTACCAATGCCGTCGTCCCGGCCGCGAGGCAATCCGTCATACGCACGAGGCAGGCACCCTGGTAAGCAAGCCCGATCATTTTCAGCTTTTTCCTGAATGGTCAGAAATGCAGGCGATGGAATTCGCGAACACATGCCCTTGTGCGGCACCCGATCTTTCTCCGGACTAGCGATGGCGCGCGGCAGCGCCGCTACGGCTCAACAGTCCGAATAGGAGATCGTCATATTGGTCTGCCAGTGCGCGATTGGTCGCAAGGAAGCGCTGAATGCGGCGGCGCTGGCGATCGCGATAGGGCTGCCATTCGGCATCGTGCCGCGCACAAACGTCAAGAATGTGGCTCCCGGCCACGTCCACTGCATTGTCTGGATAGTAATAGCCAAGATCCCGGATCAGTTGCGCATTGTGAATCAATGGAAATCCCTGCCAACAGCATTCGAGATAGAAATAGTTCAGCGGCAAGCCCCACTGGTGCGAAACCACGATATCCGTGTGGGCGCTGAGAAAATCTGGCGTGCGGACGCGGCCAAGAAAGCCCGCCTTCCCCGCCTTCACGATGTCGAGATGCCGCATCATGCCGGCGAATTCGCGATCCGCCAGCGCCAGGTGCTCGCTGTTGGCGACGTATAGCATCTCGAAGCTGTCGGGCGCGGCACGAAAGGCCCGCTCTGCCGCCAGGATCGGATAGAGGCAGAATTTGAGAACGTCGATGTTGGGCTCTACCACCGCAAGTCTGCGGGGCCCACCGCGGGGACGGTACTCACCCCCATGCGGAAGCGCCGCAGCGACGCTTTCGATGGCCATCGGATCCCAGACGAACGGCACCTCGCGCACGGGACAGCGTCGAAACGTCTGCAGGAACGGCGCGGTCGTGCCCGTAATCTGCGGGATCGTCCATAGCTCGTCATATTCCTGGTTGATGAAGATCGAGTCCCACAACGGTCGCCCAAATATCATCGCCTCGATATTCTGGACATATTCCGGCCCGCAGCAATAACTGACGAGCTTCGTCTTCTGTTTTTTCAACCGCGCGGTCTGATCGGGCGAGATCTGGCCACCCAGCTCGATCAGCACGTGGAGTCCGTCGCAGCCATTGTCGAACGGGACGGTGGGGAACGCCGTCAGATCCCAAGGCAGCGCCGGCGTGACCGGAACGTCCGTAGTGTTGAGCAGCACCACATCGTGCGCCAAGGACGAGTTGCGCAGGAGCTTCGCCAGGAACAATGCATTCTGCTTGATGCCGTTGCTCCAGAGAGTCTCGTCGGGCGCACGCAAGCCGATGGTGATGCCGATGCGAAGAGAGCGACGCGTCATCATTATTCCCCCCAAGTGAGCGAAGCCTGCCGACGCAGGATGAGGCAGCCGCTATTGTTGCTGATGAGGCTGTACGTTTCGCCCGCCTGCTTTGGATTCTGATACACCATGATTCCTGCAATCAGCTGGCCGGACGGAAATCCGGCGAGATCCGATGCCGCGACGGACGCACAATCGCGCGCCGCGAACGAGACGCGCTCGACCAGCACGGCACAGCCTGCAGGCGCGGGAATCGCGGCGATCGTCAGGGCGGCGCGCAGCGTGCCGTTCCCCAGCCCGGTGAGCGAGAAGAAGGGCGCTTCGTCGGGCACCTTGCGGTCCCAGTCGACGATGATGTCCTGCATGGTGGCGCCGGCGGTCGCGCGTTGCGCAATGGCGCTGATCATCGGCAGGCAGCGCTTCACGCCCACGGCTCTCGCCGCTGCCACCACCAACGGTTCCTTCGGTGGCGGCGCCTGGCGCTGTACGGCCGCAGCGACGTGTCCAGCGAGAAACCCGATCAGCGAAAGAGGCACGGCGACGGCCAGCCTGCCCAGCCAGATCCCCCGCCGGCTCACGCCGCGCGCTTTCGGTCGACGATCGCCTGCAGCACCTCGCTATAGGTCGCGACATTCGCTTCGGAGACCGGGTCCAGCTTCGCCAGCAATGCCTGGGCCTGCCGGCGATAGGCCTCCAGGTTGCGGTCATGCGCGGCCATCGCCTGCCGAAGTGCCAGCGCGCCATCTTCGGGATCGAAGCTGCCATAGCGGTATCCGCAGCCGTCGAGCAGATGCGAATTGTGAATCAGCGGGAACCCGCCGTAGAGCGCCTCGTAATAAAGATAGTTTTGCGCATTGTTCCAGTGATGGGAGACGATCGCGTCGGCGGACGGCCCCATCACGTGGAAAATCGGGAAGCGCGGCTCGAAGGTCGCAAGCCCCTGCCCCACCAGATCCATCGATCTGGCGTAGGTTATGAAATCCGGATGGTCCTTGATCTTGATGGCGTTGTACACAAGCAACTGCTCGATCGCATTGGGGTCCTGCCGATAGGCGACGTCGCACAGCAGCAGCGGCAAATGGCAGGTCTTGACCGTGCAGATATTGGGCTCGAGCACGGCAAGGCGCCAGCGGCGGCGGCCCGGCTGATATTCGAAGGCGCCCGCCAGACCCGCGCTCTTGCGCCCGTGCTCGAGGATCATCGGATTCCACAGATGCTGCATCACGCGCACGGGGGCTCGGGCGGCCGTGTGGTAATAGGCGCCGCACGTGTCCGCGAAGGCCGGCAGTGTCCAAATTTCGTCATAGGGTACCGGCGTCACGACCAGGCCCGGCGGCAGCTTGAAGACCATCCGCTCCATGTCGATGATGAAATCATTCGCCACCCGCATCCCGACGATGCTGCCGCCGCGTTCCGAGAATTGCTGTGCCCAGGCCGGGTTGAGCTGCGCGCTCAGTTCGATGATGACGTCCAGCTCGTTCATGGCCTCGCCCAGGTCGATGACCGGTGCCGGCGCCAGCTGCAGGAAGTCCCCTGCCTTGGCCGGATCGCCCGAGCCGCCGTTGACGATGAAGCAGCGCTCCACTGCTGGCGACTGGTTGAGCAGCATCACCAGGAAGTAGCAGTTCTGGAAAATGCCGTTTTCCCACAGGCTCTGCTCGCCGTCCCGAATGAACAGGGTCACCCCGACCTTCAGCCCCCGCTGGGCGGCACGCTTGCTCGCGCCGGACATGCTCAGCGGCCTTCCTTGCGTGCGACGAGGTTGAGCAGCCGTCGGGCATAGGCATCCTGGTTCCGTCGGTTGAACGGGCTAAGGCTGACGATCTTCGCCGCCGCAGCGGCGTTGTAGGCGTCGAGTTCCCGGTCATGCTCGCGACAGGCCCGCAAAACTTGCTCCGCACCCGCCGCAACGTCGGATTCGGGATAGTAATATCCAACACCAGCAAACAGTGGTGAATTGTGCACGAGCGGATACCCGCCGGATATTGCATCGAGGTATAGATAATTCTGCGCACAATCCAATTGATGACTGATCACGATGTTACCCCCCCGCCCCATGACGTGTGAAAAATAATCTCTTCCCTGGATAAATACCTTGCCGTCCCGGTAAATATCACTGTTATTCATCAGCCCACTGAAGGTCGGGTGGCCCACCATTTGGGCGGTATTCATGAAATCGACGCGGCCGACAGTTCCTGGCCTGCGTCGATCGGCCGCTTCCGCGATGAGAAAGGGAATCACCCCCATCTTGATCGGCGAAAGATTGGGCTCGAAGATCGCGACGCTTGCCGGCTTGGACGCCAGCGTGCCCTTCTTGTAGCCGAACTTCTCACCGTCCCCGGCGAAGCTTTCCCGCAGAAAATTCGCCCCCCAGAGATACGGAACGACGGTAACCGGGCAGCGATGCATGCTGCGCATCATCGGCAGGAACGCAGCATCCTTTTCCAGCAGCCAGACTTCGTCACAGCGGTCCGGCTTCAGAAAGCAGCCCACGCTCGAGAAGGTGGTGTGGTCGACCAGCGCGACATAAGGTTGGCCGCAATTGTTGAAGGCGACGCGCCCTCCCCTGGCGCGGAAGCGCTCGCCCCACTCGCGATCAATCGCACCCGACAATTCGATTACGACGTCGACCAGATCCGTAGCCTCGGCCAGCGAAATGAGTCGAAAGCACTTGCCCGCTTCACCGGCGCAGGCCGGCGGCTCCTGCTGATCACCGCAGTTGATCAGATAGACCGCCTCCACGAACGGTAACTGTCGGCACAAAGTAGCGAGATGGTACACATTCTGACCGATGCCGTTGTTCCAGATGTTCTGGCCGGCTTGGGTGAAAATGGAGATTCCGATGCGCATGCAGTGCTCGTCTCTCTTGATCGCTTAGCGAGAAAAATGGGGAAGTGCGGGAGGGCATGCACCCGCACTTCCCCGCTCCGGGACTATTGGGGGAACAAGGAAGCCCCAGAGCAGCGGCGCAATTACCAGCCGAAGGCGATGCCGGCGCCGTACACCGACTTTCCTCCGGAGATAGATGCACCCGCTTTCACTTTGACGTTGTCCCCGATGCGCCCGGTCAGGCCCAACGCGACAGCCTTGTAGCCATTGTACCCGGCGACGCTCATGCCGATGGAGACACGCTGGTCGGGATCGATGTCCGGGATCATCGCGACAGCCGTTGCCCCGGCGATGCCGAACGAGGTCTGCCGTGCCAGGTCAAAGACCTGGTCCTGGACGCCCGCGATCTGGTTGCTGAGGTACGAGGTCGACTGCCGCAACTGTCCAACCGTCGCGGCATCCGACATGGCGATGCCGTCCGCCACATTGGTGATCCGGCGCGCCTGATCCGCCGAACCGACCGAGACGGTGTTCGCGCCGCTGGCGGTGCTGTGATCGCCGAGGACGACCGCTCCATCGTTCCCGGCCCCGACATTGACGTTGCTGCCAAGGACGAAGACACCGTTCGATGCGATATTGTTGTTGTTGCCGATCGCATAACTGCCGTTGCCGCTGACGATGTTCGGGTCACCGATCGCACCCGAGCCCGCCCCCGTGACGACATTGGCATAGCCGATGGCAATCGACTGGCTGCCGATGGCCTTGTTGTTATAGCCAACCGCCGTTGCACCGGCGCCGCTGGCCACGGCACGGAAGCCAATGGCGGTTGCGTTCGACGACGTCGCCTGGGCGTTCGACCCATAGGCACTCGCCCCGTCGCCGACGGCGACGCTGCAGAGACCCGTTGCCGTCGTGTCGATACCGTCGACCTTCCGGCAGTCGAGCGCGTTCACGGTGTTGACCGCGTCGCCAGCCGGGCCGCGGGTCTGGAACATGTTGTCCAGCTTCGCGCCGGCTGCGAACGTTCCGACGACCTGCGTACCCGAACCCGCCACCGGCAGGAGCGGCGACATCGCAGAGCTCATCGACGCCATGATCGACGACTGAACCGTGCTCAGTCCCTGCGCCGTCGTGGTCGACAGCGACACCAGGTTGCTGTTCGCCCCGCTCAGGCCCGTCGACAGCGACGCCACGTCGCTGGCCGTGCCGGTGGAAAGCGAAGCGACGTTACTGTTCGCCGCGCTCAGCCCGGTCGAGAGCGATTCCACGTTGCTGTTCGTCCCGCTCAGGCCTGTCGACAGCGACGCCACGCTGCTCGCAGCGCCGGTCGAGAGCGAAGCGACATCGCTGTTCGCCGCGCCAAGCCCCGTCGACAGCGACGCCACGTTGCTCGCCGTACCGGCCGAGAGCGAAGCGACATTGCTGTTCGCCGCGCTCAGGCCGCTTGACAGCGACGCCACGTTGCTCGCGACACCCGTCGAGAGATCCGAAACCTGGCTG
>NZ_BCYY01000016.1 GCF_001598435.1 Sphingomonas pituitosa NBRC 102491
GGGGCGGCGGGGGCGGCGTGGCCTCACCGGCGCCGGTCGTGCCGGGCATCGGCGCGGGGGCGGGGGCAGCCGGGTCGGTCTGCGGCGTCGACTCGCCGGGCATCGGTGCGGTCTGGGGCGCCGGCTGGGTCTGGGTCTGGCCCGGCGTCGTCTGCTGCGCCGGCATGTCCTGGGCGATGGCGGTGCCGCTGAGGGCGACCGCCGAGGCGAGAAGCATCCACTTCATCTTGTGTCTCCTTCTTCATGAAAGACGAGATGCGAACGTCCGCCGCGGCGGATTGTTGCAACCAGGTTTCCGGGAAGAGGGAGGCAGGGCGCGGCGACGACACGCCGCCGCGCCCGATTTCGGCTCAGTTGCCGGCGTCGAGCGCGTAGCCGGCCGAGCGCACCGTGCGGATGATGTCCGGCCGGTTGCCCTTGTTGATCGCCTTGCGCAGGCGGCGGATATGGACGTCGACGGTGCGCGATTCGATGTCGCTGTCATGCCCCCACACCGCATCGAGCAGCCGCTCGCGCGAGAACACCCAGCCGGGATGCTCGAGGAAATGCTTGAGCAGCCGGAATTCGGTCGGCCCCAGCTGGATCACCTCGCCGCCGCGGCGGACCTTGTGGCCCACCGTGTCCATCTCGATGTCCGAATAGGTGAGGGCCTCGCCCGCCAGCGCCGGGCGCACGCGGCGCAGCACCGCGCCGACGCGCGCGACCAGTTCGCGCGGCGAAAAGGGCTTGGTGACGTAGTCGTCGGCGCCGGTCTCCAGCCCGCGCACCCGATCTTCCTCTTCGCCGCGCGCGGTGAGCATGATGATCGGCACATTGGCCGTTTCCGGCATGCGGCGCAGGCGGCGGCATACCTCGATGCCGGACAGCCCCTCGACCATCCAGTCGAGCAGCACGATGTCCGGCGTCGCCTCCTTGGCGAGCAGCAGTGCTTCCTCGCCGTCGGGGGTGTGCTTCACTTCATAGTCTTCGCGCTTGAAATGCCAGGTGACGAGCTCCGCGATCGCGGCATCGTCTTCCACCAGCAGCATTTTGACCCGTGCCATATGTTCCCCTCAGCTCCCGCTGCTTTCGCCGGCTTCCGCTTCGGCGAGATACTGCCCGGTCGCGGCAAAATAGACCATTTCGGCGACGTTGGTTGCGTGGTCGCCGATCCTCTCCAGATTCTTCGCGACGAACAGCAGGTGCGCGACCTGGCTGATCGTGCGCGGATTCTCGACCATGAAGGTCACCAGCGTACGGAAGATCGAATCGTAGAAATCGTCGAGCGCAGTGTCGCTGGCATGCACCTCGGCGGCAGCCACGGCGTCGCGCGCGGAGAAGGCATCGAGCGCGGCCCGCACCATGTCGGCGGCGAGCTGGCCCATCGCGGGCAGGATCGACACCGCCTCGATCCGCTCCTCGCCCTCGGCATGAATCATCGGCACGCGCTTGGCGATGTTCTTGGCATAATCGCCGATCCGCTCGATCACCGCGGCGATCTTCAGCGCGGCGATCACCTCGCGCAGGTCGTCCGCCATCGGGGCGCGCAGCGCGATGACGCGGACGATCAGCTTTTCCAGCTCCGCCTCGATCGCATCGATCTGCTTGTCCTTCTTGCGCACCGTCTTGGCGAGCGCGAGGTCGCCGCGCTGCAGCGCCTTCATCGCGTCGTAGATCGCCTGTTCGGCAAGGCCGCCCATCTGCGAGATCAGCGCGCGCAGCTGGCTGATGTCCTGGTCGAACGCCTTGACCGTATGTTCCTGAGGCCCTGCCATCAGCCGTACCTTCCGGTGATATAGTCCTTCGTCCGCTCCTCGCGGGGGGCGGTGAAGATGTTGTCGGTCTCACCATATTCGACCAGCTGGCCGAGATGGAAGAAAGCGGTGCGCTGCGAGACGCGTGCCGCCTGCTGCATGTTGTGGGTGACGATCACGATGGCGTAGCGGCCGCGCAGCTCGTGGATCAGCTCCTCGATCTTGGCGGTGGCGATCGGGTCGAGCGCGCTGGCGGGCTCGTCCATCAGGATCACTTCCGGGTCCACGGCGATCGCGCGGGCGATGCACAGCCGCTGTTGCTGGCCGCCCGAAAGCGCGGTGCCGCTGTCGGACAGGCGATCCTTCACTTCGTCCCACAGCCCGGCGCGCTTCAGCGAGCGTTCGACGATGCCTTCGAGATCCGTCTTGGAGGAGGCGAGGCCATGGATGCGCGGGCCATAGGCGACATTCTCGAAGATCGACTTGGGGAACGGGTTCGGCTTCTGGAACACCATGCCGACGCGGGCGCGCAGTTGCACCACGTCCATGTCCGGCGAGTAGATGTCCTCGCCGTCCAGCGTGATCTCGCCGGTCACCCGCGCGCTGGCGATGGTGTCGTTCATCCGGTTGAAGGTGCGCAGGAAGGTGGACTTGCCGCAGCCCGACGGGCCGATGAACGCAGTCACCTTGTCCATGTCGACGTCGATCGAGACGTCCTTCACGGCCTGCTTGTCGCCATAGGAGACGCTGACGCCGCGGGCCGACATCTTGTGGGGGGCGGGGGAGGCGACGGTCATTACCAGCGGGTCTCGAACTTGTTGCGAAGGTAGATGGCGAGCCCGTTCATCGCGAGCAGCACGGCGAGCAGCACCAGGATCGCGGCGCTCGTCTTCTCGACAAAACCGCGGCTGACTTCGTCGGACCACAGGAAGATCTGCACCGGCAGCACCGTGGAGGGGTCGGTGAAGCCGCCGGGCGCGGTGACGATGAAGGCGCGCATGCCGATCAGCAGCAGCGGCGCGGTCTCGCCCAGCGCGCGGGCCATGCCGATGATCGTGCCGGTGAGGATGCCGGGCATCGCCAGCGGCAGGACATGGTGGAACACCACCTGGATCGGGCTCGCGCCGATGCCGAGCGCGGCGTCGCGGATCGAGGGCGGCACGCCCTTGATCGCGTTGCGGCTGGCGATGACGATCACCGGCATGATCATCAGCGCCAGCGTCACGCCGCCGACCAAAGGCGCCGAGCGCGGCAGCATCGGGCCATAGACATGCCCGCCGATCTGCCAGGTGCCGAGGAACACCGCGAGGCCGAGCAGGCCGAAGATGATCGAAGGCACTGCCGCAAGGTTGTTGATCGAAACCTCGATCAGATCGGTCCAGCGGTTCTTCGGCGCATATTCCTCGAGATAGATGGCCGATAGTACACCCACCGGAAACGCGATCAGGAAGGTGATCGCCATGGTGAGCAGCGAGCCCTTGAGTGCCCCCCAGATGCCGACCGCCACCGGATCGGTGGAGTCGGACTCGCGCAGAAATGCCCAGTTGAACCCGCGGGAGATCGCGCCCAGCTTCTGCAGCCGCGCGACGCCGGCTTCCATCGCCGGATCGCCCTCGCCTGCCAGCGCCTGGTCGAAGCCGGTGGCGGCGGGGACATAGACCGTCGCGCGGCGCTCCAGCAGCGAGGGATCGCGCTTCACCGCGGTGCGCACCGCCAGCCAGGCGCTGGGCGCGAGGTAGCCGTCGCCCTCGGGGCCGAAGGCGCGGACCGCGGCATTCTGCACCACGTCCTCCAGGCCGGCACTGGCCAGCGCCAAATCTGCGGCAGGCGTGGCAAGCTGGCGTCGCTCGATCTTCAGGCCGTCGGCCCTCAGGTCGATCGGCAGTGCCAGTTCGGTGACGGTGAAGCCGCGCCAGCCCTGCGCTACCATGGTCAGCAGCAGGAAACCGAGGAACGCGGCGGACAGGATGACCGCACCGGCGCCCAGCACGCGAAAGCGCCGCTCGGCCGCGTAGCGGCGGCGGATGCGCTTCTGCATCGCCGCGCCCTTCCAGTCGGTCGGCCGGCGTTCGCTCGGGGGGGCGGCGGGCTTACTCATAGGCTTCGCGATACTTCTTCACGACGCGCAGCGCGACGATGTTGAGCAGCAGGGTGATCACGAACAGGGTGAGGCCCAGCGCGAACGCGGCCAGCGTCTTGGGGCTGTCGAACTCGGCCTCGCCGGTCAGCAGGTCGACGATCTGCTTGGTGACGGTGGTCGCGCTCTGCAGCGGGTTGAGCGTGATCGTCGCCGCGCCGGAGGCGGCCATCACCACGATCATCGTCTCGCCGATCGCGCGGCTGACCGCGAGAAGCACGCCCGCCACCACGCCCGGAAGCGCCGCGGGCACGAGCACGCGCGAGATCGTCTCGCTGGTGGTGGCGCCCATCGCCAGGCTGCCGTCGCGCATCGCGGTGGGCACGGCGGCGAGCGAATCATCGGCCATCGAGGACACGAACGGGATGATCATCACGCCCATCACCAGGCCCGCTGCGAGCGCGCTTTCCGACGAGGCGAAGGGATCGCCGAGCAGCACCGCCAGCTTGCGCACGGCCGGCGCCACGGTCAGCGCAGCGAAATAGCCGTAGACGACGGTGGGCACGCCGGCGAGCATCTCCAGCGTCGGCTTCATCCAGCGGCGCGTGGTCGCGGAGGCATATTGAGTGAGGTACACCGCGCTCATCAACCCGAACGGAATGGCGACCAGCATCGCGATCACCGCGCCGATGAAGAAGGTACCCCAGAACAGCGGCACCGCGCCCAGCGACGCGCCGGGGTCCTTCGCATCGATCACCTGCGGGCTCCAATGCGTGCCGAACAGGAACTGGGTGATCGGCACCTGGCTGAAGAAGCGGGTCGATTCCCAGAAGAGCGAGGCGAAGATGCCGATGGTGGTGAAGATCGCGATCAGCGAGGCGACCAGCAGCCCCATCATCAGCGTGCGCTCCACCTTGGAGCGCGCGCGGAAATCGGGGCGGATACGGCTGAGCGCGAAGGCGGCGCCGGCAAAGGCGAGCAGCGCCGCCGCCGCCGTACCGGTCCAGGCATAGCGGTTGCGCGCCGCGCGCACGACCGGGGCGAGCTGCCGCGCCAGCGGATCGGCTTCGGTGTCGTACGGGTTCTTTGCGACCTCGCGCGCCTGGGCGAGCACCGAGTCGCGTTCGAAGGCGAAGTCGGACAGGCCGGCGGCGGTGGGGCTCTGCAGCACCGTCTGGCGAACGAGGCCGGGGCTGACCGCCGACCACACGACCAGGAACAGCAGCGGCGGCAGCACCGTCCACATGGCGACGAACCAGCCATGCTGCGCCGGCAGCGAGTGGAGCCGCTTGGCGCCGCCGCGATCGAACCGCAGCGCACGCGCCCGCGCCGTCAGCCAGCCGATCAGGCCCAGGCCCAGGATCACAAACGAAAGCGCGAAAGGGTTCACGGGCGGAGCAACTCGGCGGAACGGGGGGCGAGGACGGGGATCACTTGAGCACGGCCGGATCGAGCGGGGTCAGGTCCGCCACGCGCTTCGCCATTTCGGCCCGCATCGCTTCGGGCGCGGCGATGAGGCCGCGCTTCACCAGCGGGCCCGTAGGGCCCCAGAGCGTGGCGTACAGGGCGAGGAAGTCCTTCAGCCCCGGCACGGCCTTGAGGTGCCGTTTCTTTACGTAGAGATAGAGCGGGCGGGCGCCCGGATAGCGGCCGTCGGCGATCGACGCATAGCTGGGCGCCACGCCTTCGACCGGTACGCCGTGCAGGCGGTTCTGGTTCTCTTCGAGATAGGAATAGCCGAAGATGCCCAGTGCATTGGGGTTCTGCGCCAGCCCCTGGACGATCAGATTGTCGTTCTCGCCCTTGTCGACATAGGGGCCGTCGTCGCGAATGCGGCGGCATTCGGCGTCATAGTGCGCCGGATCGGCCTCGGCCTTCAGTTTCGCGGCATTCGGATCGGCCTCCAGGCAGCCGGGGGCGAGCATCAGTTCGACGAACGCATCGCGGGTGCCGCTGGTCGAGGGCGGTCCCATCACCAGGATCGGAATGGCAGGAAGGCTAGGGTTCACGTCGCGCCAGGTGCGCGCGGTGTTGGGCTTGCCCATCGGGTTGGCCGCCAGCGCCAGATAGACGTCGCGCTTGCTCAGCTGCAGCTTCGGCCCCTGGTTGGATTCGGCGAGCGCCACGCCGTCCAGGCCGATGACGATTTCCAGGATCTCGCCGACCTGGTTGGCCTCGCAGCGATCATATTCCCTGCGCGTCATCCGGCGCGAGGCGTTGGCGATGTCCGGGAACTGCGCGCCCACGCCCTCGCAGAAGCGGCGGATGCCGGCGCCGCTGCCGATCGATTCCACCACCGGCGCCTTGCGGCTGCTGCGCGCGTTGACGAACGCCTCGGCCACGGCCGTCGTGAAGGGGTAGACGGTGGAGGACCCGACGACGCGGATTTCACGCGTAGCACTGCCGTCGCACGCCGAAAGGGCGAGCGTGCCGAAGGCGATCAGCGCTAGACGACCCAGCATCGTCACTTTGTGCTCCCCGAGGATGGCGGTATTTGGATTACGGAGTCTGCGCTTTGCCCCGCGCACTGCCCATCCGGCAATCGCGTTACGACTTTATGACAATGGGTTCGATCGGCAGCCGGACCGCGACCGTGGTGCCGACCCCCACCGTGGAGGCGATGTCCATCCGGCCCCGGTGGCGCTCCACCACATGCTTGACGATCGCGAGGCCGAGGCCGGTGCCGCCCAGCGAGCGGCTGCGTCCCGAATCGACACGATAGAAGCGTTCGGTAAGGCGCGGAATATGCTCCGCCGGAACGCCTTCTCCCTGGTCGACCACGGCGAAGCGCACCATCGTATCCCCCTCGCTGCGCAGCGACACGGTGACCGGCGTGCCGGCGCGGCCGTATTTCATCGCGTTGCCGATCAGGTTGTGGAGCAGCTGGCTCAGCTGGGTGCGGTCGCCGCGTACCGGCGGCACGGCTTCGATCTCGGTCACCAGATCGGCGGCACGGGGGCTGCCCGAAAGTTCGGCGCAGACCTGCGGGATGAGGTCGGCCAGCTGCACCGATTCTGCCGGGGCGCGATATTTCTCGGCCTCGATCCGGCTCAGCGAGATCAGGTCGCTGATCAGCCGGTCCATGCGCCGCGCCTCGTCGTGCATGATCTTGAGGAAGCGTGCGCGAATCTCCGGCTCCTCGCCGGCACCGTCGGCCAGCGTCTCGACATAGCCGAGCAGCGAGGCCAGCGGCGTGCGCAGCTCGTGGCTGGCGTTGGCGACGAAGTCGACGCGCATCCGGTCGGCGGTGTAGCTGCCCGTGCGGTCGACCAGGTGGACGACACGCTCGCCGGTCTCCAGCGTGCGGACGCGCATTTCCCAGCGCTGCTCGCGCGTGCCCAGGCCGACGAGGTGGATGGGGGCGCTATGGTCCTCGCCGGGATCGAGCAGGCGTTCGGCGGCGGCAGGGTGGCGGATCGCCAGGCGCACGTCCTCGCCGAGGATATGCTCGCCGAGCAGCGCGCGGGCGGCGGCGTTGGCGGCGATCACGCGGGTGGCGGCGATCACCAGTACCGGCTCGGCGATGGCCTCGATCACTTCGCCGAATGCCGGATCGCGATCGGCGGCGGCGGTATCGTCGCGCCGGGGCGGTGCCGGATCGCCGCCGATGCCGACGACCAGCACGGCGGCGAACCCGCCGACCAGCAGCACCAGCGCCACCTGCAGGTCCCCGTTGAGCAGGAAGCCCACCAGCGCCGAAAGGGCGGCGACGCCCAGTGCGAGGACGATTCGGGAGCCATGGGCCGAAAGCATGGTGCCTTCTAGCGCGCGATCGTCCCAAGACGAGCCCGTATTTACGATTGCGAAATGGGCGCGGGCGCAGAAGAAGAAGGCGATGGACGATCCCGAACCCGAAGAACAGCCGACCCGGCGGCGTGCGCTGATGCTGGGCGCGGCAAGTGCTGCAGCGATCGTCTCCATCCGCCCGGCGCTGGCACAGACCAGCGCCTCGGTGATGCAGTGCGAGATTCCGGTGACCGATCCGGGCCGCGCGGGCAGCTATATCGCGCCCGACGGCAGGGTGGTGCCGGCACGCACGCCTGGCGCCTTTCCGGCACCGGGGCGCAACTTCAAGGCGCAGGACGTGAAGCGGGCGCTGAACGGCGGTACGCTGCCCGGCACCGATCCGCAGGCCAGCCGCGCCTATACCAACTATATCCGCCGGCTGCAGCGCGGGACCAGCGGCTTCACCTGCTTCGCCTCGCTGCAGATGCCGCGCGGCTGAGGCGGGGGGCGGTGTTCTATCGCGCCGCCGATCCTGCGACCCTGCGCATCGTGCCGCTGGATTCGCTGACGCTCGTCTACCACCGCGCGTCGGGCATCACCCACATCGTCGATGCGCCGGTGCCGGAGATCCTCGACATCCTCGGCGAAGGCCCGCGCGACGTGGGCGGGCTGCTAGGGATACTGGCCGAGCGTTTCGACCTTGCCGATCCCGATCCGGCCGCCCTGGCGGTACGGCTCGACGAACTGGTCGCGGCCGGCCTGGTGGAGCGGACATGCGCCATCTGAAGCTGCTGCGGATCGGACCCATAGGCTTCCGCATCGGCAGCCACTGGCGGCGGCCGATCGCGGCGCTGGACGAGCTGTACCGCGACTATCCCGGCCCCCGGGACGACATCGCCGATTTCAACGTTCACCTCTTCGCCGCGCGACCCTGGCGGCGGGTGCTGCGCCCCTCGGTGCACATCGCCGGCGACTTCGTGATTCCCGATGCCGCGCCGCTGCCGCTGGCCCAGGGGCTGCTCGCCGCCGAGATGGGGATGAACCTGCAGATGGCGCTGGGGCTGCGGCGCTACCTGCTGCTCCATGCCTCGATGGTCGAGCGGAACGGCCGCGCGGTGCTGATGACCGGCATCTCCGGGGCGGGCAAGTCGACGCTCGCGGCGCTGCTGATGGCGCGCGGCTGGCGGCTGATGGGCGACGAGTTCGCGCTGATCGACTGCGCGACCGGCCTCGCCCATGCCTTTCCCCGACTGGTCAGCCTGAAGAACGAGGCGATCGACGTGGTGACGCAGGCGCTCCCCGGTGCGCGCTTCGGCCCGCTGCTGCAAGGCACGCCCAAGGGTGCGATCCGCCACCTGGTGCCCGATGCGCGCGCCATCGCCGCGATGGAAGTACCCGCCGAGCCCAGCCTGATCCTGTTCCCCCGCTTCGGCTTCGAGCCAGCCGAGCGGCCGGTGCTGCCGAGCGAGGCCTTCGTGCGGCTCACCCAATCCTCCACCAACTATGTGGCGCTCGCCGAGCGCGGGTTCGAGGCGCTGACCCGGCTGGTGCAGACGGTGCCCGCGCGGGCGATCGATTATCCCGATGCAGCGACGGCGCTCGCGATGGTGGAGGCGCTGGCATGAATCCGGCGCTGCTGCTCGCCGGGGTGCTGCGCGATCCGGCGACGATCGCGGACCTCGCCGCGCCGGACTGGAACGCGCTCTGGGCGGTCGCCCGCGCCGAGCAGCTGGCGGGCACGCTGGCGCACCGCATTGCCGGGCTGCCGATGCCGGAAGCGGCGGCGCAGCTGGTGGCGGATGCCATCGTCTCGGCCGAGCAGGGACGCACGGCTGCCTTGTGGGAAGCCGAAATGGCGCGGCGGGCGCTCGCCGAGCTGGACGTGCCGGTGGTGCTGCTGAAGGGCACGGCCTATGCCGCCGCCGGGCTGTCCCCCTCGGTCGGGCGGGTGATCGGCGATCTCGACATTCTCGTGCCCCGCGATGCGATGGCGGCGGTCGAGGCCGCGCTGCTCGCCGCCAGCTGGGAATGGGTGAAGCCCGATCCCTATGACGATGCCTATTACCGCCGCTGGATGCACGAGCTGCCGCCGCTGATCCACCGCGACCGCGACAAGATGATCGACGTCCACCACACGATCCTGCCGCTCACCGCGCGCATCCGCCCGGATGCGGCGGCGCTGCTGGCGGACAGCGTGGCGCTGGGGAACGGCCTGCGCATGCTTGGGGCCCAGGACATGCTGTGCCACGCCGCCGCGCATCTGTTCGCGGACGGGGATCTGGCGGGGGGCATGCGCAACCTGTGGGACATCCATTGCCTGCTCGGCGAGTTCGGCTTCGACGGGCTGGCCGAGCGCGCGGCGCAGCACGGGCTCGGCGCCGCGATGGCGCGCGCCGTCCGGCAGTCGGTGCGGCTCTACGGCACCGAGGCGCCGCCGAAATGGCAGGGCTGGGACGCGCTCGATCCGCTGTTCCACCGCCGGCTGACGGCGCGGGATGCATGGGGCCGTTCGACCCGCAAGGCGGTGCAGCTGGGCTTCTATATCCGCTCGCACCTGTTGCGGATGCCGCCCGCAATGCTTGCGCGGCATCTCTGGACCAAGTGGCGCAAGGGCTACCGGCCGGCTTGAGCACGGCCGATCGCGGGGTGGGCGCCGGATCCGGTTCCTCGCCGGCTTGGTTGTTGTGCGACCCGAGAGGTTCGAGGGTTCCGGCGCCCTGGGGGGCAGGACGGGCGGCGGATCCGGGATCCGGCCGCCCGTCCCGCGAGATCAGAAGGTCGCGACCTTCACCATGAACCGGACGTTGCGGCCGGGCTGGATCACCAGATCCTTGTTGAGCGAGGCGGCGTTGCGCTGCACCTCGTCGGTCAGGTTCTGGCCGATGATCGCGAACTCGATCCCCGGCAGCGACTTGAACGGACGCCACGCGATCTGTGCGTTGAGGTTGTTGTACCCCGGCGTCTCGGTGTCGAACGCGCCGAACCTGGTCTGCTTGCCGGCATGGACGAACTGCACGGCGCCATCCAGCGTCGGGCTCAGCCAGTTGACGCCGCCGCCCAGGCGATAGGGCGGGATGCGCGGCACATTGCCGCCGCTGTCCAGCGTCGCGCGGGTATAGTCGGCCAGCGCGGTCAGCTGCAGCGTGCTGTACTGCTGGTGGAACAGGTCGTAGCTCGCCTTGCCTTCGAGGCCGCGGAAGTGCGCGCCCTGCTGGCGATAGTTCAGCTCCTTCAGGTCGCCGTCGCCGCCCACCGCGCAGGTGCCGTCGTCGTCGCAGGTGCGCCCCGTCAGGTCGCCATAGATATAGTTGTCGAACCAGGTCGAATAGGCGCTGCCGTCGAAGTGGAAGCGATCCAGGTTCACCCGCACCGTTGCCTCGAGCGAATTGGCGCGCTCGATCTTCAGGTTCGGATCGCCGGTCTCGAACGTGTTCGGCCCATCATGGCCGCCGCGTGCGAACAGTTCGGTGATCGCGGGCGCACGGCCGGTGCTGGAGCCGGTGAAGCCGAGCTTCACATGTGCCCCCACGTCGAGCAGCGCGCCGATCGCGCCGCTGACCGGGGTATAGTCGCGGCTGGTGAACAGGTTGGACGCCGGCGTGCCTTCCGTGCGGACATGCTCCACGCGGCCGCTCGCCTGGAGGTGGAGGATGTCGGTCAGCGGCACTTCGGTGAAGAGGTACGCCGCCTCGCTCTGGGTGGTGGTGGGGAACAGGTAGCTGCTGTCGGCGCCGATCGCCGAGAACTTGCGGTTCTGCAGCTCGAAGCCGATCGCCGAGTTGCGGATCGGGCCCAGCGGGTTCAGCAGGAATTCGAGGTGCCCGTCGAATTCCTTGTTGCGGAACGTCGTGTCGATCGTCCCGTCCGGCTCCTTCTCGTCATGCGTATAGTCGGCATAGCTGGCATCGAGGTTGATCGTCTTGAGCGGGCCGGCGTCGACCGCGAACACGTCGCGGCTCATCACCTTGGTCTGGCGCATGTCGATATAGGTGGTGTCGCTGGGGATGCCGTATTTCGAGTTGTACTGGCTGACCGACAGGCCGACATGGCTCGCATCGTTCCCGCCGAAGAAATAGGAGCCGCCGACCGAGGCTCCGTGGCCGCGGAAGAACGAGTTCTGCTGGGTGCCGAGCGGCGTGTCATAATCGCCGGCATCGCGATAGAAGCCGTCGGCGTGGAGCGCGATCGCACCGAGCTTGGCATCGACTAGCGCGCCGCCTTCCCCCATGTTGGAAACGGTGCCGTAGCTGCCCACCGCCTCGCCCGAGATCGTCGCGCTCGGCAGCTTCATCGGCACGCGGTTGTTGATCACGTTGACCACGCCGCCGATTGCCTGGCTGCCATAGCGCAGCGTGCCGGCGCCGCGGACCACTTCGATGCTCTGCGCCGAAAAAGGGTCGACCGGGATGCCGTGGTCGGGACCGATGTCGGACACGTCGGAGCTGCTGGCGCCGTTCTCCAGGATGCGGACGCGGGTGGCGTCCATGCCGCGGATGATCGGCCGGCTGGCGCCGTTGGCGAAGGTCGTCGCGGCGATGCCGGGCTCCTGCGCCAGTGCGTCGCTGATGCTGGCGCCGCCGCTGCGCAGGATCTGGTCGCGATCGACATGGGTGACGATGGTCGGCACCTCGTCGCTCGCCACGGCATAGGGCGCCGCCGTGATGATGATGACGTTCTTGTCGTTCGTCTGGGGATCGGGATCGGCAAAGGCATGGGGCGCGAACGCGACGACAGCCGCGCCCGCGAGAAGGGCAGTACGCATGGGAAAAAACCTCCGTGAACCTGGGGCGCGCCGCGGATGATCGCGGCGCGAATCGTCTTCAGGCGGTGCGGAGTGCGGGGGGCGCGCGGCTGCGCCAGGCGTGCGAGCGGAGCAGGCGGTGCGCCGGGGCGGCGGCGGCGACCGCGCGCCATTCCATGGCGGGGGCGGGAGGGCTGAGCGCAGGCGGCAGCGACGCCAGATAGGCCGCAGCCGTCGCACCCTCGTCGCAGAGCGGGCAAGCCGGATCGTCGTCGTTCTGCCTGGGCGCATGGTGTGCTTGCGTCGCCACGGACCAGCCAGGCGCTGCGTGCACATGCGCGCGAACGATCCCCGCCTGCCAGCACAGCGCGAAGGTCAGCAGCAGCGCCGGCAGCAACCGGACGAGGAGATCGGGTACGCGGAACAGGCGCATTCCCGCTGCCCTACTGCAGCGCAGTGTATGTTTCAATATATCATCGGCGTGCGAGGGCGGCGATGTCGATGCGGGCGGTGGCCAGCGCCAGCGGCG
Source organism: Sphingomonas pituitosa NBRC 102491 (assembly GCF_001598435.1). Taxonomy (GTDB): domain Bacteria; phylum Pseudomonadota; class Alphaproteobacteria; order Sphingomonadales; family Sphingomonadaceae; genus Sphingomonas; species Sphingomonas pituitosa. Next base: position 12,807 of record NZ_BCYY01000016.1, read on the forward strand.
CGTGCCGGTGCGAGACGAGGAGCAGGCCGGTTCCCGTCGTGTCCAGCCAGTCGCGCAGCCGGGCGACCAGCGCTGCCTCGGTCGCCGCGTCCAGGCCTTCGCTCGGTTCGTCAAGCAGCAGCCACGGGCGGCGGGCGAGCAGCGCGCGGGCAAGCGACAGCCGCTTGCGCTCGCCGCCCGACAGCGTACCGCCGGCTTCGGCGATCGGCGTCTCCAGCCCGGCGGGCATCCCTGCGACGGTCGTATCCAGGCAGGCGGTGCGCAGCGCGGCGTGCATCTCCGCTTCGGTGATCCCCGGGCGGGCAATGCGCAGATTGTCGGCGATCGAGCCTGCGATCAGCATGGCATCCTGCGGCGCGAGGGCGCATTGCTGTCGCAGCGCATCGGCGGGGCATCGCTCGACCGGGGTGCCGCCGAGGTCGATCGGATGGACCGGCGCGCGCAGGCCGGCAAGCGCTTCGATCAGTCGCGTCTTGCCGGTGCCGGAGACGCCGGTGATCGCGATGCGGGCACCCGGGTCCAGCACCCGGCCGCCGAGCGTGATGGGCAGCCCCGCTGCCGTGCCGCCGGGCGCAGGGTTCAGCTCCTCCGGCAGCTGCGACAGCGTGGCGAGCCTCGCCATGCCCTGTTCGACGCTCGCCTGGCGAAGCGCGGTACGGGCGAAGGCGGCCATCGCCTCTACCGAAGCGGCCGCGGCAAGCAGGGCCAGCGCGCGCACCGGCGCGGCGCCTTCGGCCAGCGCAAACACCAGGGCCGCCGCGAGCGTGCCATAGCCGGCGAGCAACCCCGCCACCACGCCGTCGCCGCGCGCGAGCGCCGCGCGGGCGCGGTCGAGCGGGCGCGACAGCGCGGCCATGCTATCCGCCACGCGCGGGGCGAGGCCATAGGCGATGATCTCGGGCCGGGCGGCGGCATAGTCGACAAAGGCGGTGCGCAGCGCGCCCAGCGCGTCGGCGGCTTCCGCGGCGGGGCGGGTGGTAAGGCGGCGCGCGGCGAGGGTCAGCAGCGGCGGCAGCGCAGCGAGGAGCAGCGCCAGCGCGAGCGCCGCCTTCCAGCCCGCCAGCGCCACCAGCGCGACCGCGAAGCACGCGGCGGCGAGGCTGGCGGGCCGACCGGGACGGCGGACGACCAGGTCTTCCAGAGCCTCGATGTCGCCGATCAGCCTTGCGCTGGCATCGCCGCTCGCCAGGTCTGGCGCGGTGCGGCTGTCCTGTGCGGCGAGCTTGCCGAACAGGCGCCCGCGCAGATCCGCCATCGCGGTGAGGGCGGCCTGGTGCGAGAGCAGCCGCTCGCCATAGCGTCCGCCGGTGCGCAGGATGGCGAGCCCGCGAATCGCGGCGCTGGGGATCAGATAGTTGAACGCGACGACGGCGGCGGCACCGCTCGCCCCGGCGATCGCCGCACCGGTCAGGAACCAGCCGGACAGCGCCAGCAGCAGGATCGATGCCAGCCCGGCAATGGTCGCGCAGGCGAGCGCCTGGCGCAGCGTGCGGCGTTCCGGGGCGGCGGGGGGGAAGGGATTCACAGCGTCACCTCGGCATCGGCAGCCGCGATCAGGCGGGGATCATGAGTGGCGACGATCACCGCGCGCGCGGTGGCGACGGCGCGGAGCAGCGCGGTGATCGCCTCGGCGCTGGCATCGTCGAGATCGGCGGTGGGCTCGTCGGCGAGCAGCAGCGGGCGATCGGCGAGCAGCGCGCGCGCAAGCCCCAGGCGCCGTCGCTCGCCGCCCGAAAGGCCGGAGCCGCGATGATCGAGCAGCAGGTCCAGGTCGGCGCCGCGGCGCGCCAGCATCGGGGCGAGGCCCACTTGCTCGATCGCGGCGCGCACCGCGGCGTCGCCGGCGTGCGGCGCGGCCAGTACCAGATTGTCGCGGAGCGTGCCCGGCAGGATGAGGGGGTGCTGGGCCGCCCAGGCGATGGCGTCCGCGCCGGGCGCGGTGAGCGTGCCCGAGCTCGGCGGAATCTGTCCGGCGATCGCCGCGAGCAGGCTCGTCTTGCCGCTGCCGGTGGGGCCGGTCAGCGCCACCAGCCCGGTGGTGCCGATCGAAAGACGTGCCGGGCCGATCGTCCGGCCGGGCCAGGCGATCACCACCGCGCGCGCCTCCACGCCCGTAAAGGCGGCGGGGGCCGTGGCGGGGGGCGCCAGGTCCGGCACCGCCGCGATCGCCGCGCGCGCGGCCTCGCCCAGCTGCTTGTCATGATAGGCCGCAGCCAGCCGGCGCATCGGCAGGTAGAATTCGGGCGCCATCGCCAGCGCGAAGAAGGCCTCGCGCAGCGTCAGCGTTTCGGGATCCGGGAAGGGCAGCAGCCCGAGCAGGCTGAAGCCGCAATAGACCGCCACCAGCGCGACGGCGAGCGCCGAAAAGAACTCCAGCACCGCGCTGGACAGGAAGGCGACGCGCAGCACCGCGATCGTCCGGCGGGCCACTTCGCGGGTGGCGACCCCCACCTGGCGGGCGATCCGTTCCTCCGCGCCGAAATGGCGGACGATCGGCAGGGTGCGAACACGATCGACGAACAGGTCGGACAGGTCGCCCAATGCTTCTAGCTGCCGCTCCGACGCGCGCCTGGCGGCGGTGCCGGCGAGGATCATGCCGAAGACGAAGGGCACCAGCGTGCCGATCAGGATGCTCGCCGCGACCAGGCTCGCACAGGCGATGATCCCCACCGCCACCAGCGGCGCGGCGGCTGCCGCCACCCGCGCGGGCACGAAGCGGGTCTCATATCCCTCGATCGTGGCGACATGGTCGATCGCGAGCACCGCCGACTGCCCGCTCGACGGCGCGGCGCCGCTGCCGAGCAGACGCTGGACCAGGCTGTGGCGGAGCGGGGCGGTGGTCGCCTGCGCGCCGCGCACCGCCAGCACCGGCACGCCCCAGGCGGTCGCCGCGCGCAGGAGCCCGCCGCCCAGCATCGCGGCGAATGCAGTCGCAGGCGCGGCGTGCCCGGCGGCCGCCGCGGCGACGCCGTCGGCGATGCCCCATGCGAACAGCGCCGCGCCGCCCAAGTCGATGATCCAGGCGAACCCGGCCTGTTTTTGAAGAGCCATATGAGACAATTTGTACAAGCGATTTCGGCCCTGCAACGGAATAGGGGATATCCCGCATAGGCGGTTGCGCAACCGAAGCCTAGGCCGCGAACACCGGCTCTTTGCTGAGGACAACATTATGGATATGGCAGTCGTTGAGCTGTCGCGCCTGCAATTCGCGCTGACAGCGATGTACCACTTCCTGTTCGTGCCGTTGACGCTTGGCCTTTCCTTCATCCTCGTGATCATGGAAAGCGTCTATGTCGTCACAGATCGGCCGATATGGAGGGACATCACCCGTTTCTGGGCCAAGTTATTTGGCATCAACTTCGTCCTTGGTGTCGCCACCGGGCTGACGATGGAATTCGAATTCGGGACCAACTGGTCCTATTACTCGCACTATGTTGGCGACATCTTCGGTGCACCGCTGGCGATCGAAGGGCTGATGGCCTTCTTCCTGGAAGCCACCTTTGTCGGCCTGATGTTCTTCGGCTGGGATCGCCTGTCGAAGCGCCAGCATCTGATGGTGACCTTCCTCACCGCGCTCGGCACCAATTTGTCGGCGCTGTGGATCCTGGTGGCGAACGGCTGGATGCAGCACCCGGCGGGTGCGGTGTTCAACGCGGATACGATGCGCATGGAAGTCGTCGACTTCATGGCGGTGATCTTCAATCCCGTCGCGCAGGCGAAGTTCCTGCACACGGTGAGCGCCGGCTATGTCTGCGCCAGCGTGTTCGTGCTCGGCATCTCGGCCTATTACCTGCTGCGCGGCCGGCATCTGGAACTCGCCAAGCGCAGCTTCGCGGTGGCGGCGGCATTCGGGCTGGCGGCGTCGCTGTCGGTCGTCGTGCTCGGCGACGAGAGCGGCTATGCCCTTACCGACAACCAGAAGATGAAGCTGGCCGCGATCGAGGCCGAATGGCACACCGAGGCGGCGCCTGCGGGCATCACCGTGTTCGGCTTCCCCTCGAACCAGGGTCGCGAGACGCTGTACCAGGTCAAGGTGCCCTATGTGCTGGGCCTGATCGGCACGCGCAGCCTGACCGGCCAGGTGGAAGGCATCTATCCGCTGGTGGGCAAGGCCCGGCTGCGGATCGAGAACGGCCTGATCGCCTATGACGCGCTGCAGACGCTGAAGACCGATCGCAAGAACCTCGCCGCGCGCGGCAAGTTCGAAGCGACCAAGGGCGACCTGGGCTATGCCCTGTTGCTGAAGCGCTGGGTCGCCGATCCGCGCCAGGCGACGCCCGCGCAGATCGACCGGGCTGCCTGGTCGACCGTACCCAACGTGCCGGCCGTGTTCTGGCTGTTCCGCGGCATGGCGGCGCTCGGCTTCTTCTTCATCGCCTTCTTCGCCGCCGCACTCTACTACGCCAACACGCGCCGCTTCCACCGCAAGTGGTTCCTGCGCGCGGCGATGTGGGTGATCCCGCTCCCCTGGCTCGCGATCGAGTTCGGCTGGGTCGTCGCCGAAGTGGGGCGCCAGCCCTGGGCGGTCGACGGCGTGCTGCCGACCTTCCTCGCCACCTCGAGCCTGACCGTGCCGGCGCTGTGGACCACGATCATCGGCTTCACCGCGATCTACGGCCTGATGGCGGTGATCGAGCTGCGGCTGATGCTCGCCAGCATCAAGCACGGGCCCGAGACCTACGAGCCCTGGCAACCCCGCCACGACCCGGTGCCCCCGGCACCCGAGCCGCGGCCGCTCCACGCCGTTCCCGCGGAATGAGCGCGAGCAAGGAGAAAGAACATGTCCATCCCGCTCGATTATGAAATCCTGCGCCTCATCTGGTGGGCGCTGCTGGGGGTGCTGCTGATCGGCTTCGCGCTGACCGACGGCTTCGATCTGGGAACGGCGGCGCTGCTGCCGTTCGTGGCCCGCAACGACGAAGAACGCCGCATGGTGATCAACACCGTCGGCCCGACCTGGGAAGGCAACCAGGTGTGGTTCATCCTGGGCGGCGGCGCCATCTTCGCCGCCTGGCCGTTCGTCTATGCGGTCAGCTTCTCGGGCTTCTACCTCGCGATGTTCCTGGTGCTGGCGGCGCTGATCCTGCGTCCGGTCGGCTTCAAATACCGCTCCAAGCGCCCCGACGCCGCCTGGCGTTCGCGCTGGGACTGGGCGCTGTTCGTCGGCGGCTTCGTGCCCGCCCTCGTCTTCGGCGTCGCGGTGGGCAACGTGCTGCTGGGGGCACCCTTCCGGCTCGATAGCGATCTGCGCTCCTTCTACGAAGGCACGCTGCTCGGCCTGTTCACGCCGTTCAGCCTGGTCGCCGGCCTGCTCTCGGTGGCGATGCTGGTGCTGCACGGCGCCGGCTGGCTGAGCCTGAAGGCCGAGGGCATGGTGGTGGAGCGCGCGCAGCGTTTCGGCACCGTGGCCGCGATCCTCGCGATCGTGCTGTTCGCGGTGGGCGGCGCGTTCGTTGCGTACGGCGACATGGGCTATCGCCTGGTCGGCGCGGTCGATCCGAGCGGTCCGTCCAACCCGCATCTGATCCAGACGGTGAAGGCGCCGGGCGCGTGGCTGGCCAATTACGGCACCTATCCGTGGATGCTGATCGCCCCGGCGCTCGGTTTCCTGGGCCCGGTGCTGGCGCTGATCGGCATCCGTGCCCGCAGCGGCGCGCTGGTGTTCACCGGTTCGTCGCTGGCGAATGTAGGCATCATCGCCACGGCCGGCCTGTCGATGTTCCCGTTCATCCTCCCGAGCTCGATCGACCCGGCCTCCAGCCTCACCGCTTGGAACGCCTCGTCGAGCCACCTTACGCTGTTCATCATGCTGGTTTGCACGCTGGTCTTCCTGCCGATCGTGCTCGCTTACACCGCCTGGGTGTACAAGGTGATGTTCGGCCGCGTCAGCGGGGAAGAGCTGCGGCTCAACCCCGACCTCTACTGAGGAGTAACCCCCATGTGGTATTTCGCCTGGATCCTGGGAACCTGCCTGGCCGTCGCGGTCGCCGTGCTCAACGGCATCTGGCACGAGTTCCACTCCGACCCTTCGTCGGATGTCACGGTTCTCGACTGATCCCATGGCGGAGCGATCGACTAGGCGATCGCTCCGCCGTGCAGGAGGAGAGGGAAGGCGGCGAACCGGAACCGGTTCGCCGCCTTTTTCCGTTCTGGATTACATCGGGTCGCCAGCCGCGCGGCGCTCGAAAATCGCCGCCAGTTCCAAGTGCAGCCGCTTGTGGCGCTCGTTAGGCGCACGGGTCGCACGGTCTCGCTCCTGCTCGGCACGCAGGCGGAAGTGGCTCGTAAGGGGGGCCGTTCGGGGGGAGTTCATCTACCCATCTCAGACAAAAGTGCGACTCGTTCGCAGGGAATTTGGCGGCACACGGACCCGCTCGCCATTCCGTAGAAGTCACGGTCTGTACCGATACGGTACGGCGCGCGCGCCCGCCCCGGCGCCGGATGGGACCGACCGTTCTGGAAAGGGAGTGAACGGGAGGCGCACCGGAACCGTCCTGCGCGGCATCGGGTTGGACAGGCACTTCCCCACGCACAGGAGCGGCCCTTGCAGCGATTCATCGCCGAGCTTCCCGGCTGGATGACCAGCATCTTCGCCATCGTCCTCGCCATCGCAGTGGCCCTGCTCCTCCACAGGCTGGCCTTTTCGCTGGCGCGGCGCGCGGCGGCCCGGACCAGCACCCAGCTCGACGACATCGTGATCCGGCGGCTCTACCGCCCGGCGCGGTGGCTGCTGATGGCGATCGCGCTCTCCTTCGTGCAACCGGGGCTGGACCTGGGCGCAAGCGGGACGCGCGCCTGGGCGCAGGCGGCGGGGTTGCTGGTGCCCGGCCTGATCGGCTGGATGCTGGTGGCGCTGCTCGGCGTGCTGTTCGACTGGGTGCTGCTGCGCGCGGACGTTACGGTGGAGAACAACCTCCGCGCCCGGCGGCGGCGCACCCGCGCCTCCATCCTCCACCGCATCATCGTGTTCGTCGTGCTGGCGATCACCTTCTGCCTGATGCTGATGAGCATCCCCAGCGTGCGCAGCATCGGCGTGACGCTGATCGCCTCGGCCGGCCTCGCCGCGCTGGCGGTGGGCGCCGCCGCGCAGCCCGCGCTCAAGAACCTGATCGGCGGCATCCAGATGGCGTTTTCCGAGCCGATCCGGCTCGACGACGTGGTGATCGTGGAGGGCGAGTGGGGCCGGATCGAGGATATCCGCCTCACTTATGTCGTGGTGCGGCTATGGGACGAGCGGCGGCTGGTGGTGCCCGTCTCCCAGTTCCTCGAAAAGAGCTTCCAGAACTGGACGCGCGAGACCAGCCAACTGCTCGGCAGCGTGTTCTGGTATCTCGATCCCGCCGCCGACATCCCCCGGCTGCGCGCCAAATTGGAGGAACTGGTGAAGGCCAATCCGCGCTGGGACGGCCGCTTTTTCAACCTGCAGGTGACGGACACCAAGCCCGAGGCGATCGAGGTGCGCGGGCTGATGACCGCCAAGGATGCCTCGACCGCCTTCGACCTGCGCTGCGACATCCGCGAGGGGCTGCTCGCCTATATCCGCGAGGAGATGCCCGAGGCGCTGGTCCGCACCCGCGGGCTGATCGAGTTTAGACCAACGCGTGTGGGGAGCGATTCAATATCCTAAGGCCGTCATCCCGGCGAAAGCCGGGATCCAGTCGCCGCTCGGCCGCAGCAAGTGGCTTGACGGAGCCCCCAATGGATCCCGGCTTTCGCCGGGATGACGAAGCTTCGAACGCGATGGTTTCCGTCGAAGAGCCTCGGAATCACGCCTCGACCGGAAGCCGGGTCTCCGTCTCCATCGGCACGCTTCTGAGCTCGTCGGTGAACTTCTTGAGCCACCACATCACGTCCTGTTCGTCGACGCCCTGCTTCAGCGCCTGCCAGCGCTCGATCCGCTCTTCGAGCGACATGTTGAGCGCCTGGCAGATCGCGTCGGAGACTTCCTCGGCGCTATAGGGGTTCACCAGCAGCGCCTGCTCCATCTGGATCGCCGCGCCGGCGAATTTGGAGAGGATCAGCACGCCCGGATCCTTCGGATCCTGCGCCGCGACATATTCCTTCGCCACGAGGTTCATCCCGTCGCGCAAGGGGGTGACCAGGCCGATCTTGGCGGCGCGGTACACGCCGGCCAGCACGTCGCGCGGATAGCCCTGGTTGACGTAGCGCAGCGGCACCCAGTCGAGATCGGCATGCGCGCCGTTGATCTTGCCCGACAGGCCCTCCAGCGTGTTGCGGATGCGCTGATAGGTCTCCACCGTCGCCCGCGACGGCGGGGCGATCTGGAGCAGGAACACTTCCTTGCGCTGCTCGGGGTAGGTGGTGAGGAAGCGTTCATAGCCAAGGAATCGCTCCTCCAGACCCTTCGAATAATCGAGCCGGTCGACACCGACGATCAGCGAACGGCCGACCGAACTGGTGCGCATCTGCTGATACGTCTCGCGCGCGGAATCGCTCTCGGCCAGCGCGGCGAACTCCTTGGCGTCGATGCCGATCGGGCAGGCGACCAGCTTCACGCTCTTCAGGCCGATGCGCAGCACGCCGTCGGGCTGGACCACCGCTTCCATCTCGGCGCGGGCGAAGTCGATGAACGATTCCATCCATTCCTGGGTGTGGAAGCCGATCACGTCATAGGCGAACAGTGTCTCGATCAGTTCGTGCGCCTTGGGCAGGCTGGAAAGTAGCCGGCGCGGCGGCCAGGGGATGTGGAGGAAGAAGCCGATGCGGTTCTTGCATCCCCGCCGGCGCAGCTCCTGGCCGAGCGGGAACATGTGGTAATCCTGCACCCACACCACGTCATCCGGCTCGATCAGGGGCCGCACGGTGTCGGCAAAGCGTTCGTTCACCCGCTGATAGCCGCCCGCGAAACCGCGCTCATATTCGGCCAGGTCGATCCGGTAATGGAACAGCGGCCACAGCGTGCGGTTGGCATAGCCGTTATAATATTCGTCGATGTCCTGCTCTTCGAGGTCGACCGTCGCGGTGGTGACGCCCTCGCTGCGCTGCATGCTGATCTGGCCGGTGAACTGGTCGGTCTGCTCGCCGGACCAGCCGAACCAGATGCCGCCATTTTCGCGCAGCGCGGCGGCGAGCGCGACGGCCAGCCCCCCTTGCGCGCCGGAGTTAGAGCCGTTGGGCGCGGTGACGCGGTTCGAGATGACGATCAGGCGGCTCAACGGATCGAACTCCACGGTTTGCTCAGCAGGACGGCGCAGTTGATCATGCCGACCAGCGAGTAGGTCTGGGGATAATTGCCCCACAATTCCCCGGTCACGGGGTCGATATCCTCGGAGAGCAGGCCGGCGGCGGTGCGCCGGGTGAGCATCTCCTCGAACAAGGCGCGCGCTTCGTCGGTGCGGCCGGTGATGTGCAGTGCCTCGATCAACCAGAACGTACAGAAGTTGAACGCGGTTTCGGGCAGGCCGAAATCATCCTCGGTATCGTAGCGCAGCATCGTCGATCCGCGCCGCAGCCCGGCCTCGACGGCCTTGAGCGTATCGGCAAAACGGGGATCGTCGGGCGCGAGGAAGCGCATCTCCAGCAGCTGGAGCAGGCTTGCGTCGAGATCGTCGCCCGAGAAGGTGGCGGAGAAGCGCTGGGTCTCCTCGCGCCAAGCCTTGTCGAACACGGTCGTGCGGATCGTGTCGGCGCGGGTTTGCCAGAAGGCGCGGCGTTCCTCGAGGCCGAGCGCGTGCGCGGCGTTGGCCAGTCGGTCGCACGCGGCCCAGCACATCGCCACCGAATAGGTGTGGACGCTCTGGCGGGTGCGCAGCTCCCAAAGGCCGGCATCGGGCTGGTCGTGATGCTGCCAGGCGCGTTCGCCGACGCGTTCCAGCGCCTCGAAATCCTCGATGCCGGCGATGCGGTACAGCCGCTGGTCGAAGAACGCCTGGACGTTGGACAGGACGATCTGGCCATAGGCGTCGTGCTGGACCTGTTCGTAGGCCTGGTTGCCGACGCGCACCGGCCCCATGCCGCGATAGCCGGCAAGATCGGGCGCCGCGCGCTCCTCCAGCGTCGCCTCGCCCAGCACGCCGTAGAGCGGCTGGATATGGCCGCCGCGCGGCTCGGCGCGGGCATCGTCGACGATGTTGCGGAGATAGCCGAGATAGGTCTCCAGCACGTCGAGCGCGCCCAGCCGGTTGAGCGCCTGCACCGTGTAATAGGCGTCGCGGATCCAGCAGTAGCGATAGTCCCAGTTGCGCTGCGAGCCGGCATGTTCGGGGATCGAGGTGGTGAGCGCGGCGACGATCGCGCCGGTTTCCTCATGTTGGCACAGCTTGAGCGTGATCGCCGAGCGGATAACCACGTCCTGCCATTCGAGCGGAATGTTCAGGCCGCGCACCCAGTGCTGCCACTCGGCGATGCTGTTGAGCAGCATGTCGTCGACGGTCTCGGCGACGTCGCCGGTGAAGCTCTCGTCGGGGCCGAGGAAGAAGTGGAGCGGCTTCTCGACGCGGAATACGCGTTCCTCGTCCACCATGCCGACCGGCGCGGTGGTGGTGAGCCGCAGCGTCATCGGCTCGACCAAGTAGCGGAGGTGGTTCGAGCCGCCGATGCGGGTCTTGCAGCCCTTGCCCCAGCCGCAGGTCGGGCGCAGCTTCACCCGGATGCGCGGGCTGCCCGCCACCGGCTTGACGATCCGCGCGAACGCGACCGGGCGGTACACCCGGCCGAGCCGCTGGAAGCGCGGGCAGAAATCGGTGACTTCGATCGCGTTGCCGGCGGCATCGGTGTGGCGGCTGACCAGGATGGGGGCGTTGCGGAGATAGTGCTGCTCGACCGAGACGACGCCGTCGAGCGCGATGTCCCAATAGCCGCCCTCGGGCTCCTCGCCGCCGACCAGCGCCGAGAACAGCGGATCGCCGTCGACGCGGGGCACACAGCCCCAGACGAAGCGGCCGGTGCGATCGATCAGCGCGCTGACCTGGCAATTGCCGATCGGCCAGAGGTCGAGATTGGTCATGCGTGGACTCCGGCAGCAGTGGCGAGCCAGGTGAGCACGCCGGTCACGTCGTCGACACGGTAGCGCGCGTCGGTGGGGCGGGGCGGGCCGACCAGCACGCCGGCCCCGCCCAGCAGCGCCACGGCGGAGAAGCCGGGCTCGTCGGTCACGTCGTCGCCGAGGAACACCGGGCGTCCGGCGGCGAAGCGCGGATCGGCCATCAGCGCGCGGATCGCGCTGCCCTTGTCGCCGCCGGGGCTGCGCACCTCGACCATCATCTTGCCGTGCTGCAGGTACAGGCCGTGTTCGGCGGCGAGCCGCTCGCCCAGCGCGATGGCATCGGCCTCGTGCTCGGGGTTCAGCCGGTAATGCACCGCGGCGCCGAGCGGCTTGTCCTCCAGCACCACGCCGGACCGCGCATCGGTGAAGGTGCGCATCGTGGCGAGCGCCTCCTCCAGCCCGGCGGGCCGCTCGGCGCGTTCGCGGCGGCCGTCGGACCAGCGGAACTCCATGCCGTGGCTGCCGACGATCGAGGGCGTGCGATCGCCGAACATCGCCGCCAGGTCTTCGGCCGGACGGCCGCTGACCAGCGCGAGGCGGCCGTCGAGTTTTTCCTCCAGCGCGCGGATCAGGTCGACGAGCCTGTCGTTCACCACCACGCCCTCCGGGCGCTCGGCGAGTTCGACCAGCGTTCCGTCGAAATCGAGGAACAGGCTGGCGGTATCGAGCAGGTCCGCCGGCGGCGGCATCAGCGAAACGGGTTCCCGGTCGGGCATGCAACTCCTCATCGGGGCGCCAGCAGACGGGCGCCCTCCACAGGATCGTTACGCGCGCGGGACCGATCCGTTCCCCGATCCGTCGGATTCATGCTGCACCTGCGTTGTGCCGAAGCGCAGCGACAGGCCGTGATAGAGCCGCTCCTTCGAGACGATCTGCGCGGTGAAATCGGCGATCAACGCGGCGGCGAGCAGCGGCAGCATCAGCCCGCGGCTGGCGGTGGTCTCGGCGATGATGATCACCGCGGTCAGCGGCGCGCGGACCACGCCCGTGAAATAGGCGACCATGCCCAGCAGCACGATCGTCCCGCCCGGCGCGGTGGGGAAGATCGGGCGAACGAGGTCGCCGACACCGGCACCCACCGACAGCGACGGCGCGAAGATGCCGCCGGGGATGCCGGCGACGGCGGTGGCGAGCGTCGTCGCGAACTTGGCGGGGGCATACCACCAGGCGATCTCGCTGCCGGTGATCGCGGCGCGGGCAGCGTCATAGCCGGTGCCCCAGGTGAGCCCCGTCGCCACCCCGAGCGTCGCCACGACCAGCCCGCAGGCGGCGGCGAAGACCAGTTTATGGCGGCGGATCGCGACCAGCGGCGGCCACGCCGATCCGCCGGCCGCGAGCATCAGCCGGGAGAAGATGCCACCGGCGACGCCGCCCACCACGCCCGCCACCGGTGCTGCGAGGATGGCCTGGCCCAGCGGCAGCGTGCTGCGCATCGCGCCGAAATAGACATAGTCCCCGGCAATGCCGAGGCTGGTCATGCCGGCGATCAGCACCGCGGCCATCACCAGCACCGCCATGCGCTGCTCATAGGCGGCGGCGAGTTCCTCGATCGCGAAGGCGACCCCGGCGAGCGGGGTGTTGAACGCCGCCGCCACGCCCGCCGCGCCCCCGGCGATGAACACCGATGCGCGGATCGGCACCCGGGCGAGGCGATGGGCATAGCCCATGATCGACGCGGCGACCTGCACCGTCGGCCCCTCGCGGCCGGTCGAGGCGCCGACCAGCACCGCGCCGATGGTGAGAACCAGCTTCAGCACGACGGTCTTCGCGGCGGTGAGGCTGGTCATTGCATGTTCGGGGTCGCGGGTCGCCGCCATCACCTGCGGGATGCCCGAGCCGGTGGCGTCGGGGGCGAAGCGGCGCGTCGCCCAGGCGAAGAAGGCGAAGCCGGCAGGGGTGAGGAGGAGGGGGAGCCACCACCAGGTCCGCTCCAGCATCGTGAACCGGCGCGCGGCCCAATCGGCCGCTTCTGCAAAGCCGAGGGCGACGAGGCCGATCACGATCGCACCACCGAGAAAGGCGACGCGGCGGCGCCAGGTCTGGGCGGTTGGGCCATGCCGGCGCACGATCGCGCGAACGCGGCGGGTAGTTTGGTGGCGGTCCATGCACTCCCTCAGCCTGGCCCCCGCCGCCGGCGCTGTAGCGGGGAGGGGCGGGAAGCGCCACCCTAGATCCTCCCCGTTCCGGGGAGGATCTAGGCGCCTCAAACGAACGCCGGCATCCCCGGCAGCAGCTTGTCCAGCGTCACCGGATAATCGCGCACGCGCACGCCGCAGGCATTGTGGATGGCATTCGCCACCGCTGCACCCACGCCGCACAGGCCGAGCTCGCCCACGCCCTTCGCCTTCATCGGCGAGGTGGTGGGATCGGTCTCGTCGAGGAAGATCACCTCCTGGTGCGGGATGTCGGCATGCACCGGCACCTCATACCCGGCGAGGTCGTGGTTGACGAAGAAGCCGAAGCGCTTGTCGACCGCGAGCTCCTCCATCAGCGCCGAACCGACGCCCATCGTCATCGCGCCGATCACCTGGCTGCGCGCCGACTTGGGATTGAGGATACGCCCCGCCGCGCACACCGCCAGCATCCGGCGCACGCGGACCTCTGCGGTGGCCGCATCGACCGCGACCTCGACGAAATGCGCGCCGAAGGTGGACTGCTGGAATTTCTTGGCGAGGTCGCCATAATCCATGAAATCCTCGGCAACGATCTCGCCGGACCTGGCCGCATCCGCCAGCGCGGCGGTGCGGTTGCCGGCGCGGACCTTGCCGTCCTCGAACACCGCATCGGCGGAATTGAAGCCGAGTGCCGCCGTCACCTTGTCGCGCAGCGCGGTACACGCCGCATAGACGCCGGCGGTGGAGCTGTTGGCGCCCCATTGCCCGCCCGAGCCTGCCGAGGCCGGGAAGCTCGAATCGCCCAGCCGCACCACCACCGCATTGACGGGCACGCCCATCATCTCCGCCGCAGTCTGCGCGATGATCGTGTAGGTGCCGGTGCCGATGTCGGTCATGTCGGTCTCGACCGTGACCACGCCCTTGCCGTCCAGCCGCACGCGCGCACCCGAGCGTCCGTTGATGTTGTTGCGGAAGGCGGCGGCCATGCCCATGCCGATCATCCAGCGGCCTTCGCGAATGGCGCCCGGCGCCTTGGCGCGCTTCGCCCAGCCGAACTTCTCCGCGCCGATCTGCATGCACTGGATCAGCTGGCGCTGCGAGAAGGGGCGGTTCGCCGCTTCGGGATCGACCTGGGTGTCGTTGAGCGCGCGGAACGCGACCGGGTCCATGCCCAGCTTTTCCGCCATCTCGTCCATCGCGATTTCGAGCGCCATCAGGCCCGGCGCCTCGCCCGGCGCGCGCATCGCATTGCCTTCGGGCAGGTCGAGCACCGCGAGCCGCATCGCGGTCAGGCGGTTCTCGCCGGCATAGAGCAGGCGGGTCTGGCCCACCGCCGTCTCCGGTCCGCCGCCGGGCAGGTCGCCCGACCAGCTTTCATGGCCGATCGCGGTGATCTTGCCATCCTTGGTGGTGCCGATGCGGATGCGCTGGATCGTCGCCGGGCGGTGCGTGGTGTTGTTGGCGATCAGCGGGCGCTGGAGCGCCACCTTCACCGGCCGGCCCGCCGCCCTGGCGCCGAGCGCCGCGAGGATCGCGTCGGTGCGGACGAACAGCTTGCCGCCGAACCCGCCGCCGACGAAGGGCGACATCAGCCGCACCTTCTCCTTCGGCACGCCCAGCGTGCGCGCGACATCGCCCTTGCCCCAGTTGATCATCTGGTTCGAGGTCCACAGCAGCAGCTGGTCGCCGTCCCATTTCGCGGTGGAGGCGTGCGGCTCCATCATCGCGTGCGAATGGTCGGGCGTGGTATAGCGCGCATCGAGCTGCACCGGGGCACTCGCAAAGGCGCCCTCGAAATTGCCGACCTTGCTTTCGGACGGGCCACCAAAGCCCGGCGGGGGCAGGGGGGCGCCCGCCATTTCGGCTTCGAGGTCGAACCGGCCCTTGCCGCGCGCATAGTCGACGCGGATCAGCGACGATGCCGCGCGCGCCTGTTCGAACGTCTCGGCCACCACCAGCGCGATCGCCTGGTGGTAATGCTCGATCTCGGGCCCGCCGAGCAGGTTGGCGGTATTGAAATTGCCCTTGGTCAGCTTGCCGGCATTTTCGGCGGTGACGATCGCGAGCACGCCCGGCGCGGCCTTGGCGGCACTGAGGTCCATGCCCGTGATCCGCCCCTTGGCGATCGCCGAGCCGAGCACATAGCCATAGGCCGCGCCCGGCGCGACATCGTGCCGTTCATAGGCATAAGGCGCGCGGCCGGTGGTCTTGAGCGGACCGTCGATCCGGTCGGTGGGCTTGCCGATCACCTTGAGGCGATCGATCGGGTTGGTCGTGGCGGGGGTATCGAACTTCATGGCTCAGCCCCTTGCTTCGCTCAGCACCGCGGCGAGCGTGCGCTCGGCCAATGGCAGCTTGAAGGCATTGTCGTGCGTCGGCGTGGCGCCGGCGAAGGCGATCCTGGCGGTCGCGGCGGCACCCTTGGGGAGCGCGGCCTCGGCAGCCTCGACCCGCCACGGCTTGTGCGCCATGCCGCCGAATGCGACGCGGCCGGTGCCGTCCTTCTGCACCACCGCCGCCACCGAGACGAGCGCGAAGGCATAGGAGGCGCGGTCGCGCACCTTGTGGTAGAAATGCTTGCCGCCCAGCGGCTTGGGCAGCGTCACCGCAGTGATCAGCTCGCCGGCCTGCAGCGTGTTGTCGAGGTGCGGGGTGTCGCCCGGCAGGCGGTGGAAATCGGCGATGGCGATCTTGCGCGTCGCACCATCCGGCTTCACCGTCTCCACGGTGGCGTCGAGCAGCCGCATCGCGATGGCCATGTCGCCCGGATAGGTGGCGATGCACGCCTGGCTGGTGCCGATCACCGCCAGTTGGCGGCTGAACCCGCCGATCGCCGCGCAGCCGCTGCCGGGCTTGCGCTTGTTGCAGGGCTGGTTGGGGTCGTAGAAATAGGGGCAGCGCGTGCGCTGGAGCAGGTTGCCCGCGGTGGTCGCCTTGTTGCGCAGCTGGCCCGAGGCGCCCGCGACGATCGCCCGCGTCAGCACCCCATAGTCGCGGCGCACGCGCTTGTCGGCGGCGAGATCGGTGTTGCGCACCAGCGCGCCGATGCGCAGGCCGCCGTCGCTCGTCTCCTCGATCCGGTCGAGCGCGAGCTTGTTGACGTCGATCAGATGCGCCGGAGTCTCGATCTCGAGCTTCATCAGGTCGAGCAGGTTGGTGCCGCCGGCGATGAACTTCGCGCCGGGGGTCTTGGCGGCGAGGGCTGCGGCATCGGCCGGGCTGCTCGCACGGGTGTAGTGGAACGCCTTCATGCCTGCCTCCGCCCCGCGGCCTCGCGGATCGCCTCGACGATGTTGGAATAGGCGCCGCAGCGGCAGATGTTGCCGCTCATCCGCTCGCGGATTTCGCTGTCGGTCAGCGCAGGCGCTGCGGCGACGTCGCCGGACACATGGCTGGGGATGCCCGCCTTGATCTCGTCGAGCACCGCCACCGCCGAGCAGATCTGCCCCGGGGTGCAGTAGCCGCACTGATAGCCGTCATGCTTGACGAAGGCGGCCTGCATCGGGTGCAGGTCCTCCGGCGTGCCCAGGCCTTCGATCGTCGTCACGCTGTCGCCATCGTGCATCACCGCCAGGCTGAGGCAGGAATTGATGCGACGGCCGTTGACCATCACCGTGCACGCACCGCACTGGCCGTGGTCGCAGCCCTTCTTGGTGCCGGTCAGGTGAAGATGCTCGCGCAGCGCGTCGAGCAGGGTGGTGCGGGTGTCCACCGTGAGCTCGGCCGGCTTGCCGTTGACCTTCAGCTGGATGGGCAAAGTGGGGGGCGTCTCCATCGGCGCGGCCGGTTCCTTGTTGCTGGCGCTGGCGGGGAGGGCGGTCACGGCGGCGAAGCCTGCGCCGCTCGCCAGCAACCCCCGTCGCGATACGCCGATATCGGCTGGTCTATCCATGTCCTGGGTGTCCCCTGCTTGCCTGTTCCCTCGCCAAATGGCCGTGCGCCGGGCTTGTTCCGGCGTGATCCAGGCGGGGTCGATAGCCTTGTGCATCTACCGGCTTTTCGCCGCAGCCGCAATTGTACCGACAGGTAGCAAACTTGCTTTCCACCATTGCAATTCGGCAACAGTGTCGTGACATTTTGTTTCCGGGCGTGTCTGTCGCGTTGCCATTGCCCGTAGTTCGTGCAGACATGGGCGAATGTGAAGGCGCACGAAAGTTGCGTCGACTACGGAAAATGTTCCGGGAAAAGGGAAAATCCATGACGTCCACGTTCAGAACCTGTCTGCTCGCGTCGACCATGCTGGTCGCCGGCATTGCGGCGCCTGCCTATGCCCAGCAACAAAGCGTCCCCGAGCCCGAAGCCCAGGCCGAAAGCGGCAGCGAAATCGTCGTCACCGGCACCCGCATTTCGCGCCCGGATCTCGAACTGGCCAGCCCGGTCAACGTCATCAGCCAGCAGGAAATCACGTTCCGCCAGCCGGGCACCGCGGATGACCTGCTGCGCAACCTGCCGGCGATCCGCCCGTCGATCGGCGCGGGCGTGAACAACGGCTCCGACGGTTCCTCGACGCTCAACCTGCGCGGCATCGGCGAGCAGCGCACCCTGGTGCTGCTGGATGGCCGCCGCCTCGTGCCCTATGGCCTGGACGGCCTGACCGACACCAACAACATCCCCGTTGCCCTGCTGCAGCGCGTGGAAGTGTTCACCGGCGGCGCCTCCTCCACCTATGGCGCGGACGCCGTGGCCGGCGTCGTCAACTTCATCACCCGTCGCGACTTCTCCGGCATCGACGCGTCGGCGAGCTACCGCGTGTCCGAACGCGGCGACAGCCAGCGCTTCAAGGCCGATCTCGTCGTCGGCGGCAACTTCGCCGATGGCCGCGGCAACGTCGTGCTGGCGGTGGGCTATACCAAGGCCGATCCGCTGCTTCACATCGATCGCAAGATCAGCGAAGTGCCGATCAGCTCCACCACCGGGGCCTTCGCCGGCTCGAGCACCGCGGCCGTGACGATCTTCGGCTCGCCCGGCCTGACCGCGCTCGGCCTCGGCCCCAGCGACTTCGGCGCCGTGGTCAACCCGACGACCGGCCTGCTCCAGTCCGCGACCGCGAACGACACCTACAACACCAACATCGGCACCTATTTCCAGACGCCGCTCGACCGCATCAACGCCTATTCGGCGGGCTATTACAAGATCACCGACGCGATCGAATTCTACGGTTCGGCGATGTTCACGCGGAACCAGATCGCGACCCAGCTCGCATCCTCGGGCACGTTCAACAACACCTATCAGCTGGGCCTGAACAACCCCTATCTGACGACCGGCATCCGCAACCAGCTCTGCACCGCGAGCAGGATCTCGGCGGCGGACTGCGCCACGGCGGCGGCCGTGCAGGGCGGCCCGGGCACGGCCGGCTATCGCGAGATCCCGGTGGTTGCGCAGCGCCGCTTCACCGAGTTCGGCCCGCGCGGCAACCTGTTCGAATCGCAGATGTTCCAGGTGCAGGGCGGCTTCCGCGGTGAAATCACCACGGGCCTGAAGTACGATGTGTCCGCGCAATATGGCGAGACGACCCAGAACCAGACGCGCCAGCGCTGGGGCTCGTTCAGCAAGGTCCAGCAGGCCCTGCGCGCCTATCGCGACGCGAGCGGCACGATCCGCTGCGTCGACAGCGCCAACGGCTGCGTCCCGCTCAACCTGTTCGGTCCAAACGGCTCGATCACGTCGGCGCAGGCGGCGTTCGTCAATCTCGACGCCATCATCAACCGCAAGGTGCGCCAGACCGTCGTCACCGGCAGCGTCTCGGGCGACCTGTTCACCTCGCCGCTGGCTGCCAGCAAGATCGCGTTCGCGGTGGGCGCCGAATATCGCAAGATCACGGCCGCCAGCCAGCCGGACGGCCCCTCGCAGGTGCAGGGCGAAGTGCTCGGCACCGGCGCGCGTACGCCGCCGGACACGGGCCGCTACAGCGTGAAGGAAGTGTTCGGCGAATTGATCGCGCCGCTCGTCGAGAACCAGCCGTTCATCTACAAGCTGACGGCGGAAGCGGGCATCCGCTATTCCGACTACACCACCACCGGCGGCAGCACGACGTGGAAGGCCGGCGGCACCTGGGAGCCGGTGCAGGGCTTCAAGTTCCGCGGCACCTATCAGGTGGCGGTGCGCTCGCCCAACATCCAGGAACTGTTCCAGTCGCCCGTCCAGGGCCTGGGCAACCTGACGCGCGACGTCTGCGCCGGCACCGGCGTGCTGAGCAACGCACCGCTGGCCGCGCTCTGCGTCGCCACCGGCGCGCCGGCCGGCACGATCGGTTCGATCGCCCAGCCGAGCTCGGGCCAGATCAACAACACCACCGCAGGCAACCGCAACCTCGACGTGGAAAAGGCGAAGACCCTCACCCTGGGCGGCGTGTTCACGCCCACCTTCCTGAAGGGCTTCTCCGCGACCGTCGACTATTTCCGCATCGACGTGTCGAACGCGATCACCCAGCCGGCGCAGGCGGACATCCTGAACGGCTGCTATTCGGCGACGCTGAACCCCAGCTTCTCGAACAACGCGTTCTGCGCGCTGATCCAGCGTAACCCGCTGACCGGCACGCTGAACGGCGCCGGCGAAACCCCGGGCGTGATCCTGACCTATTCGAACCTGGGTCGGATCCGCACCGCGGGTATCGATCTCGGCGTCAACCAGCGCGTGCTGCTGAACGACATCGGCATCCAGGACAGCGGCGCGATCTCGGTCGGCTTCAACGGCACCTATCTGGACTATTACCGCTTCCAGGCGAACCCGAACTCGATCGACCGCAACTGCACCGGCCGGTACAGCGCGGGCGGCTGCACCAATCCGCGCGCGAAGCTGCGCTGGAACGGTCGCCTGACCTATGATCGCCCGGACTTCGACGTCTCGCTGCTGTGGACCCACATCAGCCATGTCAGCCTGGAGGATCCGATCGGCAGCATCCTGCCGCGTTTCGCCCGCATTCCCGCCTACAACTATTTCGACCTGTCGTTCGGCGTGCGCCCGACCAAGAACCTCAGCCTGAACTTCACCATGAATAACCTGCTCGACAAGGATCCGCCGCTGGTGGGTTCGGGCGTGGGTGGCACGGCCTACAACAGCGGCAACACCTTCCCGACGATCTACGATCCGATCGGCCGGTCCTACACGCTGGGTGCGCGCCTCACCTTCTGACGCATTCCCTAAAACATAAATGTCTCCCAACACCTGAAGCGGCGGGCCGAAAGGCCCGCCGCTTTTTTGTCGGGGCTCAGTCCTGCTGGTCGGACAGGTCCATGAAGTTGCGGGCGGCTTCGCGATCGGCCTCGTCCTCGAAGGTGACGTCGAGATCGGGCGCGTTGCCGAGCATGAAGAGGAGCGCCCAGAGCGCAAAGCGGCGGGCGCGATCGGTTTCCAGGCCGAGATCGACCTTCATCCGTTCGATTCCCGAGGCGAGCGCGGGCGGGGTGAGGGCGCCGAGGTCGGCGGTGCCGAAATAGCGGACTAGCTGATCGTCGAGTTGCATGACGCCGCGCCTAGGCCGGTCCGCCGCGAGCGGCAAGGATACGGGATATTCCCAGGCGACGCGCGCATCCCTGCGGTCCATGCGGCGGGATCATGTGGACCTATCATCCCGATCTGCTCGCCACGCCCGTGCCGCGTTACACCAGCTATCCCACCGCCGCCGAATTCGGCGAGGGGGTGGGGCCGGCGGACATGGCGGCGGCGCTGGAGCGGGTGGGGCCGGAGACCGAGCTCTCGCTCTATCTCCACATTCCGTTCTGCCGCGAGATCTGCTGGTATTGCGGCTGCAACACCGGGGCGGCCAACCGCACCGCGCGGCTCGACGCCTATCTCCTGCGGCTGTCGGAGGAGATAGAAGCGGTCGCCCGGCGCCTCGGCGGTCGCGGCCGGATCGGGCGGATCGCGTTCGGCGGCGGCAGCCCCAATGCCATCGCGCCGGAGGCCTTCGCTCGTCTCGCAGAGCACGCAAAGGCCGCGTTCGGCGCGGCGGCACCGGTGCTTTCGGTAGAAGTGGATCCGCGCGGTTTCGATGCCGCCTGGGCGGAGGCGATGGCGAAGGCAGGCGTTTCCCGCGCCAGCCTGGGCGTGCAGACCTTCGATGCGGGCCTGCAGGCGGCGATCGGCCGGGTGCAGCCGCGCGAGGACATCGCCGCCACCGTCGACCTGCTGCGCGGCGCCGGTATCGAATCGATCAATTTCGACCTGATGTACGGCCTGCCCGGGCAGACGGACGAGGCGCTTGCCGCATCGATCGGCGAAAGCGTGGCGATGGGTGCCGATCGCCTGGCGGTGTTCGGCTATGCCCATGTGCCGCACCTGATCCCGCGCCAGCGCCGGATCGATGCGACGGCGCTCCCGGATGCCGCCGCGCGCTTCGGCCAGGCTGCGCTGGCGCATGCTGCGCTGCTGGGCGCCGGCTATGATCCGATCGGCTTCGATCATTTCGCCCGGCCCGGCGATGCCATCGCCGTCGCCGCGCGCGAGGGGCGGTTGCGGCGCAACTTCCAGGGGTTCACCGAGGACGAGGCCGAGGTGCTGATCGGCCTGGGGGCGAGTGCGATCAGCCAGTTTCCGGACCTGCTCGTGCAGAACGAGAAGAATGCCGGGCGGTGGCACATGGCGGTTTCCTCCGGCCGGTTGGCGGCTGCGCGCGGGGTGCGGCGCTCCAGCGACGATCAGTGGCGCGCGGCGGCGATCGAGGAACTGCTCTGCCAGGGCCAGGCCGATCTGGCGGGCATCTCCGGCCGCGCGGCGATCGCGCTGCGGCTTGCCCGGTTCGCCGCGCTGGACCTGGTGCGCTGGGAAGGCAGCGTGCTGCTGCTCGCCCCGGAGGCGCTGCCCTATGCGCGGGTGATCGCCAGCGCCGTCGACCAGTATCGCGGCCCCGCGGCAACGCGCTTCAGCAGCGCGGTGTGATCCATCCGATCTCAGGGAAGATACCCAGCCTTCGGTGTATAGCTTCGGTTAATCGAGGGTCTTATAAGGCGCCGGCCCGACACGCGCCGGGGTCTTTGTTTTGCGCGGTTCGAAAGAGCACCGATGTCGCGTCCCGTTTTCTTTGATCCCACCGGCAGCCGCAAGCGCTGGACGATGCGCACGGTAGTGGCGCTGATCGGCGGCGTGCTGATCGCCGCGGTCGTGTTCGCCGCCACCATCGTCAATGTTCCCCCCGCGCAGGACCTGCCGGTCCGCTGGGAGAATGCCAAGCCGGCGGCGCTGCGTTCGCTGAGCGCACGCGGCCAGTCGCGTGCGCAGCGCTGGCTGCCCGGCGGCGCTGCCAAGCGGCCGGGCGCGCCGCTCACCGTGGGTTTCTACGTGCCCTGGGACCAGGCGAGCGCCGACTCGCTTCGCCGCAACATCGGCGATCTCGACTGGGTGGTGCCCGCGCTCGTCTCCGTGACCGGGCCCGGCCATGCGATGCAGGTGCTGGACGATGCGAAGTTCGCGAGCATCGTCGCCGGCGCCCGTCGTCCGCCGCGGGTGCTGCCGATGGTGCAGAACGTGTCCGACGAAGCCTGGGACACCGCCGGCTCCGCCCGCCTGATGGCGAGCCCGGCGGCCCGGGCGAAGCTGGCGCGCGACCTGGCCGCGATGGTCAAGGCGCGCAACCTGTCCGGGCTGGTGATGGATTTCGAGAGCCTGCAGCCGGCGTCGCTGTCCGGCTATGCGCAGCTGCTCGACCAGATCAACAAGGCGATGCCGAAGGACAAGCTGCTCGCGGTCACGGTACCGGCGGGCGATGGCAACTGGGACCTCAAGCGGTTTGCCGCGGTCACCGATCGGGTGATCCTAATGGACTATGACGAGCATTGGCAGGGCGGCACCGCCGGGCCGATCGCGTCGCAGCCCTGGTTCGTCGACGAGCTGCGCCATGCCGTGGCGAAGGTGGGCGCCGACAAGCTGATCGTCGCGCTGGCCAGCTATGCCTATGATTATCACGGCGACGGCACCGACGCGCTGAGCATCGAAGAGGCGTGGTCGGCGGCGCGCGACAGCGATGCCAAGGTCACCTTCGACAAGACCAGCGGCAACAGCGCCTTCGCCTATGACGAGGACGGCAAGCACCACGAAATCTGGATGGTCGACGCCACCGCGACCTGGAACCAGCTGCAGGCAGTGCGCGCCGCCGGCGTGGGCAGCGTCGCGCTGTGGCGGCTCGGCACCGAGGATGCGGGCGTGTGGACCGCGCTGCTCGCCTATCGCCATGGCGGCCGGCCGGACCTGAGCCGCATCGTGCCCGCGACCAATGTCGACGTGGAGGGGCCGGGCGAGATCCTGCGCGTCACCTCGACGCCGACGGTCGGCCAGCGCACGATCAGCTTCGATGCCGCGAACATGATCCGCGACGTGCAATATCCCGTGCTGCCGACGCCCTATGTGGTGATGCGCACCGGCGCCTCGAAGAACGAGATCGCGCTGACCTTCGACGACGGCCCCGATCCCACCTACACCCCGCGCATTCTCGACATCCTCAAGGCCGAGCATGTGCCCGCGACCTTCTTCATCATCGGCGAGAACGGGCTGCAGCACCCGCTGCTGCTGCGCCGGCTGGTGGCCGAGGGGCATGAGCTGGGCAACCATACCTATACCCACCCCAATCTCGCCACCACCTCGGCTGCGAGCACCGCGCTGGAACTCAACGCCACGCAGCGGCTGGTGCAGGCCTATACCGGCCGCGGCATGCGGCTGTTCCGCGCGCCCTATTTCGGAGACGCCGAGCCGACGACGCCGGACGAACTCGATCCGGCGGTCGTGGCGCAGAAGCAGGGCTATACGGTCGTCGGCCTCCACGTCGATCCGGACGACTGGAAGCGGCCCGGCGTCGACGCGATTGTGCAGGGCGTGCTGAACGACGTGGCGGGCGCCGCGCCGGACCATTCGACCAACGTCGTGCTCCTCCACGACGGCGGCGGCAATCGCGAGCAGACCATCGAGGCGCTGCCGATCATCATCCGCGAGCTGCGGGCGCGCGGCTATACCTTCGTGCCGGTCTCCAAGCTGGCGGGGCTTTCCTACGACGCCGTGATGCCGCCGATCCGCGGCAGCGACCTGCTGGCGGTGCGGGCGGACGTCGCGATCTTCGTGGCGCTCGCGGCGGTTGCATCCGGGCTGCGCTGGATGTTCTTTATCGCCATCACGCTCGGCATCGCCCGCGCGCTGATCCTGGCCGGCCTCGCGCTGCGCCAGCGGCTGCGCGAACGCGGGGAGCCGCCGGTGTTCACCCCCAGCGTATCCGTCATCATCCCCGCCTATAACGAGGAGCGGGTGATCGAGTCCTCGGTGCGGCGTGTGCTCGCCAGCGACTATCCGGCGATTGAGCTGATCGTCGCCGACGACGGATCGAAGGACCGCACCAGCGAAATCGTGGCGGCGGCGTTCGGCGACGATCCGCGCGTCACGCTGCTGACCCTGGCCAATGGCGGCAAGGCGGCGGCGCTCAACCGGGCGCTGCAGCAGGCGAAGGGGGATGTGATCATCGCGCTCGACGCCGATACCCAGTTCGAGCCGGAAACGATCGGCCGCCTGGCGCGGTGGTTCGCCGACGACAAGATCGGCGCGGTGGCGGGCAGCGCGCAGGTGGGCAACCGCGTAAACCTCGTCACCCGCTGGCAGGCGGTGGAATATATCACGGCGCAGAATCTCGAGCGGCGCGCGCTGGCCGGGTTCAACGCGATCACCGTGGTGCCCGGCGCGGTCGGTGCGTGGCGGCGCGCTGCGCTCGACGCGGTGGGCGGCTATCCCGAAGATACGCTGGCCGAGGACCAGGACCTCACCATCGCCATCCAGCGCGCCGGCTGGCGCGTCACCTATGATCCCGATGCGGTCGCCTGGACCGAGGCGCCGGAGAGCTTCAGAGCGCTGGCCAAGCAGCGTTATCGCTGGGCATTCGGTACCCTCCAGTGTCTTTGGAAGCATCGCGGCCTGTACCGCGACCGGAACGCGCGCGGCCTCGCCTGGATCGGGCTGCCCCAGGCCTGGGTGTTCCAGATCATCTTCGCCGCGATCTCGCCGCTGATCGACCTGGCGCTCGTCTCCGCGATCTTCGCCACCGGCGTCCGGATCGCGCAGCATGGCTGGGAGCAGACGCGCGCCGATGTCGGCACCATGGCGATCTATTGGGTCGCCTTCACCGCAATCGACGTGGGCTGTGGCTGGGTTGCCTACCGGCTCAACAGCCGGCGCATCCGCTATCCGGCACTGCTGCTGGTGGCGCAGCGATTTGTCTATCGCCAGCTGATGTACTGGGTCGTGCTGCGCGCGATCAGCTCGGCGCTCGGCGGCTGGTTCGTCGGCTGGGGCAAGCTGGAGCGCACCGGTCGAGTCGGCGGGGGGCAGGCCGCCGCGGCAGAGTGAAACCCGTCGCGTACCCATCGTGAACAAGCCTTCGCCGCCCGCTTCGCCTCTGCACAGCGGGCGGCTTTCTTAAGGGGACGATGAAACGCGCATGGATTGTACCAAGCCGGCTGTGATAATTTTGCACCGGCGGCCGAATTTCGGCGTGGAACCCGGCGCAATTTGGCACATTAACCAGCGTCGAATGCAGTGTCGCACCGGTGTTGTCGGCCGATTTACGTGAGTTTTCAGCGAAGATGAAGCGAACATGACGCCGTAGTGTCATGAATGCTGCGCCGGATGTAACAATCCTGCCAAATCGCCTGCCTAGGGCGCCCCCGAACCAAACAGACTCTGCCTCGGGGAAAACAACTCCATGTCCGACCGTTCGACCTTCCGCCTCTCGCTGCTCGCGGGCGCAACCGTGCTGGCGCTGGCAGCCGCGCCGGCCTTTGCCCAGGCCCAGACCGACACGACCGCGGCGACTGCTGCTGCGGAGCCCGAAGGCCTGGCCGATATCGTCGTCACTGCGCAGAAGCGCGAAACCAACCTGCAGCAGACGCCGATCTCGATCAGCGTGCTGAGCGATGCCGCCCTGAAGGACCGGCACGTCCAGAGCCTGTACGACCTTGCCGACGGCGCCGTGCCCAGCCTGCGTGTCGCTACTTTCGAAGCCCGCCAGTCGGCGCTGACCGTCGGCATCCGCGGCATCGTGCCGCTCGACGCCAACCAGCCCGCCCGCGAACAGGGCGTCGGCATCTATGTCGACGGCGTCTATCTCGGCCGCCAGCACGGCCTGAACGCCGCGCTGTTCGATCTCGAGCGTGTCGAAGTGCTGAAGGGCCCGCAGGGCACGCTGTTCGGCCGCAACACCGAAGGCGGCGCGCTCAGCCTCGTCAGCCGCGCACCGAGCGGCGAGTTCGCCGGCCGCGTCAACGCCGGCATCGCCAACTACGGCGGCTACAATGTCGATGCGCATCTCGACCTGCCGGAATACAAGAACTTCGCGCTGAAGCTGGACGGCGTGATCCAGCATCAGGACGCGACCACCAAGAACCCGCTCGCGGGCCAGTCCGGCTGGAATTACTATGACCGCCACGGCTTCCGCGCCGCGGTCCGCTGGAAGCCGATCGATGGCCTCACCAACGATTTCAGCTACGACAATGGCTATGACGCGAACACGCCGTTCTACAGCCAGCTGCTGAACTACAACCCGAACGGCTGCGTCGCCGGCGCCCAGGCCGCCGTGCCCGCCTGCACCCTGCCGGGCACCCAGTACACCGCGCTTACCGGCACGGTGAAGCCGCTGATGCCGGGCGTCGTCGTCAACGGTTCCAGCCGGATGAAGACCGCCGATATCGGCGTGCCGCAGCAGCCGAGCATCGACAAGACCCATGGCTTCACCAACAGCCTGAAGTGGAAGGTGAGCCCGGAAGTCGAGATCCGCTCGATCACCGCATGGCGCGGCGTGACCGCCACCCAGTGGGACAATTCGGGCGGTGCGCACCGCGTGCCGGTTGTTAACACGCCCGCGATCGGCAGCGTGACCACCAGCTGCACCGCGGCCGCGCCCTGCGCCTTCAGCCGCTACAGCCTCGCCGACCTGCGCCAGAACCAGTTCAGCCAGGAACTCCAGGCGGTCGGCACCGTCGGCCAGTTCGATTACGTTGCCGGCCTCTACTATTTCAACGAGCACGTCAGCGACGACGCGGCGACGCCGAACTCGAACGGCATCGTCGCGCTGACCAACACGGCGGGCCAAGTTACCGGCTACAACTATGTGATCCTCGATCCGTGCACCGGCTCGGCCGGCTTCGGTTCGCAGCCGGGCTGCCGCTCGATCGATCGCGCCTCGGAAGTCTGGTCGAAGAGCTACTCCGCCTATGGCCAGGTGACCTGGAACGCGACCGACGTGCTGCACCTCACCGTGGGCGGCCGCTACACCCACGACAAGAAGCGTGGCGTGCTGCACTTCTCGCGCAACGTGAACTACGACGTGAACACCACGGCGGCTGCGAACGCGGGGTACAAGCCGCTCGACAAGAGCTGGGATCGCTTCAATCCGATGGTCACGCTCGCCTATGACGTGAGCGACTCGGTGCACGCTTATGCCAAGTACGCGACCGGCTACCGCGCCGGCGGCGCCAGCTCGCGTACCGCCAACTACCAGGCGTTCAATCCGGAAGACGTGAAGTCCTATGAAATCGGCCTGAAGACCGACTTCTGGGATCACAAGGCTCGCCTGAACCTTGCCGGCTACATCATGGACCGCAAGGACAGCCAGGTCGACATCAGCTCGATCCAGCCGTTCAACGGCAGCAGCTTCAACAACCTCGTCACCATCAATGCTCCGGGCAACACCAAGATCCGCGGCATCGAGGCGGACCTGACGGTGAAGCCGGTGCAGGGTCTGACGCTGAACGCGTCCTATGCCTATACCTATACCCGCATCCCGCCGGTGCTGATCACCGCCACCGCGGGCACCGCGTCGACCAGCGTGTACCAGAACTTCTACATCGTGTTCACGCCGCGCAACGCCGCCAGCGGCTCGATCGATTACGAGCTGCCGCTGAAGGGCGCCGATCTGCGCTTCCACTTCGATGGCAACTATTCGCAGGCCACCCAGGCCTTCGACCAGTTCGCCACGAAGAACGACGCATCGCTGATCTTCAACGGCCGCATCTCGCTCGCCAACATCAATGTCGGCGCGATGCAGAACGTGACGTTCAGCGTGTGGGGCCGCAACCTGTTCAACGAACAGTATATCTTCCGCCGCGATCCGTCGAACAGCCTGCCGGGCTCGCCGACCAGCAGCGTGACGACCGGCAACATCAACAACGTCCTCGGCGACTATGGCAACTTCAACGCGCCGCGTACCTTCGGTGGCGAAGTGGCCGTGAAGTTCTGATCCGCCGCGGCGGCAGGCTTCTCATCCAGTGCGGCCCGGAGGGGGAGACCCTTCCGGGCCGTTCTGCGTCTGGCGCAGGCCCAGCGCCGAAAGCGCGCGGAAGGTGATCGACCAGCGCGGCTCCGCCATGGGCGCGATGCTGTGCTCCCAGCCATGGCGCACCTCCCCGGAGAGCAGGTAGATGGAGCGGGGCGGCAAAAGCCGTTCGGCACGGTCGAACGCGCGCGGGCCCGTCCGCCGGCGGAGCCGCAGCGTGGCGGCGGCGCCGAGCGAAATCCCCACCACTTCCTCGAACACGGAGCGATCGCGGTGCCAGCCGATCCCGGCGCCGGGGGGATAGTGGATCAGAAGCGCCTGGACGAGCGTGCCGGGTGCAAGGCGTGCAAACGCTTCCGCCCGATCCCGTAGCGGGACCAGCCAGTCCGGCATTGCAGCGGCGGGGCTGAAGCCACCCTGCTCGAAATCGTAGCGCCAGCCATAACTGGTCGTCCGCCGGTTGCCGATCCAACCCTGAAAACGGAACGGAGACAGATCGTCCGAGTCGATCGAGTCGATCGCCGCGGATTCCTCGACGGCGTCCAGAAAAGCCTCTCCAAGCCGCAGACCGGAAGGTGCAGGCGGGTCGAACAAATAAGGCTGCCGCTGGGCCATGCGCGAAGAACCTTCGAACTGCTGGTATGCTCCCAATTACTTCCCGGAAAAGAGACACATGCCAGCAATACTGCACATATATGATGTGTCATATTGATCCAGGTTTATGAATTTCCTGGATATTTCGCTGCGTGACGGGTTGCTTGGCATAGGATACACGCATAGCCATGGTCGCCGTGAAGAACGATATGATCGAGGTAATCGACCACGCGTCGCAGTTTTTGAAGGCGCTGTCCGGCCGCAGCCGTCTGCTGCTTCTCTGCCATCTGGTGGATGGCGAGAAATCGGTGGGGGAATTGGCACGGCTCACCGGCGCCCGCGATACGGCGGTCTCCCAGCAACTTGCCCTGCTTCGCCGCGAGGGCATGGTCTCCGCTCGGCGTGCCGGGCAGATGATCTTCTACTCGCTGGCAAGTCCGGAGGCACGCCGCATGCTCGAGGCGCTGAACGACCTGTTCTGCGCCAATGACGGCGCGACCGGCCTGCTGCTCAAGCCCGAGGTCAGCGAAACCGCCTGAGCGGCATCCCGCCGAAACGGGCCGGAAGACGGCTTACCGGCGGGCCCGTTCGATCGCCGCCCGTGCGGCGGGCACGATCAACTCCATGGCGCGGTTGGCGCGCATCCGATGCCAGCCGAACAGATCGCCAACCGGCTTTCGCGCCTGGTCCCGCGCCACTTCCGCCGTGGCATCGGATGCGTCGCCCGTGCGCGCCGTGACCCGCGCGATGCGGTCACGATCCGGCGCTTCCAGCCAGATTCCGGTGAACGGCACGCGTGCCTGCAGCGCCAGCGCTTCGGCGACTTCGCGCTCGCTGCGATTGAGGAACACCGCGTCCAGGATCACCGTGGACCCGCAGGCGAGGTGGTCGTCCGCCGATTCGAACAGCGCCTCATAGGTCTCGGCATCGTTGCGGCGGGTATAGTGCGCGGGCGGCAGTCGCGTTTCCGGCAACAGGCCGGCCAGGCGCTTGCGGAACACGTCGGAGCGCAGCACCCGTGCGCCGGGGTGGCGGCCGTACAGCCCGCCCAGCAGTCGCGCGAGGCTGGACTTGCCGGTGCCGGAAAGTCCGCCGATCACGATCAGTTGCGGCGCCGCAGGCTCCAGCAGGCGATTGGCGGCCGCCAGGTCGCCGGTCTGGAGCGACAGCATCAGCGGCAGCAACGCCCAGCCGGTGGCACCCTGGGGGGAGAGGTCGAGATAACGATTGGCGAGGATATTGGCGTCGGTGACGCGATCCTGCGCAAGCAATGCGGCGAGCGGGCCTGCGAGATCGAACAGGATATCGAGCGGCATGCCTTCGCCGAGCAGCCGGACCCTGCCGGCCCGTGCACGACGTTCGATGTCGGTACCCTGCAGGGCGAGCGCGCTGCGCTGCGCGCTGGTCTGCGCACGTTCCATCAGGAACTGACGGAAACTTGCGCCGGCCGGAGTCACGGTCGCCCGCCCATGTGCCTGCACGGTCGCTTCGGCGAGGCCGTGCAGCGCCGCGACGTCGATCGTACCGGCAACCGGAAGGTCCCCACCCGGTCCGTGCCGCTTCGCGGCCGCTGACGCCATTGCCCTGCTCCCCTCAATCCATCGGCGACTCAGCCGATCGGGCATATCCTATACGCCCGAAATCTGAACGGGACCGTACCGAGGTTCATCGTCGTGCCGCCGCCGCGATCAATTTCGCGGCAACCGTATCGCGCAGCGGCTTGGGGCGGAACCCGGAGTCATACGGAGCCACGCGCGGGATGCTGCCGTCCTGCCGCGGCTTGAATCCCTTCAGCCAGCTATAGCGGTCGCACATGCCCCAGAACAGCAGGTCGCGCAGCTGCGGATAGGCCAGCAGGATGTCGAGATAGACGCCCGCATAGTCCGCCACCTGCCGGTCGCGCATGGCGATGTTGGTCGGCAGATGCTGGTCGGCAACGTCGAACTCGGTGATCAGCAGGTCGTATCCCATCCCGGTTACCGCATCGAGAAAGGCGCGCCAGGGCTTCTCCTGTCGCGCCGCCAGCACGCCGGCCGGCGCATCGCGCGTCGGTTCGATATGCGATTGCACCCCCAGCGCATCCACCGGCACTCCGCGCTTGCGAAAGCCCTCCAGCAGCCGCAGCACCCCGTCGCGGTGCGCCTCGTTTCCCGGCTCCCAGCTCATATAGTCGTTGTAGACGAGCTGGGCATGCGGCGCTGCGGCGCGGGCGGCGTGGAAGGCGTGGTCGAGCATCGGCACCGTGCCGCCGAACGCGCGGGAGAGGCTGGTTTCCCGCAGGCCGCCGGTCTTCTCGTCGACGGTCTCGTTGACCACGTCATAGCTGCCGATCCGCGTGCCGTAGCGCTTGCAGACGGTTTCGATGTGGGTGGTGAGCAGCCGTTCGGCCTCGCGCCGCGGTGTCGCTCCGAAATCATGACCGTTCAGCCAGTGCGGGAAATATTGCGTCTTGTGCCACAGCAGCGTGTGGCCGCGCATGGCCATGCGGTGGGCCTCCGCCCAATCGAGCATGGCGTCGAAATGGGAGAAGTCGAACCGGTCCGCGGCCGGGCGGACCGCCTGCCATTTCAGCTGGTTCTCCGGCACCAGCAGCCCGCAGTCGCGCTGGAGCAGCGCGGCGTAGCGCGGGTTGGCGAAGCTGCCCGCATCGGCTCCGGGCGGGCTCCAGGCAAAGGCGGAGCCGATCCGCATC
This sequence comes from Sphingomonas pituitosa NBRC 102491, assembly GCF_001598435.1. Lineage (GTDB taxonomy): Bacteria > Pseudomonadota > Alphaproteobacteria > Sphingomonadales > Sphingomonadaceae > Sphingomonas > Sphingomonas pituitosa. The sequence goes on from NZ_BCYY01000016.1 coordinate 44,450, forward strand.
CGCTTCTGCCCGGCAAGCGTGTTGAGTCCGGCAATCGACGTGGTCGCACCGGAGGCGAGGGGCAATGCGGCGCTGGCGACAGCCGCGACGAGCAGGGTACGCCGATCTAAAGGGAATGCCTGCATGGACATGGGCCTTGTCCTCTCCTGAACGCACCTGTCGGTGTCGCTTGCTTGGTAGCGATACCATGCTCGGCCTGCTACACGCTCGTCAACCAGCGTAAACGAGCGCGAGCGGGAGAGGACGCAATGCGGGCGGCAGTACGGGCGTTGCTGTGCATCTGGATGGCGGTTGCCATGGCGGGGCAGGGGCATGCGGAAACGGGCTACGATCTGTGGCTGCGCTACCAGCCGCTCGAGGCGGCCACGGTGCGGCGCGTCGCGCCCCGGCTTCGCTATGTGGTGGCAGAGGCCGGCCGTCCGACCGTGCGTGCCGCGCTGGAAGAGCTGGATCGCGGCCTTGCCGGCCTGATCGGATCGGCGCCCGCACACGCCCGCACCGTGCAGGGTGAGGGCGGGGTGGTGCTCGCGACTGCCGGCGCGCCCCTGCTGAAAGGCCTTGACCTCCCGCTTGCTCCGCTGGGCCGCGAGGGTTTCCTGATCCGCTCGGTGACCATCGGCGGGACGCGGGTGACGCTGATCGCCGCGAACAGCGATGTCGGGCTGCTCTATGGCAGCTTTCGCCTGCTCAAGCTGGTGCAGTTGCGCGAGTCTCTCGATGCGCTGGATGTCCGCGACGCGCCCAAACTGCAACTCCGCGCGCTCGATCACTGGGACAATCTCGATCGCTATGTGGAGCGCGGCTATGCCGGCCAGTCGCTGTGGGACTGGCAGAAGCTGCCCGGCTACAAGGACCCGCGCTACACCGATTATGCCCGCGCCAATGCCTCGATCGGCATCAACGCGGTGGTGCCGAACAACGTCAACGCCAATGCCGATATACTCACCGCGCCGTACCTCCAGAAGGTGAAGGCGCTGGCGGAGGTGTTCCGCCCCTATGGCATCCGCATCTACCTGACCGCGCGCTTCTCCGCCCCGATCGAGATCGGCGGGCTGAAGACGGCCGATCCGCTTGATCCGGCGGTGCGCGCCTGGTGGAAGGCCAAGGCGGACGAGATCTACGCGGTGATCCCCGATTTCGGCGGCTTCCTGGTCAAGGCCAATTCGGAAGGCCAGCCCGGTCCGTCCGACTACAAGCGCAGCCATGCCGATGGCGCCAACATGCTCGCTGACGCGCTGGCTCCGCACGGCGGCGTGGTGATGTGGCGCGCCTTCGTCTATTCGGAGCATAACGACGCCGATCGCCACAAGCAGGCGAACGACGAGTTCGTGCCGCTGGACGGCAAATTCCGCGACAATGTGCTGCTCCAGGTGAAGAACGGCGCGATCGACTTCCAGCCGCGCGAGCCCTTCCACCCGCTGTTCGGCGCGATGCCGAAGACGCCGCTGATGCTCGAGGTGCAGATCACCAAGGAGTATCTCGGCTTCGCCACGCACCTCGCCTATCTGGGGACGATGTGGGAGGAGGTGCTGGAAAGCGACACCTTCCGGCCGCGCGCAGGCAGCGCCGTCGCCAAGATCCTGGAAACACCGGTTGCCCCCAAGGCGCTCACCGGGATGGCGGGGGTGGCCAATATCGGCACCGACATCAACTGGAGCGGGTCGCAGTTCGACCAGGCCAACTGGTACGCCTATGGCCGGCTCGCCTGGGATCCGGACGCCAAGGCTGCGGATATCGCCCGCGACTGGGTGCGGCTGACCTGGAGTTCCGATCCTGCGGTCGTCACACCCATCGTCGCGATGATGCTCGAATCGCGCGAGGCGGTGGTGAACTACATGACGCCGCTGGGGCTCGGCCATGTGATGGCGACGGGGCACCATTACGGGCCGGGGCCCTGGGTGTCGAACCTCGCCCGGCCGGAATGGAACCCGACCTATTATCACCGCGCCGATGCGACCGGCATCGGCTTTGATCGCACGCCCAGCGGCACCAACGCGCTCGGCCAGTACGCGCCGGAGGTGGCGAAGCGCTGGGGCGACCTGAAGACGGTGCCGGACAGCCTGCTGCTGTGGTTCCACCATGTGCCGTGGGACTATCGGATGCGCTCGGGCGCTACGCTGTGGGACAGCCTGATCGGCCAGTACGACACCGGCATCGCCACGGTGGCGGACCTGCAGCGCCGTTGGGCCGGGCTGGAAGGCAAGGTCGATGCGCGGCGCTGGGCCGAGGTGCGCGACTTCCTCGCCATCCAGCGCGAAGAGGCGCAGTGGTGGCGCGATGCCTCGATCGCCTATTGGCAGTCGCTGTCCAAGCGCCCGCTGCCCGCCGGGCATCTGGCCCCGCGGCATCCGCTGGGATATTATGAAGCGATCCGGACGCCGCACGCGCCCGGCAACGGCAAATAAAAGGGGAGCGGGATGGGCAAGGGAATGGCGTGGCTGCTCGCCGGCGTGGTGCTGGCGAGCCCGGTAGCGGCGCAGCAGCGTGCCGCGATCGACCTCAACCAGATCGGCTTCGAGCCCGGCGACGTGAAGCTCGCCGTGCTGCGAGGGGCGGGGACGAACCCGCTTCCCTGGTTGCTGCTCGATGCCGATGGCAACGCTGTCGGCAAGGGCGAGACGCTTGTCTACGGCGCCGATGCGAGTTCGGGCGCGGTGGTGCAGCGGATCGACTTTTCGGGCTTTCGCCGCGAGGGGAAGGGCTATCGCCTGTCAGTCGCCGGGGTGACCAGCGATGCCTTTGCCATCGCGCCCGCGCTCTACAAGCCGCTGGCGCGCGATGCGGCCAACTTCTTCTACCAGCAGCGCGCCGGCACGCCGATCGACGCCAAGTTCGCCGGGGCGGGCTGGGCACGCCCGGCGGGGCACGCGCACGAGTTGGCCGGCTGCTTCTCCGGCGCCGACGAGCGCGGCACCGACTGGACGGGCTGCGGCTACAAGCTGGACGTGACCGGCGGCTGGTACGATGCCGGCGACCACGGCAAGTATCTGGTCAACGGCGGCATTTCGCTGTGGACGCTGCTCAACGCCTATGAGCGCCGCCCCAAGGCGTTCCCGGACGGAGCGCTGCGCATTCCCGAAAGCGGCAACGGCGTGAGCGACCTGCTCGACGAGGCGCGCTGGGAAATGGAGTTCCTGCTGCGGATGCAGATCGCCGACGGCGTGCGCACGCGGGTGCCCTCGGGTCCGCTAGGGCCGCCCAAGCCCGGCCGCCCGGCCTGGGAGCCGAGCTTCCCGCCCTTTGCCGAGATCGATGCCGGCGGCATGGCGCACCAGAAGGTCGCCGACCGCAACTGGACGACGCTGCCCATGCCCCCGCAGGACGATCGCGAGGAGCGGCTGCTCTATCCGCCGACGACCGGGGCGACGCTCAACCTGGCAGCGACGGCGGCGCAGTGCGCGCGGCTGTGGCGCGGGGTGGACGACGCCTTTGCCGCGCGCTGCCTCACCGCCGCACGGCGGGCCTGGGCCGCGGCGCAGCGCAACCCCCAGGTCTACGCCACCAGCAGCTTCACCGGCAGCGGCGGCTATGGCGATTCGAGCCTCAGCGACGAGTTCTACTGGGCCGCCGCCGAACTCTACGCGACCACCGGCGAGGACGCGTTCCGCAAGGCGGTGACCGGTTCACCGCATTTCGGCGAGGCGGTGCGTGCGCCGGGCTGGAGCTTCACCGCCCCGCTCGGCACGATCACCCTGGCGACGGTGAAGACCGGGCTGGGCGATGCGGAGGTGCAGAAGCTGCGCGCCGCGCTGGTCGCGGCGGCGGACGGCATCCTGGAGGAGCGCCGGCAGAACGGCTATGCGATCCCCTACAAGGCGCAGGGCTATCCCTGGGGATCGAACGGGGACCTGATGAACCAGGCGATGGTGCTCGGCGTAGCGGGCGACCTCACCGGCGCGCCAAAGTATCGCGCGGGCATCGTCTCGGCGCTCGACTATCTGCTTGGGCGCAACCCGATGGGGACGTCCTATGTCAGCGGCTATGGCGTGCGAGCGCTCAAGAACCCGCACCATCGTTTCTGGGCGCATTCGCTCGACGCCAAGCTGCCGGGACCGCCGCCGGGCGTGCTCTCGGGCGGGCCGAATGACACGGCTATGGGCGATCCGGTGGCGATGCAGCTCAAGGGCAAGTGCGTCGCCCAGACCTGCTGGGCCGACAGCATCCACGCCTATGCGCTGAACGAAGTCGCGATCAACTGGAACGCGCCGCTGTTCTGGGTGGCGGCCTGGATGGATGATTGAGGGGGCGGACGGTTCGTTGGTTCGTAGAGGCGGCGTGTCCGTTTACGCCCAATTGCGGACGTTCCGCTCGGCGGCTAGCTTGAAGCTTCTCTCAGCCGGGCCGGTGGGCAAGACCCGGCGAGGGGAAAAGCTGGGGCCTTGAAAAGGCAGCGGAGCTTCCACCGCTCTCCCAACACCAGCACCAGCGATCGCTCACTTGCGATCATATTGGGTTCGCGGCATTCTCCACGTATGGCGGCAATGCATAAGGTCTCGTACGAAGCCAAAAGCGGGCGTCCAATCGCACCTATGTGGTGGCGGGTGCTCCCTTTTTTTGTGATCTTTGCATGGCTGATGGCAGCGATGATGCTGCTTTTTGCGTACTTGGGCGTCCGGGATGGAAAGCTGGAAATCTCAGCTGCAGCAGTCATGGCAGGAGGTTTTATCCTCGTGTTTGTGTACCGCGAAAAGATCCGCATTGAACGTAAACGCGTGACCTTCAACGAGAGCGTAGCAGCCTACGAGCGCGCGATTTCAGGAAAATCCTGAACGGCAGGTTCCCACCAATATCGGACATCCGCTGTTCAACACGGAACCCGTGGTGTCACCGAACTGCCTCTGCCCGATCTGGCAGGGGAGGCTGCGGTTGCTCACAGCCTCCCCATGCCTCACTTCACCGTCAGCGTGGTGCTCTTCAGCGTCACCGAGTTCGGGCCCGACGAAATCGTGAAGGTCCCCGGCTCCACCACATGGCGCATCTGGCTGTTCCACAGCGCCAGATCTTCGGGCGTCAGCTCGAAGCGCACCGTCTTCTTCTCGCCCGGCTTGAGCGTCACGCGCTCGAAGCGCTTGAGCTCGATCACCGGCCGCGTCACCGACGCCTCGTCGTCATGCACGTACAGCTGGACGACCTCGTCGCCCGCCACCTTGCCGGTGTTGGTCACGTCCACCTCGACCGCCGCCTTGTCGGCGATGCCGATCGTCGCCGTGCCCAGCCGCGGTGCCGACACGTCGAACGTCGTGTAGCTGAGGCCATAGCCGAACGGGTAGAGCGGGCTGGTATCGCCGAACAGATAGCCGCGCCGCGCGCTCGGCTTCTTGTTGTAGTAGATCGGCAGCTGGCCGACATTGCGCGCCACCGAGACCGGCAGCTTGCCGCCCGGATTGGTGCGGCCGAAGACCACGTCGGCGAGCGCGTTGCCGGTCTGCTCGCCCAGATACCAGCCCTCGATCAGCGCCGGCGCCTTCTCCGCCAGATAGTTGACCGCATAGGGGCGGCCGTTGAGCAGGATCACCACGACCGGCTTGCCGAGCGCGATCAGTTCCTTCGCCAGCCGGTCCTGCGGCCCGGGCAGGTCGAGCGTCTCGCTGTCGCCGAGATGGTTGTCGGCCCAGGCCTCGCGGCTCACCGCTTCGTTGCCGCCGAGCACCAGCACCACGACATCGGCGTTCTTCGCCGTTTCCAGCGCCTGGGCGCGGAGCTGGTCGTTGACCGAGTCCGGCACCAGCTTCACCGCATCCTTCGACCATTCGCGATGGTCGGTGATGCGGATGCCCTCGGCATAGTCGACCGCGAACTTGCCCTTGCCCTCGGCCTGCATGCCTTCGAGCACGCTGACGACATGGTTGGGCAGGTCCGAATAGCCGCCGATCGGCGTGTCCTTGGCGTGGGTGCCGATCACCGCCATGCGCTTGATACCCGTGGCGTCGAGCGGCAGCAGGCCTTGCGCGTTCTTGAGCAGCACGATCGATTCGCGCGCCGCTTGGCGGGAAAGCGCGATCGCCTCGGGCGTGTTGGTGCGCGCCGCCGCCAGCTTCACGTCGGGATAGGGATTCTCGAACAGCCCGGCCTCGAACTTCATCCGCAGCACGCGGCGGACGGCATTGTCGATCTCGCCTTGGCTGACGCGGCCTTCCTTCACCAGTTCGACGAGATGGGTATATGCCTCGCCGTCCGGGGTTTCGACGTCCACGCCCGCGTCAAGCGCACGCTGCGCCGCGTCCTTGGGTGTCTTGAACATGTGGTGGCGGGTGATCAGCTCGCGGATCGCGAAATAGTCGCTGACCACGGCGCCCTGGAAGCCCCATTCGCCGCGCAGCACGTCGGTCAGCAGCCACTTGTTGGCGTGGCTGGGGATGCCGTCGATCTCGTTATAGCTCGCCATTACCGACATCACCGGCAGCGTCTTCACCGCCTGTTCGAAGGGCGGAAAGAAATCCTCGCGCAGCGTCCGCTCGCCAAGCGAGGCGGGGCCGACATTGGTGCCATTCTCGGGCTGGCCATGGCCGGTCATGTGCTTGAGGGTGATGAACACCTTGTCGGACTTGAGCGGCAGCGTGCTGCCCTGGAAGCCGCGGATCGCGGCCAGACCCATTTGCGTTACGAGATACGGATCCTCGCCATAGGTCTCCTCGATGCGGCCCCAGCGCGGATCGCGGGCGACGTCGACCACAGGGGCCAGCACGAGGTTGGCGCCGCGGGCGCGGGCTTCGCGTGCGGCCATCGCGAAGATATTCTCGACCAGCTTGGGGTTGAAGCTGCTGGCGAGGCCGATCGACTGCGGGAAGCTGGTGGCGCCGGGGGCAACGAGGCCGTGCAGCGCCTCCTCATGCATCAGCATCGGGATGCCGAGCCGGGTCTTCTCCATCGCCCATTTCTGCGCGGCAGCGACGTAGCGGGCGGTTTCCTCCGGGCTGCGGTTGACGTCGCCCGCCACCGCGCCCGCGGCGCCCGGCGCGCCGGCGACCACGCCGCGGCGGTCATAGGGGCGCGAAATCATGCCGAGGCCGTTGGGGAAGCTGGCGCTGGCCTTGACGGGGTCGAACTCGCCCCGGGCGTCCTGGATCAGCCCCTTGTTCAGCCACAGCGCCTGCAGCTGCTGGACCTTTTCCTCCAGCGTCATCCGCGCGAGCAGATCGTCGATGCGCGCCTCGACCGGCTGGCCGGCATCCTTGTACAGCGGCTTGCCCGCGGGCGCGCTCTGGGCGGCGGCGGGCTGGATCGCGACAAAGGGCGTGAGAGCGCTCGCAGCAATGGCAAGCGCGGCGAAGCGGCGAAGTGAGCGCATGTTCCTCTCCCTGAAGGCCGGCGACGCTTCCCGGTCGCCTGTTGCCATGATGGTAGCGTTATCAATCTATAGGTGGGCGCGGCGCGGCCGGTCAACCTTGCCCGGTTCGATGCAGCAACGATTGCAATCATGATAGCGCGAACTTATGCGTCCTTGCAGGAGGGGGGATGATCAAACCCAGCCGGCGCAGCCGGGGCAGCATTACCGTGCAGGACGTCGCCCGCGAGGCAGGCGTATCCGCGATGACCGTTTCGCGCGTCGTCAACGGCGGCACCAACGTGCGCGAGGCGACTCGCGAGGCCGTGCTCGCCGCGATCGCCAAGCTCAACTATTCCCCCAACAGCGCCGCGCGCAGCCTGGCCGCAGGGGAAGCGACCCAGATCGGCCTGCTCTATTCGAACCCCTCCGCCGCCTATCTCTCGCAATTCCTGATCGGCGCGCTGGCCGCCGCGCGGCGCGCGGGCTGTCACCTCGTGCTCGAAGCGTGCGAAGGCGAACGCCCCGAGGAGCAGGCGGAGGCGACACGCGGCTTCGTGCAGACGCACGTCCAGGGCGTGATCCTGCCCCCGCCGCTTTCCGAGGTTGGCGCGGTCCGCGACGAGCTGGACGCCGCCGGCATCCCCTGGGTTTCGGTGGCGATGGGTCTGCCGCCCGAAGGCAGCCTGAACGTGCGCATCGACGATTTCGCGGCTGCGGCGGCGATGACCAGCCACCTGATCGACATGGGCCACCGCCGCATCGGTTTCATCCGCGGCAACCCGAACCAGACGTCGAGCGCCGAGCGCTACCGCGGCTTCTGCGCCGCGATCGAGGAAGCCGGGCTGGACCTTGCCGCCATGCCGGTGGAGCAGGGCTATTTCACCTTCCGCTCGGGCATTGTCGCCTGCGAGGCGCTGCTCGACCTGCCCGAGCGCCCGACCGCAATCTTTGCCAGCAACGACGACATGGCGGCAGCCGCCGTGGGTGTCGCGCATCGCCGCGGGCTGCACGTGCCGCAGGACCTGAGCGTCGTCGGGTTCGACGATACCTCGCTCGCGACGACGATGTGGCCGGAACTCACCACCGTGCGCCAGCCGATCGCCGCCATGGCCGAAGCCGCGCTGTCGATGCTGCTCGACGAGCTCCGCCCGCGCGGCCAGAACGCGCAAGCCGAACAAGTGCTTGCACATCAGCTGATCGTGCGCGAATCCTGCGCGCCGCCACCCCGGCGATAGGACAACGTTGGCGGAAAGTTGGGCGATCGCGCCTGCCGACTTGCTTTTCCTGGTTGCACGGGCCAGCGTTACCGCTAACAAATCGCACCACATTCCGGGGTGACTAGGAGAGGGATCGGATGAATCAGACAGCGGAGAAGGCCAATATCGGCCTGATCGGCGCCATCGTGGCCGTAGCCACGATCGGCGGACTGCTTTTCGGCTATGACAGCGGCGCAGTGAACGGCACCCAGCCCGGCCTGAAGGCCGCGTTCGCGCTCGATGAGGCCGGGCTCGGCTTCACCGTCGGCTCGCTGCTCATCGGCTGCGTCGCGGGCGCCTTCTTCGCCGGCACGCTGGCGGACCAGATGGGCCGCCGCAACGTGATGCGGCTCGCGGCGCTGCTGTTCCTCGGCGGCGCGCTCGTCCAGGGCTTCGCGCACGATCACACCCTCTTCGTCATCGCCCGCATCGTCGGCGGCATCGCCGTCGGCGCCGCCTCGGTGCTGTCGCCCGCCTACATTTCCGAAGTCGCGCCCGCCAACATCCGCGGCCGGATGACGACGGTGCAGCAGATCATGATCATCTCCGGCCTCACCGCCGCGTTCGTGGTCAATTATTATCTGGCAGGCGCGGCCGGTGCCTCGACCAACAAGTTCTGGGCCGGGCTCGAAGCCTGGCGCTGGATGTACCTGATGCAGGCGCTGCCGGCGGCGATCTTCCTGATTGCGCTGTTCTTCATTCCCGAGAGCCCGCGCTTTCTCGTCGCGAAGGGCCGCATGGAAGAAGCGACCAAGGTGCTGACCGACCTGTTCGGTCCCGCCACCGCGCGCACCAAGCTGGAAGAGATTCGCGCCAGCTTCACCGTCGATCACCGTCCGAGCTTCCGTGACCTGATCGACCCGCGCACCGGCGGTATCCGCCCGATCCTGTGGGCGGGCCTGGTGATCGCGGTGTTCCAGCAGCTCGTCGGCATCAACGTGATCTTCTATTACGGCTCGACCCTGTGGCAGCTGGCCGGCTTCACCGAAGCGGATTCGCTGCTCATCAACATCGTCTCGGGCGCAGTCTCGATCGCGGCCTGCCTCGTCACCATCGGTCTGGTCGACAAGATCGGTCGCAAGCCGCTGCTGCTGATCGGCTCGGCGGGCATGGCTGTGACGCTGTTCGTGCTGGTCTATGCCTTCGGCCATGGCTCGCTCGATGCGGACGGCAAGCTCGTCCTCTCGCCCGATCTCGGCAAGACCGCTGTCGTCGCCGCCAATCTGTACGTGATCTTCTTCAACGTCAGCTGGGGCCCGGTGATGTGGGTGATGCTCGGCGAGATGTTCCCGAACCAGATCCGCGGCTCGGCGCTGGCGGTGTGCGGCTTCGCGCAGTGGTTCGCCAATTATCTGATCGCGCAGAGCTTCCCGGTGATGGCATCCAAGCTCGGGCTTGCTGCCAGCTACACCTTCTACGCCGTCTGCGCGGCAGTCAGCTTCTTCCTCGTCCTGAAGTTCATCAAGGAAACCAAGGGCAAGGAACTCGAGGCAATGGAGGGGTAAGACCCTTCCTCTCAGCCCCTCCCTCCCGGGGGAGGGGCTTTTGTTTTTTGGGAGTTCAGAATCGTGACCCGCACGCCCGTCCGTCCGTTCCGATCGCGCGAATGGTTCGCCGCCCCCGGCCGCGCCGACATGGCCGCGCTCTATCTCGAGCGGTTCATGAACTACGGCATCACGCCCGCGGAGCTGACCTCGGGCAAGCCGATCATCGGCATCGCCCAGTCCGGCAGCGACATCGCGCCGTGCAACCGCATCCACCTGGAAACGGTGAAGCGCGCCCGCGAGGGCATCCTGGCGGCGGGCGGCATCCCGATGGAATTCCCGCTCCACCCGATCTTCGAGAATTGCCGGCGGCCGACTGCGGCGCTCGATCGCAACCTCGCCTATCTGGGCCTGGTCGAGATCCTCAACGGCTATCCGATCGACGCGGTGATCCTGACGACCGGCTGCGACAAGACCACGCCGTCGTCGCTGATGGCCGCCTCCACGGTCGACATTCCGGCGATCGTGCTGTCGGGCGGGCCGATGCTCGACGGCTGGCACGAAGGCGAACTGGTCGGCTCGGGCACGGTGATCTGGCGCTCGCGCCGCAAGATGGCGGCGGGCGAGATCGACGAGGCCGAGTTCCTCCGCCGCGCGATGGAAAGCGCGCCAAGCTCGGGCCATTGCAACACCATGGGCACGGCTTCCACGATGAACAGCCTCGCCGAGGGGCTGGGCATGAGCCTGCCCGGCTGTGCGATGATCCCGGCGCCGTACCGCGAGCGCGGGCAGATCGCCTATGAGACCGGCCGCCGCATTGTCGACATGGCCTATGAGGATTTGCGCCCGTCGAAGATCCTGTCGAAGCAGAGCTTCCTCAACGCGATCAAGCTGCTCACCGCGATCGGCGGCTCCACCAACGCCCAGCCGCACATTAACGCGATGGCGGCGCATGCGGGCATCACCATCACGCCGGAAGACTGGCAGACCGGCTACGATCTGCCGCTGATCGTCAACATGCAGCCGGCGGGGCAGTTTCTGTCCGAGCGCTTCCACCGCGCGGGCGGTATTCCGGCGGTGCTCAAGCTGCTGGTCGAGGCCGGTATCCTCGACGGCAGCGTCGCGACCTGCACCGGCAAGACCATGGCGGAGAATGTCGCCGGGGCGCGGGTGATCGATCCCGAGGTGATCTTCCCCCTCGACAAGCCGCTGATGGAGAAGGCGGGGTTCCTGGTGCTCACCGGCAACCTGTTCGACATGGCGATCATGAAGACCAGCGTGATCTCGGAGGCGTTCCGCGCCCGCTATCTCTCCACGCCGGGGCAGGAGGGCGTGTTCGAGGTGCGCGCGGTGGTGTTCGACGGATCGGACGATTATCACCACCGGATCAACGATCCGGCGCTCGCCATCGACGACAATTGCATCCTGGTGATCCGCGGCGCGGGCGTGCTCGGCTGGCCGGGCTCGGCCGAGGTGGTCAACATGCAGCCGCCCGACGCGCTGCTCCAGAAGGGCATCCAGAGCCTGCCGACGCTGGGCGACGGCCGCCAGTCGGGTACGTCGGACAGCCCCTCGATCCTCAACGCCTCGCCGGAGAGCGCGGCGGGGGGCGGCCTGTCGTGGCTGCGCACAGGCGACATGGTCCGCATCGATCTCAACCAGGGCCGCGTCGACGCGCTGGTCGCCGAGGACGAGATCGCCCGGCGGAAGGGGGAGCCGGCCCCGCCGATCCCGCCGAGCAACACGCCGTGGGAAGAGCTGTACCGCGAGAAGTCGGGCCAGCTGCACGAAGGCGGCGTGCTCGAGTTCGCGACCAAATATCGCGGCACCGGGCTGAAGGTGCCGCGGCACAACCATTGAGTCGGGCGGGTGGGGGGCTTCGCGCACCCAGACCCTACTTCGTCATTCCCGCGAAGGCGGGAATCCATTTGCCAGGACGTGGGGGGAAAGAACGTCGGCATCAGCGCCAATGGATCCCCGCCTTCGCGGGGATGACGACGGTGGTGTCGTGGGCGGAGTATGTATCTCTAACTGCCGACCCCCCCCCCCTCCGGCCCATTCCGGAGATGGCAAGTGTCACTCGCCAGTGATAGTTAACCATCGCCAACAACAGGGGGATGGACGGGGTGGACGAGACGGCACCGGCGAAGCGGCCGCGCAATGCGGCGAACACGCGGGGCGTGATTCTGGCGGCGGCGAAGGCGCTGCTCGCCGAGCAGGGCTTTGCCCGCTGGGGCGTGAACGCGATCGCGCGCGCCTCGGGCTATGACAAGCAGCTGATCTACCGCTATTTCGGCGGCATGGACGGGCTCGCCGAGGCAATCGCCGCGGACGTGTCCGCCTGGATGGAAACCGCGCTGGTGCGGCCCGAAAACGTGCCGCCGCCAGCCACCTATGCCGAGATGATGGCGCGGGTGGCGGTGGCGCTGCTGGACGCGCTGCGCAGCGATCCGCTGGCCCAGAAGATCCTCGCCTGGGAGCTGTCGGCCCCCTCCAAGCTCGCCAGTGCCTTCACCGAAGCGCGCGGCAAGGCGCTGAGCGCGTGGATCGCCCGCGAGCGCGGCACGCTGCAGCGGCCGGCGGGTATCGACGCGCCGGTGCTCAATGCGCTGCTGATCGCGTCGATCCAGCAGCTGGTGTTGTCGGGCGCCACGAGCGGCCGGTTCCTGGGGCTGGACCTCAGCGAGGAAGCCGGCTGGGAGCGCGTGCGCACCGGCATCGCCGGGCTGACCAAGGCGATGTTCCAGTAGGCAAAGGAACCGCGCCTCAGCTTTTCGGCGGGGGCGCGATCCCGTATTTGGCGGCGCGGGCGGCGACGCGCGGCGCGATCGTGGTCGCTGCGGCAAGGTCCTTGGCGGCGGCCTCGCTCTGGCCCATGTGCGCCTCGATCACGCCGCGCAGATAAAGCGTCCACGCCTGTCGCGGACGGATCGCCAGCGCGGCGTTCAGGTCGGCGAGCGCGCCGGGCCAATTGCCCTCGCGGAACGCGACCAGGCCGCGGCTGTCCAGATAGGCGGCGTTGGAGGGGAGCGCACGCACGGCGGCGTCGCAGTCGCTCCGCGCCCGCTTCAGGTCGCGATTGGCGAGCGCCAACGCCCAGCAGCGGCCGTTCTGCGCCTCCGCCCGGCTGCCATCCTCGTGGTGCGAGGCGAGCCATAGATCATATTGGCCGATCGCCGAATCGAACGCGTCCAGCGCGGTATAGAGATGCGCGATGCGCAGGCGCTGCATGTCCTCGCGCGGCAGCTGCCCCGCGACCAGATCGAGGTCCTCCATCGCCCCCGGGGCATTGCCCGCGCGCTCCCGCACCGCGGCGCGGGTCATGCGGGTGCCGGTGTCGGCCGGATCGAGCGCGAGCGAGGCGTCGAGATCGTCCATCGCCAGGATCGGCCGGCCGGCAGCCAGATAGACCAGCGCGCGCTGGCGAAGGTAGCGCGGGTCCTTCGGCGCCATCGTCACGGCATGCGAATAGGCTTCGATGGCGTGCGGCAGGTCGCGCTGCGTCTGATACATCGCACCTTGCCGGGCATAGCCTTCCGCATCGAGTGTCGCACCGCCTGCGGGTGCGCCCACGGTGCTGAAGCCGCTGGCGGTATCGAGCTTGGCGGTCGCGTCGAACAGGCGGCCGCCGGTATAGGTGAAATAGATCCGGTGCTGGGCATTCGACACATAGACCCGGTGGGAAACGAAATAATCGGCGCCGAGCAGCATGTCGGTATCGACGTCGCCCAAATCGGCCATGTGCAGCCGCACATTATGCAGTTCCTCATTGCCGATCTTGAGCAGCTTGAAGCTGCCGATCCAGCCCTGCTGCGCGCGCTTGCCGACGCCGACGGACCAACCTGCCTGTTGCACGCCGGGATCGCCCGGCTTCACCCCCGCGCGCGCGGCCGCACGCAGCGAGATCACGGTCCGTTCGGCGCCGGTATCGAACGTGGCCCTCAGCTTCGCACCGTCCAGTTCCACCGTGCCGACCGTGTGATTGCGGGCCTCCTCCTTGGACTGGATCGGGAGTTCGAAGAACGGCTTGCCTTCGGTCCAATAGGCGAAGGCGGTCTTGCCGCAATTCTTAGGCTGGAACAGCCGGACGGCGCCGCCCGGGAAATCATATTCGACGTCGGCGAGACCGAGAACATTCTGGCCCAGCAGCCCGGTCTGCCCCGTGTCGGACCCGCCGACCAGGAATTCGATATTGGGAAGGTCGGCGCCGGCAAGGCCGAAATGCGCCACGCGGGCCACTTGGGCATCGGTGGTCCCGCCGATGCCGCCAAGCCGGAAGCCCGGCGGAGCGGGAGAGCGCGGCAGGTTCAGGGTCTTTGCCACCGGCTGCGGGATGAGGCTGAAAAAGGCGCCGCTGTCGAGCAGGAAAGGCGCCGACTTGCCGTTGACCGTGGTGTCGATGATCGGTTCGAGACCCTTCATCGTCACCTTGAGCTCGGCAATTTTCGCGAGCTGGCAGTTGCCGGCAAGTGCGGGGCTGGCGCTGCTCGTTCCAAGGAGAGCCAAAAACCAAAGATGTGCGATGCGATGACCGTTCATCGACCTTCCCCCCCCTTCGACACCAACCCGCGCGAATTTCGGATTTGGGATGGGAATAGCCTAGGCGCGCAAGATGACGCGAGCCTTACGCCGCGCGGGTTTGATCGACATTGTTGCGAAGGGGACGCGGTCGGCAAGCGCCCTCCCCGGTACGGTGCCGGGGACGGAAGGGCATTCACGCGCCGACGCGGATCATGGCGGTCGGCTGGCCGGCCACGGTCACCCGGAAGCTGAACAGGTCGCCCGAGGTCGGCCGTGCGGCCTTGTCCTCGGCGGAGAGGTGCTTGTTCGCGGTGGTGGCGTAGACCGTCTTGAGGTCCGGGCCACCGAATGCGATCTTGGTGATCGCGTCGACCGGGAAGGGGACGGTCTCGACCAGTTCGCCCGCCGGCGAATAGCGGCGCACCGCCGAGCCTGCATAGAGGCTCACCCACACAAAGCCTTCGCTGTCGACGCAGGGGCCGTCCGGGAAGCCCTCGCCCTCGGCGATGCGCACGAACTCGCGGCGGTTCACCAGCGCGCCCTCCGCGTCGATGTCGCAGGCATAGACCACCTGGCCCAGTGTATCGACATGGTAGAGCGTCCTGCCGTCGGGCGAGACCGCCGGGCCGTTGGTGATCGACACCTTGGGACTGGAGGCAACGCAGCTGCCATCGGCGGCAAGGCGGTAGATGGTGCCGGTGGCGTCGCTCTCGCCATCGTCCATCGTGCCGAACCAGAGGCGGCCTTGCGGATCGACCGTGCCGTCGTTCAGCCGGTTGCCGGGCAGCTCGGGCTCGGGATCGACCAGCGGGGTGAAGCTGCCGTCGGCCGGATCGAACCTGGCGAGGCCGGTCTGCAGCCCCGCGACGAAGCCGCCGCTGGCGCAGGGCAGCGCGAAGCCCATCTGCGCCGGCGCGTCCCAGCTCGCCTTGTCGCCGGTGGCGGGATCAAGACGGTGGATCTTGTGGCTCTTGATGTCGACGAACCACAAAGCGGCGTCGCGCTCCACCCACACCGGGCCTTCGAGAAGCGGGGCGCTGAGCCCCCACACGCTCTCCGGCGCCGAAACCACCACCTTGTCGGTCATCTTATCTCCAGCCTGCATCCACAAAGAACTCGTGGCTCGTTATCAGGCGTGCGTCGTCGGATGCAAGGAACAGCGCCGCGGCGGCGATATCGTCGGGGACGAGGCGGCCGGGCAGGCACTGCGCCTTGACGATCTCGGCCTCGCCTTCGGGCGTGTACCACTTCATCTGGCGCGGCGTCTTGACGTTGCCGGGCACGATGCAGACCGAACGGATGCCGTCCGGGCCCAGCTCGCGCGCGAGGCTGCGGGTGAGGCCCTCGATCGCAGCCTTGGCGGTCTGGTACAGCGTCAGTTCTTCCAGCGCGAGGTGCCACGAGATCGAGCCGAGGTTGATGATCACGCCGGCGCGCTTCGCCTTCATCGCCGGGATCACCGCCTGCGCCATGAAGAACTGGTGGCGCAGGTTCACGTTCAGGCGGTTGTCCCAATATTCCGGGGTCACCTGCTCGATCGTGTGGCGGTCGTCATTGGCGGCGTTGTTGAGCAGCACGTCGAAGCCGCCCTCGGCGTCGATCAGCGCCTGCACCTGCGCCTGCGCGCCGCGGACGTCGGTAAGGTCGACCTTGTGGAAGCGCGGTGCGATCGGCGCGTCGGCAAGGCTGGCGACCAGCGCCTGCGAATCTTCTTCAGCGATGTCGAAGAAGGTCACGTCCGCGCCCTGGCGGACGAACCCCTCGACCAGCCCGGCGCCGATCCCCGAGCCGCCGCCGGTGATCAGGACCCGCTTGGCCCTAAGGCTCGGATAAACGGCACGCTCAGCGGCCGGAATCGGGCCCTGCTGGAGATCGGCTTGCGACATGGAGACCCTTACGAATTCGAGAGAAGGCCGCGGGCGGCGAGGTTGCGCATCAGATCGCGGATGCCGAACGTCCAGGGCGCGGCGGCCTTCGACGTGGTGACGCGGTTGACGAGCGTGCCGAGCTTCGGCGTGGAAATGCGGACGACGTCGCCGGTCTTGTGGGTAAAGCCGCGGCCGGGATGGTCGCGATCCTGCACCGGCGCGAACAGCGTGCCCAGGAACAGCGCGAAGCCGTCCGGATACTGGTGCTCGCTCAGCGTCTGGCGGACCAGCTCGGTCGGGTCGCGGCTGATCTCGCTCATCTTGTTGGTGCCCGAAAGGCGATAGCCCTCCGGCCCGTCGATGGTGAGATCGACCACCGCGCTGCGCACGTCGTCCATGGTAAAGCTGTCGTCGAACAGGCGGATGAACGGGCCGATCGACGTCGAGGCATTGTTGTCCTTCGCCTTGCCGAGCAGCAGCGCGCTGCGGCCTTCGAAGTCGCGCAGATTGACGTCGTTGCCGAGCGCCGCGCCCTTGATCGCACCGTTGCGATCGACCACGAGCACCACTTCCGGCTCGGGATTGTTCCAGTCGCTGTCCGAGCGGATGCCGATCTCGGCACCCCAGCCCATCGCCGACAGCACCGGCGCCTTGGTGAACACTTCGGCATCCGGCCCGATCGCGACTTCGAGATATTGCGACCACATGCCGGCATCGATCAGCGCGGCCTTGAGGCTGGCGGCCTCGGGCGTGCCGGGGACGACCGAGCGGATGCCCGCGCCGACCTTCGCTTCGAGGTCGCCGCGAATCTCGGCGGCCTTGGCGGAATCGCCGCGGGCGCGTTCCTCGATCACGCGCTCCAGCGCCGAGACCGCGAAGGTGACGCCGGCGGCCTTCACGCACTGCAGGTCGACAGGCGCGAGGATCTGCGGGGCCGACTCGGTGCCGAGCGCGTCGACGCTGCACAGCACCTCGCCGCTCAGCGTCGCGATGTCGTCGCGTTCCAGCAGATCGGCGACGGTGGGCGCGGTGGCCGATACGTCGATCACCTGGCCGTCGCGGAGGAGGACGGGGCTGGGGCCGGCGGGCGTCTGCACACGACCGACCAGGGTCGCCTGCGCATGATCGGCAGGCAGCATGTCTCGAAGCGCTTCCAAGGGACCTCTCACCAACTCGTTTCGGATTGTGATAGCGCTACCATTGGCGCTCCGGCAAAGCAAATGTCAAGCGAGGCATAACGGGCTTTCCGCCAGTTTCAAATATGAGAAAGAATTTCGCCTACGATTGCTTCCGGCGCACGCATCGTACCGGCCTCGCTGGCACGGACGATCCGCCATGGCCCAAGCAGATCGGCGGCGACCATCGCCTCATAGTTGCCGCGCACGCGCTGCTGGAGCGCGATGTCCGCCTCATATTCGTCGAAGCTGCGATCGGTGTAGCTGCGCTGCGCCTTTTGCAGGATCAGTTCGCGGGCGAGGTCCCAGGGCGTGTCGAGATAGATCGACAGGCGGGGGCGGGGCAGGGCGAACTGGCCGGTTTCGAGCGCGAGGATCCAGTCCATCAGCGCGCGGCCTTCCTCGCCACCCAGCTTGGCCCCCTGATAGGCCATGTTCGAGGCGATGTAGCGATCGAGCACCACCACGTCGTGCGTCGCCTGCGCCTCCAGCAGCGCGTCGCGCCATTCGAACCGGTCGAGCGCGTAGAGCACGGCGGCGGCATGGGGGCTGACGGCGACCGGCAGTTCGCCGGCCAGCATCTTGCCGATCGTCACGCCGGCGACCGTCTCGCCATAGCGTGGAAAGCCGAGCACCGTGGCGGTCCGGCCCGACGCCTGCAAGGCCGCGCACAGCCCGCGTGCCGCGGTGTTCTTGCCGACGCCGTCGGCACCCTCGATCGCGATGAGTTCACCCATAAGGGCGCCATAGCATGCCGCCACGGCTTGTCACCAAAACTCCCCTCCCGCTTGCGGGCGTAGACGCCTCAATGCAGCGATGCGGTTTCCGGCTGGCTGCAAAGCAGCGCGCAGGGGCCTTCGCCGTCGAGCGGCAGGATCGCCATGAGCGAGGCAAGGCCGCCGGCATGGTCCAGCAGCCAGCCCGGCTCGGCCACCGCGGGGCGTTCGGGCGAGAAGGCGACGCCGGTGCCGTCGGTGATCACGCCCAGCCGGCGCGGCGGGCTCGGCCAGCGGCCGGCGAGATAGGTGAGGCAGGCGCTCGCCGCATCCTGCAGCGCGCCCTCGTCGCTGTCCTCGGGGCAGAAGCCCTCGGGCGTGGCGTCGATTTCGGCGACCAGGCGGAAATCGTCGCCGCGCCACCAGATCATGCGCAGCGATCCGTCGATCTCCTGCTGCAGACCCAGAAATAGCCGACCGCCGGCCGGGAGCAGCGGCTGCGCACAGCGCACCATCTCTTCGGCCAGTTCGGTCAGCTTGTAATTAGACCGGGGCAGCATCTGCATCGCACCTCGGCCGTGTATCTGGGAGTTTCGGGGCATCGGATCATTCCGGGAAGGGGTACCCTTCTCTTATAGAACGCTTTCGCCCCGATGGGGTATCAGTGCAGCGCAGCGCTGCTCGGTGCCGGCGCGGCGGCGATCGAAACCGCTTCCACCGCCTCGCGGTTCGCGTCGGCGGCGACGACCGCATCGATGCTCAAGGCGTCGATGGCCGTGACGCTGGAGAGCAGGTTGTGCGGCTGGCTGGCATCCGGAAGGATGGGGGCGGCGGCACGGGCGGCAGCCGGCTGGCGACGCTTGGACGAAGCCGGGGCGCCATATTCGGCCATCACCGAGAAGCGGGGGTCGGCGGCGGCGATCTCGGCGATCACCTTGGCGGCGCGCTTGGTGATCTGGCGGACGCGCTCCTTGGTCACGCCGGTTTCCATCGACAGGTCGTCCAGCGTGGCGGTCTGGAACACGCGGCGGGCGACGATCTCGCGATCGCGCTCCAGCTTGGCTTCCAGCTTCTCCAGCTCGGCCGGATCGATGCCGTGGGTGGCGTTACGGAGGCGCGGGCCCTCGCGGCGCAGCGCGGCTTCTTCCCGCTTCGGGCGGGGGCGGCGGCGGAGCTGCTCGATGCCGACCTTGCGGAGGTGATCGACATAGGCCTCGATCAGCGAACCGATGGCGCCATCCGCGAGATAGTCCGACGCGGCGCTCTCGGTGCGCTCCAGGGCGTCCTCGTCCTCGATCATCGCCTCGGGCGACATCTCGTCGCCATCGGCGGAGCTGACCATCGCGCTGAGCGAAACCGTGGTGGCTTCGACCTTCTTCGCCGAGGGGCGCTGGTCGGTCATCAGGCGGAAGCGCAGGCTCTGCAGCTCGCCGCGGATCTGCCAGTTGACGAAGGTGGTGAACTGGGCCTTTTCCGGCTCATAGGCCTGGATGGCGCGGTGTACGGCGATGGCGCAGCACTGCTCGGCGTCGTCCCAATGGGCGGTCAGGCCGTACTGGCGGATGAAGTGGCGAATGCGGGGGGCGATCAGCTTCAGGATGCGGGCAAAGGCGCGATCGATTTCAGCGCGCTGACGGTTGGTCTGCTTGCCGTCCTTGGGCGAGTTCTCGATGACGGTTTGGACTGCGGCTTCGAGAGCGATCGTGATCTTCGACATTCGTATTCCCCTGGTTCAGCGCCGGTCCGATCGTTCCGGCGCCGTCGACAGGAGACACATTTCGTCTGAAACCTTTAAAGGAGTGCTAATCGGGGCCTTAGGTAGTTTTCCGCAAACGCACTCCCAAGCTTTATAGCAACGCCGATTCGCTTGGCGAGCCAAGTGCTTGAAAAAATGATGGTTAATAGCCGTTTAGCAGCTTCGCTAACGGACATGGAAACGGCCTAAGTGGCTGTTTCAGGAGGCGAATTTGTCCGGTTGGACGTGCCGGTCGATGAACTCGAGTAACCATTTGCGGTGCGCACGGGTCGCGTCGCCCGCGCTGGCGATCCGCTGCTCGGCCGCCGATCCTCCGATCTGGGCGGTCAGCAACTGGCGTGCACGGGCCGAGTCGATGTTACCGGCAAGAAACTTCTTTGCATCGCCGAGACCAAGATGGTGACCAAGATAGGCAGCCTTGGCCAATGTCTCCGAATCGGCGCGCACGTTGAGGCCCGCTGATTCGAAATGCTGCAGGTTGTTGCGCGCCATGTCGGCGATCGTCAGGATCGAAGCCTTCGGATCGTAGCGGAGCGCCAGCAGTTCGCTGCGGCGCGACGGATCGACCTTGCCGTTATCCTTCAGCCAGCCGCGTGCCCTGGCAACCTCGTTGAGCCAGGTGCCGCCCTGTTCGGCGAGCGTCTGCCAGGTGCCGCTGAGGAACTGGCCGAGCCCGGCCGCGCTGGAGCGCGGATTGCGCGACAGCGGGTTCCAGCTGCCGTCCTGGCCCTTGCCCGCCTCGGCATTGATGATCGCGGCGAGCGCGGAGGAGGGCACGCCGCTCCGCGCCTCGGCCGCCGCGAGCGTATCGGCGTAGCGGGCGTTGTTGCCGAGCGAGACCGCACCGGCTACGGCGCCGGCGGCCGGCGCGGACGCCAGCGCGGCCGGACGTTCGGCAACGGCGCGGGCGCGCTCCGCCGTCATCGGGCCCTTCGGAAGCGCCGCGACCTCGTCGGGCGCATCGTCATGGCACGCGCAGGCGCACTGACACTTGCACTTGCCCTTGGCAGACTTCGGCGCCTGGGTGCCGAGCAGTTCGAGCAGCGAATCCATCGCCATGTCCGATCCAGCGCCCAGCGGTGAGCGGCTCTTCTCGCCGTCGCGGTCGGTGTCGCCGATCGCGGCGCGCCAGAGGCGGGTCGAGAGTTCGGACTGCGCCTGCGCATAGATGACGTTGGCGCGCTGCGCCGGCGTGAGCGCGGCAAGGTCTGTACGGTGGATCATGCGGCCTTCACCAGCATCCGCTTGCGCTCGCGCAGGAAGCGCGCCGCGGCAATGTCGTCAATCGCCGCCTGTTCGGCGGCTTCGGCCTCGCGTTCGGCCTCGGCGCGGAAGCGTTCGGCGGCGCTTTCGATCGCGCGGAACGTGCCATAGGCCTCCCGTGCCTGCTCGCGCAGCGTGAGGAGACGTGCCTGCTCGGCCGCCGCTTCCTCGGCAATCCGCGCCTGGGCATGCTTGGCGGTGGCGAGCCAGGCGTCCGAGGCAAAGGGCAGGGCATGGGCGAGCACGCGCTCCTCGCGGACGCGTGCGACGAGGTCTCTGCCCTGTTGCTCGAGCTCGCTGATGCGCTCGATCGACGCGCCGATCGCGACCTTGAGGTCGTCGACGGTACGTTGCTGCATCCGCAGCGCCGTGTCGAAGGGCGTCCTCATGCGGCGAGGCCCACGTCATGCCCATGCCCATGGCCGTGGCCATCGCCCATCGCCTCGCCGGACAGGATGGCGGCGAGCTCGGCAAAGGCTGCGTCGGCATGGCCCTGGTCGTTCTTGCCCTGGTTGAGCAGGGCCTCGATGCGGGGCGCGAGCGCCACCGCGCGATCGACGTCGGGCGAGGAGCCCGTTTTGTAGGCGCCGAGCCGCACCATTTCCTCCATGTCGGCATAGGTCGACAGCAGCTTGCGCGCGGCGATGCGGATCTCGTTCTGCTCGGGCTCAAGGCAATGGGGCAGGGTACGCGACACCGATTTGAGGATGTCGATCGCCGGATAACGGCCGCGCTCGGCGATCGCGCGGCGCATCACGACGTGGCCGTCGAGGATGCCGCGCACCGCGTCCGCCACCGGCTCGTTATGGTCGTCGCCGTCGACGAGGACGGTGAACAGGCCGGTGATCATGCCCGAACCCGGTGCACCGGGGCCGGCGCGCTCCAGCAGGCGCGGCAGTTCGGCGAAGACGGTGGGGGTATAGCCCTTGGTCGCGGGCGGCTCGCCCGAGGCGAGGCCGATCTCGCGCTGCGCCATCGCGAAGCGGGTGACCGAGTCCATGAGGCAGAGGACGTTGAGGCCCTGGTCGCGGAAATGCTCGGCGACGGCGAGGGTGGTCCAGGCGGCCTGGCGGCGCATCAGCGCCGGCTCGTCCGAGGTGGCGACGACGACGACCGATCGGGCCATGCCCTCGGGCCCCAGATCGTCCTCGATGAATTCCTGCACTTCGCGGCCGCGTTCGCCGATCAGGCCGATCACCGCCACGTCGCACTGCGTCCAGCGCGCGAGCATCGAGAGGAGGACCGACTTGCCGACGCCGGAGCCGGCGAACAGGCCGAGGCGCTGGCCGCGGCACAAGGGCACGAAGGTGTCGAGGCAGCGCACCCCGGTCTCGATCCGCTCGGCGACGCGCGAGCGGCCGGCGGCGGCGGGCGGGGAGGCCTTGATCGGCTGCGGATCGGCGCCGTTGACCAGCGGGCCCTGCCCGTCGACCGGGCGGCCGAGGCCGTTGATCATGCGGCCGAGCCACGCCTTGGAAGGGCGGACGGTGAACTGGCCGGCGCCGAGCTCGGCGATCGCGCCCAGGCCGACGCCCTGCGGATCGACGAAGGGCAGGCACAGCGCCACGCCGCGATCGAGCGCGGTGACTTCGGCTTCCACCTTGCCGGTGGGGGACTGGATCTCGACGCGGCTGCCGATCTGGGCGACGCCGGTCAGGCCTTCGACTTCGATGAGCGCACCGCGCACCGCCACCACGCGACCGAAGCGACGGTCGGGGACCATCTCCTTGATGGCGCGGGCGGCGCTGGCGAGCGTCTGCATCGCGTCGGCTCCCTCAGGCGGCCTGCGTCGTGGCGGAGCCGGCGGCGGCGTCTTCCATGGCGATCAGCTCGCGCGCGACCGACAGGGCCTTGTAATATTCGCCCTGGGCAAGATCGTTGGCGAAGCGGATGCACAGCTCGCGCGCCTCGGCGGTGCCGAGGCTGGCGATCAACAGGCTGAGCAGCTGGACCACTGAATCGTGATGCGCGTCGCGGCCCGACGGATCGATATAGGCGAGCATCGTCGCGAAATAGAGCTGGCGCGCGGGCGTGGTCGCTTCCTCGGGCCGCATCACTTCGCGGCCGCGCAGGATCGATACCATATTCTCCACGGCGAGCTGGGTCCGGCCGACGGCGCGCAGCACGGCACCGTTGACGATCGCCTTTTCACCGTCGCGGAGCGTGATGCGAAGCATGGAACTGGCCTTTCGATAAGCGTTCCTGAACTTATAGCGGTGTTTTGCGCGCGACTGGGCAAACACCCGGCAAATTTTGCCGCCTGCTGCGCACAAGCGGCAAAATCGACCCTCCGATTTGGGCCTTGCCTTTACGCCTCTACAATAAGGGTGTCGCCGGCGTGGGGATCGCGCGGGCATCTCGAGGAGTTTTGAACTTGAGCCTCTATTCCGCTCTTTACGCTGGCGTTTCCGGGCTGAGCGCGCAGTCGAGTGCCATGGCCACGGTTGCCGACAACATCACCAACATCAACACCGTCGCCTATAAGGGCGTCGAGGCGCAGTTCCGCACGCTGGTGACCGATGGTCGCGCGTCGTCGAGCTATGCCGCTGGTGGTGTTGCGGCAACCCCGATCACGCAGGTCACCAAGCAGGGCCTGCCGCAGGCTACCGGCAGCAGCACCGACCTCGCGATCGACGGCGACGGCTTCTTCATCACCCGTTCGGGCGTCTCGGGTAACGATCCGGTCGCCTATACCCGCGCGGGATCGTTCAAGCCCGACGAACAGGGCTTCATGCGCAACTCGTCCGGTCTGTACCTCTATGGCTGGCGCCTGGACGCCACCGGCGGATACACCAACACCGGCAACCTCGACACCCTGACGCCGGTGCGCCTGAGCGACCTGG
Organism: Sphingomonas pituitosa NBRC 102491; assembly: GCF_001598435.1. Classification (GTDB taxonomy): domain Bacteria; phylum Pseudomonadota; class Alphaproteobacteria; order Sphingomonadales; family Sphingomonadaceae; genus Sphingomonas; species Sphingomonas pituitosa. Next base: position 68,599 of record NZ_BCYY01000016.1, read on the forward strand.
TCGGTACCGCAGCGCCGACGACCACGATCGACGCGCGCATCAACCTGCAGTCGGATGCCACGTCCTATACCGGTGCGTACACGGCAGGCAATCTGGCGACCAACACCGTCCCGCCGACCTTCACGCGTTCGTTCACGGTCTATGACTCGCAGGGCGGCAGCCACGAGCTCAAGATGTCGTTCCTGAAGACGGGGGCGAACACCTGGAAGGCCGAGACCTACATGAACCCGGCCAGCGACGTGACGGCCACGGGCGGTCTGCTTGCCAGCGGCGAGATCAAGTTCAACGGCGACGGCAGCCTGGATCGGACCAATTCGACCGGGACTTTCTTCAACCAGCTCAACATCAATTACACCAACGGCTCGTCGTCGGTGCCGATCACGATGTCGCTCGGCACCAATGGCGGCATCAACGGCCTCACGTCGTTCGGCCAGCCTTCGTCGCTGGTGCGCGGCGGCGCCGATGGCGGCGTTCTCGGCAACATTGCCGCGACCGAAATCTCGAAGGACGGCACGGTCAGCGCGATCTTCGATGACGGTTCGAGCCGCAAGGTGTTCCAGCTGCCGGTCGCGACCTTCCCGAATCCCAACGGCCTGACCCGCATTTCGGGCAACGCCTATTCGGGCAACCGCCAGTCGGGCATGATGACGATGAACGCGCCGGGCGAGCTCGGTGCCGGCAAGCTGCTGTCGAACACGCTGGAGGCCTCCACGGTCGACCTGGCGGGCGAGTTCACCAACATGATCCGCTTCCAGCGCGCGTACAGCGCATCGTCGAAGATCATCACGACCGTCGACGACATGCTGCGCGAAGTCAGCGATCTGAAGCGCTGATTTTCAAGGCAGGGGGACGCTCGACATGGCGCTGAACGATATCCTGGGAACCGCCGCTTCCGGCCTGGCTGCTGCCCAGGCCGGATTGAAGGCGGTATCGAACAACATCGCCAATGTCGGCGTCGCCGGCTATGCGCGCGAGCGGGTGAACCTTTCGACCTCGGTGCTGGCGGGCAACGTCAGCGGCGTGAGCGTCGGCGAGTTCGAACGCGTCGCCGACCGCTTCCTGGAAGCCACCGTCTACCGCCGCGCCGGCGACTACGGCAAAGCGGAAGTCGCCTCCAGCTATCTGGACCGGCTGCAGTCGCTGCTCGGCGAGCCCGGCGCCAAGTCGGGCCTGCCGGCGCGACTGGACGCGATCAGCAGCGCGGCGATCTCGATGACCGGATCGCAGTCCTCGGCGCAGACGTCGGCGGTCTTCACCGGCACCGTTGCCGACGCGATCACCTCCATGCAGCAGATCACGCGCGACGTGGACGGCCTGCGGGCCGACGTGGAGTCGGAGGTCGGCTATTCGGTCGACAAGATCAACACGCTGCTCCAGCGCATCTACGACCTCAACGGCACGGTGTCCCAGGCGACCGGCCTCGGGCGCAACGCCAGCGGCGCGACCGATCAGCGCATGAGCGCGCTCGAGGAACTGAGCAGCATGCTCTCGGTCAACGTTCGCGACCAGCCGGACGGCCGCGTCATCATCGAGACCACCTCGGGGCAGATGCTGCTCGACTCGCGGCTGCGCCAGCTCGACTATCCCAACAAGGGCGCCGGCATCGGCAACTCGCAGATCACCTATCCCGACATCTCGATCCGCTTCGCCGACAAGAACGGCACGATGGGCGCGTTGTCGGGCGAGAAGATCGAGTCCTCGGCCGTCGGCGGCAAGCTGGGCGGCCTGCTCGACCTGCGCGACCGCGCGCTGCCCTCCTTCTCCGAACAGCTGGGCGTCGTGTTCAGCGGGCTGTCGGAAGCGCTCAATGCGGTTTCCAACGAAAACACCGCGATGCCGCCGCCCGCCAGCCTCACCGGCCGCCAGACCGGCCTGGTCGCGGGCGATCGGCTTGGCTTCACCGGCAAGGCGACCTTCGCCGTTACCCAGGCCAACGGCACCCTCGTCGCCAAGACCGAAGTCGATTTCGACGCGCTCGGGCCTGCGGCAACCGTGTCCGACATGGTCAACGCGATCAATGCGGGGCTCGGCGGCGCGGCGACGGCCAGCTTCGCCAACGGGGTGCTGAGCTTCGCGGCGAGCGGCGCGGGCAACGGCGTGGCGATCGCGCAGTCGACTGCCAGCCCCAGCGCCCGGGCAGGGGTGGGCGTGTCGCAATATTTCGGCATGAACGACCTGATCCGCAGCGACAGCAACAGCCTGGTGCCGACCGGCTTCAATGCGACGGATCCGCATGGTTTCACCACCGGACAGACCGCGCAGATCGTCCTGCGCGACGCCTCCGGTCTGGCGCTGACCAGCTACACGCTGCAGCCGACCACCGGCGGCACGATGGGCGACATCGTCACCCAGCTGAACGGCAGTCCGCTGGGCAATTTCGGCGCCTTCTCGCTCGATAGCCGCGGGCGGATGCGTTTCGACCCGGCCGGCGGCCTGAGCGGGGCCAGCCTGTCGATGGCGTCGGATTCGACCGATCGCTTCGGCAGCGGCCGCACCTTCTCGGCCCTGTCCGGGCTCAGCGGCCTCAACAGCGGCCTGGACGTGGCGAAGGTCCGCAACGAGATCCTCAACAGCCCCGGCTCGCTGCCGCTGGGCCGCCTCGACACCAGCGTCGCCGTCGGGACGAAGGCGATCGGTGCGGGCGATACCCGCGGCGCCACTGCCTTTGTCGAGAAGCTCGCCAGCACGCTGGACCTGGGGAAGGACGGCGTCACCAGCGTCGGGCGCTTCTCGACCCAGCTGCTCGGCCGTGCCGGCCTGGAAGCCAACCAGGCGCAGGGCCGCTACGACGACGCCAATGCCCGCAAGTCCGACGCGGTGAACCGGCGCGACAGTTATTCGGGCGTCAACATCGACGAGGAACTCTCCCAGATGGTCGTCCTGCAGAACAGCTATTCTGCCTCCGCGCGCGTGATGAGCACCGCGGCTCAAATGTACGACACGCTCCTCCAGATGGTTCGTTAAGGGGACTGACCGATGACCCGCGTTGCCACCATTCCGCTTCAGCGCACCATGGCCAGTGCCATTTCCGGCGCGCAGGAGAAGCTGGCGATCACCCAGAAGCAGCTCTCGACCGGCAAGAAGGCGACCGACTTCGCGTCGCTCGGCACCGAGGCGGTGCGCAACCTTTCCGCGCACAGCCTGCTGGAGCAGCAGAAGGCACAGGCCAACGTCGCGAAGCGCGTGGGTACCACGATGTCGCTCTACCAGGGCCATATCGAAGGTATCCAGACCGCCACGACCTCGCTGCGCCAGCAGATCCTCAACGCGATCGGCACCGGCCAGGCGGCCGGCCTGCAGCAGGCGATGGACAGCTCGTTCAATCAGATGCGATCGTCGCTGAACGCAGCGGAAGGCGGCACGCCGCTGTTCGGCGGCTCGCAGATCGACCGCGCGCCTTTCTCCGTCACCACGCTGGCCGATGCTGCGAGCGTGCCCGCGGCGCAGGCCTTTCACGACGACAACGTGCTGGCCAGCGCTCGCGTGGCCGACGGGCTGGACGTCACCTACGGCGTCAATGCCAGCTCGATGGCGACCGGCATCTATGATGCCTATCGCGCAATGGCGCAGATCGGCCCGATCGGCGAGACGCTTACCGATGCACAGAACACCGCGCTGCAAGGCGTGATCTCCAAGCTCGACATGGGGCTGAAGCAGCTCGGCGCCGTCAATGCCGACAACGGCCGCAAGCAGAACCAGGTCGAGGACCTGACCAAGCGCGGCGAAGAGCGCTCGCTGCTGCTGCAGCAGGTGATCGAGGACAATGAGGACGCCGATCTGGGCCAGGTCGCCATCGACCTGTCGCAGCAGAAGACCGTGCTCGAGGCGAGCTATTCGGTGTTCTCGCAGCTTTCCAGCCTGAGCCTGGTCAAGTATCTCTAAGCGCCAGCGCGCGTTCGAACACCGCGATCAGCATCGGCGCGGTCAGCCGGCCGATGCTCTGATTATACCGCGAGACGTGATAGCTATCGAGCACCACCTGCCCCTTCGGCAGGCGGTGCTCTGCGCCGTGCGCGAACCGCGCCTTGGGCAGCTTGCCGCCCAGCGCCTTCACCGCCGACTGGTGCGCGATCTCCCCCAGCGCAACGACGATCGGCGCGCGCAGCTGACCGGCCAGGAACGGGCGGCAGGCATGGATTTCCGGCGGGGTCGGGCGATTCTCCGGCGGCAGGCAGCGTACCGCATTGAGGATCTGCACGCCCTTCGGCTCGCCTGCTTCGGCAAGACCCAGCTCCTCCAGCACTGCGAACAGCAGCGTGCCGGACTCGTCGCCGGTAAAGGCGCGGCCGGTGCGGTTCGCCCCCGACCGGCCGGGCGCGAGGCCGACGATCGCGATTCCCGCATCGGGGTCGCCCAGCATCGGCACGGGCGCATTCCACCATTCGGGCTGTTCGGTGCGCAGCTGGGTGCGCAGCGCAACGAGGCGCGGGCAGAACGGGCAGTCGCGATCGGGTTCGGGGCTTGGCGTGCGCATCGCCCGGCGATAGGCGCAGGCGCGTGTCCGTCACAAGCTACATCATCGCCCTGGGCTCCAACCGCCGCGGTCGCCACGGCCCTCCGCGGTCGGAGGTGCAGGCCGCACTCGCCGCGATCGGCGGCGTTCAGGCGGTGTCGCGCATCCACGAGACGCCGCCGCTGGGCCCCTCGATCCGCCGCTTCGCCAACGCCGTGGCCGAAATCGAGAGCGACGAGGCGCCGGAAGCCCTGCTCGGGCGGCTGAAGGCGATCGAGCGGGCCTTTGGCCGGCGGCGGGGGCAGCGCTGGGGCGCGCGGGTGATTGATCTGGACATCGTGCTGTGGTCCGGCGGCTGCTGGGCGAGCCCGACGCTGACCGTGCCGCACCCCCAGTATAGAGCGCGCCGTTTCGTGCTGGCGCCGCTGGCCGAAATTGCGCCCGGCTGGCGCGATCCGGTGACCGGCCGCACGACACTTCCGTTGCTGCACGCGGTTGACCGGCGGCGCCCCTGCGCCTAGGTGGCGGGACGTGGGTCCGTAGCTCAGTCGGTAGAGCAAGCGACTTTTAATCGAGAGGTCCCGGGTTCGAATCCCGGCGGACCCACCAGCCTCTCCGGACATCCAAGGACATCGAAGGACACAAGGTTGCGGAAACCCTCGGTTTCTGTTGAGCCTCGACGTGCGTTCAAGGACACCCAGGGACACCCGAGGACGGGGCATCCGGGGGCACTCTTGGGGGCATCGTTCCGAGATTTGGGGGCATCCGTTCCGTGCCGTTGACCGACACCCAGTGCAAGAAGGCCGCGCCAGCCACGCGCGAATACAAGCTCGCCGATGCTGGCGGGCTCTACCTGTTCGTGACCACCAAAGGGCACAAGTCCTGGCGGCTCAAGTACCGCTTCGCCGACAAGGAAAAGCGGCTGATCCTCGGCGCCTATCCGGACATGCCGCTGCGCGACGCGCGCGACGCCCGGGAGGAGGCGAAGCGGCTGCTGCGCGAACACCGCGACCCGGCGACCGAGCGGCGCAAGCAGAAGATCCTGGCGCACGCCGCGGCCGGCGCGACCTTCAAGGTGGTGGCCGAGCGCTGGTACACCGCGCAGCTCGGCCGCTGGTCGAAGGTGAACGCGACCAAGATCGATCAGGCGCTCAAGCGGGACGTGTTCCCGGAGATCGGCGCGCTGCCGCTGTCCGACATAGACGGCCCGACGGTGCTGGCGCTTCTGCGCAAGATCGAACGCCGCGGGGCGATCGACAGCGCCAAGCGGATCCGGCAGCACATCTCGGCCGTGTTCGGCTACGGAATGGCCGAAGGCTTCTGCGATCGCGACCCCGCCGGCCGGCACCTGGTGAAGGCGATGCTGCCGACGCCGGTGGGCGGCAGCCAGCCCGGCCTGAGCAGCGTCGAGGAGATCCGGCAGCTGCATGCGACGATCGACGCTTCGACCGGCGGCCCGCTGACGAAGCTGGCATCGCGCCTGCTCGGGCTCACCTTCGTGCGGCCCGGCCTGGTCCCGACCGCGCGCTGGGCGGAGTTCGAGGGCATCGACTGGACGGACCCGAGTGGGGCGAGGGACAGCCCCGAGCCGATCTGGCGGATCAGCGCCGACCGCATGAAGCTCGAGCTGGAGAACAAGGCTGACGAGGCGTTCGAGCATATCGTGCCGCTGCCCGCCCAGGCGGTTGACGTGCTCCGCGCCGTGCACGCGCTGAGCGGGCGCTTCCCCTACTTGTTCCATAGCGTTCGCTCAACGCACCAGCCGATGTCGAACAACACGATCGGCTACCGCTACAACCAGTGCGGCTATCGCGGGCGGCACGTCCCGCACGGCTGGCGGACGGCTTTCTCTACGATCATGAACGAGCGCGCGACGCAGCTTGGGCTCGAGGGCGACCGCCCGATCATCGACGCGATGCTCTCGCACAAGCCGAAGGGCGTGTCCGCAGCGGAGATGGCGTACAACCGCGCGCGGCATATGCCGCGGCGATGGGAATTGGCGCGCTGGTGGGCCGAACAAACTATGGGCGGGGCGATCCCGGCTATCCAGCTGTTGGAAGAGTATGAGCGCGCGGGATAGCCCCCGCGCGCTGGTTCACGCCGCCTCGCTCCAAGACATTGGGTTGGCCATCCAGTCTTGCAGGTCGCTCTCGCGCCAGGCGACGGCGTTCGCGCCGAGGCGCACACTCTTGGGGAACTCCCCCCTTGCCATCTTCCGATAGATCGTCTTTCCGCAGAGCCCGGTGCGGGCCTCGACCTCGCGCAGGCGGACAAACGCGGCGATGGGCGCGGCGGCGCCGGTGAACTTCTCAGCGACTCCCATCGCTCTTCTCCTTCATCGAAAGCATGGGGCGGCCGGCTGGGCAGGCCCCGAGGTTGTAGCGGCGCCAGTACCGGTCCCAACGCGTCGCCGCGCCGGCGGCCAGCACCGCGCACGAAAGGTCACGGCCGTCCGGAAGGCGGCAGCGCGCGACGATGCGGTTGTAGCTGGGCTCGAGCGCCTGGCAGGCCAGCCGACTGTGCAGCACCAGAGCGGAAACCTTGCGCTGGCTTGCCCGGGCTCGCGCGTCATTGCAGACGTACCCGGCGCGCCGCGCGCGGCAGGGCTCGGCCGATCGGAAGTCCGGGGCCTGGACGCCTGCAATGCGCACCTTGGGGCCCTCGGTGCACCAGAGCGGCCCGTCGCCATCGTGGACGCGGGTGACCGTGCAGGTGAACGGCGCGGCGGCTAGGAGGGTGGCAATCAGCATGCCTGATCCTCCAAGATGCGGCGGACGGCGAGGCGTTGCTGGCGGGCTTCGCTTTCAGCATAGTCGGCGTGCCATGTTGCATCGTGCGCGCGGGCAATGCGCTCTCCGTTCACGTCCTCTTTGTGCGTAAAGCCAGTGTCTGCTGGCCCCTTCCAGCCCATGAACGCCATTTCCCGCTGGATGCGTTGGAGCATGTCAGACGGCCACCCCGCGATCTCTTTCGCGCGCTCCAGGTCATGCATGGCGCTGCTCCTCGGTTGCGTGGGCGCGGGTGTAATGCGGGAGGCAAGCGCCAGCACCGGCGGAGAGGCATTCCCGGAGCACCAGCCCGAGCGGGTTGTACTTGATGAAATATGCGCCGCCACCTGGACCGGATTTCGACATACCACTTCCAAACCAGTGCCGCGTAGGCGGAATGATCCAATTCATCCGGTCTTCCGACCATTCGCCGTCGTCGGCCTCGACCCAGTATTCGCAGGAGTGTGCGCGTTCTTCGCTGCGGGTGACCGGCTGATAGGCCAGCGTGTGGCCATAGGCGCGTAGGAACGCCATCTGTTCGACAGTGAGCCGTTCCAGCACGAACCGCGCAACGCCAATATCGGGATCGGTGCAGGAGGTGCATTCTCCGCCGAATGCCTCCCCCGTGCCGTGGCAGATGATGCAGGAGAAATAGGTAACGGCCGGCAGCATACCGCGCCGCTCCACCGCCCCCGCCTCCAGGCTGTCCGCTAGTGTGGGGGTCATGTGGTGGGCTCCAGAGTTGCACCGGCGACATAATTCCACTGGGGCGGCCAGATTAGGCCCTCGTCGCGGCAGTATTCGGCCAGTTCGTTAAGCTGGTATCCCTCAAGGCGGTCAAAGCTACCGCGCCAGAAGAAATAACGAACGATGTCTTTGCACGCCGCGCACTGTCGGTATGAGTTGAAATCGCCTTGGTAGAGCCCGCTTTCGTCCCAGCTCTTTTCCCCGGCGCGCACGGTTTGGCCGCATGTCTCGCAGCGGTGGTCCTTCCTGCGCGTGCGTATCTTGCTGCACCAGAAGCCCATCACTGCTCCCCTCTGTGGTTGAGTGCTGCGGAAGGAAGTTTATCCGCCCATTGAAATTCATGGTGTTCCGGGTTTCCTGTCGCCCCGAAGTGGTAAAGGCGAACCCGTTCATCGCGGGGAAGGTGTCCTTCCCACTGATCATACAATGCCTCTTGCAGCCACCTGCGAGGCAGGAAAGAGAGAAGCCAACTCATCGCTTCGCCCCCTCAATATATCGTCCAGCCGCCTGCGCGATACGTGCGAGACAATTACGCATAGCCTCGTCGATCGCTTCTTCGTCGTTCAGCTTCCACGCCTCAATCGCCTGCACTACAGCGTCGGTCATCGCGTCAAGTGGCTCAGATGCGTTCTGTATGTGCCTCTCCAGCGCCTCCCGCGCAGCATCCCCGCTCGGATGGGGGGTGGCGGACAGGTGAGCATCCCACTCGGCAGGATCATCCACCCCGTCGCGAGCATCAGCCCAAGCCTTGTCCACAATGCGATCGGTCAGCGGGAACGGCGCTTTCCCGGCGCCCACCGTCACTTCGGCGAACGCGGCCATGAAACCGATCTCGAAGAAATACTGCGCGCTTTTTGCTGGAATGCCCTTCTCCGCCTCCCCTCCGCTGATAGGGTTGATGGTGGAGAGCGCGTTACCGTAGCTGCTTAGAAATTTGCCATCCTGCCAGATGACGCCGATGCCGCCGCATTCTCGACAGCCGCTGCCGGGCTGGCACCGAAACCGCGCATCGTAAGGATAATCCTTGGTCGAAACGCATCCGTCGCAGGACTCCTGACATCCGCTGCACGCGGTCCAGCAACCGCCATCCTCCTCCATCACCTCGGCAATACGGACCTTCTCGCGCTCCACCTCAGCAGTCAGCGCGGCTGTGGATGCCTCGCGGTGGCTGGTGCTGATGGGACGCTCAAGCTCGTCAAGTTCTTGCTGGAACCTGCCCCGATCCTCGTACCACCAAGGATCAGATGTCCCGCTCTCGATGGCAATATTGCAGCGACGTATTTCGGAGCGAAGATGCTCGGCACGTTCTACTTTGCCCTTCGCCGCGTCCCGGTCTGCATCAGTTGCTTGCGTCATGGGTGTTCTCCGATCCTCGCTCATGACGGCTGCCTCGCTTCCTTGATGCGTTCGTGGAAAAACAGCACTGCGGCGTCGGCCGCCGCCTGCCAGCGACGCGACTGACCCGGGTCGATTCTGTCCATCTGCGCGAAAGCCTGCGCGACGGTCGCACCGAGCGGGCGCCGCGCGCCCATGGCGGCCTCGGCAAGCCTGCACGCCAGCTCGTCCCGCGGGATCTCGATCCCGATCAGCGTCCGCTTGATCTTCTCCGCTTGGCTCATTCTCCGCTTGCTCCCCAGGCATAGGCGGGCGGCTGATCGAGCAGCCACAGGTGTCGCATATTGGCGACGTTCACGACGGCGCGGTCGGCCGGATAAATCTCGACCGCCCAGCGATCGGCGTATCCGGCCTCGCGCTTCAGGCGCTGCAGGTCGTCCCAGCTGATGTTCTCGCGCCAGCTGTTCGATCGCTCGCACCATGTGGTGCGGTTGACGGACAGACGCAGAATGCCGCCCGGCTCCTCGTAGACCTGCACGAGGAACTCGCGCGATCGGTAGACCTTCAGACGCCGCGCCTCGTCGATGCCAGCTGACGGCCATTCCTGCCACGGCACGGCCACCAAGGCGGCCGGATGGCGCATGTTGTCGCGCTTCAGCTGGCGCAGCTGCGCGGCGTTCGGTTTCATCGTGTCCTAGGCCCTTTGCTCAGGCAGCTTCCAACGCGCGGCGGGCTGCCGATGCTGTTCAGATCGGAAAGCGGCGCGACGCTGATCGTCAGGTCCTCAGGCGTCGCGTCGCGCCAGACCATGACCCGCCGGCGCGGCTGATGTCCTGGGCGCGGCGGGTGGCGATCGTTGCCAAAGACGGCGCCGACCTGCAGAACGACGAGCGGCTGCCCGAACAGCCGCCTCCGCACCGATAGCCTTGTCGGCGGTGTGCTTCCCGGACGCTCGGCATAGTCCTCCACTCTCGCGAGCGCGGCACCTTCTGCGACCAGCTTGCCGAGCTCCTCGGCTTCCGCTGGCGACCAACGTTCGCCGAGGAGCGCCTGGCAGGCAGTCTTGAACTTTTCGCGCGGCGGGCGCGGTGGGATTGGTGGGCTCATCGCGGCACGCTGAACCCGGCGGCGTTGCGGTGCCCGCCACCGCCGAACTTGGACGCGATCGCCGAGACGTCCTCGCGATCGTCGCGGCTCCGCAGGCTCCACATGCGGGCATTCGGCGCGTCGAAGTAGGTGCCCGCGAACGGGGCGCTTGGGTGCGACTCGAGCAGCGCGTGACCGACCTCGCTCGCGAACATCGGCGGGCAGTTCACCACCACCGCATCGAACGCCCCGACGCGCTGCCGGCGCGCGAAGGAGGCGATTTCCTGCACCTTCGCATCGTGGAAGCGCTGCATGGCGGCAGCCTCGCGCATGATGGTCCGGCAGCTCGTCGTGTACGCGAGTTCGTGGGCGATCTCGTCGAAGCGCGCGAAGCTGAACGGCTCGGCGCGAAGCCACAGCCCGAATGGCTTGGTGTCGGGCAGGGTGAAGCGCCACAGGTCCCGATCCTCGATCAGCGTGATCAGGTAGGGCGCCGGGCGCTCGTGGCAAAACTCCCAAGCCATCCGCGCGCCAGACCGTTCCATGTCGAAGCAGGCGACGATCGGCGGATATCCGCCCCGGGTCAGATCTCCAACCATCAAGCCCACCACCGCCGGCGTGAACCGCTCCGGCTTACCCTCGAACCGCGCGAACTGCTCCAGGTCTTCCCTGGCCGTCTTGTGATGGTCGAGGACGACAATCGACCGGGCCGCCCGCGCCATCTCTTCCAGGACGGCCTTCTTGTAGCTGAAGTCGACGATCAGGACGTGGCGGCCGGCGACATCGGGCGGCGTCTGGCCATAGTTCGCCGCCACATACTCGCAGGCGTCGCCCCAGCGCTGCCAGCATGCCCAGGCGGCGCCGAATCCGTCGGCGCACTGATCGTGATAGATCACGAGGTCGGGCCTATAGTCGGGCATCGGTAATCTCCGTTTCCGCCGCCTCGCGGCGCGCTAATTCATGCCGAAGGTCCTCCGTGGGGACTGCGGCCAATGTGGGCTGATCCACGAGCGTCAGGCCGCGCCGGCGGCCCGGAACCTTCCGGACCAACCCGGCGTCGATCAGGAAATCGACCGCCTGGTGAGCATGGCCAGCCGAGGAAAATCCGCACTGGGCGGAGATCTCCCGATAGGTCGGCGCCAGCCCCGTTTGGGACAGCCGCTCCCTGATCAGGGTGAGCACCTGCAGCTGTCGCGCGGTCATCGCCGCCTCCCATCGCGGCAGGGCGCACACCGCCCGCCGACCAGCCTCGCGCTATCACCGCCGCACTGCTCGCATTCGCCCGGCACGCCGACCGGAACCGGCTGCCGTGCCGCGCGCAGACTGCGCTCGAGGTGCTGCTCGGCGAGCTGGTTCGCCTCGTCGATCGTGTCGGCCATCAGGCGGCCTCAGCGACGTCGTGCTCGCCGCAGCCGCGACCGACCAGCTCGCCGTTCACGCCGCCGGTGAAGTCCTTCCAGTGCACCCAACCCTGCGGGCAGGCGAAGCCCCACTCGCGGACCTTGGGCCCGGTGAAGAACAGCGAGACTGCGGGCGTGCCGTCAATCAGCTCGAGCCTGTGCAACGCCTCGGCCGGCCGGTGCACGATGTCACCTGCCTCGCGGATGAAGGTGCCTTCGGGCGTGATCTCGCGATAGCGGCCGATCAGCAGCATGGAGGTGTTCGCCCACGGGTGATCGTGCAGCGCCCGGTCATCGTCGTCGCGCAGGATCTCGTGCAGGAAGACGTTCTGATGCTTGTTGCGAGGGATGAGCCACCAGCGCCGCAGGTAGGCGGGGGCGCCGATGACGAAGTCCGGCCGGCGCTGCATCATGGCGCGTGCCCAGGCGGCCATATCCTCGGGTGAGGTGTAGGGGATCATCGCGCCTTCCTTGCCGTTTTCGCGGGGTTGATCGCGCCGCCTTCGACGTCGACGCCGCGGGCGGTCAGCTGCTCCGTCCAGAGCGCGCGCATCTCGTCGGAGCAGTGCGCCATCGCGTCGCGCCAATCCGGCGCCCGGCCGTGCTCGATATTGAACCGCGTCTGATAGAAAAGGCTCTGCGCGTTGTGCGGCAGCTCGAGCTTGTGGGCAGTCGCGCAGATCTCGCACGTGCCTTCGCGCGCCGGCATCAGCATCATGGTGCCGCTGCCTTCGGTGGGGATGTTGATCGGCTGGCGCATCAGTAGTCGCCCACCGACGTGATCACCGCGTCTTCGTCGATGATCAGCTTGGTGCCACAGGCGACATAGGCCCGGAGTTTCTGCTCGATGCCGTAGACGCGGCCAACCCAGCTCTTCGTCGCGGCTGGCCTGTCGTGAACATAGAACCCGGCGATGCTGCCGTCCTTGTCGACGAGCAGGCGGTATTTCGCCTTGTAGAGATCGCGGCCTTTCAGGACTTCGTCATCGTCAAGCTTGATCCAGGTGCTGCCGTAGTCACTCCGCTCCACCTCAACCGTGATGTGCTCGCCCCACTCGCCGTCGTCCTCGTAGGGCTTCAGCATGTAGGCGGCGATTTCGGAGAGCTTCACCTCCTTCGGGGCGAGCTTCAGAAGCTCATCCATGTCGGCTGCCAGCTGCCCGGCAACCAGCGGCGCAACGCGGGCCTCGATCTGCACCTTGAGCATGCTGGCGACGGTGGCGCCGTAGGAAGGCAGGTCGAGCCGATCTACGCGCAGCGCTTCCTCGATCGCCTTCTCGATCAGCTTACCGGTATCGCTGTAGCTGCGCAGCGCCCGGTCGACGCTCTCGACGATCAGCTTGTCGACGCGGGTCTGCACCTCCTTCTCGATGAAGTCGGGCGTCATGCGGCGCGCGACCGCGGCGCTGATCAGCGAACACAGCTGGTCATCCGCCGGCGCGACGGCCGGCGCGGTGGTGGTGTCGGTCAACGGACGTCTCCCTGGAATGAGGTGCTCCGGCCGGCCTCCGCGGCCGGAGCGAGGGTGCGCGCTTGTGCGCTGCTTGCGACCTCGAGGGGGTGTGCGGAGGCCACCTCGGGGGAATGGGGCTGGTACGCCGCGACGACGCACCGGATCAGCATGCTGGCGAGCAGCAGCGCGGCGACGCCGAGCATGGCTTTGGGGAATCGATCGCGCATCAGAGGGGCTTTCGATCAAGCAGGTGGCGGTTCGGCCGGCTCGGCATCTTCACCCAGCCGTTCGCCAGCACGATCTTCACGTCGCCGCTCGGTGCGATGACGCGGTATCGGCCGTCGGAAGTGACCGACATGACGGGGCAATCGAACTGGAACACCGGCGGCGCGTCGCCGCGCGGCCACCACATTTCCCGCATCGTCGCCTCGCGGAACACGGTGATGATGAAGGCGTGCGTGTTCGGGTCGATGTTGTTCGCCTTCATCGCGCCCAGCTGCGCGCGGGTAAACCGATCGCCCGGCGCATTCAGCCAGCCGACCCAGGGGCTCTGGTTCGACGGTGTGATGACGAGGTTCGAGGGCTGGCGCGGGAAAGTCACAGCGGCCACCAGCGGCGCCGAGGGTGCTCCTGCGGCTGCTCGACCTTGAACGGCCCGCGCCGGTCGGCGGCGATCCAAACACCGCCCCAATGAGCGGTGTCGTCGGGTCGCTGGCTGGCGCGTTTGCGGGGCTGAGCGGCCTTCACAGAGCGCCACCCTTCTGCTTGGCGATGAATGCGCGGATCTCAGCGACCGCGCCGTCCATGATGACGCGCATGAAGTCGACTTTTCCTGCCTCGTTCGCAGGCAGCTCGGCGAGGCCATAGGTCTCCAGCATGGTGGCGACTTCTGCCAAGCTTTCGAGCGTGCCCTGCCCCTCCAGCGGTAGGTTCGCGCAGAAAGCCCGATAGTCCGCCTCGCCAGCTAGCACATGCCTGAGCATGTCCTCTGCCTGCGCGACCGTCAGCAGGTTTGTGCCGTGACGCTGGTGTGGGTGACCCTTGATGGTGGCACAGCTATCGGCGCAGACCTCGGGCGGAAGAGGCCAAGCGCAGAAGCGCTCGGCCATCGCGCGAATGGGATTGCTCTTCATGCCGCCACCGCCACGCGCTCGGCGTCGATTGCCATGTTGATCAGCTCGAAAAGCACCCGAGGGGATATACCGAGCCGAGCCGCGCGCAGGTCGATGCCTTCAAGGTGATCTTCCACGCGGGCACCGATGGCCGCGCGCCGCGGATCGTCGAGCGCCATGCCGACCAGCGGCCGGGTGATCTGGCGGATCGCCAGGACGTCACCGCGGAAGTCGTCGACCGCCTGCAGAACGTCCGGGTCGTTGAGTGAGGGATGCTGTTGCATCGGGGTCTCCATGCCGCAATGTGCGGTACAGATCCCGTATGTGCGGGAAATATCCCGCAGTCAATACCTATGCGGGAAGTTTCCCGTATTTCACTCGTTGCATGCTGTTACATGCCGAACGCTTCGTCCCAAGGCATGACGCGATGAACCTCTCGATACATGCGGCTATCGAGCCGAAAGATTGCTGGCGGGTTGAACTGCTGCAGTTCGATATAGCTGGCCGAGCGCCTAACGAGGCGTTTGATCAGCACCCCTGCAGCGTTGTCGCTGTCGACACGATCGCGGAGGTAAACGACAACATAGTCCCGGATGCTGGGCGGCTTCTTCGGGTCAACGATGATGCCGGCACCGCTTTCGAACGCGGGGGACATCGACTCGCCTGTCACATAAAGCCCATAGATATCGCGACGATGCAGCAAGGCTGGCGGGCGCCTAAAGCGGTCGACCACTTCTCCCATATTGAGGTCGGTCTGCTCGATAGCAACCATGCCATCGAACCCATCCCCGTATTCGTGTTCCGAACCCATTGCAGTACCGTAAACGGGGATATCTTGGATCATATCCTGAGGTTGAGGGACAAGGCTCCTAATTCCGCCTTCATTCTGGACCGCGCCGGCAGGCTGGTCTGACCTGCCCTGAAGATAGTCGGTCGTGGTTTCCAGAATTGAGGCGAGTGATGCCAGGCGCGTGGCGAGAGGGTGGGCGCCGCGCCGTATGTCCCTGATGAGATCGGGTTTCCCCGTGGCTGCCAACGAGGCTTTCCGGTCGCTTAAGCCAAGCGCTTGCAGGCGCTCGTCGATGCGATCGATGAGGATGGTAGATCGGTCAGCCATGCGGGAGCCATCCCGCAAAATCGCAGTCTGTGCATCCGGGAAGTATCCCTTGACATGTGCGGGAACTATCCCGCATATGCTCAATTCCATGGAACAGGCTTCGCAATGAGCAGCAGCAACCTTCTCGCCGACGTCGAGACTTTCCTCAAGAGGACGGGGATGGCCGATAGCGCGCTTGGTCGCGGCGCCGTGAATGACTGGAGGCTGGTCAGCCAGCTGCGCGCTGGTCGCCGCGTCTGGCCGGAGACCGAGCAGAAAGTCCGTCGCTTCATGGAGCAGTACGAAGCGCCCGAGGCGCGGGCCGCATGATAGCGATCGACCACGATAGCGCGCTGCGCGCCCGGCTCGCCTCCACGTGCGCCCTCTGCGGCGTGGGCGGTTGGCACCCGGAAGCCCGGTCCTGCCAATTCCAGAATTGCAGCCTCTCGGTCGTCAGCGATTCCCCCCTGGTCGCTGACGGCGTGTCGGGAGCGGGCGCGGATCTTCCCTCCCTGGGGTCCGCGCCCGTGTTTCCCGCCGATACCGATTCCCTTTTCCATGCCCCGGAGATTGCACTTTGAGCCGCCCGCAGATCCACGGTCGATACGCTACCGTTCCCGCATCCTTGCTTCTGGAAACGCTGGGCGACAGCCTCGCCAAGATCCGGCGGGAAGACGGCGCGACGGATGATGATCTGGGCGCCGTCCTGGGCAAAAGCGGCGACACGGCCGAGCGGTACCGCGCCGGTGGCAGCGAGATGGGCGTCGTCGCGTTCCTGCGCGGCTGCCGCGCCTGGGACGGCCGCTTCGCCAACCCCGCGCTGGCGCTGGTCGGCATGAAGCTGGTCGAGATCGACAGCGGTGAGGGCAGCGATCGCGCTGGCTTCACCGCGCTCGCGACCCTGCTCGCCCAGCTGTCCGAGGCGCTGGAAGACGACAACATCGTCGACGATCGCGAGCTGGCAGCCATGGCGGCGGCCGTCGAGAGCGCCGGCAAGCATATCGACCGGCTCCGCGAACGCGCGCGTCCGCGGCTGATCTCCAACCGAGGATGAACCGCCGGCGCAAAGCCGGCTGAAGGAGTGCACCATGATCGCCAAAAATGGCGCGGCGGCTGCGCAGGCAGCTTCCGCGAGCGAATCTTTGCGCGCTGGAACTGAGGCAGGGGAGCGGTATCCGTTCCGCTCCCACCGGACGGTTGCCGAGGTCTGGGCCGACTGCGGCCCGTTAGCTTGCGTCGGGGGTATCTGGCGCTTGGAGGACGAGCGCGCCTCGACCGTCCACCACGAGGTTGACGGGTTCGTCTTCATTCCGGTGGTGGCGCGTGTCGGCGCTTCGGAGGTGTGCTGATGCCCGCCCACCGCAATCCCGCCTGGTCGGCGGCTGAGCTGAAGCTCCTGCGCGAGCACTATGTCGAGGGCGGTATGCCCGCGGCGCACTCGGCGCTGCCCGCTCGCTCGATCTACTCGATCCGCATGAAGGCCGCCAGGCTCAAGCTGAAGTCGCCGCTCCGCGCGCCGGCCCGCAAGCATATGCTGAACGGCGAGCGCCTGGCGGCTGCCATCGAGCTGCGCGAGCAGGGTGTCCCGTTCTCCAAGATCGCGGCGCAATTCGGCGTCTGCGAGACGGCAGCCACGAACGCAATCACAACGGCGCTCTGCGCAGCGCGCGGGCATCGCCCTGCGGAGCGCGATCGCGCGGGTAAGCTCCTGCCCACCGAGATCGAGCGCCTGCGCTACATGCTGAAGAAGGGCGTGAAGCACATCGAGATCCAGCAGCGGATGGGCATCAGCGCGTCTTCCGTCTCGCACTACCGTCGAGCCTACAACGCGGAGCTGGAAGCGCGCGGCAAGGCGCTCCTGCCGCCCCCAGGCAACGGCGAGCGCTATTCCGGAGTGCCGGTCGATCCGAATGACCGAAAGCGTGTCGAGGAACTGCTGCTGACGGGTCTGGGCTCGATCAAGGTCTCCGACCGGACTGGTGTCAGCAAGACGTCGGTGGTGAAGATCCGCGCCACTCTGGTGAAGCGCCTAAAGGCGAGGGGGCAGGTGCTCCCAGGATGTGACATCAACGGCCGGCGCGTGAAGCTGATCGCCCAGGCGCACAGCATTCCCGAATCGACGAAGGAGCGCTTTCGCAGTTTGCTGCTCAACGGGATGCCGGTCGCGCGCGCTGCCACCATCTGCGGCATCGGGGCCTGCAGCGGCTACCGGCTCCGCAATGAGCTGCGCGATCAGCTTGCGGCCCGCGGCGAGCAGCTGCCGCCGGTCCGTCGGCCTGGCAAGCTGACCGAGCAGGCTCGCGCGATCCGGAGCACGGAACAGCTCAGCCGGGAGGAGCGCCGCCGCCTTCGCCGGCTGGTGAGCGAACACGGCGAAGAGGAGGGGCGCCGCGAGTTCCAGCGCGAGCGCCGCGCCGCCGCCATGGCTCCGAAGACCTTCGAGGAGCAGCTCGCCCGGGTCGCCTCCGGCGCTGCCAGCATCACCCGCACCTTCAAGCCTTCCCGCGCCGCACCTGAGCTGACGCTCGGCGGTGTCGCATCGGCGGCGCTTTGATGAGCGCCGGCCAAATCCAGCTTTTCCGCGCCGAGACCGGCGTCATTTCCAAGGGAGATTACCAGTGAGCGACAACATCTCTGCCGAACAGCTTCGCCTGCTCATCGAACGCATCGAGCGGTTGGAGGAGGAGAAGAAGGGCATCAGCGACGACATCAAGGACGTCTACGGCGAGGCCAAATCGACCGGCTTCGACGTGAAGACGATCCGCACGATCGTCCGCCTGCGGAAGATGGAAAAGCACCACCGCGAAGAGGCGGAGATGCTGCTCGAGACCTACAAGCAGGCCCTCGGGATCTAATCCCCAGCGATGTCCGAACCGTACACTGCCCCGATGATCGCGAGCGTCCTGAGAGGGATGACCGACGAGCGTTTGAGGGCGGTCGTACCCACCGACTTCCATGTCTGGCCCACGAAGCGGATCGTCCGATCGGACGTCATCCGCCACCTGATCCAGCAAGAGCGAGCACGGAGGCGATAATGGAAAGCCCGCCTTACCTTTTCGACCAATTTGCATGCACGCGCGGCGTGTCAAAGGAGGGCGCAAAGCGCGCCCTCATGATGCAGGGCTATGCGGCCGAGGGCCGGACTTTGAAGGAGTCGACCAAGGCGCTGGGGATCAGCGAGCGCTCGGCGCGCCTGCTCGCCCGGCGCTTCATGATCGATTTCACCGACTACCGGCCCTACGCGGGACGGGAGAAGAAGGGACTGGAGCGCCCGGCGCCGTTCGTGCGCCCGGTTGAGCCTGCGGAAGGCCTGCCGCTGTTCGGTGATCACTGACCATGGCGTTCCGACCGTCCGCGATGCTGCGCACCGCACGCAAATCGCGGGGCAACAAGTATAGCGCCAAGCAGACCGCCTGCGGGGCTGGGCACGCGCACCCGTCGAAGAAGGAGGCGCGCCGCTGCAACGACCTGCACCTGCTCCAGATAGCGGGCGAGATCAGCGACCTGCAGATCGGGCCGAAGTTCTTCTTCGAGGTCAACGGCCGCACGCTGCTGCACGATAACGGCCGGCGCGCCGTCTACACCCCGGACTTCGTCTACCGGCAGCGCGGCGGCCAACTGACCGCAGAGGACAGCAAGGGCATGCGGGTGCGTGACTGGCCCCTCCGCAAGGCGCTGTTCCGCGCCTGCTACCCGCACATCGAGGTGATTGAATCATGACACGGCAATCGTCCGCCTGGATGCCGCTCTATGTGGGCGACTATCTGGGGGACACCCAGCGCCTGACGACGGAACAGCACGGGGCATACCTGCTGCTGATCCTCGACTATTGGCGCAACGGCCCGGCACCGGACGACGACGCGGTTCTGCAGCAGATCACCAAGCTCGACGCGCGATCGTGGAAGAAGCATCGCCCGGCCATGCAGCGGCTATTCCAGGTCACGGACGGGGAATGGCGCCACAAGCGGATCGATGCCGAGCTGGCCCAGGCCGAGGCCAATGCGGAGCGCCGTTCGAGCAAGGCGAAGGCCGCAGCCGAAGCGCGCTGGGCACAATCCGGCGATGCTCCGAGCAATGCTGGCCGGGCCGGGAAGGGTGACCCATCCGGGCATGCTTCGGGCACTGCTCCGAGCATGCCCGACGCAATGCTTGGAGCATGCCCGCCACAATCACCTTCACCCAAGAAGAATTCCGTTCCTGACGGAACGGGCGCCGAAGCGCCGAGCCCACCCGATCCCGAGAAGGTAATGTTCGATGCCGGGCGCCAGCTGCTTGCCGGGGCGGGTGTGACGGCGGAGGCGGCTGGCAGGCTGCTGGGCAAGTGGAGGCGCGACCACGGCGCCGAGGCGGTTATCACCGCCCTCGGCAAGGCGCAGCGCGAAGGCGCGATCGATCCAAAATCATTCATCGAAGGATGCTTGCGACATGGCAAATCACCTCATCACGGCCGCCCGAGCGGACCAATCGAGAGCAGTCGCCGCTTTCGCGAGCGGCTCGAACTGGACGCTCAGCGAGGCGATGACGCTGGCCGAGGGCTTGGAGCTTTTCCCTCTGCTGGCACGGTATGAGCGTGGCCTTGCGCCGCTTAAGGACGCGGAGCCGGGCCCGATCACAATCGCATCGCGGCTCAGCGTTGGGCTGCGCGAGGACCTCTCGGTGCTGCTTACCAAGGTGGCGCCGACCATGAGCGCCGAGCAGTCGGATGCGTGGCTCACCGTCATGGTCGCTGCTCTAGGCGACCTGCCCGGGAGAGTAGCGCGCGAGGCGGCGCAGGCGGCGCTGCATCGACCGATGAGCTTCCCCAACCAGATCGAGGCCGAAATCCGCACACTCGCCGCGGGCTTGATGGCACGCCACCGGCTCGCCTGCGAACGGTTGCGGCAGATGGCGGCTGAAGCGAACCGCCGCGCTCTCGTCGAGGAGGAAGAGGTCGCACCGATGACCGACGACGAAATCCGGCGGATGAAGCCAGAGATGCGCGGCCTCGGTCTGGCGTGCGGCGCACTGACGCAAGATCAGATCGATCGCGCGCTCGCCGGGTTCGAGGGCGAGTCACAGCCGGAGCAGCGCGCCGCGTGAAGGTGAGAACAAAGCGTGATTCGGGTGCGGGTTTGGAGTATTGGGGTGGTTGAGATGAGCGGGACGACGGGCACGGCTGGCACCTGGTGCATTCTGCGGACGAGCGGCGGGCGCACCGTGCCCCTATCCAAGTCGCTCGCCGAAGCAGGGTTCGAGGTGTGGACGCCGGTCCGGACGATCCGCCGCCCGGCTCCTGGGCAGGGTCGCCGCCTGGTCATGGGCCAGCGGCGCAAGCTGATCGACGTGGATCTTGCGATCCTGCCGGGCTTCGTGTTCGCTCGGGCCGACCAGCTCCATGATCTGGCGCGGGCGGCCAGCGCCGAGCTGAGCCCGCACCCCAGCTTCTCGGTGTTCCATCAAGCTGGCCGGGTTCCGCTGGTGCGGGATGCCAGTATCACCGGTCTACGAGCAGCGGAGGAAGGCGCGCGCGAGCTGCGCCGTGCCGAGATGGAAGCCGAGACGCGGGATGAGGCGCGCCGCGCGCGGGCCGACCGCATGCGCACTGAAAGCAATCGGCGCAAGATGCTTCGTCGGGTGACGAAGGATCTGCCCAGCAGGACCGAGGTTATGGTCGAGGGGATGCGGGCCTTCGATGGCTTGATCGGCATCGTAGTGGAAGGCCGCGGCGCCACGGCGATCGTTGAGTTCGGCGGTTCGTTGCGCATCGAAATCGAGGCTTGGCAGCTGACGCCGGCGCTGCTACAAAACGGGAACACTCAGCAGGGTGTTGCCGCTTGAGCGGCCTCGGGACCTTCGATCTGGAGCATTGCTCTTGCGACTCCCGCCAGACTGACCGGCGCAAACCGCGCTGGCGGAAGTCCGAAGGCTACTCGTCAATCAGCTTCCACATGATCACGATGCTCAAGCACATACCGGATCGCCAGTGCGGTGCGCTTTTCGATCGGCGACTGGCCTCGCGCCATGGTGCCGATGGACACGCGCGATAGGCCGACGAGCTCGCCCAGTTCGGCATGGGTCATGCCTGTCCGATCAAGGATCGCTTGAAGCTCTTGCGCTTGCATGGATGGTCTCGCTCCTCTATTTTGCCATCCGGAACCTCACGCCGCTGTTACGGTCGTGAGGCCCCGGCTTAGTTACCAGATACGGAAGTCGATCTCGAAGATCTTCTTGCCGTTTCGGAACCACCGAAGGATCAGCTTAACCATTTGCTTCCTTTCGGTTTTGTCAGTGGGGGTGCATCCCCGCTGACAAGAGAATTGATAAGCTACTTATCTTTCCGCGTCAACGGAAAAGATAAGTAGCTTATCCTTTTATGCGAGGTTGTGGATGCCCAGCCGCCCGCCTCAACTGCGGCAGCAGCCCGCGCGCACCACCAGCAATTGGGATCGGCGAAAGAGCAGGCACGAGCGCGGCTATGGCCGCGAGCATGAAGCCATGCGCAGGGTCGTGCTCGCCGAGGAGCCGCTTTGCAGGCTGTGCCGCGCCAAGGAGCCGCCGCAGTTCACGCCCTCGACGATCGCCGATCACATCCGGCCGAAGGCCGAAGGCGGCACCGACGAGCGCGAGAACTATCAAGGGCTCTGCGACCCCTGCAGCAAGGCAAAGACCGCGCGAGAGAGCGCCAGAGCGCGCCGCCGGGCGAGATGACGGCGGGAGGGGGGGGGATCAAAAGCCGCCACCCCGGCCGCCACCCGTACCGCTCTCAGGGCCTTTTTTCGTGCGTGCAGATTAAACTTTCAGGTGCGAATTGAATTCCGGAGGCTAGGATGAAGCGAGGCCCAAAGGCCGAACCGCCCGCCTCCAAGCTGGCCCGCGGCACCTTCCAACCGGTGCGCGACGCCGCGAAAACCGAGGTTCTCGTGCCGGGCGATCCCCCGGTGATGCCGGATTATCTGACCGCTGGCGCGATCGACGTTTGGCAGGAGGAGCTCGGCCGCGTGATGGCGGCGGGCACCGCCGAAATCGATAGCTCCCTGTTCGCTCGGTACTGCTCGCTCGAGGCGCTGGTGCGCGAGGCGTTCGCCGAAGGTGGCGAGCCGCCGCCGGCGGCGTACCTCACCGTCCTGCGACAATATGCAGAGCTGCTGGGCATCGCGGGTCGGAAAAGCCGGGTCGGCAAGGTGGGCGATGACCCGATCAAAAACCGGAACCCGTTCGCGCGCAACGGCGCGAGGGCGCGCGGCTAAGCCAGCGCTCACATTCGAACCGACTGGCCACGATCGCAACTATAGCGAGATCGCGCTCGGCTATGCGCGCACCGCTGCGGCGGACAAGCAGCAGGAATCGCATTGCAAGTGGGTGCGGCTGGCCGCGCAGCGGCATCTGGACGACCTGAAACGGTCGAAAACCAAGGCGTTCGAGTTCTATTTCGACCCCTGGCACGGTAACGACATCTGCGATGTCATCGAGAAACTGCCCCATATCGAGGGCAATTGGTGCACCTGCCCGCGGGCCGCCGACGACATTCACAGCGATCGGTGCGGCAAAATCGACCTTGAGCCCGCTCAGATCTTCATCCTTAGCACGGTTTTCGGGTGGAGGCGGAAAGGAAGCGGGCTCCGCCGCTTCACCATGGTCTATGAGGAGGTCGCGCGTAAGAACGCAAAGTCGACGAAGACCGCCGGCGTCTCGCTCTACTGCCTCGCGTGCGAGAACGAGACCGGGCCGCAGGTGCTCACCGTGGCGACGACGTTCGACCAGGCGAAGAAGGTTTTCCACCCTGCCAAGCGCATGGTGGAGAAGACGCCGGACCTGCAGGAAGCGTTCTCGCTGATCGCCTGGGCCAAGTCGATCGAGTGCAAGGACAATGGCGGCTACATGCAGCCGCTTCACGCGAAGTCGAAGAGCCAGGACGGGCACAACCCGCACCTGGTGACGCTCGACGAGTTCCACGCCCACAAGGACCGCGGGCTGTTCAACGTCATGCGGTCCGCGTTTGGCGCCCGGAAGCAACCGTTGATGTGGATCATCACGACCGCCGGCTCCGACATTAACGGCCCCTGCTACGAAGAGCGGGCTTTCGCGACCAAGGTGCTCGAGGGCACCATCGTTGCCGACCACTATTTCGTGATCATCTTCACCTTGGACCGCGCCGAGGACTATGGCGACGGCCGGAAGGTCGGCGATGACCCGTTCGACGAAACGAAGTGGTGCAAGGCGAACCCGCTGCTCGGCGCCGCGGTCCAGCTTTCCGAGCTTCGGCAGTACGCGATCGAGGCGAAGTCTAACCCCGCCGCCGAGAGCGAATTCAAGACCAAGCGCCTCAACATCTGGATCGGCGCGCTATCCGCCTGGCTGAACGTCACCCAGTGGAACCTCTGCGGCGACGCCAGCCTGACGCTCGACGACTTCGCCGGGCTCGATTGCTACATCGGCGCCGACCTTTCGAACGTCGATGACTTGTCCGCGCTGGTACTGGCGGCGATCGATCCCAACGGGCGGCTGCTGGTGAAACCGTGGTTCTATGTGCCGGAGGCACGGCTCGAAAGCGTCGACACGTCGGTCAAGCAGATCACGGAGCTGTATAAGCGGTGGGCCGCGGGCGGTTTCCTGACCCCCACGCCCGGCGACTTCATCGATCACAACGTGATCGAGGCGCAGATCCGCCTGATCAAGGCCCAGCTTGCGGCGCGCAAGGCGACGTTCGATCAGTGGAACAGCGGCCTCGCTATGGCCGCTCGGCTCAATGAAGAGTTCGGCGAGCCGGATAATCCCTTCGGCGTCCAAATGGCGAAGAACGCCCGCAACTATACCGACCCGGCCAAGGCGATCGAGGCGCGGGTGAAGGCCGGGCCAGCCCGCCTCCGGCACGACGGCAACCCGGTGATGGGGTGGATGGTCGGAAACGCCGTAGCGGACCGCCGCACCGACGGCAGCATCCTGCCGAAGAAGGAAACGGCGAACAGCGCCAATAAGATCGACGGGGTGGATGCTATGCTCAATGCTGTCGCCCCGATGCTGCTCCCCTCCGAAGACGATGGCGTCGACGAGTGGATGAAGAGCCTCGCTGCATGAGCGTTTGGGGCAACATCCTCGCCGCGATCGGCTTCGCGCCCGGCGCGCAGGACGGCGACAACGTCCGGACAGGCCAGATCACCACCGAGCGAGCCACGGATTCGGAGACGAGCGGCTCGTTTCTCGGCCTGTCCGCGACCTGGGCATGCGTGAATTTCTGGGCAGGCAACATCGCCGGCCTGCCGGTGACCGTCTATCGCAGGGGGCCGGGCGGGGTCGCAGTCGAAGCGACCGATCACCCCCTCTATTCGCTGCTGCACGACAGCCCGAACTACGATCAATCGGCGTTCGACTTCTGGGAGTTCATCGTCGCTTCCATCGAGCTGCAGGGCAACGGTTATGCCGAGATCCTGCGCCGCGAGGACCGCAAAATCATCTCGCTCACCCCGATTCGGCCGGATCTGGTGCGGGTCACCCGCCGCTCAAACGGCGATTTGCAGTACAGCTGGACCGACAGCGAGGGCGACCACACCGAAACCCAGGAGCGGGTGCTTCATATTCGCGGCTTCGGCGGCAATCCTCTCGGCGGCCTGTCGCCGCTGGCGGTATGCCGGCGCACCTTCGCTGCCGCTTCCGCCGCCGATCGCGCCGCGCGCGCCATGTTCGCCAATGGGGCGCGGCCTTCCGGTACGCTTTCAACTGACAAGCTGCTGAAGGCGGAGCAACGCTCCGAGCTTGAGGAGCTGCTTCGGGAGAAATTCGTCGGCGCGGCGAATAGCGGACGGCCCATGCTGCTCGACAACGGGCTGACCTGGCAGGCGCTTTCACTGAGCCCGGAAGACGCCCAGATGCTGGAGAGCCGGCAATTCAGCGTCGAGGATATTTGCCGCGTGTTCGAGGTGGATCCGCACCTGGTCGGCCACACCGCTGGCAACACGAAGCTCGGCAGTAGCATCGGCGATCAGACGCTGTCTCTCCTCAAGTTCAAGATGCGCAAACGCCTGAAGCGGATCGAAGGCTCGCTCGAAAAGCAGCTGCTCACCGCCGCCGATCGCGCGGCCGGCGTGTCGATCGAGTTCAATCTCGAGGGCTTCCTGCGCGCGGATTCGGAAGGCCGGGGGCGGTTCTACGACCTGATGAAGCAATTCATGACCGTCAACGAGGTTCGCGCGCTCGAAGGACTCGGCCCCGTTCCTGGCGGCGACGTCATCCTAGCCCAGATGCAGGACATTCCGCTCGCCGCCGCGGTCGCCAACACGAAGGAGCCGGCACAATGACCGAAGACCCCCGCCTCGCCGCGCACCGCGCCCAGATGCAGGTCGCCGGCACCCAGCTGATGACCCCGGAGGAGATCCTTGCCGGACAGTCACAGGCGGGCGTCCCGCGGCCGAGCTTTCTCAAGGATCATGACGACGACGGCTCGGTCCAGAGCCTCGTCTCGGGGGGTGAACGATGAACGAACTCGACTTCGAGCTCGACACCAAGTCGATCGCCGATGATGGCACCGTCGAGGGCCTCGCCATCGGCTACGGCAACATCGACCACGGCGGCGACCAGGTCATGCCGGGAGCGTTCAGCGCATCCCTGGCGGGCCGTAAGTCGCTGCCGATGCTGCTCTACCATGATCAGCGGCGCCCCGCTGGCGTGTGGAACAGCTGGCAGGAGACGTCCGACGGTCTGCTCGTGAAGGGGCGGTTCGCCATGTCGACCCCGACCGGCAAGGAGGCCTACGGACTGACCAAGGACGGCGCGATCGGCGGCCTTTCTATGGGCTTCAAGACGCTCAAGCAGCGGATGGAAGCCAAGACGCGGCAGCTGCTCCAGGGTGTGCTGCACGAAATCTCGCTGGTGACGATCCCGATGAACGATCGGACCCGCGTCATCAGCGTCAAGGACATCGGTGATCTTCGCGACCGCTTGGCAGCCGGGGAACGGCTGACGGAGCGCGAATGGGAGGGTCTGCTCAAGAAGAGCTTCGACCTCTCCAACGCAGAGGCTGAGCGCGCCGTGCGTCTCAACCTCAAAGGAGGCCAGGGGGAGCCTGGCGGCACGGCGAGCGACCAGGCGCGAAGCTTCTTCGAGGCTCTGCGCTCCTAACTCCACCGGGCTTACGCGTCCGAAGACGCTGCCCCCCCCCAGATGGAATTCTATCATGAGCACCGAAACGAAGTCGGTCGCCGAGCTGGCGGCCGAGACCAAGGCTGCGTTCGAAAAGAGGCACGACGAGGTCAAGGAGATCGCCCAGAAGGCGCTCGCCGAGGCCGGCAAGGGCATCCCCATGGCCGAAAAGGCCAAGGAGATCGCCGATCAGGCGCTCACCGGCATGAACGAGCTGAAGAGCCTGCTCGACACGCTCGAGCAGAAGGCGGCCCGTCGTGGCGGTGGCGACGAGCGCCAGCAGAGCATCGGCGAGCAGTATGTCGAGAGCGACGAGTACAAGTCGGCGTTCGCGAATGGCGCTCGGCAGGGCCAGAACGTCGGTATCGAGGTGAAGGCGATCACGTCGCTCACCACGGACGCCAACGGCTCGGCCGGCGACATGGTCCGCCCCGATCGCGTGCAGTCGCCGATGCAGATGCTGCCCAACCGGCAGATGACCATCCGCAACCTGATCGCGCCCGGCCAGACTTCGTCGAGCTCCATCGAATATGTCCAGGAGACCGGCTTCACCAACAACGCCGGCATGGTCGCGGAGGGCACGCTGAAGCCGGAATCGACCCTGAAGCTGGACCTGAAGAACGCCCCGGTGCGCAAGATCGCGCACTGGTTCCTGGCATCGGCCGAAATCCTCGCCGACGCGCCGGGCCTGCGCTCCATGATCGACAACCGCCTCCGTTATGGTCTCGCGTTCGTCGAAGACGTGCAGCTGCTGAAGGGTGACGGTACCGGGCAGAACCTGCTCGGCATCAAGCCGCAGGCGGCCGACTATGCAGTCCCGGTGGGCCTGACCGGCTTCGCGGCACCGTCGATGATCGACAAGCTGCGCATTGGCCAGCTGCAGGTCGCGCTGGCGCTGTACCCGGCCGATGGCCAGGTTCTGCATCCGATCGACTGGGCCATCATCGAGATGATGAAGGACGGCGAGGGCCGCTATCTGATCGGCAACCCGCAGGGAACGCTTGCACCGACGCTCTGGGGCCTGCCGGTGGTGCCTTCGATGGCGCAGACCGTCGGCGAATTCACGATCGGCGCCTGGAAGATGGGCGCGCAGCTGTTCGACCGCGAACAGTCGGGCGTGATGGTTTCCACCGAGGACGGCGACAACTTCCGCAAGAACATGGTCACGATCCTCGCCGAGGAGCGCCTGGCGCTGACCACGTACCGCCCGGAAGCCTTCGTCGACGGCGCGTTCGCCAACGCCTGAACCACCTAACCGGGGCGGGCGGCGCGTCCGCCCCGGCAACGGGAGCATCGTTCGATGTCCGACAAGAAGATTAAGTACGAGGTGCGGCGCTCCATGCAGTGCGGCGCCGAGAGCTTCGAACGCGGCGACACGCGCGAGTTGACCGAGGCGGAGGCGCTGCCGCTGCTGAAGTCCGGCGCGCTGTGCTTGCCCGGCGAGGATCCTGCGCAGCGCGATCCGGCCGTGATGCACACGTTCGGCAGCGCGCCCCAGGAAAGTCCGACCGACTTCACGGTTGCACACCCCGATAACGCGGTTCAGCTGCCGAAGCGGCAGCAGGGCGCCAAGAAGGCGAGCTGATCATGGCCGACAACGTCACCACCCCGGTCGACGCCGGCAAGGTCCTTGCCTTCAAGGACATCGGCGGCATTCTCTTTGCCCTGAACCTGCTCGCCGATGCGACCGGGCAGGACGTCATGGGCCTTGTCGCCGCCAATCCGGCGGCCAACACCCTGCTCGGCCGCCTGAAGGCTATCGCGGACCTGCTCACCGCCCAGAACGGCTATGTGGACGGCATCGAGACGCTCCTCGCGCAGGCCACGCCAGCGGGCGAGAACTACATTGGCCGGATCGGCGGCGATGTGCTCACCGCCCCCGGCAATGCTCCGGTGGTGACCACCACGGCTTATGCCAGCGGTAACGTCGTCGGCGGGCTGCTGACCTTCACCGGCGCGGCGCGCACGCCCGCGGGTGCCGGCTTGATCCAGGCTGCGTCCGTTTTGTCGAAGAGCGTGCAGACGGCCGCCCTGGACCTGCTGATCTTTTCGGCCAATCCGACCGCCTCGACCTTCAACGACAAGGCCGCAGTCGCCATCAACGCCGCCGACACGGACAAGCTCGTCGGCGTGATCCACCTGACCGACTGGTCGGCGCTCGGTACCGCCTCGATCGCCCAGGCGGTTGCCGTTGGCCTGCCGTTCAAGCTGGCAGCGGGCACCTCTCTCTACGGTGTGCTTGTCGCCCGCGCGGCGATGGCGCTCGCTTCGACGTCCGACCTCACCCCTTCGCTCCGGATCATCCCGGGCTGATCGGAGGCGCGCCATGCTGTCGCATCTCATAGTCCTCGGGCTGCTCGGGGCACCGAACGATGGCAGCGATATCGGTGCCGTGATCGCCACGCCGGACCGCACCGCGTCGATGCTGGTGATCCAGGCGACCGCCTCGCGACCGACGTCGATCCCCCTGGGCGCGGCCGCCTGGCCGCAGCCCTATGATCCGGGTGATCACGCGCCGTACGCCATCAACTTCGCCGACCTGCTCGACGAGGGCGAGAAGATCGCTAAGATCGAGGCTATCAAAATCGCACCGGCGGCGGTGCTGCTCGGCATCTCGGTCGACGAGGCGCCCGGCTATGGCCCGATCATCGACGTGGCGGGCGAGAAGATCCAGCTATGGTTCCTCGTCGACCAGGCGTATTGGGAATCAGCCTCCTTCGCCTCGGCCGGCGTCCTCCTTCCGTTCACAGTGCGGGTGCTGACCGACAGCGTGCCGCCCAAGCGGTACGAGCGCACGGCGGTGCTGACGGTGCGGCAGCTGTGAAGATCGATAACGGGTATCGCGCCCGCCTCGAGATCGCCGGCGTGTTCGATGGCATCGCAGGCGTCCAGGGCAACAAGGCCTCGTTCGCACCCAACCGCTCCACGGCGCGGCCGGAGAGCGTCAAGGGCGGCTTGCTGGACGGAAAGCCGGTCCTGCTCACCACGGCGAAGGACGAGACCGGGCCCCTATACACCACTCGCTTCCAGGTGATCGAATGACGATTGAGGAGATGCGCGCAGCGGCCGGGCTGGCCGACACCGCGACAGAGGCCGAGGTTGTCGCGGCCTATGCGGCGCTGATCGACGACGGTCGTCCTGTGTCGCTGCCGATCGTCGAGCCGGTCACCGTCGAGCAGGTGCGCCTGCACTGCAAGATCGAAGAGGACGAGGAAGACGCCCTCATCGCCCAGAAGATCCGTGCCGCGCGCGAATGGGTGGAGGACTATACAGATCGGATCGTCGCCCAGCGCACGCTGGTGCAGCACTTCCGCGGCTGGGCCGGCGCTCTTGCGCTGAACAGCCGCCCAGTGGTGTCGATCGACTCGGTCACCTATGACGGGACGGAAGGCCCGGCGGCGCTGGCGCGCGGTGCTTTCACGACCTCGCGCGACCTGCTGCGCATTCATCCGGACGGGTCCGGGTGGCCGCAGCTGCGCGCCGGGGGCGGGGTGACGGTGGCCTATACCGCTGGCTACGACGCCGGCGAGGCGCCGAACTGCATGACCGAGGCGATTATCGTGCTCGTCGCGGGCATGCTGAACGAGCGCGCTGGATCCTACGATGCCGCCGAGCGGGCTGCCGAACGCTTGCTGGCGCGTCTGGTGCAGTTTTCGGTCTGATGTCGGTCTTCGATCCCTCCAAGCTCAAGAGCCGGGTGCGGATTGAGCGGCCGGTGGCAGACACCAGCCTTGACGGCGCGGGCTCGGGCACCTGGGCGCTGGTGAAAGAGGTCTGGGCGGAGGTGCAGGACAAGCTGCCGAGCCGCGGCGAAAAGCTGGCGGACGGTATCAACGCCGCGGCGCGCCCCGCACGGGTGCGGATCCGCTTCCGCGACGATGTCGCCTCGAACATGCGGCTCGTGGTTCTGCGCAAGAAGGTGCCGGTACGCATCATGCAGATCATCTCCGGCCCAGCAGAGCTGGGAACTCGCGAGGGGCTCGAGTTCATGGTCGAGGACTATCGCCCCGCAGGGAACCCCGCCTGATGGTGACGGTCAAAGGGGCCGATGTGGTGGCGCGCTACCTTGCCAACCTCCCGGCCGAAATCGAGGCAAAATTGCTCCGCGGGGCGGGGCGCGCGGCGGGTGCAGTGGTGAAGGAAGAGGCGCAGGCTCGCGCTCTGTCAGCCGAAGTGCGCGACGACGTCGTCCTGCGCAGCTCTTCGCGCGATGGCCGTATCGTTGTGAAGGTCACCGTCAAGCCCGGCTGGGGCTATTCGCTCGGCGTCTGGCAGGAGTGGGGCACCGCGGCGCACTTCATCAGCGTGGCGGAGGATCAGCGGCAGGGCCGGAGCATCGGGCGGATCAACAAGCTGTCGAAGGAGGGCTCGCTTGTAATCGGCGGCCAGTTCGTCGGCGCCACCATTTACCACCCTGGCGCGCGCCCGCATCCGTTCCTGCGCCCGGCGCTGGACATGCGCGGAAGCGACGCGATCGCCGCGGCCCAGGCCTACATCAACGCGCGGATAGCTGGCGGCAAGATCGTCGGCGCGGCAGAGCCCGAGGACGAAGCATGACGGGCGTGGACATCATCGGCACGCTGCTGCGCGCGGATCCGGCCGTGCTGGCGCTCGTGCCGATCGAGCGGATCAAGGCCGGTGCGCTGCCGGACAATGTTGCGCTGCCGGCCCTGCTCATCCGCTCCACGAGCAACGTCGAGCGCCAGCCGCTGAAGCGGGGCGAGCGCACCCGAAACACCGAACGAGTGACCGTCTCGGTGCGTGCGGCGAACTATCGCGACCAGCGCGCGGCAATGAGGCTGGTGGTGGATTGCTGCGCCGGCCGCACCGGCACCGTGGCGGACGTGGAGGCCGTGTCGATCCTAACCGCGGGGCGAGGGCCCGACACGCGCGGCCCCGGCGACAGCTTCGACCAAGGGCAGGATTTCAAGGTCTCCTTCGAGGCCTGATCACCAGGAGAACACCGATGTCGAGCAGCAAGAAGGGCGTCGCGAAGCAGGATTTCACCGACGCCGGCACCGGTAAGTCATTCGAGGCCGGGAAGGCCCCCGACTGCACCGCCGGCGAATATGCGAACTACCTCGCCGCTGGGCTGATCGAGGAGCCCGAGCAGGCGGAAGACGCTCCCACCAAGGGAAAGGCCTCCGCCAACTGATTCCGCCCGACCGGGCTGAATACCGCCGGCCCCGCCGGCTCGCCACACCAGGAGAACTATCATGACGTCGACGACTGCGGCGGGCTCGGCGCTCGCCATTTCCGCGGCTGCACCCGCAAGCCAGGACGCAACCGGCTTCGCCGCTCTCACCATGACCGAGATCGGCAGCCTCGAAAAGATCGGCGCGATCGGCGCGGTCTTCGCGAAGGTCGAGTTCACGCCGCTCAAGGGTCCGAAAGACAAGCACAAGGGCAGCGTCGATTACGGCTCGCTGCAGCCGAGCATGGCCTATGACACCGCCGACGCGGGGCAGACGCTGATGCGCACAGCCTCCGACGATGCCACGTCGAAGCTCTACAGCTTCCTCGTCACGCTTCCGAACGGCGAGAAGAATTACTTCCAGGGCCGCGTCTTCGGCATGCCGCTGAACATCGACGGCGCCGACAGCGTCGTGATGGCGAACCCCACCGTCGAGATCTGCACCAAGCCGGTGAAGGTCGCCGGCTCCTAAGCCCAACCCGGCGCCCGCGACGCCGCCTTCTCTCTGCTCCACCTGGCCCGTTTTCGCGGGATGCGGGCCAGGTGGGGCACCAATCCCGCGAGAGGTTTTTCCCATGAAGATCGCAAAGCTTGCCGCCTCCCCCACCGCCTTCCTCCACCTGAAGGGGCCCGACGGAGCCTACCTTTACGAGGGCAAGGAGCCCATGGGCATCGAGATGTACGGCCCCGGCACGCCTGAAGCGGCCGCCGTCGAAAGCGCCCAGTCCGCCCGCGCCATCAAGCGCATGCAGGACAACAACAACAAGATCAGCCTGCCGCCGGCCGAGGATCAGCGCGCCGAAAAGGCCGCCGACCTCTCCGCGCTGACGGTCGGCTTCCAGCACATCGAATATGACGCCGCCGATGGTACCCCACTCACCGGGAAGGCATTGTTCCTCGCCGTCTATTCGGATCCGTCGCTCGGATGGATCAAAGAGCAGGCCGACAAATTCCGGGATGACTGGGGAAACTTCATGCCCAGGTCGCCGAAGACCTGAAGCTCTACGTGCGGCAAATGGCATGGCTGAATGCCGTGCCACGTCCGCCCGAGGGGTCGGGTAGAGCTAAGGCGAATGCCTCCCCCGCTGCCGCAAGCCGGGCTGCCCAGATGAAGGCAAACGGCATCCGCACCCCCATGATGCCCCCGAACCCCATGCCCCACATCATCAACTGGCTGGTTGAGATTGGCCTGTCGGAGGCCGCGGGCATGGGTGTCGGCCCGATCAGCTGGCGAGAAATCAACGAGTGGCAGCGCGCGACCTGTGTGACGCTGAGCCCCTGGGAGGCCAGGCTGATCAAGACCCTCTCAACCACCTATGTCGTCGAGGGTAAGCGGGCAGAAAGCGAGAACTGTCCGCCACCGTGGCGCTCGGAGGTGACCGAGGCGGAGAAGAAGGCCGAAGTCTCGTCGCTCGCTGCGGTTTTCGGGTGACCGCCGGTCAATCGCGCGTGTATCACTGCCCGCCTTCGGAGGGTCTGGCATGCGCGCGTTTCTTCTGGCGATCGGCTTGGTGGCGCTGGCGGCCTGCTCCAGCAAGGTGGATGAAGCTGAGGCTGATCTAGCGATGATCAAGAATGCGCATCCAACGCGCATGGAACTCTGCGCTGCGCATAAGAGGGTCGCAGAAGCCTATCTTCAGACCCGGGATCAAGAAAAGTACAATGAGAAGAAGCTCGCCGCCGAAATTATGTGTTCCGGCGACATGAACGCTCCCGATCCTGCATCGCCGCAGGCCGATAATCTCGAAGTCAAAAACGTCGAAATCGGCGCGGACGGCGCGAGCAAGTAGCCGACCTTAAATCGAAGTAAGCATCACCCCGCTTCGGCGGGGCTTTTGTCGTGGAGGTCGCTATGGACGACGGCTCGCCCGCTCTTGAGGTTGGCTTCAACATCGACTTTGGCGATTCCTTCGGCAACCTCCGCTCTTTGGACGACATCCTTGGTGAAACTGCGGCCAACGCGGTGCGCGAATTCAACAAGATGAAAGCGGCCAGCGGATCGGCTCTCGACCTTTCTGGCGCGACCGCATCGGTCAGCACATTTGCCACAGCCACGACGCGTGCATTCCGAACCGCCAAGGCGGAGTCTCAGGCGGCGGAGCGCGCTGGTGAATCGCTGGTCCGTCAGTTGGAGCGCCAGATTGAGACGTTCGGCAAGACGGCATCTGAGATCCGCAACATGCGTGCGGAACAGCGCGCACTGAACGCGGAGCAGCAGGGCCTCACTCAGCTGGCAGGGGATATCCGCGCACTGAACGCTGAAATGGTCAGGCTGGAGACGGCTGGGAACGGCAGCGCCAAGGCGGTACGCGGCAACGGATCGGCTCTAGCGGCCATCTCGCCGCAGGCGCAGGACGCATTCACCCAAATTTCCATGGGTACGAATGTGCTGAATGTTCTTGCCATCCAGGGCGGTCAAGCCGCCGGCCAGATGATCTATCTCGGCGGGACCGCGGAGAAGTTCGGCAAGTTCATGCTCGGGCCGTGGGGTTTGGCGCTGACGGCAGGCATGCTTGTCGCAGGTGCGCTGACGGAGCAGATCCTGAAGCACAACAACGCGCTGAACGACGCCGTCGATAAGCTCAAGAAGGACGCCGCCGAAACGGAACTGAACCGGCAGGCGAAGGAACGCTTCAAGACAACCGCAGAAGGCGTCGCAGCCGCGATTCGCGAGGGCACCCAAGCAACCCGCGACGCGATCGCCGCGCAGAAGACCTCCGCCGAGCAAGACAACATCAACGCGAAAAACAACCTAGCTCGCGAAGTCAGCATCCGGCGCGTCACGCTTGCCCAGATCGAGCAGGCCCAAGTGCTCGCCAACAACGCTAAGCCGACCAGCGGCCCCGGCGGGGCAGATTCAATCGTGGCCGCGCAATACGCCGCTCGCGTTGTGGAACTCAAGCGGCAGGCCGAGGAACAGCAGAAACTCATCGACGCAGCCGAATCCAGGATTGGGGAAACCCGCATCGCGCTGGCGGAGGAAGTCGCCAAGCGCATGGCGGACCCAAGCGAGCGGATTAAGAAGCAGTACGATGATCAGGCCGCCGCGGCGAAGAATGCTGCTCGGGCACAAACAGCCGCTGGGGGCGCCCTGTCGACGGCCTTGGCGGGTCAACTCGCGAACCAGCTCGCCCAGATCGAGCGCAACCGCCAAGCGGCGCTGAAAGCCGAGCAGGACCGCCAGTCCGCGATGAAGCAGACGGCGCAGGTCGGCCGCGACATCGACCTCGCCGAAGCACGCCGCATTGCCCAGAGCATCGGCGCGCGCATCACGAGCGAACAGCGATCCTATGCTGAGCAGAAGGCGCTGTACGACAAGTACATGGCGTACAAGGCCGGGAAGGGCCCCTGGGCCGCGCTGGCTGCCGCGCCGGGCAGCAGTGCACACGAGACCGGCAACGCGCTCGACATTGCCAAGACGCCCGGAATGTCCCTCGCCAAGATCCGCGAGGCCTATCGTGCGGCGGGCGTCAGCATTCGCCAGCTGCTGGACGAGGGCGACCACTTTCATATCGCGTGGAAGAAGGGCGCCGACAGCGCAGCCGCCGCGTCCAAGAAGCTCGCTGACACCCAGGCGGACCTTGCCAAGAAGTTCGATCCGGCAGCGTCTGCAGCGCTGGAATATCAGGCCGCCCTCAAGAGCATCGCCGACGCGAAGCTCGATCCGGAAACGGCGGCCCGATACGGCAAGGCTGCCGCGGAGGCATTCCGCAAGGCGCGAGCCGCCGCATTCGAGCTGCCCAGCATGAGCGAGATCTCCGTTCAGGCGGAGGCCGACAAGGCCGCCGAGAAGTCTGCCGAGGAATTCGGGCGCAACGTCCTACAGCCGCTTCGTGACGAACTGGCGCTCTACGGCCTGGTTGGTGCTGCACGCGCCAAGGCTGCGCTGGATTTGGAGAAGGAAAGCTTCATCGCGAAGAACATCGCGGACGGCGCGGACGTGGCTGCGGCTCGCTGGAAGGAATACTACGCCCTCAAGAGCCAGCTAATCGAGAAGGATGCGGCCCTAGAGGCGCAGGAAAGCGCGGCGCGGCGCCTGCAGGAGGATCTGGCCCTGACTGCCGACGGCTGGGACACCGTTGCTCGCAGCGTACAGAACGCGAGCCGCGGCATGGCCGATGCCTTCGGCGATGTCGGGCAGGCGATCGGCGACATGGCCGCGATCTACGCCAACTATCAGGCGGACAGCGCTCGCGCAGACGCACAGCACCTCGCGCGGCTACGGGCCATCAAGGAAGCCGGGGGCGGCCAGGCTCGCATCGATCGAGAGAATGCAAAGTTCGCCTTGTCCAACGCGACGGCGCAGATCGGCGTCTATGGCGACATGGCCTCTGCCGCGAAGGGGTTCTTCAGCGAGAATAGCAAGGGATATGAGATCCTCGCGGCGACCGAGAAGGCGTATCGCGCCATCCAGTTTGCCATGTCGGTGCGCGCAATGGCGCAGGACGTCGCGGAGACGCTCGGCATCGTCTCGAACAGCGCTGCCCGGGCCACCGCCCAGGGCACCGAGGGTATCGCGGCGCAGTCCAAGCTGCCGTTCCCGTTCAACATCGTCGCGATGGCAGCGACCGCCGGCGCGCTCGTTGCAGCAGGCGTGGCGGTGATCGGCTCGCTCACCGGTGGCGGCGCCAAGCAGGCGCCGACCAACACCGGCACTGGTACGGTCCTGGGCGACGCCTCCGCCAAGAGCGAGAGCCTCAAGCGCGCGATCGACGAGCTGAAGGCGGTAGATACCGTCACCAACGTCTATTCGCGCCAGATGCTGGCCTCGCTGAAGTCGATCGACAGCCAGATCAGCGGCGTGGCGTCGGTGATCGTCCGCGGCGGCGACATCAACGCCAGCGGCGGCGTCGCGCAGGGGTTCAAGCCCAACCTGATCGGGTCGGTCCTCGGTGCAATCCCCGTGGTCGGCGGCCTGCTCAGCAGCCTGTTCGGCACCCGCACCGACGTGACCGGCAGCGGCATCTATGGCGGCGCGCAGTCTCTCGGCAGCGTCCTGAACGGTGGTTTCAACGGCCAGGCCTATTCGGACGTGACGAAGACGAAGAAGTTCCTGGGCATCGTCTCGGGTCGCTCCTACTCGACCCAGTACGGCGCGCTCGACCCGAGCCTCTCGAACCAGTTCACCTTGATCCTCCGCAGCTTCAACGACGCGATCAAGGCGGCGGCCGTGCCGCTTGGCGCATCAACCGACGCAATCCAGCAGCGGCTGAACGGCTTCGTCGTGAACATCGGCAAAATCGACCTGAAGGGCCTCACCGGCGAGCAGATCCAGGAGAAGCTGAACGCGGTGTTCGGTGCGGCGGCCGACAACATGGCGACGGCTGCCTTCCCGCTGATCGCCCAGTTCCAGAAGGTCGGCGAGGGCGCTTTCGAGACGCTCACCCGCGTCGCAACGACGGTGGAGCAGGTCAGCACCTCGCTCGACCTGCTCGGCGCCAGCACCAGGGGCATGGGCATCGCCGCCAAGCTCGGCCTGGCCGACCAGTTCGACAGCGTCTCGGCGCTGAACGACGCGGCGACCGCCTATTTTCAGGCGTTCTACACCTCGGAGGAGCAGGCCGCCGCCAAGACGGCGCAGATGAGCAAGGTGTTCGCCAGCCTGGGCGTGTCAGTACCGCCGACGCTCGCCTCCTTCCGCCAGCTGGTGGAGGCGCAGGACCTCACCACCACCGCCGGCCAGGCGACCTATGCCACCCTGCTTAAGCTGGCGCCGGCATTCGCGGACCTTCAGCAGTCGCTGCAGGGTGCGAAGAGCGCCGCCGACGTCATGAGCGAGCGGCAGGACCTCGAACGCCAGATCCTCGAACTGCAGGGCAAGACGGACGAAATCCGGAAGCTGGACCTGGCCAAGCTCGATGCCAGCAACCGCGCGCTGCAGCTGCAGGTGTGGGCGATCCAGGACGCGCAGGAGGCTGCCAAGGCAGCGGACGAGCTGCGGCAGGCGTGGAGCACCGTGGGCGACAGCATCATGGACGAGGTGAAGCGGATCCGCGGGCTTGGCGACGTCACCGGCTCCACCACCTACGCCGGACTGCTCGGCCAGTTCAACGCGGCGAGCGCGGCGGCGCGCGGCGGCGACCAGGATGCGGCCAAGTCGCTGCCCCAGCTGTCGCAGGCGCTGCTCTCCGCCGCCGCGAGCGCTGCCACGAGCCGGCAGGAGCTGGCCCGGGTGCAGGCGCAGACGGCCGCAAGCCTTGAGGCGACCTATGGGGCGATCAACAAGCTGGGCACCGCCGCCACGGCGACGAGCAACGCCGCGCTGCTCTCGGCTGCCGCCACCGCCCAGACCGCGACGTCGGGCTCGAACGACAACCCCGCCACCATCGCCGATCTGCGGACGGCGCTGGCGGCCCTCACTGACGAGGTGAAGCAGTTGCGAACCGACAATAACGCCGGCCACGCCGCGACGGCGGGCAACACCGGCAAGACGGCCAAGATCCTCGACACCGCCACCCAGGCGGCCGGCGGCGCGGCGATCGGCACGAAGGCGGTCGCGTGAAGGTCGTTCGGCCGCTCCCGATCAGCCTGACCGCGTCGTCGGTACCGGAGGCGGACTATCCGGCCTGGGATGCCGGCACCACCTATGCGCTGGGCGCGCGGGTGATCGTGGCGGCGCTCCACCGGGTGTTCGAGAGCGCCGCCTCGGGCAATGTTGGGCACGCGCCCGCGGCCGGCGGCACGAGCTTCTGGCTCGACGCGGGCCCGACGAACCGCTGGGCGATGTTCGACGTCGCCGCCGGGCCGGCGACCAGCTCCTCGGCAGCGATCGTGCTGACGCTGGCGCTGCCGGATGCAGTCGACGCGATCGGGCTGGTCGACCTGCAGGCGGCGAGCGTGCGGGTGCAGATCACCGCGGACAGCGTGACCCTGCTCGATACCACCCGCGGCGCGCCGGCCGCGTGCGAGGTCTTCCTAGGCCTGCCAGCTGCAGCCGCGCGCTCGGCAACGATCACGATCGTGCCAGGGGGCGAGGCTGCCGTTGTCGGCAAGCTGATCACCGGTACCGCGCTCGATCTGGGCACGCTTGCCGATGCTCCCACCGTTGGGCTCACCGACTTCAGCCGCCGGGAGACGGATGAGTTCGGCGTCACGACCATCGCGGATCGTGGCTGGACCAAGCGAATCGATGCGAAGTGCCTGATCGACGACGCGGCGCTCGACGGCATCCAGCGCCAGCTGGCGGCCATTCGCGCGCAGGCCGCGCTTTGGATTGGCGAGGGGGATTTCCCCAGCCTGATCGCCTACGGCCTCTACAAGGACCTCTCGCAAGTGATCAGCCTGCAGGGCATCAGCACCTGCTCGCTCACGATCGAAGGCTATCCAGCTGCCAGCATCGCCGTGCCGCTGAGCGACCCGGCGCTGGACGGCGCCAGCGACTTCCGCGTCGTGCGGCCGGCGGCGCTCACCGATGCGGCGCTCGTGGCGTCCAGCGTGCCGGAGGACGAGTATCCGGCATATGCCGCCGGCACCGCCTACGTCGTGGGCGCGCGCGTGATCCTGGCGGCCACACACCGGACCTATGAGAGCCTCACCGCGGGCAATGCGGGGAACGACCCAGCGACCGACCCGGCGCACTGGCTCGACCTCGGCCCGACCAACCGCTGGGCGATGTTCGACCAGGCGCTCGGCACCACCACCACGACGACTGGCGGGATCGTCGCGCAGCTGAAACCCGGCACCTTCGCCGACGCGATCGCCGTGCTGGACGCGGTCGGCGCAACCGTGCGGGTGCAGGCGCCCGGCTATGACCAGGTCCGCGTGATTGGCGGCGACGTCACCACCGCGCTGTTCCTCGATCTGGCGCTCGCCGCTGGCGACACCGCAACGGTTACGATCGCCGGCGCGGACGCTGGAGCTGCAGTCGCCGTGGGCACGTTGCTGATCGGCGCCCAGGAGGGGCTGGGCCGCCTGGCGGACGAGCCGACCATCGGCATTCTCGACTTCAGCGTGAAGAACACGGACGACTTCGGCAACACGGTGCCGCTCGAGCGCGCCTGGGCGAAGCGCATGGAGGCGAAAAGCCAGATCGCCACGGCGGGCGCCGACGCGCTGCTACGCCGCCTGGCGACGCTCCGCGCCAAGCCGTCGCTCTGGATCGGCGCGGCCGAGCTCGACGCCCTGACGATCTACGGCTTCTTCCGCGACTTCACCGTCACCCTGGGCGAGCAGGTCAGTACCTGCTCGGTCACGATCGAGGGCATGGCGAAGGCCGCGGCGGAGGTGCCCGGCGACGGGATTACACTCACCGCCTACCTGACCAACGAAGACCACACCGTTCCGGCCGACGCGGCGGGCAACGTCGCCAGCTACGCCGGCGCGGGCGGCACCTTCATCATTCGCGACGGCGCGAACGAGGTGCAATCGAGCTTCAATCTCACCACCGCTGCCAATCCGCAGGGGCTGGCGGTAAGCTATGACGGCGCAACCTATGCGATCACCGGCGGGCTCGACGTGGGCGAGGACGCGGGGGCGCTGACGATCAAGGCGGTCGGCTTCGGTCCCTATTCCGGCATCACGGCCACCAAGCAGTTCACCCTCAACAAGTCGAGGGCGGGCGGC
This sequence comes from Sphingomonas pituitosa NBRC 102491, assembly GCF_001598435.1. GTDB lineage: Bacteria > Pseudomonadota > Alphaproteobacteria > Sphingomonadales > Sphingomonadaceae > Sphingomonas > Sphingomonas pituitosa. Next base: position 108,916 of record NZ_BCYY01000016.1, read on the forward strand.
GCGGGCGCGGCGGCGAAGCTTCTGTCGATCCGATCGAACCGGCAGACCATCTCCTATGACGGCAGCGGCGCGCCGACGCCGGCGGACCAGACCATCACGTTCGGCGTGAACAAGCAGAACACCAGCGCGACGGTCTACTGGACGATCACCGACGCGACCGGGGCTGCGGTGTCGCTCTCCTACCTTTCGGCCGCGTCCGGCGACAGCGTCTACATGACCGAGCACAACTTCTCGCTCGCGCGGGGCTCGACCAGCGGCGTGATTGTCACCGGCGCGCTGGCGGACGGCACGACGCTCAGCGATTCCATCAGTGTCGTCGCGGTGGCGGCCGGTGCGAAGGGCGCTGACGCGATCAACAACGTGAACCGCGTTCGCAACTCGATGTTCGAGCGCGGTTTTGCTGGTTGGGCTGTCCCGGCCCTTAGCCCGAATATCGCAGCTCCCTCGACAACCACGTTCGTCGCCTACGGTGTCCCAATATTCAAGCTGGCCGGCACCGCTTCAGCAGCAAACGACACCTTCTCACTTGGTACTGCCTCCGGATATTTCATTCCTGTTGTCGCCGGTGAGCGCCTCGCCGTACAGGTGGCGGTCGAGAGCTCCAACACGGCCTTCGTCAATGCCGTGGTGTACTGGCTGGACGCGAATGGAGCGCAGATTGGCCCGGCTGCGCAGATCGCGGCCGGCGCGGGCAGCAACCCGTTTGGAACGATCCTCGCAGGCTTCCTCACTGCACCGGCAGGGGCTGTCAGCTGTCGGATCGAGGTCTATTTCGTGGCCGCCACCCCGGCCGCCATGTTCGGCGCGATCATGAAGCCCATGATCAGCAGCGCCACCGCGTCGCAGACGGCATTTCCGCCGTTCACGGCCGGGCCCTCGGACGGTGCGCCAGGCCCTCAGGGCGGCAAGGGCGACACCGGGGGGCAGGGCAACCCCGGCGCGCCAGCGGTCTACCCGAAGGTCACCCGCAAGGCGGTGGCCGTCGAAGCCTATTCGAACGGCGTGGTGAAGAGCTTCGCCAGCGCGAACGGGCAGCTGTCGGTGATGTCGGGCAGCGCGGACGTGACGGCGAGCGCCTTCCTGTCCGCGGCGGCATCGGGCTGCACCGGCACGATCAACACCGACTTCGGCACTCCCGTCGCGGGGCAGCCGAAGGGGTACTATCAGGTCACCGACCTCAGCGCGGACACGGCAACGCTCACCCTCTCGGCCACCTATGGTGGCCAGACGATCACCGAGATATTCTCGGTTTCCAAACTGCTGGGCGGGTATGAGATCGTCAGCTCGCTACCCAACTCGAACCTGTTCGAGGGGCGCGTCGTCTACCTGATGGCCGACAAGAAGCTCTACCGCTTCGACGGCAGCGGCTGGAACCGGTCCGCGGACGGCGCAGATCTCGCGCCCAACTCGGTGACCACGAACGCGCTCGCGGCGGGCTCGGTCGTAGCCTCGACGATCAATGTCACCTATCTCTCCGCGATCACGCAAACGGTCGGCTTCCTGACCTCGCGCGTGAACGGCCAGGGCGCCGGCTTCGAGATGGACAACAACGGCTATCGGCTGTTCGCCGCCAACAACGTCCTGGCGATCGAGATCTCCGTCTGATGGCGACGTTCCGCCAGCGCGACCCGCTCACCGGCGCGCTGCAATTCGACAGCGGCGCCGGCGACAAGGCGGCGATCATCCTGGGCGGCCTGTCCATCGACTATGCGAGCAACCCGGACGGCGCGATCGATGTGCCGGCGCTGAATGGCTCGCGCCCCTTCGCGTTCGTGCGCGGGGAGGCATATCTAGGCCGGCCTAACGTCACCGTGTCGGGATCAACCCTGATCTGGCACCGGACCCCAACGCAAGGCGGGAACTACCCGACCACCGGCACCTTCGACGTGCTCTATGGCGGGATAGACCTGATCACGCTCGGCGGCGCGGCAGGCTCGCGCATGGTTCTGCGCAACGACGCGGGCAAGATCGTTTTCACCAGCCTGTTCGCGAGCTACCAGCATGCGGGCAAGACGACAGCGACCAAGTTCGCGTCCGGCTTCCAGCGCGCCAATCAATGGCTGATCAGCCCCCCGGGCGCATTGAACCCGGCCCGCATGGTGGCGATCCGGCCGGTCGGGGCGCCTGCTGGGCCCATGGGGGCCTCTTACACCGCCGCAGGACCAACCGGCATCCGGCTTGCGGCGCCGAATAACTGGTCGGGCGCCGGTGATTTCTACCTGATCGAGAAGCCTTCCCAGATCGCCGCCAAGCCAGGCTTCAACGCGAGGTCTCCCATAACTGGGGAACTGACCTTCAGCAGCGCGCAGCAGGCCGTCCGGGCTGTCGACATCATCAACGGCGCGCCGGGATCGTGGGTGGGAACGCCGGGACGTAAATATGCAGCCGTCTTCCCCGGGATGATCGGATACCACGGCGACGAGGAGACCGACCTTACGATGCAGGGCGGCCAGCTGATCGTCGGCGACAATCCGCCGTATTGGACTTGGACCGGCTACGCCCTCACCGCGCAGGCGCGGGACGGAAGCCCGCATATCCTTGACTTCGACTGGCTGCAGCACTCCGGCAACCTCTACGGGGTCAACAAGGCGAACCCGCAGCCTCTGACCTACAACACCGGGACGATCATGATCGTCGACGTGACGGGCCTCTGACCTCCCACATATCAGGAGCTGAGAATGTTCATTCTCGAGCACGAGATGCCGAACGGGGCTCTCGCGAAATATCACCGTGCCGACAGCTTCATGGGCATGCAGGGCGGCACGCAGGTGCTGGTCGACAGCTATGCCAAGGAAGACATGGTGCTGATCGTCTGGCGCGGCACGTACACGCTGCCGCCGGAGGTGCGCATCGGGAGTCTCGCGGACGCCGAGGCGGCGCTCACCGCCACCGGCAGGCCTTTCGCGGGCGCTGCTCTGATCGACGCGGCCACCGGGGATCTAGACCTCGCGAAGGTGCGAGCCTGGGCTGCGGCCAAGGCGGCGCGCGACGGTTGCGCCGGCGGCGGATGCCAGACGCCGCTGGGCCGGGTGGATAGTGACGAGCGAAGCCGGGTCCTGATCGCGGGCGCGGTGCAGATGGCCCAGATCGCGCTGGCCGGAGGCGAGCCCTATTCCGTCGACTGGGTCATGGCCGATAATCAGCCCAGAGCGCACGACGCGCTGGCCATGATCGCGCTGGGCGTCGCGGTCGGCGAGCACATCGCGAGCTGCTGGCAGCGCGCTCAGGCCCTCCGCGCGGAGATCGATGCCGCCGAGACGGTCGAGGACCTCGCGGCGCTGGACATCATCAGCGGCTGGCCAGGGGCAGCCGCATGATGCAGACTCGCTTCCCCCCGTCGTTCAACGACAACCCGCTGAGCTATGGGTTCGCGCTGTTCAGCCTGGCGCTGATCACGTCGATCTCGCTGGCCTATGTGATCGCCGCGGTGCTCGAGCGGTCGCGGGAGCGCGAGGTGAACGCGAAGATCCGCAACGTGGCGCTGCCGCCTTCACCGACCGGGCTGACGCTGCTGAGCTATCACCGGCTGATCCTGTGCGGGCTCCTCTTGACGATCATCCTTGGCGCTGGACCCGACGTCCTGTTGCTGCTCGCCTGGGGCGAGGCGTCCGACGAAGCGATGTGGTGGATCTTCCAGCTGGATCGCGTCTGCGACGCCGCGACCATCATCCCTTTCCTGATGTCGATGTTCCTCACGATCCGCGCCGAGCGCTCGATCGAGCATCGCCTGGGCTTGGATCCGATCAAAATTCCTGTCCGCCCGACCTGGGGAATGGTGCGCGACAAGCTCAAGATAACGGGGGCGGTGCTGTGCATAGCGGTGGGAGTGACCTTGTACAAAGCGGCGGGCTTGCGGTGAAGCTATCGGGTGCGGCAGTCGCCGCGCCGACCTTCGGTCCGGCCATCGTCACGGCGTTCGGCGTCGATATTCCAATCCTCGCGCTTGCGCTCTCGGTCATCGGCCTCGTTCTCGCGCGCTTCATCGCCCCGCCGCCGCTCCGCAAGCTGACGTTTCGGCAGGAAGTGGCGCTCACCGCCCTGCTGCTGATCATCCTGTTCCTGATCGTGACCGGTGAATTTCCCATCATCGGCGGCGGGCATCCGATCGGCGCCGGCATGGCGGTGATGTGGGGCATCGGCCTGGGATTCTCGGGCATGCTCGCAATCGAGTTCTTCGGCAATCGCGCGATGGCGATGCTCCGCGCCGCCTTCGGCAAGGATGCCAGCGGCGCCGAATAGGCGACCGACCCTCTCAACCCGGAGACAATCCATGGACATGACGACGCTACGGCGGCGGCTGGTGGCGCTTGGCCATCAGCCGGGCACCGAGGGCGCGCCTTTCGGTGCCGCCGATCGCACGGCGATCCTGACCGCGCTCACCGATGGGCCCGACTACAAGCTCGGCGATCACGACATCGAGGATGCCGCCGACAGGTTGAAGGTTGACCCGGCCGCCATCTGGGCAGTGTGGGACGTCGAGGGCAGCGCGTCGCCGTTCATCGCCGGCCGGCCGACCATCCTGTTCGAGCCGCATCGGTTCAGCCGCGCGACCGGGCACCGGTACGATGCCAGTCACCCGAAGATCTCCTCCAGGACGTGGAACCGCGCCCTCTATCCGGGCAGCCAGGTTGGACGCTGGAACCAGTTGCTCGAGGCGGTGGCGCTCGACCTCGACGCGGGCTTCGCCTCGGCGAGCTACGGCGGCTTTCAGGTCCTGGGCGAGAACTATGCCGTGTGCGGCGCGACGTCGCCCTGGGCGTTCGCCTGGCAGCAGTCGCAGACCGAGGCGGACCAGCTCGACGGCTTCCTGCGGTTCGTGGAGGGGCGGGGGCTCGTGGCCGCGCTGCGCGGGCAGCAGTGGGCGAAGTTCGCCGCTGGCTACAACGGCAGCGCCTACCGCGAGAACTGCTACGACACGCGCCTCGCCGCCGCCTTTGCCAAGCGCCGCGCGGCATGAGGTGCACCTATTGCGGGTCGGGCGAGCACCAGAAGCCGCTTTGCCCCCATACTTGGGGCGGCTCGTCCGCGCGGGTGCGCCTCCGCTGCACATACTGCGGCGGCCGCGATCATGCCTACGAGGCTTGCCCGAAGATCCTGGCGCCGCACCGGCGCGATCCAAACGCCTTCATCCGGAGACGCTGAACCATGCGCATGCTCTCGCCAATTCTTGCAGAGTATCGGCCAAGCCGTGTCGGCTTCTGGTGCCCTGGCTGCCACGCCCCACACGTGCTTCCCGTCGCTCCGGCACAGGGCGGCGATGCCTGGGGCTACAATGGCTCTCCGGAAGCACCGACCTTCATGCCGAGCGTTCTTGTTCGCACCGGCCGCGCTGTCGATCCGGCGTTTCAACCGGAGCCGGGCGACCCTCCGGAGGTCTGCCACTCCTTTGTGACGGACGGCCGCATCGCCTTCCTCGGCGACTGCACCCATGCGCTCGCCGGCCAGACCGTCGACCTTCCCCATTGGCCAGAGGACCGGGACGCATGAACCTGCAACGCTATGTCTCGCTGGGGCTCGCCCTGGCGTTCGCAATCTCGCTCGCCGTGATCGGGCATGTCGCCCAGCAGAAGGACGCGCTGCGCGCCGCCGCGTCGACGGCGGGGCATGCGGTCGACAAGGGCGGCAAGCCCGTCACGCTCTCCACCAAGGGCGCGATTGCGCAAATCCGGATCCTCGGCGCCGCCGTCGACCAGGCGCGGCAAGCGCGCGCCGACGCCGCGGCCAAGGATGCCACCCACGCTCTCACCGTCGAGCGCGCCGACGCGCGCACCAACCAGGAGGTATCGAATGATGTTCTCGCGAAATTCGATCGCGTGCAGGCTGAGCTTGCCGCTTCTCGCGCTCTCGCTGCTCAGCGCATGCGCGAGCTCGCCGCAGCCCGAGCCGATCAGGGTGGTGGCGGAGCGCCGGCTGGCCCCGCAGATCCCGACGCCACCTGCCGCGCTCACTTCGCCGCTTCGTGTGACGATGTTCTTGCCCTCCTCGCGGAGGCCGAGCGCAACACCGCCGTCGCCCTCGGCTGGCAGGCCTTCTGGGCCGGAATAGCTGCGAACCATGCCGACGGCGGAGCGAACGATTGATGCCCGCGACCGCCACAATCCAAAGCATCGATCGGTAGGAGCGCTGCTATGCGCCTGAGCGCCTTGAACTTGTCCGTATCCACCCGTGCGCTGTTTGCAGGGCGTGTTGCATTGCCCATAGGGACGCCGGCGGTGCGCACCGGCACGTCCCCGCTGTGGTACAGCTACGTCGGAACGGGGCTCCGAGAGAACGTCACGACCGGTAGCGGCGGCGATCTCCAGGCTGTCGACCAGGCCAATCGGTATCACATCCGCGACAAGGACATGTGGTCAGCGGAATGGGACGTCACCGATCCCCTGATCTGCTTCAGTCCCTACGCCTACGCGCCGGGTGGCGGCACGTCCTTTGTGTCCAAGGGCAGCTTCGCTGCCACCATCGAGGTGGTCAACGTGATCTGGGATGGCGTGTCTCACGTCGCTACGTCCGTCACCCCGAACCGCATCGACACCTCGACTGGCGAGGATGCTTTTTGGATCAAGCTCGCCGGCATCACCGTCCCCGCGAACAAGAAGATCACCATCCGGTTTGCCTACGTCTTCGACGACATCCCGGGCCAGACCTTTCCGAAGAACGCATATACGGCCTACACGGGCGGGCAGTCCAAATCCTCGGCAACCTCGCTCGCAACCGCGGCGACGGGCGCCGGTGCAATCAGCCAGCCGAACAACCCGAACACGCTGGTGCCGGTCAAGATGGCGGCCAAGGGCGGCGACGGCCGCAAGTGCGTCATGCTGACTGGCGACAGCAAGGGCTATGGCCGCGATCAGGCAGCGCACGCCTACCAGCTCAATGCGCGCCTGGAATCGGGCTATGCCAGCATCGGGCTCGACCGCAACGATGGCGGAGCCAAGCGCCTCCCGTTCGCAAACTGCTGTATTTCCGGTCAGAACGTGGAAAATTTCGGCAACGCTGCGCTCATGGCCGGTATGCTGGCAATGACCGACAAGCTGGTCGCGCTGAACGGTGGCGTGATGCCCTACGACGTCCTGCTCAGTCAGCATGGCACGAACAGCATCACCGGCGGCGCCCTGCTCCCCACGCTGATCCAGAGCTACCGGGACATGTACGGGCTCTGGCGCAGTCGTGGCGGCGCTCCCGCGGTGCCTATCGCGCAGCTCGAACTCACTACCTATGCCGGCGCCGGCACCGATGCCTTCGCGACGCTGGAGGGTCAGAACCTTTCGGCGCGAGGCTTCGTCGATCGGTATCCGGACGGCATCCGGTGGCAGCTTAACGCCGCGATCGGTGGCCCCGATGGGCTCGGCGATCCGAATGCGGCGCTCCGCAACGGGGTAAACGCGATCACCTGGAGCGAGGCGCCATGGCGTGACGGTGCTGCCGACACCGGCGTCAACCGGGACAAGTGGCCGATCGCACCGCTCAACACGACGCTGGCTGCGGCCTGGACCGGCTCCGGCCCGGCGCGCGTCAACGGGCAGTTCAACGGCAAGCTCCACCTCCAGATCAAGGGAGACAACGGCAACTGGTATTACGGGATCGTCAGTGCCGTGACCGACAATGGCGATGGCACCAGCACCGTCGCCTCGGTCGCGCAGGGCGGTGGCAGCGCCGCCGCGGCCGGAAACGTAGTGCGCGGCGTCTACGCTGGCGGCAGCGGCCTCCACGAGAGCGCAGCCATGCACGAGATCGAGTCGGCAGCGGTTGTCCGGCTCAAGATTGCAATGGGAGAGGCTGCATGATCTCGCTGATACTCGCCGCCACCATCGCGGTAGCCACTCCGACCGAACTTCCGGCTGCGCTCAAGCGGGCGCAGCCGGGGGACGTGATCCAGCTCGCGCCCGGCCGCTATGGGGTGGCGACCATCACCGCGTCCGACGTGACGATCCGGAGCGCCGACCCCAAGCGGCCCGCGCTGTTCGACCGCATCGCGATCAACGACGCGCGCAACCTGGTGCTGTCCGGGGTGGAGGTGTCGTACACGCCCGCGCCCGGCGAGCCCAACTGGCAGGTGATGATCCGCATCACTGGCGGCAGCAACATCACCATCGACAACACCTATGTCCACGGCGTGATCGACGGCGATGTGTCGCGGGACGTGAACGGCATCTGGGCATATGGTGTTGACGGCCTGACGGTCAGCAACTCGCGTTTCCTGGAGATCAATGCCGGCATCAAGGTGGACACCAGCCGGGGCGTCGTGATCCGGGGCAACGACATTGGCTGGATTGGCAACGACGCGATCGAGATCCCCGGTTCGAACGGGGTGACGATCGCCTGGAACACGGTGCACGACTTCCGCACCAACCCCGGCATGCACCCGGATTTCGTGCAGTGCTGGACGACCCGACAGACCTCGGGCTGCAAGAACGTCCGCATCTTCCGCAACGAGATCCTCGGCAGCCCCGGCCACGAGCCCCAGGGGGTATTCTTCGGCGACGAGGACGGCGTCGGCGGTTACGAGAACATCGAGATCACCGGCAACCGCTTCTACATGACGATGTGGCATGCGATCAGCCTGTCCAGCCGCCCGAAGAACGTGACGATCCGCTTCAACGAGGTGGTCGCCGGGCCGAACTATACCCCCTGGATCAAGGTTGACGGCGCGGCGATGGTCGAGGGCAACACGGCCCCCAGCTTCTACATTGGCACGAAGGCCAGCGTGCTGCCGGCGGGCAATGCCGTGGACGGGCTGTTCCGTAAGTAGCTGCAGGCGCTCGACTCCTGTAAATGTTCTTGTCATGTTCCGCGCATGCGAATCGCCAGAGATCGAGCGATCTTCCACGCATTGTGCGTGGTGGATGAAGCGCAGGAGCGCGCCAGAGCCGGGGCGGTGGCCCCGTCGGCCGCGCTCCGCCTGGCGCTCGCCTTCCTGCACCTCTGCGGCGCGGAACGTGGATGGATCGACCAACTGTGGGAGGCGCTGGTGAAGCGGGATGAGGCCGGGGGAGGGGCGACGGCATTCGGTCGTAGCCAGCAGATCACGGCCGCGGTGAATGCCATCACGCGGGAGGTGGGCGTCGAGCGCTCGTTGGAGCTGATCGAGGCCCTTCGAGCTGCGCGGCGGGATTGAAGAGGGACGTCACATCAGCCTTTCTTGCCGTCCTCAGGTCGCGCGGCGGAGCACGGTCCGGTAGTTCGGCTTGTAGCGGCGACGCTCAGCAAAGGCGCGGCGATCATCCATCCGCGCGGGCGCGCCCAGGTGCTGGCCGGGGATGCCGAAGAATCGAGCGAGCTTGTCTCGATCGGCGATCGCCAGCTCGTACGGCACCGCTTCGCGGATATGCCGAGCGATGTACCCGTCCTGGCGGCCGAGCAGGCGCGATAGGGTTGCGTAGGTGCAGCGGTTATCCGCGCACAGCTCCGCAATCCGCTGGCGGATGACGTCCGGCGATGGTCCCATGGTGCGCGCGTCCCGATCTCGTTCTTATCGGATCTACATAGACGGCGTTCTGGATGTGTTCCAGCGGAGCGCGCTTCCAGCGCGGGCAAAGGCGGAAAATTGTTTGGGGGCATCCTTGGGGGCATTATCGAGAATGGCCGGCCTCAGAGGCACGCAAATTAGCCGTATTCTGGCCTGATCGTGGTAGGCGGCGGACCCACCACCGCCTCTCCCGTTTGCGCGATGCCATGGTCGGTGTTCCATATACACGCTGCCAGGCTCAGCATGCGCGGGCCGGTCCGGGCTTGGCGAAGCTCGACACCTTCCTCGAAGCTATCATCTCAGCGGCAGAACCTGTCCTCGCTAACGCTGTCTACGCCGGCGCTCGCAGCAATTTTTCTCTGCGCGGGAGCAATGGTTATGTACGCCGCATACGATCCCGAGCATTTTCCGGTATAGCTTACTTCGATATGGGTGCCTTCTCCCGCGAAGACGGCGGAAATATAATATTGTTTCACACTCATCACGGGATTGAAAATCGAATTTCCCGAGGTGGTGATAAGCGGCCTTCCGTATATCTTCGTTAGACGAGGTATCATGTCGTCGTAGAAGGGGTGGCTTCTCTCGATGTTGATCGAGATGCCGGCGAGCAGCCTGTTCCGGTACATGAAATACGGGTGGGCATGGTATCCGAAAATGTCGAGGCGTTGATCGGGATAGGGAACGGTAACGCCTTTCACGACGCGTGTTCTGTATTCCACCTTGTTGGATGTGAAATAGTCGGCGATCTGATCCATGGTCATGCCCGAATACAGGCCGTTCCATAGTTGCGCCCGGGGCATCACGCCCGACGCGGCGGCCTGCACATCGTCGGGCGGGATCGTGCTACTCGCCACGAGCAGGGCGAAGTAATATGCTGGCCAGCCAGGCATGTTTAAGGTCTTTCCAAATGCTGAAGCTGGCCCTGGTCTGACGGTTGATCGTAAAGGAAAATGCAACGGCCCGCGCGTTCTCGATCGGCGAGAGTGGCTGCAGGCTCGTCGAGTGGCTGGCGTTCGAAGCTCGTCGCGTGGGACGGCGGGAGGTTCGGCCGCAATACGGCACCGCAGCATCTTTTGCCTTGATACCATATATCATCCCCGGTACATCCCCGCGTCACGCTCCCTTCAGAAAGTGGAATCTCGATGCGTCGCGTACTTCTCGCCTCCTCCTCGCTCGTGCTCTTGCCCCTGTCCGCGGTCGCCGATCCCCTTTCGGACAAGCCCGTTGCCGCCGAGACCGAACAGGCGAAGGATGCGCCGACGCAGCAGGGGCCGGCGATCATCGTGACCGCACCCTATCGGCAGAGCGAGGCCGACGTGCTTTCGGGCACGTCGGTGGTGACCGGCGAGGAGCTGACCCGCAGCCTGCGGCCGACGATCGGCGAGACGCTGGCCCGCCAGCCGGGCGTTTCGGCCAGCTCGTTCGGCCCGAGCGCGTCGCGGCCGATCCTGCGCGGCTTCCAGGGCGAGCGCGTGCGCATCCTCACCGACGGTATTGGCTCGATCGACGTGTCGAACACTTCGGCCGACCACGCCGTGATCATCGATCCCCTGCTGGCCGAGCGCATCGAAGTGCTGCGCGGCCCGTCGGCGCTGCTGTTCGGGTCCTCGGCAATGGGCGGCGTGGTCAATGTGATCGACAGCCGCATCCCGCGCAGCGTGCCGGAGAAGGGCTATCGGCTGAGCAGCATCGCGACCTATGGCTCGGCGGCGAACGAGCGTTCGGTCGGCGGGGCAGGAGACGTGGCGGTGGGGAGCCATCTCGTGCTGCATGCCGACGGCTCCTATTCCAAGTCGGACGACCTCAAGATCGGCGGCTATGCGCTGACCGCGGACAGGCGCCGGCAGGCGCTGGCGAGCGCGGCGCTGCCCGCGGATCCGGGCGCCGACCCGATCGATTTCGCGGCGAACGCAGGCGTGAAGAACCGGCTGCCCAACACCGCCGCCAAGACCTGGACGGCCGGTGCCGGCGCGGCGATCGTCACCGACACCGGTACGCTCGGCATCGCCTACAGCCATTATGACAGCCTGTACGGGGTGCCGATCCGCTTCGCGACCCAGCCGGGGCAGGAGCAGGAAGGGCCGCGGCTGAGCGTCGTCCAGAACCGGCTCGATCTGCGCGCCGAGGCCGATACGGGCGGCGGCTTCCTCCAGAAGGTGCGGCTGCGCGCCGGCTATGCCGCCTATCGCCATTTCGAACTGGAGGAAGACGGCGCCGTCGGCACCGCCTTCTACAACAAGGGCCTGGAAGGGCGCCTCGAGCTCGTCCAGGCCGATCGCGGCGCGTGGCGGGGCGCGAGCGGTGCCCAGTATTTCGCCCGCGACTTCAACGTGCAGGGCGACGAGGCCTTCCTGCCCAAGAACAAGACCCAGCAGCTTGGCCTGTTCACGCTCCAGCAGCTGGATCTCGGCGCGCTGAAGGCCGAGGCGGGGCTGCGCTACGAGTTCACCGATCTTTCCGCCAACCCGGTGATCGACGACACGCGCTTCTTCAACGGCAAGCGGAGCTTCCAGGCGCTGTCCGGCTCGGTCGGTGCGTCCTATGGCGTCACCCGCGACGTGCGGATCGGCCTGAACCTGTCGCACACCGAGCGCGCGCCCTCCGCGGAGGAGCTGTTCGCCAATGGCGCCCATGCCGGCACCGAAGCCTACGAACTGGGCAATCCCGATTTCCGGCTGGAGAAGAGCTGGGGGCTGGAAGCCACGCTCCACGCCCATGGCGACGGATACAGCTTCGACGCCTCGGCCTATTACAACTGGTTCTCCAACTATATCAGCGACAACCAGACGCAGCAGGCGATCTGCGAGGCTGCGGCCGCACCGAGCGGGCGCACCGTCGACCTGCCGTGCTTCCAGTTCACCCAGCGGGATGCGCGCTACTACGGGTTCGAGGCGGAAGGATCGGTGCGGGTCGCGCAGCTGGGCGGCTATACCGTCAATGTCGACGCGCTGGGCGACTATGTCCGCGCCAACATCGTTGACGAAGGGCCGGCGCCCCGCATCCCCGCGCCGCGCGTGCTGGGCGGCATCGAGGCGCAGTCGGACCGGATCACCGGCCGGCTGGAGGCGGAGCATGTCTTCGTCCAGAACCGCACTGCCGCGTTCGAGACGCGCACCGCGCCCTACACCATGGTCAATGCCACGCTCAGCCTGAAGCCGTTCCCGACGATGCCCGGCACGACGCTGACGCTCTCCGCCAACAACCTGTTCGACGTCGATGCCCGGCGCGCGAGCAGCTATCTCAAGGACTATGCGCCGCTTGCAGGCCGCGACCTGCGCGCGACGCTGCGCTTCAGCCTGTAGTCGTCGACGAGGTCGCGTCCAGCAGATCCCCGATCGCGCCCGTCGGGCTCGCTTCGGGGATCGCGGCCATCGCAGCGCTGATCCGGGCAGGGTCGACGGTCGGCGTGGGCTGGGTCAGCAGGTCGAAGGCCTGGGCGCTGGGCAGCGACTTGAACGCGGCGCCATAGCGGGCGCGCAGCGCCTGCAGCTTGGCCTCCTGGTTCAGCATCGCCAGGGCCACGGCCTGACGCAGCACGATCGCCTGGTTGGGCGGAGACATCGCACCGGGCGACGGCAGGGTGGCTTCGTTCTCGGTGATGAACGAACCCCAGTTGCGCGTGCGCCAGTGGATCTCGCTGCGCACGCCGCTGCCGCCGGGGATTCCCTCCAGCGCCGCCATCGCCGCGTCCTCGCGGCCCAGCTTGTAGAGCGCGACCGCCTCGATCCGCTTGCGATCGAAGCGCATTCCGTCCGAATAGCTGGCCTGTTCGGTCGCGTGCAGCGTGTCGAGCGCCTTCACCGGATCGCCGGACAGGATGAACAGCGTGGCCACCTTCACCGATAGCGGGCCCTGGGCCACGTCCTGCCGGCGCTGCATCAGCTGATACTGGAGCAGCTCGGCCGCGCGCGGATAAAGGCCGGCGGCTTCCAGCCGGTCGGCGAGGCGCAGCGCAAGCGCATCGCCTTCGGCGCCGGCGGGCGCCAGTTCCTTGTAGTCCCAGTAGAGACCGGCGGCTTCAGGAAGCGGGGTGCTGCTTTCCGGCCCCAGCATCTCGCCCAGCCACGCCTGGATCTGCTTCAGCATCGCGCCGGAATCGCCATCGGGGCGATAATAGCGGAACAGCGTGGCGGCGCTGCGCAGCGCGGCGCGATGATCGTTTTCGGCAAGCGCCAGCTGATATTCGAGCCGCAGCGCGCCATGTTCGACCTGGCCGCCGCGCCAGCCATAGCGGAGCGCCTCCAGCTGCTTGATTGCCTCGGCGGGGGGGATGCGGTGGAGCTTCAGGTCGCCTTCGATATGCGCGAGCTTCGCCTCGGCCTGGATTTCCGGCGTGCCGCTCAGATCGGCGCGCGAGAGGCGAAACAGCCCCTCCGCCGGATCGCCGGAGGCGAGCAGTGCCTTGCCGCGCAGCAGATTGGCCTGCGGATCCTGGTCGCCGAACAGCTTCAGCCAGGCGAGCGCCGGCTGGCCCTGGTTGATGGCGATGGCACCCTTTGCGGCGGCGAGCGTGAACGGCTTGCGCTCCTGCGGTGCCCGGCCGTTGATGGCCGGCACCGCGCAGTTGATCTGGCGTGCCGCGGCCTTGTCGTCGCCGGTGCCGGCCAGCGCGCGGACGCGCCAGGCGCAGGCCTCCGCATTGCCTTCCAGTTCGGGGAGCGAAAGCGCTTCCACCGCGTCCCGGTAATGGCCGATCATCACCAGCGCGGCGCCGCTGGCGAGCTGGAACGGGGCGACGAGGGCGAGGTCCTCGTCATCGGATTCCATCGTTTCCAGCACGCCCAGCGCTTCGGCACCCATGCCGCGGCGGATCAGCGAGCCTGCATAACGCCAGCGCGCGAGCTGGCGGGATTCAGGCTTGGCGTTGATCAGCGCATCCCAGGCGGCCTCCTCCGTCAGTTCCGGCCAATCGCGGCTGTCGGTGATCGTCGGCATCTGGGCCAGCACGGCGGCAAAGGGCGGCAAGACGGCGCGGCCGGCGGCCGGTGCCGCGGGAGCGGCGGCCTCGGCTGCCGGTGCGGCGGGTGCGCCATGCTCGGCGCCCTGGCCCGCCGCGGGTGCGTGGGCAGGATCGCTGGGTGGTGCAGCGGCGGTGCTGGCGAGCAGCGCGACGATCAGCAAACGACGCATCAATGTGCTCCGGCCATGAGGTAAGTCACCACGGCGCCGCCGATGATGCAGGCGATCACGAAGATCATAGCGGGCACGATCGGCAGTCCGCCTTGTGCGGCCGATTCCGGTGCGCCGGCCTTGGCGTTCTGCATCTCGCTGGTGTCGACGGCGTTGCCGCGGCTCGCCGCATCGGCGACGACGCGCATCCGGGCGGGGCGTTGATCGTGGCTCATTTGGATTCCGTTAAGTGCTTGTCCCTTATTTATAGGACGTGCGTGGCCGCAGCGGCGGCTCGACCCATGCGATTGACGGGAGAAATTTGGTGCGCGGCAAGCAGACGCTGGCGATGCTCGGACTGGTGGCACTGGCGGTTTCGCCGCTGCCCGCGGGGCGCGCATTGGCCTCGGGCGGCGGGGGCGAAGGCGAGGGGATGCATCTGGTGAAGATGGAGTCGATCGCCGTCCCTATCGTCGATTCCGATCGTGTCGCAGGCACGCTGAATTTCAAGCTGGTGCTGGAGGTGCACGACGCCGCCACCGCCGAGAAGCTTACTGCGGCGATGCCGAATCTGCGGATGGCGGCGATCGCGGGCGGCTTGGAATTTGCGCGACTCGACGCCTCGGCGCTGCGCGCGGTGAACGTCGCGGATCTCGACAGGACGCTGACCGGCGCACTCAAGACCGTGTCGCCCGATCTCGGCCGCGTGCTGATCGTCGAAGTAGGCGCCTCGCAGAACTGAGGCCGTCCCAGCACCGGCGGTCCGTCGCCGACAAGAAAGGCATCCCTGCGAAAGCCGGGATGCCTTTTTGCTTTGGTAGTTCGGCTTGATCAGAAAACGATCAGCGAGGGTATCCCGGCTTTCGCCGGGATGCCGACGCTGATGCCTGCAGGATTCAGCCCGGCTTGCGCGCAGCGCCTGCCGGTGCCGCCATCGCCGCTGCGGTCGGAGCCGTTGCGGGTTTTGCCGCGCTCTTGCGGGCCAGCGCCATGCTGAGCGACGCCGCGCCCTTGGGCGACATCGCGCCCAGGATCGCCGCGGTGGAGGCAGGGCGCATCCGCTGTGCGACCTTCATCTGCACTTCCATGTCGAGCTGCTCGAAGACCGCCGCGGCCTTGGCAGGCTTCATCGCCTGGTAGATGCGGGCCAGCTCGTCGAACTGCACTTCCGCGGGCGACGGCGCACCGGGGGCACCGGGCGCGCCGGCGGCCGACTCCTTCTGCTGCGCCTCGACGCTGGCGGCCAGTCGCTGTTCGGCTGCCTTGGCGGCCTGTTCGCGCAGGTCGAGTGCGCGCTGGCGCTTGGCTGCCTCCTGGTCGCGGGCGCTCAGGTCGCGCTCGATCGAGTTGCCGAGCCGGGTCTTGTTGGTGCCGTCCTGGTCGCCGGTGGCGATGCTGGCGGCGTTGGCCACCGCGGCGATCGCGGAGGCCGCCGCCATCAGCAGCAGCAGGGAAGGGCGCGCCATTACGCGGCCTCACGCGTGGCGGGAAGCGCGTCGATCATTGCTTCCGGCGCGGCGTTCGCTTCCGTGTCGGCATGCTCGGCGGCTTCCTCGCCGGCGACGCGCAGCGCGTTGGCAAGGCTCACGGCAGAGACGATCCGCTCGCAGGCGGAGTCGGCGATGCCGATCATGTCCGACAGCTCGTCGCGCAGGTCGCGCGCCTGCTCCACCAGCCGCGCATGACGCGCACAATCGGTGCCCAGCGTCGCCTTCATGTCGGAAAGCACGGAGCGCGCCTGCACCGTCGCATGGTCCAGCGCCTTCACCACATCGGTGAGGGCACCTTCCTTCACGGCCCGCAGGCTGCGCATCATGCGCATGCTCTGCACGAGCACGGCGACGCACAGGATGATCGTCAGCACATTGGCGAAAAGCGCGATACTCATGTTACTTCTTCCTCGTGCGGGAAACGTCGTTGACCAGGCGCACGGCGACGCGGCCGCTGCGCTGGCCGATCTGGGCCTGGGCGAGCTTGATATCGCCGCATGCCATGTCGAGCGCGTCGTCGGGGCTCTTGTCAAAGGCGATGGTCTGGCCGACCTGCAGCTCTTCCAGGTCGGAAAGCGGCAGCGCCTTTTCGCCGAGCAGCACGTTGACGGTCACGTTGGTCTTGCGGACCTCGGAGGCCATGTGCGCCTCCCAGATGCTGTCGCGGCCGCTCTTCTCGCCCATGAAGCGCTGGAGCAGCTTGTGGCGTACCGGCTCCAGCGTGGCATAGGGGAACACCAAGGTGATGCAGCCGCCGCGGCCGTCCATGTCGACGCGGAACGTCGCGATGGCGCAGATGTTCGAGGTGGCGGCGATCGCCGCGAAGCGCGGGTTGGTTTCGATACGCTCCAGCCGCATGTTCACCGGCTCGATCGGTTCGAACGCGTCGGCGAAGTCGCGCAGCGCGGTTTCCAGCACGCGCGAGACCAGCGAGGTCTCGATGGGCGTGAAGCCGCGGCCGTCGATCACGTTCGGCGTGTTGCTGCCGCGGCCGCCGAGCAGCGCGTCGACCACCGAATAGATCAGGCCCGATTCCACCGTGATCAGGCCGTAGCTTTCCCACTCGCTGACCTTGAACACGCCGACCATCGCCGGCAGCAGCACGCGGTTCATGAACTCGCCGAAGCGGGCGGAGGTGACTTCCTCCAGGCTGACGTCGATCGCGTCCGAGGTCATGTTGCGCATCGAGCTGGCGAAGCTGCGCACCACGCGGTCGCACACCACTTCCAGCATCGGCAGCCGCTCGTGGCTGATGACCTTCGATTCCAGAACGGCGCGCAGGCCCTTCTTCTTCAGAACCGGTTCGCTGCCGCCGAACAGCGCGTCGATGTCCGCCTGGCCGAAATTGCCTATATCGTCGCCGAACGGAGCCGCCGGGGGATCCGGGAGGTCGAAATCGTCTAGATCGATCATTGCTGGATCAGGTCCTGAATGAGAACTTCCTTGACCATGCCGGGGCCGAGCACGCGGGTGGCGCGGACCATCAGCTCTTCCTTCAGCCGGAACACCGCCGCCGAGCCGCCCAGGTCTTCGGGGCGCAACTCGCGCAGGAAGGGCTGATAGGCGTCGAGCACGACCGGCAGCTTGTCCTTCAGCGCCGCGTCGGTCGTCTTGGGGCCGGGGACCAGCATCAGGTGCAGCTTCAGGAAGCGCGGCGCCCCGTCGGGCGAACGCAGGTTGACCGAGACGGTGGGCACGTCGACGAACTTGCCCTTGCCTTCGCCTTCCTTGCCGCCTTCACCTTCCTTGGCCGCTTCGCCTTCGCCGTGCGCTTCGTCGGCAGCGGCGGCTTCCTCGCCATGCGCCTCGGTCTTGGCCGTGCTCTTGCCGCCCATGAAGAACGCGGCACCGCCGCCGCCCAGCGTCAGCGCAGCGGCAGTCGCGGCGCCGATGATGATCAGCTTCTTCTTCTTGTTGGGCGCCGGGGCCTCCTGCGCGCTCTTATCCTCGACGATTTCGGCCGACATAATAACCCTGGACCTTCCGATTTATCGGCCGCGGCGTCCGCACGTCCGATTTCCCTCTATTATAGAAGCGTCACCCGGCAATTTCTGCCTAGTGACCATTTTTCGAAGGACGGTCCGGTGGACATCTCCTCTTACGTGCTCCTCAGCCAGGAGCAGGCGCTGCGGCGCCGGATGGACGTGGTGGCGAACAACATCGCCAACATGAATACGGTGGGGTTCAAGCGCGAGCAGCCGGTGTTCCGCGAATATGTGGAGCGGACCGACAGCGCGGTGAAACCGGCCGAGAAAACATCGTTCGTGCTTGATTACGGTGCGGTGCACGATGCCTCGAACGGCGCGTTCCAGCCCACCGGCAACCCGCTCGACGTGATGATCGACGGACCGGGCTATCTGGCGGTGCAGGCCGGCGACGGCACCACCGCCTATACCCGCGCCGGCTATGTGAAGGTGCTGGAAGGCGGCGAGCTTGCCACCGCCGGCGGCCAGGTGATCCTGGGCGAGGGCGGCAAGCCGATCAAGATCCCGGCCGAGGAAGCGGGCAAGGTCAACGTCCAGGTGGACGGCACGGTGATGGGCGAGAACGGCCCGCTCGGCCGCATCGCGGTGACGGTGTTCAACGACGAGGCGGTGGTGGATCCGCGCGGCAACGGCATGTTCACCGCCACTGGCGGTCGCGAGCTGCCGGCCAGCGCCACCAAGCTGGTGAGCGGGGGCGTCGAGGGATCGAACGTCAACGCGATCGTCGAGACGACCGACATGATCCAGATCCTGCGCGCCTACCAGACCAGCCAGAGCCTCTCCAATTCGATGTCGGACATGCGCAAGAGCGCCATCGACAAGCTCGGCCGCGTCAGCTGAATTTCACGAAGGGATATATTCCATGCGTACGCTTTCCATCGCCGCGACCGGCATGCTCGCCCAGCAGACCAATGTCGACGTGATCTCGAACAACATCGCCAACATGAACACGACCGCGTTCAAGAAGCAGCGCGCCGAGTTCCAGGACCTGCTCTACCAGCAGGTCTCGCGTCCCGGTTCCGCCACCGGCGGCGATACCAAGGTGCCGGCCGGCATCCAGATCGGTTCGGGCGTGAAGACCGGCGGCGTCTACCGCATCAACGAGCAGGGCGTGATGACCCAGACCGGCAACCCCTATGACATGGCGGTGCAGGGCAAGGGCTATTTCCAGGTGACGATGCCCGACGGCACCACCGCCTATACCCGTGACGGCTCGTTCCAGATCTCCGACCAGGGCGAACTGGTGACGCAGGACGGCTATCCGGTGCAGCCGGGCATCACGGTCCCGCAGGGTGCGCTCGACGTCAACATCTCCAAGACCGGCCTGGTCGAGGTGACCGTCGCCGGCAACACCCAGCCGCAGCAGCTCGGCCAGCTCCAGCTCGCCACCTTCATGAACGAGAGCGGCCTCGAGGCGAAGGGCGGCAACCTGTTCCTCGAAACCGCCGCGTCCGGGCAGCCGACCGTCGGCTCGCCGGGCGATACCGGCATCGGCACGCTGACCCAGGGCTTCATCGAAGCCTCGAACGTCAACCCGGTGTCGGAGATCACCTCGCTGATCACCGCGCAGCGCGCCTATGAAATGAACAGCCGCGTCGTGAAGACCGCGGACGAGATGCTGGCGACGACCAGCCAGCTGCGCTGATGTCCGCGCTGCTGGGCCTGTTGCTGCGCGTGGCGGTACCTGCCGAGGACGTGCCGGTGGCGGTGGTCCAGCAGCTGGTCGCGCGCGGCGCGCGGATCGAGATGGGCGACCTCTCGATCGAAACCCGTCCCGAGGCGAGCGCGCGCGGCGCGCTCCGCCCGGAAGAGGCCGTGGGCATGGACGCATCGCGGGCGCTGACGCCCGGCACGCTGCTCCGCCGCGGCGACGTGATGAAGCCGCAGCTGGTGAAGCGCGGCGAGCCGGTCACGGCCAGGATCGTGTCCGGCACGATGGTGATCACCGCCGCCGGCCGCGCGCTGGGCAGCGGTGCCCAGGGCGATCCGGTGCGGATCGTCGTCAACGCCACCAACCGCACGCTCGACGGGATCGTCGACGGCAGCGGCACGGTGCGGATCTCCACTCCCTGAGGGAAAAGTACATGCGTAAGATCATTCTCGCGCTGGCGCTGGGCGCCACGCTCTCGGGCTGCGGTGCGGTCGGCCGGCTGAAGTCGGTGGGCAAGGCGCCGAAGCTGACGACGATGGAGCCGGTGGATTCGCCGGATCTCGAGCCGTCGCTCGCCTCGCCGCTGGATCGCTCGAACCGCGCCCGTCCGGCGCAGCCGGCCAATGCGCCCAGCGCATCGCTGTTCCGCACGGGGGCAGGGGCCTTCTTCCGCGACCAGCGCGCCGGCAGGACGGGTGACATCCTGACGATCAAGATCGCTATCGCCGACAAGGCCGATATCGGCAACAACACCTCGCGCACGCGCGGCGGCTCCGAAACCGCCGGCATCGGGAGCCTGCTGGGCCTGCAGACGCCGATAAGGAAGCTGACCAACAGCGATCCGTCGAAGCTCGTCGATACCAGCTCGGGTTCCAAATATACCGGCGGCGGCACCACCAACCGATCGGAGACGATCAACATGACGATGGCGGCCATCGTTACCCAGGTGCTGCCCAACGGCAACCTGATGATCCGCGGCCGCCAGGAAGTGCGGGTGAACTTCGAGATGCGCGAGCTGATCGTCACCGGCATCATCCGGCCGGAGGACATCGCGCGCGACAATTCGATCCAGCACAGCCAGATCGCCGAGGCGCGCGTGATCTATGGCGGCAAGGGCCAGCTGACCGATGCGCAGCAGGCGCGCTGGGGGCAGCAGATCTACGACGCGCTCTTCCCGTTCTGACGCCAAACGCCAGGCTATCGTACCAGAAAGGGCTCGCCGGACATCCCGGCGGGCCCTTTTCGCATTTACCGGATATTTATCTTAATCTTCCGGTAACCATCAAAATTTTCAGGACAATTTTGGTCGCGCCAATTTTCTTCCCACAATGAACGTGCAGGGCGGTTTGCCCAGTCGCGGGTCGGCGCTTCCGACCCGGGTCGCAGAAGCGGCTCTATATCCTAGAAGGAAATTATC
>NZ_BCYY01000017.1 GCF_001598435.1 Sphingomonas pituitosa NBRC 102491
CCCGTCGAAGAACAGCCTGACCACCGGCACGCTCCACGCCGGCGACCTCGGGAACCGGGAGACCTGGGACGCCAGCCAGACCTCGATCGGCGGCGGCATCGGCGGGATCAAGGCGGGCAAGCCTCGCAGCAGGGCGCCACGCCGCTGCCGGGGATGCCGATCAAGGGCATCGGCACGGTGAGCGCGACGCCGCCGATGGCGATGGGGGCGAGCGGCGACCAGTCCGGTACGACCTGGTCGGCGATCGCGAACGGCACGATCACGATCACCTCGGGCGACGCCGCCAGCGCCGCGCTCGCCCAGACGATCAGTCGTGACACCAGCGGCGCCAATGCCGGCGCGCTGGTCCAGCAGTTCGACGAGGCCAAGCGCCAGGACATCGCCCAGGGCTTCCAAGCGGCGCAGACGCTGGCGGCGGAGACGACTGCGTTCCTGAGTAGCCAGGCGTCCAAGGCCGACAAATGGACCAGGGAGCATCCCAACGAGGATCCGAAGTCCAACCCCTATGCGATCTGGGGTGCCGGTGGCGCCGGGCGGCTTGTGCTCACGGCGATCAACGGCGCTGCCGGATCGGACGTCGCCGGCTCGCTGACCAGTCTCGTGCAGGGAGCGGCGGTCAACGTGCTGCAGGGCCTGGCGACGAGCAAGGTCAAGGACATCGCCGACAAGCTCCGTAGCGAAAAGGCCCGCGCCGCGCTGCAGGGGCGGGTCGGCTGTGCCGGCAGCGCCGCAGGGGGCTCGGGCGACCGTGCCAGCGGGGCGATGGGGGCGGCCGCAAGCGTCGTGCTCAACAACCTGCTAGCGTCCATCGACCAGAAGGCGTCCGAAACGATCTCGGTGGACGCGCAGGGCGCTGTCGTGCGCACCTACACGCAGCAGGAGCAGCAGGCACGCAGCAACCTGGTCGGTGCCCTCGTGGCCGCCATCGCGCAGACAGCCGGGCTCGACACGCAAGCTGCCACCCTTTCCGCGCAGGTCGAGACGCAGAACAACGCGTCCAAGAACGTCTCGAGCCCCGGGGGCACGGTGAAGATATGCACCGTCGGCGACAATGCGTGCGCAGGCGCGCATCCCTTGAACACCTGGAAGCATGGTACCAAGGCCGAGCAGGAGCGCTGGAACGCGTTCGCGGAGCTATATCCGGGGGCAAGCGACGAGCAGATCATCGCGGCGATGGACCGCTTCTATGATGCTGCGCGGGCCAAAATCGCGGACCCTAAGGCGCCGACGCTGACGGAGGCGCAGGCGATCGCGCAGGTCAAGCAGGACGATGTAGCCGGACAACGGCAGGCGGATGCGTGGCTCTGCAACGGAAATACGCCGTTTCTGTGTGCGGTTCAGAGCGTCAATGCTTTCAACCAGACGCCGACCGGGGTGCGACTGGTCGGCGGTATGCAGTTGGTCGGCGGGGGACTTGAGGCGCTAGGAGGCGTCGCCACGATCGCCGCAGGCGCCGCCTCTTGTCCGGAAAGTCTGGGTCTGGGTTGCGGAGGTGTTGTCCTTGGTGTCGCGTCTATCGGCATGGGGGGTGATCAGGCGGTGTCCGGGCTGCGCGCGTTGTGGAGCGGTACGCCAGTAGGGACACTTGGTGGATATGGACTTTCTGCTGCCAGCGGGATGTCCCGGGCAGAGGCGGAGGCTTGGTATGGCCAGGCAAACATGGTGGTGGGCTTTGCGTCGGCTGGCTTCGCAAATGCTGCCGAGCTTTCTGCACTGGCTAATGTCAGGAATGGCTACGTCTATAGCGTTGCCGCAAAGGGTGTTCCCACCGACGGGTTGGCATTTGAACTAAAGTATCTGGACCGCCATATTGAGGGCGCAGCGCAAGCTAATCGGATGCTTAGGAAGGGCGAAGCGGTTCACGTTTTCGAAACGAAAACAGCAGCAGGCGATGTTGCTCAGGCGATAATTGAACGCGGGGAATACACCGGCAGTCGCGGAGGTTTTGATCGCTACGGCCTTCAATTTGATGCTCCAATTGGCTATCGGATTGCGCCGGAAGGTAGCCGGATTCCATTGTCATACGGTCAGCTTAAAGTCAGACCGGATGGAATGTATCATGTCATTCCTAGAACGGGGCCAGGTCAATGAGTGAATATGCGTGGTATGAAGTTTGGGCCGATGACACTGCGCGGCCGCCATATATCTTACTCTTGCTCGGGAACGATTCGAAGCAATTGTTTGACATTTACGACCCTGGTGAAAGGTCTATGCAACATTCTGCAAGCTCATATCAAGACGCTATGTTCTGGCTGACAGAAGACGAGTACACGAAAGTAGATGGAAGGATGGATATCGAATAAGTCTCAAAGGATTTGTTCGCCGTAGTATTAAGGTATTGGTTATTGAAATACGCGGCGTGATCTTATTGTTAAAGATTGGGGCGAGATGGGGAAAATTTTTCTACGAACTCAATAGAACTGTTTATGCGCGCGCGGGTAGCCAAATATTATTTTCGTAGTGAGTGATGTTGGCGGATGCATGGCCTGGCTTTGGTGCTCCAACACTCCGCGATATACTCTTTCAGAGATTTTAGATTGAGGGTGGTGGCTTGGTAGTCGCCAGCTCATCCGCACGGCCACTTGGCTAAAGATCGTCCATCATCAGCTTGGCGGCGAAGCGGATCCGCGCCAGTGCATCCTGCGCGCCTATGACAACATGCCCGACGTCGCGCGCCCGGCGTTCGTCTAGCGTTTCGCCGGGCGGATCTACGCCTTGGGCAATCTCTCGAATGGCAACCAGCATGGGAATTACGGTGACAGTTTACTAAATACCCGAATTTCATTTTGCTTTGGGGTCGGGCTTGTGCGCTGCTAGCGTTCCCCGGTGCGCGCACCGGCCGGCGCGACCTTCGGCATCTCCAGGTCGAGCGCGACCAACACCACGCACGACGAGACGGTGGTCGGCAGCGCGGTGCACGGCCGCGACGTGACGATCGTCGCCAACGGCACCGGCACCGGCGGCACGATCGACGTTCGCGGTTCCACCGTCGATGCCGCGCGCGACCTCACCCTCGCGGCGAACGGCGCCATCACGCTGGCGGCGGCGACCGAGGAGGACCGCCAGAGCGGCAGCGCCAGGAGCAGCGGCTTCACGCTGGCGGTCACCTCGGAGATCACGCTCAACAAGAGCGGCGAAGGCGTGGAAAGCGCGACAAGCCCAGTGGGCGGCTCTCCTGGAAATCCAGCGCAGCGGCAAGGCGCCCGCGGTTGGCGTCAGCAACTATGGCCGGCATCACCTGGAAGAGATCGCTGCGGCCGGGCTGGAGATGCCCGCGGTGAACCAGATCGAGCTCAATCCCTGGTCCCAGAAACCCGATCTGATCGCCCATATGCGCGACCAAGGCATCTTCCCGATGGCCTATAGCAGCCTTGCGCCGCTCTCCACCTGGCGCGTCGAACCCGGCCAGGACAGCGCCAAGACCGCGGATACGAAGCGGGACGATGCGGTCTTCTCGGCGATGGCAACCAAGTACGGAACCACCGAGGCCCAGCTTCTGCTGCGATGGGGCATCCAGAAGGGCTATGCCGTGCTGCCGAAGAGCCTGAACGTGGCGCAGATGCAGCAGAACCTGGCGCTGGCCGGCTTCGCCATCGATGCAGGCGACATGGCCGTGCTGGAAGGGCTCGACCGCGGGTTCGGCGTCGCGTGGTCCGTCGGCGATCCCGTCGGGATGAAGTAGGGCGGCAGTGCGGGGCGGTCGGATTCCGGCAGGAATCCGGTTGCGTCGGCCGCCGCCGCACCCTCGTAACGCTCGGGAACTGCGCCAGAAGGCAGTTCAACGATGCCTGCAGGCTATAGGCCTGTGCGCGCAAAGCATGAGCACAGCTCATCGCCTCATCAAGGCGGCGCGGGACTGATGAAGCCGGTGCCGGAGCGTATAAACGGCATGCAGGATCCGGCGGCATTCGCGAGCCGAGATAAATCGAAAGCAAGGTCATGGATTTTTCAGAGCAGAACGGCAATGTCGCCACGAACCACGAAGAGGCGCGTTTTCGACGTCGAACGATGCTGAAGATGTCCGGCATCGGGCTCGCTGCCGCTGGTGTTTCCTCGATCGCCGATATCAGCAATGCGGAGGCGGT
Organism: Sphingomonas pituitosa NBRC 102491; assembly: GCF_001598435.1. Lineage (GTDB taxonomy): Bacteria > Pseudomonadota > Alphaproteobacteria > Sphingomonadales > Sphingomonadaceae > Sphingomonas > Sphingomonas pituitosa. Next base: position 4,086 of record NZ_BCYY01000017.1, read on the forward strand.
GACGATGTCAGCCGAATGGGACAAGCTATTTCCCCGGAGCGACAAGGTCGATCACCAGAAGGTCAGCTTCCAGAATCGCTACGGCATCACGCTCGTAGGCGATCTATACCTGCCCAGGCGCCGCGGTAGCGAGCGCCTGCCGGCAATCGTGGTCGGCGGGCCCTTCGGTGCGGTGAAGGAGCAGTCCTCGGGTCTCTATGCGCAGACCATGGCCGAACGCGGTTTCGCCACGCTGGCTTTCGATCCGTCCTACACCGGCGAAAGTGGTGGAGCGCCCCGCAACGTCGCGTCGCCCGATATCAACACCGAAGACTTTAGTGCTGCCGTGGACTGCCTCGGCTTGCGGCGCGAGGTTGATCGCGAGCGGATCGGCATGATCGGCATCTGCGGCTGGGGCGGCATGGCGTTGAATGCAGTCGCGGTCGACAAGCGGGTCAGGGCTGTCGCGGCCGTCACGATGTACGACATGACCCGCCTCATGGCGAAGGGGTACAACGACAGCGTGACCCTGGAACAGCGCACGCAGGTGCTGGAGCGTCTGGGCCGGCAACGATGGGCTGACGCCGAGAAGGGCGCGCCGGCCTATGGTCCACCGATGAACATACTGAAGGGCGGCGAACCGCAATTCGTGATCGACTATCACGATTACTACATGACGCCGCGCGGCTATCACAAGCGAGCGATCAACTCGGGCAATTCTGGGACGATCACGACGCCGCTATCGTTCATGAACATGCCGCTGCTGACGTACATCAAGGAGATATCGCCGCGGCCCATCCTTTTCGTTCATGGCGAAAAGGCCCATTCGCGATATTTCAGCGAAACCGCGTACGCGAATGCGGCAGAGCCCAAGGAACTGGTGATCGTACCGAATGCCGTCCACACCGACCTGTACGACAAAGTGGACGTGATCCCGTTCGACAAGCTGACGGCGTTCTTCACCCAGCATCTGGCAGTGTGATCTTTGGGCTCGTAAACTTGGAAGCGGCCTGTTGTTGAGGAACAGGTCGCCGTCTCCAGGCTGGCTATAGCAAGACGGCACAGGCCCGCACCTCGCCGTGATCGAGGAGGCCAGCTTGCCCGCTCAACCAAGGTTGGGCGGGTGTGCACCTGCCAGATCGATCCCGCCTGGCGCGCGCCGTTGCAGGATTGATCGACTATCCCCTTCAAGAATGAAACGAGCGCGCCGCGCACCATTTCCGGCCGCCTGAACCGCCGAGCGATCACCGGGGGCGAACAGATCGCGGATAGCGAGAAGGGGCGGTCCTCCTTGCCGAACGCCGCCCACCATTGCATGCGGTCTGTGGCCCTTTCGCGATCTGCGGATCGACGTCGTTGCCGCGAACCCAGGCAGTCGCAACGCCCGCCGCGCAGCTCGAATCGTGCAAAACGTCTCAATCACCCTCCACCGCGTCTCAAAGCGCGCCGCGTGTCTTGACGGGATCGGCGCGTGCTTGCCTTGCAGGCGCGGGGCAACAGAAAGCGGGGGGGGCATGATGCCTAGCGGGGGTAAGGCATCATCGAACGCGGCAGTGGCCCGGCCGGGGGTGGTGGCCGGTCGTTTGAAGAAGGAACGTGGCACGACCTAGCGTGTGCGTCGCCCAGTGGCAGGCGCTGCGTCGTCCGCGGAACCCTTGCCCCCTCGAAGCCCCGGGCGCGGCGATGGTGCCGTGCCCATCCTATCGTCGGTACGAGAGAACGAGGCATGTCGATGCGACGCCGTGGCGCGATGGCACAACCTGTAATGGATGCGCCGCATTCAACCGAGAGGCGGCGTCGCCGCCTGCTGCTGTGTGCCACCATCCTGGGTGGGGCCGTTCCCGTGGCCGCGCACGCCCAGACCGCGCCGGCGGGCGCCACGCTGCCGTCCGGGGGGACGGTGGTGTCCGGGCAGGCGTCGATTTCCCAGGCGGGCGGGGCGCTCGCGATCCACCAGTCGGGGGATCGCGCGATCATCGACTGGACCGATTTTTCGATCGGCGAACAGGCGAGCGTGGTGTTCAACAACGGTTCGGGTGCGACCCTGAACCGGGTTTCTGGCGGGTCGGTATCGACCATCGACGGGCTGCTCCGCGCCACCGGATCGGTGTATCTGGTCAATCCGAACGGCATCGTCATCGGCGCGCGCGGGGTGGTGGAAACCGGCGGCAGCTTCATCGCGTCGACGCTGGATCTGCCCGACGCGGCGTTCCTCGGCGGCGGCAGCATGACCTTCGCCGGCACGTCGCGCGCGCGGGTCGTCAACCTCGGCAAGGTCGGCGCACTGGGCGGGAACGTCGCGCTGATCGGCGCGATCGTCGAAAATCGCGGGAGCGTATCCGCGGCGAACGGCACCGCCGGGCTGATCGCCGGCAGCAAGGTGCTGATCCGCGACGGCGCCCATGACGGCGGGGGGCTGTTCTCCGTCCTCTATGGCGACGCTTCGACCAGCGCCGCCAATGGCGGTGCGATCGATGCCGCCAATGTCGAGCTGCGCGCGCAGCAGGGGAACGTCTATGCCCTGGCGGGGAACACCGCCGGCACGATCAATGCCACCGGCGTGCGCACCGGCGACGGCAAGGTCTGGCTGGTCAGCGAAGCCGGCACCACGGCGGTCGCCGGCGCGATCCGCGCACGGGGAGCGAGCGGATCGGCGGGGGCGATCGAAACGTCCGGCCATCTGCTCCATATCGGCAATTCGAGCATCGACGCGCAGGGCGGCACCTGGCTGATCGACCCCGAGGACCTGATCGTCGACAGCGCCGCGGCGACGACGATCAACGGCACGCTCGGCAACAACACCAGCGTGACGCTGACCACCACGGCCGGCGGTGCCAGCGCCTATGGCAACGGCGCAAGCAGCGGCGCGGGCGACATTCTGGTCAATTCCGGCCTGTCGTGGAACACCGGGGCTACGCTCACGCTCGATTCCTACCACGGCATCGCGGTCAACGCGAACATCGCGGTCAACGGATCGGGATCGGTGGTGCTCCGGACCAATAATGGCGGCAACGGCGGCGACCTCACCTTTGCCCGCGGTAGTTCGATCGCCTTTGCCGATGGGAATGGCGGGCAGTCGCTCACCATCGACGGGACCGCCTATTCGCTCCTCTACTCCTGGGGCGATCTGCAGGCGATCAGCGGGCGGAGCGGCGCCTTCGCGCTGGCGCACGACCTGCAGCCGGCAGGGTTTACTGCCGCCGCCGTGACCAGTTTGAACGGCACGCTAGAGGGGCTGGGGCACGCCCTAGATATGTCGATCTCGCCGCACAACATCTCCGATGTCGGCCTGATCGGCACCATCAACAGCGGCGCGGTGGCGCGGGATCTGGTCGTTTCCGCGACGGTGCTCGACTGGTCGACCAACGGCAGCAGCCGGATGGGCGTGCTGGCCGGGACCAACAACGGCACGATCCAGAACGTCGCCACCGCCGGCTCGGTAATGACGGGCGATGGCGATAATATCGGCGGACTGGTCGGGAGGAACACCGGCGTCCTCCGCAATACGTCGTCGAGCGCGTCCGTGACCGGCGACAACGCCGTGGGCGGGCTTGTCGGCCAGAACCTCGGCCAGATCAGCGCGTCCTACGCCACCGGCGATCCCTGGGGCGCCTACCGGGTGGGGGGCCTTGTCGGAGAGGGTCTGGGCGGATCCATCACCGATTCCTATGCGACCGGCCCGGTCATCGCGAATCGCTATTATGTGACGAGTTCGAACGGCACCTTTGCGGCGACCCCCTATGCGGGGGGGCTGGTCGGCCTCAACTACGGCACGGTCACCCGCTCCTTCGCGACGGGGAGCGTAAGTGGATCGAGCTATGTGGGCGGCCTCGTCGGTGCGCAGATGCTGGGATCGATCAGCATGGCCTACGCTACCGGTGAGGTGACCGCGTTTTCGATCGCCGGCGGGCTGGTCGGCAGCCAACGCTATGACTCGACGATCCGCGACAGCTATTCGACGTCGGCCGTAAAGGGCGACGATACGCTGGGCGGCCTGGTGGGCTATTCGACCGGACCGATCGAAAATTCCTACGCCCTCGGAAAGGTGACGGCGACAAGTCTCATCAGTATCGGCGGCGTGGCTGGTTTTACCGGTGGCATCGACCAGATGACCGGCGTTCGCTGGGATGTGTCGAGCACGGGGCAGTCCCGGGCGGTCGGCGATCAGATACCCGTTACCGGCGCCAGCGCCATGGGTGGCAGTTCGGTCATGAAGGCCTCTACGTACGAGGGCTGGGACCTCGATACGACTGGCGGCCAGTCCACCGTGTGGCGCATCTATGAAGGCTCGACCGCGCCGCTGCTCAAGGCGTTCCTCAAGACGGCGAACGTCACCCCGGGGGGCGGGGCGTCCGCCAGCGTGGTCTATGACGGCACCAACCAGGCCGGCCGTATCACCACGACGGTGCTCGACCAGCGCGGGAATGCCGTGGATGCAGCGAAGATCCTCGGCACCGCCAGCTTCGCCTGTTCGGGCGGGGACGCCTCCTGTTCGAACGTCGGCAGCTACGGCGTTCGCGTGACGGGCGGGCTGTATTCGACGCAGTCCGGCTATGACCTGGTGTTCTCCAACGCACAGGCCAGCCTTGCCATCACCCCCCGCCCGCTCACGGTGAGCACAAACTTCGGCACGATGGTCTATGGCGATGCCGTTCCGACGCTGACCTACGCGTCGGGCGGCCTGGTCAACGGCGACACGCTGAGCGGGGCGCTGACGACAGCTGCGAGCTCGGCGAGCGGGGTCGGCAGCTATGCGATCGGCCAGGGCACGCTGAGCGCGGGGGCGAACTATGCGTTGAGCTTCTTCGGCGCGAACCTGTCGGTCACCCCGCGCCCGTTGGCGGTAACCGCGAACGACGGCACGATGGTCTATGGCGATGCCGCGCCCACGCTGACCTACGCGGTGGGCGGAAGCGGCCTGGTCAACGGCGATACGCTGAGCGGCACGCTGGCCACCGCTGCGGGCGCGACGAGCGGTACCGGCAGCTACGCGATCGGCCCCGGCACCCTGACTGGGGGCGCGAATTATGCGCTGAGCTTCACCGGCGGGACCATGTCCGTCACCGCGCGTCCGCTGACGGTGACCGCGAACGACCGCACGATGGTCTATGGCGAGAACCTGCCGACGCTCGGCTACACGATCGGCGGAGGCGGGCTGGTCAATGGCGACACGCTGAGCGGCGCGCTGGCCACCAGCGCGAGCGCGACGAGCGCGGTCGGCAGCTATGCGATCGGCCAGGGCAGCCTGGCGGCGAGCGCGAACTATGCGCTGAGCTTCACCGGCGGCAGCATGTCGGTCACTCGCCGTACGGTGGCGGTGACGGCGACCGATCGCACGATGGTGTATGGCGAGAGCCTGCCGGCGCTCACCTATTCGGTAGGGGCGGCGGGCAGCGGCACCGGCCTCATCAATGGTGACATGCTGAGCGGCGCGCTGTCGACGGGGGCGAGTGCGACCGCTGCGGTCGGCAGCTACACGATCGGGCAGGGCAGCCTGACGGCGAGTTCGAACTACACGCTGGACTTCACCGGCGCGAGCGTGTCGGTCACCCCGCGTCCGCTGGCGGTGAGCGCGACCGATCGCACCATGGTGTATGGCGAAGCCCTGCCGTTGCTGACCTATGCGGTGGGAGCCACCGCGACCGGGACCGGCCTGGTCAACGGCGATACGCTGAGCGGGGTGCTGACGACGGCTGCAAGCGCGGCGAGCGGTGTTGGCAGCTATGCGATCGGCCAGGGATCGCTGAGCGCGGGGGGCAACTACGCGCTGCGTTTCACCGGCGCGAACGTATCGGTGACCGCGCGGCCGCTGACGGTGACCGCGAACGACCGGACGATGGTCTACGGCGATGCCGCGCCCATGCTGACCTACGCGGTGGGCGGAAGCGGGCTGGTGAACGGCGACACGCTGAGCGGCGCGCTTGCCACCGCCGCGAGCGCGACGAGCGGGATCGGCAGCTATGCGATCGCCCTTGGCACGCTGAGCGCGGGCGCGAACTACGCGGTTAGCTTCACCGGCGCGAACGTTTCGGTCACCGCGCGGCCGCTGACGGTTACGGCGACCGACCGAACGATGGTCTATGGCGATGCCGTGCCGACGCTGAGCTACGCGGTGGGCGGAAGCGGGCTGGTCAACGGCGACACGTTGAGCGGCGCGCTCGCCAGCGCAGCCAGCGCGACGAGCGGGATCGGCAGCTATGCGGTCGGCCTCGGCACGCTGAGCGCGGGTGCGAACTACGCGGTTAGCTTCTCCGGCGCGAACGTTTCGGTCACCGCGCGGCCGCTGACGGTGACGGCGAACGACCGAACGATGGTCTATGGCGATGCCGCGCCGACGTTGACCTACGCGGTGGGCGGAAGCGGGCTGGTCAACGGCGATACGCTGCACGGCGCGCTGGCCACCGCTGCAGGCCAGGCAAGCGGGGTCGGCGGCTACGCGATCGGCCAGGGCACGCTGCGTGCGGATGCCAACTACACGCTGGACTTCACCGGCGGGACCCTCTCGATAACCCAGCGTGCGCTGGTCGTGACGGCGAACGACCGCGCCATGGTCTATGGCGACGGCCTGCCGGCGCTCACCTATTCCGTGGGCGCGACGGGCAGCGGCACCGGCCTGATCCAGGGCGACACGCTGAGCGGCGCGCTGACCACGGCTGCGACCGCGGCGAGCGGTGTCGGCAACTATGCGATCGGCCAGGGTACGCTGAGCGCGGGCGGGAACTACGCGGTCAGCTTCACCGGCGGGACCGTGTCGGTCACCCCGCGTCCGCTGGCGGTGACTGCGAATGACCGGACGATGGTCTATGGCGATGCCGCGCCCACGCTGACCTTTGCGGTGGGCGGGGGCGGACTGGTCAACGGCGATACGCTGCGCGGCGCGCTTGCCAGCGCAGCAAGTGCGACGAGCGGTGTCGGCAGTTATGCGATCGGCCTGGGTACGCTGGGTGCCGGGCCGAACTATGCGCTCAGCTTCACCGGCGGGCGCGTGGCGGTCACGCCGCGCCCGCTCACCATCGTCGCGGAGGACCAGGTCAAGCTGGTGGGGGCGAGGCTCGATCTCGGCGGTTCGGCGTTCCAGGCGATCGGGCTCGTCAATGGCGATCGGGTCGACGCGGTGCGGCTGGCCAGCGACGGGGCGGCCGCGGACGCGCCGTTCGCATCGAGCCCCTATGCCATCACCGTCTCCGACGCGGTGGGGGCGCGGCTGTCCAACTACGCGATCACCTATCAATCCGCGCCGACCGGCCTGACCCTGCGCGCGCCAGACGTGCGGCCCAGCCCCATCACGATCCGGCTGGCGGGCGACGTGGTGCCGGCCGGAAACCCGTTCGGGATGACCGGCGCCGTCCCGGTGCGCCGGCAGGACGGTGCCGTCGCGATGCCGCGGTGGCCGAGCATCTTCTTCAGGCAGCAGAACTGATCCCGTGCATATTTCGCATTACAGCTTCGGCGCCCCGCGCGGCGCCGGCCTTCTCCTGCGGATGGCGTTGCTTCCCTGCGCCGCCTTGCCGCACCACGCGTTCGCGCAGGGCATCGAGCGGAACCCAGCGCCGGTTCTCCGGCCGGAGCCCGCCGATCCGGCGCCGCCGCTCGAAATCGACCGCAACGACGATCCCACGCCGCTGGGGGTGACGCTGACTGGGCTCACCCTCGTCAGGGGCGACGCCGCGCCGGATCCCGGCGGCCCCGGCGTCACCCTGAAGGGGTTGGCGGACGCGCCCTGGCTCGCCGATCGCCTGCGCCATTTTATCGGCACCCCGCTCTCGCGGCGCGAGATCAGCGCCATCAAGGCGGCGATCGCCGGGGCCTATCGCGATCGCGGCCGTCCCTTCGTCCATGTCTCGGCACCGGAGCAGGATATCTCCGCCGGCCATCTGACGCTTCGGGTCGAGCCGTTCCAGCTGGGGCAGGCGCGGGTATCCGGGCGCGGCGCAGCGGATGCGAAGCACGTCGCGGCGGCGATCCGCCAGCAGCCCGGTGCGGCCATCGACGCGCAGACGATGAGCGACGATCTCGACTGGCTGAACCGCTACCCGTTCCGTCGGGTAGAGGCGGTGTTCGAACCCGGCCGCGACTATGCGACGACCGACGTCACCTATGTCGTGACCCGCGAGCGCCCTTGGGCGATCGGCGGCGGCTATGCCAATACCGGCAGCCCGAATACCGGGATCGCCCGCTATTTCCTCTACGCGCTCGCCGGCATTCCAGGCCTGCGCGATGCCTATGGCAGCTATCAGCTCACCACCTCCGGCCAGCGCCTGGCGGGGCTCGGTGCCGACCCCGGGGGCAGCCGCCGCTATGTCAGCCATGCAGGGCGGATGTGGATCGCGATCGCGCCGCGGACCAGCCTGGAGGCGAATATCGGCGACATTCGTTCCAACCAGCCGTTCGAGGCGTTCGACGCGCGCCAGCACACCCGCGAAGTTGGCCTTACCCTGCGCACCTCCCTGGCGAATGTGGCGGCGGGCGTGCGGGGCGAGGTCTATGCCGGGCTCGACTGGAAGGAGCAGACCAGCCGCCTGCTGTTCGGCACCATGCCCGTGCGCCCGCAATCGCGTTTTCATGTGGGGCAGGTCACGGCGGGCTATGCGCTGCAGGCCGTCGACGGGATGGGATCGACGACGCTCGACATTGCCGTCCATGTCAGCCCCGGCGGGATCGACCGGTACAGTACGGCTGCGGTCTATGAGACGGCGTCGCTCCACCAGTTCGGCGCGGCGCGCTATGCCTATGTCAGCGGCCTCGTAGCGCGGCGCACCCGCTTCCGCGGGTTCAGCCTGGTGCATCAGCTGAACTGGCAGTTCGCCGGCGTCGCGCTGCCGCAGACCGAACTGCTCGGGCTTGGCGGGCGGAACCAGGTCCGCGCCTACACGCTCGACGACGGGGCGTTCGATCGCGGCTTCGTGCTGCGCAACGAGATGCGGCTCGATCCGGTGCGGATCACGCAGGGTGCGCTTCCCTCGACGATCGAGCCGTGGCTGTATCTCGACGGCGGCTATGCCGGCCGCCTGCGCGGGGGGGCGGGCGGCCCGGTCGCCGCCGCCGGGGCGGGGGCCGACTGGGGGCTCGGCCGCCGCCTCGTCGTCTCCGGCGACGTGGGGGTTGCAATGCGGACGCTGGGCAATACCAAGGCCGGGGACGTCAGGGCGAATATTCGGGCAACGGTGAACTTTTGAGCAGGACCGGGGGCAACAACGAATCCGACGCGGCGCGCCCGACGGCCGGTGCCGCGCCGGGCCTGGTGTGCGTCACGGGGCTGCCCCGCGCCGGGTCGACCCTGCTGTGCCAGATCCTTGCCGCGCACCCCGCCATCGCATGCGAAGGGTTGAGCTCTCCCCTGTGCAACACGTTGCTGGCGATCCGGCGACAGGTGAGCCAGGACGACTTCTTCCTCTCCCAGCTCGATCACGCGCGCGACTCTGCCTATGGCCGTCTCCAGGCCGCGATGACCGGCTATCTGCGGGGCTGGCTGGGCGGGGCGGACCGAACGCTGGTGGTCGACAAGAACCGCGCCTGGCTGCACTGCATCGAGATGCTGCTGGAACTGGCGCCGGAGACGCGGATGATCGTCTGCCTGCGCGACCTGACCCAGATCGCCGCCTCGATCGAGGCGCAGCACCAGAAGAGCATCCTGATCGACTTCGCCGACGGTCTGGCCGATTTCGACCGGTTCGGGCGGATCGACGCGCTGTTCGGCAAGGGCAGGGTGGTGGGCGATGCGCTGGTGTCGCTCCATGCGATCAACGATCTTCCGGATGCCGTGCGCGAACGCCTGTTCTTCCTGCGGCTGGAAGATCTGCTGGCGCACCCCGCCGCGGTAACCACGCGCCTGTTCGACTGGCTGGGGCTGCCGGCGCACGCGATCGATTTCAACGCGCTCCCGCTGGGGCCTGCCGAAAGCGACAGCCATTTCCGCCTGAAATATCCGCACACGCGCCACGCGCGACTGGCACCCTTGCCCCGAAGGCCGCTGCCGCCGCGGATCGAGAAACAGATCCACACCGCGTGCCGCTGGTATTACGAACAATTTTATCGCGATGCGCTGCTGTCCATAAACTAGGTTTCGGCTGCGCAACGGCCCTGGAGTGATCCGCTTTCGCTGGGATTTGCGCCACAAGGCTCAACGACGACCAGCGAATCGCCCGCTTTTGGCGGCGAAATCCCGAGCTACGCGATCACGCCGGAGGCGCTGTCGACCGACGCGGACGATTTCGACAATATCAACATCGATGCCGATCGGGGCTAGGCGCTCGAGAGGGCGGAGCCGGTCATCCTCCGCGCGCCGCCTGCCCGCGCAACGCCTTGCGCACGCCAGCCACGATGCGGCCGACGATGACCTCGACGCCCCGAGCATTCGGGTGCATCCCATCCGCCTGGAGCAGCGCGCGATTGCCGGCCACCCCGTCGAGGAAGAACGGGTAGCGCGCGACGCCGTGCTTCCTGGCGAGCGCGGGGTAGATGCCGTCAAAGGCGCCCACATATTCCGGCCCCAGATTGGGCGCGGCGCGCATGCCGGCGAGCAGCACAGGGATGCGCCGATTATGCAATTCGGTGAGGATCGCATCGAGATTGGCCCTGGTCTGCGCCACCGGAAGGCCGCGGAGCATGTCGTTCGCGCCGAGCTCGACAATGACGAGATCGGGCGTCGTTCCCAATCCGCGCAGCCCCCACCGCAAGCGGGCGCGGGCCTGCGCGGCCGTGTCGCCGGCGACGCCGCCGTTGCGCACCGTCGCCTTTACGCCTGCCCGACGCAACGCCGCTTCCAGCCTGGCGGTGAACCCCAGGGCAGGGGGGAGGCCATAGCCGGCGCTGAGGCTATCCCCGAACGCCCAGATCACCGGTGCGCGCGGCGCGGCATCGGCGCTCGGCGCAAATACGAGGACCGAGAGCATCGCGAGATGGACAATCCCCCGCAACCCTCCATATCGCTTCGGGCGTGACCATGGCATCCCCCTCCGATAGCGCGCTGATCGACGCGCGCAACGTTTCGCTGTCGCTGGGCAGGGCCCCCGCCCGGGTGGAGATTCTCCGCGGGATCGACCTGCGCGTGTCCGCCGGCGAAAGTGTTGCGCTGCTCGGGCCCTCGGGATCGGGCAAATCGTCGTTGATGGCGGTGCTCGCCGGGCTGGAACGCCCGAGCGGTGGCACCGTCTCGGTCGCCGGACTGGACTTCACGGCGCTGGACGAGGATGCGCTCGCCGTCGCGCGGCGCGGCCGCATCGGCATCGTGCTGCAGGCCTTCCACCTGCTGCCGACGATGACCGCGCTGGAAAATGTCGCGGTGCCGCTGGAACTGGCCGGCGCGCGCGACGCGTTCCCCCGCGCCGAAGCCGAGCTCGCCGCCGTCGGCCTCGCGCACCGGACCGGCCACTATCCCGCGCAGCTCTCCGGCGGCGAGCAGCAGCGGGTAGCGATCGCCCGGGCGCTGGTCGGCGGCCCGGCCCTGTTGTTCGCCGACGAACCCACCGGCAATCTCGATACCGCCACCGGTGCCGCGATCATGGACCTGCTGTTCGCGCGGCATGCTGCCAGCGCGACGACACTGTTCGTCATCACCCACGATCCCGCCCTGGCGGGGCGGTGCGCGCGGGTCGTCACGCTCGCCGACGGGCGCATCGCCACCGATCGGCAGCGCGCATGAGCATCGCCTGGCGGCTGGCGCTGCGCGACCTGCGCCGCGGCGGGCGCGGGCTGGTGCTGCTGATCGCCTGCCTCTTCCTCGGCACCGCCGCGCTGGCCGGGATCGGCAGCCTCGCCGCCAGCATGATCGCTGCGCTCGACGCGAACGGGCGGCAGATCCTGGGCGGCGATGTCGAATTCACCGTCTCGCAGCGCCGCGCCACGGTGGCGGAGCTTGCCGCCTTCGCAGAAGCGGGCCGCGTGTCCGAGACGGTGTCGATGCGCGCGATGCTGCGGAAAAGCGCCGACAGCCCCGCGATGCTGATCGATCTGCGCGGGACCGACGCGGCATGGCCGCTGGTCGGGCGCTTCCGGCTCGCGACGGGGGCGCTGTCCGGCCGCCCCCAGGGTCGCGAGATCGCGATCGCGGCGGCGACGGCCGATCGGCTGGGCGTGAAACCCGGCGACCGCGTGCGGCTGGGCTCGGCATGGCTGCGGGTGATCGGGATCATCGCCGAGGAACCCGATCGGCTCGGCGCGGGGTTCACGCTCGGGCCGCCGGCGCTGGTCGACCTTGCCGGACTCGACGCGACCGCGCTGGTGCAACCCGGCAGCCTGTACGAAAGCCATTATCGCATCGCGCTCGCGAAGCCTGCGGACGCAGCCGAGGTGCAGAAGCGCCTGCTCGTCCGCCTGGGCGGCGCGGGCTGGACGGCGCGGACCAGCGACCGCGCAGCGGGCGGGCTGCGGCGCGGGATCGACCAGTTCGGCCAGTTCCTGATGCTGGTCGGGCTCGCCGCGCTCGCCATTGCCGGCGTCGGCGTGGGGAGCGGCGTCGCCGCCTATCTGGCGGGCAAGACCCGGATCATCGCGACGCTCAAGGTGTTGGGCGCGACCTCGCGGACGATCGCGGCGATCTTCCTTACGCAACTTGGGGCAGTCTCGGCGCTCGGGATCGGCAGCGGCCTGCTGGTCGGCGCGGCCGTGCCCTGGCTGCTGACCCGCTTCGTCGGCGCGGCGCTGCCGGTGCCGCCGCGCCTTGGACTCTATCCGCTGCCGCTAGCCACCGCCGCGGCGCTGGCGCTGCTGGTGGCGTTGCTGTTCGCGCTGCCGGCGCTCGCCCGGGCGCGCGACGTGCCGGCGGCGACCTTGCTGCGCGACGCGCTCGGCATCGGGCGCAGGCCGTCGGCGATCGTGCTGGGCCTGATGGCATTGCTGGTGGCGGCGCTGGTCGCGCTTGCCGTCCTGACCGCGTCGGACCGGCTGCTCGCGCTGGGCTTTGTCGGTGCGGTGGCGGCGCTCATCGGGCTGTTGTGGAGCTTCGGCCTCGCCATCCGGTTCGCCGCTTCGAAACTGCCCCGGGCGCGCACGCCGCTCCTGCGGCTGGCGATCGCCAACCTGCATCGGCCCGGCGCGCAGACCGATCGGCTGGTGGTCGCGTTGGGCCTGGGCTTCTCGCTGTTCGTCGCGCTGGCGGTGATCGATGCCAGCCTTGCCGCCGAACTGCGCAATGCCGCACCGGCCAAGGCCCCGCGCTTCTTCGCGATCGATTTGCAACCGGAGGATGCCGCGACCTTCTCCCAGGCTGTCCGGAGCGTTGCGCCGGGTGCCACGATCGAAACGCTGCCGTCGCTGCGCGGATCGGTCGTCGCGCTGCGCGGCCAGCGGGTCGCCGACATGAAGACGCTGCCCGAAGGCGCCTGGGTGCTGCGCGGCGACCGCACCCTCACCTGGTCGGCCACGCTCCCGCCCCGCAACACGGTCGTCGCCGGACGTTGGTGGCCGGCGGACTATCGCGGCCCCCCGCTCGTCTCGCTGGAAGACAAGGCGGCTGCCGCGCTGGGCCTGAAGGTGGGCGACAGCATCACCGTCTCGGTGCTCGGCGTCGACGTGCCGGCGCGGATCGCGGCATTGCGCAAGATCGACTGGGGCGGGCTCGGGCTCAACTTCGCCATCGTCTTCTCGCCCGGCTATATCGAGGAGGCGCCGCACGGCCTGCTCGCCAGCGTCTACGCAGACCCCGGGCGCGACGGCGCGGTGATGCGCAGCGTGGGAACCGCGCTCCCTTCCGTCACGCTGATCCGCGTCGGCGACGTCATCGGCCAGCTCGGCGCGGTGCTCGGCCAGGTCGCGGTGGCGATCCGCGCGGCGGCGGCGGTGACGGTGGCGGCGGGCATCGCGGTGCTGATCGGCGCGGTCTCCGCCTCGGCCCGCGCGCGGCGCTACGATGCGGTGATCCTCAAGCTGCTCGGCGGCAGCCGCCGCCAGGTGCTGGGCGCACAGGCGCTGGAATATGCCATGCTCGCCGCCGCCCTGGTGCTGGTGGCGGTCGGCGTCGGCACGGGCGCGGGATGGTATGTCGTGACCCAGGTGTTCGCCATCGCCTGGGCGCCGCGCTGGGACATCGTCGCCGCGACGGTGGCGGCCGCCGTCGCAGCGACGCTCGGCATGGGGATCGTCGGCAGCCTGCCCGCCCTGCGTGCCCGGCCCGCCGCGGCGCTGCGCGACCTGTAGCGGCGGGTCGCCAAAGCGGGTAGGAGCGCTGCCCATGAACCGCAGACAGTCGAAGAAAGACCCCTATGGCGAGTTGCTCCGTGCGGAGGAGCCGCCCGAAGCGCCGGTGTTGTGCTGGCTGTGCGGCCGACCGATGGGCAAGACGACCGTCTGGCACCATCCGGTGCCGAAGAGCCGCGGCGGGCGCGATGTCGTGCCGATGCATGCGATCTGCCAGCAGACGCTGATCGCCAACTTCACCAACGCCGAACTGCAGCGCCACGGCACCGACGTCGAAGCATTGCTGGCGAACCCCAACGTCCGAAAGTTCGTCGACTGGGTGGCGAACAAGGATCCCGATTTCACCGCGACCACCGCCAAGAAGCAGCGCTGATCCGCGTCACGCGGGTCACGCCGTCAGCGCCTCTTGCCGCCCTGCTTGCGGGAGCGGCGAAGCCCGGGCGGGCCGCTATTCTCGCCATCCTCCCGGGCTAGCTTGCGCCAGCGTTGCACGCGCGCAGGGTCGAGCGTTCCTTCCGCGATGGCGGCACCGATAGCGCATCCGGGTGCATCGAGATGGCTGCAATTCGTGAATCGGCATTCGAGCGCTACGGCGGTCACGTCGTCGAAGACTTCGGTCACGCCGGTCGCGACGTCGGCCATCTGCAGCTCGCGCATGCCGGGCGTATCGACGAGCCAGCCGCCCCCGTTCACGCCACCGCCGAGGCGATGCATCTCGCGGACGGTGGTGGTATGCCGGCCCTTGCCGTCGTCCGCGCGGACGGCCTGGGTCGCGATGCTGTCCGAACCGCGCAGCGTGTTGACCAGCGTCGACTTGCCGACGCCGGACGATCCGACCAGCGCGACGGTTTCGCCCAGGCCGCAATAGCCCGCGAGACGGGCCGCCTGCGCCGGATCGCGGCCGTCCAGCACTTCGACGTGCAGGCCTGCCTGCAGCGCGCGTGCTTCGGCAACGAAGCGCTCCGGCGTCGCCGTCAGATCGGCCTTGGTGAGGACGACGACCGGACGCGCTCCGACTTCGCGCGCCAGCACGAGATAGCGCTCGATCCGCGCGACGTTGAAATCCTCGTTGCAGGAGGTGACGATGAACAGCGTATCGACGTTGGCGGCGATCAGCTGCACCCGGCGATCGTCGCCCGGCGCCGGCCGCTTGAACAGGCTCGTCCGATCGAGAATGCGCACCAGGCTTCGGGTTGCCCGGTCGATCAGCAGCCAGTCGCCGACCGTGGGGCGATCCTCCGGGCCGCCCGGAGTGGGCAGGGTGGAGGCAATCGAATCCTCGAACCCCTCGCCCAGGACGGTCACTCTTCCGCGATGCACCGAAAGCACGCGGACGGGCTGGCATTCGAGGCGCTGCTCGGCGGAAAGCTGGTCGCTGAAAAAGGCTTTCCAGCCGAGCTGCGCAAGCGTGGAATCGGTCGTGTCGGTCGACACCTATCCGGCCTGCGGGTCGGCGGACTCCACCTCGTCGGCCGTTCCCTGCCCGGCAGCGCGCTTCTCT
The DNA here is from genome assembly GCF_001598435.1 of Sphingomonas pituitosa NBRC 102491. Lineage (GTDB taxonomy): Bacteria > Pseudomonadota > Alphaproteobacteria > Sphingomonadales > Sphingomonadaceae > Sphingomonas > Sphingomonas pituitosa. The sequence continues at coordinate 19,699 of NZ_BCYY01000017.1, forward strand.
GCCTTGGCTTGCGCCTTCTTCGCGGCCTCCGCTGCCTTGTTGCGCTCGCGCTCACGGCGTTCGAAGTCATAATTGGGTTTGCGTGCTATGTCGTTCTCTCCAGAAGTCCCGGTCCGATCCGGGCAAAACGCTCGGGACCGCAGCCGCATTGCTACACGGATCCGTCCTGCACGGCTAGCCGGCCGGCAGGAGATACGCGTGCAGGGGCCCGGTTGCCCCGCGCCATTCGTGCGCGCTCCGTTCCGGTGGATCGGTTTCCCGGTGCCCCTTGGAGCAGCTCGCGCCTTCCCCAGCCATGGGCTAGTATCGTGTTGTAAATATTGGCCCACATTCGAATGGAGGCTCCCGCGCATGAGGCCCGCCAACGCCAAGGTCCGGCCGTGAGGCCGCGCCCCGATCCGGTCGGCCCGGGCCAGGAAAGCGTGTGGGACTTTCCTCGCCCCGCCGTCGCGCAGGCGATCGACGCCCATATCCAGATCGAGCATCACGGTCGGATCCTGGCAGACACGCGGTCGGCGATCCGCACGATCGAGACGAGCCACCCGCCGAGCTATTACATCCCCCGCGCCGATATCGCCGAGGGCGTGCTGCGTCGTGCCGCCGGCAGCTCCTTCTGCGAGTGGAAGGGAACGGCCGGCTATTGGGACGTGGTCGTCGGCGATATCGTGCTGCCCCGGGTCGGCTGGAGCTACGCCGATCCCACGCCGGGCTTCGCCGCCTTGCGCGATCATGTCGCCTTCTATGCAGCGCCCTTCGATCGCTGCCGCGTCGACGGGGAAGTTGTGATCCCGCAGCCGGGGGACTTTTATGGGGGCTGGATCACATCGCGCGTGGTGGGGCCGTTCAAGGGCGTGCCCGGCAGCCGGGGGTGGTGACGCCGTAAGAGCAGCGATGGCGAACGTCTTGCCCGTGACGTGGGTGCAAGCCAGGCAGACCTTCTCCCCACGCGGCCCTGCCATCTAATCGAATCGATGATGGCAGGGGCACGCGAGACACCGCATGATCGTCGCGCGATCAAAGGAGTTCCGCGATGACATCGATAGGCTCGTCTCTCGCTGCAGGAGCGTCCGCCGGAATCGGGCTGTCACCGCCGAGCCCGCCCGATTGGGCTGCCGAGGTGATGCGCTGGGCCTCGCCCGACGGATTGATCCTGCATGCGGCCCGCCCGGTATTGGCTGCGGGACTGCGCCAGTCGGGCGCGGGCACCGGCACGGACTGGGGGCAGAGCCTCCAGCGCATTCTCGACGACCCGCGCTCCGTCGCATCGTTCCAGGCGGGCATGCGGCAGGGCATCTTTGAAGGCGGAAAGTCTCTCGTGGAAGGTGTCTGGGGCCTCGCGAAGACCGCCTATAATGCCGGCCCCGCCGGGTGGCTGGTCGAAGGGGCGCAGCGGATCGGCGTGCTGGGCGAGGTGCCGTCCTGGGCACCCGATGCGAGCCGCGTGACCGATCAGGGGGCGGCCATCGGTGGCGCGATCACCGGCTATATGCGTGAGGTCGCCCATGATCCGGCGAAGCTCGGCAACGACGTGAAGGGCTGGATCGCTGCGAACTGGGACGGCCTGAAGGCCGATCATGCTGCTGCGGCCGCCAGGGGGCCTGCCGCCGAGGCCGAATGGTGGGGCAAGATCACCGGCCGCGCGACCTTCGAGGTCGCGGCCATGGTCGTACCCGTCAGCAAGTTCGCGACGGTCGCGAAGGCCGGCGAGGCGCTGAATCTGGCGGCACGCGCGGGCACGATCGGCAAGACCTTCGCCGAGGCGGCCAAGGCCGGCAAGCTCGACACGCTGTTCACCGCCGCTCGGCACGCTGGCAGGACGGCGGAGCTCGTTGCCGAAGCGCGGGTGGCCGGACGCCTGCCCGAGCTGGTTGCCGCGGCCCGCAAAGCGCCCGATGGCGTCGGGGCCCTCGCGCGCGAGGGCAGGCTCACGCTGGGCGACATCGCGGGCCTGCAAAAGAGCGGTGGCATCAGCGGCGTGGAGGCAACGACGGCGCGGCGCGCGGTTGCGAGCAGCGCCCTGCAGACCATGCTCCAGCGCGCGCCTGCCGCCAAGGCCGAGGTCGATGCCCTGGCGGACAGCATTGCCGGCGCGTTCGGCGGCCGGGTCGCCAAGGCGCCCGTCAAGAGCGAAGGTCGCGCGATCGAGAAGATCATGGCGGATTACGCGGGCGATGCGAGCCGGATCAAGGACCTGGTGCGCAACACGATCATCGTCGATGCCAAGGACATCGGGCGGGTGGTGTCGCGGCTGGAGGCCGCCGGTGCCAAGGTGAAGACCGTCGCCGCGGCCGGCGATCCGCTCGGCTATAGCGGTATCAACGCGACCATCGTCACCAAGAGCGGTCTCACCGCCGAGATTCAGGTCAATACCGCGAAGATGATCTTCGCCAAGGAAAGTGCCGGCAACGCCCGCGCGATCCTGGGGGATGCCACCTACCAGGCGATCGCCCGCGAAGCCGGCGTGCCGGGCGGGCGCGGCCATGAACTCTACGAACAGTGGCGGGCGCTGCCCCCCGATTCCGCGCAGGCGAAGGCCATTGCCGCCGAGAGCCGCGCTTATTATGCCCATTTCCGCTGAGGAACGACGGATGACTGGAGTCATGACTATGGAGAAGGGCGACTTCTTCCAGGAACGGGACCGCTACCTGTTCGAGCCGTTCGAGGAAGCGTTCTTCCACTGGGACCATCGCCGCCGCACCGTGCACATGAAGTTCGTGGGGCAGGATTTCGACGTCGAGGTGCCGCACGACCATCGCATCTTCAACGATGCGATCCTGAGCGGACGCGAGGTGGACAAGACCGCCTATGAGCGCGGGAGCGCGCAGGGCTGAGCCCCGCCCCGAGGCGGTTCACAGGGCGCCGGTCAGGACGCGCGGGGAGATCGCTTCTTTGACAGGGCAGTGAGCACCCGACCCGGCCGGTATTGCGGACCTGCCTCTGGGACTTCAACCGTTGGTCGCCAATCGCACGGGCGCGTCCGCAAACGCTTCCGCGACGACCTGCCCGATCTGCCGTGCAATCCCCCGGGTCAGTTCGGGCGGCACCTCCACGGCAAAATCCCGCGCAACAAGCCCGTCGATTGCCCACCGGACACAATAGTCGGCGGCGACGCCGATCACGGTGACCTGCTCGATGCCACCCGCCCGCAAGCCTGCAAAGAACGCGTCGCGAGCCTCAGTTTCGCCGGTCCCGATCGCCTCGATCACCAAATCGGGCTCCGCCCACATGTCGAACACGCCCTTCTCGATCCGGTACGTTGGAATGCCCGGCGCTATGGCATTCGCGTCGAGCACATTTTGCCAGCCTGGCGTGCCCCGTACGCAGTGGATCGGGAATTGCTCGGCTTCGGCAGACCCCGGGTAGCTGTCGGCGAGGTGGGTGTCGAAGGTAAACAGAACGCCCGCCGTTTCCGCCGGATCGAGCGCCGCCAGCCAGGCCTGCATCGGCCCGATCAGCGTCTCGGCGCCGTCCACCGCCAGCGCGCCATCGGCGTGCATGAAGTCGGCCTGGGTATCCACCACCACGATGAAGCGCTGCATGGTCTGTCTCCTTGTCCGTTTGACATATATGCAATCCGCGCATAAGTAAAGTGCATAACGCATATAAGGTCGAGTCGATGGACGAAGCAGCCTTTCTCGAAACCTATGACGCCGCCGCCTATGAACGTCCGTCGGTGGCGGTCGACCTCATCCTGATGAGCGTGGTCGACGGCGCACCGGCGGTGCTGCTGACACGACGCGACCAGCCGCCCTTCGCCGGTGCCTGGGCGCTGCCCGGTGGCTTTGTCGGGATTGGGGAGAGCCTCGACGAGGCGGCGCACCGGATCCTTGCCGCGAAGGCACGGATGGCGGACGCCTATGTCGAACAGCTCTACACCTTCGGGGCGGTCGAGCGTGATCCGCGCACGCGCATCATCAGCGTCGGCTATTTCGCGCTGCTGCCCGCCGATCGCTTCGCCGCTGCGCTGAAGGCCGCGCCCGAGCTGGCGCTGGCGGAACTCACCGTGCCGTGGTCCGGCGAGACGGGCGGCCCGGTCGAGGCGCGGATCGGCGAGGAGGATCCGCTCCCGCTCGCTTTCGATCACGGCGCGATGCTCAGCCTCGCCGTCCGCCGGCTGCGCGGCAAGCTCGATTATTCGGGCATCGCCTTCGCGCTTCTGCCTGAGCGGTTCACGCTCCGCGCGCTGCAGGACGTCTATGAGGCGATCCTCGACACCAAGCTCAACAAGCCGGCCTTTCGCCGCCGCATGCTCGATCGCGGCTGGCTGGAGGCGACCGGCGAACGCGAGACCGGCGCGTCGTTCCGGCCGGCCGAACTCTACCGGTATCGCAATCCAGAAGGAGACGCATGATGGCCCAGGTTCGCAACTTCCCGTTCGTCGCCCAGTTACGCGCGGACGCGAGCAGCCATGTGATCCGCTATCGCAAGGGGAGGGTCCGCCAGAGCGGGCGGGGGCTCGTCTTCTGGTTCCGGCCGGAAACTGCCAGCATTGCCGAGCTGCCGATGGACGATCGCGAGATGGCGCTGTTCGTCAAAGGCCGCAGCCAGGATTTCCAGACGGTGGCGGTGCAGGGCACGCTGACCTGGCGGGTCGCCGATCCGGAGCTGCTCGCCGCGCGCGTCGACTTCACCATCGGCCTGAACAGCGGCAGCTGGACGGCCGAGCCGATCCAGCGGATCGAGACGCGGCTTGCCGGGCTCGTCAACCAGGCGGTGCTGCAATATCTGGCGCAGGCGCGGGTGCAGACGCCGACCTTCGAAGCGCTCCAGCAAAAGGCCGACCAGGCGACCTTCGAGCGCCGCGCGCTGGCGGTGGAGAAGGAGCGGGCGATCGCCGAGAACGAGCTCGCCAACCGCACCGAGCTCGCCCGCCGCGAACAGCAGCTGATCGCCGAGGAAGCAGCGAACGCCCGTGCGCGCGCCGCCGGTGTCGCCGAAGCGCAACAGGTCGAGACCGCCGCCGAGGCGGAGCGCATCCGCGCGGTTGAAAGCGCCAAGGCCGAGGCGGAGCTGGCGCACATGGCGGTCTATCGCGACCTGCCGCCGGCGGTGCTGCTGGGGCTCGCCGCGCGCGATCTGGCGGGCAAGCTCGACACGATCGAGCATCTGAACGTCACGCCGGACCTGCTGGCGACATTGCTCGGCGAGTTCCGCCGCGTCGCGCCCGCGCTGCCGGCGAAGTGAGGGGGCGATGCCGACCAACAGCCCCCGCGCGGTGTTCGTCACCCGCGAGACTGACTATGAACTGCTGCTCGCGCGCCATGCCACGCGCGAGCAGGCCCGCTTCTTCCTGGAGACGCGCGGCCAGCGGATTGAAGTGCTTGAAGAGCGCGACCGCCAGCTACACGACGCGCTGAAGCAGGCGCGGCTTGCGGTGCCGGGCGACTGGCGGCAGGCGCATGTCCGCCGCCCGGATCTCGACCGGTTCCTGTTCGGTCCCGAGGACGTGATCGTGCCGGTGGGGCAGGACGGGCTGGTCGCGAATGTCGCCAAATACCTGACCGGGCAGCCGGTGCTCGGCGTGAACCCCGCGCCCGATCTGTACGATGGCGTACTGGTGCGGGTGGACCTGCGCCATTTGCCTGAGCTGCTGCGCGCCGGCGCCGCTGGGAAGGCGCCGATCGAGCACCGGACCATGGTGGAGGCGCGGCTCGATACCGGCGAACGGCTGCTGGCGCTCAACGAGGTGTTCATCGGCCATCGCAGCCATCAGTCGGCGCGCTACAGCATCGCGGTTGGCGGGGCAGGGGAAGACCAGAGCTCGAGCGGCCTGATCGTCGCCTCGGGAACCGGCGCGACCGGCTGGGCGCGCTCCATCATGGAGGCGACCGGCACGCAGCTTCCGCTGACGCCCGAGGAGCGCGCCATCGCCTATTTCGTCCGTGAGCCCTTCCCGAGTATCGCCACCGGCACGTCGATCCGCGCCGGCAAGCTTGCCGAGGGCAGGCTGCAGGTCACCTCCCGGATGAACGACGGCGGCCTGATCTTCGCCGACGGGATGGAGCAGGATTTTCTCGGCTTCGACTGGGGCCGCCGCGTGTCGGTCGCGCCGGCTGCGGATGCGCTGCGCCTCGTGGTGGCAGGAGGCTGAAGGAAAGCGCTGCCGCCCGCATTCCGCCCGCGCCTTGTCCGCACCAACGGGTCTACGCTTTCCAACCCGACCATCGCCAAGGCTTGCGGCTTCGATGCCGTATCGAAGGCCAAGCTGGTCGCCCGCGAGGCATCCCGATCCGCAATCATCCCGCCTCCGGAATGCGCTTGATCCTCGAGCCTCGCTTCATGGCGTCCTTCGGCGCCGTGAAGAACGCTCGTGGCTCGAGCGAAATCATTCTGTGGTCGCTCGCGGGCATCGGCGAAGCTCTTCGCCTGACGCCGTTCCATGCCGCGCTCAGGCGTCGGCGCGCCGCATCAGGGCCGCGATCTGGCCCAGGCTCCGCTTCCCGCCGCCTGCAAGCAGGCTGGCGCGGAACACGCGGCCCAGCAGCCAGACTTCCAGGACGATGAACGCCGCCAGCGTCACGCCGGAGCCCAGCACCTCCCAGGTCGGGATCCCGCTGCCGAGCCGTGCCAGCACCGTGAAGGGCGTGTACAGTGGGATCCAGGTCAGCACTTCGACCCCCACGCCGCCGGCCCCGCGCAGCACCGCCTGCACCAGCAGCGTGAACGGCATCATGATCACGAGGATGACCGGCGTGAGATAGCCCTGCGCGTCCCGCATCGAATCGCTCATCGCGCCGATCACCAGGAACAGCATCGACACCATCACATAGCCCGCCGTGAAGAAGTAGAGGATCGCGGCCACGCTGCCGATCGACGATACCGGCGCCAGCGCCGGGCGGATCAGCTCGGCGATGGCGCCGTGGGTGGCGTAGGCGGCGAAGGCGCCGCAGGCCGCCCAGGTGACGATCATCGACAGGCCTACCCCGACGGTGCCGACCAGCTTGCCGTACATCAGTTCGTTGGGCGAGACGCAGGCCAGCACCGTCTCCAGCAGCTTGTTGCTGCGTTCCTCCACCGTGCCCTGCAGCATCCAGCTGCCCGAGAGCACCAGCGACATCATCAGGATATAGGCGCAGGCCAGCGGCAGAATCGAGCGGATGAACACGCGCTCGCGCCCGCTGCCTTCGGGCGGCGTGGTCACCTGGATCGCCGGCCCGATCGCGCTGGCGGCGACGGCAGCCTGGGGCGGCAGGCCGTTCGCGGTCAGATAGCGGGTGCGCAACTCCTGGGTGAGCACCGTCTGCAGCTTGGCGACGAACGCGCCGCGCGGCACGCCATTGGCCCAGAGGCGGACCGCCGGCGAGGCGCCGAAGTCGCGCGGGATAAGCACGACATAGTCGATCGGCCTGGCCTGGGACTTTTCGCCCGGGTGGAGCAGCGGTTCCAGCGCCTTGTCGATCGCGCCCGGTGCCGCGCGCACCACCGAGGCGGGAGGCTCCACCACCCGATAGCCGGCCTCGGGCGCCTTGAAGCCCTCGGCATCCTCTCTCGAAACGCGGGCGATTGCCCGGCGCGCGCCTTCGACACCGCCTTCGGCCGTGAAGCGTGCGACATCGGCGTCGCTGTACCAGCGCTCCGGCTGCGCCCAAAGCGCATCCGGCGCGGCCTTTTGCAGGTCGTGCCGGCGGACATAGCGGGCCAGCGCATCCAGGGCGGCGCGCTGCTCGTCCAGCTGGATCCGCTGGCGCAGCGCGGCGCCGACGGTGCCGCCGGACTGGTCGACCAGCATCACCGTCTCGGTATCGGACTTGTCGAGGAAGCGCGAGAAGACCGGCCCGAAGCCGAACGCCGCCGGCAGGATCAGCAGGGTGAACCAGAAGCTGCGCGTCATCGCGATCTGGCGGAACTCGCGGGCCGCCACGAGCATGATATGCTGGAGCATTAGCGTGCCTCCCCGCCGACGATATGGAGAAAAACCTCGTGCAGGCTGGCGCGACGCTGCTCGAACCGGCGCAGCGTTACCCCTTGCGCGGTGCAATATTCGAGCAGGTCGCCGGGATCATGGCCCGGCTGCAGACGCACCGTCCATTCCTGCCAGGCGCCGTCGCTGCCGCGCAGCTGCGCGTCGATCACGCCGGGCAGCCCTTCCGGGGAGCGCTGCGCGGCGAGGTGGATCTCGACCGGCAGCGTAGCGCGGGCCGCATCCTGCGTGCCTTCGAACAGCTTGCGCCCGCGGGCGAGCAGCAGCAGGCGATCGCACAGCCGCTCCGCATGCTGCATGACATGGGTGGAGAAGACGACGGCCGCGCCGCCCTTGGCCGCGCGGACGATCTCGTCCTCCAGCAGGCCCTGGTTCACCGGATCGAGGCCGGAAAAGGGCTCGTCGAGCAGCAGCAGCTGCGGCTTGTTGACCACCGCGGTCGCCAGCTGGACCTTCTGCGCCATGCCCTTGGAAAGCTTGTCGACCGATGTCTTGGCGAACGCGGCGAGGCCGAACCGCTCGAGCAGCACCTTGCCCTCGGCGCGCGCATCCGCCGCGGCCATGCCCTTCAGCCGCCCGAAATAGACGATCGTGTCGATGGCCGTCATCGATCGGTAGAGGCCGCGCTCCTCGGGCAGGAAGCCGAGCAGCGCGCTGTTGCCGCGTCCGGGCGCCCGGCCCAGCACGGCGATGGTTCCTGCATCGGGGCGCAGAATGTCGAGCACCATCCGCAGCGAGGTCGTCTTGCCGGCGCCGTTGCCGCCGAGAAACCCGAACACCTCACCGGCCGCGACGGAGAAGCTCAGATCCTCCACCGCCGTGAAGTCACCGAAGCGCTTGACGACATTCTGCAGGCGCAACGCATCCATTACCGACCCCCCGATCCAGCCCGGAAGTCTAGCGGGTGTAGCGATCGGCTACAACAGTCGACTGTGCTCAGCCCTGGGAAGGCCGTCGCACCGCATCGAGCGCAGTGAACACCAGACCGGCGCCACACGCACCGACAACGAACGCGCCGAAGCCAAAGCCAAGCGTTTCGGCGGCACCTCGCAGCGCAAAGCCAAGAAGGCCATCGTCATACGCCGCGAAAGCGCTGCGGGTTGCCGGAATCAGCAGGAGCGTGGCCAGCGCCCCCAGCCCTACGACGCCCTCCACCGTGTGACTGCGATCCCCTTTGATTTCCCGGAGCATCACGGCCGCAGCGCCCAACGGAATGAGCCATAGCGCGTAGCCGAGCCAGGGTGCGACCTGAAAGAATATCGTCGACCAGCCACCATTGTTCCGCGCCCGCTGGCGTTCAATCTGTCGATGAAAGTCGAGCGATGCGAACTGCCGATCGACGGCGTCGGACGCGGTCCGCGCGGCCGCGATGCCGGAATAGACTTGGTAGATTCCGGTCAGGCTCGCGCAACATTTCTCGTCGCCGGAGCCGTTGTCGATAAAGGGGAGGAAGAGCGCGGCAAGCAGCAACAGCAGCGCCAGCAGGAACGGCGGGCGGGTTGCGAAGGACGGAAGCCGGCCGCCCGCGGTGCCTTGGCCAAGGCCTTGCACCGACCATGCGGGGGCCGGGGACGCCTGCATTCTGTAGATTTCCGTCGCCTGGCCGCTCAACGCGACGAAATCGACCTGGTCCTGCGCGGCCGGCGGCTGCACGTCTTTCCAGTCGAGGGGCGTGAAGCGATAGCGTTGCCCGTCTTCGCCAAGGATGATGCCGGATCCGCTCTCTACGCCCAGTATCTGCCCTTTCATATATTGTCCCTCTCTGGCGGCTTCCCACTACCGCGCGTCGTCCGTCGCGGTTCCATCGTCCGGCTGGTCCAAGATGCCCTCGGTCGGCGGCATCATCGGCGACACTTCATGCCCACGCCGCTGGCGATACGTGTTCCGATCGGGCACTCGCGCACCGAGGACACTGCGCGCGCCGAACTGGATATGCCGAAGATGCGTGTCTTCCCAGGTGCCAGCTGCATGCGAAAATAGCTGCCGAACTGCGGATCGCAGGAGCTTCGACTACCTTGTTGATACACCGCTGCGACGCACACAAAGGCTTCAACCGGCTGCGTGCAGCTGTTCGTCATCTCAAGCCGCGAACTGTCGTAATAACCATGTTTTTCGATGATGCGGTTGGTGGTGAAGCAGGTCTGGCCGCCGGGGGGAAAGGTATCCTGGGCCGAGGCCGGGGGCACCGTGGGCGGCAGGATCAGCAGTCCGGCTGCGGCACAGGTGAGCAGAGCGATCCGAAAGCGCATCGAGACAATCCTTTTGCTGGAGGAAGATGCTTCACCGACAGACATAGTCCTCGACCTCGACGGCCGACTTGCGCCCTTCGGCGATGTCGATCACGAACCCGCCATCACCTGCGCCCTGGTACATGCAGCCCGGCGGAAGGGGCACGCGCGCCGTGCCGCGCAGCCGTTTTTCGGCGGAGAAGCTGCCGTCGTCGCGCTTGGTGACCTGAACGTAGAAATAGTCACCGCGACCGATCCGGGCGCCGAGCGGCACCGGGAATCGCGACGCGACCAGCGACATCTCGCGCTTCGCAGGGTCCCGGTGGAAGGCGTCGATCACTTCATCGAAGCAATAGCCCTTGAGCAGCATCGTCTCGGGCCCGCAGCCCCCGCCGGGCTCGACGAGGTAGCGCGCCCGTCCGGCGGCCGTGACGACCTGCGGCGGCGGTGGTGGCGGTTGAAGTGCAGCTTCCTGTGCCAAGGTCTGGGCGATTGCGGCCCGGTTGTTGGCGATCGCCGCGCGCATCGACTGTTCCGCCGCAGTGCCCGCGGTCAAAGCCAGCCGTGCTTCCGGCTTGTCCACGCGCAGATATTCCTGCCCCGCGAAGCCGCGCTCGTCGCAGGTGCCGATCGACAGGGTCTTGCCGCTGAGCAGCACGCAACTCCCGTCGAACATTGCCCCGGTGGCGGGCTGGTAGCCGAAGTCGTTGGTATTTCGTCCCGAAAGCGTGCCCGCATTCTGGGCCAGTTCGAAGATGGTGCGGCTGACATAGCCGCTGGGGGACGTCGCCGTGCCGGCATAGGAGAGCTGGGTCGGTCGTGCGCGTGCGGCGCGGGCGATCGCGTCCGCACCACCGGTATAGAGGAGCGCGAAGCCCTCGGCGCTGCCCAGAAAGCTGCTGGCGCCCCAGAAGCCTGCCTGCGAGCAGCGCCCCTTGTAGCTGTTGCTTTCGATCTTCAGGGTGCAGACCCCGTCCTTGATCTTGCCGGTAACGGGCGAGCTGCGGGACAACCCGGCCAGGAGTCCGCGCGTGGCCGCCGCGCCCGAAAGCTTGCCGCCCGCCTGGTTGAGCGTGACCGTCACCGTTTTGCTCTCGCCGCCGGTTGACAGGAGTACGCCGCTCCATTCGGCGGCGGTGCCAAGCGGTGGAGCAGGATTCGCCAGCGCCAGGTCGAAGGGCTTCAGCGTCGCGATCGGAGGGCGTGCGGCGGCGGGCTCGGCGATCGCTGCGGACGGCACCTCGCCGGAGCCGTCCGACTTCGTGCAATCCCCTTCGACCTGGTAGCTGCCGCGCGCTGCATACCAGGTGGCATAGTGCGGGCGCGTTCGTTCGAGCTTCAGATAGTCCGGATCATCCCGGGGGACGTCGAAATAGCATGCCTTTGCAGCGCTCCCGTCGGGTGCAATCTCAAGCCGGACGATATGGTTGTTGCAGTCGTGGCTGCGACATGCCTGGTACACGATCCACCCGCGCTCGAGTTCCAGGGGGCTGGTGGGGCCCCCCTCTGTCAGGATCGAGTCGCGGACGATCTTGTCCGGGACGATTGCCCTGACCCGTTGCTGAACGATTGGGTTGGAGAGGAACGTACTGCTACCGACCCGATCAGACGCATATTTCCCGATATAGCGGCGCAGGGCGCCCGGGCTCGGTCGTGCAGCCGCCTGTGCCTTGGGGGGCGTCGCGGCGGGCGGAGCCAATGCACGAAGATGGGCTTTGAGGCTCGGCATTTCCGGCAGGTTCTCAACGTCCGCGATCCGCCAGCCATTCGGGCGCTTTACAAGCACCAGCACAAGCGTCCGGTGCGCTGCCGCGTTTGCGAAGCCGAGTTCAACCCGAACGCGAGCGGCTGCCCCTTCAGAACGCAGCAACGTCGTGCGGTAGGTGGAGAAGCGGTCCTGGCAGCCGCAGAGCGGCTCGAAGTCGATTGCGCCGACGTCATCACCTCGCGCCTTCGCTGCCGTATCGGCTGCACTGATCAACGCGAGCAGCGTCGGATCGTAGATCGTCGCGCGCCGTGGCGACGAATCCGCTCGGCGCGTGCGCAGGTCCTGATAGACGCTGTCCACAAAGCGCTGCGGGGTTTGCGCCTGCGCTCGCGGCGGCGTTCCTGGCGGCTTGGGCGTCGGCCTGGATGGCTTGTCGCCGACGCCGACATAATCCAGCCAGCCGTTCTGGAGCCCCATGGTCCCGTCCTGTGCGTTCGCGGCGCAGGGGGCGATGCCGGTAAGGGCGGCAATCAGCAGCAGCGGGAGCGTGGACACGCGCATGGGACCCCTGGAAGAACGGTGGCGGTCCTGTGGGGGAGGCGTTGCTTGGCCGCCGGCTACAGGCGCTGAAGATGTTGCCGCATCGGTGGCACCGCCAGCGTCGTTCCCATCGCTCGCGCAGCGCGGGACAGGGGCAGCTATTGTGCACGAATCCTTGCCAGGCGAAGAAACCAGATGTTGCCGCAGGGCGCGAGGGGCCGTCACGGCTTCGCGGTGCCGACGACGGATACGGAGCCAAGCCGCGCATCCTGCCAGCGGCCGTCGACGACGTAGCTGAGCACCCGGCCTTCCAGTACACCGCCGTCCGCGCGGGCATGATGGCCCACCAGATCCACCGTTGCGGTGACGACGATCGATCGGTTTCCGCTGTTGCGCTCCAGCACCTTCGCCGCGGCATCTGGGGCCAGCGACCAGCCATGCGCATCCTCGGCATTGACGAAGTCGATCTGGAACTGCTTGCCGCGATAATTCCAGCTCATCGTGGTGCCGTTGCTGAACAGGTCGATATAATATTTGCCGGCCTGCGCATCATATTCGCTGAGATTGGCCTGGACGTGCAGCACGACCCGGCCGACGGCGGCTGCCTCGTCGCTCAGCCGGCGGAACTGCGCCTCGAGCTTCTGGCGGACGGTGCCGCGCTGGAACTCGTTGGCGCCGCTGCGACGGACATCGTCGTCGATCCATTCCTGCAGCGGTGCCGGCGGCGCGAACGAATAATAAAGCAGCGCGACATTCTGGTCGTCGGGATTGTCCAGCGTCGTCCCGTTCGGCCGCAGCGGCGCGGTGGGAGCCGGTGCATCAGGAGCGACCACTTCCGTACCATTTGATGCGCCGGATGAATCCGCGGACGGGGGAGGGGGCGGTGGCGGCGGAGTGACCGCCGGCGATCCGCTATTGTCGGCAGAACCTGGCGCGGCCGGGGCGAAATAGTCGCATCCCGAAAGCGTCCATGCGGATCCCAGCGCCAGCAAGGTGAGGGCGGTGCGGTTCATAGCGTCGTCTTCCCGGCTTGCGCGGCGGCGCGCTGCTGCTCCTGGCGTTGTTGTGTCTCGGCCAGGGCACTGATCTGGGCCTCGGCGTCCTTGATGGCGCGCAGCGCCGCGTCATGGTCCACCAGCGCGACGCCGACCCCGGCGGCCACGCCTTGCTGTCTCGCAACGGTGGAAATCTCCTGGATCATCCACGCGTTGACCGTTCGCCGGCAACCTTCCCGCAACCGCAATGGTGCATCGTTCCCGAAGCCGGCGGTGTCGCGGCACGGGGCGAAATCAGGGTTCTGCGCGCTTATCCTTTGGCCGCGACTGTCGAAGATCCAGCTATAGTGCGGGCTGAAATCGAGGTTCCTGTCGGGCTGCTGGCCATATTTCGCCACGAGGTCGCGCTCGACGACGGCGATGTCGCGTTGAGCGTCGGCGGGGAATTGCTCCTCCCGCATGACAGCGATCACTCTTTCCTTGCCTGGCAGGCCGGCGAGGTACAGCCGCACTTCCTCATCGACCTGCTCGAAGCTGGGTTTCTCCGCCGTGCATGCCTTCAAGGTGCTCGGGTCCGCCGGGTCGCACCCCGCGATCTTGCCGCGCTTGGCCGTGAGCATGGTCAGGGACGGCTTGCCGTCGGGCAATGCAGGCAGCCGGAAGCCGGCATGACCTTCGTAAAAGTGAAAGGCGCCGTTGCGGCAGCTCAGCAGCGTTTTTGCCGTGGCCAGGTTCATCCCCAGCCGGATGCCGGTCACGTCGTCGGCCCCTGCGCCTCCGCCCGGTGCCGGGCAACTCGCCTGCTTGGCCGCCGCGTTCTCGCCGGTTCCGCCGTTGCACCCGGAGACCAGGGCAAGGGCCAGCCCCGATACGCAGGCGGCGGGGAGCATCCACCGCGCCCTCACAGCCCCGGCGTCCTGCGCAGGAGGCCAAGCGCAGTGAGGATCAGGCCGACGCCCGCCAGGCCGATGATCCAGTCGCCCCAACCCAGCGACACCGCGCTGCGAACGGCTGCCTCGGCAGAGCCGAACTCGTTCGACAGCGCCTTCGCCAGCAGCTCGCGCCCCGCCCAGGTCGCGCCAAGGCTGACCGCGGCGAGCGCGCCGGTGACGAGCTCCACGATCCGCATCCGCTTCTGCCGATACTCCAGTACCAGCAGCAATGCGGCGCCGGCGGGGATGAGGTAGAGCACCCACAGGAAATCGATGATGGTGAGGGCCAGCGACGCGGTGCGTAGCGCGGCCTGCGATTCCGCCAGTGCCTGTCCGCCATAGGATGCCGCCCCCGCGCTGGCCGAGAACTGGCGCATCATCGCCACCGATTCGGCGAGCGGCGCCCGAACCTTCCCGGCCATGTCGACAAAGCCGCCGAGCGATAGATCGGCGCCGCCGACCGACAGCCAGGTAAGGCCGAAGGTGGCAATCAGGATCAGCATCGCGAGAATGACTTGCGGTCGGATCGCCAGCGCCGCTTTCAGCCGCGGCAGCAGCTGGCTCGCGTCGCCCTGGCTGAGTGCCTGCTCCGCGGCAGAGAGCCGCGACTGGACGGCGTTGCCGATCGCGCTGCCGATGTCTGCCCCCTTGAACGGGTAGATCTGCTCGGCTTCGCTCCCGTTATCGACGAAATCGACCGCGTCGCGGGGTGCCGGCGCCGTCGGTCCGCGCCATTCGCCCAAGATGAAACTGTACCGCTTGCCGTCTTCGCCAAGTATGGCGCCGATCGAGCCGTCAAATCCCAATATTGTTCCCCGCATCTCTGCCCTCCACAGGTGGCGCATGGGTTCAACGTGGAAAGCAAAGCTTCCCGCGCCCATTCCACCGGTTCGTTTCGATGGGGAAAGATTGCCGTCGTTCTACGATTCACGGCAAGCGAATTCCGGATCCTTAAGCCAGAACTCAGGTTGGTTAATGGAAACTGTCCGGCAGTTGCTGGTGCGGAATTTTATCGGCCGCTTCCCAGCAGGACGAAGCCCGCCCAATAGCGCGGATCGGCCCACTTTCCGCCCGGGGCGGTGCGCACCGCCCGCATCGCAACCTGCAGCGCCTCCGTGGCGGGAACGCCGTTGGCGAGCTGGTTGAGCAATTCGGCGATCAGCCGCGCCGTTGCCGCATCGCTCACCCGCCACTGGCTTGCCACGACCGAATGTGCGCCCGCGACGAGGAAGCTGCGCGCGAGCCCGGAAAAGGCTTCGCCGTCGACCGAGCCGTCGCCGGCACCGGTGTCGCAGGCGGACAGGATCACCATGTCTGCGGACAGGTTCAGCATCGCCGCTTCGGGGGCAGAAAGAAACCCGTCCTCCTGCTCCATGCCGGCGGGGCCTGCGAGCGCAATGCCGGGATCGCCATCCGGCCCCCTGGTCAAGCCGTGCGCAGCGACCAGCACGAAGCGTGCGCGCCCCAGATCGGGGTCGTTCTGCACTTGGGCCTCTCGCGCATCCGCCACGACGCGTGCCCGGGTGCCGAAGCGCTGGCGGGCGGCATCCGCCTCGGCTGCGGTCAGCGCAGGCAACTCGGCGCGCCAGCTTCCCGGCTTCGATCCGAGCGCTGGGTTCGCCGCGACGAACGCAAGCAGATCGAGCCGCTGTTCGGGCGGGCAGGGCAGGGCACCTCCCGTCCCGCAGCCGCGCGGCGCCAGCATCGTCGGCGTGGCGATATTGGCAATGGCGAAGCGATCGGCGACCCAGCTTCCCTGCCGGTCGATCAGCAAACTAAGCGGCAGCGACGCCAGGGGCCCCGAACCGGATATCAGCAAGCGCTTGCGAGTTCCCAGTGCGGGCTCGAACGGTAGCAGCAGCTTCTGATACAGCGCTGTCGCCTGGTTGCGATCGAACGGGCGATCCGGAACGGCGCCTACTTGCGAGCGGCCATCCGCGACCGTGCCCGGGCGCAGCGACTGGACGAGCGCGGTCAGCGGCTTCCGTCCCAAGGAGGTTTCGCGATGCCAAAGCACCTCGTCTCGCGTGATCAGCCAGAGGTAGCTCGCCTCGTCGACGGTATAGGCATGCAGCAGTGCCTCGTCAGGCGCGAGCGATGCCTGCACGCTGGCGATCGATACCGGTTTGAGGCGATCGAGCGCCGTGTCCGCCGCGCCCATGCGGGCGAGCGCGGCTTCTGCTTCCTGCAACGCGCGTTCCGCTGCGACGCGTCGTTCCCGGGCGGCGGCATGCTCCGCATCGTTTCGCGTCGCTGTCACCAAGTCTCGTCGCAGCGCCGCGTCCCGCGCGATCGCTCGCGCATCGCGTTCCTTCAGCGCCGTGCGATAGGCGGGGTTCGCTGCGACCACGCCGCCGACGACGCTGGCTTCGGCGCGTTGCGCGACCTGGAATGCGTCGTCGCGGGCATCCGCCACGCGGGCCTTGTTCTGCGCGGCCTTGTTCCAGTCCGCATCGATATGAACGTCGAACGGCGCCGAAAGATTGTGGCGATCGCGCCGTGCATCCGGGTCGAGACCGGATCGCCGCGCCAGCCGCTGGTCGGCACCCGACATCGCCGCCTCGATGAGCGCATCGGCGCGGGCCGGATCGCCGGCGTTGGTCGCGTACAGCGCGCGACCTAGCGCTGCCGCAGCGCGGATGCGGATCGTATGGTCGCTGGGCAGGGTCGCATCGGCCAGCTTGACCGCCTCCTCCAGCAGCGGCAGTGCGGCCTGGGCATCACCCTGCTCCGTGAGAATGTCCCCGGTTCGGGCCAGCGACAGCGCGAAATCGGGGTGCTGCGGACCGAGCAAGTGCCGGTCATGGTCCAGCGATTGCAGCAGCAACCTGCTTCCCTCGTCCTTGTTGCCGGTACGCAGAAGCGCGTTGGCCAGCCAGAACTCGTGCTCGGCCGCCTTCCGATAGTCGTTTCCCGAGATCTGGCGCAGCTTTGCGATGGCCGGGCGAAGCACCTCGATGCTTTCCCCGTAGCGGCCGCTATCGGCCAACGCCTTGCCCAGCAGCGCCTGGCTGTGCGCCTCGCCGACAGGCAGGCTGGCCTTGCCCAGGATCCGGGCGCTTTCCTGAAGAAGCGGGATGGCTTCCGATGCGCGGGATGCCCGGAGCAGGCTGTCCGCGAGGTTCTGCATCGCGGCGCCGATGGCGGGCGATTCCGGCGGCATCGTCTTTTCCACGATCGCCAGCGCCTCCCGCATCATCGGCAGCGCTTCCTCGTCGCGTCCAAGTGCTTCCAGGATCGTCCCCGTGTAATAGAGGCTGCGGCTCACATCGCGCGAGCCCGGACTGATCCGACGGCGGATGTCGAGCACCTTCTGCTGGATCGCCAGACCCTCGGCGTAGCGGCCCTGATAGCCCAGGTTCATCGCCAGGCTGGTATACCAGCGGAGCAGATAGGGGTCTTCCGCTCCCAGCGTCCTCTCGCCGATCGCAATGGCGCGGCGATGCAGGGTTTCCGCCTCCGAATGACGACCGTTCTCGTCGAGAAAAATCCCCAGATTGTCGTAGCCTACGGCCGTGTCCGGTGCATCGGCCCCATAGATGACGAGGGAGAGTTCGTTGCTGCGTCGATAATTGGCTTCCGCTTCGGCCATCCTGCCAAGGCGCTTCTGCGCGCCCGCAAGGTTGCTGACGGCATTCGCCTCATCGACGATGTTGTGCGCCTTGCGCGTCAGGCGCAGCGCCAGCAGCGACAGGCGCTCGGCCTCGCGTGGGTTGTCCGCCTCGATGGCCGCCACAGAGGCATATAGCGCGTCGTCAATTTGCTTTTGCCAGCGGGAAGGGGGCGGTGCGGGCTGGGCGGGAGCCGTTGCCGCGGACGTGCCGGCGGCAGGCTGTGCGGTCTGCGCTGCGGCAGGCAGTGCCGCGACCTGCATGCCCACCACCACCGCACAGCATAGTCGCTTGCGGCCGCTGCGGCCGATGCCCCTCGATATGCCCTGCTTCTGCATTTCCTCCGCCCCCCGAAGATGAGTCTTGCGCCGACCCGTTGATGCCTTCCGTTCGATTCTTCCCGTTCGTGTTCAGTTCGTGAACAGCTCGAACGACATTCCGCGTGCCCCTGAAATCGTGATGATTGCCTCGCCCGTAGCCCGGGGCCTCCACCGGCACAGCGCCCGCCCGCTGGCGCGTCGTGCGGTACATTGCGTCCGGCCCTCGGCCTCCACCTTCAGCGTGATCGGCGATGCGGACGAAGCTTTGACATAGACTGCGGCCAGTTCGCCCCCCTTGAAGGTCAAGGGTTGCTGCCAATAGGGCCTGCTCGACGCGAGCCGGAGCGGACCGGCCGCGGCCCCGCGCTCGACATCCGGCAGTTGCTGGATACGCGCGCGCAGCGCTGCATCCTGTCCAGCGAGCGCAACGGCTTCGGCATGGCGCTTCGCATAGCCGATGTCCGCGAGTTTTCCGCCGGGCGCGAAGACACGGCCGTTTACGCTTGCCGCAAGTTCGAGCGATTCTACCGCCAGTCGCCCATCGTGATGAGCAAGTGCCCGCGCGCGCAACCTGTCGCTGCGCACGAGGCTGGAAATCGGATCTTCCTGGGCAACCGGGCTGCCGATCAGGGTAGCTGCCATGACGAACCTAAGAAACATCGTTAGATGCGAACCTTCATCGATGCCGCTATATCGTAATCGCTCCGAAACGATTGGGCGAGAATTTTCGATGCTGGTCGCGCTCCTCGAAGATGAAGGCTTTTGGGCGGAAGAGGTCGGTGCGGTGATCTCGCGTGCGGGATTTCAGCTGATATGGCATGGGACGCCGGAGGCGATGCTTGCCGACCCCCGCGCGCTGCGTGCGGACGTAATCATCAGCGATGTCCACCTCGCGACGTCTGAGGCGAACGGACGGGATTTCGTCCGCGCGCTGCGCGCTCGTAATATCTCGACCCCCATCATGATGCTGACCCAGTTCCCGGAGCAGCACAGCGCCGCCGAGTCCTTTGCGGTTGCAGCGGACGATTATCTGGCAAAGCCGTTCGATCCTGAAGAATTGCTCGGCCGGATCCGCGCACTGGAGCGGCGCTCGCGGGTTGCCGATTATGGTGCTGTCCGCGTTGAGGCGCTGAAGCTTAGTCCGGAGTTTCGGGTCGCCTATTGGCTGGATCGCAAAATCTCTCCGCTGACCGACCAATCCTTCCGCCTGCTTCTCTGCTTGGCAGAGACGCCCCGGCAATCCGTGTCGCGCGAGCAGCTCTGGAAGCGATGCTGGTCGAAATGGGAGAATCTGGCGTTGCAGCCTTCGGTGCTGGATGCCGCCATTTCAACGCTCCGACGTGAGGTGGCCGCCTATTTGCCCAAGGACGCGATCGTGACCGTTCGGGGCAAGGGCTACACGCTGATGCTCGGTTCCGAATGACGGTGCGAGCGCGCTTCTCCCATGTTCCGGTCGCGGTCATTCTCGCGTTGCTCGCGCTGGCGGGCGGACTGTTGCTGTCGTTATACGTCGCGCTGGCCGCCGACCTCCGGACGCAAATGCGCGCCGAACTGCAGGCCGATATTCGTGCCGTACGCGCGGCGGATCGGCTGCAGCCGGCGGTGGCTGCCATCGCAGTCCTGGACGACCAGGCTCCATCCGGAAACGGTTATGGTCCTCGATACATTCTGCTCGATCCGGAAACCGGCGCCGCGTTGGCGGGCACGCTGCCGTCGTGGCCCAGGATCAGCCTTGATGCGGCGGGATGTGGCGAAGCGGGCACGCTCATTGCCTGCACGACGCGGTTAGACGATCATTTTCCCCTGCTGATTGCGCGCCCTACGCTGCCCATCACATCCGCAAGGTCTCGCATCCTGCTGGGTCTGGGCGCGCTGGTGGTTCTGGTGCCGCTCATCGTCGCGGGCGCTGCGCTGGTGCGCATGTCGGCGATGCGCCGTCGAATAGAGGGTATTGAAGCCGCGCTCGATTCTTTCACGGGTGGCGAGCTGAAGGCGCGTCCACCCGCCTTGGGGAACGACCTTGTCGGTCGGCTCGCGGACAAGATCGGTCTGGCGATGGAGAAGCTGGCCGCGCTGATCGCGCGCCAATATGTCACTGCCGAGCAAATTGCGCATGAACTGAAGCGCCCCGTCGCGATGGCGGCACAGATGCTGCAAGGCACCCCCAGCGCGGAACGGATCGATGCCTGCCGGGAACAGATGCTCGAGATGAACAGCCTGGTGAACGCCATTTTGTGGGTGAGCACCAAATCCACCGATGTGGTGCGCGTACCGATCGCGCTGGATGGGCTGCTTGCCAGCGCCGTGTCTGTCTTTGCGGGTTTCGCGGCCGAGCGCGGCGTTCGGATCGATCTCGAGCTTGCAGAGGTCTCGATCGACAGCGAGCCGGACCTCCTCCGTACGGCGTTCGTCAACATGCTCGATAACGCGATCAAGTTCACGGCGTCCCCCGGCACGGTCACCGTTCGCTGCGCGCTTCAGCGGGGCAGCGCGACGATCACGATCGAGGATGAAGGGCCTGGCTTATCCGCCTTCCCGCCGGAGCCGGGATATCTGATCCGGGGACCGGCTGCTGCACATGTGCCGGGCTCCGGGCTTGGCCTCGCGCAGGCCCAGCGCATCATGGCATTGCTAGGCGGGACCCTCATGCTCTCCGACCGCAAAGGGCGCAGCGGATCGATGGTGGCGCTGCAGCTCCCGCTTTCCCATGCCGCAAGCGATGGCGCCGAGATGGCGTTGTGAAGCAGCCGCCCGGTGCTGTGCGCAGGCTGCGGCGGGAATTCAATATCCTGTCTTGAACCCTTGGGGCGGCTTCGCGCTGGTATCGCAAACCGGTTCAAACGGGAGCGTTCCCCCACGCGGCGCCATTATGGCGCAAACTGCTCCGGCGACGATCTTGGTGATCACGCGATTCCATCCTCGCCGTCGCGCAAGCCATCCATCGTCAGAAATCCCTTTTCGATTGCGGTCACGACAGTGCGGAAAAGCGCGGGAATCAGCGGCGGGTCTGCTTCCTCGAGCATGTCGCCGATCACGGCGCCTAGGGTCTTTTGGCCGTCGACGCGTTCAAACAGCCGCGCAGATGCCGGATCGAGATACTCGCTCCAGCACAGTCCGTCGGCTAAGCTCGCGCGAACCTCACCACCGATCCACGGACCGTTGTGGAAATGCCCGGACTGGGCCAGCCGCAAGTTCGATGCGCGGCGCAGCCGCAGGTCCAGAAGGTCGCCGTCGAGCGCCCGCAGCTGACGTTTTCTCGCGAGGAAGGCCGCCAGCGCGTCTCCGCACGGCATAACATAGGTATCTGGCGCCGCGTCGATCGCGAAGCTCGCGGCGCCTTCGGTGCGCTGGATCGTGACGAGGCCGTAGGCGATACCGCAAATCCCCCGCCGATCGAAATAATCCATCCAGCGAGCAAAGGCGGGCTTGTCCGCGGCGAGCGCTTCAGGATCGCTCTGACGGAGCCATTTGATCGTGTAATCGGCAGGCGCTTCGGTCACTTCGTGCAGGACCGAGACATGGCATCCGCTTCCGGCGAACCATTGCTCGAGGCGCTGCGGCCAGGCGTCCTTTTCGTGAACCGCCCAATTGGCCAGATACTGTGCTGTGCCGTCCGGGCGCAAAAGTCTGGGCAGCAGTCCGGCCAGGTGGGCGCAGACACCATCCTCTTCCCGGCCGCTGTCCCGATACGGGTGCGAATGATCGGGCGAGATCACATAGGGCGGATTGCAAACCACCATCTCCGCCGCGCCATCGAGGGCGAAATCGAAGAGGTCGGCTTCGACCATGTCGATATTGGTGATGCCGTTCAGCTGCGCGTTCAGGCGCGTGAAATCGAGCGCTCTCGGATTCACGTCGCAGGCAAGCACGCGCGCGCTATGCCGCGATGCCAGCAAGGCGTGCAGCCCGCTGCCGCAGCCGATATCAACCGCCAGCGAGGCCGGTTTCCGGATCGTCAGATCCGCAAGCGCGCGGGTCGGGCCGCTGAGGCCCATGACATAGTCGCTCTCGTTCCGGCGTCCCCGGGGATCGGAGGCGACGAGCAGATCGCCATAGGCTTGAACCATGACCACGGGTAGCAAATCCGTGCCGGATTCCTCCACGAACCCCGTCTCCTTCAAGGCGGAGACAGTCTCGGCGCCAAACACTTCCCGGGCGACATCTGCCCGACAAACCATGCCGAGGAAGAACAGGGTGAACAGGAGATCCGCGCGCGATCGGTCGTCCAGATAGTAGAGAATTGGCGCAAAGTCCTCACGGTCGACGAGCTTGCGCCAGTTCTTCGGCAGGCTGTCGCTTTTCGACGGATCGAGAAAGTTGCTTCCCCGAAACAATTTTCTGACCAGTGTGAAGTTTTCCATGGGATGCCCCTATGCAATAATCCTCTCGGAGGTTCAAAATACATAACGGTAGATTTAATTGCCATCTCATGTATTATGCGAGTCGCTAAATAATTGGCGACGAAAGAGGAGGCTTCTATGGAAGAAGGTGAACTCTCTAAGTTGAATCCGGATGCGCGTTCGCGTGTTGAAGAAGCGATGAAGCGGGCGATCGAGAGTGAAATTGCTCGCGCCGCCACGGGCGTGGCCGGCGACGAGCTGATGGCCCATTCGCGGTCAAAAGGATTTTTCTTCAGTCGATCGAAGACTACCGACGCGCTCAAGGACCGCATCAATCCGGTGGTAGATCTTGATCGCGCACTGCTCCGGAACGTCGAGTCTCTCGACGATGCGGCATTTTCGCGCTTCGCCGACCGACTGTCGAAATTGCGCGATATGAAGCCCTCAAAGTAAAACGCTCACTTCATGTGCGCGACAGGCAATCCCTGGTCCTGGCGGACCTCACCTCGGCATTGGTATGCTCTGAGCGCTTCGCACATCGGGAACTGGGCTCCGGATCGTTCCCTGGGTCTGTCTCCGTCGGTCCGCGACTGCCTGATGGCGGCAGCGGCAGCGGAGGCGTCCTGGCTTTACCACCCGGTGGCATGCGCGGTGATGGCGCGCCCCACGATCGGCCGCGACCTTAGGCTCGCCGTGTGGGCAGCGGCAAATGTGGGAGACGATCTCGGCGAAGTGACGCTGGAGGCTCCGGAATGGATCTGGGGCTCGGGAGGCGGCGCTTCGCTCGAACCTGGCCGCTACGCGCTTTGCAGCCTGGCGGAGCAGATATGCGCGCAGCCTGAAGAGATCGAACACTTGGTTGCGCTGGACCCCTGGTGTGACAGCGTCGGCCTGCCGCTCGACGAGGGCATGGTGGACACGCCCGAATGGGGCTGGCCCCACCGCCAGCCACTGAATGCGGAGGACGAGCAGCGGCTCCGCCGGGGACTCGTGTCGTTCATGGAGGCCGGCGCCCGCCTTAGCCGGCATCTGCCCGCCTGCGCGGATTGGGTGCGCCAATCGACCAAGGTCGTGGTGCCGCTTTACAGCAACGGCGCGCATCGTTTCCGGTCCGGCTCCTGTGCTTCTTTACCCGGTCTTGTGTTCAGCGATCTCGAGGGGCCGCACGAACAGATACTCGAGACGCTCGTGCATGAATCGGCGCATCACTGGCTGGTCATCGCCGAGGCCGAGGGTCCCCTCGTCGATCCGTCGCACCATGCCAGCTATGCATCTCCGCTACGGCAGGATTTGCGGCCGCTGCGCGGCATCTTCCTGGCGTTTCATGCATGCGCGTTCATGACCGCATTCTATCAGGACTGGTTCCTTGCGCTCGGTGCGGGAGAGAAACAGCGGCAACTCCAGACGCAAACCCGCGCGCTTCGCGACGATGCCTACGCCACGCTCCACCGCGCGCGCTCGGCATTGACCGACCTGGGCCGCGATCTGCTCGACACGACCACCGCGCGCGTGGTGGCCTATGTCGACTGAAACGGCATCTCCGATCGACTTCGAAGCCGCAGTGGAAACCTGGCTGCCCGAGGTGCTCGACTTTTCGTTCGGAAATACGCTGGAGTCGTTGCGCAGCCGTTTCATATTGTTCGTGTCGGAACGCTGGGGGGGCTGGATCGGCGCTCTCACGCTTGCAGATCACGAAGCGGGCGAAAGGCTTCAGTCCCGGATTTCGGACCTGCCGCTCGAAGCGCTCTGCCGGATCCTCCTTGCCCCGGAATCCATCCGGCGATTGCTGTGGGCCAGCGGGGAACCAGCGGATCGAGAGGAGAGTGTCCGCTTCTTCGTGCGCGCCGTGGAGGTCGAGCGCGCTTCGTGCGGGCTCGACCATCAGCTGGACGATGTCGTCTGGAGCGCGATGGGCGACCGCCACAGCCTGTCTCCCGACCCCCATACGACACGATGTGGAGACCTGCCGCGGCTGGTGATCGGGGATCCGGCGACAAAGCTGCCGTCCACGCAGCCCCCCGGGAGCCCGCCGGAACCATGGCCGGCGCTTCCGGCGATGGTGGCGCGTCTGCAGGAAGCACAGGCGCTTCTACGTGCAACCGATCCGAAACTGGCGGATTTCGCGCGGGACTGGAACACGACACTCGTGTTGCGCCACGCGCCGTCGTCGCGGGGGTTCCAGTCCAGCTCGCCCGAGCGCTATGTCGGCCGGTCGATCCTGTGGGATATGGATGATCCGGCCGTTGGCACCGACGCGCTGGCCGAAGCCATGATCCACGAAGGCCTGCACACCGTGTTCGACATGGCCGATGCCATGCTTTCGCGGGTGACGCCCCGGCGGGCGCGCTGGGTGACGGATCCCTCGCTGTACGACGGTGTATCCCGCACCGTCTCTCCTTGGACCGGCAGTCGGCTCGACGTTCCCACCTATGTTCACGCTTTCCTGGTATGGTTCGGGCTGCTCGGCTTGTGGGCAAAAGTGGCGAGCCGGGGAACGTTCGAGCCCCAGGTTGCTCGCAAGCGACTTCTGCGCGCCGGCGTGCCCTTCGCGACACGCACGGCCTTCATGCCTCTCGAGCCCTTCGCTGAACAAATTCGCCCGGACGTCCGGGACCTGTTGCGGCAGTTCGAGGACCAGGCCAGCCAGGCGTTCGATCACCTCGCGGGAGAAGAACAGTGACGCGAAACGCGCATTCTCCGCTCAGCGTCACGTTCAAGATCGCTTCGCGCTGCAATCTCAATTGCAGCTATTGCTACGTCTACAACAAGCTCGACGACTCCTGGCGCAGCCAGCCGGCCAGGATCTCCGACGAGGTGATTGATGCCAGCATCATCGCGCTCCGGCGGCATTGCGCGAAATCGGGTCAGCATCTGCTGCGGATCGTCTTTCACGGTGGAGAGCCGCTTCTGGTTGGTCACGACAGCTTCGATCGCTGGTGCCGAAAGCTGCGAACCCTCGACGACATCGTCGAGGTCCGTTTTGCGCTCCAGACGAACGGCGTGCTGATCGACGACGAATGGGCCGAACTGTTCGCCGCCCACAAGGTCGTCGTGGGGATCAGCATCGACGGCACGCCCGATGTGCACGATGCGCAGCGTGTCGATCACAAGGGGAGAGGATCCTATGACGGGGTGCTGCGCGGCGTGGAGGCGCTGCGCAGGAACGCCGTCGAGTTTTCACTGCTGAGCGTTATCTCGCTGGCGAGTGATCCCATCGCCACCCACCGTCACCTGCTGTCGCTCGGGCCGGCACAGATCGAATATCTCTTCCCCGATCAAACGCATGACACGATCGGCGCTCTCCGCGCGCTCCATGGTCCGACGCCTGCCGCCGATTTCCTGATTCCGATTTTCGAGGAGTGGTGGGGGAGCGGCAAGGAGGCGGTTCAGGTGGGTCCTTTCATCGCAATCGTCAGGGCCATTCTAGGGGGAGTGTGCGAAGTCGATTTCATCGGCAACAATCCGCTCGGCTATGTCTTCATCGAGCCCGATGGGGCGATAGAAGGCCTGGACGTGCTGCGAACCTGCGGCCCCGGACTGGCACAAACAGGCCTGAACGTGCGGACGCATGACTTCTCCGACCTGGAAGACCATAGCGAATTCCACTATAAGGCGATCTTCGAAGGGTTGCCGCTGCCCAGCGGATGCCGAGATTGCCGCGAGCGCAGCACGTGTGCAGGTGGCTATCTTCCCCATCGCTACGCATCCGACGACGGTTTCGATCATCCCTCTGCATGGTGCGCGGACATACTCCGGCTGTTCGACCATCTGCGCGGTCGTCTCGGGGTGCCGCCGAACGACACCCATTTGCGACGTGAGGCGCTCGCCAGTCTTTCGGTGGACGCAGAAGGCGTTTTGTCATGACCGCGCCCTGTCTCGACCTGCCGGTCGGCGCCGTGGCCGGGGCGAAACGCATCTATGAGGCGGCGGCGGTGCTCGACTGGCAAGGTGCGAGCGGGGCACAAATCCAGCGTGAGTATGTGCTGTTTGTCGCCGATCAACTGGGCGTGGCGCTGGCGCAGGTTCCCAAGGCGGTAGCGGACGAGCTCCGCAGCGCGCTGGACACGCTGCCGGACCAGAATTGGCTGCGGCTCGTCACCGCGCCGCGGATCACGTACCAGCTCCTCTGGCCCTCGCGCCATTCGGCGGCCGATGTCGCGGACGCGCTCGGCGCGGCGCTCGCCGTCGAAAGGGCGCGCGGGGACGCCGATGCTGTCACCGACGAAGCCCTCTCGCCACCGCCCCAGACGCTCTGGTCTGTCGTCGGCGACGGCTGGCTGGGACCAGAAGGCAACTTCGTGGCGGGGCCGGCGCTGCCCGGACTGCCGGCGCTCGATTTCTTCAGCCCACACGCGCTTGCCATCGACATCGAGGGCCAGATCGACGAAGTGAACGTGCCGCGATCGCCCTATTCGCCCGCCGAGGCCCGGCATATCCTCTCGCTGCTTTCAGAGGTCCGGGAAAGTCTGGCCGCCACCAACGCGGGGATCGCCGGCTTCGTCGAGGCATTCACCAAGTCGCTCGTCCTGCAGCGGGATCCGCAGGCGCCCGAGCTCTTCTCTACCGGCTCGTCCGCGCAGTATGTCGGTCGTTCGGTTATAGGCAATCCGCATCTGGCAAAGGTTGATTCCGCCTTGCTGGCCGAGGGGCTGGTGCACGAGTCGATCCACTCGCTGCTGTACATGAGCGAACGACTTGAGCCGTGGGTCAATGACGAGGAGGTCTATGGTTCGGAGCTTCGGACCCGATCCGAATGGACGGGAAACCCTCTACCGCTCCGTTCGTACCTGCAGGCCTGCTTCGTCTGGTATGGACTTGCCATGTTCTGGGCCCAGGCTTTTGCGCTCGGCACGTTCGAGGCGGAGCGCGCGAGGGAACGGCTGGAGTTGGCGCTGCGCGGATTTCTGAAGGGGAATGTTCTCGACCAGGTGCGGCCCTTTTCCCAGCACATCAACCCCGAGGTGCTTGATACGATCGACACCTTGCACGCCCGGGTTCGAGACGCATTGTGAGTCGGCTGGAGCAGGACCTGCAGCAGCTCGAACGCGGCACGGAGCCTTTGAGCGGCGGGGACGTGGCCGGCTGGACCGACCTGCTGACGACAAAGGTGGAAAAGCATTTCGCTTCGGGAACCCAGCGCATGCGGGCGCCCGAGGAAACCCTGGCGGCTGTGCGTCCGCATCTCGGCGCGATGGGCATCACCCGGATCGCCAACATCACCGGACTCGACCGCATCGGCCTCCCGGTGGTGCTGGTGTGCCGGCCCAACTCGCGCTCGCTGTCCACGTCGGTGGGCAAGGGACTCGATCTCGTCAACGCATCGGTTTCCGGCGTGATGGAATCGATCGAGCTGCATCACGGCGAACATGTGATGCAGCCGCTTTTGCTGGCCAGCGCGGCCGATCTTCTGGCTTCGGGGAGACGGACCGTGGACGTTTCGCGGCTGCCGCGGGTGCGCAACGGCCGCTATCACTCCAACCTTCCCCTTCTGTGGGTCGAAGGCTTCGACCTGCTCGGCCGCCAGCCCGTTTGGCTCCCGTTCGAGACGGTGCATGCGAGCGCCCTCAGCGAAGCGCCGACCGGAAGTGGATGCTTCACGGCAACCTCCAACGGCCTTGCCTCCGGCAATCACCTGCTCGAGGCGATGGTCCACGCCATGCTCGAAGTCATCGAACGCGATGCCGCCTCGTTGTGGAGCGCGGGCGGTGCAGCGCATCGGGCGGACACCGCGGTCGATCTGGATAGCATCGCTGATCCAGCGTGCCGCGACGTCATCAACCGCTGCCGCGCTGCCGGGATCCTGCCGACCGTGCATGATATCGGGTCGGATATCGGCGTGCCGGCATATCTCTGTGAAATCCGCGAGGCCGGCCACTGGCAGACAACGCCGGTATTCTCGGGCCTGGGCTGTCATTTCGAGCCGCGCATCGCCCTGCTGCGTGCCGTTACCGAAGCTGCGCAGTCACGACTGGTGCTCATCGCAGGTTCGCGCGACGATCTCAGCCGGCGAGACTATGCCGCCACAGGGCATCCGCCTCCGGATCGCGCCAACAGGCCTTTTCCCCGCGAGGTCGTCGATGTCTCGCGCCGCACGTTCAATGAGGATGTCGCGGATCTCGCCGCACGCCTTCAGCGCATCGGGATAGACGAGGCGATCGCGATCGACCTGACCAGCACACGCTATGGGATCCCGGTGGTTCGGATGGTCATCCCCGGCCTCGAGGGGCCGGACGACGATCCCGAATATGTACCGGGCAGCCGGGCGCTTGCCTTTCGGGAGTGCCTGTCGTGATCGTCGTCTTCCTGGGGCCCACCCTTCCGGCGACAGACGCCGCGCGGGAACTCGAGGCGCGCTACGCTCCGCCCGCAGTGCAAGGTGACATCTACAGGGCGGTGCGAGGGGGTGCGACGGCCATCGGGCTCGTAGACGGCCATTTCGAAAGCGTGCCAAGCGTCTGGCACAAGGAAATCCTGTGGGCGCTGGATGCGGGTATTCCAGTCTATGGCAGTGCCAGCATGGGGGCATTGCGGGCCGCCGAACTGTGGAACTTCGGCATGGTAGGTGTCGGCTCGGTCTTCGAGCGCTATCGCGACGGAGACCTCGTCGATGACGACGAAGTGGCGCTGTGTCATTTGCTGGCAGCACAGGGCTATCGCCACATCACCGAACCCTTGGTCGACATGCGCGCGACGATCGCGGGTGCCGTGGACGCGCAGGTTTTGGGAGTGGCGGCGGGCGAGGCGCTCGTCCGCGCCGCCAAGTCGCTGCACTACAGCGATCGCACCTATTCGCAGCTCGTGGCGGCAACTCGGCCGGCGGCCGATGACGCGGAACTGGCCGCTTTCGAACGATGGTGGCCAGAGCACCGCGTGAGCGTCAAACGGAACGATGCGGTGTCGATGCTGCGCACGATGAAGCAGGCGCTCGGCGCGGGGGAGCCCGTGGCGCGCCCCTTTTTCTTCGAACGAACTGCACTTTGGGACGATCTAGTGCGGGAGGCGCTAGATTGGGACGGGAGGGCCGCTACGCTCGAAGGGACCGCCAGGATCACGGCCGCGGACAGCGACGCGAGCGCGGATCTCGTGGCGCGCGACCTTGCCCTGGCCCGCATCCTGGCACGCGATCAGGCGCAACGCCACAGCTTCAGGCTGGACGAGAACAGTCTGGCGGAGGCGATTGTATCGATTCGAACGCGGCTGGCGCTGAACGACGCAGACGCGCTCGACGCATGGATGCAGCGCAACGACCTGGATCGTGGGCAACTCCTGCGCTTTGCCGCGGACGAGGCGCGACTTCTGTGGGTGCGAGCTGTCATGCGAGAAGAAATCGATGCCATGATGGCGGATCAACTGCGTTCGTCAGGAACGTACCGTCAGGCGGGCGGCACGGGGGCAGGGCGCTGATCGGTGGGATGCGCCTGAAATCGAGGCACAGTTCGTGCGCTGGTTTTGATGCATCGCCATCGCCCTTCCTCCATTCTGCGATGCACGAGGTCAGGTTGACCCCGATTCAGGCATCCTATCTGAAGCGGCGGCAATCCCATTCGTTCTCGCAACGCATGCAGGGAACCTTCTCGCGCCACGCCTGCGGAGCACATGGTGGGGCGCTGCAGCCAACGGGTGAAGAAGCGGTCTGAGGCACCCCAACGCTGCGGCGCCTCTCAGGCACGGTGCCCGCCGCGGCTCACGGGTGATTGCTGATCGGCTACTTGACGCAGCGGACGAGATCCGTCGAACGATCGGAGCCGAGCATTCGACCTCCGTCCGCGGAAAGGCGCAGAACGCCCTTGGAAGGCTCCTCGCCGTCGGTGGAGATGTACATGCTCGTATAGGCAAGGCTGCTAGGTCCGGTCATCCGAACCTGCTTCACCTCTTCGTGATCTTCGTAATAGACGATGGTCCTGGCGGTGACCGTAAACCCGGCGCTGTTCTCCCCTCCACGCAGGTTACAGTCTCCCAGTGTGCGGGCCCACTCACCCCGGAACTTGGCCGGGATCACGGAGCCTGCTTGCCCGACCGTACCGCTCGCGAGGGCGGTGGCTGTCGCGAGAAGAAGTGGCAGGAGGTACATCATTTTCCCCAAGGCGGATCGTGGCCGCCGCTATACCTGCATGCGCTGGTATAGCCAGACTCGACGACAGGCCTTGCCGCCCGCTAGGCTCGGGTCGAGCACGCCGGGACAATGGCTTAGGCGAAGCACATGAGGCCGCGTACCGCAGTTCTGCCTGCATTCTCACACAAGACGGAGACTCTGATGATCGCGGGGAAATTGCTGATGGCAGCGACACTGGCGCTCGCCGCGCAAGCCAGCCAGGCTGCGGTTGCCGCACCACCAGAAGGACCGGCGGCGCCGCGCGCCATCGATCTCGCGAAGGCCTTCAACACGCGCTCTCCCTGGATGTTCACGCCGCTCCAAGGGCCGGACATCGTCGATCCGATCATGGGCGAACCGGACGCGACGGCCCCGGGCGAGATCCGCATGTGCATCAGCAAAGATCATGGCAGGACCTGCTCGCCGGTGCTGGATGGCGCTCTTGTCGTGCGGGGCCAGCGCGACACGTTTTCCGAGGCGCACTATCTCAACCAAGCCCGGATTGTGTATCCCGCCGCCGGGAAGCCCATGCTGTTGCTCCAATTTGGCAGCCTCCGGAGCATGAACGGGGATCAGCGGATCGCCACGGTGGCGCTTGCCTATGATCGCACCAAGGACGCGTTCTTCGTCGCGTATGATCGGCGTACCGGCCACAACAACAATCAGGAAGTTCGGTACATTGCCGAAGGGCCGCTACGTGGCGCCATTCTCTCGGCCGAACCTACCGAGAACGCGCCATTCGGCTTCTGGATGACGGTGAACCGCATCGGCCCCGACAATCGCTATGCTGAAGTCCTGCGCTACCGCAGTGCCACCCGCTATGGTGACGGCAATCCGCTAGCGGTCATTGATTCGGAAATGCCGAACCTGCATCGGCGGCTGGGGTTCTGGCGTCCCGGGGCGCCGTTGCCGGTTCCCCCCGGCAACTGCTCCAAGCCGCATTTGGTCAGCGGCGCACTGTGGTGCCGTTGAGTCTGGTGCCGCCCACGGCAGGAGCACGCGCATACGGCACCGCCGCCTCCCATTGCAGGAGGACAGACAGCGCGGACTCGATCGCGGATCGACAACGGCTGCTGCCGGAATGCGCATCCGAGGATCGAGATGTGCGAGTCTCTGGGCGCATCGTCATCAGGGCGTTGCGCTACAGCGCGTCGAAGCAGGTGGCGGACGTCCCGCTCGGTTGGGCAACGGTCTGCGGAACTGGGTAAAATGTCGGCACCGAGGTGGGGCATCTCGGATGCGATGAGGGCCATTGGGCGGTGCCGAGCGAGCCGAGCGGCAAATGGTCCGGGCTGGTGCTGCCGATGGCACGGCGGATCGTGTTCGAGTGGTTCGACGAGCGGATCATGCTCGCGGAACGCGCCGACTGACACGCGGTCAGGTGAAGCCGGCGTCCGGCACGTCGGGTCGGCGGCAAGCAACCCTTCTCCAGAAGGCCGATAAACTTCGCAACTTGCCCATATATCCTGACCAGCGGATGTGGCGCAGGCACCGGGCACGAGCGCAGGTCCGGCCGCGCCAGAGTCTGGTTGGTTCTGCTCGGCTTCCATGCGATGCTCGTCTGCGAGCGGAGGCGTCGATGCAGATTGATCGTAGAAACGTCCTCAAGGCGGGCGCCGCATCCCTCCTGATGGCAGCGGCCAAGCCGGGCAGCGGCACGCTTGCGGTTCCGACGGTCGATGGGCTGGAACTCACCATCTTGATAGACGGCACGACTGCCGTGTTCGGCGCTGCCGTCAGCCGCGCAGGCTTTCGTTCGGTGCCGCCGCCTATCACCCACGACTACCACGCCGCCTTTGCCGGCCAATGGGGATACTCGCTGCTCGCGCGGTCGATGGTCGGCGGCACGGTTCGGCGGACGCTGGTCGATTTCGGCTACACGCCCGAAGCGCTGCTGAACAACATGGCCCAACTCGACGTCGATCCCGCGACGATCGACGCGGCGGTGCTGAGCCACGGGCATTACGACCATTTCGGTGGCCTTGACGGCCTGCTGGCCACCGGCAAGGTCCGGCGCGGCATTCCCTTGTTCGTCGGCGGGGAAGAGGCGTTTTGCGCCCGCGTCCGCGGCATCGAACCGGACGGTCCTCCATTCGGCGCGGTCGACCGTCCCGCCCTCCGCGCCGCGGGTGTGGATCTGCGCGTCTCGGCGGAGCCCGCGATCGTCGCCGGCCACGGCTTCACGACAGGTAGGATTCCGCTCACCTCGCCCGAGCATCCGCGCGTACCGACGGGGATGATGCCGGGGCAAGGATGCTCCCGGCAACTGCTCGACGGGGACAAGCAAGCCGCCGCCTTCCTCGTCGACGATGCCGTGCACGAGCTGGGAACTGCCTTCCACCTGCGGGACAAGGGGCTGGTCGTGATCGGCTCCTGCAGCCATCGCGGCATCATCAACACCGTCCGGCGTGCCCAGGCCGTATCGGGGATCGACAGGGTGTATGCGATCGTCGGCGGCTTCCATCTCGTCCCGCCGCAGACGCGCGAGCAGGCGCTGGAAACCGTGCGTCTGATGCAGGCGCTCGACCCGGACTATATCATTCCCGGTCATTGCACGGGCGAGACCTTCATCGCCGCGGCGCAGGCAGCGATGCCGGACAGGGTGCTGCGCTCCATCGTCGGTACGCGCTACCAGTTCGGAACAGCTGCCGCCTGAGGATGCGGGCCTAAAGCGCGGCTGCGACCTCGCTGATGAGGGTGCGCAGCCAGCGATGCGCAGGGTCGTGGCGATAGCGGACGTGCCAGGCCATCTCGACCGGGAAGGTGCCCAGGTCCACCGGCGCCTCGAGCACCTTCAGCCGGGGATCGTGCGCCAGCCTGCGACAGATCAGCGCGGGCAGCGTCGCGCAATAATCGGTGACGGCGACCATCTCCGCCACGGCGAAGAAGTTGGTGACGGAGATCGCCACGTCGCGCTTCAGCTGCTGCTGCGCCAGCGCCTGGAACAGCCCGGCGCGCATGCGGCCCGGCGGCACGATGTTGACGTGCTTCATGCCCTCGAACTGCTCGCGGGTAATCCTGTCCCCCACCTGGGGATGATCGGCCCGCACCACGCAGGCCAGCCCCTCGTCCATCACATGCTGGACGACGAGATTGTCGGGCGGGTCGATGACCCGGCCGAGCACCAGCGCCGTCGTGCCGGAGACGACGCCGGTCTCCGCCAGATCGTTGCCATAGGGGGTGAGGCGCAGCTTGATGCCCGGCGCCGCCCGCTGGAGCCGCGCCACCACTGCGGGCACCAGCACGAACTCGACATAGCCGTTGGGCGCGATGGTCAGCAGGCGTTCGGCGGTGGCGGGATCGAATTCCTGCTGGCCAAGCACTGCATCGTCGAGCCGAGCCAGCGCTTCGGCAATGGCGGGCGCCAGTTCCAGCGCGATCGGCGTCGGCTGGATGCCGTAGCGCTCGCGGATGAACAGCTGGTCCTGCAGCATCAGCCGCAGCCGGGCGAGCGCGTTGGATAGCGCCGGCTGCGTCATCCCCATCCGCTCCGCCGCGCGGGTTACGCTGCGCTCTTCCATCAGCGCGACGAAGATCGGCAGCAGGTTCAGGTCGTAGCGCATACAGTCATATCGCGGACAGCATATCTACAATCAAGAAGATAAACTTCTGAAATATGTCGTGACGCGCCATCTTGCACCTGCCGCAGCGGTTGCGGCGCAGCGCACGAAAGGCTCCATCATGACCAAGGCAACCATCCTCATCCTCGGCTCCAATGCGACGCAGATCGAGCTGCGCGGCGGCGGCAGCGCCACGATCGGCCAGTATCTGAACGAGACGGTGGTGCCCACGCTGGCGCTGATCGACGCCGGCTACGATGTCGTGCTCGCTACGCCGAACGGGACCAAGCCGATCCTCGACGCGGTATCGGACACGGTGGACCATTTCGGCGGGGACCAGGCGGCCTATGACCGCGCCCGCCGCTTCTTCGCCGACGCGCCGCAGATGAACGCCGTGCAGACCCTGCGCGCGGTGATCGAAGGCGGGCTGGACCGGTTCGCCGGCGTGTTCGTCCCCGGCGGCCACGCACCGGCAGTCGACCTGATTCAGGACGCCGCGATCGGCACCATCCTGCGCCACTTCCACGACGCCGGAAAGCCGACCGCGCTGCTCTGCCACGGCCCCGTCGCGATCCTTGCCGCCCTGCCGGAGGCATCGGCCTATCGCGCGGCGCTGATCGCCGGCGACTCCGAGAAGGCCGCCGCGCTGGGCCAGGACTGGATCTATGCGGGCTATGCCATGACCGTGTTCTCGGCCGAGGAGGAGAAGATTGCCGAGGCACAGCTGCTGGGCGGCGAACTCTATTTCGACATGGAGCGCGCGCTGAAGACGGCGGGTGGCGACGTGTCGGTCACGGCGACGAACTTCGCGCCGAACGTGGTCGTCGATCGCGAACTGATCACCGGCCAGAACCCGTCCTCGGACCACCAGCTCGCCACGGCGCTGATCGACGCGCTGGACCGCGCACGCGCCACGGCGTGAGCACTCGCATGACCGGTGGAGCGCTTCGCCTGCGCTCCGCCCCGCCTCATCCAAGAAGGAACACCACCATGTCCACCCAAGTGAAGACCGTCGCGATCCTTACCGCACATGCCGGCAAGGTACCGGAACTCCGCCAGCTCCTCGACGCCATGCTCGCGCCCAGCCGCGCCGAGCCGGGTAATCTGCGCTACGATCTCTGGCAGGACCGCGACGAGCCGGCCCGCTTCGTGCTCGACGAACTCTATGTCGATGCGGATGCCGTCGCGGCCCATCGCGCGAGCCCGCATTTCCAGGCCTATGCCGCCAGGATTGCCGATATCGCCGAGCGGACCGCGATCCCGCTCATCCCCGTCGCTGTCGCCTGACCCGCGCGCCTTTTCTCGGGGAAGCATCATGACTCGCCCGTTCGCCACGTTGCTCGCGCTCACCGCTTCCCTCGGTTTCGCGGTTCCCGCCCTCGCTCAAGCGGCGGAAAAGCCGGTCTCGATCGTCCTCGTCCACGGTGCCTTCGTCGATGCCTCGGGTTGGCGCGGGGTGTATGACCGCCTGACCAGGGACGGGTACGAGGTGCTGGTGGTGCAGAACCCGACGATCACGCTTGAAGACGACGTCGCGCGCACCCGCCGCGCGATCGCCAAGGCACGGCATCCAGTGGTGCTGGTCGGCCATTCCTATGGCGGATCCGTGATCACCGAGGCGGGCAACGATCCCAAGGTGCGCAGCCTCGTCTATCTCGCCGCCTTCGCTCCCGATGCGGGCGAGTCGGTCGCCAAGCTGGCCGAGAAGCCGGTCCCTGGGGAAGCCGGCGCCCCCCTGCTGCCGCCCGAAAACGGCTTCCTGATCGTCGATCCGGCCAAGTTCGCCACAGCGTTCGCGGCCGATGTCGATCCCGCCGCGGGCGCGTTCCTCGCGAACGAGCAGGTGCCCTGGGGGCTGAAGGCCGTGGGCGGCGTGGTCGGCCACGCGGCGTGGCACGCGAAGCCGAGCTACTTCCTGGTCACCACGCAAGACCGGATGGTGCCGCCCACCGCGCAGCGTGGCATGGCAGCACGCGCCCATGGCATCGTGCAGGAAATCGCCAGCAGCCACGCGGTGATGCTCTCCCATCCCGACGCCGTCGCCGGCTTCATCGAGCGCGCCGGGGGTACCCGGCGCTGAGGGGGGCAGGGGCGCGTCGTCGATCTCCCTCGATCGGCGACGCGCCCGCGGCTTACCAGGGCACCTGCTGCTGCTCGAAAAAGAAGCGACCCGTCACCTCGTGAGCCGCTTGGGTTGCCAGCCAGACGATGCCTGCTGCCGCCTGCTCGACGGTGCGATAGCCCGAATGGCCGTTGAAATCGGTCGCGGTATAGCCGGGGTCCGCCGCGTTCACCGCGATGCCGTACGCGGCCAGGTCCTTGGCGAAGGCGAGCGTCACTGCGTTGAGCGCGGTCTTGGAGCTATTGTATCCCAGGATGTTGACGGCGTGGTGTGGATTGGCCGGATCCGACAGCCAGCCCAGCGAACCGAGCCCGCTGCTCACCATCACGACGCGGGCATCGTGCCCCGCCTTCAGCAGCGGCAGGAAGGCCTGGGTCATCCGCATCGGCGCGAAGACGTTGGTCTCGTACACTGCCCTGATGTCGTCGAGCGGCTGCTCGCTGGGGCGGATGGGCTGCATGCCCGGAATGCCGGCATTGTTGACCAGCAGATCGAGCTTGCCGTCCGCTTCTCCGATCCGGGTCACCGCCGAACGGACGCTCGCGTCGCTGGTCACATCGAGCGTCACGGTGCGGACATCCACCCCTTCGGCGGCAAGACGGCTCGCCGCCTGCGCGCCGCGGTCCGCGTCGCGGCTGCCAAGCCAGATGCGAAGGCACTGCCTGCCGAGCTGGCGAGCGGTTTCGTAGCCGATGCTCTTGTTGGCACCGGTGATGAGGACGGTTCTGTCTGTCAATGCTCTGCTCCTGCGCGAGGGGCGGTGGCGGCATGCCAAGGGCGCCTTCGCGGCATACCGAACAATATCGGCGTTCGGAGCGCTTTGATAATCCAGCCAGGATCGAATAGGCTGATCGGTATGCCGAACAATGTGGAGGTGACGAGCCTCGATAGTCTGCGCGTTTTCCTGTCGGTGGTGGACGCACGCGGCTTCCGTGCCGCGTCCAAGCAACTGGGCCTCTCGCCATCCACCGTCAGCGAAAAGATCGCCGACCTCGAGCAGCAGCTGGGCGTCCCCCTGCTCACCCGCACGACCCGCAGCGTCGTGCCGACCGAGGCGGGACTCGCCCTTGCGACGCGCATGGCACCGCTGCTGGCCGAGGCACGGGCAGCGCTTCAGGACGCGGCGAACTCCCAGGCGGATGTCCGCGGCCTGCTCCGGCTGAACGTGACCGGCGCGGTGATGATCGATATCCTGCCGCCGCTGCTGGACCGGTTCCTGAACCTGCACCCGCACGTCCGGGTCGAGATCGTGGTGGAGGATCGGCTGGTCGATATCGTGGCGGCCGGATGCGACGCAGGCATCCGCTATGGCGAGCATCTCGCCAAGGACATGATCGCGGTCCCGATCGGACCGAAGGAGCAGGCGCTCGCCTATGCCGCCGCGCCATTCTATCTGGCACGCCGCCCCGCGCCGCAAGGCCCCCGGGACCTGATGGCGCATGACGCGATCAGGCTCCGCTTCTCTAGCGGCGCGCTCGTCGCCTGGGAATTCGAGCGAGAACAGGAGACGATCACGATCGACCCGCCCGGCAGACTGATCATCGGGGTGGATGGGGCACCTGCCGCCATTGCCGCTGCGTGCGCTGGACACGGCATCATCGGTACGTTCGGGAACTGGCTTGAGCCCCGTTTCGAGGATGGTTCGCTTGTACCCGTACTGCCGCAATGGTGGCCGGTGTTCGAAGGTCCAAGGCTGTACTTCTCCAGCCGCTTCGTCCCCGCGCCGCTGCGAGCGTTCATCGACCTGGTTGCTTCTGATCGGCGGTCGGCTGTGCGCTAGAGCTGCAGCCGATCGCCGATACAGCGGCGGGACTCCATTGCTGCGGGCACGGATGAAGGCGGAAATGACCGGCCTGCCAGCGCCCCTGGCAACGCCTGCGGGACTTGGGGGCCGCAACGCCGCTGATCGCGGCCCCCACCCCGACGCCGAGGGAGGCGGCGTTGCAACCTCGTTGCTCTGGACCGTGTTCGGCGGCGTCGTGATCGGAGGCGTGACCGCCTTCGTGGTGCTGGCGGTCGCGGGCCGGACGGAGGACCATCTCGTGGAAGTGACGCTGACCACCGTCATTCCCTGGGCGAGCTTCCTGCTCGCGGAGCATGTCCATGCCTCCGGTGTGTTCGCGGCACTCGCCGCCGGTATCATTGTGGGCGAGATCGGCCCGCGCGGGTCGATCTCGGTTGCCGGGCGCCAACATGTCCAGGATTTCTGGGCCTATGCCGCCTTCCTCGCCAATTCCTGCCTGTTCCTGCTGATCGGCAGCCACGAGGCGCACCAACCGATCGCGTTGGTGAGCGGCGCGCTGGTTGCGGGCATCCTGCTCACGCTGCTCGGCCGCGCGGCGGCGGTGTACCCGCTGGCGGCACTGTTCGCCGGCACCAAGCTGCGGCTGCCCGCCACCTACCAGCATGCGCTGGTGTGGGGCGAACTGCGCGGTGCGGTGGGCCCTCGCGCTGGCGCTGGCGGTGCCGGCGAGCGTGGCCGAGCGCAGCGTGATCGTCGTCCTCACCTTCGGCGTGGTGGCCTTCTCGATCTTCGCCCAGGGGCTCACCATGCCGCCGCTGCTGCGTCGCTGGAATCTGACCGGCGCGGAGGACGCCGAGCATTGATTCAGGGGGCAGATGAAGTCGTTCGCGCTTGCGGCGTTTCGTCGCGAGCCCATCTCGCAAGCGACCGAGACAATGACCTCGAACGCCATCGCAGCCTGCTGGTGGGCGGGAAGGGAAGGGCTGTCGATCCCCTGCGATTGCTATCGTGTGCGGCGGAGATCGCATCCCTTCTTCGATTCCAGACACCCGCCTTTCGCCTGCGCGCGGAGCGGTTGCAGCAAGTGGTGCGGCCAGGCACCCCCCCTGACCTGCCGGCGTTTGACGCGCTGGCGCTTTGCTGCCAACTCGTTGTGCAACTGCGAAAGGCGCTCGGGTGCGGATCGTCATTGTCGATGACAGCGGGGCACGCGCGTCGGTGCTCGAAGAGGGCCTGCGGGAGGCGGGGTATGACGACATCCATTTCGTCCCGCCCCGGGGCGCGTTCGTCGCCCGAATCGAGCGGATGGCGCCCGATGTGGTGCTGATGGACCTTGGCAGCCCCAGCCGCGACACGCTGGAGGAAATGCTGCTCGTAAGCCGCGCGCTCGCGAAGCCGATCGCGATGTTCGTCGATCAGTCCGACGAATCGATGATCGGCGCGGCGATCGACGCGGGCGTTTCCGCCTATGTCGTCGACGGGCTGCGCAAGGATCGGGTGAAGCCGATCCTCGAACTGGCGGTGCGTCGGTTCACGGCCTTCTCGCGGATGCAGACCGAACTGGACGAGGCACGCACCGCGCTCGCCAACCGCAAGACGATCGACAAGGCCAAGGCGATCCTGATGGCACAGCGCGGACTGAACGAGGCCGATGCCTATGCGCTGCTGCGCAGCACGGCGATGAACCAGGGGAAGCGGATGGTCGATGTGGCAGAGGCGCTGATCACCGCGAGCAGCCTGCTGGGCGGAGGCGCGGCATGACGCCGGTGCGCGCCGCCTTCCTGCCGCTCACCGACAGTGCGGTGCTGGTCGCCGCGCGGGAAAAGGGTTTCGCGCAGGCGCAGGGGATCGACCTGGAACTGGTGCGGACGACCAGTTGGGCCACGCTGCGCGACCGTCTCGTCTACGGCCAGGTTCAGGCCGCGCAGATGCTGGCGCCGCTCGCCGTTGCGGTGACGCTGGGGCTGAGCCAGCAGCCGGCGGCGCTCTCCGCGCCGTGCAAGCTGAACAGCAACGGCAACATGCTGGTGATGTCGCAGGCCTTCGCCGCGGCGCTGGAGCCGGATCTTGCCGCGCGGTTGGCCGATCCGCTCGGCACCGGACATGATTTTGCCAGCGCGATCGGGCTGTTCCGGCGCAAGCCGATCATCGGCATCGTCCACCGCTTTTCCGGCCACGCGCTGATGCTGCGCTATTGGCTGGGCAGCGTGGGCATCGATCCGGATCGCGATGTCGTGCTGCGCGTGCTGCCGCCCTCGCTGACGGTGGAGGCAATGCGAGCGGGCGAGATCGACGGGTTCATCGCGGGCGATCCGTGGCCGGCGGCTGCGATCGCGCAGGGGCTGGCCGAGGCCGTCGCCATCGGCGCGCGGATCTGGCAGCGCGGCGTGGAAAAGGTACTGGCGCTGCGCACCGACTGGATGGAAGCCCATGCGGAGACGGTCGATCGGCTGCTGCTCGCCCTGGCGCAGGCGGCGCGGTGGTGCGATGATCCCGCCAACCGAAGCGAACTGGCCGCGCTGCTGTCGCGCGAGGCATATGTCGGCGAGCCGGCGGAGCTGATCGAAGCCGGGCTGAGCGGGCACGTGATTCCGCGGCTGGGTGCCCCTGCCGTCGAACAGCCGGATTTCCTGCTGTTCCACCGCGAGGCGACGGCTTTTCCGTGGCGCAGCCAGGCGCTGTGGATCTATTCGCAACTCGTCCGGTGGCGCCAGGCCGAACCGAGCGCCGAGGCCGAAGCGGCGGCCGCCGCAGTGTTTCGGCCGGACGTGTATCGCCGCGCGCTCGGCGCGAGCGGGGAGCCGATGCCCGGCGCGAGCATGAAGCTGGAAGGTGCGGTCGGCGTCTCTACCGGGGTGGGCGCGCATCGGGGCGCGTTGACGCTCGGGCCGGACCGTTTCTTTGACGGTCGCGTATTCGATCCCGAGCGGCTGGACGAATATCTGGCGGAGTTCGACGGTACGCGGGGATAAGGGTATTCGTCGGACTTCTGGGGGCAAGCGTTCCCGGTACCTGCAGCGCGCGTTGCGCGGAACGGCTGCGGTCGGACCCATCGCGGGTTGGGGGGCGACCTGCTCCCCTCAACTTCGCGCTTGCAGCACGGCGCAATCCGCGCGATGATCCATCCGTCGCGCAAGGATGCGCGCCCATCGGGAGAGCGCCCCAACGCCGGGGCATGCCTCCCCCTCTGAACGCAGCAAGGCCGCTGACCGGATTTCGCCCGCGCGAACGTCCGGCGAGCGGCTTTTTTCTTGTCCTTTTCAGATCGGTATTGGGGAAGACCTCATGGCAACGGCATTTCTGGATCGAAACGTGCATCGAGCGGGCTCCGCCACGCGCGATGACGGCTTCTGGCGCAG
The DNA here is from genome assembly GCF_001598435.1 of Sphingomonas pituitosa NBRC 102491. Classification (GTDB taxonomy): domain Bacteria; phylum Pseudomonadota; class Alphaproteobacteria; order Sphingomonadales; family Sphingomonadaceae; genus Sphingomonas; species Sphingomonas pituitosa. Next base: position 61,171 of record NZ_BCYY01000017.1, read on the forward strand.
CGGGCATTGGCCGACGCTGGTCGCCGCATTCCTGTATTTCGATCTCGCCTTCATGGTGTGGGTGCTCCTGGGCCCGCTCGCGCCCGACATCGCCAGGACGCTGCATCTCACCGCCGCGCAAAAGGGGCTGATGGTGGCGACGCCGACGCTCGCCGGCGCCTTGCTGCGCGTCGTCAACGGGCTGCTGGTCGACCGCATCGGGCCGAAGCGCTCGGGCGCGATCAGCCAGATGATCGTGATCGGCGGGCTCCTCTCGGCCTATCTGCTGGGCGTGAACAGCTTCGGCGGCACGCTGGTGCTGGGCGTGGTCCTCGGCTTTGCCGGCGCGAGCTTCGCGATCGCGCTGCCGCTCGCCAGTCGCTGGTACCCGGCCGAGCATCAGGGCAAGGCGATGGGGCTGGCGGGGATGGGCAATTCCGGCACCGTGCTCGCCGCGCTGTTCGCCCCGGCGCTTGCCAGGCTGTTTGGCTGGAACGCAGTGCTGGGGCTGGCGTGCATTCCGCTGGGCATCGTCTTCGTGCTCTATCTGGCGATGGCCAAGGACGCACCGAACGCGCCCGCGCCCAAGTCGCTCGTCGCATATCTGCATCCGTTGAAATCGGCGGACGCTTGGTGGTTGATGGGCTTCTACGCCGTCACTTTCGGTGGCTTTGTCGGCCTGGCGGCGTCGCTTCCGATCTATTTCACCGACCAGTTCAGGCTGACGCCGATCGTTGCGGGCTATTGCACCGCCGCCTGTGTGTTCGCGGGATCGCTGGTCCGGCCGCTGGGTGGCGCACTCGCCGACAGGATCGGCGGGGTGAAGATGCTCTCGACCGTGTTCCTGGTCGCCGCTGCCGCGCTGGCGGGCGTCAGCGTTGCGCCGACCCTGCCGATGGCGCTGGGCTGCTTCGTCGTCGCGATGCTGGCGCTCGGCACCGGCAACGGATCGGTGTTCCAGCTGGTGCCGCAGCGTTTCCAGGCGGAGATCGGGGTGATGACCGGGCTGGTCGGCATGGCCGGCGGGATCGGCGGCTTCTATCTTGCCTCGTCGCTCGGCGTCGCCAAGCAACTGGCGGGCAGCTTCGCGCCGGGGTTCCTGATCTTCGCCGGGCTCGCGCTGGCCGCGCTGCTGGGCCTCACGCTGGTCAAGGCCTCGTGGCGCGCGCGCTGGACGAGCGGCGCGCGGATCTGATCGGCGCGCTGCAGCCTCACCAGGAGACGTCCTCATCGGCATAGTCGATGAAGCGCCGGCCGGCCTTGCGCCTGCGCCACGCGCCCACTCGCAGGGCCAGATAGAGGAGCAGGGCCGGTAGGGTCGCAAGCGGCGTATAGCCGAACGGCACGCCCAGGTGCAGCAGCCCGCCCAGGGAAAGCCCCGTCAAGGGAAGGGCGGCCCGGCCCCACATCAGCCACAGCTGCAGGTCCTGGTCGGACCGGAAGCGCGGTGCGTCCGTCCGTTCCACCTGTGGCACGGCGTGGGGCCTACGGGATCGGGCCCAGCCCGGGCGGCGTACCGTCATGGCGGTGATCGTACCGCACAGCCAAGGTCGCCGCCAAGGGGTATCCGCCCGACGGAAGGGCTTGAGCCGGCGCGGGAATCGCGATATGTTGCAATGCGAAGGACAAGGATGTCCCTCCCCACATAGCCACGCCAGCCCGTCGAAGGGCAAAACGTGGTCCTGTTGATGGCAAAGCCGCCATCCAGCGCTCGGTTCGAAAGACCGGGCGCCGGATGGCGGCTTTTTTCGTTTTGGAGCGAAGCGCATGGAGTTTTTCGAAGCTACGGCGACCCACGTCGATGACGGTCCGGTGCCTGCCCCTGCATCGCCCGATGCGCGGGAGCATCTGGTGGTGATCGGCAACGGCATGGCAGGCTGCCGCGCGGTGGAGGAACTGCTCGCCCGCGACGGCACGCGCTTCCGCGTCACCATCTTCGGCGCCGAGCCGCATGTGAACTACAACCGGATCATGCTTTCGCCGGTACTGGCCGGTGAGAGGACGTTCCAGGAGATCGTGATCAACGATTCCGGCTGGTATGCGCAGCACGGCATCGAGCTGGTTGCGGGTGATCCGGTGGTGGCGATCGACCGCGTCGCGCGCACCGTCACGGCGCGATCGGGCCGCGTCACCGGCTATGACAAGCTGCTGATCGCCACCGGCTCCGATCCGTTCATCATCCCCGTGCCGGGGCATGACCTGCCCGGCGTGATCAGCTTCCGCGACATGGCCGATGTCGACGCGATGCTGGCGGCAGCGGCGGGCGGCGGGGAGGCCGTGGTGATAGGGGGCGGGCTGCTGGGGCTGGAGGCGGCGCACGGCCTTACGCTGCGCGGCATGAAGGTCACCGTGCTCCACCTGATGCCGACGCTGATGGAGCGCCAGCTCGACGAGGCGGCGGGCTGGCTGCTCAAGTCGGCGCTCGAGGCGCGCGGGCAGACCATCCTTACCGGGGCCGATACCGCCGCGATCCTCGGCGACGGCAAGGTCGAGGGCGTGCAGCTGAAGGACGGCCGCGTGCTCCCGGCGAAGCTGGTGGTGATGGCGGTCGGCATTCGCCCCTCGGTGAAGCTCGCCCGTGAAGCGGGGCTCGCGGTGGGGCGCGGCATCCAGGTCGACGATCACATGGTCACCAGCGATGCCGACGTGCTCGCGGTGGGCGAATGCGTCGAGCATGACGGCCAATGCTATGGCCTGGTCGCGCCCTTGTGGGACATGTGCCGCAGCCTGGCGGACGGGTTGGTGGGGCGCACCAACCCCTATCGCGGATCGGTGACCTCGACCAAGCTGAAGGTGGCCGGGCTCGACGTCTTCTCGGCCGGGGACTTCTCCGGCGGCGAGGGCTGCGAGGACATCGTGCTGCGCGATGCGGCGCGCGGCGTCTACAAGCGGGTGGTGCTCAAGGACGACCGCATCATCGGCGCGGTGCTGTTCGGCGATACCGGCGACGGCGGCTGGTATTTCGACCTGCTCAAGAAGGGCGAGCGTGTCGCGGCGATCCGCGACGTGCTGATCTACGGCCAGGCCTTCGCCTCGGGAGGGGGGCTGGCGGACCCTAAGGCGGCCGTTGCGGCGCTCTCGGACGATGCCGAGATCTGCGGCTGCAACGGCGTTTCCAAGGGGCAGGTGGTTGCGAGCATCGCCGGCGGTGCGTGCAGCCTCGATGCCGTCCGCAGCGGCTGCAAGGCGTCCGCCAGCTGCGGATCGTGCACCGGCATCGTCGAGACCCTGCTGGCGCTGACGCTGGGCGAAGAGGGCGTGCAGGCGGGCCCGAAGACGATGTGCAAATGCACCAGCTACGGCCATGACGAGGTGCGCCGCGCGATCGTCGAACAGGGCATGCGCGCCATTCCCGAGGTGATGCAGCGGCTGCACTGGTCGACGCCCGACGGCTGTTCGTCGTGCCGGCCGGCGCTCAACTACTACCTGCTCTGTGCGCTCCCGGGCGAATATGTCGACGACCAGCAGAGCCGGTTCGTCAACGAACGGCTGCACGCCAACATCCAGAAGGACGGCACCTATTCGGTAGTGCCGCGCATGTGGGGCGGGGTGACCACGCCCACGGAGCTGCGCGCGATCGCCGACGTGGTGGAGAAGTACAACGCGCCGATGGTGAAGGTCACCGGGGGCCAGCGGCTGGATATCTTCGGCATCCGCAAGGAGGATCTGCCGGCGGTGTGGGCAGACCTGAACGCGGCCGGGATGGTCTCGGGCCATGCCTATGCCAAGGCGCTGCGCACGGTGAAGACCTGCGTCGGCTCCGAATGGTGCCGCTTCGGCACGCAGGATTCTACCGGGCTGGGGATCAAGCTGGAGCGCGGTTTCTGGGGCAGCTGGATGCCGCACAAGTTCAAGATGGCGGTCTCCGGCTGCCCGCGGAACTGCGCCGAGGCGACGATCAAGGATTTCGGCGTGGTGTGCGTGGACTCCGGCTACGAGCTGCATGTCGGCGGCAATGGCGGCATCCATGTCCGCGCCACCGACCTGCTGGTAAAGGTCACGACCGAAGAGGAGGCGATGCACACTGCCGCCGCCTTTGTGCAGCTCTACCGCGAGGAGGCGCGCTATCTGGAGCGCACCGCGCCGTGGATCGAGCGGGTGGGGCTTGGCCATGTGAAGGCCCGGGTCGTCGAGGACGAAGCCGGCCGCGACGCGCTGGCCGCGCGCTTCTGGCATTCCCAGTCCTTCAGCCAGGACGACCCCTGGGCCGAGCGTGTGGCGGGCGCAGATGCCGGCCTGCACCAGCCCCTTCTCGCCGCAGCGGAGTAAGCCGGATGACCGACTGGATCGATATCGGCACGCTCGCCGACCTGCCGCTGCGGGGCAGCCGCACGCTCACCCTTGCCGGTGACCCCGTGGCGGTGTTCCGCACCCATGACGACCGGGTCTTCGCGCTGATCGACCGCTGTCCGCACAAGGGCGGACCGCTCAGCGCGGGGATCGTGCACGGCCATGCGGTGGCCTGCCCGCTCCACAATCTGCGCATCTCCCTCGCGACCGGCGCGGTGCTGGGAGAGGATGCCGGTTGCACGCCGGTAGTGCCGGTGCGGGTGGCGGGCGAGCGGATCCTGCTCGCCAGCCCGGTGCGGGCGGCGGCGTGAGCGCGGCCGTCCGCACCACCTGCGCCTATTGCGGCGTCGGCTGCGGCATCCGCGCGACCGTCACCGGCGCGCGCACCGTCCGCATCGAGGGCGATCCCCAACACCCGGCCAATCACGGCAGGCTGTGCTCGAAGGGCACGCATCTCGGCGAGACGGTGGGGCTGGCGGGGCGCCTGCTCCACCCGATGATCGGCGACCGGCGGGCGACCTGGGACAAGGCGCTCGACCTCGTCGCCCGCCGCTTCCGCGAGGCGATCGCCGAACATGGCCCGGACAGCGTCGCCTTCTACGTCTCGGGCCAGCTGCTGACCGAGGATTATTACGTCGCCAACAAGCTGATGAAGGGCTTTATCGGCTCCGCGAACATCGACACCAACTCGCGGCTCTGCATGTCGAGCGCGGTGGCGGGCCACATGCGCGCGTTCGGCGAGGATGTGGTGGCGGGCAGCTATGCCGATATCGACGCCGCCGATCTGATCGTGCTGGTGGGGTCGAACACTGCCTGGTGCCACCCGGTGGTCTATCAGCGGATCATGGCGGCGCGGGCCGAGCGCGGGGCCCGGCTGGTGGTCATCGATCCGCGCCGCACCGAAACGGCCGAGGAAGCGGACCTGCACCTGGCCCTGCGCCCCGGCAGCGACGTGGCGCTGTTCAACGGTCTGCTCGCGCATTGCCGCGCCGAAGGGCTTATCGATGCCGAAAACCTCGACGTGCCGGAAGGTTTCTGGGATGCGCTGGGCGTGGGGCACGACCTGTGGTCGACAGCCCAGACCTGCGATCTGACGCCCGCCGATCTCCAGCTTTTCTACCAGCTGTTCGCCGCGCATCCGCGCACCGTCACGCTGTTCAGCCAGGGTATCAACCAGTCGATCCGCGGCACCGATCAGGTGAACGCGATCCTCAACCTGCACCTCGCCACAGGCCGGATCGGCACGTCCGGCGCGGCGCCCTTCTCGATCACCGGCCAGCCCAACGCCATGGGCGGGCGTGAGGTGGGCGGGCTCGCCTCGACGCTGGCGGCGCATCGCGGATTCGGCGCGGAAGACATCGCCGATGTCGGTCGCTTCTGGGCCGCCCCGCGCATGGCGACACGGCCGGGCCTGAAGGCCGTCGACCTGTTCCGCGCGGTGGGTGAGGGGCGGATCAAGGCGCTGTGGATCATGGCGACCAACCCCGCCGTGTCGATGCCCGATGCCGGCCGCGTGCGCGAGGCGCTGGCCGGCTGTCCCTTCGTCGTCGTGTCCGATGTGATCGCCGAAACCGACACCAGCGTCCACGCCCATGTCCGCCTGCCGGCGGCCGCGTGGGGGGAGAAGGATGGGACCGTCACCAACTCCGAACGCACGATCAGCCGCCAGCGTGCCTTCCTGCCGCTGCCCGGCGAGGCAAAGCCCGATTGGTGGATCATCACCCAGGTCGCGCGGCGGATGGGGTTCCGCACCGCCTTCCCCTATGACCGCCCGGCCGACATCTGGCGCGAACATGCGCGCCTGACCGCCTATCGCAACGACGGCGCGCGCATGCTCGACCTGAGGGGCAGGGCAGCGATCGGCAATCACGATTACGATGCGCTGACGCCGTTCCAGTGGCGGGCGGACCCGTTCGCCGATGGCCGCTACCCGACACCAAGCGGGCGCGCCCGGCTGGTGCCGGTCGTGCAGCGCCCGCTGGACATGCCGCTGCGCGACTGGCCGATGACGCTCAACACCGGCCGTTACCGCGATCAGTGGCACAGCATGACGCGAACCGGCTTGTCGCCAAGGCTCGCCCGGCATCGCGAGGAACCCCTGGTCGAGATCCATCCCGAGGATGCCGCGGGGCTGGGCCTCGCCGACGGGGCGCTGGCGCGGGTGGCGACGCCGCAAGGGGAAAGCCTGTTCCGCGTTGCCCATCATCCCGGCCAGCGCCGGGGCGAGCTGTTCACCCCGATCCACTGGACCGATCGTCAGGCGCGGGGCGGGCGCACCGGGCTGCTGGCGCGGGACATCGCCGATCCGCATTCGGGCCAGCCCGGCTTCAAGCTCTCGCCGGCGCGCATCGCGTCCGTGGCCGTCGACTGGCGCGGTTTCCTGATCGTGCAGGGCGAAACGCAGCCGCCGGACTGCCTGTGGGCGACGCGGGTGATGGTGCCCGGCGGCGTGCTCTACGAACTGGCCGGCATCGGCGACGCTGCCGCGCTCGATCGGGCGCTGCCCCCCGGAGAGCGGATCGAGGCGAGCGACCCTGCGCGCGGCACGCGGCGCGTGGCGGTGCTGCGCGACGGTCGGCTGGCGGCGGTGCTGTTCGTCGCGCGCGTGGGCGAACTGCCGGGCCGCGACTGGCTGATCGCCCAGCTCGACCAGCCACAGGGGCTGCAGGTACTCGCCGGCCGCGCGCCCGGCCGGAGAACGGACCGCGGGCCCATCGTCTGCGCCTGTTTCGAGGTGGGCCTGCATAGCATCACCGCGGCGATCCGCGACCAGCGGCTTGCCGATGTCGCCGCCGTCGGCGCGGCGTTGCGAGCGGGCACCAATTGCGGATCGTGCCGCCCGGCGCTTGCCCGCATTCTATCCAACATGGCAAAGGAGGTCGCGCATGGCTGACGAATTTCCCGCCGGCAGCGTCTGGTTGGTCGGGGCGGGTCCGGGCGACCCGGACCTGCTCACCCGCAAGGCCGAGCGGCTGCTTCGCACGGCCTCCATCGTCTTCTACGATGCGCTGGTGGGGGAGGGCGTGCTCGCGCTGATCCCGGCATCGGTGCGGCGAGTCGCGGTGGGCAAGCGCTCCGGTCGCCACTCCAAGGACCAGGCGACGATCAACGACCTGCTTGTCGCCGCGGCGTGCGCGGGCGAGCGGGTGGTGCGGTTGAAGGGCGGCGATCCTTCGATCTTCGGCCGGTCGATGGAGGAATGTGCGGCGCTGGCCCAAGCCGGTGTGCGGGTACGGATCTGCCCGGGAATCACCGCCGCGAGCGCGGCGGCCGCCTCTGCCGGCGTCTCGCTTTCGCTGCGGGGGCTCGCGCGGCGGGTGCAGTTCGCCACCGCGCACAAGCGCGGCGATGCTCCTCTCGATCTCGACTGGGCAGCGCTGGCGGACCCGCATTGCACGACGGTCTTCTATATGGGCCGCAGCGCAGCGGCTGAGATCAGCCGCAACCTCACGGCTGCGGGGCTTTCCGGTGCCACGCCGGTGCTGCTCGCTTGCGATGTGAGCCTGGCTAGCGAGCGGCTGCTGCACACCCGGCTCGATCTTCTGCACGTCGCGGTATCCGCCTTTTGCGACGATCGCCCCACCCTGATCATGGTAGGCGAGGCGCTTGCGGCGGGAGGCAGGATGCCGATGGCCGCTTCCGGATATGACCTCCTCCGCGACGTGAAGCTCGAAAGCACAAGCCGGGCACTCTAACGCGCGGTCGCGCCGCCATTTTCGAACGGGAGTGCTGCCCCCGGTTGTTGCCCGAGTCGGGCGCGTTCACGATGCGCGGTTTGAACCGCGCCGGGGCTGTCGGAGCCACATGGATGCGTCCCGCGGCCATGTCGATGTCGTCCGCGGCAGCATGAGGCCGGAAGCGCCTGACCGGAGTCAGGGCGCACGACGAGCATTTTCGGACGGTGACATAAGCCAAGCAACGGCGCGCTGGACGATCTGTTCGAAAGTTCATGTGTATCATGCCCTGCAAGGGGGTATTGCGTAGTGACGTGACGTCGGCCGGGCCGCTATATCGACAGACCGCTCCACCGGAGCACAGCAGCCGCCGGGCGATTGCCTGCAGGCTCATGAAAGAAGCTGCGTGATGAATGCGATTCTCGTTCTCCTCGTCGAGGACGAACCTATGCTTCTTATCAACGCTCAAGACGTCCTGGAGGATGGCGGGTTCGAGGTGGTCGACGCATCGAACGGAGAGGACGCGCTCAGAATCCTGGAGGCGGATGTCGACAAGGTCGCCGGATTGATCACCGATGTTCGGCTCGGCGCCGGGACGAGCGGGTGGGACGTTGCCCGCCGCGCTCGCGAACTCAAGCCGACGATGCCGGTCGTCTACATGACCGCGGAGAGCGGCGAGGACTGGTCGGCCCATGGTGTTCCGAAGAGCATCCTGGTCCAGAAGCCCTTCGCTCCCGCTCAGCTCCTGACCGCGATCTCGACCTTGATCAACGAGTCGGCCACCAGCCTCTGACATCGCGGCGGTCGATCACCTTCGTGGACCCGGCGCCTGCACAGGCAGGGTATCGACGCATTTTCAGATAATTTTCGCCTATCGCTGCCAAGGGCGGCGGCGCGCTCTATAAGGTAAACGAAACCCTAAGATTTGAGATCGCGATGCTGAACTCCCTGATGACTTCCTCGCGCCGTTCGGCCACCGCGGCAGAACGTGCACCTGCCACGGCATCGAGCGAACTTCGACACTTCGAGCTTTGTCCGATGTGCGGGCAAGCCGTCGACCGGAGGGATGACTTCGCGGTCATGCACCACCTGCCGCTTGGGCATAAACCCACGCCTGTCCAATGATCTAGCCGGCGGCTTGTCCGCTACCATCCAGGAGCGGAGATGCTCTGGCGCCTCCGCCCCCTCTACTGGATTGGCCGGGCCTCCGCTATCCGCCGGGAGAGCCCTGTCCATGTTCGGGCAGGCGGGGCCTGCGGCAGCGACGAACCCATTGTCGCGCCTGATGCGGCCGCTTTTGAATCTGCCTCTGGAGCAAATACTTAGGTGTAATGCCTGGGGCCGTATCGCGCTTGGCGTTAAGGGGTGCCTGCTATCCGGGACATGCTACCCTCGGCGTTGCGGTTATCCCCTCTGTCATCATCGAGGGTAGCACCGTATTCGGGCAAGCGGGGCATCGCCTGACCGGGATCGTCCGCATCGATCGAGATAGTGCGGCGGCAAGGCTGGCGGTGGGCCGCCCGCGTCCCCATATGTGCTTCATCGCGCCGCACGCCCCGAGCCTGGCCGCGACTGAGAGTTGTTCATGCTCCCGCTCTGATGCGGAGTTTTGCATGCCGATCCTCCGCCTCCTCCCATTGCATCGCCCGCCCTCACGGTTCCCGCTGGAGCCGATCGCACCCCCGTGCGGCCATCCGCACGCCGGTTCCGCAGGGCGGCGCATCGCATCTTTCGCACATCGCCCGTGGATATCCGCGCGGCCGCGAGCAACGCTTTCGAGGAACCAGGAACATGGCCAAGGGACAGCAACGCGGCAATCGCGAGACGCGAAAGCCCAAGAAGCCGGAACCGCCGAAGCAGAATGCTTCCAATCCCTCGATGAAGGGAACGCCCCCGGTGCAACCCGCGAAACAGGGCTGATCGTTCGCTCTCCATGAAAGGCCTATCCATGCAGCCCTCGTTCGACCTCTGCCGTACCCAGCAGGCGCATCAACAGGCGCTCGCCCGCGCGACCACCCTCGACAATGTCCGGCTGATCGCCAGCGCCGCCGCCGCTGCCTGGGCGAAGGAAGGCGAGGCGGCCATTCTTCGCGAAGGCCGGAAGCTGCGCACGCGCGCGTTCGCCATGGCGACGGTGGTTGAGCCCCCGTTGGGCACGCTTCGCGGGCTGAGTGAAAACCCCGATCGCGGACATGCCGACGAGGGCTGATGTCGCCAGAGGCTGCCGCAGGCGCAAGCGCGGGGATGCGGGCCGGAATGGGAGCGAGGCACGCTTCTTCCTTCGCGCCGGCCCGTTACCCGCGGCTTTCCCCAGCTCACGACCCGGTAGCTTCGCGTTCGCGCAGCGCGGCGAGCTGGCCGCGCATCTGACGGCGTACGCGGGTGCGATGCTGGTAGCTATCATGGCGCTCCCCCACCCACCCGGCGCCGAATGCCGGAGCAGGTTCGTGGGGCAGGGGGATGTCTTTCTGGTCGATGGCCATGCGTGTCTCCTCGGCCGAGCGGGAGTACGAAGCATCTCTCAGTCGCGGCGGCGCTCATGGCCAGTGCTGCGATAACGGGGATCTGGAGGCGACGAAGCGCCATGGATAGATGCGGTGACACCCTTTGGTTGCCGCGCGGCGCCTTCAGGCTTAAGCTGCTGTATAATCAGGTCAGGAACCGACATTTCCAGCGATCTCGATCATCCAAGGCACGCCTGGCATGCCAACCATTTGCGGCTGGCCATCGAAGCCGCCGGCGTATCGCTTTGGGCATGGAACGTGGACAACGGCCGCTTCTCGATGGATGCGCAGGGCTTCGCGCTCTGGGGACTTCCCTGGCGCGAGACCGTCACCTTCGAGCAACTTTCGGAGCACATTCACCCGGCCGATCAGGACCGGGTGCGGGCTGCCTTCCACGCGACGCGCGCGACCCTCGGGTCCTATGAAACCGACTTCCGCATCCTGGCGGGCAAAGATGTCCGGTGGATCGCGGCGCGGGGCCAGGGGGAGGATGCCGGTATCGTCGAGCGTACCATGTTCGGCATCTTCCTGGACGTGACCGGCCGCAAGCAGGCGGAAGAGGGACATGAACTCCTCGCCGGGGAGATGAGCCATCGCGTGAAGAACCTGCTGGCCATCGCCGCCGGGCTGACCGGAATCGCGGCGCGGACGACATCGACCAAGACCGACATGGCCCGCGAGCTCATCCAGCGCCTCACCGCACTGGGCCGCGCGCATGACCTCGTCCGGCCACTACCCGCCGACCAAGGCTCCGCCGCCCTGCTCGGCGATCTGATTTCCGTCCTGCTCGCGCCCTATGACGACACGGGCGCGTTCAGCGGGCGGATCCGGGTGGCGGTGCCCCGCATGGGGGTAGGCGAGGCGGCGGCGACCAGTCTCGCCATGGTGGTCCATGAGCTGGCCACCAACGCGCTGAAATATGGTGCGCTGTCCACGTCGTCGGGAACGCTCGACATCTCCTCGCATTCGGCGGGCGAGCGCATCTGTCTCAAGTGGGTCGAGCGCGGGGGGCCTGTCATCACCGGGCCCTGCGAAACCCGCGGGTTCGGCAGCCAACTCGTCGAACGCAGCGTCGAACGGCAGCTGGGTGGAACGATCGAACGCCAATGGTCCGCAGAGGGACTGGCCGTCACCCTGACTCTCGATCGCGCCAACCTGGCCTGCTAGGTTCCCGGTTTCGCCAGGCGCCGCACCGGCTAGCGCATCAGCCCGGCCGCGCGGAGCGCATCCTCGATCACCCGGCCGATCTTGTTCGCTGGCGCCATCCCACCCGCCGGCGCTGCCGCACGAGGGGGCGGCGTCTCGGCGTGCTGGGGAACGGCGGCCGGGACGACATTCGCGCGCTTGCTCGCCGGGCGCCCCTCTCGCATCGGCAGATCCCCGGCGATGCCCCAGAACTGCGCGATGCGCCGCGTGGAGGAGATGCCGGCTTCCAGCATGAACGGTCCAGCCGCGCCGCACCCGTCCGGGCCCGCGGTGGCCAGCGGGGTGCCGTGGCCCATTCCGTCGATCCGATATTCCTCGATGACCGCGCGGCCCTGTCCGTCGTGCCACGCCGTGCGGCGATACCCGTCGCCCTGTTCGACCTGCCTGGTCTCGCGCGATGCATGGTGCAGTGCGCGCCATTGCTCGACGACGAGCGTGGCGTTGGCGGCATGGACGGTGGCGTCGGCGGTTCCGTGCCACACCGAAAGGCGCGGCCATGGCCCGCGATGCGGCGAAGCCTTGGCGACGAGGTCGCCGAGCGCCGCTGCCGGCGGCCCGCCGTGCGCGCGCATCCGGTCGAAAGCTTCAGGCACGGAATGGGCCGTGCCATAGGGCAGGCCCGCGATGACCGCGCCGCCGGCGAACACATCGGGATAGGTGGCGAGCATCACCGAGGTCATGGCCCCGCCCGCTGACAATCCGGTCACATAGATGCGCGCCGGATCGATGCCGTGCGCGGTGACCATCGCCGCCACCATCTGGCGGATCGACAGCGCCTCGCCGGCATCGCGCCGCGTGTCCTCGGGGTGGAACCAGTTGAAGCAGAGGTTTGGGTTGTTGGCGCGCTGTTGCTCAGGATACAGCAGCGCGAAGCCATGCGCATCGGCAAGCCGTGACCAGCCGGCGCCATGATCATAGCCTGCCGCGGTCTGGGTGCAGCCATGCAGCACCACCACCAGGGGCGCGTTGTCCGCCAAATGCTCCGGCACGTAGCAGCGCGCGCGCAAGGCACCCGGGTTGCTGCCGAACGCCGGCAGATCCTGCAGGCGATCCGGGGTGCCGCCGCTTCCCGGCAGCGCGGCACCGCGCATGGCGGAAAGGCGTTCGATCGTGTCCTTGATGCTTCGCATGGGGCATTCTCCTGGCCACGGCGCTCGCCCTGACAATACAGCGACGGTTTGATGCTGCGCTGCACAATGTCGGGCTTCGATCCCCAACCGCAAGAGTGCGCTGCCAATTTAGGCGATCGCCGCCAGCGCCGCCTGCCCGGCCGACCATCAAGCCCAAGTCTCTGTTGCCGCAACGAAAAAGCGACGCGCCAAGATTGTTGCCGTGGGGACACAACCTGCTGCCCGGGGCGTTGGCGTAGCGCCGACGTAGCAATTGGATCAACATCATGTCCGACGGGGAACCGAGCGCCACAGGGGCCCCCCTCTGTCAAAGAGACATCGATCGCTTTGGAAACAATCTGATGCGATGCTATCCTGTCGATGGATTCCCTCCCTTTGAAGATCTGCTCCGCAGGATCGACAAGGTCGAACTGGCGTCCCGAGACGCCAAGGAGCGCCCCTAATAAGAACGTCGTAAACAGTCCTGTCTTGCTGTGATTTCGTCGCGGCGAAGCATCGTCGCGATATTGAAGATGCCGCGCTTGTACATCCAGGTGCGACTGAAGCACATGGTCGCGTTATCGCGACCGCCGGCACCCCCGCTCTCACGGCTTGGGAACGGTGACGGCATCGGGGTCACGTCCCTGCTGGCGATCGAGCGAGCGCATGATCGGGGTGACGGTAAGGCCGTGCAGCAGGATCGAGAAGAGCACGACGAGGCCTGCGACACCCCACAGCCGTTCGGCATGCCCTACCGCCATGTGGTTGATCCCATAGGCCAGATAGTAGATCGTGCCGACGCCGCGAATGCCGAAAAACGCCAGCGTCAGCTTCTCGCCTCTGTCCGCCGGATAGCCCCATAGTCCGAGCAAGCCGGCAAGCGGGCGGACGATCAGCAGGATCGTCGCGGCAAGGGCTGCATCCCGCCAGGTGAGGCCGGAAAGCAGCCCGCTCACCAGTGCCCCGCCGAACAGGATGAGCAGGATCATCATCACCAGCCGCTCGACCTGCTCGATGATCGTGTGCATCTCGTGGTGGAAGTCGTGCTCGCGATGCGCGTGGCGGAAGGTTAGGGCGGTCACGAACACCGCCAGGAACCCATAGACGTGCACGATCTCGGTGAGGCCGTAGGAGACGAACGTCGCGGCGAGCGCAACCATGCCGTCGCCGGTCCTGGCAAGCTTGGTTTCCGCAGGCACATGGAAGGTCAGCCATCCGAATGCCCGGCCCACCAGCCAGCCGCCGGCGATCCCGCCCAGGATCTCCCAGGCGACGCGATAGGTGAGCCACTCCGCCAGCCAGGGCTTGTGCGACACGGCGCTTGCGGCGAGCAGGATGGCGAGGTGGACGAACGGGAAAGCGGCGCCATCGTTGAGGCCGGCTTCCGAGGTCAGCCCGAACCGTACCTCGTCTTCCTCGCCGGTTTTCGGCGGGCCGACCTGGACGTCGGCGGCCAGCACCGGATCGGTGGGCGCCAGGCTCGCCGCGAGCAGCAGGGCAACGGCGACCGGCACACCCATCGCCCAGCCTGCAAGCATGGTGATCGACAGGATGCTGAGCGGCATGGTGATGGCGAGAAGCCGCCAGGTCACCGCCCAGCGCCGCCAGCCGAACACGCGGTCGATCTTCAGGCCCGCGCCCATCAACGCGATGATCACGATCAGTTCGGTGAAACGCTCGGTGACCTCGGGATATCGCATCGGCAGTGGCTGCAACGTCACCTGGGGCAGCGAGAAAAGCGCCGCGCCGAGGCCGATGCAGACGATCGGCAACGATAGCGGCAGCCGGCGTAGCGCCAGCGGCAGCCACGCGACCAGGGCTACGAGGAGCCCGAACCCGGTGAGGGTAAGAATGTACGGAGAAGGCAGCTGTCCGGCAAAGTCCATGGCGCTCCAACCCGTCAATGTCCACGTTCGGTCCGAGCGAAGAGGGAAGGGAAGCGACAAGGCGGCGAGATATCGCCGCCGATCGCAGGCTCGGGCTGGCCGGCAAACCCCTCCGTCAGGCGTCTGCGGGGCCGGCTTCCACCAGCTGGCTGATGCTCGCGGCCAGCGTCTCGACCTTGTAGGGCTTTCTGAGGATGGGAAATTCGCGTTCGTCCCGGGGGATGAACTGCTTGCTGCTATACCCGCTGGCAAGCAGCACGGGGATGGCGGAATCGATCCGCTTCACCTCGGTCGCGAGCTCCAGCCCGCTCATGCCCGGCATGACGATGTCGGAAAAGACCAGATCGACCTCGTGCTCCCGGAGCAGCGCGAGCGCTTCGTTCCCGCCGGGCGCCTCATAGACCCGGCAGCCCAGATCCTTCAGCAGCTGGTGCGCGAAGTAGCGGACATGTTCGCTATCCTCGACCAGGAGCACGCGGAGCCCGTCGGGAACCGTCACCTCGGCTTCGGTCGGCGCTTCGGCCAGGCGCGGCTTCGAGGTCCGGGGGATCCAGAGTTCCACGCACGTGCCTTCCCCCACCCGGGATTCGATCCGTGCCGAGCCGCCGGACTGAACGGCATATCCGTGAAGCTGGGAGAGCCCCAGGCCCGTTCCCTTGCCGGTCGGCTTGGTCGTGAAGAAGGGTTCGAAGACCCGCTTCAGCGTTTCGGGCGCAATGCCCTCTCCCGTATCCCGAATTGCCAGGAGGACACCGTCTCCTTCCGGACGCCGCACATTGGCGGTCGAGATGGTGATGTTGCCGCCCGAAGGCATGGCGTCGCGCGCATTGAGCACGGCGTTGAGGAGGGCCGCCTCCAGCCCGGTCGGATCGATCTCGACCGGCCACAGCGCCGGCGCGAGATCCAGCGTCAGTTGATACTGGCTGCCGAGCGTGCGCTGGAGCATCTCGCCCAGGGCGTCCAGCCGCACGCTGAGGTCGAGGACTTCGGGTTCGAGCGGCTGCCGGCGGGCGAAGGCGAGCAGCTGCGAGGTCAGGCTGGTCGCGCGCTCCGCCGTTTCCAGCATGACGCTCAGGTAGCGCGTCCGCTTCTCGATCGGCAGGTCCGGCTGCTTCAGCAGGAAGTCCGCCGACCCGCGCATGACCGTCATCAGGTTGTTGAAGTCGTGCGCGATGCCGCCCGCCAGCTCGCCCAGCGCCTGCAGCTTCTGCGATTGCAGCAGCGCCTCCTGGGTGCGGCGAAGCGCCTGCTCCGCCAGCTTCTTCTCCGACACGTCGCGGGTGATCTTGGCGAAGCCGATATGGACGCCGGCTTCATCGTAGATCGGGTCGATCAGCACATGCGCCCAGAACGGCGAGCCGTCCTTGCGCACGCGCTGCGCCTCGGCCTCGAACTTTCCCTGTTCCAGTGCGGTTTTGAGCGCGATGTCCGGCGCGCCGCGCGCACGATCCTCGTCGGTGTAGAAAAGGGAGAAATGCCGTCCCATCACCTCTGCCTGCGCATAGCCCTTGATCGCCTGGGCGCCCGAATTCCAGCTGGTGATCCTGCCCTGCGTATCGAGCATGTAGATCGCATAATCCCGCACGCCCTGGACGAGCATGCGAAGCTGCAGCGCGCTCTCGTAGGTGGCTTGCTCGAGCCGCCGCTTCTCGGTGATGTCGCGGGTGATCTTGGCGAAGCCGAGCAGCGCGCCCTGCGCGTCCCGGATCGCGTCGAGAATGGCATGCGCCCAGAAGCGGGTGCCGTCCTTGCGGATCCGCCAGCCCTCCGCTTCGAAGCGGCCTTCCCGCGCGGCGGTGGCCAGGGCGCGTTCCGGGAGCCCCGCCGCCTGGTCTTCGGCCGAGAAGAAGCGGGAGAAATGCGCGCCGATGATCTCGTGCGCGGCATAGCCCTTGAAGCGCGCTGCGCCGCTGTTCCAGGTGACGATGCGCCCTTCGGGGTCCAGCATGTACAGCGCATAGTCGGTAACGGCATCGACGAGCAGCTGAAAGGTTTCGGCGGGCGGAGGAGAACTGGGGTCGGGTGTGTGCAAAACCTGATCCTGTGCTAAGCCCCCCCGAGCTCATCACCATAGACCAAAGTCCATACCGTATGGGGATGGCCGTGCAACTGGAATCGTATGCCGGCGGCATCCAAGCCGCCGCCTGCGGCTAGAAGCCCGCTTCGATCGCCAGCCGCATCGCCTCCCCGGCGGTGGCGACCCCGAGCCGCCGGACAAGCGCGCCGCGATGCATCTTGATCGTCTTCTCGGTGAGGTTCAGCGCGTCGCCGATCTGCCGGTTGCGCAGGCCCTGGGCCATCAGCCGCAGCACCGCCTTTTGCTGCGGCGTGAGGCACGCGACGCGTTCCGCCGCGAATGCGCGGACGGATGCCTCTGCCTTGCCGCCGACTTCCATCTGGCTGCCGACGAAATGGGTCAGTTCCCCAGCGTCGTTGAAGACCGGCGCGATCATGACGGCGTTCAGGAACGTGCTGCCGTCCTTGCGATAGTTGAGCAGTTCGACGACCTGGGGCGTGCCGGTGGCAATCGCATGGCCAAGCGCGGCGGAATGCCCGGGATCGGTGTCGGGCCCGGCGAGGATCCGGCAGTTGCGGCCGATCAGCTCCTGCTCCGAATAGCCGGTCAGCTGCTGGAAGGGGCCATTGGTGGCGATGATGGGATTGTCGTCGAGGCGCGGATCGGTGACGATCGAGGCGATTGGCGATAGCCGGATGGACCGGATAAGTGCTTGTTCCTCTTCGCTGAACGTCGCCAAAGCTTCCCTCTTGTGTCCTCACAATGCGGTGCGTCGGCTGGAAGGGGACGGTGCCGCACCTTGCCTGCGCATGCGTGAACCTAGTCCGGCCGGGTGCTTCAAGGCAAATCAGGCAGGATCGGGGGGCGCGAAATCTGATATGGCCGGATGGCCGGACGTTGATGACGAGACGTACGCGGCCATCCGTTCGTCCAAAGCAATGGCGCCGGATAGAGCATTGATGCATAAGGATTTTATGAGTCTTTCACCTGCGCTCACGCACCCCCGCTTCCTCGATCATGAAAGCGAAGTCTCAGGGCTGATGCGGCGCCATGATTGGTCGACGTCTCCCTTGGGGTCGCCCGAGGGGTGGCCGCAGTCGCTGCGCCTCGTCGTCGGCCTGATGCTCTCGTCCAAATTCCCGATGTTCGTGGCATGGGGGCCGGACCTCGGCTTCCTTTACAACGATGCCTATGCCGAGATTCTCGCGCACAAGCATCCGGGCGCGCTGGGGCGCAGGTTCCACGACGTCTGGTCGGAGATCTGGGACGATATCTCTCCCCTGATCGATGCCGCGATGGCGGGGGAGGCCACCTATCGCCAGGACCTCCCGCTGCTGATGCACCGCCAGGGCTTCGACGAGCAGACCTGGTTCACCTTCTCCTATTCGCCGGTGCATGGCGACAGCGGAGAAGTTGCGGGCATGTTCTGCGCGTGCACGGAAACCACCGGGCGCATCCGGGCCGAGCACGCCGTGCGGGAAAGCGAGGCGCGCTTCCGCAACATGGCCGATCACGCGCCCGTAATGATGTGGGTGACGGATTCGAGCGGCTATTGCACCTATCTGAATCGCGCCTGGTACGAGTGCACGGGCCAGACCGCGGCGGAAGCGGAAGGCTATGGCTGGCTGGAAGCCACGCATCCGGAAGACCGAGCCGAGGCGGAAAGCGCCTTCCGCGCGGCCAACGCGGCACGGGCGCCGTTCCGAACCGAATATCGCCTGCGCTGTGCGGACGGCAGCTACCGATGGGCCCTGGACGCCGCGGCACCCCGCTTCGACGAGGACGGCGCCTTTCTCGGCTATGTCGGTTCCGTCATCGACATCGACGAGCGGAGGGCCGGAGAGGAGCGGCAGCGCGAGAGCGAGGCCCGGCTGCGGAACCGCACCGATGCGCTGCCGACCTTGGTGTGGTTCGCCGAGGCCAATGGCGAGGTCACCTACTTCAACCGGCGCTGGTACGAATATACCGGCCAGACGCCCGAGCAGGCATTGCCCAATGGCTGGGTAGCCACGCTCCATCCGGACGACAGCGAGGCAACGGCGGCGCGCTGGGCCGAGGCGCGGGCGAACCGAACGCCCTATGAGGCCGAGGTGCGCTACCGTCGCAGCGACGGCGCCTATCGCTGGCACGTCGCGCGCGCAGAGCCGATCCTGGACGAGACGGGAGGGATCACGACCTGGGTCGGCAGTTCGATCGACATCCATGATCGGAAGGAGACGGAGAACGCCCTGCGCAGCAGCGAGGCGCAATTCCGGCTGATGGCGGACGCGGTGCCCCAGATCGTCTGGATCACCGACGCCGAGGGGCAAACCGAGTTCTTCAACAAGCACTGGTCGGATTACACCGGCTCCGCCTATCACCCCACCACTGCTTCCGCCGTCGCGGTCGAGCATGTGCACCCGGACGATGCGGGCCCCACCATGGCTGCCTTCGATGCGGCGCGGCAGACGGGCTCCACCTTTCTGGTCGAACACCGCATCCGCGCCGCATCGGGCGAATATCGCTGGTTCCTCGTGCGGGGCGAGCCCCATCGGGACCCGGACACGGGCGCGGTTGTGCGGTGGTTCGGCGCGTCGGTCGACATCCATGACCGCAAGACTGCCGAGGCGGCACTCGTGCAGCTGAACGAGACCCTGGAGGCGCAGGTGGAGGCCCGCTCGGCAGAGCGGGACCGGCTCTGGAACCTGTCCCAGGACATGTTCGCGCGTGCCGATTACAGCGGGATGATGTCCGCGGTCAGCCCGGCATGGCAGCGCGTGCTCGGGTGGAGCGAACAGGATCTGCTCACCCGCGGCTATGCCTCCTTCATGCACCCCGAGGACATGCCGCCGACGCTCGCCGCCATCCAGCAGATGAGCGAGACGCATCGGCCGACCCGCTTCGAGAACCGCATTGCGACGGCAGAAGGGGGCTGGAAGCCGATCGAGTGGACCGTTGCGCCCGAACCGAACGGCGTCAACTTCGTTGCCGTGGGCCGCGACCTGAGCCTCGCCAAGGCACGCGAAGCCGAGCTGGCGGCCGCGCAGGAGGCGCTGCGGCAAAGCCAGAAGATGGAGGCGATGGGCAGCCTCACCGGCGGTGTCGCGCACGACTTCAACAACCTGCTGACGCCGATCATCGGCTCGCTCGACCTGCTCGTCCGCAAGGGGCTGGGCAACGAGCGGGAGCGGCGGCTGATCGACGGCGCGCTGCAATCCGCAGAGCGCGCCAAGACGCTGGTGCAGCGGCTGCTCGCCTTTGCCCGGCGCCAGCCGCTGCAATCGGCCGCGGTGGATCTCGTCACGCTGATCGGGGAGATGGCCGGCCTGATCGAGTCGACCGTCGGCCCGAACATCGATGTGCGGGTCGACCTGGCATCCGAGCTGCCGCCGGCGCTGGCGGATGCCAACCAGCTGGAAATGGCGCTGCTGAACCTGGCGGTGAACGCACGGGACGCGATGCCGGGCGGTGGGCAGCTGACGATCTCCGCCCGGCGAGAGAGCGTGCGCGGGCGGCATTCTGCCGGGCTGACACCAGGCCATTATGTTCGTCTGAGTGTGCGCGACACCGGCGCGGGCATGGATGACGAGACGCTGAAGCGCGCAGTGGAGCCGTTCTTTTCCACCAAGGGCATCGGGAAGGGCACGGGACTGGGGCTTTCGATGGTCCACGGGCTGGCTGCCCAGCTCGGCGGTTGTCTGACGATCGTCAGCGCCCCCGGCGAAGGTACCGAAGTGACGCTCTGGCTGCCGATCAGCGCGGCCCCGATCCGGGACCAGGAGCATGTCTCCGAACGCGCCGAAAGCGCGCGTGCGAGAGGGATCGCGCTGCTGGTGGATGACGAGGAACTCGTGCGGATGAGCACCGCCGACATGCTCAGCGACTTCGGATTCGAGGTTGTCGAGGTGGACTCCGCCGAGGAAGCGTTGCGCGTCCTGCAAGCGGGCACCACTCCCGACATTCTCATCACCGATCACCTGATGCCCGGCATGAGCGGCGCAGACCTGGCGCACAGGGCGCAAGCGACACTACCGGCGCTGCCGGTCCTGGTCGTGTCCGGCTATGCCGAGGTCGAGGGGATCGCCGCGGATCTGCCGATCCTGACCAAGCCCTTTCGCAGTGCCGATCTGGCGGCGAGCCTGGCCGCGCTGCTGCCTGCCGCCGGCGCCGAAACGCCGGGTGGATAGGGGAGGTCAGGGCTCCGAGCAGGCGGCCGGAAGCCGGGATGCCCGTAGATGCGCGGCCGCGCCTCCACGGGGAGGGCGGCGCACGCAATCCGTGGATGCGCGCGCCGACCTGCTTCCTCACATCTTGAAGCGCGCGCCGATCAGGAACGTGCGGCCGAAATGATTGAACTCATAGTTCCGGTTGGCATCGAGATCGGTGTAGCGATCGCGATAGTCATCCGTGAGGTTGGTGCCTTCGACCGACACTTCGATGTTGGGCGTGATCTTGTAGCGGATCGAGGCGTCGACATTGAGCGAGGAATTATACCCCTCGAAGATGTTGCCGGTGCCCGAGCTGCCATCGATATACGGCCCGCGATAGCTGACGGAGCCGCGCGCGCTGAACCGGCTGTCTTCATAATAGAGCGTGCCGTTATAGGCGCGCTTGGACAGGCCGTAGAGCGTCTCCGTCCGCGTTACCGGCACGAGGGCCCCGCCCGGCGTGACCGCCGGGCCGCTCTGCGTGTAGGCGGCATCCGAGTCGATGAAGGTCGCGTTGGCGATCATGCCGAAGTTCTTGAGGAAGCCCGGCAGGAAGCGGAACGCGGTCTGGAAGGAGACTTCCATGCCCTTGAGCGACGCGCCCGTGCCGTTGGTGATCGTGCTGATCTGCCAGATCTGTCCCTCCGGGTTCGACGCGGCGGGGGAACTGGGCGGAATGATCGAGGTCGGCAGCCCGGTGGATGCATAGGTGCCCGAGGTGGTCACCGACACCGGGAAGCTCTGGACGCTCTTCTTGAACAGCGCGACCGAGAAGATCGACTGGGGCGCGAAATACCATTCGGCCGCGAGATCATAGGATGTCGCGCGGAACGGCTCCAGCTGCGGATTGCCGAAGCTGATGCGGTAGTTGAAGCCGTCGACCGATCCGCCGGGGGTGAGGTTGCCCAGCGTCGGGCGCGTCATCACCTTGGAGATCGCGCCGCGCAGGATGACCTTCTCGGTCGGGAACAGCGCGACGTTCAGCGCGGGCAGCCAGTCGTCATAGCTGCGATGCACCGTCACCGGCACGCCGTTGTTCAGTCCGGTTGAGGTCTGCCCGGTCTGCACATAGCGCATGCCGGCATTGGCGGCATAGCGCAGGCCGAGCAGATCGCCCTTCACGTCGAACTCGACATAGCCGCCCTTCACCGTCTCGATGACGCTGCGGATATTGCCCACGTCCGGTGCCAGCGCGCGGTTGTAGAGGCCGGTATATTTCGCCGAGGCATCGATATTGGGGATGAGGAAGGTGCTGGTCGTGCCTGCCGGCTGGCCTGCCTTGCCGAGGTTGAACGTCTCGCCCAGCCCCGCGGCCGGGAAGCCGTACACCGCGCCCGGCACGAACACCTGGCCGGATGCCGAGCAGGTCACCGAGCCGAGGATGGCGTCCGGCGCGGCGGTCGTCTTGGTCGGGCAGACCACGGCGTCGCGGGTATAGGCCACCGAATTGAAGGAGAAGCGGCGATACAGCCCGCCCGCCTTGAGCTGGAAGCCGTCGGTCACGTCCCATTCGGTGCGCAGCTGCGCGGTGCGGAACTTGTTGACCACGTTCGACGGACGGTCGCGGATTTCGGCGAGCTGGAAGTTGGCGGGATCGGTCACGCTGGTGCCGAACGTCAGCTTCGGCTGCCACATGTTGGTGTAGTCGTAGCTGTAATTCTGCGAGGTGCGGTTGTCGAACACGAAGGTCGTCTCGACCGGAATGTCCGCGGTCGACTTCGAGATGCCGCCCAGCAGGGTGAAGCGCAGCGTGTCCGTCAGGTCCTGATCCCAGCTGCCGCCGATCTGGTAGAATTCGGTCTGCGACTGGCGCAGATAATGCTCGGTGCGGACCCACGCGTCGTTGAGCGTGGCCGAGATCATGTTGCCCTTGCCGTCATAGGTCGGGTTCAGCAGGTCGATCGAGCGCTCATTGGAGCGCAGCAGCACTTCGCCCCATTTCTCCTCGCGGGTTTCCTTGAAGCGCGAGTAGAGGCCGTCGATCGAGATCTTGGTAGCGTCGGTCGGTGCGAACTGGACACTGCCGGTCACGCCCAGCCGTTCGCGATCGTGGAGGACCTCGCCATAGCGGGGGATGCGCGGGTGGAAGGCGAGCGCGGCCTGATCGCATGCTGCGCTGGAGCGGTAGGTGCCGCCGCTGTTCCGCACCGGCGTCGTGCCGGTGGCGCTGTTGTAGAAGCACGGCGTGCCGTTGACCGAGTCGAAGCGCGCCTGCGCCCAGCGGACGGTGTTGTTGCCGAGCTCGAGATTGTCGGTCTTGCTGTACGCGGCCGAGACCGAGGCGCCGAAGGTGCCCGCTGCATTCTTCCACGAAAGCAGCCCGGCGAAGCGCGGCCGCAGGTTCTTGGAAAGATCGTTATAGCTGGCCTGCGCCGATCCGACGGCCGTGAAACCTTCCTTGGCCGCCAGCGGGTTGCCGGTGTTCAGGTCGACGACCGCACCGAGCGAGCCTTCGTCGAGCGACGCCTCCGCCGTCTTGTGGACGACGATCGAGGTGAACAGCTCCGAGGCGAAGACGTTGAAGTCGAAGGCGCGGTCGCGGTTGGCACTGGCGCCGTCGGTGGAGGTGGCGACGGTCTCCATGCCGTTGACCCGCACACGCGTGAACTGCGCACCGAGACCGCGCACGGTGATCGCGCGGCCTTCGCCGGCATCGCGCTGGATCGAGATGCCCGGGATGCGCTGGAGCGACTCCGCCAGGTTCTGGTCGGGGAACTTGGCGATGTCCTCGGCGACGATCGCATCGACCGCCGCCACCGACTCGCGCTTCACGTTCAGGGCGGCGTCGAGCGAGCGACGAAAGCCGGTGACGATGATTTCGGAATTGGTCGCGTCGGTCTGGGCATCGGTTGCGGCCGCGGGGTCGGTCTGGCGGGTCTCGGGTGCCGTCTGCGCCAGAGCCGCGACTGGCGTGGCCAGCGCAAAGATGAGCGCGCCCACGGAAATTCCCCGCAAATGCCGATTGCGTGCATGATCGCGCACCGCGAAACCCTCAGCCATCTCTCTCTCCCTTCGCCCCGCAGGGCCGGTCCATTCTGAAACCGCGCGGCGCGCCTTCGGCGTGCCGTCCGGCATCGAGTCCTTGGTGAAGAGGGCCTGCGCGCGCGACGAATCGCGCGCCCGTTGGATCCTCCCCGAACAATGCGGATCTGCGCCCGCTGCTTAGGCCTGCTATTCTTGCGCGTAGGGGTAACCGGTGTCAACCGGGCATCGACAAGTTTGCGGTTAGGCGCGCACCCGGGGCCTGCCTGGGGCGCGGTGCGGCTGCATCACCGTCCGCGCGCGCGCCGCAGATCGATTCCGAGGCGCTTCACTCGGTAGTAGAAGGTCTTGCGCGGCAACCCGAGCGAGGCGATGGCGGCGTGGATCTCGCCGTCCGCTGCGGCGATCGCGTCCAGGATCGCTGCCCGTTCAAAGGCCTCGAGCCGCTCGGTCAGGGGGCGAGTCTCGGGCGTGGCCGGTTCGGCAGCGGGCGGCTCCAGTCCGAGGACGAAGCGTTCGGCGGCGCGCTCCAGCTCGCGGACATTGCCCGGCCAGTCGCGCAGGGCGGCTGCATGCGCCGCTTCGGAAAGCGGCGGCGCCGGGCGGCGGTGGCGTTCGGCTGCCTGGAGCGCGAGATGCGCGAACAGCAGCGGCACGTCCTCGCGCCGTTCCGCCAGCGGGGGCAGTCGCAGCGGCACGCCGGCCAGCCGATGGTAGAGGCCTGGCGACAGTGCGGCTGCGCCGCCCTCGCCGATGGCGGCGATGATGCGCAGGTCGACGGGGCAGGCGTCGCGCTGGCCGGCGCCGACGGTGCGCGTCTCGGCGAACTGGGCGAGGCGGTGGTGGAGTTCCGCCGGGGCCAGATCGAGATGGTCGAGGAAAAGCGTGCCGCGGTCCGCGCGGGCGATCGTCCCGTCCCGTCCGAACAGTTCGCGTTCGACGATCGTCGGCGGCAGCGTCGCGCAGTCCACCACCTGGAAGCGATGGCGTCCGCGTCGGCCGGCGCGATGGACCAGCCGGGCATAATGTTCCTTGCCGGTCCCCGTCGCGCCTTCGAGGACGAGGTCGAGCGTTGCGTCGGCCAGCACCGGGATCATGTCGCGCAGCCGGCGAATGGCGGGTGCCTCGCCGAGTAGTGCGGCATCGGCATCGGCCGTCGCTGCCCGCAGGCGTCGGTTCTCCAGCGCCAGTGCACGGGCGGTGCCGGCGCGTTGCAGCGCAGCCGCCAGGGCATCGCCGGGAAAGGGCTTGGTGAGGAAGTCCCACGCACCGGCCTTGATGGCATCAACCGCCATGGCGACGTCCCCATGTCCCGTCATCAGGATCACCGGCAGCTCGGGGTCGACGGCGCGGAGCCGGTGGAAGAAGTCGACGCCCGACATGCCCGGCATCCGAACGTCGGTGACGACCACGCCGGGAAAGTCGCGATCGATCCGCGCGAGCGCGCCGGGGGCATCGACGAACGGCTCCACGCGATGCCCCGCCAGCGTGAGCAGCTGGGTGAGCGCAGCGCGGAAATCGTCGTCGTCGTCGACCAGGGCGACCGGCATGTTCATGCCCGGCGCAGCTCCAGCTCGAAGCACGCGCCGCTCTCGTCGGGCAGCCAGCGCAGACTGCCGCCGAGCTCGGTCATGATGTCGCTGGCGATCACGAGGCCCAGGCCCAGGCCGTTGCTGCGGCTGGTGGCGAAGGGGGTGAACAGGCGCGCCGCGATGTCCGGCGCGATGCCGGGGCCATTGTCCTGGATGCGGACCCAGACCAGGCCGTCGCTCAGCGTGACCCGGAGCGTGATCGTCGGATCGGGGCGGCCTGCAAGCGCCTCTGCCGCGTTCTGGAGCAGGTTGACGAACACCTGCTCCAGCCGCACCCGCCCGCCCATCACCAGCAGATGCGCGCCGATCGTCGGGCGCTCCAGTCGCACGCTGCGCAACTGCTCCTTCAGGATCAGCAGCGCGCCGTCGAGCACCTCGGCGAGCGGCAGCGGGCGGACTTCGCCCGGCTGGCGGCGCGAGAAGCCGCGCAACTGCGCGGTCACCGATCCGATCCGGTCGCTCAGGCGGCGGATCGTCTCCAGATTGTCGCGCACCATGTCGATCGCGCCGTGGTCGAGGAGCTGCACGCTGGTCTCGGCATAGGTGCGGATCGCGGCGACGGGCTGGGCGGTCTCGTGCGCGACGCTGGCGGTGACCTGGCCGAGCGTGGCGAGCCGGTTGGCCTGGCGCAGCCCCTCGCGCAGATCGGCGGCGCGGGCTTCGATGGCGGCGCGCTCCTCGATCTCGCGGCGGAGTTCGGCGGTGCGATCGGCAACCGCGGCCTCCAGCTCGGAGGTGCGGCGCTGGCGCTGCGTCGCGCGCTGGCGCAGGCCCCAGAGCAAGGCGGCGAGGGCGAACACCGCCATCAGCGCGCCGAGCCCGGCCGTGCGCTGCGCGGCCGCGACGGCGGGGCCGACCGCGCGGCGCAGCGACAGCGTCCAGCCCGGCTGGCTGGTCGGCACGCGTGCCTCGATCAGGTCGCCGCGCGCGGGCGGCAGCAACACCGGCGCAGAGGATTCGGGCAGCGCCGCCTCGCGCCGCAGCGCCGCGAGCACCGCCGGCACGATCGGCCGCGCGACGGCGAAGCGCAGGCCGGGATCGCTGGCGACCAGCACCAGCCCGGCAGGATCCTCGACGATGGTGTCGCCGCCTGCGCGCCGCCACGCCGCCTCGATCGCGTCGAACTCGAGCTTGACGACGATCACACCCTCTGCAGGCGTGCGGCGGGCGAGATAGAGGCCCGAATGGCGGCTGACCGTGCCGAGCGCGAACTGGCTGGCTTCGCCGCGCGTGCGCGCCTCGCGGAAATAGCGGCGGAAGCGATAGTCGGAGCCGACGAAGCTCTGCGGCGTCCGCCAGTTGCTCGCGGCGCGCGTGCGGCCGTCGGCGCCGATCACATAGATCGCGGCGGCGCCGGTGGTGCGGGCGAGCGATTCGAGCTTCTCGTTGAGCGGCCGGACGGGCGCTCCGGCAAGCGTCGCCACCACGTCGCGGTCGTCGCCGAGCGCGAGCGGCAGCAGGCGGAAGCGGGCAATCTCGCTGTCGAGCAAAGCGGCGCGCAGCTGCGCATTGGTGCGCGCGCCGGCGACGAGCGCGTCGCGCGTGCGGGCACCGGCTATCCAGCCGGCAGCC
The DNA here is from genome assembly GCF_001598435.1 of Sphingomonas pituitosa NBRC 102491. Taxonomy (GTDB): domain Bacteria; phylum Pseudomonadota; class Alphaproteobacteria; order Sphingomonadales; family Sphingomonadaceae; genus Sphingomonas; species Sphingomonas pituitosa. Next base: position 88,169 of record NZ_BCYY01000017.1, read on the forward strand.
ACCGCCGCCGCCATGCCGAGCAGCGCGGCGAGCGCCCAATAGCGCCAGCCCGAAAACGAGTCGCGTCGCGTCACCTGCCCGCTATCCGCCAGCGCGACGCGATGTGCAAGTTTCTGCACTTTGCTGGGCGGGAGTGTGTCGATTCTTGCGCAGCGGGGAAGCCGAAAATTCATCAAGGCTATGATATAAAACGGAATTGTATGAAGTCGATTTTCGCTTCCTCCGCAAGATTCCGCAATCGAGAATGTCCCCATCGAGTCCTACCGGCACAACGGAGGCCGAAGGAGAGGAAGTAATGGTTCGTATTCCCGCCGAGTCCCACGATGCCGCGCATGCGCCGGCCCCCGCCAAGGCGCTGCCCTGGTACCGGCACCTCTATGCGCAGGTGCTCGTCGCCATCGTGGCGGGCGTGCTGATCGGCCATTATGCGCCCGCGACCGGCGAGGCGCTCAAGCCGATCGGCGACGGCTTCATCAAGCTGGTCAAGATGATCATCGCGCCGGTGATCTTCCTCACCATCGTCACCGGCATCGCCGGGATGCGCGATCTGAAGGCCGTGGGCCGGGTCGCGGCCAAGGCGTTCGGCTATTTCCTGTTCTTCTCCACGCTGGCGCTGGTCGTCGGCATGGTCGTCGCCAATGTCGTGCGGCCGGGGGCGGGGCTCAACATCGATCCCGCGACGCTCGATGCCGGCAAGGTCGCCGACTATGCCGCCAAGGCGCATGAGAGCACGCTGACCGGCTTCCTGCTCGGCATCATCCCGGATACCTTCCTGTCCGCGATCACCGGCGGCAACATCCTGCAGACTTTGTTCGTCGCGATCCTGTTCGGCATCGGCCTGGCGCTGGTCGGCGATCGCGGCGAGCGGATCACGAACGCGCTGGAAGACATTTCGCTGGCGATGTTCAAGGTCGTCGCGATCCTGATGAAGGCGGCACCCGTCGGCGCGTTCGGCGCGATGGCGTTCACCGTCGGCAAATACGGCGTCGGCACGCTCGCCAACCTCGCGATGCTGGTCGGCACCTTCTACTTCACCTCGGCGCTGTTCGTGATCGTCGTGCTCGGCTTCGTCTCGTGGATGGCGGGCTTCTCGATCTTCCGGCTGATCGCGTACCTCAAGGCCGAACTGCTGCTGGTGCTCGGCACCTCCTCGTCCGAAAGCGCGCTGCCCTCGCTGATCGAGAAGATGGAGCGCGCCGGCTGCCCGAAGACGATCGTCGGCCTCGTCGTGCCGACCGGCTATTCGTTCAACCTCGACGGCACCAACATCTACATGACGCTGGCGGCCTTGTTCATCGCGCAGGCGACCAATGTGAACCTGTCGATCGAGCAGCAATTGCTGTTGCTCGGCGTGGCGATGCTGTCGTCCAAGGGCGCGGCGGGGGTTACCGGCGCAGGGTTCATCACGCTGGCGGCGACGCTGTCGATCGTCCCCAGCGTGCCGGTGGCGGGCATGGCGCTGATCCTGGGTGTCGACCGGTTCATGTCCGAGTGCCGCAGCCTCACCAACTTCATCGGCAATGCGGTGGCGACCGTGGTCGTCTCGCGCTGGGAAGGGCGGCTCGACCATGACGCGCTCGATGCGGCGCTGCACGGCCGTGCGCCGCGCATCGACCAGCTGGCCGCCGACGCCGTTCCGGCCGAGTAAAGGGAACCCCCATGCGACCCTTGTACCGCGTCCTGGGCGCCACCCCGGCGCTCGCCCTGAGCTTGCCTGCCGCCGCGCAGGTCGTCGAAACCGCCGGCTACCCGGCCGCTGCCGCCGGCGACGGCGCCACCACCGGCGGCTACAACCTCTCGCGCTGGGCGGAGGACTGGCGCAAGCTGTGCGATCCCGCCAAACGAGACGATCCGATCGATGCGCTGAAGTGCCTGAAGCTGACGCCCGACGGCGACGTCTATGTCACGCTCTCCGGCGAGGCGCGCCTGCGGATGAACCACACCACCAACCCCAATCTGCGCGACAGCCGCGCGCAGCGGCAGGACATCGTCCGGCTGGTCGGCGGCGCGGACGTGCACATCGGCGAGCATCTGCGCGTCTATGGCGAGGTTGCGCATGGCGGCATCACCGGCGTCGAGCTCGGCGCGCCCGCTGCGACCCTGCGCAACGCAGTCGCAGTGCAGCAGCTGTTCGTGGAAGCGAAGGGCGAGGTTGGCGGGATCGATGTCGGCGCCCGCTATGGCCGGCAGGAATTCACCGACGGACCGAACCTGCTGGTGTCGCAGCGCGACAACAACACGATCCGCTACACGCTCAACGGCTTTCGCGGCTGGGCGCGGGGAAAGACGGTGCGGGTCGATGTGTTCGACCTGAAGCCGACCCAATATGGCGATCTCGGCGCCGACGACGATGTGATCGATCCCGCGCGGCGCTTCTCGGGCGTGAGCCTGGGGTTCGTGGTGCCCAAGGCCTGGGTGGGCGGCGCCAAGCTCTATTTCGATCCGTTCTTCTGGCGCCGCCGCAACAAGGTGGGCACCTGGGGCGGGCGGATCGGGCCGGGCACGCGCTTTTATCTCGGCACGCATCTCTGGGGCGAGGCGGGGCCGGTGACGCTCGACTGGTCGATAAATCACCAATGGGGATATTGGCGCGACCAGCAGATCGATGCCTGGCAGGGCTTTTTCGCGCAGAACATCCGGCTGGGCAGCGGCAAGCGCGCGCCCCGGATCGGCTTCCATGCCGACTATGCCAGCGGCGGGGGCGGCTATGGCGGGGCCACGCTGCGCAACGCCTATGCGCCGTTCGGCAACAACATCTATTACAGCTACGGCCTGTTCCTCACGCCGAGCAACCTGGTCGCGCTGGCGCCGACGCTGAACCTGTCGCCGACATCGAAGCTGCGGCTGAACCTCGAATACCAGCGGGCGTGGCGCGCGAACGTGTACGATGCCGTGTACCGCGCCAATGGCCAGCCCTTTGCCGGTACCCAGAACGTGCGCGATTCCCGCATCGCCGATGTCGCCCGGGTGCAGGCGGTGTGGGCGCTCACCCCGCGGCTGTCGCTTACCGGGCGCTACGAGCATCTCGCCGCCGGGCCGTCGCTCACCAAGGCAGGTTATGCGAGCTCGGACTTCGTCGCGGGGTGGATCAGCTTCCGCTTCTGACGCGGCCCGGCGATCCGCCACCAGCCGAGCCCGCCATAGAGGAGCGCGAGGCCGAGCAGCGTGAGCACCCCGGGCGCCACGTCGACGAGGCTGGCGTGCATCTGGTTGAGCGGCACGAACACATGGACGCCGCTGGTCGAGGGGATCGCGTGCGAAAGCGCGCGGACGAAGCCCGGCATCTGGTCGAGCGGCCACGCGGTGCCCGACAGGAAGAAGAACGGCGCCGAGGTGGGCGCGAGGATCACCATCGCCCGCTCCGACCGGTCGAAGAAGCTGCCGAGCCACAGCCCCAGCCCGGCGACCGAGCCCGCGAGCAACGGCGCGGCGAGCAGCATGCCCGCGACATTCTCGTCGCGCGGGATGCCCTGCACCCAGAAGATGAAGCCGAACAGGAACAGGCAGGTCAGCAAGCCGACCGAAGTGAAGGCAGCCAAGGTGCCGGCATATTCCGCGTGCCCCATCCGCCAGCGGCCCTCGCTGCGGCGCCCGCCGACGAAGGTCGCGGCGCCGAACAGCAGGGTCTGCTGGATGATCACGATGGCGACGGCGGGGAAGACATAGCCCTTGTAGCCTGCCGTCGGGTTGAACATCGGCTCGCGCACGATGGTGACGGGCGGGCCCGCACGCACCGCCTGTCCCAGCACATCGAGCTTCTCGACGGCAAGATGGCGCAGCACGTCGGTCACCGCTTCGCCGATCGTGCTCGCGCGGAGCAGGTACGAGGCATTGACCCAGATCGCGATGCCCGCGCCGGGTGCGCCGGTGCGTAGCTGGCGCTGCAGCCCCCGCGCGATCAGCACCACGCCGTCGGCCTTGCCGGCACGCAGCCGCGCCTGCCCCTCGGCGACGCTCGGCGCATGATCGACCACCACCACCGCGCGCGTCGCCTCGAGGTCGCGAACCAGCTGGCGGCTGAGCGCGCTGGCATCCTCGTCGACCAGCACCACCGGCAGCTGCTGCGCGACTTCCTGGCTGTATGGGGCCGGGTAATAGAAGGCGTAGAGCACCACCGCGAGCAGCATCGTGCTGAGCAGCGTGCGCGAGGTGAGCACCGTCGCCCAGGTGGCGCGGAAGGCGGCGGCGAAGCTCATCGCGCCTGTCGCCGGATCAGCGCCCAGGCGATGCCGCCCGGCACCAGCACATAGGCGAGCAGCGCCAGCATCGGCGGCACGATGGTGCGGATGTCCTGTCCACCCAGCTGGCCGGTCTGGAGCGCGAGATAATGGGTGAGCGGCAGCACCTCGCTCCAGAAGCGCGCAAAGCCGCTGCCGCCGTTGAGCGGCAGGGTCGCCCCGGCATAGGCCAGCGCCGAGCCGGCATAGACCGCGCAGACCGACAGCGCCGTCGCCGTCTCGCGCGCGGCGGCGACCAGCAGCGCGGAGATCGCCGCGGTGCCGAGGTAGAACAGCGTCTGCCCCGCGACGATCGCCGCGATGCTGCCCTCCACCCGCCAGCCGCGTGCCAGCGTCACGAACAGCAGCCAGGCGACGCCCCACAGGCTCGCCGCCGCGACATAGGGCAGCAGCTTGCCGAACAGCGCGGGTACGATCGCGCCGCTGCGCGCCGCCCAGCCGCCGAGCGAGCGATCTTTCAGTTCGCGCCCCAGCGCCATCGCGCAGGTCACCGCCGCCACCAGATGCAGCACCGCCGGGTAGATCAGCGTGCTGAGGAACCATTCGAAGCTGGACGCGGCGTTGTTGAGCGGCACGGCCTCGACGGCGAAGCGCCGGGTGGGATCGGGCGGCAGCGCGTGGCCGGAGAGCTGATCGACCACCAGCGTCGCCGCGGCGGCCTGCACCGCGCCCGCCGCCCCGCTCGCCGCCTGCGAACCGGAGGAAAGGAAGCTGGCATTGTACAGAATCCGGATCACCGGCGTGCGGTGGCGGGCAAGCCCCGTGCCGAGATCCTTGGGCAGATGCACGAACCCGGCAGCATTGCCGCGCCGGATCTCGTCCACCGCCTCCGCCTCGGTGGCGCGGAGGCCGGCGATGCGCACGAGCGGCGCGGCGTCGATCGCGCGGAGGATGCTGCGGCTCGCCGCGCTGCGATCGTCGTCCACGACGATGATCGGCAGCCGCCGCAGCGATCCCTGCCAGAACATCGCGCCGATCAGGAACAGCAGCAGCGCGGGGATCAGCGTCAGCCCGGCCAGGTCCCAGCGGTCGCGCGCCAGATGGCGCAGCTCCGCCCGCAAGGCGTGGCCGAAGGCGCTCATTGCGGCCAGTCGAACAGCACGCTCATGCCGGGGCGCAGGCCGGGGATCGCGGCGGCCGGGCGCAGCTTCACCTCGAATGCGCGGACGTCGTAGCCCGAGGCCTGGCGCGTCGCGCGCCACGTCGCGAAGTCGCCGCGCGGGGCGATCTGGTAGACGGTGAAGTCGCCGTCGCGGCCCAGCGCGGGGATGTGGCCGCGCAGGCGCTTGCCCATCGCGATGCCCCGGAAGCGATCCTCGCGCACGGTCAGCGCGATCCAGGGATGGTCGATGTCGAGCACCTGATAGGCGGGGATCACCGGGCTGACGACTTCGCCCGGCTGCACCAGCTTGCGCGACACTTCGCCGTCGATCGGCGAGACGAGCTGCGTTTCGCGACCGAGCGCGGTGGCGGTCTGCAGCGCGGCCTCGGCGATGCGGACCTGCGCAGCGGCGGCCTGCTTGTTCTGCGGGCGGGCGCCGGCCATCGCCTTCAGATATTGCTGGCGGGTGGCTTCGGCCTGTTTGGCGGTGGCGTCGCGCGCGGCTGCCGCCTCGTCGCGCCGCTGCGCCGCGACCACGCCCTGCGCGTACAGGTTCGCGGTGCGGCGGCTGGTAACGGCGGCGAGATCGGCCGCGGCCTGCGCCGCCTGCCAGGTGGAGCGCAGCGAGGCGATGTCTTCCTGCCGCGCGCCCTCGTTGGTTTCCGAGGCGATGGCGCGGGCGGCGTCCACCGCGCCCTGCGCCTGCGCCTTGCCGCCGGCGATCTCGGGGCTCGACAGCGTCGCGAGCAGCGCGCCGGCACGGACCCGCTGGCCCTCCTCGACGACCAGCTTCTCGACGCGGGCCAGCGCCTTGGTGGCGACGTTGACCTCGTCGGCATCGACCATGCCCTGCAGCTGCTCGGGCGCGGGCCGGTTGGCGAGCCACAGCCCGCCGACGATCAGCACCAGCACCGCGATGCCGAGCGCGATCGCGAGGAGGGGCGGCTTGCGGTGCGGCGCGGGCGCGGGTTCGTCGGTCATTGCTGGTCCTCCACGTGCCGGTCGGCGCGCGCCATGAAGTCGCTATAGTCGTCGACGCGGTGGCTGGCGGCGAGCAGCGCCATCAGCCCCAGGTCATATTCATAGGCGGCGGCGAGCCGCTGGGTGCGCACCGTGGCGAGCGCCGCTTCGGCATCGATCAGCGCCGACGATGCGACTTCGCCTTCGCGGAACGAGAGCTGCTGGACGCGGAGATTTTCCTGTGCGGCGGCGAGGTTGGCATCGAGCAGCAGGAAGGACCGGCGCGCCGCCTCGGCGATGTGCCAGGCGCGGACGATCTCGCCCGCCACGTCGCGGCGCGCCTGGGCGGCGGCATCGGCGGCGGCGGCCTGGTTCTCGCGCGCGGCGGAGAGCGTCTTCTGCCGATCGAAGTTGGAGAGCAGGGTCATGCGCAGCGACACGCCGGCGATCCAGTCCGGCTCGGTCGGCAGCGCGTTGTTGCGGTTGGCGTTGTAGCTGCCGAAGGCGAAGGCCTGCGGGCGATAGCGCGACTTGGCGAGATCGACCCCGGCCTGCGCGGCGGTACGGGCGGCGTCGGCGCCCTGCGCGCGGGGCGATTGCTCGACCCCGTCGAGGAAGCGCTGGAGCGGCGGCAGCGGCTCCGAATGGACGAACAGCGGGGTCGAGGCAGTGATGCCCGCCGGCTGGTCGAGCAGCCGCGCCAGCGTATCGGTGGCGATCGCCGCCTCGCTGCGGGCATGTTCATGGGCGCGCTGCGCGGTGTTGCGGGCGACTTCGACCTCGAGCACGCGGGCATGGGCGAGCACGCCTTCCGCCTCCAGCTTGCGCGCGTCGGACAGGTGGCGGTCGAAGGCTTCGAGCTGCTCACGGGTGGAGACGGTCAGCTGGCTCGCGACCTTCTGGCCGAAATAGGCGCGCACCAGGTTGACGCGCGACAGGTCCTGCCCGCCCGCCTGCTTGGCGCGGGCGATGCCGACCGCGGCATCGGCGCCCTTCTGCACCGCCGGGATCGCGCCGCCGGTGTAGAGCGGCATCGCGGCGGTGATCGCCGGGCGGAACACGGTGTCGCGGGTTTGGAATTCGAGCGTGTTGGGGATCGCGCCGAACAGCCGGGGCAGCGCGGCGCCGATCCGCTGCGTCACCTGCGCGACGACCTGCGCGCTCTCGCCGGAGAACTGGCCGCCGAGCTGGTCGAGAAAGCCGTTGGTCGCGCTCAGCGCGTCGGCCTTGGGCTCGGACAGGTCGACCGACAGCGTCTTCTGATATTCGATGACGCTCGCCGAGGCGGTAACCACCGGGCGACGGAGCGTCCGCGTGGCGGCGGCGAGATCCTCGCTCGCGCGGACGGCATGATCCTCGCCGCTGAGCCCGGGCGAGGCCTTGTCGAGCCGGGCCAGCGCGGCCTGGAAGCTGAGCGAGGTCGCTGGTGCATCCTGCGCGGCGGCCCGGTCGGGAACCATCAACCAGGCAAGAACCAGCATCGCCGTCCCGCCACGGCAGCGTTGCGCACCCTTGCGCAGCCGATCCCGATCCACGGTTCGCACCTTGTCGTTCCCCCTGCGTCCGAAAGGACATCGGCCTGCGTGCTGGCCGGTATCCCTCATGGTGCTTGCGCATATTTGCAGCGACAGGCGGGCGCAATGCATTTTCTTGCGCGGGACTTGCGGCGGACAGATGCGCGATCTTGCACCGGGCTGGACGGATCTCCCGGTGGCGGCCGCCGTCCGCCGGGTGCATCAGGCCGGAACCGGCTCCGCAGGGTTCGTGTCGGCGGGTGCGAGGCGATTGCGGAACAGCCGATGGGCCTGTCGCTGCTCGATGACGCGCCCCGCGACGTAGAGGACCGCGAAGATGCCGGCGAAGCTGTAGCCGGGAATGCGCATGCTCTCCGCCGCATAGGCCAGCGCTGCGAACGGCGCCGGCGCGATGAAGCACCACAGCAGCGGATGGCTGGTTAGATCGTAGCGCAGCGCGGCGCCGTCTTCGGCAGGGACGATCCGCAAGGTTCCATGCTCGAACGACGCAAGCTTGTCCTGCGAGTCCGGATTTTCCTTGTGGAAGGTCAGCGTGTCGGTGCCGTATTCCAGCGTCGTCCCGCGTTCCTCGAACACGGGCGCCAGCTGGGCGAACGGGTCCCCGTGCGTGCCGGTCAGCGGCACCGCGCCGCGAACGTGCCAGATCCAGTCGATCGCGCGCAGCCGGCTCATTCCGCAGCCACCGCCGCTTCCGGCAGGCGCGGCGCGCGCAACCGCTTCAACCAGCCGACCACCGGCCGAAACGGATAGACCATCTGCTCCTTGATCCCCAGCCGGCGACAATCGTCGAGCCCGACATACTTGGCTTCGGAGTCGCGGCAGGTGCCGAAGATCCGATCGATGAAGATGAAGGTGTTGGCGTAGTTGGTGCGGCTGCTGTCGTAATCGGGCGAGTGGTGCAGGCTGTGATGTTCGACCGTGTTGAACAGATAGGACCACCAGCGCGGCGTGTTGAAGCGGATATTGGCGTGGGTATAGGCGCCGATCGCCATGCCGATGCCGCCGGCGAGCAGGGCTGCGCGCGGCAGGAAATCGAAAAAGCCGCCAATGCCCAGGCCGATCAGGAACAGCTCGATCGGATTGCCGACCGACCCCTTCAGCGCGTTGAGCTGGGTGATGTGGTGGTGCGGCGCATGGGTGAGCCACAGCGGCGTCCAGTTGTGCATGCCCCGATGCATCCAATACTGGCCGAAATCGAAGATCAGCAGGATCGCCAGCGCCTGGAACAGGATCGGAATCTGGGCCGCCCAGGCGGTCTTGAGGTGGAAATAGGCCTTGATCGCATCGATGATCGCATCGTCGCCGAAATGCTTGCCGGCATATTTGATCAGCGTGTAGCTCATGCCGACATAGAAGAGGTCGCTGGCGAGCTCCTTCCAGGTCAGCCGCCAATGGGCGTGCCGCTCGCTGATCCGCTCCATGCCGAGCAGCGCGATCTTGAAGACGATGCCGATGCCCACCGCGACCGAGGCCTTGGCGATCGAATCCGGGGCGAAGGTCCAGAACAGGATCATCGCCACCAGCACCGCCGGCTGGAAATGGGTGAAGATGAAGCGCTTGACCGGCCCGCCCTGCACGCCTGCCATTTCGTTCGCGTTCGCAACAGCTGCATCCATAATCGCGCCCGGTCCTCGCCCGTGATTCCGATGATTTGAGGATGACCGAAAGCGGCGGCACGTGCCGTAAGTCGTTTGACGTAGCGGGCGATTTCGCGGCTTGTCCGGTGTTGGGCTGTGGCCCAGCATGGCCGGCATGAACCGATTGTACCGCTGCTTTCCGCTCGCGCTCGGCGCTTCCCTGCTGCTCGGGGCGGCGGAGCCGAAGCCGCTGGCCTTCGCGCCCTGGATCAACGGCACGGCGGCGAACGAGCCGGAGACGCAGGTGCAGGCGATCGACGCCGATACCTTCGTGATCCGCCAATCGGTGAAGACCAATTTCGAGGCGCCTTTCCTGTACCTGCTCTTCGGCCGCGACCGGGCGCTGCTGCTCGATACCGGGGCGGGCGGGCTGAAGATCCGGCCAACGGTGGACCGGCTGGTCGCCGACTGGCGGGCCAGGCATGGCGGCCGCGCGATCCGGCTGGTCGTCGCGCATTCGCACGGGCATGGCGACCATCATGCCGGCGACGACGAATTCCGCGACCGGCCGGATACCGATGTCGTCGGGCTGACGCCGTCCGAAGTAGCGGCGTTCTTCCGCTTCGCCGATTGGCCGCAGGGCGTGGCGCGGTTCGATCTGGGCGGGCGCGTGCTCGACCTACTCGCGACGCCGGGGCACCAGCCGGCGCACATCATGGTCTATGATGGGCGCACCCGGCTGCTGTTCTCGGGCGACATGCTCTATCCGGGGCGGCTCTACGTGCCGCTGAACCATTTCGACGATTTCCGCAGCAGTGCCGAGCGGCTGGCGGCGTTCGCCGGGACGCATCCGATCCGGGCGCTGCTCGGCGCGCATATCGAGATGACGACCGCGCCAGGCAAGGATTACCCGATGGAAGCGCCGGTGCATGCCGACGAGCATGGGTTGGCGCTGGCGCCGTCCGCTATCGAGGAATTGCGCGCGGCGGTGGTGAAAGCCGGGCCGGTGCCGGCGATCGACCGGCACGCGGATTTCATCGTGTATCCTGTGCCGGCAAGGCCGAACGACTGACGCCCTTTTCTGTCATCCCGGCGAAAGCCGGGATCCAGTCGCCTCTCGGTTGTCGCTCCTGCCGAGACCTAGTGCCAATGGATCCCGGCTTTCGCCGGGATGACGGCTTGAGGGGTAGGGAAAAGCGTCACCCCCGCGCGATGTACGCGCGCCAGCCGCCGAGCGCGGTGATGTCCTCCGCGCCGGTCATCGCGCGCGGCTCGGCGACGAAGCCCTTGACCAGGCTGCCATCCGCCAGCGTCACCGTGCCGATCGCCAGCGGCGGCGGCACCTCCGCCACGAAGCTGCCGAAGGCGGCCATGTCGAGTTCGTAGACTTCGAGCGCGATTGCCGCGCCGTCCTCGCTATGCACCAGCGCGGGCTTGGGGGGCACGCTCTCGGCCATGGCGTAGAGCTTGTAGGTCGGCGCGGTGGTGGTTGCCTCGACGAACTTGGCCTCGCGCGACGTCAGCTGCCAGTGCAGCGGCATGCCTTCGAGATGGGCGCCTACGACCGCGAGCTTCACCGTTTCCATCCGTCCCTCCAGGTCCAGCGGCGGCGGGGATGCCGGCGCGGGGAAAAATGCGTGTGCCGCGTCGAGCAGCGCGCGATCGGTGCCCGCCGGGCCCATCAGCGTCACGCCGAAGCCGACCCCGCTGGCATAGCTGCCCGTGGGTACCGCGATCGCCGCCATGTCGAGCAGGTTCACGAAATTGGTGTAGGCGCCGAGGCTCGCGTTGAGCCGGATCGGCTCGGCGAGCATCTCCGCGACGCGGTAGCTGGTCGGCGCGGTGGGGAGGGCGAGCAGGTCGACCTGCTCCCACATCGCCTCCGCCGCGCGGGCGAGTTCGGCGAGGCGGTAGGCGCCGTTGAACGCGTCGACCGCGCTATAGCCGAAGCCTTGCTCGACGATCTCGCGCACCACCGGGTGGATCGCATCGGGGTTGTCGAGCAGCAGGCCTTGCAGCGCGGCGGTGCGCTCGGCGACCCAGGGGCCGTCATAGAGCAGGCGGGCGGCTTCATCGAGCGGGGCGAGGTCAATCTCGACCAGTTCGGCGTCGAGGCTGGCCAGCGCCTGATGGTAGAGGAATTCGGATTCGATGTCACCGAACCAGCGGCATTGCTCGGCGCGGGGTACCCCGATGCGGCGGCGGGCGCGCGGCACGTCCGGCAGCGCGCGGGAGAGCGAGTCCGTGGCGTCGAAGCCGGCGGCGATGCTGTCGACCAGCGCGACATCGTCGGTGGTGCCGGCGAAGACGGTGATGCAATCGAGCGTGCGGCAGGCAGGCACGAGGCCGGTGCTGCTCCAGCGCCCCTTGCTGGGCTTGAGCCCGACGAGATGGTTGAACGCGGCGGGGACGCGGCCCGAGCCGGCGGTGTCGGTACCGAGCGCGAAGGCGACCAGCCCGGCGGCGACCGCCACGGCGGAACCGGAGCTCGACCCGCCGCTCACCCAGGCGCGGTTATAGGCATTGCGCGGGATGCCGTACGGGCTGCGCGTGCCGTTGAGCCCGGTGGCGAACTGGTCGAGATTGGCCTTGCCTACGGGGATTGCCCCGGCAGCAACCAGCTTCGCAACCACGGTTGCCGATTGCTCGGGCTGAAAGGCGAAGGCAGGGCAGCCGGCGGTGGTGGCGAGGCCCGCCAGATCGATATTGTCCTTCACCGCAAAGGGCACGCCAGCGAGCGGCAGCGTCTCGCCGGCGGCTATCCGGGCATCCACCGTCGCGGCTGCAGCGCGGAGCGCACCGGGCTCGAAGCGCGCAATCCATACCGCCGGCTGGACCGCGTCATAGGCGTCGAGCCGTGCCAGTACGTCCTCGATCACCGCCACCGCGCTGCGCCGTCCCGCCTGCACCTCGGCCGAGATGCTTGCGACCGAGAGCCGGTCGAGCGCGGTCATGCGCGCACCAGCGCCAGCACCGGCGCGCCCGGGGTGACCGTCTGGCGCTCGGCGACATAGAGCGCCGCCACCGTGCCTGACGCGGGGCTGGTCACCGGGAACTCCATCTTCATCGCTTCCAGCACGGCGATCGTCTCGCCCGCGTCGATGGTGTCGCCGACTTCCTTGAGCAGCTTCCACACGCTGCCCCCGAACGGCGCTTCCACCAGCTCGGCACCGTCGGGCACCGTCACCGCTTCGCCGGCGCCGTCGTCGGCGGTTTCGGTGAGGCTGGCGACGCGATCGAACTCGCCCTTGCGTTCCCAATCGGCGCGCTCGGCGGCGAAGGCGGCGTTGCGCTGCTTCTCGAAGGCGGCGATCGAGCGGGCGTTTTCGGCCAGGAACTCGCGATAGTCGGCCAGCCGGAACTCGGTTTCCTCGATCTTGATTTCGCGGCGCCCGAGCGGGAAGTCGCGCCGCCATTCGGTCAGCTCTTCATGGCTGACGGGGAAGAAGCGGATCTGGTCGAAGAAGCGGAGCAGCCAGGGCTTGCCCTCGGCAAAGGCGCCGGTCTGGCGATAGGTGTTCCACACCTGGATGGTGCGGCCGAACAGCTGGTAGCCGCCCGGACCCTCCATGCCATAGATGCACATATAGGCCCCGCCGATGCCGACCACGTTCGGCGGCGTCCAGGTGCGGGCCGGGTTGTATTTGGTGGTGACGAGCCGGTGGCGCGGATCGATCGGGGTGGCGACCGGTGCGCCGAGATACACGTCGCCCAGGCCGTAGACGAGGTAGCTGGCGTCGAAGATGATCCGGTGGACCTCCTCGGCGCTTTCCAGCCCGTTGGCGCGCCGGATGAACTCGATATTGTCCGGGCACCAGGGCGCATCGTCGCGGACCACGCGCATATAGCGCTGGATCGTCTCGTGGATCGCGGGGTCGTTCCAGCTGAGCGGCAGATGGACGATGCGCGAGGGGATGACGAAATCCTCGAGATCGCCCAGCTCGTTCTCGATCTGCGTCAGCCGCTCGATCAGGCCCGCTTCCTTGAGGCGGATGCCGTCGATATGCACCTGGAACGAGCGGATGCCGGGCACGATGTCGAGAATGCCCGGCAGCGCGAGGGCTGCGAGCGCCGTGGTCGCGGCATGGACGCGCAGGCGCAGCTCGAGGTCGAGCGTGATCGGGCCATATTCGACCAGCAGGTTGCGATCGCCCTGGCGGCGGAACAGCACGCGCGGGCGGCGGCCCTTGGCGGGCAGGTCGACCAGGATCGCGTCGCGCCCGCCGCCCTTTGCCGGGTGGGTGGCGGTGGCGGCGCGGCCTTCGATCCAGGCTTCCTCGGCCTGGGCGGCGGCATCGGCCTCGTCGAGGCTGACCTGTTCGAACTGGATGCGGTCGCCGGGGGCGAGCTGGCCGATTTTCCACAGATCCGCCGCGATGACCACGAACGGGCAGACGAAGCCGCCGAGCGAGGGACCGTCGGGGCCGAGGATGATCGGCATGTCGCCAGTGAAATCCAGCGCGCCGATCGCGTACGGATTGTCGTGGATGTTCGACGGGTGGAGCCCCGCCTCGCCGCCATCCTTGCGTGCCCAGTGCGGCTTGGGGCCGACCAGCCGCACGCCGGTGCGGTTGCTGTTGTAATGCACGCCCCATTCGGCGGAGAGGATCGTGTCGACATCTTCCGGCGCGAAGAAATCGGGGGCGCCGTGCGGGCCGTAGAGGACGCGGATCGTCCAGTCGGGGCCGAGTTGCGCCTGCTCGATCGCGCGCGGGCCCGGGATCACCGCCGGGGCATGATCGGTGAGGTGCAGCGTGTCGCCGACGCGCAGCACGCGTCCGCCATGGCCGCCGAACTCGCCGAGATCGAAGGTGCTGGCGCTGCCGAGATAGCTCGGCACGTCGAGCCCGCCGGCGAACAGGATATAGCCGCGCATGCCGCCGCCGGTGACGCGGCCGAGTGCGAGCGTCTGGCCCTCGGCGATGGCGACGGGCTTGTTGCGGGGGACCGGCTTGCCGTCGAGCGTTGCGGCGAAATCGGCGCCGGTGAGGACGATGCGCGTCGCGGTGTTGAACTGGAGCGTAGGGCCGGTGGCGGTCACCTCCAGGCCGGGCGCGGCGCTGTCGTTGCCGAGCAGCATGTTGCCGAGGCGGAAGGCGCGCGCGTCCATCGGTCCGGAGGGCGGCACGCCGATGTCCCACAGGCCGACGCGGCCGGGATAATCCTGCACGCTGGTCGCGGTGCCGGCCGAGCGGACGACGATGCTCTGCGGGCGGTGGACGACGGTTTCGAGCGAGCGCGTCGAGACGTCGCCGGTGACGAAATCCTCGCTGCGCGCCACGTCGCGCAGCCAGCGGACATTGGTCTCGATGCCGGCGAAGCGGGTGTGGTCGAGCGCCGCCTGCATCGCGGCGACGGCGGACTCGCGGTCCTCGCCATGGACGATCAGCTTGGCGAGCATCGGATCGTAGAAGGAGGAGACGGCGCTGCCCGATTCGACCCAGCTTTCGACGCGCACGCCTTCGGGGAACACGACATCGGTGAGGGTGCCCGAGGCCGGGCGGAAGTCGACCGCCGGATCCTCGGCATAGAGCCGCGCCTGGATCGACCAGCCCTTGGGGGCGGGGACGGGGGTGTCGAGGAAGCTGTAATCGCCGCCTGCGCCGCGCACCATCCATTCGACCAGATCGACGCCGGTCACTTCCTCGGTAACGCCGTGCTCGACCTGGAGCCGCGTGTTCACTTCGAGGAAGAACCAGTCCTGGCGGGCGGGATCGTAGAGGAACTCGACCGTGCCGGCGGAGCGATAGTTCGCCGCCTCGCCCAGCCGCACCGCCGCCTCGATCAGCGCGGCGCGGACGGATTCGGGGAGGTGCGGGGCGGGGGCTTCTTCCACGACCTTCTGGTTGCGGCGCTGGAGCGAGCAGTCGCGTTCGCCGAGGGCGACGACGCGGCCCTGGCCGTCACCGAAGATCTGCACTTCGACATGGCGGGCGCGCGGCACGAAGCGTTCGAGGAACAGCCCGGCATCGCCGAAATTGCCCGCGCCCAGCCGCGCCACCGCCGCATAGCCGTCGCGCACCGCCTGTGCGTCGGTGCAGACGCGCATGCCGATGCCGCCGCCGCCGGCGGTCGCCTTGAGCATCACCGGATAGCCGATCCGCGCCGCCGCTTCGAGCGCGGCGTCGACGCTGTCGAGCAGGCCGGTGCCGGGGGCGAGGGGGACGTGCTGCGCCTCGGCGAGCGCGCGGGCGCTGTGCTTGAGGCCGAAGGCGCGGATGCTGTCCGGGCTCGGGCCGATGAACGCGATGCCGGCGGCCTCGCAGGCTTCGGCAAAACTGGCGTTCTCGGAGAGGAAGCCATAGCCGGGGTGGATCGCGTCGGCGCCGGTTTCCTTCGCCGCCGCCAGGATGCGGGCGACGTCGAGATAGCTTTCCGCCGCCGGTCCCGGCCCGATCCGTACCGCGATGTCGGCGAGCGCGACATGGCGCGAGGCTTCGTCGGCGTCGGAGAAGACGGCGACCGAGCGGATGCCCATCTTCTTGAGCGTGCGGATGATCCGGCAGGCGATCGCCCCGCGATTGGCGATCAGGACGGTGCGGAGCCCACTCATGCGGTGACGATCATGCGCACGGGGGTGGGGTTGAAGCCGTTGCAGGGATTGTTGATCTGCGGGCAATTCGAAACGACCACGGTCACATCCATTTCTGCGCGAAGGTCCACGGTCAGGCCGGGCGCCGAGATGCCGTCGACGATGCCCAGCGCACCATCGGCCTCGACCGGCACGTTCATGAAGAAATTGACGTTCGACACGATGTCGCGCTTGCCGCGGCCGTCGCGGAGATTGGCTTCGAGGAAATTGTCGACACAGGCGTGCTGCGCCTTGGTGTGGTGGCCGTAGCGCAGCGTGTTGGACTCGCACGAACAGGCGCCGCCGATCGTGTCGTGATACTCGACCGCCGTCGCGGTGATCGTCATCATCGGCCGGCCCTCGTTCGAGCGCAGCACGCTGCCGGTGCGCAGGAAGATGTTGGCCTGCGCGGCGATCGTGTCCTGCGCGCTGTAGCGCTCGGCATCGTCGTGGGTGGCGTAGAGCAGGAAATCGACCGCCTGGTTGCCTTCGAGATCGACGACGCGGAGCGTTTCGCCGGCCTTCACCCGGTGCAGCCAGGGGGCGCGGGCGGGGACGGTCTCGTCATGGATCACCCGGCCGGTGAGGCCGGCGAGTGCCGTATCCTGTTCCATCAGCGGCGGACCCAGTCTTCGGTGTTGAGGAAGGCGCGCTGCCGCTCGGGCGTCGCGTTGCGGATCGGATCGTCCTCCGCCGTTACCGGCCCGCGCCAGGCGGTGGCGCGCAAGGGGGTGACGGTCCAGGGGCGCGGATCGAGCACGTGCGGGCAGTTGGCCAGCACGACGATCAGGTCCATCTCGGCGCGGAGCACCAGCGCGCGGCCGGGGACGAACGGCCCGAGCTGCGGTTCGGTGCTGCCGTCGGCGGCGATGCGGACGCCCTTGAACAGGTTGATGCACGGATGGACGTCGCGGCGGGCGAGGCCGTGCTTTGCTGCGCCGAGCAGCAGCCGGCCGCGGGCATTGGGATACGGCCCCGAATTGCTGCCGTCGCCATAAAGGCGTGCGTTCGAGGCGGCGTTGGAGGCGCCGCAGAATGCGTCGTGCGTGCCCGCGTCATCGTGCTCGATGCTGGCGAGCACGCGGCCCATGTCCGACAGGAACAGGCTGCCGGTGCCGAGATAGGCGTTCCACTGCACCTTCACCGTATCGGCGACGTTGAGCCGCTCGGCCGGCATCGCGGCGTTGAACAGCTGGAGCGACGCGCAGGTATCGCCCTGCAGGTCGATCAGCCGCAGCCGGGTGCCGCGCGCCAGTACGCGGCTCGCATAGCCGCCGGCGGCGATCGTCTCTTCCCAGACCAGATCCTCGGCGCGCACGCCCGCGGGCAGGTCGTCCGCCTTGGGCGGCAGGATCGGCATCGCCTCGACGACGGTGCCGGCCATCGCCCGCGCATGGTCGCGCGCGGCATTGGGGTCGGCGAGAATGCTCATGCCGCCTTGCTCCCTTTAGGGGCCGCCGCCTCGTCCTGCTCGTGGAGCGGGGGCAGCAGCGCGGTGGTGGTGAAGAGGCGCAATTGCTGCACGCCGCGCACCTTGCGCAGCGCGTCGCACAGGTCGCGCAGCCGGCGCGCCGGGCCCTGGACCAGCAGCACCTCGAGCGACTGGTCGTCCTCTAAAAACACGTGCTGCGAGGAGATGACCTCCTTCAGATACTCGGCCTGGGTCTGCGCCAGCTGGTGGCGCACGCGGCCGAGATCGGCGCGGTAGACCAGGGTGATCGTGCCCGCGAGCATCTCCTCAGGCCGCGAGGCGGCGCTCTGCTCGGCGAGTTCGTCGCGGATCAGCTCGGCGATCAGCTGCGAGCGCGAGGGGAGCCCGCGATCCTCCACCATTTCATCGAGCTGGCGGAAGAGTTCGGCGGGCAGGCTCATGCTGAGCCGCGCGAGGGAGGAGGAGGGTTCCTTCACAGTGATTCCTCTTTCCCGGTTATTACTGATTCTGTCAATCGTAATACTTCCTGCTGCGCCTCGACGATCGCCGCGCGCGTCTTGCGGGTGAGGTGGAGATCGTAGACGGCGGTCGCGCCGTAGCGGTGCGGGGCGTGCGGATCGATGCGTCGCTTGTCGAAGGTGAGCACGCGCGTGCCGAGGTTGAACGCCTCAGAAATGTCGTGGGTGACCATCAGCACGGTGAGGGCGTGTTCCTCCCACAGCTTGAGGATCAGCCGGTGCATGTCCTGGCGGATGCCGGGATCGAGCGCGCCGAACGGCTCGTCGAGCAGCAGCACGCGTGGCCTTGCGATCAGCGCCTGCGCGATGGCGAGGCGCTGCTGCATGCCGCCGGAGAGCTGCGCCGGATACAGGTCGAGCGCGTCGCCCAGTCCTACTTCCGCCAGCATCGCGGCGGCCTCGTCGCGCGCGCGGCGGCGGGCGGCGCCGAACAGCCGGGCGGTGAGCGGGGCGCCCACGCATTCGCGCTCGAACATCACGTTCCTGAGCGCGGTCAGATGCGGGAACACCGAATAGCGCTGGAACACCACGCCGCGATCGGGGCCGCATTCGCCGGGCAAGGGCGTGCCGTCGAGCAGGATCTTGCCACGGGTCGGGCGTTCCTGGCCGAGCGCGAGCCGGAGGAAGCTGCTCTTACCCGCGCCCGAGGGGCCGACGATCGAGACGAAGCTGCGCTCGGCGATGTCGAGATCGACCCGCTCCAGCACGATCTTGTCGCCATATTCGAGCCAGACATTCTGGAAGGAGAGGAGCGCGCTCATCGGCCGGCTCCGTGTGCCCATGCGAAGGCGCGCTTGCTGAGCTGGGCCAGTGCCACGTCCATCAGGATGGCGAGGATCGAGATCCAGGCGACGTAGGGAATGATGATGTCCATCGACAGATAGCGCCGAACGAGGAAGATCCGGTAGCCGAGTCCCACGTCCGACGCGATCGCCTCGGCCGAGATCAGGTACACCCAGGCCGGCCCGAGCGAGAGGCGGATGCCCGCGATCAGCCGGGGCAGCGCCTGCGGCAGCGCGACGCGGAGCGCGAGCTGCCAGCTGCTCGCGCCGAGCGTCTGCGCCTTGATCAGCTGTTCTTGGGGAATCGCGGTGATGTGGTCGGCGAGGTCGCGGATCAGGAAGGGGGTGACGCCGATGACGATCAGCGCGACCTTGGCGGTGTCGCCCAGCCCGAAGACGATGAACAGCACCGGCAGCAGCGCGATCGGCGGGATCACCGCGATCGTCGTCACGAAGGCACCGAAGGTGGCGCGGGCGGCGGGCAGCACGCCTAGCACCATGCCGACGAGCAGCGCCGAGAGCGCGCAGATGCCGAGCGCGAGCCCGAGCCGCTCCAGGCTCGCCAGCGTGTCCGCCCAGAAGAGCAGCCGGCCGCTCAGCGGATCGGCCTGGGCAAGCAGGCCGTGCATCGCCTCGACCATCGCGCCCGGCGTCGGCAGCAGCTTGTCCGAGGGGTTCTCGGCGTGCCGCGCCGCCGAGGCGAAGAGGTAGACGATCGCCGCGAGCAGCAGCGGCAGGCTGCCCAGCAACCAGCCGGTGCGGCGGCGGGGTCGGATGTTCACCCAGCGCATAGAGGAGCCGGCCTCAGAGCTTGCCGGCCGCGGCCAGCTCCATATAGGTCGGGTCGAAGCGCAACTTGACGTTGTTCGCGTCGCCGATCGTCTTGCCGGGCACCGATATGCCGATCGCGTCGGCGGACTTGGCGCCCTGGCCGAACAGCCCCTTGGAGAAGCTGAAGTCGCGCACCTTCACCATGGTCGCGCCGATCGCCGGCGACTTGACCGCCGCGACGGCATCCTGGGGCGTGCCGTAGAGATGGGTGGTGGTGAGCTGGGCGTCGAACGCCTGCGGGGTGGCGCCGGCGAGCTTCGCCATCGCCGCGCGGGCGGCGGCGCCGGCGGCATCCTTTTTCTGCATCAGCTGGATCGTCTCGTACCAGATGCCCGCCAGCGCCTTGCCGAGGTTCGGGTTGGCCTTGAGCGTCGCGGTGTCGACGGCGAGCAGGTCGAGGATCTCGGCAGGCACCTGGCTCGAATCGAACACCTTGGCAGCACCCGGCAGCTTGGCGACTTCGGTCAGCTGCGGGTTCCAGGTGACGACGGCGGTGGCGGCGGGGTTGGCGAAGGCGCCGACGATGTCCGCGTCCGAGGTGTTGACCGTCTTCACGTCCGACAGCTGGAGGCCCACCGAGGAGAGGCCGCGCGCGAGCAGATAGTGCGAGACCGAGAGCTCGACGAGATAGACGGTGCGGCCCTTGATGTCCGCCAGGCTCTTGGCGTTCTTGAGGACGATGCCGTCATTGCCGTTGGAATAATCGCCCAGGATGATCGCGCTGGTATCCTTGCCGCCGGCGGCGGGGATGGTGAGCGCGTCCATGTTGGTGACGGTCACGCCGTCCAGCTTGCCGGCGTTGAACTGGTTGACCGATTCGACATAGTCGTTGACCTGCACGAAGTGGATTTTCACCCCGTATTTGTCGGCCCATTTCTTCACGATGCCGGCCTGTTCGGCATAGGGCCAGGGCATCCAGCCGGCATAGATCGACCAGCCGATGTTGAAGTCGGTGCGCGCTTTTGGTGCACTGCCGCTACCGCCGCACGACGCCGTCGCCAGCATCGCCATTGCCGCCACTGCGATCCGCGCCTTCGACACCCATTTTGTCATGATCGACCCCCATGTTCGCAGCGCGAGAAAGCGCGAATTTCAGCCGCCGGATGGTCGCAACCGATATTACGTTTGCTCAATCCAGTAATACGACTTATAGGCATGTCACATGGCATGTGTCACTCCAAATCGTGATGCTGCAATGCGTCATTCAGGCACTGGCGCGCCCCGCTTCCGGCGCGCCGCCGCCGCGCGTCTTTCCAGGCGAAAGGGCTGAATCGGCATGGCGATGGCGCGTATTCTTGGGACGATTTGCCTGGGGCTCGCGATCGCCGTCGCCGCTACCTTCGCGCGGCTGTTCCTGAAGGCGCGCGCGGGCCACCGTGCAGCCGAAGACGCGAATCGCGCGCAGACCGAACGGCTCTGCGCGGAGATTGCCGCCCATCGCGAAACCGAAAACGCGCTCGCGCACGCCAAGGACGCGGCCGAGGCCGCCAACGCCGCCAAGACGCGCTACCTCGTCGCCGTGAGCCACGAGATCCGCTCGCCGCTCAACGCCATCTATGGCTATGCCCAGCTGCTCGAGCGCGGCGACTCGATCCCGCCGCGCGAGGCGGGCGGGGTGATCCGGCGCTCGGCCGAGCATCTCACCAACCTCGTCGAGGGCCTGCTCGACATCTCGCGCGTCGAAAGCGGCGTGCTGCAGGTGCGGCAGGAACTGGTGCGGCTGCCGGCTTTGCTCGACCAGGTGGTGGAGATGTTCCGCGTCCAGGCCTCGGCCAAGGGGCTGTCGCTCGACTATGTCGTGGAAGGGCGGCTGCCCGCCTATGTCCGTACCGACGAGAAACGGCTGCGGCAGATCCTGATCAACCTTCTGTCCAACGCCATCAAATATACCGAGAAGGGCGGCGCGACGCTCACCGTGCGCTATCGCAGCCAGAGTGCGGCGATCGAGGTGCGCGATACCGGCCCGGGCATCCCGCCCGAGGATCTGGAGCGCATCTTCGAGCCGTTCGAGCGCGGCAGGGAAACCGATGCGGCGATGCAGCCGGGCATCGGCCTCGGTCTGGCGATCACCCGCGTGCTGGCGCGCATCCTCGGCGGCGAAGTAACGGTGACCAGCGAGGTGGGAACGGGCAGCAGCTTCCTGCTCCGCCTGATGCTGCCCGAGCCTCTCGAGGCACCTGCAGGCGCCGCGGCCTATCGCCGCGTCACCGGCTATCAGGGGCCGCGCAAGACCATCCTCGTGATCGACGACAGCCCCGCGCAGACCACGGTGGTCAACCATCTGCTGCGGCCGCTCGGCTTCTCGGTGTTCGAGGCGGGCGGTGGCGCAGCGGGGCTCGCGCTGGCCGACCATTGCGTACCGGACCTGGTGCTGCTCGACATCCAGATGCCGGGTACCAGCGGCTGGGACGTTGCCGAGCAGCTGCGCGCCCGGTCTGGCCCGGGGCTGCGCATCGTGATGGTCTCGGCGAACGCGCACGAATTCCATGCCGGGCGGGACGGCCACCGCGCGCACGATGCCTTCCTTACCAAGCCGGTCGATCTGGATGCGCTGCTCGACATGATCGCCCGGCAGCTGGGGCTCGACTGGATCATCGAGGATGCCGAAGCCGCGCCAGCGCCGCCGCGTCCGCCGCTGGCGCTGCCGGACGCGGCAACGCCCTATCTCGAAGAGCTTCGCCGCTTTATGAAACTCGGGCATGTCCGTGGAATCGAAGCGACACTCGTGAACCTGGAGAGGGACGTCCCCGAAAGCGCCGATCTCGTCGCGCGGCTGCGGCCGCAGCTGGAGGGGTTCGACCTGCGCGGGCTGGCAAGGACGCTCGACGATGCCCGCTAGCGAGCCTGGCGCCACGATCCTGGTGGTGGACGACACCCCCGAATCGCTCCGCTTCCTTACCGCGACGCTGGAGCAGGCGGGGATGACCGTGCTGATCGCGGTCGACGGGCTCGCCGCGCTGGAACTGCTGGAGCATGGCACGCCCGACCTGATCCTGATGGACGCGGTGATGCCGGGGCTCGACGGGTTCAGCACGACGCGGCGGATCAAGGGCGACGGTCGCTTCCGCCATGTCCCGGTGATCTTCATGACCGGACTGACCGAAAGCGAGCATGTCGTGCGCGGGCTCGATGCGGGCGCGGTGGATTATGTCCACAAGCCGATCGTGGTCGACGAGCTGCTGGCGCGGGTGACGGTGCACCTCGCCAATGCGCGGATCACCCAGAGCAGCCAGCTGGCGCTGGACACCGCCGGGCGGCCCTCCTTCGCGGTGGATGGTGACGGGCAGACGAGCTGGCTGACCCCGCTCGCCGCCGACACGCTGGAGCGGCTGTTCCCCGACTGGTCGCCGCGTGACCTGCAGCTGCCAGACGAAATCGCGGCGATCGTGCGGCGGCTGCAGGATCCGGCGGTGCCGGCGGGCGCGCAGGCGGGCCTGCAGATCGGCGACAGCGCGCTCCAGTGCAGCTTTCTGCGCCAGACCAGCGCGCGCGAATGGCTGTTCCGGCTGACCGAGAAGCGCGAAGGCGATGCCGAACGCGTGCTCGCCGAGCGCCACGGCCTCACCTCGCGCGAGGCGGAGGTGCTGGTATGGCTCAGCCGCGGCAAGCAGAATCGCGAGATCAGCGAGATTCTGGAGATCAGCCCGCGGACCGTGAACAAGCATCTCGAGCAGATCTTCCAGAAGATGGGCGTGGAGAACCGCGCCTCGGCCACCGCCATCGCTGTGGCGACGCTGGCGGGATGAGCGCGGCGGCGGCGCGGGCGGCGCTGGAGCAGGGCGATTTCGATGCGGCGGTCCGGCTGGCTTCGTCGGCGCTTCCCTCCGCCGAGGCTGCCTTTCTGCTGGGCGTGATCGCGGCGGAGCAGGGGCGTATCGGCGCGGCGATCCGGCAGATCGAGGCGGCGGTGGCGGAGGACCCGCGCGGCGAATTTCGCGCGCAGCTGGCCCGGCTCTACACGCTGGTGCGGCGCGACGGCGATGCGGCCGAACAGCTCGCCGCGATCGAGGCCGAGCCGCCGGCCGATGCGCTGTCGCGCGACACGATCGGCTGCGTCTATGCGCGGCTCGGCGACCATGAAGCGGCGCTGCCGCACTTCACCGTAGCGGTGACGCTGGCGCCGGAGAACGACGCGTTCCTCTACAACCACGCAGCGACGTTGAGCTTTCTCGGCCAGGCCGACGATGCCGAGGCGGCGCTGGAGACGCTGCTCGCCCGCAGCCCCGACGATGCGCGCGCGCACCATCTGCTCGCCGGGCTGCGCAAGCAGGGCGCCGACCGGAACCACGTCGCCCGGCTGGAGGCGGCCACGCGGCGCGCGCGCGGGCCCGACCGGCTGCTCACCGGCTATGCGCTGGCCAAGGAGCTGGAGGATATCGGCCGCGGCGACGAAGCGCTGGCCCGGCTGCTGGAAGTCAACGCCGAACATCGCGCGGCGCTGGGTTATGATCCGGCGCGCGATGCGGCGATCGTCGACGCGGTGGTGGGAAGCTGGCCCGCTTTCGCGACGGCACCGGCAACGGATTGCCCGGCGGAGGCGCCGATCCTGATCATCGGCATGCCGCGCACCGGCACCACGCTGGTCGACCGTATCCTCGCCGCGCACCCGGCGGTGGAAAGCGTCGGCGAGCTCCAGGTCCTGCCGCTGGCGGTGAAGGCCGCGTCCGGCACCCGCAGCCGCACGGTGCTCGATCCCGAGACGCTGCACGCCGCCGGCGGCGCCGATCTCGGCGCGATCGGCCGCGACTATCTGGTGCGTGCGGCGCATCACCGGCGGATGCCCGATCGGCGCTTCGTCGACAAATTTCCGGGCAATTTCCATTATGCCGGCATCGCCGCGCGGGCGCTGCCGAACGCTGCGATCGTCTGCCTGCGGCGCAACCCGATGGACACGGTGCTGGCGAACTTCCGCAACCTGTTCGCGATCAGCTCGCGCTATTACGACTATAGCTATGACCTGCTCGACATCGCCGCCTATGTCGCGGGGTTCGAGCGGCTGATGGCCTTGTGGCGCACGGCGCTGCCCGGCCGCATCCTGGAGCTGCGCTACGAAGATATCGTCGCCGACCAGGAAGGCGCGACGCGGCGGCTGCTCGCGCATTGCGGGCTCGACTGGTCGGACCGCTGCCTCGATTTTCACGCGCAGGGCGGGGCGGTCTCGACCCCGAGCGCGGCGCAGGTCCGCCGCCCGATCTACCGCGACTCGGTGGCGCGCTGGCGCCGGCACGAAGCGGTGCTGGCACCCGTCGCCGCCTATTTCGCCGAGCGCGGCATCGCCATCGACTGAGTGCCGTGTACGTCAAACGGCGCATGGTGCGTCGCGGCGGGGTCGTTCAGCGTCGCGGGCATGGCAATATTCTCTCGTCTCGCCTTGGGTGCCGCGCTGCTGATCGCGCCGGCGGCGCATGCGGACGGGCTTCCCACCGCCAAGCTGGTCCGCTGCGAGGGGGGCGACTGCCTGCTGATCCGCGGCATGCGCAGCGCTTCGACGGCGACGATCACGATCAACGACCGCGCCGTCGCGGCAAGCGGTCGGCGCGGCTGGAAGGTCCGGGTGCCGGTGGCGCAGGTCCGTGAACTTGCCGCGCCATTCGCCCGTACCCTGGAGGTGGCGGTGCGCGATGCCGCCGGGCGGGTCGAGCGCCGCGAAAGCGTGCGCTTGCCGGTCGGGCTGATGGGGCACACCACCGAGCTGGCCTCGCTGGTGGTACGCGCACGGTGATTCGTAATAACGATGGAGTTGCGGCAATGGGTATGAAGAAACGATAGAGTCGTAATACAGGATTGCTGCATTGCAGAACTTCCGCTATCATCGTGGTTCGGAAGTTGATCGGCGTTTCCGCATCTTTTCGTATTGATCTTTGTTGTCTCCACAACTAGACGCGCCCCAACCGCTCGGGTGAGGCGGTCTTGGTTGCAGGAGATTGCCATGAAGATGCTCGTCGCGGCCGCCGCCGCCCTTTCGATCAGCACCGCTGCCTTTGCCGGCGCCACCGACACGAGCTTCGGCAAGCCGAGCGCGACGCTGACGCTCGCCGGGCTCGATCTCGCCACCGCCGATGGCCAGCAGCGCCTCGCCACCCGCGTCGACCAGGCTGCCCGCGCGGTGTGCGGCGAGAGCCTTGCCACGATCCACCCGGACCTCGAAGCCCGCGCGCGCCTGTGCCGCGCCGACGTGGCCGAGCAGGTCCGCACCCAGATCGAAGCGCGCGTCGCCCAGGCGGCCAAGACGCGCGGCGTGCAGGTCGCCGCGCTGCGCTGAACCCACTCTACTATACGGCAAGTGCGGCCGCGTGTGTCCCGAAAGGATGCTCGCGGCCGTGTCGTTTGGGCCTGCTACGTCATTCGGCCACCTGCGCAGGCATCGTTTGCAGGCCTAGGCTCCGGGTCAAAGAGAGGCGGCTCCGCCTCGCTCGCGATCGGGACGACAAGCGCATGACCAAAGGGCTCGTGAACCTCCTTCCGCCGGCGACCGTGGTCGCGGTCGTCTGCTTCTGGGCGTTTGCGCCCGCGGCCATGCTCGCCAATCCCTGGACGATCGTGATCGTGTCGGCGCTGATCACGCTGTATATCCAGGGCCTCGAATTCCTGTTCGAGCGGCACGCGGGCTGGCGGATGAACTGGCGCGAGTTCTGGACCGACCTGTTCTATGTCGTGCTCAGTTCGACCGCGATCTCCTGGGTGTCGCGCACGCTGGCCGATACGCCGCTGCTCGCGCTCAAGCAGTCGCTGGGCATCGCGACGCCTTGGGCCATGCACTGGCCGTTTCTGGCGCAGGTGGCGCTGGTGGTGTTCCTGATCGAGTTCGGCCAATATTGGATGCACCGGCTGATGCACAATTCGGCGCCCTTCTGGATGACGCATGCGCCGCACCACCACCTCACCCAGCTCAACGCGGCCAAGGGCTATGTCGGCAATCCGATCGAGCTGTTCCTGATCAGCCTCAGCGTCGTCGCGCTGTTCGACCTGCCGCTGACCGCGATCTTCTGCGCGGTGAGCGTACTGGGCGTCGTCTCGGGCTTCGCGCACGCCAATGTCCGTTCGGACCCGCCGATCTGGTACAGCTTCGTGTTCACCACGATCCGCCACCACAGCCTGCACCATTCGGTGCCGTACGAGGACACGCGCTGCAACTATGGCAACTCGCTGATCCTGCTCGACCGTATCTTCGGCACCTACAAGGAAGGCGAGGCATCGCTGGTCGGCCAGGACGAGCGGCGGCGGTTGTCGATCCGCGAGCAATGGCTGTTCCCGTTCCAGCCGATCCTTGCGCGGCTGAAGCAGCAGCGGCCGGCGGCCACCACCGATGTGGCGGCGGGCTGAGCGATGGTCTGGATGCCGATGCTCGCCATGCTGCTCGCCGCCGCGCCTGGGGCCGCCGATCCGCAGCCGCACGAGGAACAGGTGCTCACCGTGCCCGGCTTCGCCGACTTCCTCGCGGTGGATGGGGATAGTGTCTGGGCGACCAACAAGGGCCGCGTCGAGCGCTGGTCGCGCGCCGGCAAGCTTGCCGAGGTGGTGATGCCGCATCCGTGCGGCGCGATGGCAATCGCCGCGGACTCGCTGTGGGTGGCCGACTGCAAGGACGGCACGCTCAACCGCATCGACCTCAAGACCGCCAGGCTGCTGGCAGCGATCCCCACCGGAATCGCCAATCCCAAGGGCGAGCTGAACGTCGTCGCCGGTGCCGGATCAATCTGGGTGGCAAGCGACAATGCGGGCAAGATCGCCCGGGTGGATCCTGCCGACAATCATGTCGTCGCGTCGATCGCGGTCGACCCGGGCACGCACTATTTGGCCTTCGGGTTCGATGCGCTCTGGGCGGTGAGCAGCGAACAGCAGTCGCTCCAGCGGATCGATCCCGCCACCAACCAGGTGACGGCACGGACCAAACTCGGCAAGCAGCCGGGCTTTCTTGCGGCGGGCGAGGGCGCGGTATGGGTGCAGGAGCAGGGCGACGGCACGCTCGCGCGGATCGATCCCGCCACGGTGGCGGTCTCCGGCCGGGTGAAGATCGGCGCGGACCTGCTCTACGGCGATATCGATACCGGCGGCGGCGCGGTGTGGCTGCGCACCACGGCCGATCAGGCCTTCGTCACCGTCGATCCCGCGTCGCTCGCGATCCTCGGTCGTCTGGGCAAGCCGAGCGGCAGCGGCGCGTTGCGTTTCGCGGGGACCGGCGTGTGGACCAGCGCACACGACGTCCACACGCTGTCCTGGTGGAGCCTCGCACCGGCTGCCAGCGGCACCGCGCGATAATTCCCCTCCACGGGCGGAACAGCGCCGCGTGCCTGTTGCAGGTGCGCGGCGTTTTCGCGTGTGTCCCCGTGCGGGATTGCTGCGATGCGGTACGTCAAACGCCCCATGGCGGCGCACCCCTTTTCCCCAAAGTCTGCATGTCGAAGCCAGTCGCCAGTGGCGGCAAACGACGGATAACAAAAGGGGGCTAGGGTGGCACGATCGATTTCCCGCGCGGCGCTGTTGGGTGCAACCGTTCTCGCAAGCTTTGGCGCGACCTGCGCAGCGGCGCAGACTGAAGGCGCAGGTGTCGCTTCGGTACAGCAGACGGAGGAGCAGGAAGGCAACAGCGGCAACGAGATCGTCGTCACCGGCAGCCGCCGCAGCGTCACCTTGCAGGATGCGCCGATCAACATCAGCGCGATTTCGGAAGAGACATTGGCGCGTCAGCGTATCGACGACGTGCGCGGGCTTGCCGCCTTCACCCCCGGCCTCACCATCGTCGACACCGGTCCGGCGAGCACCGGCAACATCATTCTGCGCGGCATCGAGTCCGGCGACACCAGCGTCAACGGATCGAACGAGAACAGCGCGGTCGGCGTCTATCTCGGCGAGGTTCCGCTCTATCTCGACTTCAAGCTGATCGACATCGCCCGCGTCGAGACGCTGCTCGGGCCGCAGGGCACGCTCTATGGCTTGGGAACGCTCGCCGGCGCGGTCCGCTACATGCCCAACCGGCCCAACACCAGCCGGTTCTCGGTGGATCTGCACGGCCGCGGCTATGCCCAGTCGCACAGCAGCGATTTCGGCAGGAGCGGCGACGTAACGGTCAACGTGCCGATCCTCAGCGATCATATCGCGCTGCGATCGGTGGTGGGCTATTACGACAATGCCGGCTTCATCGATTACAACTACATGCTGCAGCGTCCGGGCGTTTCCGATGCCCAGCCGGTGCGCGGCACGACCGCGGCACAAGGGTCGCTGGGGGGGCTCAAGGAGTATGCTGCGAACTTCAAGCGCAAGGACGATGTGAACTTCGAGCACACCTTCACGACCCGCAACACGCTGTTGCTCGAATACAATCCCAACGTGAAGGCGTTCCTCACCTACGCCCATCAGGATACCAAGACCAACGGCCGCCAGGCGAACGGCGCGGGCGTGCTGGGCACCGGCAATTACGAGGGTCCGTGGCGCTACCTCGAGCCGTTCCACCGCAAGGCGGACCTCTACTCGGCTGAGTTCAACATCAACCTGTTCAACGTGGCGCAGCTGGTCAGTACTACGGCGTATACCGAGCAGAAGATCGTCAATGTCGACGACAACACCGATCTGCTGCTCGACCTGGATTACGGCTACGAGGCGTTCCCGGCCTTCTCCTCCTTCGCCAACAACCACCGCAGCTACAAGCAGTTCAACCAGGAGGTGCGCCTGGTCTCGTCGCATGGCGGGCCGGTGAACTGGGTGATCGGCGGCTTCTACAACCGGCTGAAATATTCGAGCGATCGCCAGGAATATACCCCGGGCTTCGCGGCATTCGCCGGCGTGAACCGGCCGGACGACCTGGAATATATCTCCTTCGTCAACACCAAGACGGTCGAGAAGGCGGTCTATGGCGAAGCGACGCTGCATGCCACCTCGGCCTGGCAGGTCACCGGCGGCCTGCGCTATTTCAAGTATGACGCCACCGCCACCGGCGGCACCGACACGCCGCTGTTCGGCGGCGGCCTTACCCGCACGCCCTATCCGCTGATCCAGTTCGCGCCGAGCCGCGTGGCGTCGGGCCAAGCCGGCGATGACGGGTTCGTTTGGAAGGCGAACACGTCGTACAAGTTCAGCCCCGAGCTGATGGCGTATGCGACCTATAGCACCGGCTACCGCATCGGTGGCGCCAATCGCGTCGCACCGTGCACCGTGCTGGGGCCAGGACAGAATGTCTGCGCGCTTCCCAACGAGCGCTTCTACAAGCCGGACAAGACTCGCAATATCGAGGTTGGCCTGCGTGCCTCGCTGTTCGACAAAAGGCTGCAGTTCACGCTCGATGCGTTCCGGGTGAAGTGGAGCGACGTGCAGGTGCCCACCCAGACCGTCAACGGCGCTGTCGGCATCACCACCAACGCCGGCTCCGCCGAGTCGAAGGGTGTCGAATTTTCCGGATCGTTCAAGGTGCTGCCGCAGTTGACGGTGCAGGGCACCTATTCCTACGTCGACGCGCATCTGACCGAGGACGTCGTCGACCTCGTCGTCAGCCAAGGCGTGCGCTACGATGCAAAGGCCGGCGATCGCCTGCCGGGCTCGACCAAGCACTCGGCCAGCGCGCAGCTGATCTACACCTATCCGCTTGCCGACGGCGGCGAGATCGAGGCGACCTGGGCGGCGACCTATACCGGCGACATCTATTCGCGCGTCGGCCTGCGCGGCAATGGCGAGGTCATTCCCGATTACCTGACGCACCGCGCCTCGGTCACCTATCGCGGCGACCGGTTCGAGGTGGGGCTGTTCGCCGACAACATCTTCAACAAATATGCCTATACCGCGATCAGCAACGACATCAGCTCGTTCAACCAGGCACGCACCGGCGTGGTCGAGCGCTATTATGCCCGATCGGTGCTGACCCCGCGGCGCGTCGGCATCGACTTCCGCATCCATTACTGAGCCGTGCCGCCGATCGGCGGCGGGCACATCTTCCTTCCGCGGGAGGCGCACCACGCGCCTCCCGTTCCCCTTCGTTCAAGGTGAAGACATGCTGAAACTTCTGGTTACTCCGCCTGCCGGTGCGCAGACGGCCGTCGCGGCGCAGGATGGGCTGAGCGTCATGGAAATCATCCGCGATGCCGGCTTCGAAGCGTTGCCGGCCTTCTGCGGCGGCTGCTGTTCCTGCGCGACCTGCCATGTCTATGTCGACCCGGCCTTTGCCGACCTGTTGCCGCCGATCAGCGACGATGAGGACGCGCTGCTCGACGGTGCCGGACAGCGCCGGGCGACCTCGCGGCTTTCGTGCCAGATCGCCTTCGGCCCGGCGCTCGACGGCCTCGCGGTGGAGATCGCGCCGGACCTGGGGTGAGGCTCAGAAGGGCAGTTTCGCCGGCACGGGGTGCTGCGGCGGGGCGAGGTAGGATCCGAGCGCACTATCGCACAGACTGTAGCCATGGTTGGTGAGCCGCGCGAACGCCTTGATCCCCAGCGACCAGAGCCGCACGCTCTCGTCCTGCGCCTCCGCCACCGCCTCGGCGCTCGGCAGTTGCGGCGATGGCCGGGGATAGTTGGCGGCGCTGTTGCGCAGCGGCCAATAGGCCACGCGCCGCTGGTTCAGCTTCGCCAGCAGCATCAGCGGGCGCTGGCGGTTATTCTCCGCCTGGCGGTGGATCATGTTGATCACGCGCAGCAACAGGCTGAACCAGTCGCTGGGATGGTGCGCCTCGTCGAAATGTCCGCCGGCATTGCTGACGAGCAGCGTGCCATAGCGCTTCCAGATCGGTTCCAGCCCCATATTGTCGTAGATCCCGCCATCGGCGAGCAGCGCGCGATCGAGGAACTGCCCGCCATGCTTGTCCGCGCCCGGCGTGGGGATCCAGCGCTGGCCGCGCAGGTCGATCTCGATCGGGCAGAAGAAGGGCGGGAAGGCCGAAGAGGCCGCCACCACCCGCGACAGGGGCAGGGTGGGACGGTCGATCCGCCCTACGCGATAGTCGGCGGCATAGGGCCGGGCGAAGCGCCAGAGCGAGTTGAGCTCGTAATTGGTCGCCAGGATCACGAAGCGGGGAGCGACGCCCGGCTTCTCCTCGGGCAGGTCCTGCAGGGTTGCGCCGTGAAACAGGTGCTTGTCATAGCCGCCGGCCACGCCGTCGGCGGCGGAGCGGAACGGCAGCAGCAGCCCGAGCAGCCCTTGCGTCACGTCGAGATTCACTTCGGTGAGGAAAGCGTGCAGCGGCTGGACGATCACCGCGTCGAAGTTCGTCGCCACCCCGTTCGCATCGAAGGCGAGCTTGCGCCAGTTGCATCCCAGGAACCCGGCGGTGATCGAGCCGCCGGAGACGCTGGTCACCCGCGAGAGCCGGGGCAGCCAGCCCAGTTCGTTCAGCCGGACAAGCGCGCCGACATGATAGGCGGCGGCCTTGTAGCCGCCGCCCGAGAGCGCAAGGCCGATGCCGTCCGGATCATAATCGGGTGAATTGAACAACTGCTCGACGTCGCCGTCGTCGGTACCCGCGAACTGGTCTGCCATTGCATCCTCCTGGGTGTTCGGCGTGTACCGCCGTTCCGATCAAGCGCGACGGATCACTCCGGCTCGCCCGCGTCGTCGTTGTGATCCTCGATGACGACCGGTTGTTCGGGCCCGGCGGCAAGGGGTCGGTCGGCGAGCGCATTCACGGCCGGATGATCCGGATTGGTGCAGCGACCCTTCTGGTCGAATTCGGCCGCCAGCACATAGGCGGATTCGAGCGCCGAATAGCCCGGGTCCCAATGCGAATTGTTCGGTACCTGGGAATGGCCGTAATGGCCGCCCTGCTTGTCGAAGATCGCCTGGTCGCGGACATGGCCTCCGGGATCGCGCCCGTTCACTCCCGGCTTCGGCGGGCCGGCCGGCCATTGGCGCGGGATGGCGTGGGTCGCTTCCAGCCAGCGGCACAGCCGCGCGACATTGGCCAGCGCCCGCGGGTTCTTGTTCGCGCCGGCAAAGCCGACCAGTTCGATCTGCAGCGCGCTGTCGCGGTTGGTCTCCGGCGTGCCCGCCGGGTGGCGCAGCGCGCGGGCGGCGGTGCCGGTATCGATATGCTGGTAGATCTTCACCGCATCGACGGTGAAGTGCGGATCGGCCTTCTTGGTGCGGAACGCGTCGAAGGCGGCCTGGGCGCCGCTGCCTTCGGTGGTGTGATGAACGATCTTGTACGGACCGCCGATGAAGGAGCCGGAGGTGCCGCTGATCGGCATCTGTTCGGCAAAGGGGCATTTCGCCATGGCTCAGGCCTCCACCGGGCCGAGGTCGGCCTCGGCGATCATCGATACGCGATAGGCCTGCACCTTGGCGGCGAGCTGGGCGCGGATGCCGCGCAGCGTCTCCTGCGGGATAGAAAGCTGGCCCAGGCTGCGGCGCACCGAGGCGCGGTTCTTGTGGATCTTGAAGAACAATATCTGGGTGATAGCTTCGTTCGCGGTCAGGCCGAAGGCCGCCATTTCGGCGAGCAGCCCGTCGTCGGCACCCTTGCGGACATAGGTGAACTGGAACCGGCCGATCTTCTGGCGGGTGCTGCGCTTGTTGAACAGGGTGATGAAGGGTGCGCTGGTGTTCATCTGGTACAGGCCGTCCAGCACGGCGAGCACCGCCTGCGCCGCACCGGCGATGGGCGCAAGGAAGGCCGTGATCACTCCGGTGATCGCATGATGGACGTCGAACCCGTCGCCCTTCACGTCCAGTTCCGAGGTGTCGCGCTGCTGCACCAGCCAGCCCAGTTGCATCAACCGCCGGAAATAGGCGTCGAAGAAGAGCATGGGATCGGCGTCCGCGCCCACTTCGTTGAGTGCCGCCAGCTGCGCGAACAGCGCGCTGTCGGCGATCGCCTGGCGGAACTCGGCGTCGACGCCGGTGCCGAACGAAACGACGTCGGAGCCGATCACCACCGATTGTTCCTTGGCCGCATCGAAGTCCGGGAGGCCGCCGGCCGCCGGTGCGTCGGCGGCAAAGGCCTCGATCGCCGGCAACGCGGTCGTTGCGATGGCGTCACGCGCTTCCTGAATGGTTGCTATCAAAACGTCGCCTCCTTGATCCTCAGAGCAGGTGATATTCGAGATACAGGTCCGTCTCCTCGAGCCGGTCGAAGAAGCCGGCGTCGACATGCTGCAGGTCCGGATCGGCGGCGCGCGCGGCCGGATCGTAATGCCGATCGTTGCGCAGGATCCTGCCATTGGTGCGGGCGAGCAGCGCCGTCTTCACCCGCGGATTGGGCATCTGCCAGCCGCTGCCGCCCTGCTTCTTGCCGAACGCCTCGTCGGTGGGGATCGCCGCCACCAGATCGTTGCGGGTCATCATCGCGAGCCCCTTGGCGTCCAGCGTCGCATTGTGGCTGCCGTGATGGCCGACCTTGTAGAAGCGGGTGCGGTTGAGAATCTGCTCGGCACTGTGCTCGGCGCCGCTTTCGTCGCGATAGGACCGGCTGTGCCACGACAGCCAGTTGCCGACCTGCGCATCGGCGGCGAACAGCATCGCGGTGCCGTCGGGCAGGTCGAAGGCCAGTGCGAGGCTGGTGTTGTTGGTGTCGCTGTCCAGCTTCAGCGCCAGCGGGTCGGCGGCGCCCAGCCAGTCGATGTCGACGGTGCGCCGCTTGGCTGCCTCGTCCAGCAACTGGTCGCGCGCGCTCTGCCCGGTCTCGGCGGATGGCCCGGCATGGCCGAAATACTGCGCCGCCACCCAGGCAGCATCGCCGGAAAGCGGCGCGCCTGAATCGATGGCGGCGCGGATGTCGGCCATCTTCAGCGCGCGATAGGGCGGCGCGAACGGGGTGTCGGCGTCGGCAGCGACCTCGCCGCCCTCGGCGAAGCGGAGAATGTCCTCGCTCAGCTTCAGATCGGCCAGATAGGTCTCCGGCGCCTTGGCGGAGGGCTTGTCCTTGAACAGGAACTGCTCGTCCCGCGGGGGCCCGAGCACATAGGCCCGCAGCGCAGGGCCCCCCGGACGGGCCGAGGGGGTGGGCAGCACCGTGCCGGGCTCGAGAAACTGCGGTGCGGCCCTGGACTTGCGCTTCAGCGCCGCCATGATCTCCCGGCCCTGCAGGCGCCTGGCGCCGTTGCTCGATGCACCGCGGAAACCTTTCAATTCCACCGCCTCCGACCCCGAAGCGGTGCCTTCGCCCTCCAGCCGCGCCGCCAGCGCGTTGAGCGCGAACCCCGCCTTGTCGAAGCGGGTGCGCAACCGCTCGACCTGCGGATCGCCGTCCTTCTCGGTCCAGCCCATCCACAGGTTCGCGACCTGCAGCGTCTCCACGCCGGTCGCGGGGTCGGGGGCGCCGAGAAAAACGTCCTGCGCCTGGGAGAAACCGGAGATGTGGTCCCAATGTTCATGGGTGACGACCAGCAGGTCCAGCACGCCGCCCGTGGTCTGCACGATATCGGCAGCGATCGCCTGCATCCGTGCATTTGCATCGGTGCTGCCGAGCAGCAGGCCGCAGTCGATCAGGATGTGCGAGGCCTGGTCGCCCTGCACGAGCCGGATCAGGAAACAGTCGCCGAGCATGCCCTGATAGGTCGCACCGGGCGTCAGCGCGCGGTACATGCGGACATAGACCTCGAGCGGCGCCACGGCCGCCGGTGCTGCACTGGCCATCACATCCCCCGATGAATGAAGGCAAAGGGTTCGCCCGAATGCGGTGCGGCGGCAGGTTCCCCGGTCGTCTCG
>NZ_BCYY01000018.1 GCF_001598435.1 Sphingomonas pituitosa NBRC 102491
CCCGAGATCGTCTGGCGTTCGCGGCTTAGCGTGGCGGAAGGCGACTAGCGCATCGACGCGAAGCTTCGCTCCGACTATGCTGAGGATCTGCGCGCCCGTAAATCTTGTCACGCGCGCTTGCGCTCACGAGCAGCATCCGCGAGGAAGCGAGATGCTCAGGTGCTTGATCTCCCCACTCCTCGCAGTTGTGCTTACGTTGGCGAGTATCTCGATCCATCCGGTCTCCGACGAGGAGGCGCTGTATGGCCATGAAGGTGCGCTCGAGCGCTACTATCTACCGCGAGAAGTCGCAGGGTGGCCGGCCCCTTTCCTCGCCGATGATCCCGGAACGTCAGTTCCGCACAAGATCGGGATGGAGGACGTGCTGCGGCCAGGATCGCTCGTGGCGACCTGGTGCTTCTGGTTCGTCGTCGTGATCGGCTTGCGGAAGCTTCTGAAGCTACTGACGTCCGGCCGGCGGGAAGTCCGGCCTGCCTCGGAATGAAATCGTGCCACACTGCTCCTAGCAACGTTAGAACCTAGCTCCAAAGGCGGCTCCGGTAAGCATCGAAGCATCGAGCGCCGCATCGAAGCCGGATCAACGCACCTTCTGCCATGGCCCAAGCCCGACGCGGGTCCGCTTCCACGGCAGGCATAATCGCCTCACGGTTCCAATCCTCGCTGTGCCTGATGTCGAGCACTGCGTGCAGCGTAAAGTATCTGGCTTCCTTCGGCGTAAGCCCCACGCGCTTGAGCCCTTCGGCGACCATCGCAGAGCGACCCGGCGCAGTCAGTTCAATGATTCCAAGGGCCCCGACTGAATGCCAGGCGTAACGCCGATTGGTTGCCATGGCAGTCATAGCATTGGCAAGGCAGAGGCTTTCCCAAACTGTGTTTTCGATGGCGGGAGTGACACATAGCGTCTCGACAAGGCCATCGAGCATAGGACCATGCATGCCTTTTTGCGTGCCGTGGCCCATTTCGTCCCAATAGTTCCTCGCAAGTTCAAGCTTCGGCCGGGTTGGAAGCTTCACCTGCGTAAGAGCCACGAGATCTTCAAAACCGGCTTCCCCTGCCGCCTCCTGCTCGAAGAACCATCGCAGCTCGTCGCGCGTAGCCTCAGCAGCTAGCCACGGAAATAGAGGATCTCCCTGGCCCGGGCCCATCTCCCTCAGGCCTTCGAACCAGGCGATGAATTCACGTGCTTCGGTCGGAACCGTGGCTGCCTCCTCAGCCACTTCGGCCCGAAGCTCTTCGAGGAACTCGCCCTCCAGCCGGCGCATCCGAACCTCGTCCTCGAACCTGGGTCGCCACGCCTTGCAGACGAAACTCGGCTCCAGCCTTTCTCGGTTCCAATGTGCGAGCTCGCGCTGGAAGGCGTCCGCCAAGAAATGTGACGATTGACTCGCGCGAATGCAGTTTGAAGCTGCGGTCATGGCGCTGACTCCCCTTTTCGCCGCAAACTCGCGCGTCATTGGGAAGTTCCTTGGTCGGAACGGTAGCGTCCATGAGCGTGGCACTGGTACAACGGAGGGAAAGTGCGCGATTCAAACAGTCGCCTATCAGCGGCGCTACGTGCCCCAACGAGACGGTTGAATTCGTCCTGCAAATGTCTGTTACTGGTTGTATGAAACATGGAGCACATCCAGCCGATATCCAGCCGACGATCCTGCGGTTGTCCAAACTCATGGCCTTGGGGGAGGGGGATATAGAGACCCTCCGCATCGCGAGCGGAATGGCTTTCGCGCTGCCAGCTGGCCGGGCGCTGAGCAAGCTTGACCAGGAAGCCTCCAACCCAGCGGCCGTTCTGGGCGGCTGGCTTGCTCGTGTTCGTCAGGGCCGGGATGGAAAGAGGCAAATCCTAGACATCTATCTTCCGGGCGACATCATCACTCCAAACCCGAAGATCAAACCTTACGTGGCTGGTGCGATCGTTGCAGTGCATGATGTCCATCTTTGCCAACTTCCGGCCTCGTTGAGCGATACGCTGAGCACGGCCCTGCTGCTTAGCCGGCAGCTGGATGAGGAACGGCTTCTGAGGCAGATCTATCGCGTCGGGCGAATGACCGCATCGGAGCGCATTTACGACTGGATGATCGAAACCGGAGACCGACTGCGCGTTGCAGGCCTGGCGGGCGAAAATGAGTTCATGCTTCCATTGAGGCAGGATCTCGTCGCTGACATTTTGGCGCTGACCGCGGTACACCTCAATCGAACGCTGAAGGACCTACGTCTTTCCGGTAAGCTGACGTGGCGCCTGGGGAAGGTTCGCATTTCGCCTGACCAAACTGTACGATCAAGACACAGCCCATTCGACATTACTCATTCACCTGAAGCCCACCGCTCAGACTATGGCTGAACGGCGGCGTCATGAACGCTCGCGCTGATCCGCTTACGGCTTTTCGTCTGTCGAAAGAAGGCCCTCCGGAGCATCGGATCCGCGCATGATGGCGGAGCAGAACGACTCTTGAAGAAGAAGGTAGTCGTATACCGCTTCCTGCAGGCTCCTGACGGAGAGCCGGTAAGCAGGCCAAAACGTTTGAAGCGCCACCTCCTTCCAAGCATCTAGGTGCCGTTCCACACTCGCTATCAGTTGAGCAGTACGCGCACGATGAAGCGTTGTCTCTTCCGGCCACTGTGACGCAAGGGCGGGCAGGGAGCAGAAGGCGAGTGCGCTCCTAAGAGCGTGGAGCACCTCCGTCTCCGCAACGCCAAGGGCTTGATGACGTTCATCAAGGGAGTTTGGCTCCGACGTTTCGACAACGTTCTCGAGCGCATTCAGCGCCTGCCACGCGAGCGGATACACGGCATCTTTGAACGCTCCGGCGGGCATCAGCGTCGGTCCTTCCAAGCGGGATCGCGCTACGAGAACTCGATTATGACGCCAGTGTTGCGGCGCAGCGGTAATGCGCCTCGAAATCAGGTTGGAGCGGGGGAGGGGGGGCTGGTGTTTGGGCGGCGGCGGCAGCGCAGATGAAGAGGTGTTCGGACTGGGTCTGCGGCGCTGCGCCGGGGCATCGCGCGCGCTTCCGCAAACTGCCAAGACCCGATGAACAGACGCCGTGATATGGCGGGTCAGAGTGCCTCCCTGGCGGACAGTATATCGCTCAGAGGGCCGCCGGCGCGAAACAACCCTCAATGGCTGGCGAGAGCCAGGAAAAACTGGCCCTCGCCCCCTCGCGATCGGCTCACAAATTCAATACAGCGCTTCGCCCGCAGCCGCCTGTCCGGCGCCTGCGGAACCGCGCGTCACTCTGCTTCAGCGGCTTCCGCATCAGCCTTCGTCTTGTGGCTGACGCCTTCTTCCTCCGCAGGGGGAGAGTATACCGTGAACAGCTTCAAGGGTTCTTCACCCTTGTTGATGATGTTGTGCTTGGCACCCTTGGGGATGACGATCATGTGATTGGCGGACACCTTGGTGCGGCTGCCGTCGACGACCGCCTGCCCCTCGCCAGATACGAAGAAGGTGGTCTGGTCGGCGTCATGCGTCTCCTCGCCAATGTCGTCACCGGGTTCGATGCTCATGAGCACGATCTGGCAGTTTTCGTCGTAGTAGACCTCCTTCTGGAAGTTCTTGTTCTTGTTCGCAGCCTCGATGATATCCTTGTTGAAGATCGCCATGACAATTTTCTCCGGGAACAGGTGATGCTCACAAACGAGCGGCGCTCGCGAGGAGGGCGGGAGGGCAACGCTGCCGCCGAGCTAATGATCCGCGATCGTTATTCCAGTCAGCGCATTGCACGTGCTTCTGTGGAGATCGGTCGATCACCGCGAAGGGTCGCTCCACGCTGCACCGTCATCGTGCAGCCGCGTTGCCGCCTATCCGGTTCTGCTCGCCTGCAATTGCACAAGCTGCGTCAGCTGATCGGCCCGATAAGGTTTTGGGAGGTAGATGCCGTGATCAGGGAGATCCTCGGAGCCTAGCCAATGGCGACCAGACGTGACTATCACCTTGATGTGTGGATAGCGAACGGCCACGATATCCGCGAGTTGAAGACCGTCGATCTCTCCTGGCATGTTGATGTCAGTGAAGAGGACCGCTACCCTGTGCGCTGCTAGCTGCTCCAGAGCCTGCATCGCGTCTGCTGCCTCCAGCACTGCGAAACCGCTCTCTTCGAGCGCGTCCGCAGCTATCATCCTGACGAACATCTCGTCCTCGACGACTAGAACCGTCGACGTGCAGTCTTCGCTCATAAGCCTCTCCTGAGGCTCCAGCGGACAGGGAGAAAGTAAGTTCCCTTCATCCCGCCGTTTTCGCGAGTCGTAGAAGATCGGTTACTTGAGTGGCGGAGCCTTTTCTGCTTGAGTGCGTCTTGGGCCATGTGCGGCGCAGTTAGCATGCCCCGCGTTTACGCACTCGTGACACTTGCGTTTCAATTTGCGATGTCGGGAGCGTGTCGTACGCGGCGGTGCTTAGAGCATAATCGCAATCAAACTGAACGAGGTTCGTGGGTTTGGTTTGTGACGACACGGTTTACATCAGGTTGCTATGACAATCTCGGTTCGGGAGATCGCTCATGCACTATCGGTGCTATTCGCTAGATCGACATGCGAGGATCCTTGCCGGCGTCGACCTGGAGGCTGCAGACGATACGGACGCTATCGGGCAAGCCAGCGAGATGCCGGCGGAGCGGTGGGAGCTGTGGTGCGGCGCGCGGAGAGTGGCTCAGGCTTTCGGCGAAGCTGATGTTCCACTCGGTGCGAACGCGGCGTACACATTGCGGCAATCTGAAGGCTCGCAGGAAACCGTTGGTCCCGCATCTGCACCGTTGTTACAGAACTTGTGAAGGCTTACGCGACGGCAGCGCATCCAACTGATTACTAAAGGAGCCAGCTCGGCAATTCAGCTAGCTGCTCGATAAGGGGCTTGCCATAGAGATATCCCTGTTGATACCTGACGCCTAGATCGAGAAGCGCGTTCGCTTCATCGTGCGTTTCCACGCCCTCGGCGATCAGGACTGTTTGAAGCTCATCGCACATTCGTGCGACCGCTCGAACGATGGCCTGGCGTCGCCGATCGGCCGCTATGCCTCGAATGAGCTCCATATCGAGTTTCACTTCGTCCGGTTCGAAGTTCGCGAACATGTCCAACCCGGAGTGGCCTGCGCCAAAGTCGTCAATCGCGACTTTGAAGCCGATGTTCTTGTAGGTTTCGATGATCTCCATCACGTGCTTGGTGGACGTCATCATCTCGGTTTCGGTGAACTCGAATATGATTCGATCGATCGGCAGCAACGCGCTGGCGGCAGCCGCAAGTGTCAGCTGGATGCAGGCCCAGGGCGAGTAGACGGCGTTGGGAAGAAAGTTAATCGAGAGCATAGCATCCGATTCGACCAGCCCAGCGGACATCGCGGAACCGATGGCTTTGACGCGGCACGCTTGGTCGAATGCGTAGCGGTTCTCGTCGGTCACAGAAGACAGGATTGAAGCAGCGCCTGCTCCATCAGTGCCTCGGACCAGAGCCTCGTAGGCGAACACGATGCCAGCATGAACATCGACTATGGGCTGAAACGCCATCGCGAAAGGAACTTCGAAACCAGTTCCGTTACGGCATCCACTGCAAATCCGTTTCATTTCCATGATTTACCATCTTAGGGCGCTTAACCTAAACAACGGTAAATTCCTGAGCTCGCACGAAAACCGAAGTTAATGCCTCCTGGCAGGCGTGATGGCGTGGTCAAGTTGATCAGCCGCCTGAGACGCATCCCGCGAGCTGCAGCCGTCCGAGCGTCGCGACCTGCTTCCGGCGAAGTCACCCCAGGTTGTTCTTAGATCCGCGCTCCTGAAGAACCTCCTCGGCTGCATCCCCTGTCCGGCGAAGTGCCTCAAGTTCCTCGGTCGTCTTGCTTTCGATGCCGGCCACCTCGTTGCGGGCTCCCTTGATCGCGTAGACCAGCTCGTCGATCTTGAGGTGGAGCGCCTGCTCGCTGCGACGCTGCCCATTGAGGACCATCTGGGTGAGCGATATCGAAGCGACGGACAAGATGAGCGTGAGGCTGTTCTCTCCCGCTTCGCCGGCCTCGACGAACCAGCCCGCGCAGAACAAGGCCACGAGGATGATGGCTATGGGAGCGCCGGCCAGATCGGCAGTTCTGCCCGCCAAGCGGCTTCCCGCCTCGTTCATCTTCTTCCACATCGCTATCAACCCTGCACAGTTGGGGGCGGGAGTTCTGCCGCCCTTCAAAAGGTCGTCGAACGGACTGGCAGCGGCGCGTACGAGAGGCTTCCGGGCCATTCTCGCTGCGTGCGGCAGCCAACCCCTCGCAGACGCTGGACTAGCGGCCGTTTAGCAATCCCGC
Source organism: Sphingomonas pituitosa NBRC 102491 (assembly GCF_001598435.1). GTDB lineage: Bacteria > Pseudomonadota > Alphaproteobacteria > Sphingomonadales > Sphingomonadaceae > Sphingomonas > Sphingomonas pituitosa. The sequence continues at coordinate 6,279 of NZ_BCYY01000018.1, forward strand.
AACGGAACGCGCTGAATGGCCGCGATCGCGTGTATGCACCTTCCACGCGGCTGCGGCTTTGGATAATGGCGGCACGGCGCCGCTACCCCCTATGCGAGCGCGAGGCGAACACTGATGAGCAACCCCGAAGGTGCATTCGGCGAACTGATGATGATTACCTCGCTCAGCGAAATGGCCACACTGATCGAAGAACGGGACTGGTCGGGTACCGCGCTGGGCGCGCGCGCGCAGTGGCCTGCCGCACTTCGCACGCTGGTAGACCTCATGCTCGGATCGAATCAGCCCATGTTCATCTGCTGGGGCGAAGATCGAACTCTGCTGTACAACGATCAGTATGCCGCGCTCCTGGAGAAGAAACACCCTGCAGCGCTCGGTAAGGACATCCTGTACGTCTGGGATGAAATTGCAGACGAACTGCGGCCGATCGTTGATCGTGCGTACGGCGGCGAGTCGGTCCACATGAGCGACATCTCCTTCCTGATCAACAGGACCGGCGATCTCGAGGAGGCGCATTTCAGCTTTTCCTACACTCCGATCCGCCTGGACGCTGACGTGGCAGGCTTCTTCTGCGCCTGCACGGAGACAACGAGGCAGGTTCTGGCCGAACGGGAGCTAGCTTCGGAGGCGGATCGTCAGCACAAGCTGTTCGCGCAGGCGCCCGGCTTCATCACCATCCTGAACGGCGCCGATCATCGCTTCGAGTTCGTCAATGCGGCCTATGAGAGGCTGTTTGGGCCCCGCGAATTCATAGGGCGTCCGGTGCGCGACGTATTTCCCGAGCTGGAAGGGCAGGATTTCTTCAGGTGGCTCGACCAGGTCTACCGCACTGGTGAGCAGCTAGTCGCTGAAAACCTGCCCATCACTCTGCAGGGCCGGGAGGGCACCTCGCAGCAGTTGTACCTGACCTTCATCTACCAGCCGGTGACGGATCCGCAGGGAAGAACGACGGGCATATTCTGCGAGGGTTTCGACGTCACTGAAGCCTATCGTGCGAAAGAAGCCGCGCAGCGCAGCGAAGAGAGGCTTAGAGAAAGCGAGGAGCGCCTTCGACTCGCCACCGAGCTGACGGAAGTCGGTCTATGGGATGCCGATCTCCAGCGTCAGACCCGGTCATGGTCGCCCCAGATGAGAGCCATGTTCGGCGTCTCTGTGGACGCCCCTGTGGCGATGGACGACTTTCTGGAAGGGCTCCATCCCGAGGATCGACCATTCGTCGAGCAGGCATATATGGATGCCGTCGACCCCGAGAAGCGTGCCTTCTATGATGTCGAATATCGCACCATCGGGCGCGACGACGGCCTGATAAGATGGGTCGCCGCGAAGGGGCGGGGCATCTTCGACGACAGTGGCGTGTGCGTTCGCGTCCTTGGTACCGCGCTCGACATCACTCGTCGCAGGCAGGCTGAAGCGGCGCAGCGCGCGCAAAGCGAAGAGTTCGCTGCCGTGTTCGACGCAGTGCCGGCCGGCATCTGGATCGCGCGTGATCCGAGCTGCCGTGACATCGTGGGCAATCAAGTCGCGCATGCGCTCACCCGCATGCCGGTCGGCTCCAACATGTCCAAGAGTGCTCCTGCGGACGAAGCTCCTACGCACTTCAGGGTGTTGGGTGCCGATGGGGCTGAGCTGACGCCGGAAGAGATGCCCGTTCAGAAAGCTGCACGAGGCGATCTCGTCCGCAATTTCGAAGAGCAGATCGTCTTCGATGACGGCACGGTCACCCATCTGCTTGGCAATGCCACGCCGCTTCATGACGAGCGTGGCAACGTTCGGGGCGCCGTCGCGGCATTCGTGGACATCAGCGATCGTAAGGCTGTCGAGACGTCTCTCCGGGAGAGTGAGGAGCGCTTTCGTCAGCTTGCCGAAACGCTTGACCAGGTGTTTTACGTGACGGAGCTGAAGGAGCGTCGTCTCTCCTATCTGAGTCCTGCGTACGAAAAAGTTTGGGGGCGGCCCGTAGCAGAACTAGTCGGGGACCTGTCCTCATTTTTCAACACGATCCATCCGGACGATCGTGAACAGGTCGCTTCCGTTCTCCCCTCCCAGATGGCCGGCCTGTCGGCCGAACTCGAGTATCGCATCATCAGGGGTGACGGCGCGGTCCGGTGGATCAGGGATCGCTTCTTTCCCATTCGCTCGCCCGATGGCGAGCTCGTGCGCGCGGTGGGTCTTGCCGAAGACATCACGGAGAGCAGGCAGCTCCAGGATCAGCTACTGTCGCTCAACGAGACGCTGGAACAGCGTGTTCTGGAACGCACGAAGGAGCTTCAGCATGCGGAGGAGGCGCTTCGGCAGAGCCAGAAGCTGGAGGCGATGGGCCAGCTGACTGGAGGCGTCGCTCACGACTTCAACAATCTTCTCACGCCCATCATCGGCAGCCTCGACATGCTTCAACGCCGAGGATTTGGCGACGAACGCGCACGCCGACAGATCGACGGCGCTCTTCAATCTGCAGAGAGGGCAAAGACGCTCGTTCAGCGGCTGCTTGCGTTTGCGCGGCGACAGCCCCTGCAAGCCACTGCCGTCGACATGGAGGCGCTCGTCGGCGGCATTTCCGAGCTGATTTCGAGTACTCTCGGCCCACAGATTGAGCTGGTCACCGACATAGAACGCGATCTCCCCTGCGCGCGTGCCGATGCTAACCAGGTCGAGATGGCGATACTGAACCTCGCTGTGAACGCTCGCGACGCGATGCCAAGTGGCGGCAAGCTCACGATCAGCTGCAACAGCGTGGTCGTGAGCGGCGCGCATCCGGCGAAACTTGGGCCCGGCAGATATCTTCGGCTGGCCGTTACCGACACGGGCGCAGGCATGGACGAAGCTACCATAAAGCGCGCCATCGAGCCGTTCTTCAGCACCAAGGGCGTGGGGAAAGGCACAGGCCTTGGCCTGTCCATGGTACATGGTCTCGCCTCCCAGCTGGGCGGCGCACTCACCATCACCAGTCGGCTGCAACACGGAACCAGCGTCGAACTTTGGCTCCCTTCCGCGGCCGGTGGCAGCCAAAGCGACGGTATCGAAGCAGCGAAGCTAAAGCCCCACGGCGTGGGCACCGTTCTACTGGTGGATGACGATCAGCTCGTCAGATCAAGCACCGCCGATATGCTCACCGACATGGGATACGAGGTCGAGGAAGCGATCTCGGCGGAACACGCGGTGCAACTGCTGAAGGGCGGGATCGTCTTCGACCTCCTGATTACGGATCACTTGATGCCGGGCATGACCGGAACGGACCTCGTCAGCGAAGTGCGGGGTCGTCGACCCGATGTGCCCGTTCTCGTTATCAGCGGCTATGCCGAGGATAAGGGCATCGATCCGGATCTTCCGCGCCTCATCAAGCCCTTCCGTCAACATGAACTCGAGGCGATGCTGACCAGCCTTACTGCCGCATAGGCGCATGTAGATCAGCTCAGCCTGAGAAGGACCCGATTGCCGATCGGCAGCATGAGGCCGACGGTGGGTCGTAAATGCTCCTCCGCTAGGCGAGCGCGGGAGTGGGTAGCTTGCGCGGCTGCGGCACAATGCAGGGAACGGGCGATATCAAATTGGCGGCCCGCACCACACGAGTGGCTCGCTCAGCGTCCTCCGCCCCCGGCCCTCAGCCGCCGCCGTTGCCGGAGCCGGTTTGTGCCGGATGTTGAGCCAGATTAAGGAGGGATGCGGCGACTGTGCTATCGCTCGCAGCGAGGGGGACGCAAGTGACGCGCTTGATGTGTTTCGGTATCGCTGCGTTTCTGCAGGCACTCGCCAGCGTCGCGGGGGTAGTGTCAGGGGAAATTCCTGTCTTCCAGAGCCATCGAACGCTGAGCCGCGACCGGCCCGCTGCTGTTTTTGGGTACTGGTTGCTGCCTTGATCGGCTTTACCGTGAGCATCACCTGGGTAGCAGTAAATGCGTTTAGTAGCGCCGTGATGGATCGCGTCGGCGGGTTTGGTTGACGGGCACGAAATATTTGCAGCGTTGTCTTTGAAGCGTCGTTAGGCCTTTTGGTCGTTGCCTCCTTCGACATCAGCGTCGGACGGGACATGTCGCAGAATTGTTGTACCGAGGGGCGAGCAAGTGGTTGAAGAGCGTAACGAGCTGCCGCTTGATCACGGCCAGGCCTATTGGCGGGCACCTGCGGTCATATCGCACATTGCGGCTTCTACTGACGCCTTGGCGGTCGCCAGTGATTTCGCTGCATTAGCTGAATATCTGCCAACCTTGTGCTGGATCGCACGAGGCGATGGCTACATCGTGTGGTACAACCGCCGATGGCACGACTATTGTGGAACCACGGCGGAGCAGATGGAGGGCTGGGGCTGGACCAGCGTCCACGACCCGGACCGTCTCCCCGAGGTCATGCAGCGGTGGGAGGCGGCCATTGCAACTGGTGCACCATTCGAGATGGTTTTTCCGCTCAGAGGCGCTGACGGGCTGTTCCGCCCATTCCTCACGCGCATCGTGCCTGTTCGCAACGAGAAATCGGAAATCGTTCGTTGGCTGGGGGTGAACACCGAAATTGGTGCACAGATCCAGGCTGAGGCAGCTCTGGCTGCCAGCGAAGCAAAGTATGAAGTGCTCACGGATGCCATGCCGCAGATGGTGTGGTCCACGCTACCCGATGGCTACCACGACTATTACAATGCGCAGTGGTATCGGTTCACCGGGATGCCGGCGGGTTCCACCGATGGCGACGCTTGGAACGGCGTATTTCATCCCGAGGACCAGCCTAGGGCATGGGACAGATGGCGCTCCAGTCTTGCAAGCGGAGAGCCGTACGAGATCGAGTATCGGCTGCGGCACCACAGTGGCGAATACCGCTGGGTACTTGGCCGAGCACTGCCGGTTCGTAGCGGCGACGGCAAGATCATCCGCTGGATCGGCACCTGCACGGACATCCACGACGCCAAGCTGACTGCGGAGCGGAATGAGCTGCTGAGTCGAGAGCTCAGCCACCGGATCAAGAATATCTTCGCCGTCATATCGGGGCTGGTGAACCTGACAGGGCGCCGAGCAGGCGAGTTGCGTCCGCTGATGAACGAGCTTCTAGGGCGTATCGCCGCCCTAGGGCGCGCCCACGAATTCGCTCGTCCGCATAGCCCGGAATCGAAGCCGGATCTCGGACAGAGCTCGCTGCTTGGGTTGCTGGCCGAGCTGCTCAAGCCATATGACGCCGATGGTCGCATCCGGATTCACGGTGTGGATACAGTTATCGACGACAAGGGCGCGACGCCCATTGCGCTCGTCGTTCATGAGCTGGCAACCAATGCCGCTAAATACGGCGCACTCTCTACGCCCTCTGGAAGCCTGGACGTGGCGGTCGACCGAACGGTCGACGCAATTTCCATCACCTGGCAAGAAGCTGGTGGCCCTCCTGTAGAAGGGGAGCCGCGCAGGCAGGGGTTCGGCACCCAACTATCCGAACTAAGCGTTCAGCGGCAGCTCGGAGGAGTGATCACGAAGGATTGGCGCGCGGAAGGCCTCTGCGTCGTCATTCTAGTGAAGGCAACGCAGCTCCATCGGGGCGGTTAACCCTGATCCACGCTTCGAAGGTCTTCCACTGTCTGCGCAAGTTGCGCCTCGGTCCAGGGCTTGCTGACCACCCCAAGAAGGCCTTCGAAAGGATCGCCGGCCTGAGCCGGATTTGCCGTGAGGATGAGAACCTTCGTACGATACCGGTTCGCCAGATCGCGCGCGATCTGGGGCCCGGTGAGACCGTCCCGCAGGTTCAGATCCACAAGCGCCAGATCGGGCTGTCCGTTGGCGAGCTCCATTGCCGTGGGTGTATCAGGTGCTATGCCCAAAACCTCGCACCCCAAGTCCTCAATCGCTGCCTCTAGGTGCAGAGCTGCGAAAATCTCGTCTTCGACAATTAAGACTTTCATGACCGTTCCTGAAGTCGATTGCAGCGAGCAACGCGCAGCTCTCCACCAATATCCGTGGCGGTGGCAGATTTCCAAGCCTTGGTCGATTGAGCCTGCTGGCGAAACCTGGCTGATGACCGCAACGCGCTACTCCACAGCATTCGTGCTATCAGCATGTTTACTCGTGCAAAGTTCGCCACATTCGCCCCTATGAGGCACTAGGCAGTAGGTACGTATTTCGAATAATCGTCACCTAGTGGCTTGCGAACGCATCTGGAACAGCATCAATGGGCGTTCGTTTGGCAGTCTTGGTAGTGAATAGTGCCTCTAGCCAGTCGTTCCTGGGTGGTCTGCCTCCGCTGATGGATTTCGGCTTTGCGCGTTGCGCCAATGCGGGAGACCGTATGCGGCAGAATGACCCAATGTGACGTGCTCCCCTTTTCTCCTCCACTCATAAGTAGAGTCCGGGGCTGCCTGAGGGTCCCCCGGTTTCTCATCCAGCTTGGGCGTGAGTATCCGGTGTTCATTCGGCGGCCATCTTGGCCGCGACGGCAGCATATTCGACCGGCGTCAGCCAGCCAAGCGATGTGTGAGGGCGGCTCTCGTTATAGTCCCGGCGCCAGGCCTCGATCTTGGCCCGGGCATCGGCCAGCGACAGAAACCAGTGCGCGTTCAGGCACTCGTCGCGCAAGCGACCGTTAAACGATTCCACGAAGGCGTTGTCGGTGGGTTTGCCCGGCCGGCTGAAGTCCAGCGTGACGCCGTTCTCGTACGCCCAGCGGTCGAGTGCCTTCGAAATGAACTCCGGCCCGTTGTCCACCCGAATGGTCCGTGGGGCGCCGCGGATCGAGGAGATCCGCGCCATCGTCGCAACCACCTGCTCGCCCTTGATGCCCTGGTCCACATCGACCGCCAGCGCTTCGCGCGTGAACGCGTCGACCACCGTCAACGCCCGCAAGCGCCGGCCGTCGAACAGGGCGTCGGACACGAAGTCCATCGACCACATCTCGTTGGCAGCCGATGCCGCGGGTTGCCGCACCCGGTTGGCGGCGCTGACGTTCCGCCGGGGCTTCTTGAGCCGAAGGCTCAGTCCATCCTCCCGATAGAGCCGATACACACGCTTGTGGTTCACGACCCATCCTTCCCTGCGGAGCAGGATGTAGATGCGGAAATAGCCGTAACGCGTTCGCGCCGCCGCCAGATCGCGGATGCGCATCACCAGCGGCGTCTGGTCCGGCCGGTGCGAGATGTACCGCACCGACGAACGTTCGATGCCCAATGCCGAACAACTGCGCCGCTCGCTGACACCGTGGGACGCCTGGACGTGCGCGACAATCTCGCGCCGCCGTCCAGGCGTCAGAGCTTTTTTGCCAGCACATCCTGCAGGATATGCTTGTCGAGACTCAGGTCAGCGACCAGCTGTTTCAGCTTCCGGTTCTCCTCCTCGAGCTGCTTCACCCGCCGTAGCTCGCCCACGCCCAGCCCGCCGTACACCTTCTTCCAGCGGTAGAAGGTCTGCTCCGATATCCCCATCCGGCGGATCACCTCGGCAACCGGCGTGCCCGTCTCCGCCTGCTTCAGCGCAAACGCAATCTGCTCTTCCGTGTACCGCGATTTCTTCATGTCCCAGCTCCTTGCCAAAAGGCTTCAAAGGGCCGGAAAACTCTCGCTCAAAACGGGCCAAAAAACAGGGGGGACGTCAAATGGTGCGACTAGGTTTGGTCATGATCGTCATGCTGGCGCTTCTGGTCATCGTGATCATTTTCAGATCATTTCTGCATCACCATGGATGAAGCTTTACCTTTTCCAAGCCGCTTCTCCTTCCGGCAGGCAACATGCACGTGCGAAGCTATACCTCTTCCTCCTAGAAGCACCTTCGCAATCTCCTTCCACGATCGACATTCTGGTTGGCGCCGCGACGGGATCAAGTGCTCTGGGCGACGTAGCGGCGTCGATGTTGAACTTTGAAGTGAGCGACGGCGCTCATCCGTACGATTTTATCGGCGGGAACGGTAGAAGCCGCATATGCACTACCGGTCCCGTCCAGCTCCCGTTGCTGACCCCGAGACGCCGAACTCGCGTTCTCCTTCTGAGCTTAGGTCGGCCCCGGGCAGGGCGCGGCTTGCCAGGGCAAGGCGACACTATTCAGTCTCACAGCGGAAGCAGGTGACACCTCGCTCGACTGCTCAGAGTGCTCTTTCCTTCAGACGAGTGCGCAACGTTCTCCGCTCACGCTCTATCTGCTCGCGCATCATGCCTCGGATCACTCCGGATGCCTCGCGGTATCCACCCCAGTTCTGCTGGATGGTCCAGGAGCTCCATGCTGCAACGTGCTTGCTGGAAGCGGCGCGCTTGGCACTGAACGCCTCGAGCATCTGAGACAACTCTCCACGCAGAGAGGCGTCGGCCTGCCCTAGGAGCTTGGGAACGACCGATTCTCGAACGAACCTTGATCGCTCCGTGCTTGCTCGACTCAGCTTCACTCGGATGGCGGCCAGCTCCGCAAGATTCGGCAAATCGCGGCTGCAGTGCGCTTCGACCTCCGCGATGCCGGCCTCGATTGCGGCATGGTGTTGATCTAGCTCGTGGAGCAATGTCGTGACAGCAGTGGCCATTCTTCGAACCTGCCTAACCTTCAGGCGCGGCATAGCAGAACATGCCTACCTGTTCGTTAAGCGGTTCTGCAGCGCGAAGGCTCGTCTTCACACGCGCGTCGGGCCCGTCGTGGGAGCTGCAGCCGGCACGCTGCCATCTCGTAGCATGCGAGAAGCCTGAGCTTCATACCTGCGCTATCGCCGTGGCTGGTGGCGCGGCAGCTTGGCGGTTCAGTAGACAGCTTCATGCCTCATGAACCACGAGCGGGTCGAAGAATGCATCTGCCTTTGACTGCTTCGATATCAGGCGGCGAGCGCGTACCGCCTGCAGTGCTCAAGATATCCCATCTCGTGATGCCCGGCGAGGGACACGACACTCTCCCAAAGCCAGGATGGCGCATCCAGGTCGCCGCGACGTGCGGCGCCTAGGGTTTCGAGCCACGCCGCTCGCGCCTCCGTGTTGAGCTGCCGTGCATGTGCTCTACCGACGACGAACGCCAGATAGCGCGCCGATTTAACCGCCTCGGATCGATTGAACTGATCGAGTTCGACTTTCAGATCCTGCGGTGCAAGTTCTCTCGCGAAGAGTGAGCGCCCATTCATGCGAACGGCTGCCATCCGCATTCCCAGATGGGGAGACAACGCGCGAGCCGCCGCTACGACGCGATCGGCAGCGTCGAGCGGCATCTGGGCGCCTGGTGCTGCAGGCGCGACCGGTGCGACTGCCTCCTTCAAGTCGACGAGCGCGTAGTCCATTCTTCCCTTTTGGTCGGGCAGAGCTACGATCGCTGCGTATCGCAGCAGCCCCAGCGAGCTGCACCCCTTCATCCAGTAGGCGGCATCCACCAGGTGGACGTCTAGAGCCCGATCGTCGTCTTCGAGCGCGAGCACGGTCGCAAGCACCCCCGGCTCGTGGAGTGCAGCTTCAAGGTCTACGCGCTCTTTCCTGGCGATAGGCCAAAATCGCTTGCCCAAGGGGATCTGAGGCTCGACCGCTTCCAACCTCTCCTTCGCAAGATGCCGCCACCGGCGACCCAGCGCCCGTCGCTTGACGCTCTGTACGACATCCGGCTCGACACCTGGGTCGCCGCTGGTAGGATCATGGGTCGCGGCGGCATAGCCTTCCACCATCTCCTCCATCATCCGCGCGGTTACGACACCGGGTAGGTCTGCTCCTCTTGCGGCGGTTGCGAGCGACAGGCCAAGGCGAATGAGATCGTGCGCAGGGTTGCCGATGACAGCTTGGTCCATGTCTCGGATCTGAACCTCTACCCGGCCGTCTCCGTTGGCGATCGGACCCAGGTTCCCGACATGGCAGTCGCCGCAGATCCAGATGGAAGGTCCATGCGGCACCCTCCCGGAGGCGGGGGAGGCTCCTAGCCAGTCATAGAACTTGGCTGTGTTTCCTCGCACATACGCATGTGCAGACCGCGCCGTCTTCAGGTTGCGGCTGGCGGTCAGAACGGCGTTGCGGTTGGATGGGGAAGGGAATGAGGGGACTTCTTTTTTCGGCATGGCGGTCACAACACGCGAGGTCGGGAAAGGTAACGAAGTGTTGCTGTTGCACCCAAGATGCGAACCGTTGTCAATCTGGCCCGTGGCTCTGCCTTTACCCTCTCCCTCACGCGTCCTCCGAACCTCGGCCCGGCGGCGGTGGCGATCAGCTTGGGGGGCTAATCGAGTACCCCGCAGGCGTGCAGATCCTGATGGAGAAGTTCGACGGAGGTCTACGTAGCGACGGCCGAAGATCTGTGTGCCATTCGATCGATCAGGAGGTGGTGCCCATGACAGGACTCGGGAAGGCCCGGAACTGCAGCGTTGCGTTGCTCGACCTCGACGATCAGGCGCGTCGTGCGACGCACCTCTTCCTGGCGAGCGCTGGGTGCAATGTACACTCGTTCCGCTCACCAGAGGCGGTCCTGCGAAGTCGCCAGAAGAGTAGTGCTGATGTTTTGCTGGCCGCAGTATCGGCGCCGTGGTCCGAGGAGCTGTTCGACCTGCTGCCGGCGCTGAAGCATTCCGGATGGGAGGGAACTGGCATCTTGATGGTCAGGGACGACAATGCTGAGATGCTGCCTTGTTTCCTTGAAGGGGGATACTCGGCGGTGATTTCGCCACTCAAGGGGTGGTACCGACCGCTGTCGATCGAAGTCAGCCTCGAAGATCTACTATGCGTCCGACCGGCCAATCTCATCGACTAGCGACGGTGATGGGCTGAGCCGATACCGCCGCGCTCGAAGCAGGCCGCATCGTGCTTCATCACAAACCGCAGAGTCTCCGTAAAGAGTTCACATCAAAGACCGCGCGCCGGTTTGGTCTAGCGCGCGGTCCTCAAGTTGCTGATCAGCAGGCCAGGTCTGCTTGCTTCCAGATTTTAGGAAGCCTTCTTCCAGATGGGTTCAAGCGCCACATGAGGCGGGCATTCCGCGACGGCACCGGTCGGGAGGCCGGCGAGCTCGTTGGCGAAGCCGTGGTTCACGTCACGGTGGTGCGCTTCGTCTGCACGAACCACCAGCACGACATCACGAAGCGTCGCGTCGTCAGGCAGGTTCCAGTACCGCTTTGCGATCTCCGGCGCCGCCACGTTTTCACTCCTGCCCTCGTCGATTTCGGCGAGGTAGTGGGTGTAGCTGATCACCGCCTCCTCCTCGAAGTACCCGACCACCCGGTGCGCCGTCTTCGAGCTGACGAGATAGAGAGCGAAGAAGAAGAGATAGAAGACCCACTGAACGCCGATGATCACGGCTCGCTCAAACCAGGTGGGCTTGGAGATCTCGATGAACGTCATCAGGTGCATGCGCTCATTCTCGGCCTCGTCCATCAGCGTCCGGATCCAGCCCTTGTCGTCGCAGATGCGTCGCAGGCAGGCGAGATGGGTGATAGTCGCGCCGACCATACCGGGCACGGCCGCCACGGTCTCGAGCACCACTGCGCGATGTCCGTAACGCTCGGCGAAGAAGGTGTCCGCCGTCCAACGCAGCAGCTTGGTGAACCCGAACGCGATACGGTCGGAGAACCCCTTCGGCTGGTGATGAACGCTCAGGTCGATGAAAGGCGATTTCATGATGCTTCTCCGCTATGCAGGATCTCTGTGTGTTGCCTCCTTCTATGCCGGGTAGAGATGGTGGAAAATTTGGATGTTGTCCCTACTGCGTATACCCTAAGGAACCTTCCGGAGGCAGCACCACTGCCTTGCAGCTGAAGGTACCCTGTGATCAGCCGGCGTCCGCTTCTCCAGCATCACTACCTTCCGAGCTTGTCCATGCCGGCCGCCCTGGCGCTGGCGGCAGCAGCGATCGGGCTCGGCGCGGGCGTTCGCATCTGGTTTGCTGTCGAGCTTGGGCAGCGCGCAACCTTCATCTTCTTCGTTCCTGCTGTGGTTCTGGCGAGCGCTTTCTCCGGCATCAGCGCTGGCCTCATGGCGAGCGTCGCTGGTGCAGGCGTGGGCCTTCTATGCGACAGCATGGCCGGGCCTATCGGTGCCGGTAGTGAAATTGCAGCTCTCGCCTTCATCATCATCGGCGGCGCAGTCGCTCTGGGTGGCGAATGGTTTCAACGTGCTCGCGCCGAAGCCGACCAGGTGACGGAGGGGCTGGCTCGCAGGGAAGCACATCTTCGATCTCTGCTCGACACGGTGCCGGACGCAATCGTGGTAATCGACGAGGAGGGGCTGATCCGAGACTTCAGCCCGGCCGCTGAAATCATGTTCGGCTGGGACGCGGAGGATGTGCGTGGCCAGAACGTCAGCCGTTTGATGCCCTCCCCGTATAGGGCGGCACACGACAGCTATCTGAAGCGCTACTACGAGACCGGTGAACGCCGGATCATCGGCAAGGGAAGGGTAGTAGTGGGGCAGCGCAGGGATGGCTCGACGTTCCCAGTGGAGCTGGCCGTCGGCGAGATGCACGTAGCAGGTCAGCGGCACTTCACCGGTTTCATTCGGGACCTTACCGAACGCCAGAAGACTGAAGCGCGCGTGCAGGAGCTACAGGGGGAGCTGATACGTGTGTCGAGGCTCACCGCGCTTGGAGAACTGGCTTCTGCTCTAGCGCACGAGCTGAACCAGCCGCTGTCGGCTATAGCGAACTATCTGCAAGGCAGCCGGCGCCTTCTTGCACGAGAGGAACCTCCGCTCGATCGTGTAGCCGATGCCCTTGACAGGACCTCCGCTCAGGCGCTGCGCGCCGGCGACATCATCAGACGCCTTCGGGAGTTCGTCTCTCGTGGAGAGACCGAGCGAACCGTGGAGAGCCTGCCCAAGCTCGTCGAGGAAGCCAGCGCTCTTGCTCTACTTGGCGCCAAGGAACACGAGATCAGCGTGCGCTACGACTTCGCAGACGATCTCCGCCCAGTCGTTGCGGACAGGGTGCAGATCCAGCAGGTTGTGCTCAACCTCGTGAGGAATGCCGTCGACTCCATGGTTGCAGGGCCCGGGAGTTCTCGGGATCTCATCATCAAGCTCAAGCTTGCCGATGGCGATCTCGCCGAGGTTTGCGTCGAAGATACAGGCCCCGGTATCGACCCGGAGGTGGCAGAGCAGCTCTTCAAACCCTTTGTCACTACAAAGCGCTCAGGCATGGGCGTAGGCCTCTCCATTTCGCGAACGATCGTCGAGGCGCACGGCGGCCGGATATGGGCAGCGCCTCGGGACGGCGGCGGAGCGCGCTTCTGCTTCACGGTGCCTATGGTTGACGAACAGGAGTTGAAGGGTGGCCAGTGATCCCATCGTCTATGTGATCGACGACGATGACGGTGCGCGCGATGCGCTTGAATTCCTGCTCGACACCGCGTCCATCCGCGTACGTTCCTTCGCTTCCGCCGACAGGTTTCTGGCCGCCGCGCCACCGCTGCACGGGGCATGCATCGTGACGGACGTTCGCATGCCCGGGATGAACGGCATCGAACTTGTCGAAGAGCTGAAGAAGCGCGGAGCGAACGTGCCCGTCATCGTCGTGACCGGTCATGCCGACGTCCCCTTGGCGATCCAAGCCCTCCACGCAGGTGTCGCGGACTTCATCGAGAAGCCCTTCCACGACGAGTTGATGCTCGACGCCATTCGCAAGGCGATTGCGGATCGCGACGTCGTCGAGCAGGTTGAAGCGGAGCGCGCTGAGGTGCGTAGCAGGATCGAAGCTCTCAGCGGGCGGGAGCGCGAAGTCATGGATGGTCTGGTAGCGGGCAAGGCAAACAAGGCCATCGCCTTCGACCTCGGCATCAGTGCGCGGACCGTTGAAGTATATCGGGCGAACGTCATGATGAAGTTGAAGGCCAAGACCCTGTCCGACCTCGTGCGGATGGTCACGAACGCTCATAACGCCCGATGAATCGCGCGGCGGCCCGCGTATTGCCGCTCTCCACAACTGGCTCGGCCCGTCACCCAATCGCGACTGTTCTCGCGATCGTTCACCTTGAGGAAAATCGAGCCTTCGCCGCGTCGGTAGTGGGCGTGAAGAGGCTAACCAGAGTCCCTTCCGGATCGCGGAACTGAGCCGAGCGGTTTCCCCAAGGCAGAAGCTTCACCTCGCGCACCAGCATTGCGCTCCCCTTCATCCGCTCGACCGCTGCGTCGACGTCATCGACCATGAACTCCAAGATCGCCGTCCGGTTCGCGCTGGGCTCGGCGCTGCCACTTGCGAAGAGCTCGACGGTTTCAGCGGATCCTATCGCCAACGTCGCGGCGGGCGTCACGATTTCGGCGAACTGAGGGGCCAGCCATTCGGCGGAATGGCCCGTCAGGCGCTCATAGAAGGCAACCATCGTGTGCATGTCCGCGGCGATGAGGCGAGTGGAGGCGAACTTCATTCGTGCAATCCCAGGAGAAGAGGTCACTTGTGTGCGTGGCGCTTGTGACACATCCCTGCTGACACCGTTCTGTCAGCAGGAGTCATGGACGTGCGACGTGCCGATCGCCTCTTTCAGATCCTTCAGATCCTTCGAAGGGCGCAAACCCCGGTAACCGGAGCCGCACTTGCCGCCGAACTCGAGGTCAGCGTTCGCACCGTCTACCGAGACGTGGCGGATCTGGTGGCGCAGCGAGTGCCCATCACCGGCGAGGCAGGTTTCGGCTATTTGCTTTCAGCAGAATACGACATGCCACCGCTCATGCTGACGCATGTGGAACTGGAGGCGATTGCGCTCGGCGCCCAGTGGGTTGCGGAGCGCGGCGATCCTCTTCTCTCCCCCGCGGCCATCGACGTCCTCGCCAAGATTGCCGCAGCTGCGCCCGCCAATTTGAAGACGGTCATAGCTGAACCAAGCACCGCGGCCGAGCCGCGCCTTGGTGAGATCGTTGAGGTCATCGACCTGGGGCAGCTACGGGACGCGATACGACACCGAACCAAGTTGCGCCTTACCTATCACGCCGAGGGAGGCGAGCGGACGGAACGCACAGTTTGGCCGATCGTCCTGGGCTACTCCGACGCAAGGCGCGTTCTCATCTCATGGTGCGAGCGTCGAGGGAGCTTCCGACACTTTCGCACTGACCGGATCGCAGCGGTGGAGCGAGTCGACCAACGCGTGCCGGAAGCACGCAACGCATTGATGCGCAAATGGAGAGCATGGCGAGCAGCCGAACTAGCGAAAGCCAGATGATCGTCGCTGCGGCCTCTTACTTGCCGGCGCATCCACCCATGCGCCATGACCGCGGGGGCACGCCGGGGCAACTGTCCACGCAGGCTGGCTCTACGCTGCAAGCCGCTCGGCGACGACTGCTCGATTGCGCCCTTGGCGCTTCGCCCGATAGAGAGCCTCGTCCGCGAGCTCGATGAGATCGGCTCCCCGGGTGATCGCCGGAGTATAGCCCGCGATACCGAACGACATGCTGACGCTCGGCAGTTCTACGCTTCCGGTCCGGACCTTAAGGTTCGTGATCGCCGCTCGCAGGCCCTCCACGCGGGCTGCGATCGCCTCCGCGGAGGCTCCTGGGGCTATGATGGTGAACTCCTCGCCGCCATATCGGCAGACGACATCCCCGTCGCGAAAATGCTTCTGCATCTCAGCTGCCACGGATCGGAGCACGGCGTCGCCGGCGTCATGTCCATGCTCGTCGTTGAAGCGCTTGAAGTGATCGACGTCGCACATGATCAGCGCCATCGGCGCTCCGCCCCGGGCCGCTCGCGCGAGCTCCATCGTCAGCGTCTCGTCAAGGTAGCGGCGGTTGAAGAGCGACGTGAGCGGATCGCGGATCGTCTGCTCGCGCAGGTCACGTTGAAGCATGTGGTTCACCAGGGCTGAGCCGACCTCTCGGCTAAGCATGGTCATCCGGAAGCGCTCAGCCGCGGGCAGAATGTCGGCGAGGTGGATCATCCCGATCACTTCGCCCCCGGCCAGCAATGGCTCACAGTGCGACTTCGAGCCTATCGGAACGTGGCTGCACGTCAGGTCCGTGCCCTGCGATTCAACAACGTGGGTGCGGACCAGACGAAGGCCCCAGCAGGCGTGGGGTTCGAACCACTCCGGCAAATCGTCTGCGTCACCCCATTTCGCGATCCGAACCAGCTGATTTCGGCTGTTGCTGTGCGCATAGACGCCGCCCGTCGACCCCGTCAGTACCTGGGGTACGAAGCACTCGATCACCTTGGCAAACTCCGCATCGGAGCGAGACGCCAGCAATCGAAGCGACATCGCATCCAATCGATCTACCACGGCGCTTCGGGTCTCGAGAGCCGATGATCTCTCCTCGAGCGCCAAGTTCGCCAGGTGCAGGTGATCCTCGCTCACTCGCTGCTGCTCCATCGCAGCACCTAGTCGCTCGGCCATCTGATTGTACCCATTGGCGATCGAGGAGAATTCAGCAGCCCCGATCTTGTGGTCGTGCATGCGGGCGGACAGGTCGCCCCTCCCGAATGCGTTCATCGTGTTCAACATCTCGGCCGTCGGCCGCCGTATGGCGCGGACCATGTAGATCTTGGATCCGACGATCAGCAGGATGATGAGGGGAACGCCGAACGCAACCGAACGACGATTATACCGGAATAGCGACTCCGCGCGCGAGGTACGGGCATCCAGGAGTGCGCGCTCGGCCTGCAGCATCTCGTTCTTGCTGTTCTCGACCTGGGCCATCAGCGCTTCTGCCTGTCGGCTGCGCTCCTGCATATCGGCCTTGCTCAACTGGGCGTATTTGCCTGCGCTCAGCTGCGAGAGCCCAAATTGCATGAAGCCGACCCGTTTGCGGACCGCATCGCGAAGCTTCTGAGCTCGGTCATTTTGACGCGAGTTGTCCGCGGTGATGCGGACCAGCTCGTCCAAGTCCCTTGACGCGTCACGAAGAAGAGCAGGGGTGTCCGAGGAGAACGAGGGATCATCGCTGATGATGGAGGCGCGGAGTTCGGACTCCGCGCGGCGGACGAGGTCGACGGGCCGGGAGGTGAGTTCAAGAACGCGCTGCGTATGCTGCACCCAGCGATACCCGCTCTCCATCTCGGATGAGGACAGCATGAGCAAGGATGCCAGTGCGGCCAGCGCCAGGGTCATGACCACCCCTACGGCATAGATCTTCCCCGACAAGGATTTAAGCATTGTCGTTCCCCCGGCAGGCAAGTCGAACGATCGAGCTCGCATCCGACGTCCCGAATGGTCCTACTTGAACCTTGAGCCGGTCCTCGAGCGCTCGAACGACCCCGGACGCCAGCTCGCGCAGCTGATCGATTCGCTCCGACGGCACTTCGGGAAGGGGGGCGTCGTTCAAGACGCACAGCGCGCCGACTGCGGCACCCGATACCATCAGGCGTATGCCGACGTACGAACGAATCTCTGAGGCGCCGAGAACGAGAGGATTACCGGCAAACCGCTCGTCCACGCGGGCATCCTTGACGATCATCGGCGTATCGGCATGTATGGTGTGCCCACAGAACGCCACCGCTCGCGACGTGAAGTCGACATCCAGACCGTGTCGGGCCGGCAGCCACTGGCGAGCGTCGTCAAGCAGCGTCATAGCGGCATAGCGCACCCGGAAGAGGTCCGCTGCGGCATCCACAGCCGTTTGGAGCGGGCCCAAGGGCAGGCTCCGCTCGAGCAGCCTCTGGACGACCTGCTGGCGGTACGCCTCATCCTCGGGATAAGGGGCCGGACTATAGAAATTTGATCTCACCTGCGGACACTTAGCGCCAGCAGCTTGCAGGTTTGCCGCCAGCAGCATCGGGATTTCTACGGATGTGCCAGGTGAAGTGCCCCAGTTTGCTCTCGGCTAGCTGAGCAACTGGCGCACTAGATTGCCTGAAGCAAACGATACTGGCGTCTCAACGCGTCGTTCACGTTCCGCAGGTTGCCCGGTGGCGGTAGCAATCACGCCGCCGCGCTGAGCTCCGCACGGAGGCTCATCTTCGCCCGGAGACTGTCGCGATGCGCATCCCTGCGCTCTGCTCCTTGCCAATCATGATCGACGAGTCAGTGCGTCGAGGCATCAGCTCTTCTGGCGGCTGACGATCTTCTCGCTCTCACATAACGCACAGGTGCCGCGGCGTCGCTCGATGCCGCACGTTCCGCTGAGCTGCCGAACGGCCTGCTCGACAACCACATCAGGGGCGAGTCCTAGGCGCTCGACGATGCATTGGTCACATATGGCTTCCGGTTGCAAACGGGAGATCAGGGCACGTATGTTGTCGAGCGCATGCACGCGTGCACCATAAAAGATTTCAGCCTGCGCGGAAGAGCCCCCGCGCTCCTCATAGCGAAGGAAGTCCGGTAGCAATGTCACC
The DNA here is from genome assembly GCF_001598435.1 of Sphingomonas pituitosa NBRC 102491. Lineage (GTDB taxonomy): Bacteria > Pseudomonadota > Alphaproteobacteria > Sphingomonadales > Sphingomonadaceae > Sphingomonas > Sphingomonas pituitosa. The sequence continues at coordinate 24,410 of NZ_BCYY01000018.1, forward strand.
CCTGAGGGTGCGAGGCATGGTTGCCACCCCGGAATTGTCAGGGGAACTTCCGGGGCGGCGGAGCCTGTATAGGATCGGATGCTTAACGACTCCCTCTCGGTCGGTCATATGATCGACGAGTGCAGCCGCACCTCCCAAACCTCTGATCATGCACTCGAGTTGCGCGATGCGCCACTGACGGCGGTACCGTTCGCCCGCAATTCCCTGAGTTTCCGACCCCCGAGAGAGGTGAGGCGAGAGATTGGTCAACGGCTCAGGTGCTCGCGAACGTCCTCAGCTCGATCACCCACGGCATGTAGTGCCTCCGCGAGCTTTTCCTTGGAGACGCCAAAGGACGCCATCCAGTCCTGGACCTCGTAATCCTCGTGGAGGGAGATCCGATTACGATCCTGGGCGCCTGCCTTCAGTCGATCGCCTGCGATTTTCCTCTTGATCCGACGATCGCTCAAACCATCTCTCGGATCAATGCAGTGATGTGGCATGGCAGCCATCTTAGGCTGCCTGTTCGCTCACCGGCCAAAGCCCACTCGGCGACGATTCCAGATCGAACTCCTCCTCGATTGCCCAGGCCGCATCCGAGAGCCTTTCGCCCAGCATCCAGTGTTCGTCGCGCTCCAGACCCGGGGGCAGCTTCTCGGCGATCGCCTTCTCCCGCTCCTCTGCTTCGTGAAGGACGCGAGCACGCACTTCTGCCAGCTCTCGTGGATCCAACATCGATACTCTCCTCGGCGACAACGTTGCGTCCGCTGAGCAGGAAACGGCTATTTCAGGCAGAGAGTTGCCGGCAATGTACCCGGTCCCAATCGCAGAATCGCCTTCAGTCTGCCGGCTACAACCTCAGCCAAGGGTTAAGGCACATCATCGAGGTTAAATTGTAAGAATGTCGGCTAGGCGTTCTTCTGCGGCACAGAGATGCGCGCCATCGAGCTCTTCGGGCAGTGGTCCGTCACAATCCTCGAGTTGAAGAAGATCGAATCAGGGATCGGCTAGCGGTCGGCTCGCGCTGCAGCTGCTACTTCGCCACTGAATCGAAGTGGCGGCTGAGGACGGAGTTCCTTGCGGCCATGCGTTCCCACATCTGCGCGCTCTCACTATGCTTTCGCCGCACGTTCTCGAGCTGCGTTGCATCCGCAGCTTCGCGGTGCTCGCGGGCTCGCTCCAGACAGTAGGTCGGGCTCTCACTCGTTCCGCTATCCTTTTTCGAGAGCGTAGAACGTGATGATCCGCGGATCGTTGCAGCTCAAGTTCTTAACCTCGATTTATTAAGGCCCGGCGAAAGCCGAGTATCCTTCCATGATGGCGCGACCTGCGGCGGTCGTCGTGACCATCATGCTCGCGGAAACTGGTCACAGGCATATGGATGCCCATGATCGCAGAGCCTTGCATGTTCCAAGAGGTGTTCATAATGTGCGCCTATGAGGGATGATCTACTCGACTTCACGATCCGGGCTTCTGCATTCCTAAAGATTCTTGCTGGGCGGACGCGCAGTATGTTGATCTGGGAGCTTCTAGACGGCGAGAAGTCAGTCACGGCACTGGCCGACGCGGTTGGTGCCAGCGCAACAGCTGTTTCCCAGCAGCTCGCGATCCTGAAAGGGGAGGGTCTCGTATCATCGCGACGGAGCGGTCAGAAGGTATTCTACTCGCTCACGAGCGAGGAGGCGAGGCGCTTCGTATCATCCATTCTGGAGATACTTCGGCATAATGCGAGCACCGCGGACATCGAGTTGGCGCAGCCCCAGGCAGCCTAGGCCTTTCCAGTTGATTTCCCTTGTGCCAGCCGAGAAGTAGCCGCGCGCTCTTCATCTACTTGCCGCGTACAATAAGTTGGCTGGGAGCGCCCGGTGGTGGAGGGGCTTCATTGACGCTATTTCTGCCCGTCAGGGTCCGTCTTGCATGAACCGGGCGATAGTGAGCGAACACTCTATCATCAACGTGGAAGCTGCTGATGAGTAAACTCGATCTCAAGAAGGAACGAAAGGCGTTGTTCAGTGCGACGTTGAACACATTCGAGCTCATTGAAGCGCCAGCGGTTCGCTACCTAATGGCGGACGGGCACGGCGATCCGAACTCGGTCGCAGCCTACAGAGAGGCAGTGGAGAGTCTCTATGCAACGGCCTACGCCATCAAGTTCATGTGCAAGCAGGAGCGGCGGGACTTCGTCGTTGCGCCGCTTGAAGGGCTCTGGTCAGCCCCGGATCCGGAGACCTTCACTCGTCGGCAGAAGGACGATTGGGACTGGACGATGATGATCATGGTCCCAGACTTCGTCGATGAGGATCATCTCGCGCAAGGGAAAGCCAAGAGTGCACGTAAACTGCAACACCTGGCAGAAACACTGAGACTGCAGACGTTGGCGGAGGGGCTCTGCCTGCAGGCGCTCCATGTCGGGTCCTATGACGAAGAAGGGCCGCTCCTGGCGAAATTGCACGACGACATCATGCCAGAGCGCGGCTACACCTTCAACGGACGGCATCACGAAGTCTATCTGGGGGATCCAAGAAAGACTTTGCCTGCAAAGCTGAAAACGATCATCCGTCAGCCCGTCCGAGAGGGGCCTTAAGCGGCCGAACCCGGCCTGTCCGGCCGCCGCGGAATGCCTGCGCATGACCGCTATCTGGCTTCCACATCGTCGACTCCTATCCCCAGCTCAGAGTCGAAGCGTCTGGGGGGGGGTCAGCGGCGGCTGGCGCAGCGGCGTCGTTCTCCTAGGCTTGAATTGAGACCGCTGATCTTAGTGAACAGCATCAATCGAAGGTGCCCCGAAACTTCGCTTCCGCGTCGGCGCGGGTATTGAACTCGATCATGACGCCGCCAGGTGCGCGGAGAAAAAATCTGGATCCTCGCTCATGGTGGAACACATCCGTCTCCGCCACGAACCCGTCACGCTCCAGTCGATGATGCATAGCCTGAACGTCTGCCGTAAGCGTGTTCAGCAGGCCGCCTTGCGGCATCGTCGATAGGCGGGATGCTTGCCGCCTTTGACGAGGGCGGTGCTGGTGCAGGAAGTTTCGGGTTCTACGGCCAGTCCTACGAGCACTCGTATGACTGGCCGCATGGAAATAGTCGGCCGCGTGTCGGGTCGGCGGCGATGGTCGGACGCGGAGAAGCTGGAAATCCTGGCGGAGGCATTCCGGCCTGGGGCCAGGGTCTGCGATGTGATCGCCCGGCGCGAGGTGTCGAGCAGCCTGATCTATACGTGGCGCAAGCAGTTGCGGGTCGGCAAGCTGGCCGGGACTGCAGCGTCGCTGCCGGTGTTCGCCGAGGTTCGGCTCGCGGAGCCGATCGTGCCGGCGTCACCGCCGGTGCCGTGTTCGTCGGGGCGCATCGATATCGCGTTGCCCGGCGGCGTGCGGATCAGCGTCGACGGCGGGGTGGATGCGGATGCGCTGGCACGGGTGTTGTCGGTGCTGCGGTGAGCCCGGCGCCGTTGCCGACGCGGGTTTATCTGGCGTGCGGCGTGACCGACATGCGCAAGGGCTTCGACGGTCTGGCGGTGCTGGTGCAGCAGGTGCTGGCGGAAAACCCGCATTCCGGCGCGCTGTTCGCGTTTCGGGGCAAGCGCGGGCATCTGGTCAAGCTGCTGTGGTTCGACGGGCAAGGCCTTTGCCTGTTTTCCAAGCGGCTCGACCGGGGCCGTTTCGTCTGGCCGGTGACGGCGAGCGGCACGGTGGTGCTGACGCCGGCGCAATTGTCGATGCTGCTGGAGGGCATCGACTGGCGCCGGCCCGAGAGGACCTGCACGCCGACGCTGGCGGGCTGAAACCGGCTGTTTTGCGTCGGTTTTGCTCGCCTGAAGCGCTGCGATCTGCTAGCAAATCCGGGTGTCGGAAGCGCCCGTTTCCCCTATTGATGCCACCGCGCGGATCGCCGCGCTGGAGGCGTCGCTCGCCCGGGCCAATGCCGCGCTCGCCGCCCGCGATCTGCTCATCGACAGCTTGCGCGGGCAGATCGCCCGGCTGCGGCGGATGAAGTTCGGCGCCTCCTCCGAGAAGCTGGGCCGCGAGATCGAGCAGCTCGAACTGGCGCTGGAAGAGCTGGAAGCCGAGCGCGACGCGGCGCCGGTAGAGGCGCGCCCGTCGGAGGCGACGGCGCGGCCGGCACCGGTCCGCAGCCTCCCGGCGCATCTGCCGCGCGAGGACGTTGTCCACGAACCGGCCTCGGGCACCTGCACCTGCCCGGATTGCGGCGGCGCGTTGCGCCGGCTGGGCGTGGATGCCCATGAGATTCTCGACGTGGTGCCGGTGCGCTGGCGGGTGGTGCGCAACGTCCGCCCAAAATATAGCTGCCGGGTCTGCGAGAAGATCGTCCAGGCGCCCGCGCCGGCCAGCGCCGTCGCGCGCGGCAAGGCCAGCTTCGCGACGCTCGCGCATGTCGTGGTTTCCAAGTTCGATCATCACCTGCCGCTGTACCGCCAGGCCGAGATGATGGCGGCGCAAGGGCTCGATATCGACCGCTCGACGCTGGCCGGCTGGGCCGGACAGGCCGCAGCCTTGCTCGATCCGGTCGTCGCTCGCATCCGTGACGAAGTTCTACACGCCGACAAGATCCATGCCGACGACACCCCGGTGCCGGTGCTCGATCCCGGCCGCGGCAAGACCGCAACCGGGCGGCTATGGGTGTACGCGGCCGACGACCAGGCCTCGGGCAGCGCGGCGCCGCGCGCGACCTGGTATCGCTTCACGCCGGACCGCACCGCGGCGCACCCGCTGGCGCATCTCGCCGGCTTTCGCGGCTTCCTCCAGGCCGATGCCTATGCCGGCTATGACGGGCTCTACCGGGGCGGTGTGACCGAGGTGGCCTGCTGGGCGCATTTCAGGCGCAAGATCTTCGACCTGCATGAGCGCACCGCCACGCCGCTGACCACCGACATTCTGGAGCGGATCGGCGCGCTCTACGCCGTCGAGGCCGAGGTGCGCGGCCAGCCGCCGGATATTCGGCAGCGGGCACGGCAGGAGCGCAGCAAGCCGCTGGTCGGCGCCTTGCGCGACGTGCTCGATGTCGCACTGCGTCGTCTGTCGCCCAAATCCGACATGGCGAAGGCCATCGCCTATGGCACCAAGCGCTGGCCGGCACTGTCGCGCTTCCTGGGCGATGGCCGGCTGGAGATCGACAACAACATCGCGGAACGCGCGCTGCGCGGCATCGCCATCGGCCGCCGCAACTGGCTGTTCGCCGGCTCCCGCGTGGGCGGTGAACGTGCCGCCGCCATCTACACCGTCATCCAGACCTGCAAGGCCAACGGTGTCGACCCGCAGGCCTATATCGCCGACGTCATCGCGAAGATCGCCGATAACTGGCCTGCTAGCCGCTGGGACGAACTCCTGCCGCGGAACTGGGCACCGCCAGCAGATCAACCAACTGCGCAAGCCGCATAATCTGCGGCCTGCTGACTACGCTTACCGTCTGCCACGTCTTCGAGCTCTAGACCGATATGGAATGAGATGGGCCAAATGGCGCGGTTCGGATCGTCTGCTACGTTGTGCGAGAACGGCCGGCCCGGCTTTGCCGCCCCAACCGTCCGAATGGTTGGGGCATCAGCCCGCGCGGATTCGATGACGACATCAAGGCCTGGCCGCTTCAAGATGGCGAAGCGGGCTTCGCGCATCGAGATCGAGAAACCGAGATATCGCTCGAAGAATTTCGAGGTGGCGCTCACGTCGTCGCTGGGGAAGCTCATGTGATTGAGCTCTCCCGATGGTACGAGTGGCACCGTAGGCTCTGGCATAGCAAGTTCCTTCATCCAGCAGGTCGAGCTATGATGCGAGCGTGATCCAACTCCTGCAATTCGCATTCACGGAGTTGAGTTCGTGATGGCCCCCATGCTGGTAACATGTTGCAACCAGCCAGAAACCTGCCTTAGCCCCGCGGTCGAGCCCCCCGTGCTCAATCGGGGCAGTCGCATTAGGGGCAACTGCCATCAAAAAGTGCAGTGCGCTACACCGTCGAGACGCCTCTTCACGGCAAACAGGTTCGGGGCCGCAGAAGGTCGCCCGCAACCACGCCGTTCCCATCCCCCGCAGCTACAATGATGCGAATCTTATGGAAAGAGCGGCTGTCCCGCTGACCGGGCGCGAGATGAAGGGTACGGATCGATCTGCCCTACGCGCTCAGCTAAGATCTTGCCCTCCACTTCGTCCACCAAGGCAATGTTTCCGCCAACATGCCAGGGCAGCGAAGCAGCTCTTCCAATGTCCACTCTAGATGCGCGATGACCTGTTCGAGCACGGGCGCGTCTCCGGAGTCGTCCATGTCGGCGCGGAGCTGTGACAACGCAGCGATATCGGAGGCGAGCTGTTCCAGTTCGGCAAGCATGTGAGCCGAGTACTTGGATTGCAGACCTTCCCCGCTCACTGGGCCTTCAGCTCCACTGCTGCCTTGTCCTTTCACAAGCCATTCTCGCCCTAGAGGTTGAGATGACGTGTCACCGAGCATCGGTTCAAGTCCGAACGAAGTAGCTCGCCATATGGCCACGGACCATCCTCAAATTTTCTTCCACCATCCGATCGTCTACTCGGGCAAGTGTCGGTTCATACAGCGGATCCCGCAAGCGACCGGCTGCAAGTTCGATATTCAGGAACCGCAACGCCGTTGGCGTGTATTCCAATGTCATACATCGTCTTCGGAGGTCGAATGCTGCGTCGGCAGACACGTACCATTTCGCTCAATCAGGTACTTTCACGCTTTGTAAACGACGACGTGTCGGTCCGGCATCGCTTCAGCGCCAGCGGCGTCGTTCGCACCGGCCTGCGCGCGCTCACCGAGCGCCTGGCAGGCCGCCGAGCCGTGTGCGATGAAGCAGCTTGCGGATGATCGATGGGGGACTGGCGCAACAGATCGTCGAAAGCTCGACCGACTTTGCCATCATCAGCTTCGATCGAGACGGGATCATCACGAGCTGGAACCCAGGGGCCAGCTCGATCCTCGGCTGGTCGTCGCAGGAAGCGACCGGGCAGCATGGTCGCATCATCTTCACGGAGGAGGACCAGGCCGCTGGCTCTCCGGAACATGAGATGGAGCGGGCATGGAAGGATGGCCGAGCGATCGACGAGCGTTTTCACCTGAGGAACGATGGCAGCCGGTTCTGGGGATCCGGACTGATGATGCCGCTCAGCGACGGCGCGGGCTTCGTGAAGATCGTCCGCGATCGGACTAGGGAGCGCGAGACCGAGCATCGCCTGGCGGCATTGACCGATGCGCTGCCTGGGTTCGTGTTCGAGGCCGACGCCGATGGTCACTATGTTCAGACGAACGCGCGCTTCAAGACCTACACCGGGCGCGAAGATGCAGGCCTTCTCGGAGACAAGTGGCTGGAGACGATCCATCCTAAACACCGCGACCGAGCGCGAGAGGCCTGGGGCGAAGCAGTTCGCACGGGCAAGACCTTCGAACAGACCTTCATGGTCGCTCGCTCTGATGGCGAATACCGCTGCTTCGCCTGTCGCGGCATTCCTCAGGCCGATGAACAGGGCCGGGTGCTCCGCTGGATTGGAACGTGCATCGATGTGGAAAACGATGCGCAGGCAAAGGCGCTCCTCGAGGACCTCAATCTCTCGCTCGAACACGCCGTCACCGACCAGGTCGCAGCCCTGGAGGAGTCACAGCGGACCTTGGTTGCAGAGGTCGCCGAGCGCGAGCGCATCGAGGAGGCGCTGCGTCAGAGCCAGAAGATGGAGGCGATTGGTCAGCTCACCGGCGGCGTCGCACACGACTTCAACAATCTTCTGACCGTAATCCTTGGCAGCATCAATCTGCTCGAGCGGCCTGACCTCACCGAGGAGAAACGCGAACGATACATCAGTTCGATCAAGGAAACGGCGGAGCGGGCTGCCAAGCTCACGAACCAGCTCCTAGCGTTCGCGCGCCGGCAGCCACTTCAGGCCCAGCATTTCGACGTCGTCGAACGCATCCAGCGGGGAATGGACGTGCTCCGAACGGTGTCGGGGTCTCGCGTCGAGATCAGCCTGCAGATCAACTGCGAGCCCTGCATCGTTGACGCCGATCCGAACCAATTCGAGACTGCTATCCTCAATATGGCCGTCAACGCGCGTGATGCGATGGACGGTGAAGGGCGGCTGACGATCCTCGTGGAGGAGCGCGACGGCATCCCGGCAACCCGCGGTCACGCCGCGGCCGAGGGGCAGTTCGTTTCCATCGCAGTCAGCGACACCGGCACTGGGATCAGCGAGGAGAATCTTGCGAAGGTCTTCGAGCCCTTCTTCACCACCAAGGATGTGGGCAAGGGAACCGGCCTCGGGCTCAGCCAGGTGTTTGGATTCGCGAAGCAGTCAGGCGGCGAGATCGTCATCGACGGCGGTGCTGGCAACGGCGCCACGTTCACGCTATATCTGCCGCGCGCTGACGATCGCGAGAATCGTGGGGATCCCGACATCGCGCCTCCGACTGCGGATGCTCCGCACTCCGGTGGAGGGTGCGTGCTGCTGGTGGAGGACAATCAGCATGTCGGCGAGTTCGCGGCGCACCTTATCGGGGATCTCGGCTACGGCAATATGTGGGTGCCGAGCGGGCATGAAGCTCTGGCACTGATTGAGGCCAACCCGGACAACTTCGACATCGTGTTCACTGACGTGGTCATGCCGGGCATGTCCGGCATCGAACTCGCGGAAACGCTGCGCAGTCGCTTCCCGAACCTGCCGGTGGTGCTGACGAGTGGATACAGTCATGTGCTAGCTGCCGAAGGCTCCCACGGTTTCGAACTGCTACAAAAGCCCTATACCGCGGACGGCCTAGCCCGGGTGCTGCGAAGCGCGACTGGAAGATAACTGGATAGCATGACCGACATGAACGATCCGGAAGCGCGTCGGCTTGCCGCGCTGGCCCGCTACGGCGCGATGGACACGCCGCGAGAACCGGCATTCGACGAGGTGGCGGCACTCGCGGCCAAGCTATGCGACGCACCGATCGCCGTGGTGAACCTCATCGGCGATGGTCGACAGTTCTTCAAGGCAGAGGTCGGTCTCGGTGTCCGCGAGACGCCACTGGAAGGCTCCTTCTGCGCAAAGGCGATCCTCGCGGAAGACTTCCTGCTCGTCCCAGACGCCACGCAGGATCCTCGCTTCGACTGCAATCCTCTCGTCGTGGGCGAGCCGCATCTGCGCTTCTACGCCGGCGCCCTGCTGAAGACGGAGGACGGGCTACCAATCGGCACGCTCTGCGTGCTCGATCATCGCCCCAGGGAGCTCACCGATCTGCAGCAGGAAGCACTACGCGTCTTGGCTCGGCAGGTGATGGCGCAGCTCGAGCTCCGGCGTGCGTTGAACGAGAAGAGCAGGGAGCTAGGGGTGGCAGAGGCGGCCGAGAAGCGGCTCCGTCAGACCCAGGCGGAGCTGGCGGATAGCGAGGCGCGCTTTCGCAACATGGCCGACAACACGCCGGTGATGATGTGGGTCACCGATCCAGATGGATCCTGCACCTACCTCAATCGGGTGTGGTACGACTTCACCGGCCAGAGCGAGGAAGAGGCGCTCGGCTACGGTTGGCTCGATGCCACGCATCCGGATGACAGGGCATCGGCAGAACAGGCGTTCGTCGAGGCCAACGCTGCGCGACGGCCATATCGCGGGGAGTTTCGGCTCCGCCGATCTAACGGAACGTATCGTTGGGCGATCGACGCGGCGACGCCGCGCTTCGGCAACAACGGCGAATATCTTGGATATGTCGGCTCTGTCATTGACATCGACGAGCGCCGAGAGGCTGAAGACGCGCTCCGCAGCGCCAAGAACCTGCTGGAAGCCGTCATGCAGGCCGTCCCGGGCGTGGTGTACGCCAAGGACCGCCATGGCAGGATGCTTGCCGCGAACCGCGGCACCGTAGAGCTGGTCGGCAAGCCGCTCTCCGCGATCCTGGGTCGTACCGATCGCGAGTTCCTCGACGATCCGGAGCAGGGCGAAGCGGTGATGGCGAACGACTCCCGAGTGATGGCCGAGAATCGGACCGAAGCCATAGAGGAGGAGGTGACCTACCCTGATGGACGCTGCGCCACCTGGCTGTCCACCAAGGCCCCCTTCCGTGACGCAGACGGCGTGGTGGTCGGACTCGTAGGCTCGTCCATAGACATAACCGAGCGCAAACGTTCCGAAGAGCGCCTTCGACATAGTGAGGCGCAGTTCCGGCTCATGGCCGACGCGGTGCCGCAGATCGTCTGGATCACCGACGCCCAAGGCAGGATGGAGTTCTTCAACAAGCAGTGGGCGGATTACGTTGGCGTGCCCAACGTTCCGCCGACCGCCGCCGACGTTTCGGCAAGCTATGTTCACCCCGACGACGACGCGCGCACCATGGCAGCGTTTGATCAGGCGCGGCGTTCGGGGGAGGTCGTCCAGGTCGAACACCGTATCCGGCGGGCCGATGGGGTATATCGCTGGTTCCTCGTTCGCGCGGAGCCGTACCGGGACGAGGGGACGGGCGAGATCCTTCGGTGGTTCGGCGCGTCGATGGACATTCAGGACCGGAAGACGGCCGAGGAGGCGCTGGTGGAGCTGAACGACACGCTGGAACGGCGCGTCGAGGCTGCGATGGCGGACCGCGATCGCACGTGGAACAACGCTCGCGACCTTCTGCTCGTAGTCGGAACCGATGGCTTCTTCCGCGCCGTCAATCCGGCTTGGACGCAGATCCTTGGCTGGCGTCCGGAGGAACTCGTCGGGCGATCGTACCTCGACCTCATTCACCCCGAAGATCACCCCTCGAGCCAAGGAGCGCTGGCCACGGCCTCGACACGGGAGTTGCCGGTCTATGAGAACCGCTACCGTCACAAGGACGGCAGCTTCCGCTGGATTTCGTGGGTTGCCGCACCCGAAGCGGACCTGATCTACGCGTCCGGACGGGACGTAACGGCCGACAAGGAGCGCCAAGCCCAGCTTGAGGCCGCGCAGGAACAGCTTCGGCAGGCGCAGAAGATGGAGGCGGTCGGCCAGCTCACCGGTGGTATCGCGCACGACTTCAACAATCTGCTCACCGGCGTGATCGGCTCGCTGGACATGATGCAGCGTCAGTTTGCTAAGGGCGACCTGAGCAAGATGGAGCGATACACGACGACGGCGATCACGTCTGCCAACCGTGCAGCTGCGCTCACCCATCGCCTGCTCGCATTCTCCCGCCGCCAGCCGCTCGACCCCAAGCCCGTCAATGCGAACCGCCTTGTAACGGGAATGGAAGAGCTGCTGCGTAGGACCATCGGCGAAGCAGTGCGACTCGAGATCGTGACTGCTGGAGGCCTGTGGCAGACGCTTTGCGACCCGCACCAGCTGGAGAGTGCGGTCCTCAATCTGGCAATCAACGCGCGCGATGCGATGCCCACCGGGGGCACCTTGACCATCGAGACGTGCAACGCGCATCTCGACGACGCCTACGCGGCTCGGCAACGTGAGGTGAAGCCTGGGCAGTATGTGTGCATCTGCGTGACGGACACCGGCGTTGGCATGTCGGCTGACACGATCAGCAAGGCCTTCGAGCCCTTCTTCACCACCAAGCCGATTGGGCAGGGTACCGGCTTGGGGCTCTCGATGATCTATGGCTTCGCGCGGCAGTCAGAAGGCTATGCAAAGATCTACTCGGAGGTGGAGAAGGGGACCACGTTCAAGCTCTACCTGCCGCGGCATTACGGCGACGGCGAGGAGGAGGATGTCCATGGCGTAGAGCTGGGCGACGAGCTGCGCGCGGAGCGCGGCGAGGTCGTTCTGGTCGTGGAAGACGAGACCGCCGTCCGATCGCTGGTCGTCGATGTTCTGGAGGAGCTGGGGTACCGTGCAATAGAGGCCGTTGACGGTCCGTCCGGTCTGAAGGTGCTGCAGTCCAGACGGCGCATCGACCTGCTCGTCACCGACATCGGCCTGCCCGGCCTGAACGGGCGCCAGCTCGCCGACGCGGCGCGCGAGCGGCGTCCAGAGCTCAAGATCCTGTTCATGACCGGCTATGCCGAGAACGCCACCATCGCCAACGGCTTTCTCGATCCCGGCATGTCGATGATGACGAAGCCGTTTGCGATCGATGCGCTTGCAACGCGCATCCGCAGCATCATCGAGGCGAACTGAGCAGCATGGTCGAGGCAGCGCACGCGCGGCAAGTATGGCGCTGCTGCAAGTCGTAGTACAGCTACCTGGGAACGGGTGCATTCCGTCGCTGTTTCCGCTGAACCCAGGCGACGCATGGCGGCTGCCGCGCGACGCGTATTTGGACGATCCGCCTGCATGACCGACCTCCTCAAGCTGCCGCACCGTCTCGATGCCGAAACGCATACTTGTCGCGCGATCATCGAGACGCCGCGAGGACATCGCTCGAAGTTCGACTACGATGCGGAGAGCGGTCTCTTCGAGCTTGCCGGCGTTCTGCCGGCCGGCATGGCCTTTCCCCTGGCGTTCGGGTTCATACCCGCGACGAAGGCGGAGGACGGGGATCCCGTCGACATTCTCGTGCTCGCCGACGAAGATCTGCCTGTCGGCTGCATGGTGACGGTTCGCCTGCTGGGCGTGATCGAAGCCGAACAGACCGAAGAGGGAAAGACGTGCCGCAATGACCGGCTGATCGGCAAGGTCGCGAAATCCCACACGTATCGCGATGTCGCAAGCCTGCAGGTCCTGGGCTCGGCGTTCACCGACGACCTCGCCCTGTTCTTCCAGACGTACAACCAGCTTCGCGGACGCGAGTTCAAGGTATTGGCGGTCGGAGACGCGCATAGAGCGGTCGAACTGATCCGCGAAGCTCAGCGCTGATGGATCGGCGCAGACGAGAGAGGCGATGGGAGTAGTTCGCGCGCTGATTACGCCTCCGACTCATCACTGCAGGCCTTGATGTCTGAAAATTGGCGATAAACATATTGAAAACACGGCCGTATGCGTCGTCATCGTCTCGCGTGACGAGCTCTTGTATCACGGTGTTGAAACCATTGATCGAGATGAAAGGTTATTCTGATCGCCTGATGTACGACTGGCGGCTAGTAATCCTCAAACAGCACATTCCGGCTTATCTCGGCGTGAGGCACTCGGAGACCGCGCTGGATGCAGCAGTCGGCGATCTATCGATGTTCGATCTGGATCCGCGGGAGGCCTGCCGCTGGTTATGGAGTGGCGATCGCTCTCGCTCTGGTAGGCCTTCTCGTTCGCCTCGCGCTTGGCCCCACCTTTCTCGGTTTTCCCTTCATCACGTTCACGCCCGCGGTACTCGCCGCAGGCTATGTGGCCGGCGCTCGGGCGGGCTTAGCCTGCGCCGCTACGTCTGCAGCCTTAGCTTGGTTCTTCCTTGTGGTTCCGTTCGAGAAATCGGGGGTGACCTCGCCTCATGGCCTCATCGCCATTGGGGTATTCCTCACCAACGCCGTTCTGATCGTGCTCGTCGTCAGTGGAATGAACAGGGCATATGCTCGAGCGGTGTTCATCGAGGAGGAGCGAGCGCGATCGAACGTTCAGCTCGAGCAGCGTGTCGCGGAGCGTACGCGCCAGCTGTCCGAAGCCAATCAGGCTCGGCTGGCCGAAGTGGATGCGCGGCGCGAGGCCGAGGCGCGCGCCGCACAGGCTGACCGGCTAGACGCGGTCGGGCGCCTAACGGGGGGCGTCGCGCACGACTTCAACAACATGCTCGCGGTCATCATCGGGAATCTGGAACTGACGGAGGCAAAGCTCAATCGCGGCGACGTGGATGTGATACGTCACATAGATGGAGCGATGGACGGAGCGCGTCGGAGCGCGACGCTGACTCGCCGACTGCTTGCATTCGCGCGCCTTCAGCCCCTTGACCCAGTGGTCACGCAGATCAACGAACTGATAAAGGGCATCGAGGAACTGCTCATCCGAACCCTTGGCGAGCGCGTCTCGATCGAGTGTAAGCTTGATCCTGATTTGTGGCACGCCTACGTGGATCCGGGGCAACTCGAAGGCGCTCTCGTAAACCTGGCGGTAAATGCGCGAGACGCGATGCCGGATGGCGGATGCCTCCAGATCCGAACCTGCAACGTGAGGGGTTTGCAGGCGAACGACAGCCCGCCAAATCTCGTCGGCCACGATCATGTCGTCATCGAGGTAACTGACACCGGCACCGGCATGTCCGAGGAGGTGCAGGCGCGGGCATTCGAACCCTTCTTCACGACTAAGGAACCGGGTAGAGGTACAGGTCTCGGGCTCAGCCAGCTCTACGGGTTCATGAGGCAGTCTGGCGGCGGCGCGAAAATCCGCTCGAGCCTTGGGAGCGGAACGACCATTTCCCTATTCCTCCCTCGCTGCGAAGCTCCACCCGCGACTCTACAGGCAATACCAGAGGAGAAGGCGGAGACGGCTCCGCGCGCTGAAGGCGGCGAGACAATTCTCGTCGTCGAGGACGAGGACAGGGTGCGCAAGGCGGCTTCCGAGACACTTCAGGAACTTGGCTATCGGATTCTTGAGGCGAGCGACGGAACGCAGGCGCTCGAGCTGCTCTCCAGAGGCATATTGGTTGATCTCGTGTTGAGCGATATCGTCATGCCCGGAATGAGCGGCAGCGAGCTTGCTGACATCGTGCGAAGGCAGCGCCCGGAGATGCTCTTCCTGTTCATGAGCGGCTACTCAGCGGATCAGTTCGGTGAGCGAAACCAAGGAGGCGGCGATCGCATCGACCTGCTCACGAAACCGTTCACGAGAGACAGGCTCGCACGACATGTCCGGAAGCTACTGGATAGCTCCACATGAAAATCGCGATGCTATGCGACGCTCGTCCTGCACCCAGGTGGGGAAGCCTCGGTGCTCCATATGGAGGTCAGCGCCTTGAAGAACGTTTGCGCATGCTTTCGGTGCTGAACCAACCTGATCTGAGTTGGTTCAGAGCACATGCAGCTGGCATATCCTATTTTTGAAGAGCGGCTGGTCATGCGGCTTGCCGCGTTGGCAGAACTGTCTCTCTCGGACCGCGTCAAGGTGCGGGAAGCGGCGCAATCATCCTTTGTCATTTCTGAAGAGAAGCAACTGAAGCTGAGCGGCCCATCCGGTCGAAGCCGACTTCTGGTACTGGATGGGTGGCTTGCGCGGTCGACGTCTCATCGGGATGGTCGGCGGCAGATCATCGGCTTCTACGTGCCGGGCGATGTGATCACTCCCGGTACTGCGCTGAACTTTGCGATCACGACGGATCTCACTTCCGTGGGGCAGGCCACGCTGTGCCCGGCTCCCGAAGGGCAGTCCCTCGCCAGTGCGTATGTAGCGGCAGCAGCGGTCGAACAGGCGTATCTGCATCGGCAGGTGGTGCGCCTTGGGCGCATGAACGCGTTTGAGCGGGTGGAGGACTGGATGTGGGAAATGCGTGATCGGCTCTTGCTCTCAGGAATGGCGCAGCCTGAAGCGTTTCAGCTTCCGATCACGCAGGACATCCTCGCAGACGTTCTCGGCCTCACGCCGGTGCATGTGAATCGAACCTTGAAGCTTCTAAGGGAAGTGGGGGTGCTTACCTGGCGATCGGGATATGTCCGCTTCGCTCATGAAGGAGCCCCTTCGCAAATGGCTTGCGAGGAGCTTGGCCGCCGGACCAGTCGCACGAGGAACGGCACACCATTTGCGGGGCAGGCATGACCTGAGTGAGAACATCTCTCGAGCACTGTTCGGGAGCATGTTCCATGCGTTAGCTCTCGGAAAATCGAGAGGTCCGTGGGTGACTGTAGATCCCGATCGCCGACATGCGGCGGTCGAAAGTTGGCCGCTGGCAGTGGCCGGCAACACTCGGCAGGTGTCTCCCGCTCGCATCGAGGAAGCCAGCATATAGTCTTTGTACCTAGTTGCGGAGCCGTTCACGCCACGGCAGAAAGTGCGACCGGAAGCACGTCCCTTGAGGATGGCCGGGTCGCACTGGCGCCGCAGCTTGCCGTTTTGGCTGCGCGCGACGGCATGAAGAGCCCGTACGTCCCGCGTGCGGGCTCTTCTAGCTTCTGGCCTGCGTAGGGACCGGTGACGGCCGGTGGCAGGCCGACCTGCCGCTCGGGATGACTAGTCGAGATTGGGCTTGCGCCCATGGCCAAGTCACTGGTCCATCTCATGTGCGGGTGTTCACAGGCAAGCGACGACCGCCGACGTACCACCTACCTGCGCGTCGGCAGCGCTCCGTGGCGACAGACGGTCCGATGCTCAATCGAACGTCGCCACGTTGAGCACGTCTCGCACCCAGACAGGCATGTTCCAGCGGTTGCGACCGGCTCCATCGTGCGCGATCAGATACGGGACCGTGCTTCCTGCGTAGATCGCGATTACTGTGTCTGCGGACCAGCGGAGCGGGTCCCGCCCGGCACGTTCTCTGCCGACCGCGGAAGTAGCTGTGGCCTTGCCCTTCATCCTCTCGCCAACCGTCGCCGTCCAGACTTCCCCATCATGCCTGAACGTGATCGAGTAGATGCGCTCTTCCGCCGGCAGGGGAGTGCCGCCGACAAAAGCTGCCATGCCGTAATATGCCTCCTCCTGGTGAGCAGCATCGACCAGGGGAATGAAAAAGCTGGGCATCGAACCTTCCTGGAATCGTGCCTGTCGGATCCGTACCGCTCCCTGATCAGCATATGGATCACAGGGGTCTAGTCTAAACCATCGGTCTTCCGTGTCGGTCACAGGCCTATGCTGCATCGCATAAGCAGCGAACGATATAACTTTCTAGCGAAAACAGGGGGGACATCAAAAGCTTTCGTAGCCCGACCCGTGTGGCCACCTCCGGTAGGAGATGGTTCGTGGAAAATTACAAATCACCGATTTCGTCGCTTCGATGCGGCTCGGTCGCGACATTATCAGCGGCGGTCCTCGCCATGCTGCCGGCGCAGGTACTTGCCGGTAGCCATCCGCCCGACGACCGCCCAGCAACGCCACCGGCCGCATGTCAGCATACTCGATAACCACGGCGATCGCCGGTGCATCGTCGAGATTCCGGCAGAAGTTCTTTTCGCTCGCAGCGAGGTAGATGCTGTCTGGGTCGAGCGTAGCCGCCGCGATCTGCGTCTCCGCAACAGCGACCGACGCCCCCGGAGAGCCACGTATACCTTACGACCTCGGCGAGACTCTTTCCTATTTTCTCGAGCCGACCTTGCACCCTCCAGGTGGAAGCACTGCCACTCGCGCTGCCAACCGGAACAACTTGGCCGCGAACATCAATAGCTCATGGAGACGTTATGCTCATGCTCATCGACCTTGCCGCACGGGAACTCACCGCTTCGCCCATGCTGCAGAGCGCCGGTCCCTTTGTCTACCGTGAAGTGGCGCCAGGAACACCATATATAGTTGTGCACGTCACAAAACAGAACACCGACCAGAACGCCGTGCGCGCGGTCGCCGGGGACAAAGGGCAGCAGACAGGCCAAGCTGCTCGCAGGAGCGATCACGTCGTCCAGCACGTTGTGCTCATGCCAGACCATGACCGAAGGATCACGGCTAACGATGTCGAAGTCAGGGTAGCTCACCCTTATGGAGCGCGCGATGGCGGGCGTGCTGCCAGAATTGCGGATTTTGGCCGGCCAGGGCATGTCGGGGTCCCACATGATCTCGAGATAGGCTCTGCTCGTCCGTCTAGCCTGAGCGATCATCGCAAAGCTGGCGTTGGTCGCCCTCCCGGCGTCAGAAGCGGCAAAGAGGGCGACGATGATGCCAATCACGCTCACCAGCCCCAGGACGGTGACCAGCATGCCACTCAGCCGAGCCCACCAAGCAGCATCGGCCGAAATGGCATTGTATTCGACCGCGATCAGATTGGCGGCTCGCGCTTCGCGCAGCTGGAGGCGAGCAAGGCACAAGGTCGCGCTCTTCTCCTCAGCCTCGCCCTGGCCGTCGCCGCCGCGGTGTGCATCCTTACGGGCCGCCGCGTTCTGACCATAGCGGGTTTCACAGCGTTGATCTTCGCTGTTCTGTACGTCGGCGTAATAGGGATGAGCATTGTACGTGATCGCCCCCACTTTTAGGCTATTCGGATTCTCGTGTGGAAAGCTCCACCCTTAGAAATCCTGGTACGGTCGCTGGAGGCTAGGCCGCCAGCGGGTCCGCGTTCACGGGACCACGCTCGCCGCGACCGGCCACGTTGCGGTCCCCGAGGCGCCTAGCCGCCTCGTGCACGGCGAAGCCGCGCTGCAATATGTTGATCGCCGCATTATGATCCCGCTGGAGGTCAAGGCCGCAACCACATCGGTAGCGGTCCCTACCCAGCTGCGCGGCGTCCACGACGCCGCACGCGGAACACGTCCGGGACGTGTTCCTGGGATCGATCGCGACCACCTCGACACCGGCTCTCTCAGCCTTGTAGCGCAGCATCGCGATCAGACGGCCCGGAGCGGCATCCGCCAAGCTCCGGTTGAGGCCACGCTTCTGCATGACCTGCACGCCCGGTTCGGCCAGCGAGCCGCTAGCCGATCGGGTCATGTTCTTGAGGTTGAGCGCCTCGACGAAGATCGTCGAGGCGGAACGCGCGATGGCGTTCGCCACGTCGTGCATGCAGGTGGTGCGGATGTTGCGCACGTGCCGCTGTTCCCGCTGCAGCCGGGCTCGGACCTTCCGCCGACGCCGGGATCCCTGCTGGCACCGCGCCAGCGCGCGGGCCGCGCGGCGCAGCGCCTTCTCCCGCTGTCTGCGAGGTCGGTGGTTTTCAAAGAACACGCCATCCGAGGTCGCCGCCAGCCAGTTCACGCCGACGTCCACGCCGATTGCGGTGCTGGCCCTGGAATGACCCGGAGCCGTTTCCGTCTTGATTGTCAACGCTACGCGCCAGACGTTGCCTTCGCGCGTGAATACCGCAGACTTGAGGACCGCATCGTCCGGGAGTGGGCGATGCATCCGCATCCGCAGTCCACCCACGATGCCGCCGCTGAACAGCAGCCGACCGTTCCGAACGCGGAGACCATCCTTCTGGTGGAAGCCGAAACTCCGCCAGCGCGCTTCGCTCCTAAAGCGCGGGAAGCCTGCCTTGCCGGCCTTGGCCTTTACACGCTTGAAGAACGCCCGCATCGCGTCGTCAAGCCGCTTGAGCGTCCACTTTGAGACATCGTAAGGAACACCGCTGTAGGTCGGGTCGAAGCCGCGAATCTCGGTGAGCGCCCTGGTCTGGTCGTTTAGGCCGATGGACACCTTCGCCCGCCGCCAGGCGTCACGGCGCTCCTGCAGCGCCGCGTTGTACAGGAACCGCTGGTCCTTCAGGATCTTCGCCAGCGCCGCGTGCTGCGCACGCGTGGGCTGGAGACGATAGACGTGGGTCAGGATCTGCTGCGGCATTGTGACATAGACCTAGTGGACACGGTATGTTCTTTTAGAGGGGAGGTCGACAGGAAGCCGACTCCGTTCATGACCACGAAGAGCAGGATGACTGACAGCGTTCCTCCAAGGGCATAATCACGACCGCTAAGACTTCTAAAAGCCTCGGCCATCCGCTCCGTAAGATAACTTCCCGTGGAATCGACGTCTTCTTGGATCATGCAGTCGCTGTACCGAGAAGATGCTGCCGAAAGGTTGAGGACGTTCCAGCGAGAGCGCTGACAAGCAACCTGCGAGCTTGCCGTGTCCGGTGGGAAACCCCAAGGACTGTGCTCGCCAGCCGGCGCATCCTACCCGCACGCGTTCCGTAGGACAGGCGCTGATGCCGCACGTAGCGGGGGGTAAACGCCAAAACTGCCTTCGAAAGGAATATGCTTGAGTGGACGCGCGCCAGTCCGGCCGACGGCGCGATCAGCATCGACGTCAGGGCCACCTCAAGACGGCGACGGGCGGCATGGCCGAACTCGAGACGACGCGGTCCATCACCCTGCCGGCCTGGTGAGGATCCATCGCGGACACCGCTACGTGCAATCGCTTCAGGAACTAGGAACCTAACGCTTGGAACGCTTTTCCCGCTTGATCCAGGCTGCTAGCTCAGCGAGGGCGCTGGCCAGGCCAGCCTTGCTGATGGCAACATCCCATGGACGAGCCCTCAGGCTGGCATCGTAGTTGTGGAGGAAGAAGCGCGACTTCGTTGCGCCCAGGCCCTTCTCCGCTGCCATCTTCAACTCTCGACGACATTCGGCAGCAAGGAGGTTGGCTGCAGCTTCCATTTTGCGCCTTCTCGCTTCATCCGCCAGGTTATGAAGGGCTGCATCCAAACCAGCCTGCGAGTTACGAGCGAGAACGATTGGAGCATCCGCATCCGGAGGCGTGTAGAGCCAATCCCGAGCCGCCTCTTCTAAGGCATCGAACGCCGCGATGCTCAGCGTGCGCTCCCGAGCATCTGCTTCACCCTGCGCCCGGCTTCGTTCCCGGTTCCTTGCCCGGCGAAGCGCGCCCTCCACCGGTAGGCCGAGCAGTGTCCTCGCGGGAGCGCCATCCTGCATCATCCGTTCGATTGCCTGAAGCGCGTCTCGCAGCTCCTGCCACCGGGCTTGTGGCGCTTTCAGAAATGCATGAAGCGAGCGCCCCAGATCCGGTATGTTCCGCGTCTCCCACTGGCTGCGATCGAAGGCACCCTGCTCATCGGGAGGTATCAGGCTCAGGATAGTATCCAGAGCCTGATCGACCGTCTTCCTGCGACGCTTGCGGACGAGCCACTGCTCCTGCTGCTTCGCGAGGCTTTCCGCGCGGTCGTCGGCGACCTCGAAGCCGCCGCCACCATCCCGTTGCAGGATGTATTGGTCGCATAGGTACTGCAGGTAGTCTTCGATGGCGTCCCGCGGCAGCTTCCCTACCAGTCCTTTGCTGCGAAGCGCGCGTGCCACGTGCTCCGGCACCTCCATCTCGAACGGCTCGCCGATGCAGTCGGAGATCGATCGTACTGCTGCATCGAGGTCGAAGTTGGGAAGATGGAATTCGTCGCCAATCTCGACCTGGACTCGGCGGATGAGCAACGCAGCCTGCCATCTGGTGCTTGGGACGGTGAAACCGTCCGTAAAAGCGCTAGGCAGAAGGAGCGGCGCGAGCTGGGCGTCAGCCCGTACGCCCTGCAGCTCGTCGAAGCCTGCACCTGTCGTACTGTGACGCGCACGTTGCAGAGCCACTTCAAACTTGCGTGTCTCTGCATCAAGTGCACGCCTCGCGCGCGCCTCCTCTGCTCGAGATGTGGCGGCGAGCCGTTCGGCGGCCCTGCGCCTCATTGCTTCTTCCGCGACGGCGTGTCTGGCGATCTGAGCCTGGAGACGCTCCTTCGCCTCTTCGACCTTGGGGTTGAAGAGCCACTCGCGAGGGGCGCCGTCGATCAGGGCGCGCTCGATCTCCCGCCGATCGCTGCTCTTCCGCCAGGCCGACATGTCGATCTGTAGAGCCGCGATTCCTCGTTCCTGCAGCTTCTCGATCTTCTCGGGCCCGCAGGCATGCGTGACCAGGACCTCGACGAGCAGCTTGCGGCCATCGGGCGCGGTCAGCACCACGTCGGGCACGATGTCGCCCATGAACTTCTCAAGCTCTGCGTGGGTGAAGGTAAACACACGCTCGTCGTAGGTCTGCAGTCGCCGCCTGCCTACCATTGCTGCCACGGATGGCAGAAGCAGGCGCAGCTCTCTTCCAAGCACTTCTTTGGCCCAGCTGTGCGCGTTGGTCTCAGGGTTGTACCCGCACCCCCCGCCCTTGGCATGATGTCCAAAGTGCGGAATGTTGAAGTCGCCCCTGCGTGCGATCAACGTGCCTCCGCAAGCAGGGCAGGAACACTGACAGGCGAGACCTCGGGGAACGCTCGACACATGCACGAGCGATCCATCTGGACGTATGCCGTAGACGAGTTCGGCGCCGAATGCTGCGAAGGCGCTATGATCGACCAGTCCGAAAGGATTCGAGCCGGGACCATCCTCTTCAACCATGGCGTGTATCTACCCGACGTGCTGGATGACCGCAGACCAAGATCGCGATCGCCCCTTCGACAAGAAGGGCGAGCATGCCGAAGGCGTGCGGGAGGTCAAGGGCGCAACAAAGCTGCTTCAGTCCGGACAGGCCGGCCGTTGCCTGCAGGAGCAGTTCGGCTGCGCGGAACGACCGTCCTCCTCCTCTCGTTCCAGGGCGAACTTCTGACAGGTTGAGGCATGAACAGCATCATTGGCTTCATAGCTCCGGCCGCGACGATGATCGCGGCCATGATGACCGCTGCGAACGTCAGCGTGCGCGTGACAGGCTGGGGGTTCGTGATCTTCACGATAGGATCGGTCTGCTGGTCGATCCTGGGCGTCTCCAGCGGACAGACAGGACTTCTCGTCTCCAACGTATTCCTCACCGCCGTCAACGCCATCGGGATCTACCGGTGGCTGGGGCGGCAGGCCAAGTTCGTCGACGGAAGCATGCGGGCTACACGAGTGTCCAAGCAGAAGGCCGGGCCTACCCTCGTAGCCGCCGGCTCGCTCCTGAACGCCTCGGTTCACGACGTGTCGGGACAGGCGATCGGCACCGTTGTCGACGCCATGCTCAGCAGCGAGGACAACAGTCTGGTGTATCTGGTCGTGTCTTGTGGCGGCCTAGGCGGACTTGGAGAAACGCTCCATGCTCTGGATCCCAGGAACTTCACCGTCGAACCGGGAAGAGTGCAGACGAATCTAACCGGGGACGCATTCGACCGTATGCCGGAGGTGCCGGCGGACCGGTGGCCCTCGCGTCTCCCAAGAGTCGCTTAGTGCAGAGCTTGCGACCCGTGGATATCTGCGCCGCAGAGGCTTCTGGCGAAGCCATCGGTCCAATCACCGGAAAGGGGACGGGCCTGATGGATGGTCAGTCTTGGAATCCTGGTTCGCCGCAAGGACCTGATTTCCATTCGCAGGAGGAACGGGGGGCACAGCCTCTTGTTTGTGCAAGCGATCCAAAGCGGAGACTTGAACATGTCGATCGTCGATTCTGTAATCGCAGCCGTCACCCCGCCCGAGACTGAGGATGCACGTCTCAGGGCTACGCAGGAAGCGAAGGCCGTGGCACGTTCAGGTGACTGGCTATCTCAGATCCTTGAGCATCACCGCGGCATCGAAGCGCAGTTCGAGCGGCTGAGAGCGGCCGCTCCGGCAGATCGTCCTCGTGAGCAGAAGCAGCTGGGGCTTCTTCTGACGGCCCATGCGGTTGCTGAGGAAGCTGCAGTATATCCGGCTCTGGCCGCGGATCACCAGGTCGGGCATGCGGAACTGGCCTACCAGGAGCAATCGGCCGCCAAGATGGAAATGGGCCTGCTCGAGCGCCTTGATCCAGCGAGCGACGACTATCACGACAAGCTCGAGCATATCCGCGGCGCTGTCCTGCACCACGTGTATTCGGAAGAAGGCACCTGGTACATCAAGCTGGCCAGATCCGCACCGGCTGCCGACCAGCAACGCATCACGGAACGGTATGCGGAGGAATATGCCCGCTACATGGGCGCCGACGCGCAGCTCTTCTCCCGCTGAAGCGCGGAGAGCGGCAGCACTTCCGGGAATCCTTCTAGACGTGCCTTGCAGTTGCAGGCACGTCTAATTCGGAGGCGGGGACCTTCGTCGTTGCCACGCTAGCTTCGGAAATGAAGAATGCACCAAGTCCCCCGAGGCCAATTTTTCCGACCCTGTGTACTGACGGCCGCTATATAGTTGACGATGATCGCCTGGCCGCTAACAAAGGCTGGCGGAGGTCAGCTTTTGGCTTCCGAAATCCTAAAAGGGAAGGGTAGCCCGTTGCTGGAAGAGAATGCATCAAGCCCCGTTGAACTTGCGACTGAGCTCACGGTAGCTTGGCTGATCAATCAGAACAACCGCATCAATGCGGACGAGGTTCCTGAATTCCTGCGCACGATGCACCGCACGATAACCGAGCTCTCGTCGGGCTCGCAACATGCTGAGCCGGAACAGGAGGGGAGCGTACCTACTACCGAGTTCACGCCAGCGGTCTCGGTTCGCAAGTCTCTCTCGTCAAAAGATCACATCATCTCCATGATCGACGGCAAGCCATACCGGACGCTGCGCCGGCATCTCTCGACGCACGGCCTGACCCCCGAGGAATATCGCGAGCGTTACAACCTCAGGGCGGACTACCCGATGGTAGCGCCCAGCTATTCCGAAGCTCGTCGGGCGATGGCTCACAAGATCGGTCTTGGTGCTAAGGGCCGGAAGAGCAAATCGTCCGCTCCTGCTACCGTCAAGCCCAGTGCTCGTAAGGCTCGCAACACCGAGGCCTCGGAGAGCTGACGCTCCCGCGCACCGGGCGGGGGCGTCCGGTGCGCGATTGCCCACGCGCTTTGACTCAGTGCAGGCGCCTTGCAGACGCCTCAAGCGTCTCCACCGCGGCCTCCTTGATGTGGAGCCATGCGTCCACGCGCTCGACGTCTCCCAGCGCTTGCTGATTGTTGATCTGCGCGTCGATGACGATCGTTACCTCGTCACCGTACTGCTCGATCAGTTCATGAGCGATGAGATACGTCTTGATTTGATCTTCTCGGGTCAACGCATACTCCCTTCGCATGAAGTCAGAGAAGGCCGAGGGTGCTGTGGGACACGAACGTCGCCGAACAATGTTCGTCCGAGCCTAAAAATTAGATATTCGCTGAGATCGTTCGGCCGTGTCAGGCCGCAATCGGCAAAGATGCGGCTTCTGCCTGACGCGAATAGCGCCGCTGAATAACTGTCAACGATGTGAGAACGCTGCTCAACGCAGCCTCACTGATATCGCCGTCACGCCGTTTGCCTTTAAGGACGCCATCTTCCAGGAGCCTCTCCAATGCGGAGCGAGCCCGCGACACGCGACTCTTCACGGTGCCCAACATTACGCCGGTAACTTCAGCCGCCTCTTCATACGACATGCCCGCAGCCGCGACCAATATGAGCGCTTCGCGCTGATCTGGGGGAATCTGCTGAAGCGCTCGCATCACGTCACGAAGCTCTACGGTGCTGTCCTGTTCAGCAGGCGCAGCCAGCACGCGATCCGCAACGAGATCGTTCCACTCACCCACGAATCGCCTGCGGCGAACCAGCGTGAAATAATAGTTTCGCAGGATCGTGAATGTCCAGGCTTTGAAGTTTGTACCGGCCTGGAACCGCTGGCGTGCTATCCACGCCTTAAGCATTGTCTCCTGGACAAGGTCGTCGGCGACATCTCGGTCCCCACTTAGACCTCGCGCGAACGCCCGGAGGTCAGGAATGACGGCCTGCAGCTGTTCCCTGAACTGCGTGTCGGTGAGCGTCGTGACGCTCGCCTCGCCTGCAACGGCTTCTTGCATGGTTCCCCAATCCATCAGTGTGATCTGTCGACGGAAACGTTTCGTATGGGCAACCGTTCCTCGCGAGTGCTCTGGGCCTTGGTACTCTTCGGCGGCCAATCGCTCACCCGTTCTCGACAGCGCGCCGCCGACGCAGACAATAGGGACGAACGTGCGCGCCGCTGAGCGTGCGGGGTCAGCAAGCCCCTGCGATGGCGATGAGCCAGGTTGCGCCACGCAAACTCACTAGCACACACGGACTGTTCCCTTTATGTTCTCAAGCCGACTCGGAGCTTGTGGTCGCGGCCAAAACACTTTAGAATGAGTCAAGGGTAAGCGGAGGCAGACCGTGATTTTCGAGCATTGGTCGCGGCGCCTTGGTTTGGCCGCGACTCCACTTTTTGGCCCGCATGCGGCACGCGAGCATGTGGCGATGCTTGACGGGGTCGCCGGCAGCTTCGTTCTCTCGGATGCCGTCGCATCCTCCGTTGACGATGTACGCAACTCAGACGTTGGGCGCAGCTGGTCGTGGTCCGCGATGATGCGGCATCATGTTCTAGTCGATGCGGATAATGTGACGGTTACATCCTCCAGTGGGAGCTCGCCGGATCGCATCCGCCGCCGGGCTGTCGAGGACGATCTTGAGGGTTTCCTTGCCTTCCTGGAGCGCAAGGGCTCACCGTCCGCGGACGTGGTCGATCATGTCATCGGCAGCTTCCAGGGGCTGCGCGCCCGGGTGACAGGATCTGACACAGCTCAGCTCAACGCTTTCCTTGCGTTAATTGCTCTTCGACTGGCAAATCCAACCGTGCCAGCGGACGACATGCCAGACCTGGTTGGACAGCTGTCGGAGAATGCTCAGGCCTTCGGACTTGACCCCAATGGCATCGAGGAAGCGACCGTCTCTGTCGATCTTGCGAGGAAGTTCTTCGCAACGCTGCTGCAGGACAGCCGTAGCGGGCGAGAGCTGCGCATCGACCTTACGGTGCGACACGCTGGAGCGGAGCTGTTCCAGGCGGCGCACCTTGCCCCGCCCGTACAGCCGGCGCAAGGTGAGCTCTGGGGGATGTCTGCTACTGGCGTGCGCGTCCGCCCCCACAGCCTTAAGGAAATCGCCTATACGCCCGTCGGACTTGCGCGGATTCTGGCCGAACAGTCACTGCAAGGGTGTAAGATCGGCGCGGACGGGTACCTGACCATCATGGATCCTACCTGCGGCTCCGGGTCGTTCCTCGTTGAAGCGATCGCGGCTCTTCAGCGCACCGGATGGAAGAGCAAGGTCCGCGTGGTTGGGTACGACATCTCGCCAACAGCGATTGCGACAGCGCGTTTTGCGATCGCCTGCGCAAGGCGCGACGGGATTGATTTCGAGGTAGACGCCGTACTGGAACAGAGGGATTTTCTCGACAACGAGCAGGAGGTCGCGCCTGCTCAGGTGATCCTGATGAATCCGCCCTTTCGATCCTGGCCTGACATGAGCAAGGCCGAACAAGGCGCAGTCCGCGCGAGTCTTGGTGCCGACTACCGGGGGCGCCCCGACAAGAGCATGGCGTTCATCCAGCGCGCCGTGCGGTCGGCCGAAAATGGCGCGATCATATCGGCGCTTCTTCCTGGAGGCGTGCTCGCCAGCGAAAGCGGCCGCGCATGGCGGGAGAGCCTCGCGAAACTGGCGACGCCGAGGATGATCGGCACCTTCGGCGATCACAGTCTGTTCCGCTTCGCGACCGTAAACGCCTGCGCTCTGTCACTAGTGAAGGGCGCCGACGCGAACTTGGCGCACGACAGCGACGTGCAGATGATGTGGGCGTCTGAGATTCAGGGCGCGGCATCAACTGCGCTGCGCACGCTCAGGCGGGAGAGAATGACAGGCGAGCTCGTGAGCGCAGCGCCTGCGTCGCGTGGCGAACTGTCGTGGAATCTCTATGCAACTCCGCTTCAGGATATGCTTCTCAAGCCTAACTGGCTACCAGCTCCCGGGCTTCTCAAAGCAGAGGAGCGCGAGGCGCTTGGGGCACTGCGGACGCGCGTGAATGATCTTTTCACGGTGCACACCGGCGTTCGCGCAGGTGAACGCAAGGCTTTCATCCTCACATCGGCTGAACTGGATGATCTGCCTGCAGCGGAGCGTCACGCGTTCCGCCCGATCGCCGAGAAGCGGTCGATTGCTGGCGGCGCGGTGAACCCGACCGAGTATCTGTTCTCGGTTGGCGAGGACATCATGACCGAGGCTGAGCTGAAAAGGGCAGCCCCGTGCTACTACGAGCGCCATCTGCTCCCCGCCAAGTCCGCTTTAGGAAGCCGCGCTCGCGCCGGCGAGCGTTGGTGGAGGCAATCAGAACCTCGAAACAAATGGCGTACGAGCGCCGAACCTCGGATCGTGAGCCGGCAGTGGATAAAAAACGATGGCTTCGCTGTCGACAGGGATGGGGCCTTTGCGGTCGTCCAGGGGTTCGCATGGTTTCCGACAACTGTCTTGAAGCGCGCGATCAAAGCTGCACCTGACGCCGGCGAGCTGGTGGAAGTGCTAGGTCTATATACCGTGCTCATGAGCTCGGACGTCTTCTTTAGGGTGGCTAGAGAGTACTCAACAAACGCCGGAGGGGGGCAGATCACGTTGCAGCAGAAGCACGTCAATCACGTGCCGCTTCCACTAATACCTGACGTCATCGTTCAGAAGCCGCATTTGCTGGATGAAATTCTGGGCTGGCGCGGGCAGTTCCCGGAGCTCGATCGACGAAACGCGTTCGCAGCCGCGTGCTACGGCTTCACCATCGAAGCATGATGTTGCGCACGCTCACCGCTACGCCAAAAGACCTGGAAGCGATGCGGGATCGACTGAGATCAGAGATACACAGCGCGCTGGAGCTCTCCCGACAAGACTATGTGACGTTCGAGTGCGTCAGCGTTCCAAATGGCCGTGAGCAGACCTATCAATTCGTGTGCGACCGGCACGGAGAACTCGCGCTCGACGACCGAGGCGCTGAGCTGCCCGTACTCGAGATCGTCTCAGGCCGGGGTTGGCGGGCCCTGCTCGGCCTTTCAGTCACCTGGGCGCGCCAAACTGAGAGCCGAAGCCGATTCCTCGGATGCCAACTGATCCTGTTCCTCGAGCGGCTGCCACGCTCACAATCATCTCCTGCCAAGCAGGTCATGCGGCTGGAGTGGGAGGCGCTGGACCTGAATTCGAACTACGACAACGACATCGCACACCCGCATTGGCAGATGGATCTCGCAAACTTCGCCGAGGTACGAACAGACAAGTTCATCCACTCAGAGCCTCGGGTACGGGACAGCATCATCCCTGCGACCGACGTGCCCGACCTGTCATGGTCATCGAAGCTCCACTTGGCAGCAACCGCCAGATGGATGACGGCCCCTTGGGGCAAGGAGCGGCCACTCCCGCACGTATCCGGCCCGCAGAACATGGATGAACTGCTATCCTGGATGGCTTCTTCGTGCCGCTACGTTCGCTTCCAGCTTGAGGAGGCTTTTGGAGAGTGATGGGACGTTTCGACGTGTTGCGCTCCTCGCATCCGCACCATCCCAGCCTGCAGGTTTCCGCCAGATCTCCTTCACGCCACGTCGGCGGTTTACCTGCTCAGCCTTAGCGGCCCGGGAAAACCATCAGGCAACCTGTGAAGTGGCTGAGTCAGGCAGTGAACGCCGCCACCGCACGCGGCGAACTGGGAGATATCCACGACGTCGACGAGGAAGCCCGATGCTCGCAGGATCGTAGCGACGATCTCGGAACTGGCTATCACGCGACGCGCGCCCAGTGATAGGACGTTGCAGCCCAGTCTACCTGCCTCCGTGGCTGGCGCCGGCAAGATGGTGATCCCGCACGCGCGTACCGCACTCACGAAGGTTGGATCAAGGAGGTCGATGCAGCCGATGGCTTCCTGTTGCCCTACCATGCAGAAGATCGTGTCGAGGTGAAGATGGTCGGAGTGGAAAGGGCAGATGATCACCTGCCACCCTGCCTGCCTGAATGGTAAGGCAAACTCCTCAACACCTGCCGCTGAACTGCGCTCACCGGACATGCCGACGAACAGAAGCCCTTGCCGCGCGACACAGACGTCTCCGCCCTCGAGCGTACCCCGCACGATCTGCCTGAATGGAATGCGAGCTGTGTTTAGCGCCGCTATATGAGCATCCACCTCGCCGCGGCGGTGAGGCATCGCCGGGTTGAGGACCACATGGCCGAATGGCGTCGATACGCCAATGTCCCTGGTAAAGCACATGTCTGCCACGTCGGGCGAGGGCTCAAGCACGTGACAGCGTACGTCGTGCCGTCGAAGGAGCCGTATAAGCGCCGCGTGTTGCCCAAGCGCCGTCGACCTGCATGCCGTGAACCCGCCCTCCAGGCTCGAGCGCGTAACCGCGCAGCACGGGACGGGTGCAAGATAGTGGGGTGGACACAGGATCACGTCGGTCAGGCGATCGGTCTCGGCTTGAACGAAGCTACGGACCGCGTTGGGCGGCCGCAAACCGATGCTCGGCCCGTCAAGATGATCGAAGTTGGCCTTCATCACTCCTCCTCGATGTTCGCGAACTATGCCGAGTGGCTTTCGCTGATCTTGCGCTCGAGGTGCCCGCGCTCGTGATCATGCACAAGCTGGCTAAGGGAGGGCTCGTCGAGATCGGCCAAGACATCAGACAGTTTGTCGTGCGGCGCCGCTGAGGGAGCGAAGGACGCTCCGTAGATCTTTCGAAGCGAGCTTACCAAGGTGTTGCCATGCTTGCGGCTGATTTCCCCATTCTTATCACGGTGACGACCGTGGAGGCCCGGCTGTTCCATATATCTTCGTCCTAGCTGCACTGCTTGAGCAGCTGAAACGCGAGACCACGTTTGCGGCTCCCTTCGGCAACGAGCGCTGACACCTTAGTGGCGCTCGATCGACCTGATCCCGCAAACTTCAGTTCGGTCGCCCACCATCCCGTTGGCCTCGCGCCAGAACCGGCACTCAAGTGCTTCAGATGACGCTGCTAGCGAGGGGATCCTGCCGAGAAAGACGGCGGCGGGGCGGCATAGCGGTTGGCGAGGCGTCGGCAGTATTCGACGCGGCAGAACATGCGTCCTACGGCGCTAAGATCCTTGTAGAGGTTCCACCTAGGGCAGCTTCTCCCGCGTCAGTTGACCCTTCGCGCCCGTGGGAATCAGCACCCTGCCGCTCGTTGGGGTTCCGATACCACTAGGGTAATAGGGGGCGGCAGGCGCCCGTTTTCGATCAACCTAAGCCGTTCACAGGGTCTGGCGCGTGACATAGAGGCCCGACGCATCCTTCCAACGGTAGCCTGCCTGCAGCACATCGGCGATGCCGCTGATCACTCGGCGGTCCTCGCGCCGCGGCACGCATAGCCGCTGCTCACGATCTTTGCCCATACGGGCTGATATGAGCGTAGCCCGAACCTACATCATGGAATGTGCAAGCGCTGTCGCGGGCCGAAGAGAGGCATACGGTGGAAGGTGCAAGGAGAAGCAAACTTGAGATATGCAACGACGCGATATGAAGCCGGCGAGGGCGATCGCCAGCTTAATCTCTTCTCCTTCGACGGCACCTACAGATGCCTCTCTTTTGCATCTGATGAAGGCGTCGCTGCGGCTCTGATGCCCGGTAGAGCCGAGGCCGACTGTATCGCAATCGAATCCGGGATCCTTCCCGTCGGCGCAACGTTCGCGACCGCTGCCCGTGCCGCTGAGGCAGCGAGCATCCTTGCGCCGACGCAAAGTGACGCGAATCGTAAGGCCCATCCGCTAGAAGAGGTCCGATTGAAGTTTTCGCAGAGCTTGCTGATTGCGAGGAGCGCGCAAATTGACGAGGCTCGAAGCGCGCAGGCGCGACAGCGCCACGCAGACGACGCGCGTCGCTACGAGTCGCTTGTCGCTGCGATAACGCAGGCAGCTTCTCAGGGAGGTCTCCATTGACCCAAGCCCGTGGGGCTCCGCCTCAGCTCAGCCGCAATGTCGCTGCGCTGCCATTGTGACGACACCTCGATGAGAGGAAAACGCCTTCGCATCCTGCACCAGCCATGCCAGGCGTGATAAGTGGGTGATCCCTGGGGCGTGCCCGCCGGTCAAGAGCCTGGTCTGCTCAGCTCGAGAGGAGACGAACCGCTGAACGATCCGGAGGGTTCGACATGTGGGTCTCAATGGCCCTTGTGGCACCCGCAGTAGGGGTTGTGAGCCGGATCGGTCGTGATGCGATAATCCGCGTCGCAGCCGTAAGGGTGCGTTGTGGCTTAAGCTTTCTACGACGAATCGCGTGGGTTGCTCACGCCTATACAAGATGAGGAGTGGAAGGGCGGTGGCCACCCTACACAAAACTCCGCAAAGTTGATTATCAAACCGCACACGACGCGCGTTCTACGCTCTCGTTAGGGCGTCTAACGTGCGTAAACGTGCGCTAGGGGCACGTAAGCGTGCAGATCGCCTCTGCTAATGTGTGCGATTACTGTGCGGAAAGGTGGATGGTGCCCGGGGACGGAGTCGAACCGCCGACACTGCGATTTTCAGTCGCATGCTCTACCAACTGAGCTACCCGGGCACACCGGCGGAGCCGCCGGGGAGCGCGCCTGTTAGTCGGGGAATTCGTGGCTGTCCAGCCCCGAATGCACATTTGTTTCGGCAGGCTCGCCGGGGACGCGATAGCCTTCGCCCAGCCATTGCAGCAGGTCGCGATCCTTGCAGCCGCGGCTGCAGAAGGGCTTGAAGTCGGCGGTGCTGGGCGTGCCGCAGATCGGGCAGGCGTCGCGGGGCATGCGGGTCACTCCTTGGGGGTCACGAACTGGACCGCGCCGCCCATGCGCCGGGCGAGCGTCTCGGTCCAGTCGGGCTCGCGCGCCAGGCGGCGGGCGATTCGGGTATCGACCATATGGGTGGCCGGCACCGGCGGGGGAAGGCGTTCCAAGCGACGCAGCTCGGCGCGGGTCGCCGCACCCACCGGATCGGCGTGGAGCAGCTCGGGCAGCGAGGGGCGGGTGCGGCGGCGGACGATCTGGAGGAAGCCGAAGCCGTTCACCGCGGTGCGCTCGAACGGCTGGGGCAGCGCGGCGTCGATCGCCTCGGCAACGGCGTTGCGCGCCGCCTTGCTGCTCAGCGTCGGGAAGTCGATGCCGATCGAGCCGCCGATGCCAAATCGCTCGATCGCGCGGGCGACGGCGTGGGCGGCGGCGATCGACAGGGGTTCGAGCGGGCCCGATCCGTCGACGTCGAACAGCGTCATCGCGGGCGTGGGGGACATGCGCAGCGCGCCGCCTGGGAAGGCAATCTCGCCGGTATAGGCTTCGTCGAGCAGTTCGGACCAGCCGGCCTCTTCCAGTGCGTCGGCCTCGTGCGGGCGTGGGGTGCGCACGGGATGATCGCTGGCA
This sequence comes from Sphingomonas pituitosa NBRC 102491, assembly GCF_001598435.1. Classification (GTDB taxonomy): domain Bacteria; phylum Pseudomonadota; class Alphaproteobacteria; order Sphingomonadales; family Sphingomonadaceae; genus Sphingomonas; species Sphingomonas pituitosa. The sequence continues at coordinate 56,855 of NZ_BCYY01000018.1, forward strand.
GTGATGCGGGCAAGCAGGTCCGGGCCGTCGCCCAAGGGGGCTTCGGCGGGCGCGGGGACGGCCTTGGGGAGCTTGGCGCGGCCGGGTTCGGGGATCGCCTCGCGGACGATCTTCACCTTCAGCGGCGCGCCTTGCGTGATGCTCTTGGGCAGCGGATCGCACAGCGCCTCGCCGCCCCGGTCGAGCGTCACCTTGCCGCTGGATTTATCGGCGAGTCGTGCCCCGCAGATCGCGCCGACCTGCGGGCCGGTGCCGGCGAGCTCGATCCGTGCCTTCCAGATCACCCCGCGCGCGACGAGGGCGGCGCGGTTCTCGCCGATCCCCGCCTCGTACAGCCACTCAGCCAAGGGGGTAGCCGGCGGCGGCGAGCAGCGCGCGCGCCTCGAACACCGGCAGGCCGACGACGCCCGAATGGCTGCCGGAGAGGAAGCGCACGAACGCCTCGGCCTTGCCCTGGATAGCATAGCCGCCCGCCTTGCCCATGCCTTCGCCGCTGGCGACGTACCAGTCGATATCGGCATCGCTGAGGCGCTTGAAGGCGACGACGGTGTCGGACACGCGGGTGCGGGCCTTGCCATCGGCGCCGATCACGCAGAGCGCGGAGAGGCAGTGGTGGCGACGGCCGGAGAGCAGCGCCAGCATGCGGCGCAGATCGGCCTCGTCCGCGGGCTTGCCGAGGATGCGGCGGCCGACGGCGATGGTGGTGTCGCCGGCAAGGACGATCTCGTCGGGGGCACGCGTCACCGCATGCGCCTTGGCGGTGGCGACGCGCAGCACATAGGGGCGCGGCAGTTCGCCGGGGCGGACATCCTCGTCCACATCGGGCGCAGCGACGCGATCGGGCGCGGCGCCGATCCGGGTGAGCAGATCAAGCCGTCGCGGCGAAGTGGAAGCGAGCACGAGCCGCATGGGCGGCACCCGCTTACTTGAAGCGGTAGGTGATGCGGCCCTTGGTCAGGTCGTACGGGGTCAGCTCGACGAGCACCTCGTCGCCGACCAGCACGCGGATGCGGTTCTTGCGCATCTTGCCGGCGGTGTGGCCGAGAATCTCATGATCGTTCTCAAGCCGGACGCGGAACATGGCGTTGGGGAGAAGCTCCACAACCTGTCCACGCATTTCAAGCAGTTCTTCTTTGGCCAAAAAATGCCTCTCAGGGATTAGCGCGCGTAAAAGTGCGTCGCCCTTACAGCGCTGGAAGGAAAAAGGGAAGGCGGCGCGGAACACGCGCGTCTTCCTTCGGGATGTGGGGAGTTGGCGGTAGGAGGGCAAGGTTGATAAATCCTCCCCTGCGCAGCAGGGGAGGGGGACCGCCGCCAAAGGCGGTGGTGGAGGGGCCGCCGCGATCTGCGGCGGTTGTTCCTGCACCATCGGCGCTTTCTGCGCCTTCCGGCGCAGCCCCTCCACCATTCGCTAGCGCGAACGGTTCCCCTCCCCCAGCAAGCTGGAGGAGGATTTGACGTCCTCAGTGCGTGCCGCCGCCCGCCAGCGCCGCGAGCAGCAGCAGGGCGACGATGTTGGTGATCTTGATCATCGGGTTCACCGCCGGGCCGGCGGTATCCTTGTACGGATCGCCCACCGTGTCGCCGGTGACCGCCGCCTTGTGGGCATCGCTGCCCTTGCCGCCGTAATTGCCGTCCTCGATATATTTCTTCGCATTGTCCCAGGCGCCGCCGCCGCTGGTCATCGAGATGGCGACGAACAGGCCGGAGACGATCACACCGAGCAGCATCGCGCCCACCGTGGCGAAGCCCTGTTCCTTGCCCGCCACCGCGGCGATCAGGAAATAGACCGCGATCGGACTGAGCACCGGCAGCAGCGAGGGGATGATCATCTCGCGGATCGCCGCCTTGGTGACGATGTCGACGGTGCGGGCATAATTGGGCCGGCTGGTGCCCGCCATGATGCCCGGATTGTCGCGGAACTGGGCGCGGACGTCCTCCACCACCGATCCCGCCGCGCGGCCGACCGCGGTCATGCCGAACGCGCCGAACAGATAGGGAAGCAGCGCGCCGAGCAGCAGCCCGACGATGATGTACGGGTTGGAGAGCGAGAAGTTGACCGGCCCGGTCAGCCCCAGCGCGTCGTGATAATGGTCGAGGTCGGTGGTGTAGGCGCCGAACAGCACCAGGGCCGCCAGCGCCGCCGAGCCGATCGCATAGCCCTTGGTCACCGCCTTGGTGGTGTTGCCCACCGCGTCGAGCGCGTCGGTCTTGTGGCGGACATCGTCGGGCAGGCCCGCCATTTCGGCGATGCCGCCGGCATTGTCGGTCACCGGGCCATAGGCGTCGAGCGCGACCACCATGCCGGCCAGCGCCAGCAGCGAGGTGGCGGCGAACGCCACGCCGAGGATGCCGGCGATCTGATAGGTGGCGATCACCGCGACGACGATCACCAGCGTCGGCAGCGCGGTCGATTCGAGGCTGATCGCGAGGCCCTGGATGACATTGGTGCCGTGGCCGGTGACCGAAGCCTTGGCGATGGATTTCACCGGGCGGAAGTTGGTGCCGGTGTAATATTCGGTGATCCACACCAGCAGGCCGGTGACGACCAGGCCGATCATCATGCACCAGAACAGGCCCATGCCGGTGACGTTCGGCATCGCGGTAGCCGCGGCCACCGCATCGGCCGAAAGCGAGCTGCCGTCGAGCAGCGCGGAAGGCTCGCCCAGGGAGGCGAGCGAATCCTGCATCCGTCCGCCCAGCACATAATAGGTGGCGCCGTAGATCGCCGGGACCGACAGGATCACGGTGGTCCAGAAACCCTTGTAGAGCGCGCCCATGATCGACTGGTTGGCGCCTAGCCGCACCATATAGGTGCCGAGGATCGAGGTGATGATGCACACGCCCCCGACCAGCAGCGGCAGGGCCATCAGCCGGGTGAGCAGCACGGTATCGATGCCGCGCAACAGCAGCGCGATCGTCACCATGGTCAGGCCCAGCGTGACGACATAGGTTTCGAACAGATCGGCGGCCATGCCGGCGCAGTCGCCGACATTGTCGCCGACATTGTCGGCGATCACGGCAGGGTTGCGGGGGTCGTCCTCCGGAATGCCGGCTTCTACCTTGCCGACCAGATCGGCGCCGACATCGGCCGCCTTGGTGAAGATGCCGCCGCCCAGCCGCGCGAAGATCGAGATCAGCGAGGCGCCGAAGGCGAGCGTCGACAAAGTGAGCACGACGATACGGTCGTTCGGGGCATGGTGCGCCACTTCGACGAGATACCAGAACAGCACCGCGATCGAGAGCAGGCCGAGACCCGCCACCAGCATGCCGGTGATCGCGCCGGAGCGGAAGGCGAGGGTGAGCCCGCCCTGCAGGCTGCCGCGCGCCGCTTCGGCCGTGCGCACGTTCGCGCGGACCGAGATGTTCATGCCGACGAAGCCGGCCACGCCGGACAGGATCGCGCCGATCAGGAAGCCGATGGTGGGGATGGGCCCCAGCGTGAGGAACAGCACGACGCCGACAACGGCACCGACCACGGCGATGGCGGTATATTGCCGCGTCAGATAGGCCTTGGCGCCTTCCTGGATGGCGGCGGCGATATCCTGCATCTTGGCATTGCCGGCCGGTGCGCGCAGCACCTGCTGACTCGTGAAAAATCCATAGGCCACGGCGATCAGGCCGCAGACGATGGCGAAATAGACGATCGTCATAGAGTGGCATCCTCCCCTGCACTTGCGGGTCGCGGCGCGCGCCGGATCAGTCCAGTCTCGTCCGCAAGGGCAAAGGGTATAGCAATAGGGGGATGGCGCAAGGCGATTGGGATGGGAGATGCAAGGACTGCGCCCTCCTTCCACCCCGTCGCCATTCCCGCGGAGGCGGGGATGACGGCTTGTGGCGGGGGAGGGGTCTTACCGCGCGCCCGCGATGATCCGCCGCACGCCCTCCAGCACCCAGCCATAGACGAGGTGCGAGGCTGCGCCATATGCATGGACCGAGGCCGGCGTGTTGGTCGGCCCGCTGCCCAGGCCGAGCGCCGGCACCGCGCCTTCGTCGAGCAGCGCGGAGGTGACGACGCCGTAGGCGCCGCCGAAGCCGGAGGCCGCTTCCGGCCGGTATTCGGTAATCAGGCCGTAGATGCCGCCCAGCACGCCGCCGACGATGTAATGCACCGCCTGTCCGGAAGCCTCGCGGTACGGCTCCGGCACCTTGTCGCCCGTGGTCGCCTCGACCACCACGTCTGCGGCCTTGACCGTCGCGGGGTCGCCGTCGCTCTGGTCTTCCTTGGGGATCAGCTTGCCCGCCTGGTTCTGGAACGCGGCCATCGCGGCCGAGGCGACCAGGCCGGCGGTGACGCCCGCGAGAAGGCCGATCAGGGGACGGGGGTTCGATGCCATGCGTGCTGCTCCAAACGGGGATGCGGCGGGGCGCCGCACCGAAGAAAAGCGTGCCCCGCCGAACGCGATCAGTAGCGGATGCGCTCCGCCTTCACCTGATCCCTGGCGAGGAACGCCTGGACACTGTCGGCACCTGCCAGATGGCCGGCGCCCACTGCCAAGAACACCGTTCCCGGCTTTTGGAGCCGTGCCTCGATCCATTTCGCCCAGCGCGCATTGCGATCGGTCAGGAGGATCTTCGCGAGTTCGGGGGTGTCGCGCATGCCTTCGTTCATCGTTGCGCCCAGCGCTTCGGGATCGCCCGCGGCCCATTGGTCGATCATCCGCCCGAGCTCGGTGCCGAGCTTGGGATAATCCTCCACTGCCGAGCCGAGAAAGGCGAGCTGGAGCTCCGGCGACATGCTCGAGAAATAGCCGAGCTGCTGTTCCGCGGTCTCCAGCCCGATCACCGGCTTGCCGGCATCCTTCGCAGCGCTGGTCAGCACCTTCTCCGCGCCGCTGGCGGGGTCATAGCCGAGCTTGGGCAGCCCGGCGACGCTGAGCGTGATGCCTGCCACCCAGGGCTGCAGCGCATCGAACGCCGCGGGCGGCGCGCCGATATCTGCCATCGCCTTCAGATAGGCGTCGCGCTTGTCGGCGGGCAGCTGTTCGGCGATCGGCTTGGAGCCCGGCGGTGCCAGCGCCGTCTTCACCAGCAGCCCCTGCATCGCGGCGGGGTCCGGCTCGATCAATTCGAGCACCAGCGTGTCGCTCTTGTCGAAGGCCGTCTTCACCGCCGAATCGAACCAGCTGAGGCCGGGCTTCAGCACATGCACGGTGCCGAACAGATAGATGGTGGTGTCGGCATCCTTGACGACCCACAGTGCCGGATCGGCCGGGCGGCTCTGCACGGCGGGCGCAGCGGCCGGGGCGGCCTGGCCCCAGGCCAGCGGGCTGAACAGCAGCGCCAGCGGCGCGGCGGCGACGGCGAACAGCGACTTCAACTTCACGCCGGAAAACTCCCCCAAATGGGCCGGCGAAGCCCCGCGCTCCGCCGGTGTACTGGTCCTATATCACGCTTTCAGCCGCGCGGCATGCCAGGCAACATGTTCCGCAAGGAAGGTCGAGACGAAATAATAGCTGTGGTCATAGCCCGGCTGCAGCCGCAGCGTCAGCGGGATGTCCGCGGCCGCGCAGGCATCCGCCAGCAGCTGCGGGCGCAGCTGTTCGGCGAGGAAGGCGTCGGCATCGCCCTGATCGACCAGCAGGTCGGGCAGGCGGGCGCCGTCCTCGATCAGGGCGACCGCATCGTGTGTGCGCCATGCCGCCGGGTTGTCGCCGAGATAGCCGCCCAGCGCCTTCTGCCCCCAGGGAACCTGCGACGGCGCGACGATCGGCGCGAAGGCGGAGACGCTGCGGAACCGCTCGGGGTTGCGCAGGGCGATGGTCAGGGCACCGTGCCCGCCCATCGAGTGGCCGGTGATCCCCTGCCGGGCCATGTCGGCCATCGGGAAGTGCTCGGCGAGCAACGCGGGCAATTCGTCCTCGACATAGCTCCGCATGTGGAAATGCTGCGACCAGGGTTCCTGGGTCGCATCGACATAGAAGCCGGCGCCCTGGCCGAAGTCGTACGCCGGCACGTCGATCACGCCCTCGCCGCGCGGGGAGGTGTCCGGCGCCACGAAGATCACGCCAGCCTCGGCACAGGCGCGGCGATACTCGCCCTTCTCGGTGACGTTGGCGTGGGTGCAGGTGAGCCCGGAGAGATACCAGAGCACCGGCAGCTTCGCGCCCTCGTCATGCGGCGGGACATAGACCGAGAAGGTCATCGGCGTGCCCGTCGCGGCGGAGGCGTGGCGGTATACGCCCTGCACCCCGCCGAACGCCTTGTTGGTCGACAGCGTTTCCATCAGGCGCGGACCGGGTGGACGGCGCAGAGCTTGTTCCCGGAGGGATCGCGCAGATAGGCGAGGTAGAGCCTGCGACCGCCGGTCGCCTCGCGGACGCCGGGCGGATCCTCGATCGCGGTGCCGCCATGCGCGAGGCCCGCGGCATGCCAGGCATCGGCCATCTCCGGGCTCTTGGCGTGGAAGCCGATCGTGCCGCCATTGGCGCAGCTTGCCGGCTCGCCGTTGATCGGTCGGGTGATCAGCAGGCGGCCGCCGTCGTGCGCGTAGATCAGGCGGCCGCGCTCGTCGACCACGCCTTCGGGAATGCCGAGGGCGCCCAGAGCGGCGTCGTAGAAGGTCTTGGCGGCGTCCATATCGTCCGCGCCGAGCATCACATGGGTGAACATGGCCTGCGCTCCTTAGTAGACGACGACGCTGCGGATGCTCTCGCCCGCATGCATCAGCTCGAAGCCCTTGTTGATCTCTTCCAGCGTCAGGATGTGGGTGATCATCGGGTCGATCGCGATCTTGCCGTTCATGTACCAGTCGACGATCTTCGGCACGTCGGTCCGGCCCTTGGCGCCGCCGAACGCGGTGCCCTTCCAGACGCGGCCGGTGACCAGCTGGAACGGGCGCGTGGCGATCTCCTTGCCCGCTTCGGCCACGCCGATGATGATCGATTCGCCCCAGCCGCGATGGCAGCATTCGAGCGCGGTGCGCATCACTTCGGTATTGCCGGTGGCGTCGAAGCTGTAGTCGGCGCCGCCATCGGTCAGCTCGACGACCTTGGCGACGACCTGTTCGCGCGACATGCCCTTGGTGTTGAGAAAGTGGGTCATGCCGAACTTGCGGCCCCATTCCTCGCGGTCCGGGTTGACGTCGATGCCGATGATCTGGCCCGCACCGGCCAGCCGTGCGCCCTGGATAACGTTGAGGCCGATGCCGCCCAGGCCGAACACCACGACGGTCTCGCCCACCTGGACCTTGGCGGTGTTGACCACCGCGCCGACGCCGGTGGTGACGCCGCAGCCGATATAGCAGCTGGTCTGGAAGGGCGCGTCCTCGCGGATCTTCGCCACCGCGATCTCGGGCAGCACGGTGAAGTTCGAGAAGGTCGAGCAGCCCATGTAATGGAAGATCGGCTGGCCCTTGTAGCTGAAGCGCGTGGTGCCGTCGGGCATCAGCCCTTTGCCCTGGGTGGCGCGGATCGCGGTGCACAGGTTGGTCTTGCCCGATAGGCACGACTTACACTGGCGGCATTCGGGCGTGTAGAGCGGGATCACATGGTCGCCGGGCTTCACGCTGGTGACGCCGGCGCCCACCTCGCGGACGATGCCGGCGCCTTCATGGCCGAGCACCGACGGGAACAGGCCCTCCGAATCGAGTCCGTCCAGCGTGTAGGCATCGGTGTGGCAAAGGCCGGTGGCCATGATCTCGACCAGCACTTCGCCGGGCTTGGGACCTTCCAGATCGAGTTCGACGATCTCCAGCGGCTTCTTCGCTTCGAAGGCGACGGCGGCGCGGGTCTTCATGGCCGGTTCTCCTGATGGGCTTGGTTGGTCCGCCTGATCGGTCAATCGGTGGCGGGTTGCAACCCGTTGGCGTTCGTTTCGTTGGCGGCGGGACCATACCCAAGTCCAGTTGCGCATCGTGTCGAAAAGGCGCTGGTATGGCAGTCCTTATGGGAGACCTGTCGATGCCGCCCCTCGTCCTCGCGCTGCTGATCGGCATCGTCGCCGGCATGCGCACCATGACCGCGCCCATGGCGATATCCTGGGCCGCCACTGCCGGCTGGCTGCCGCTGGAAGGCACCTGGCTCGGCTGGATGGGCTGGTGGGGCACGCCGTGGATCTTCACGCTGCTCGCGATCGGGGAATATGTCGCGGACAAGCTGCCGACCACGCCCAGCCGCAAGTCGCCGCCGGGCTTCATCGGAAGGCTGCTCTCGGGCGCGCTGTGCGGCGCGGCGATCGGGCTGGCGGCGAGTTCGCTGCCGTTGTGCATCGCGGCCGGCGTGCTCGGCGCGGTGATCGGCACCTTCGGCGGCTATGCGGCGCGGATGGGGCTCTGCCGCGCCTTCGGCACCGATCTTCCTGCCGCGCTGGTCGAGGATCTCGCGGCGATCGGCGTGGCGGCGTTTGCGGCGGCATCGCTGTGAGCCGGAAGTTCGACGCGATCGTCATCGGTGCCGGCCAGGCGGGCACCCCGCTTGCCGGGCGGCTGAGCGACGCCGGCATGTCGGTGGCGCTGGTCGAGCGGCACCTGCTCGGCGGCACCTGCGTCAACACCGGCTGCAAGCCGACCAAGACCTGGGTCGCCAGCGCGTACGCCGCGCACATGGCCCGCCGTGCCGCCGATTTCGGTGTGACGATCGGCGGCGACGTAAGCATCGATTTCGCAAGGGTGCGGGCGCGGGCCGACAAGATCTCCGCCGATTCGCGCGCGTCGCTGCGCCAGTGGATCGACGGCATGGCGCACTGCAGCTTGTTCTTTGGCCAGGCACGGTTCGAATCGCCGCGCCGGATCCGTGTCGGCGACGAAGTGCTGGAAGCCGACCGCATCTTCCTCAATGTCGGCGGCCGGGCGCTGGTGCCGGACATGCCCGGCGTGAATGACGTACCCTTCCTCACCAACAGCACGATCCTGAAGCTGGATGCCGTGCCGCGCCACCTGGTGGTGGTGGGCGGCAGCTATATCGGCCTTGAGTTCGGCCAGATGTTCCGCCGCTTCGGCGCCGAAGTGACGATCGTCGAGAAGGGGCCCACGCTGATCGGCCGCGAGGATCCCGAAATCTCGGACGCGGTGCGCGACATCCTCGAAGCGGAAGGCATCGCGATCCGCACCGGCGCCGAGTGCATCCGCTTCGCGCGCCAAGGCGAGGACGTGCTGGTCGGCGTCGACTGCCACGAGGGCAGCCCCGAAGTGCTCGGCAGCCATGCGCTGCTCGCGGTGGGGCGCACGCCCAATACCGACGATCTCGGGCTCGAGGCCGCGGGGGTGGCGACCGATGCGCGCGGCTATGTCCAGGTCGACGATGCGCTGCGTACCAATGTCGAGGGCATCTGGGCGATGGGCGACTGCAACGGGCGCGGCGCCTTTACCCACACGGCCTATAACGACTTCGAGATCGTTGCGGGCAATTTGCTCGACGGCGCCGACCGCAAGGTGACCGACCGCATCCCCGCCTATGCGCTCTACATCGATCCGCCGCTCGGCCGTGTCGGCATGGGCGAGGCGGAGGCGAAGAAGGCCGGTCACCGCATCGAGGTCGGCCGGCGCCCGATGACGCGGGTCGGCCGCGCGGTGGAGAAGGACGAGACGCTCGGTTTCATGAAGCTGGTGAGCGACGCCGATAGCGGACGCATCCTGGGCGGCGCGATCCTCGGCACCAGCGGCGACGAGGCGATCCACGGCGTGCTCGACCTGATGGTCAAGCAGGGGACGGCTACGGACCTGTCCCACGCCGTGCATATCCACCCGACCGTCTCCGAGCTATTGCCGACCATCGCTGGCGAGCGGACGCCGGCCTGACGAGGGAGCAGCCGATGGACGAGGACAGCAAGCTCACCCGCTCCAAGCGCGCCTGGGCCGAGTCGGGCAAGTTTCTCACCGGGCGGACCTCCCGCCCCGAGGCGGAGCGGCTGCCGCCGGGGCAGCATCTGGTGACCAACTGGCCGGTGCTCGATCTCGGCCGCCAGCCCGAGGTGCGGCCCGAGCGATGGCGGCTGACCATCGACGGCATGGTCGCCCGGCCGCTGACGCTCGACTGGGCAGGCTTCGAGGCGCTGGCCACCGACGAGCGGACGAGCGACATCCACTGCGTCACCAGCTGGTCGCGCTACGACAATCGCTGGGCGGGGGTGGCGACGGCACGGCTGCTCGAGATGGTCGAGCCGCGCGAGGAAGCGGCGGCGGTGATGCTGCACGGCCATGACGGCTATACCACCAACCTGCTCCTCGCCGATTTCGCCGCGCCCGACGCGCTGATCGCGCATCGCTGGGAAGGCAAGCCGCTCCACCGCGACCATGGCGGCCCGGCGCGGCTGGTGGTGCCGCACCTCTATTTCTGGAAGAGCGCGAAGTGGATCTCGCGCATCGAGGTGATCGGCCGCGACCGGCCCGGCTTCTGGGAAGTGAACGGCTATCACCTGCGCGGCGATCCCTGGGCCGAGGAGCGCTACTCGCGCTGAGCCGCGCGCCAATACGTACCAATCCGCATGCCGCCGGGGCGCAGGGCTCCATATTCTGGCTGCATGCGTTTTAGCGTCTGCCTTGTCTGCCCTCATGCGCCATTCCTGGTGCGCGCGTGAAGGAGGGCGTTCCCATGCCGGCCCGGGCGGTGCGCGAACGCGTGCTGCTGGTCGATTCGCAGGACGATTCGCGGCGCGCGCTCCAATTGCTGCTGCAGGGCTGCGGCATGGACGTGCGCGCCTTTGCCTCCGCGGCGGCCGCGATGGCGGAGGCGACGCTCGATCAGATCCGCACCCTGCTGATCGCGCGCGACCTGTCGGACGGCGATGCGATCCACCTGCTGCGGCAGCTTGCCCGGCGCGGCTGGCAGGGGCGGGCGATCCTGATCGGCCGCAGCCATGCCGAACTCGACGACGAAGCCCGCGCCGCCGGCTTCGTCGGCGTGGTGAAGAAGCCCGTCGGCCGGCTCGAGTTGCTCGGCGCACTGGCGCGATGAACTTTCCGTTGCCGCAGTTCGACAGCCCCGTGCGCCCGACGCTCGGCGATCGGCTGCGGCTGCGCCTTCCGGAGGCGCTGGCGACGCTGCTGCTGCTCGGCTCCGGCCTGGCGCTCGCGCCCCTGGTCTCGCGCGGCGAGCGCTATGTGCTGGTCGGTGTGCTGCTCGCCTGGGCGGCGGCGATCCTGCTGCTCGCCGCGTACAGCCGTGCACTGCGCCGCCGGCTGCGCGCCGAGCGAGCCGATGCCTGCAGGCGGGCCGATCGTGCCGACGAACTCGCCGCCGAGCTCAACCTGCTGATCGACGGCGCGGTCGGCTATGCGATTTACACCGTCGACCCGAAGGGCCGGGTATCCTTCTGGAACGAAGGCGCACGCCGGCTGAAGGGTTGGCATGAGGAAGAGGTACTCGGGCGCGACATGGCGCTGTTCTATCCGGCCTCGGCCATTGCCGCCGGCAAGCCGTGCGCCGATCTCGCGGCGGCCTTGCGCGACGGCAAGTTCGAGGAGGAGGATTGGCGTCTCCGCAAGGATGGCAGCGAGTTCCTCGCCCAGGTGCTGATCACGCCGCTGCGCGACCCTGATGGTCGGCTGCGCGGCTATGGCAAGGTGATCCGCGACATCACCGAACAGCGCGCGAGCGAGCGCCAGGCGACCGCCGCCGCCAACCATCTCCGCTCGATCCTGGCGACGGTGCTCGACGCGATGGTGATCATCGACGAGCGCGGCAACATCCTCTCGTTCAGCGCCGCCGCCGAGCGGATGTTCGGCTATGCCGAGGACGAGGTAGTCGGCGCCAACATCAGCCTGCTCATGCCGACGGGCGACGGCCAGCAGCATGACGGCTATCTCCGCCGCTATCTGGAAACCGGCGAGCGCCGGATCATCGGCACCGGCCGCACCGTAACCGCCAGGCGGCGCGACGGCTCGACCTTCCCGATCGAGCTGTCGGTGGGTGAGGCGATCACCGAGGGCGAGCGCGTGTTCACCGGCTTCATCCGCGACCTGAGCGACAAGCAGCGTGCCGAGCAGCGGATCGAGGAGCTGCGTTCCGGCCTGATCCATGCCGCGCGGGTGAGCGCAATGGGCACCATGGCCTCGACCCTCGCGCACGAACTCAACCAGCCGATCACGGCGGTGGTGAACTATGTGCAGGGCGTCTCCAACCTGATCGATTCCGACGATCCGGCAGATCGGCCGATCATCCGCGAGGCGCTGGCGGATACCGCGCAGGAGGCCCTGCGCGCGGGCACCATCGTGCGCCGCCTGCGCGAATTCGTCGCGCGCGGCGAGGTCGAGAAGAGCGTCGAGCACATTCCCGACCTGGTCGACGAGGCGTGCAAGCTCGCGCTGATCGGCGCACGGGAAAAGGGCGTGGTCGCCGAGTTCCTGTTCGATCCGATCGCGGGCCCCGTGCTGGTCGATCGCATCCAGATCCAGCAGGTGCTGATCAACCTGATGCGCAACGCCATCGAGGCGATGGCGGCATCGCCGGAGCGCCGGCTTACCGTGTTGAGCCGCGTCGAGTCGCCCGGCTTCGTGCGGGTGACGGTTGCGGATAGCGGGCCCGGTGTCGCGCCGGAGGTGGCGGAGGATCTGTTCCGCGCATTTCACAGCACCAAGGCGGACGGGATGGGCCTCGGCCTTTCGATCTGCCGCACCATCGTGGAGGCGAATGGCGGTCGCATCTGGCTGGAGCCGCGCGTCGGCGGCGGCAGCTGCTTCCACTTTACCCTCGTCCATGTAGAAGAAGGGAATACCCCGTGAACGACAAGCGCCTCGTCCATATCGTCGACGACGAGGACGGCGTCCGCCGCTCCGCCAGCTTCATGCTCAAGACCTCCGGCTTCGCGGTGCAGACCTGGCCGTCGGGCGTCGCGTTCCTCAAGGAAGCGCGGCATGTCGAGCCGGGCTGCGTGCTGCTCGACGTGCGCATGCCGGAGATGGACGGGCTGGAGGTGCAGCAGGAACTGCACGCGCGCGGCATTGCGCTGCCGGTGATCGTGCTGACCGGGCACGGCGACGTCTCGCTGGCGGTGAAGGCGATGAAGGCCGGCGCGGTCGACTTTCTCGAAAAGCCGATGGAGAGCCGCGCCTTGATCGACGCGATCAACCGCGGCTTCGAGCGGCTGGAGGCGGCCGAGGACGTGAAGGCGCGGGCGGCGGATGCAGAAACGCTGCTCGGCGCGCTGACCGTGCGCGAGCGCGAGGTGCTGGACGGACTGGCGCAGGGCTATCCGAACAAGACCATCGCCTATGACCTTGGCATCTCGGCGCGAACGGTGGAGGTGCACCGCGCGAACGTGATGGCGAAGCTGGGCGCGAAGAGCCTGTCCGAGGCGCTGCGAATCGCGTTCGCAGCGGGAATGGGCGCAGGCTAAACGATTGCAGTAGCGTGCATTCCCGTCGTTTTTGGGGTATGAAGAACGGGACTCGGGAGAGGGCCGGATCGACAACGCTGGACAGGGAGCGGGTGCGATGACGATGCAACACGAACCGACTGCGATGGGCATGCTGCCGGAAGCGGAAGAGAGCCTGCGGGCCTGGTCTTCGGGCCTGTTCACCGCCTGGTGCGACGCGGTGGTGACGCCGTGGAATCTCGTGCCGGACCCCACCACCCATGCGCACGAAGCCGGCGAGCGGCTGTCGATCCCGGAAGCGCTGGAGAGCGGGGCGCTGTCGCTGTTCGCGTGAAGGGCGGCACGGGCGGCGGCGCGATACTAGGCTTATCGGCTAAGGCCGTTCTGGCGGTAGAAGTCCGAGATGGCTTCCGGCGAGGCGAGCAGGGCCTTGGGGAGCTGGCTGTCCCCGAATATCCGCCGATAGCGCACCCGATTGGCGGGGGTGGCGAACAGGATGTGGTGAAGCATCGCCCATTTCACGCTGTCCCGCCCCCCGGCCAGCGCACCATGTCGTTGGCGTTCGAACCAGCAGCGTCGGACATAGCGATAGAGGCTGACCGACGTCGGCACGTCCAGCAGCAGCAATCCGGTCGCCCGCGCCAGGCGTTGCGGCAGCAGGCGGGTATAATTGCCCTCGATTACCCAGCTTTCTCCCAGGATCGTCGCGTCGTGGAGTGCTGCGAAATCGACGGCCGGGCGAGGGACCCAATCACTATCGGGCAGGTGGTGGAGTTGATCGAGGTGGATTGCCTCCAGCCCGCGCGCATTGGCGATGGCCACGGCGAGCGTTGACTTGCCGCTGTTGGACGGCCCGAGAATACAAAGGCGAGGACCGAGTTCATCGAGCGTCATGGCACGCTTGTCCTTGCTGAAGATGGCGCTGTGCGTCCGGAGGTGCGCGTCGTCGATCACAGCGCCTCGCGTTTCACTAGTTTTTTGACGAAGGGGCGACGACTCGGCGCGGAGACCTGGCTGGGGCAGGCCTTGGTTAGGGCGGTGGCGTGGAGGCGGCCGTGTTCCGCGCGTAGCCGCACGGTGGTCTCTTCGGCAGCGCCGTGATCGTCGCAGGGCCAGTCCATCACCTCGCCGGGCGGGGGGTTCCGTGCCAGTGCCTCCCACTGCCAGCTGTAGAGCTTCAGCGGTCGCTCGGAATGTTCGGCACTGGTGAGAGCATGCAGCCGAGGATGATCGCGCGTGGTGCCGATCGCGACCATCAAGTGCTTGCCGCACGGAAGCGTGTCGATCTGCAACAGGAATTCGCCGGCGATGCCATCATGATTATAGTCTTGCAGGCGCAGGACCGGCGCCGGGGCGCGGCCGCGGATCGTGGCCGCCGGGGTCTCGTCGCCCATGTCGTCTAACCGGGTGGGCCAGCGCTGCAGCATCGCGACCGCTCCCTTCTCGTTGAACAGCATGTCCGAACCTGCAAAAAGCGGCGTCAATGGCAAGCGCTCCCGCGGCGTGCCCGGGCGCTGCCGTTCCAGGACGAGATCGCCGACTGGGCATAGGCAGCGCCGCTGCATGGGCAGGTCATCGCCATGCTCGGGACTTTCGGCCCGCAGCTTGTGGCGTCGCGCGGCGGGCCGCGCCAGACCAGGCGCCAGACTTCCTCGGTCCCGCCGATCCTGACGCTGCGCTGCTCGCGGACAACCTCCTTCTCGAGAGCGGCGAGCAGCGGCGCGGCGGCGAGCGCCAGCAGGGCGGACAGCGGGCGGAGCAACACGGTGCCAGCTTGCCATGCCGGCGCGCTGCCAGGAAGATCGGTGTTCGCCTTTCCTACAGCGCCAGCGTCAAAAACCGGCTGTGCGGGTCCTCGCGATAGTCGCCGAAGGGTGGGCAGGGGACGAAGCCGTAGCGCGTGTAGAGCCGGATCGCAGGTTCGAACGCTGGCGCGGCGCCGGTTTCCAGGCTCAGCCGCGTCAGCTCCCGCGTTCGGGCGACGGACAGGATATGCTCCAGCATCGCTGCGCCCACGCCCTTGCCGAGATGGGCGGGCGCAGTGCGCATCGACTTTATCTCGCCGTGCCCCGCATCGAGCTGCTTGAGCGCGCCCATGCCGAGCAGTTCCACACCGGCCCAGGCGCTCCAGAAGGTGACGTCCGCCGCCTGGAGGCCCGAAAGGTCGAGGAAATGGCAGCTTTCCTCGGGCGAGTTGGCGAGCATACCCGCGGCGTGCAGGCGCAACAGCGCCTGCACCCGCCCATCGTCCAGCCCGCCTTCCCGGATCGCGATCACAGCGTGTCGATCATGCCGGCCAGCGTTTCGAGGCAGGCATGGGCGAGCAGCTTGCTGCGGATCGGCGACCAGCCGAATTCCGGGTCGGCGTTCGCGTCATGGTCCTTGAACGGCATCTCCAGCGTCATCGACACCGCGCCGAACCGCTCGGCGAGCTGGTTGGTCGACATGGCGAGGTTGGCCCGGCCCGGGGGCGCCTTGTCATAGCCGAGTTCGGTCTGGAAATCCGGCGTGTGCGCGGCGAGCCGGCGACCGAATTCGTAGAACTTCTCGCCCAGTTCATCGGTCCAGCTCGGGATGCCTTCGAAGCCGGCGAGGAAGTTGGCCGGGATCGCCTCGTCGCCGTGGACGTCCATCGCGAAGGTGACGCCGGTTTCATCCATCGCATTGCGAACGGCGAGCACTTCCGGGCTGCGCTCGGGCGTCGGCGTGTGCCATTCGCGGTTGAGGTTCACCCCCGCCGCGTTGGTACGCAGATGGCCGCGGCGCGAGCCGTCCGGGTTCATGTTCGGCACGCAGTGGAAGGTTGCTTTCTCCCGCAGCGTGCTCGCCACCGCATTGTCCTCGTCGGTGAGGAACTCGAGCGCGCCTTCCATCCACCATTCGGCCATGCTCTCGCCGGGATGCTGGCGGGCGTAGAGCCATACCTGCTTCGGCCCCTCGCCCACGGTGAGGCAATCGATCGGCTGGCCGTCCAGCGTCTCACCCAGCTGGCGGTGCGTCACGCCCTCGGCAAGCGCGATGCGGCTGACGAGATCGTGGTGCCGCTCCATCGAATAGGGCGCGAAATAGGCGAACCAGGTGAGGTCCGTCTGGAAATGGTGGGTGAAGCTGAGGACGCCGCCGGCATAGTCGGTGTCGGTCATCCGCCACGATTCGCGGTCCGCCGACCAGCGCGCCTTGTAGCCCGGCCAGCCGAACGGATAGGCCGAACTGCCCGCATTGAGGATGCGGAAGGTCAGCGTCCGGCCCTTCGCGCCGGCGACGCGGAAGTGGAACCACTGGAAGAATTCCGACTCGTGATCGAGGACGATCTCGCAGTCGACTCGGTCGCCTTCGATGGCGACGACGCGAATGTTGCCGCTGTCGAACGCGGCGCTGATCTGGATGCTCATTTGACCGTCGTAGTGATCCCGGACTCGCCGGGAAAGTCCTTGAACAGCGCGGCGGCGAGTCGCTGCGCGGTGGCGGCGGGCTGATTGTCCTTGATGCCGACGCCGGTGGTCTCGGCGCGGCCTTCCCAGATCACGCTCTCGCCGGCGCGGCGGCGGAGCTGCACCCAGAGCTGCGAGACGAGAATCTCGTTCTGCTTGCGCTTGCCGAGGCCGAAGGAAAAGCCGCCGCCCAGGCCGACCCCGCCGCCCCGGCCGCCGCCGAAGCTGCCGCCGCCCAGGCCGATCGACACCGGCGACGGTTCGCGGATGACGCCGCGCGAGGCGCGGGTGAACGAGACCGAGGCGATATAGCCTGCCGGCCGGTCGCTGGTGGCGGGAACATAGCCCTGCTTGCCCAGCTCCGCCTGCACCGCATCGGCATAGGCGCGGAACTCGGGGGTCACGTCCATCGCGCCGGACATCGGCATGATGGTCACGGTGGTCCGCTCGAACGGCTCGTTCAGGTGATAGCGGGTGACGTCGATCGGCGGACGGCCGCCGGTGGAGGTGCAGCCGGCGGCGAGCGCGGGCAGGGTGGCGAGCAGGGCAAGACGCAGATACGGATTCACGAACACGCACTCCTGTTTCGTGGGTGCAATGGATGTATCCTGCCGGCACGGGCCGGGTCGAGCGGATTTGCGTTGCCCATCGGCGGTGGAACGTTCGGGGACGGCGTTCGGCTGCATATCGGCTGCATGGGGGGCACGCCCGGCCTTGACTTCCCGCCCCCGCGCTTATAGGCGAGCCGCTCTTTCCGGCATTCCAGATAATTTGAGAAGCGAATCGGTCATGAAGATCGTCAATTCATTGAAGTCGCTCAAGGGGCGGCACCGCGACAACCGCGTGATCCGCCGCCGTGGCCGGATCTACGTGATCAACAAGACGCAGAAGCGTTTCAAGGCACGTCAGGGCTGAGCCCACAGGTGGGGACTGCGCCGCACGCCGTCATCTTCGACGTCGGCAACGTTCTTTTCCCTTGGGAACCGCGGCGTTTGTACGAGCGCCTGTTCGACACCGAGCAGGCGCTCGACGCGTTTCTGTCGCAGGTCGTCACCAAGGAATGGCATTTCCAGCATGACGCTGGCCGCCCCTTCGCCGAGACCTCGGCGGAGCTGAGCGCGCTGTACCCGGAGCATGCCGACAAGATCGCGCTCTGGGGGCCGCGCTTTGCCGAGCAGCTGGGGCCCGCCTTTCCGGACATGGTCGCGCTGATCGAGGAACTCGATTCGGCAGGCGTGCCGCTGTTCGGCATCACCAACTTCTCCGGCGAGTTCTGGCGGGCCTGGATGCCGCAGGTCGAGTGGCTGTTCGGCCGCTTCCAGGACATCGTCGTCTCGGGCGACGAGAAGCTCACCAAGCCCGATCCCGCCATCTACGCGCTGGCGCTGGAGCGATTCGGGTTGGCCGGGCCGGACGCGGTGTTCGTCGACGATCTGGCGGTGAATGTGGAAGCGGCGCGGGCGCAGGGCATCCACGGCGTGGTGTTCACCGGCGCCGAGCCGTTCCGCGCCGAGCTGGTGCGGCTGGGCGTGCTCGCCGGCTGAGGGCTGGCGGCTTTTCTTTACCTCGCTACCGTTCGACCTTCCCGCAAAGGCGAGAATCCATTCGCCTGTGCTCCGGGGCAGAGACCGCGCCGCTGACCACAATGGATCCCGGCTTGTGCCGGGAGGCCGGCGGCGGCTGCGGCGTTCGACGGTGCGGGCGATGATTGCCGCGAATGCCCGGAGTTGGTGGGAAGCGGTCGTTGCGAATGGTTAGGGTGCCGCTACAACGCTTTCATGCTCTGGAACGTGATAGACAAGCGCACGCGCCCTTATCGTTGGCGCGAGGTCAATGCGATCGTGGAAGCGGTCGAGCACGATAACAGCTGTCCTGACGCCGACCAGGCTCCGGAAAGTGATCCCCTGCTAGTGGTGGACTACGATGCGCTGGAAGCTGTTTCAGTTCAGGAAGCGATTGCGTGGGCAAACGGGCAGCGGTGCCCCGTCACGTTGTATCTCTACGATCTAGGTCGTGGCTTCGCCAGCGAACAGCACTTCGACGAAATGGGGATACGCTTCCGCGCCGCCGACGAGAACCCGCTGGATTGAATGGACACCATTGGGGCATTTCCGGAACGACAGCGTTAGCCTTCAGCGAGCAGAGCTCTGCCGGTGTCTGTCCACGTGCCGCCGCGTCCGGACGGAAAGACCAAGCCGTATTCGACGAGCAACTCGACGGCATCTTCGCCCGCGCCCATACACTCGTGGTCGAGCCCAGCTTGCTCTCCGCTGCCGATATATTGTTCGCACATCCAAGCAAGGGCCAGGAGCAAGCGCTTTTCGTTCGCCGTCATATTCGCATTATGGTCTTCGTGCTGACGGACGACAATGTCCGCAACTGGGCGAAAGCGGAAAGGCGGCTTGTTCTCGGTACGCGGCTTATTCGCTTCGAAGTGCTACCTACTCCACCGCGCAAAAATCGCCGTAGGCAGCTCCAGCCCGCGTGCTTCCTCGCGCACCGTCAACTCGCCCGCTTCGACCGTGCCGCCCTTGTCCGCCATCGCCTGGCGGACCAGCTCGCCGATCGCCAGCGCCGACATCCGCACCGCATAGACCGTCAGGAACAGGAAGCGCGACTCGGCATCGAGGAGCCTGGCCACGTCATCGATCAGGCCGGGCAGGCCTTCTTCCAGCTTCCATACCTCGCCGTTCGGCCCGCGGCCCCATTTCGGCGGATCGAGGATGATGCCGTCATAGCGCCGACCGCGCCGCACCTCGCGCGCGGTGAATTTCATCGCGTCGTCGATCATCCAGCGGATCGGTTTGTCGGCCATGCCCGAAAGCTCGGCATTGGCCTTGCCTTCCATGACCGACTTTTTCGAGGCGTCGACATGCGTTACCTTCGCGCCCGCCGCCGCCAGCGCCAGCGAGCCGACGCCGGTATAGCCGAACAGGTTCATGCACTCGGGCGCGTCCATCCCGGCGATGCGGCCGCGCATCCAGTCCCATACCGGCGCCATGTCCGGGAAGAAGCCGAGATGGCGGAACGGCGTGGTCTGGGCGGTGAAGCGCACCTCGCGCCACGCCAGCGGCCAGCCCTCGCGCGGGGTGGGCTTGAGATACTCCCAGCGGCCGCCGCCATCCTCGTCGGAGCCGGGGACGAATTCGGCATGCGCGTCCCACTCGGCCGAGGCCGGCGCCCACATCGCCTGCGGCTCGGGGCGGATGAAGCGATAGGCGCCGTAGCGCTCCAGCTTGCGGCCGTGGCCGGAATCGATCAGCCCATAGTCGCCCCAGGGTTCGCCGGTGAGGGTGACGAGCTTCACGGCCGGGGCTGCGCGCGCTCGGCGATATAGCCGGTGATCGCGTTGAAGTCGGCGGGGAGGGTATCGTAGCGCTCCTGGCGCTCGAACAGGTCGCCGATGCGGCTCGGCACCAGCGGGCGCATGCCGGTGGCGCGCTCGACCGCGTCGCGGAACTTGGCGGGATGGGCGGTGGCGAGGGTGACCACTGGCACGTCCGGGGCCAGGCCGGCGCGCTGGGCGGCGGCGAGGCCGATCGCGGTGTGCGGGTCGATCACCTGCGCCGCTTCGGCACAGGCCCAGCGCATCGCTTCGTTCATCCCGTCGGCGTCGATCGCGTCGCTGGTGAACAGCTTGGATGCGCCTTCGCGCTGGGTATTGGTGAGCTGCATCGCGCGGGTCGATTCGAAGCCGCGCATCTGATCGGCGATCGGTGCGCCGGCGAGGTCGGCGAGCAGCCGCTCGAAGTTCGAGCTGACCTGGATGTCCATCGAGGGCGCGGCGGTGGGCGTGACGGTGCCTGCCGAATAGTCGCCGGCCGAAAGCGCGCGATGCAGGATGTCGTTGACGTTGGTCGCCACCACCAGCTTGGCCACCGGCAGCCCCATCCGTGCGGCGACATAGCCGGCGAACACGTCGCCGAAATTGCCGGTGGGGACCGAGAAGGCGACCGGCCGCTCGGGCGCGCCGAGGCGGACGGCGGCGTAGAAATAATAGACCACCTGCGCCATCAGCCGGGCCCAGTTGATCGAATTGACGGCGCTCAACTGGAAGCGGCCGGAGAAATCGCGATCGTTGAACATCGCCTTCACCAGCGCCTGGGCATCGTCGAAGCTGCCGTCAATCGCGATGTTGTGGACGTTGGGGGCGAGCACCGTGGTCATCTGCCGGCGCTGGACGTCGGAGACGCGGCCCTGCGGGTGCAGCATGAAGATGTCGACGCCGATGCGGCCGGCCACTGCGTCGATCGCGGCGCTGCCGGTATCGCCCGAGGTGGCGCCGACGATCGTCAGGTGCTGGTTGGTACCTGCCAGGAACTTCTCGAAGAACAGGCCGAGCAGCTGGAGCGCCACATCCTTGAAGGCGAGGGTGGGGCCGTGGAACAGCTCGAGCAGCCAGTGCTGCTGGTCGATCTGGACCAGCGGCACCACCGCCGCGTGCGAGAAGCGGCCATAGGCCTGGGTGCAGAGCTGGCGGAGCTCGTCCTCGCTCAGATCCGGCGTCACGAAGGGCAGCATCACGCGGACGGCGGTCTCGACATAGGAGAGCCCGCGCATCGCGGCGATGTCCTCGGCCGAGAAGCGCGGCCATTCGGTCGGAATATAAAGGCCGCCGTCGCTGGCGAGACCGGTGAGGGTGACGTCGCGAAAGCCCAGCGTGGGCGCGGCGCCGCGGGTGCTGTGATACTGCATGGCCGCCCGCGTTACCCGGCAGGCGCGGGGACGACAAGATAGCTGTCCTTGGGGGCGGCTTGCCATTGTTCGGGACGAGGGGGTGTTTCGTGGCGGACCCGGCCTGCGTATAGGCGCGTTCGACCAAGCATTCCCGATGGAGAGACACGATGGCCTATCCCCAGCCCTGGCATGCCGATGCCGATCGTTATGACGGCCGCATGCCCTATCGCCGCTGTGGGCGGAGCGGGCTCGACCTGCCGGCGATCAGCCTGGGGCTGTGGCAGAATTTCGGCGGCACCGACGTGTTCGAAAATGCCCGCGCGATGCTGCGCCGGGCGTTCGACCGCGGCGTGACGCATTTCGATCTCGCGAACAATTACGGGCCGCCGTACGGCTCGGCCGAGGAAAATTTCGGCCGCGTGCTGGCGACCGACTTCGCCGGCCACCGCGACGAGCTGATCATCTCGTCCAAGGCTGGCTGGGACATGTGGCCTGGACCCTATGGCGACGTCGGCGGCAGCAAGAAGTATCTGATCGCCTCGTGCGACCAGAGCCTCAAGCGGATGGGGCTCGACTATGTCGACATCTTCTACTCGCACCGCGTCGACCCGAAGACGCCGCTGGAGGAGACGATGGGCGCGCTCGCCCAGATCCACCGCCAGGGCAAGGCGCTGTACGTGGGCATCTCCAGCTATTCGCCCGAGCTGACCCGCAAGGCGGCGGCGATCCTGGCCGAATACAAGGTGCCGCTGCTGATCCACCAGCCGAGCTATTCGATGCTCAACCGCTGGATCGAGGAGAGCCTGCTCGACACGCTGGAAGATCTCGGCACCGGCTGCATCGCCTTCTCGCCGCTCGCGCAGGGGATGCTGACGCGCAAATATCTGAACGGCGTGCCGGAGGATGCGCGCGCGGCCAAGGGCGGTTCGCTCAACACCGCGCTGCTTTCCGACGAGAACATCGCCCGCATCCGCGCGCTCAACGGGATCGCCGAGAAGCGCGGGCAGACGCTGGCGCAGATGGCGATCGCCTGGGTGCTGCGCGATCCCCGCGTCACCTCGGCGCTGGTCGGCGCGCGGACGGTGCAGCAGCTCGACGATTCGCTGGATGCCGTGAAGAATCTCGATTTCTCGGCCGAGGAGCTGGCCGAAATCGATGCGCATGCAACCGAAGGCGCGATCGATCTTTGGAAGGTATCATCCACGCTCGAGGATCTGCCCCAACGATGAGTGTCGCCTTCCGCCGCGAGAGCGACGAGGAACATAAGGAACCGAAGTTCGAGCTGCCGCTGCCGGCGGGGCCGAACCTCGTCACCGCGGCGGGGCCAGCGCTGATCGCGGCCAAGGTCGCGGCGCTGGAAGCCGCGATCGAGGCCGAGGGCGATGCCGAGGCCAGGGAGGTGCTGAAGCGCGAACTCCGCTACTGGAACACCCGCGCCGCCACCGCGCAGGTCGCACCGCCGATCGAGGACGGTGTGGCGGGGATCGGCGCGCGGGTGCGGATCCGGCTGAACGGGCGCGAGCGGGTGATCGAAATCGTCGGCCATGACGAGGCCGATCCGAGCGCCGACCGGCTCGCGTTCCAGGCACCGCTCGCCCACGCGCTGCTGGGCGCGGAGGAAGGCGAGCGGGTCGATTTCGGCGGCAAGGCCGAGGCGATCGAAGTGCTGGGGGTGGAGGCGATCTAGGGCTTTGGGGGAAGCGTCCCCCTCACCCTTCCGCGCCTTCGGCGCTCCCTCCCTCTCCCACAAAAGGAGAGGGAGCAGTGCCTCTCCCCTTGCGGGAGGGGGAAGGGGCCCGCTGCCGAAGGCAGTGGGGAGGGTGAGGGGGACTTTTCCTCCTTCAGGTCACCCCGCCAGCGCCGCCAGATCGAAGGCGATCACGTCCTGGCGCTGGGTGCCGAGGCCGGTGATCCCCAACTCCATCACGTCGCCGGGCTTGAGGAAGATCTTGTCGGGCTTCTGGCCCTCGCCGACGCCCGGGGGCGTGCCGGTGATCAGCAGGTCACCCGGATGCAGGGTGATGAAGCGGCTCATGTACGCGATGCATTCCGCGACCGGGAAGATCATCGTCGACGTGTTGCCGGTCTGCATCCGCTTGCCGTTGAGATCGAGATACATGTCGAGCGCCTGGCAATCGGCCACCTCGTCCGGCGTCACCAGCCACGGGCCGACGGGGCCGAAGGTGTCGCAGCCCTTGCCCTTGTCCCACTGGCTGCCGAGCTCCTTCTGGAAGGCGCGTTCGGACACGTCGTTGGCGAGGACATAGCCTGCCACGTGATCCAGCGCATCGGCCTGGTCGACATGGCGGCAGGTCTTGCCGATGATCACGCCCAGCTCGACTTCCCAGTCGCTCTTCTGCGATCCCTTGGGGATCATCACCGGATCATTGGGGCCGGCGAGGCACGAGATCGCCTTGGTGAAGAAGATCGGCTCGGGCGGCGGCTCGAGGCCGGCTTCGCGGGCGTGGTCGGCATAGTTGAGGCCGATCGCGAGGAACTTGCCGATGTTCGCCACCGGCACCCCCAGGCGAACGTCGCCCTCGACCAGCGGCAGCGTGGTGGGATCGACCGCGCGGATCCGTTCGATCACGTCCACGGTAAGATCGGGCACCAGGCCGGTCAGGTCGCGGATCCGGCCGTCGGCGTCCAGCAGGCCGGGCTTTTCGGCACCGCGCGGGCCGTAGCGAAGCAACTTCATGCAAGCGTCCTCATTCAGGAAAGACAGACGATTGCGCAGTAGCGCGGCACGCCCGCCTGCCAAAGGAGGAAATCGCTCCGGCCGTAGCGTCCTGCGCTCAGCTCACTCGGCGGAGGTGCTTGCCGCCATAGCGGTGGCCCAGATAGTCGGCGAGGCGCTGGACATAGTTGCGCGCGTTCGCCGCCTTGTCCGGGCAGCAGGGCAGGGGGTTCTTGCTGATGCCGGCAGCGCGGCGCTCCACCTTCTGGCAGAGCAGCTCGATATCCTGGCGCGAGAGCATGTTCTTCTCCCGCATCACGCAGAGCAGACCTTCGAGGATGATCATGCTCTCATCCGAGGCCTGCACCGGCAGTGCGGGCAGTCCCGGATCTTGGTTCGGCTGGGTTTCGTTCAGCGACACGACACCTCTCCTTCTCCTATTGGATCCAGAGAGTATGCCGATTTTCGCTGCTGGCAAGCGGCTAGTCGAGCCCGCCGCCTAAGGTTCTATACAGGGTCACCAAATTGCTCGCACGGGTCAGCCTGGTGGTGACCAGTTGCTGCTCCGCGGCATAGGCGCTGCGCTGCGAATCGAGCGCGGTGAGGAAGGAGTCCACCCCCGCCCGGTAGCGCGCGTCGGACAGGCGGGCGGCGACCTCCGCCGCATTGGCGCGGGCGCTCTGCGCGCGCAGCTGCTCGTCGATCGTGCCGCGCTGGGCCAGCGCGTCGGCGACCTCACGGAAGGCGGTCTGGATCGTCTTCTGATAGGTGGCGACCGCCGCATCGCGCGAGGCCTTGGAATAGGCGAGGTTCGCCTGGTTCTTGCCGAAGTTGAAGATGTTGAGCGATGCCGTGGGTGAGACCGTATAGGTATCGGTGCCCGAACCGAACAGCTTGCCGATGGTCGACGCGATCGAACCCGCCGTTGCGGTGAGCGAGAGGCTGGGGAAGAACGCCGCGCGGGCGGCACCGATATTGGCGTTCTGCGCGATCAGCTGGTGCTCGGCCTGCAGCACGTCAGGGCGGCGCAGCAGCACTTCCGACGGCACGTTGCCGGGCAGGGCGTCGATCGTCGCCCGGGCATCGCCCAGCGAATCGGGCAGCAGCTCCGTCCCGACGGGTGCGCCGGTCAGCAACTGCAGTGCGTTGATGTCCTGCGCGATCCGCGTCTGCGCGGTCGCCACGTCGTTGCGGGCGGACTCGTAGTTCGTCTCGGCCTGGCGCGATTCGAGTTCGGAGGCGGTGCCGATGCGGAACTGGGCGCGGGTGAGCTCCAGCGATTGCTGGAAGGCCTGGAGCGTGTTCTGCGCGATGGCGAGCTGCTCGCGGTCCGACGCAAGGGTCAGCCAGGCGCTGGCGATCTCGCCGATCAGCGAGACGCGTGTGGCACGCTGCGCCTCGGTGCTGGCGAAATATTGCTCCTGCGCCGCACGGCTCAGGTTGCGCACGCGGCCGAACAGGTCGAGCTCGAACGAGGTGATGCCGCCCGACACGCTGAAGTTCTGCACGTCCTGGACGCCGCCGCCGCCCAGCGCACCGCCCGCGCTCGCCGCGAACTGCGCGGTGTTGGTGTAGGTGCCGGTGCCGCTGACGCCGATCGCGGGGAACAGGTCCGCGCGCTGCGCCCGGTACTGGGCCCGCGCCTGCAGCACGTTGGCGGCGGCGAGGCGCAGGTCCTGGTTGTTGTCCAGACCCAGCTGGATCACCTTGCGCAGGCGATCGTCGACGAAGAAATCGCGCCAGCCGATCTTGCTGATGTCCGGCGCGTCGGTTGCCGCCGCCGGGTAGACGCCGCCCTGGGGAAGCGCGGCCGGCACGGCCGGCTCCGGCCGGCCATATTTCGGGGCGAGGTTGCAGGCCGAGAGCGCGGTGCTCGCGGCCAGGGCGAGGAGCAGGGGGAAGCGGTTGGTCACGGCCGTCAGGCTCCCTGGGGCGCCGAGGCGCCGCCGTCATGGGTGGTTGCGGGGGGCGTCTCGCCCTTGTTGCGGCGGCGATCGAACAGACCGCGCACCACCACGAAGAACATCGGCACGAAGAAGATCGCGAGCACGGTGGCGGAGAGCATGCCGCCCACGACCGAGCGACCGATGGCGTTCTGGCCGCCGGCACCCGCGCCGGTGGTGATCGCCAGCGGCAGCACGCCGAAGATGAAGGCGAGGCTGGTCATCAGGATCGGGCGGAGACGGAGCTTGGCGGCTTCGATCGCCGCGTCGAAGGCGCTCATGCCCTCGCGCATCCGCTCCTCGGCGAACTCGACGATCAGGATCGCGTTCTTCGCCGACACGCCGATCGTGGTGATCAGGCCGACCTGCAGGTAGATGTCGTTGTTGAGGCCGGTCAGCTTCGCCGCGAGCAGCGCGCCGACCACGCCGAGCGGCACGACCAGGATGACCGAGATCGGCACCGACCAGCTCTCGTAGAGCGCGGCGAGGCAGAGGAACACGATCAGCAGCGACAGCGTGTAGAGTGCCGGCGCCTGGCCGCCCGACAGCCGTTCCTCGTACGACAGGCCGGTCCATTCGAGCTGGGTGCCCGGCGGCAGCTTGGCGTGGATCGCCTCCATCGCCGCCATGGCGTCGCCGGTCGACACGCCCGGGGCGGGGGTGCCGAGGATTTCCATCGCCGGCAGGCCGTTATAGCGGGTCAGCTGCACCGGCGCCTGTTCCCAGCTGAGCGTGGAGAAGGCGGTGAACGGCGTCATCGTGCCGGTCGCGCCGCGGACGTAGAGGTTCGCGATGTCCTCCGGCGCCAGGCGATAGGGGGCATCGGCCTGGACATAGACGCGCTTGACGCGGCCGCGATCGACGAAGTCGTTCACATAGGCGCCGCCCCAGGCGGTGGCGATGGTGCTGTTGACCGAGGCCAGGTCCAGGCCGAGCGCCTTGGCCTTGTCCTGGTCGATATCGACCTTGAGCTGGGGCGCGTCCTCCAGCGAGTTCGGGCGCACGCCGACCAGGCGGTGATCCTGCATCGCCATGCCCAGCATCATGTTGCGCGCCTGGAGCAGGCGTTCATGGCCGATGCCGCCGGTGTCGACGAGCTGCAGGTCGAAGCCGGTCGCGTTGCCGAGTTCCTGGACCGCGGGCGGGGTGATCGCGAAGATCAGGCCGTCGCGATATTGCGAGAAGCTGCCCATCGCGCGGCCGACCATGGACTGCGCCGAATTGGCGCTGCCCTTTCGGTCCGCCCAGTCCTTCAGTGGAATGAACACCAGGCCGCTGTTCTGTCCGGCGCCCGCGAAGCTGAAGCCGTTGATGGTGAACACGCCCTGCACATTGCCCGCTTCCTGCTTGAGGAAGTGGTCGCGGACGAGTTCGAGGCCCTTGTCGGTGCGCGCCGAAGTGGCGCCCGCCGGACCCTGCACCAGCGCGATCGCGATGCCCTGGTCTTCTTCAGGCAGGAAGCCCGAGGGGAGGCGCAGGAACAGGAAGGCCATGCCGCCGATGATCAGCAGATAGACCAGGCCCGAGCGCTTCCAGCTGCGCGCGGTGCTGCGCACACCCTTCTCGTAGCGGCGCTGGCCGTTATCGAACTTCTCGTTGAACCAGCGGAAGAAGCGCGCGAGCGGGCCCTTGCCTTCCAGCTTGTCCGGATCGTGCGGCTTGAGGATGGTGGCGCACAGCGCCGGGGTGAGCACGAGCGCCACGAACACCGAGAGCACCATCGCCGAGACGATCGTGATCGAGAACTGGCGGTAGATCACGCCGGTCGAGCCGCCGAAGAACGCCATCGGCAGGAACACCGCCGACAGGACGAGGGCGACGCCGACCAGCGCGCTGGTGATCTCGTCCATCGACTTGCGCGCGGCGTCGATCGGGCTGAGATGCTCGGTGACGATCAGGCGCTCGACATTCTCCACGACGACGATCGCGTCGTCGACGAGCAGGCCGATCGCCAGCACCATGCCGAACAGGGTGAGCGTGTTGATCGAGTAGCCGGCAATCGCCATCACCGCGAAGGTGCCCAGCAGCACCACCGGCACCGCGATCGTCGGGATCAGGGTGGCGCGGAAGTTCTGCAGGAACAGGAACATCACCAGGAAGACGAGCACCACCGCTTCGATCAGCGTGTGCACCACCTGCTCGACCGACAGGCGGACGAACGGCGTGGTGTCGTACGGGTAGATGACCTTGATGTCGCCGGGGAAGGTCTTGGCGATCTCGTTGACGCGGGCCTTGACCAGGTCGACCGTGGCCAGCGCGTTGGCGCCGGGGGCGAGCTTGATGCCGATGGCGGCGCCGGGCTTGCCGTTCCACTTGGAGTCGAAGCCATAGCTTTCGGCGCCGATCTCGACGCGGGCGACGTCGCCCAGGCGCACCACCGAGCCGTCGGTACCGCTCTTCAGGCGGATCTGGGCGAACTGGTCCGGCGTGGTCAGGCGCGACTGGACCGAGACGGTGGCGTTGAGCATCTGCTCCTTCGGCGCCGGGCGAGCGCCCAGCTGGCCGGCGGAGACCTGCGCGTTCTGCGCGCGGACCGCGGCGCTCACGTCATCGACGGTGAGCGCGTACTTGTTGAGCTTCACCGGATCGACCCAGATGCGCATCGCATATTGCGAGCCGAAGATCTGGGTGTCGCCGACGCCGTTCACGCGCGACAGCGGATCCTGCAGCTTGGACACGGCATAGTCGGCAAGATCGGTGCCGCTGTGCGACCCGTCTTCCGAATAGAGGCCGATCACCACCAGGAAGTTCTGGGTTGCCTTGGCGACCTGGATGCCCTGCTGCTGCACTTCCTGCGGCAGGAGCGGGGTGGCCGCCTGCAGCTTGTTCTGCACCTGCACCTGGGCGATGTCCGGATCGGTGCCCTGCTCGAAGGTGAGCGTGATCGTAACCGTGCCGGCCGAGGAGGACGAGGACGAGAAGTAGCGAAGGTGATCAATCCCCTTCATCTGCTGCTCGATGATCTGCGTCGTCGTGTTTTCCAGCGTCTTGGCATCCGCGCCCGGATAGGTGGCGGTGATCGAGACGGCCGGCGGGGCGATCGTGGGGAACTGCGCGATCGGCAGCGAGCGGATGGCGAGGACGCCCGCCAGCATGATGATGATCGCGATGACCCATGCGAAGATGGGGCGATCGATGAAATAGCGCGACATGGGAGCTTACTTCCCCTGAGCGGGAGCTGCGCCCGGCTGGCCCTGGGCCGGCTTGGCGTTGGGGTTCCAGGGCTGCGGCGTGACCGGCATGCCCGGACGCAGCATCATCGCACCCTCGACGATCACCTTGTCGCCCGGCTTCACGCCGCCGGTGACGATCCAGGCATCCCCCGCGGTGCGGCTGGTCTGGATCGGGCGCGGCTCGATCTTGTTCTCGGCGCCGACCACCAGCACGATCGGATTGCCGCGCTCGTCGCGGCTCACCGCGCGCTGCGGCACCAGCATCGCGTTCTGCTGCGTACCCTCGACCAGGCGCGCCCGGACGAACATGCCCGGGAGGAGCAGGCCGTTGGGGTTGGGGAACAGCGCGCGGATGATCTGGCTGCCGGTCGCCTGGTCGACGGTCACGTCGGCGAAGCGCATCGTGCCCTGCGGACCATAGTCGGTGCCGTCTTCCAGCTTCACCGCAACCTTGGCGTTGCCGTCGCGGGCGACCTGGCCGGCGATGATCGACTGGCGCAGCTTGAGGATGTCGGCGCTCGACTGCTGGATGTCGACATAGATCGGGTCGAGCCGCTGGATGGTGGTCAGCGCGTTCGCCTGTGAGGCGGACACCAGCGCGCCGGTGGTGAACACCGAACGGCCGATCTTGCCGCTGATCGGCGCGCGAATGGTGGTGCGGGCGAGGTCGATCTCGGCCGTGGTCAGCGCGGCGCGCTGCGCCGCCACGTCGGCCCGCGCCTGCGCGGCGCTGGCGAGGGCGTTCTCGGCTTCCTGCTTCGAGATCGCGTTGATCTTCACCAGTTCGCCATAGCGGCGGGCAAGTGCCTCGCTGGTGGCGATCGTCGCCTGGGCGCGGGTCAGCGCGGCGCGGGCGCTGGCGACGGCGGCGCGGTACGGCGCGGGATCGATCCGGTACAGCGGCTGGCCCTGGCGGACCATGTCGCCTTCGGTGAACAGCCGTTCGAGGATCAGGCCGTTGACCTGCGGGCGAACGTCCGAGCTCTCATAGGGGCTCAGGCGGCCGGGCAGTTCGCTGGTCAGCGGCACGGCCTGCTGCTGGACGACGATATAGGAGACCGGGGGCGGCGCGGCCTGCTGGCCACCGGCGCCGCCGGGGCCACCGGCACCCTGCTGCTGGGACTGGCCACCACAGGCGGCGAGGACAAGCGCGAGAGCCGGCGCGGTGTGACGGAAAAAAGTCATGCTTCAGCCTGCCGTTGTGATATATGTGAGTGAACGTTCGCTCACATTCGCCGCTACTGCGAAGCGAGTGACTCGGTCAAGTCGATTTTATAGACGGGTTGGATGACAGAAACTACGGGAGACAGCGGGGTTCCGCACCGCGAAAAGGCCTTGCTGCGACGCGAAAAAATCGTCGCGGCCGCGCGCAGGCTGTTCATTGCAAACGGTTTTCACGCGACAGGCGTGGCCCAGATCGCCAAGGAATCGGGCATTGCCGTAGGTCAAATATATCGCGATTTCTCGTGCAAGGAGGCGATCGTCGCGGAGATCGTGCAGGCGGATTGCATGGACTTCCTGGCACCCGAGTCGCTTTCCGCCGGTATTCGCAGCGGGGACCCGGAGTTTGTCTGGACCTGGCTCGCCGATTTCATTCGCCCCGAACCGGGCGAGTCCGATCCGCTATTTGCAGAGATCGTCGCGGAAACCGCCCGAAACGAGCGCATCGCGGCGGTTTTCGAAGCCACGCGCGGCGATGTCCGCAGCACGATGCTGGTCGCCTTGTCGGCGCTGATTCCCGGCGAGGCGTTCGGCGAGCGCCGCTGTGCGCTGGCCGACATGATCACCGCGACGGCGCTGGGCCTGATGCAGCACCGCTTCCTGAGCCCGGCCGAGGATACCGACCGGGCGGCGGCGCTGTTGCTGAAAATGCTGCGGCGGGAAGTCGCGGAGATGCAGGCGGAAGCCATCAACAGCTGACGGCGCCATTTCTGGAAAGCGCTCCCAGAATGTGCAAATGGGGAGGGCATGAGCCAGGATACTCCGTCGCGCGTCGCGTTGTTCGTCACCTGTCTGGTCGATGCGATGCGGCCGCGCGTGGGCTTTGCGGCGCTGCGGGCGCTGGCCGATGCCGGCTGCGCGGTGGTGGTGCCGGCGGCGCAGACCTGTTGCGGGCAGCCCGCGCTCAACTCCGGCGACCGCGCGACGGCGACCGACTTCGCCCGGCGCAACGTCGCGATGCTGGAGGGCTATGACGCGATCGTCGTGCCCTCGGGCAGCTGTGCCGGAACGATCCGCTGCCATTATCCCGAACTGCTCGCCGACGATCCCGAATGGGCCGCGCGCGCCGAGGCGGTGGCGGGGAAGACCTGGGAGATCCTCGCCTATCTCGATGCGCGCGGCTGGCGTCCGCAAGGCGTGACGCTGCCGGCGACCGCGACCTATCACGACAGTTGCTCGGGCCTGCGCGAACTCGGCATCAAGGCGCAGCCGCGGCGGTTGCTCGGCGCGGTCGACGGGCTGGACCTGGTGCCGCTCGCCGGCGAGGAGACGTGCTGCGGCTTCGGCGGCACCTTCTGCGTGAAATACCCCGCCATCTCCAACGCGATCGCCGACGAGAAGGCGGCGGCGGTGGAGGCGAGCGGCGCGGGGCTGCTGCTCGCCGGCGATCTCGGCTGCCTGATGAACATGGCGGGCAAGCTGCACCGGCGCGGAGCCGAGGTGCGCGCCTTTCACACCATCGAGGTGCTGGCCGGCATGGCCGACGGCCCGGCGATCGGGGAAGACCAGTGAGCCGGGCGTTCGACGCGCGGGTCGATGCCGCGCTCGCCGACCGCCAGCTCAAGATCGCGGTCGAGCGCACCGCCGGCACCGCCGAGGCCAAGCGCGGGGCGGCGATCGGCGCCTGGCCCAGCTTTGGCGCGGCGCGGGAACGGGCGGCGGCGATCAAGGACCATGTGATCGCGAACCTTGGCAGCTATCTCGTGCAGTTCGAAGCATCGGCGACGGCTTCGGGGGCGACGGTCCATTGGGCCGAAACCGCCGACGAGGCGTGCGCGATTGTGGTCGACATCTGCCGCAAGGCGGGCGCCAGGAGCGTAGCGCGTTCCAAGTCGATGCTCGGCGAGGAGATCGGCCTGCCGCACGCGCTGGAGGCCGCAGGCATCGGCCGGGTCGAGACCGATCTGGCCGAACACATCATCCAGCTGGCGGGCGAGCGGCCTTCGCACATCATCTGGCCGGCGATGCACAAGACGCGCGAGCAGGTCTCGGCGCTGTTCCACGCCCGCCACCGCGAGCCGCATGTCGAGGAAAGCATCGTCGCGATGGCGGCGAGCGCCCGGCGGCAGTTGCGGGGCGAGATGCTGGGCGCCGATGTCGGCATTTCGGGCGCCAATTTCCTGATTGCCGATTCGGGGCAGGTCTGCACCGTCACCAACGAGGGCAATGCCGAACTCTCGCTGGTGCCGCCGCGCGTCCATATCGTGACGGCGGGGATCGAGAAGCTGGTCCCGTCGATGGACCATGCGGTGCATCTGCTGCGGCTGCTCGCCCGATCGGCGACCGGGGCGGCGCTGACGCAATATACCACCTTCTATGCCGGGCCGAAGCGGGCGGGCGACCGCGACGGGCCGGAGGAGATGCACATCGTGCTGGTCGACAATGGCCGCAGCGCGATGCGCGACGAGGGGCTGGCGGAGATGCTCCGCTGCATCCGCTGCGGCGCGTGCATGAACCACTGCGTGGTGTTCCGGCAGATCGGCGGCCATGCCTATGGCGGCACCTATCCGGGGCCGATGGGATCGGTGCTGACGCCCGCGCTCGACGGGCTGGCGGCGAACCGCGACCTGCCGAACGCCTGCACGATGAACGGCAAGTGCCAGGAGGTGTGCCCGGTCGCGATCCCCTTGCCGACGCTGCTGCGCGGCTGGCGCGAGAAGAGCTGGCGCGAGGGGCTGGAGCCGGTGACGCTGCGCAAGGGGCTGGGGCTCTGGGCGTGGGCGGCGCGGCGGCCGTGGGTCTACCGGACGGGAGTGCGCTGGGCGATCCGGACGATGCGGCTGGCCGGGCGCGGCTGGATCGCGAAACTGCCGCTAGCCGGCGGCTGGACCGGCGGGCGCGACTTCCCCGCACCGGCGGCAGAGAGTTTCATGGACCGCTATCGAAAGGGAGAACGATGAGCGCGCGCGACGCGATCCTGGCGCGGCTGGGGCCGGTGGGCGATCCGGCGGTGTTGGCGGCGGAGGCAGCGGGGCTGCTGACGGGCGAGGAGCGCGAGCGGCCGGTGGGGGGCGAGGATCTGGTAGCGCGCTTCCTGGCGCAACTTGGCCAGCCGAGCGTGGCGGCGACGCATGCGCGGATCGGCTCGCTGGCGGAACTGCCGGGGGCGGTGGCTGGGTATCTTGCGGTCGAGGGCGCGGAACCGGCGCTATGGCTGCCGCCCGATGCGCGGGTGGATGGGCTCGACTGGGCCGGGCTCACGCGGCTGGCGGACTGCCCGATCGACGACGGCGCGGTGCTGGCGTTTGCGCGGGCCGGGGTGGCGGAGACGGGGTCGCTGGTGTTCGAGACCTCGCCGGAAGCGCCGATGCTGCCCAACTTCCTGGCGCTGCGGCACATCGTCGTGCTGGAGGTCGCCGCGCTGGTCCGCTGGCTGGAGGATGCTGCTCCCGGCGGGGCAGTGCCGCGCGCGCATTATTGGGTGACGGGGGTCAGCGGTACGACCGATATCGAGGGCACCTATGTCCGCGGCGCGCATGGGCCGCGGTTTCTGCATGTGGTGCTGGTGGGTTCCCCTTCTTAAGCCCCTCCTCCTCGGAGGAGGGGTTGGGGGTGGAGGGATTCCAGAACGTTCGTTGGTCTCGGTGAGACACAGCCCCACCCCAACCCCTCCCCTAAAGGAGAGAGGCTTAAAGTGGTCACTCGCTGCTGTTTGTAGGCGCGGCTTGAACGTTAGCTTGTATCTTAACGGCTTAGAACGGAACGTCGTCGAGATCGTCGGGGAAACCGCCGGAGGTCGCAAGCGGCTGATTGCGTAAATCTGGGATTGCCTTGGGAGGAGGTGACAGCCGAAGCCGGTTCGCTTCCTCGGCTTCCTTATCTTCGCCGATGTAAGCAATTATATTTGTAATAGCTTCGATTGCTTTGGGTGAATTGGCCAAAGCTGCCGTGCCTCCCCCGATGATGGTCATGATCGATGCTGCAATTGCCATCGTTCTAGCAAAGCCTAGGCGTTGCCTATGTAGCTCTTCATCAAGTTCATCGAGTTTAGCGATAAGCTTAGATTTCTTTTTATTGTCGAGATCAGAATCTTCAACAAAGCGGCGAAGGTGATCGATTTCTTGCGCTATTCGAGCGCGATTTATGCGGCCTAGTTCGACCGTGTACGGTCGGGATAGAGTCGGGCTTTTAAGTCGAGCTTTCGCAATGATGCCCGCTAAATGGTGACGGTAAACGGTATAGGTGCGATAGGTCGTGTTCTCGGGATCGAGAAGGGGCAAGCCTTCAATATCGCAAGCCTCAGCGATATGAGAGATCATGCTAACAAACTGCGAACGAACTTCGTCTGAGAACTCATTAGATTGGGAATCGTCCAGCATCCGCGCGATGTTTTTTTGCGCAACAGTCGCTAGTCGAACGAAGCGATCGTATGGATCCGAAGGAAGGTCTTCGAATTCGCTTTCAGGGATGAGATCGTAGTCAGACATAAGCCCCCAGCGTCTAATACTGGAATGATAGGGGCTTACGCTTCAATGCGCCATCCTTTCAATCCGGGTCTTAATCGAGAACTCGCATCGCCACCCCTCAATGCCCCGCCGTCACCAGCTCCACATCCCCGGCCGTCCCCCGCGCGCTCGCACCGAAGGCGAGCACGACCAGGAACGCCACGGCCGGCACCAGCAGCGCGAGGTTGATCCCCGCGAGGTCGGACAGATGCCCCATCGCCGCGGTCAGCACTGCGCCGCCGATGATCGCCATCACGATCAGCGAGGCGCCGATCTGCTTGAGCGCGCCCAGCCCGCCGATGCCGATCGCGAAGATCGTCGGGAACTGGATCGACATGAAGAAGCTCGCCGCCACCAGCGCATACAGCCCGGTGGTGCCGCCGACGAACACCGCCACCGCCGCCAGCGCCGCCGACAGGCCGGAGAACGCCATCAGCAGTACCGGCGCGGACACCTTGCCCATCAGCGCCGCGCCGACGAAGCGGCCGATGCCGAACAGCACCAGGCTGGCGAACAGATAGTCGGCCGCGCCCTGCTCGGTGAGGCCGGGCAGGTTCACCTGGGCGTAGCGGATCGTGTAGCTCCACAGCCCGACCTGCGCGCCGACATAGAAGAACTGCGCCACCACCGCGAACACCAGCGTCTTGTCGCGGAGCACGGTGCCGAGCGCCTTGCCAGTCGGCACCGCCGGCGCATCGCCCTGCTTGCGGTTGTCCGGGAAGGCGATCAGCGCGGCGGCGATCGCGAAGGCGAGCACGACCAGCCCGATCACCAGATACGGCGTCTGCACCGAGGCGAGTTCGCCGCGCAGCGTCGCGGTCCGCTCGGCGGCGGACATGGCGGCGAGCGCGTGATCGTCCTGCGCGAAGCTGGAGAGGATGAAATACTTGCCGACCAGCACGCCGAAGATCGTGCCCAGCGGGTTGGCCGCCTGGGCGAAGTTCAGCCGGCGCGCGGCGCCTTCGGGGCTGCCGAGTTCGGCGATCAGCGGGCTCGCCGAGGTCTCGAGAAAGGCCAGGCCGCAGGCGATCACGAACAAGGCCGCGAGGAACCAGCGATATTCACCGAAATGCGTCGCTGGATAGAAGAGCAGCGCGCCGATCGCGTAGAGGACCAGCCCGGTGACGATCGCCGCCTTGTAGCCCCGCCGCCGCGCGAGCATCGCCGCCGGCGTCGCGAGCAGGAAATAGCCCATGTAGAAGGCCTGCTGGACGAAGCTCGTCTCGAAATCGCTCAGCGTGAAGGCGCGGCGGAAATGCGCGATCAGGATGTCGTTCAGGTTGTTCGCCATTCCCCACAGGAAGAACAGCGAAACCGTCAGGATGATGGCGGGGGTGTAGCGTCCGGCCTTGCTGGCCATGTGTCCTCTCCTTGGTGCGACGCCCCTGTTGGGGTCATTCGATGGCGCGGTCCAGATGCGTGTAGCCGCCGTCGACGAACAGCCACTGGCCGGTGGTGTGGCTGGCCCGCTGCGAGAGCAGGAACAGCGCAGTGTCGGCGATTTCCTCCGGCGTGGTGAAGCGGTGCCCCAACGGCACGCGGCGCTCGATCTCCTGCCGGCGTGCGGCGGGATCGTCGAAGCTCTTCAGCCATTCGGCATACGCAGGCGTCTCGACCTCGGCCGGCACGATCGCGTTGACCCGGATGCCGTCGCCGCGCAGCGCCACCGCCCATTCGCGGGTCAGCGCCAGCACCGCGCCCTTGGCCGCGGCATAGGCGCTGGTATGGCCCTGGCCGGTGATCGCGGTCTTGGAGCCGATATTGACGATCGCCCCGCGCGCCGCCCGCAGGTGCGGAAGTGCTGCACGCGCCATCCCGAAATAATGGACGAGGTTGATGTCGAGCGAGGCGCGGAACTGCGCCGGGGTCGCCTCGAAGCCGAGATTGTCGTTCAGCCCGGCATTGTTGACCAGCCCGTCGATCCGCCCCCAGCGTGCCGCCACCGCGTCGACCGCGGCGACCACCGCGTCGTCGTCGGCCAGCTCGCAGGGGTGGAACAGCCAGTCCGGCCCCAGCTCCGCCGCCAGTTCCGGCCGGGGCGGTTCACGCGAAATGATGGCGGGCAGCGCACCTTCGCGCGCAAGGCCCGCCGCGATCGCCGCGCCGATCCCCGACGCGCCGCCGGTGACGATCACGACCTTGCCGGCAAGGCCCAGATTCATGCGCCGAACCGATACTGGACGAGCGTCTCCGGCTTCATCTGGATCGAATAGCCCGGCTGCTGCGGCGGCATGTATGCCGCGTCCTTGATCACGCAGGGCTCCAGGAAATGTTCATGGAGATGATCCACATATTCGATGACCCTGCCGTCCATGGTGCCGGCAAAGCACAGATAGTCGATCATCGACAAGTGCTGGACGTATTCGCAAAGCCCCACGCCGCCGGCATGCGGGCACACCGGCAGGGCGTAGCGGGCGGCGAGCAGCAGCACCGCCAGCGCCTCGTTCACCCCGCCGATGCGGCAGGCGTCGAGCTGGATCACGTCGACCGCGCCCACCGCCATGAACTGCTTGAACAGGATGCGGTTCTGGCACATCTCGCCGGTCGCGACCTGGACCTGGCCTATCCGATCGCGGATCGCCTTGTGGCCGAGCACGTCGTCGGGGCTGGTCGGCTCCTCGATGAACCACGGCTTGGCGAAGGCGAGCGCGTTGACCCACTCGATCGCCTGGCCGACTTCCCACACCTGGTTGGCGTCGATCATCAGCTTGCGATCGGGTCCCAGCACCTCGCGGGCGATGCGGACGCGGCGGATATCGTCCTCCAGGTCGCGGCCGACCTTGAGCTTGATATGGTGGAAGCCGGCATCGACCGCTTCCTGCGCCAGCCGCCGCAGCTTCTCGTCGGGATAGCCCAACCAACCGGCCGACGTGGTGTAGCAGGGATAGCCGTTCGCCTCGAGCGTGGCGACGCGGTCCGCTTTACCGGCGGCGCGCTCGGTGAGCAGGGCGAGCGCCTGCTCGGGCGTAATCGCGTCGGTGAGGTAGCGGAAGTCGATCGCGCGGACGAGCTGTTCGGGCGTCATGTCCGCGACGAGGCGCCACACCGGCTTGCCCTCGGCCTTGGCCCACAGGTCCCAGATCGCGTTGACCACCGCGCCGGTGGCGAGGTGCATCGCGCCCTTGTCCGGGCCGATCCAGCGCAGCTGGCTGTCGCCGGTGAGGTGTCGCCACATCCGCGCGGGCTCCTCGGCGATCCAGGCGAGGTCGAGCCCGAGGACGAGGTGGCGCATCGCCTCGATCGCCGCGACGCAGATGTCGTTGCCGCGGCCGATGGTGAAGGTGAGGCCATGGCCTTCGAGGCCGGGGACGTCGGTCTCCAGGATGACATAGGCCGCCGAATAATCGGGGTCCGGGTTCATCGCGTCGGAGCCGTCGAGCGAGGCGCTGGTCGGGAAGCGCAGGTCGACCGTGCGCAGGCCGGTGATGCGGGCGTGCATGGTCATCAGTTCACCCACCCGCCGTCGATCACGTGCACCGCACCGGTGGTGAAGGCCGCCTCGTCGCTGGCGAGATAGCAGACCAGCGCGGCGATCTCGTCCTCCTGGCCCAGCCGGCCCATCGGCTGGCGGGCGACGAAGGCGGCATGCGCGTCCTCGACGCTGATGCCCTGCTGCGCGGCCTGCTCGGCGACGCGCTGGCGGAGACTGGGCGTGTCGACCGTGCCGGGGCAGACCGCGTTGCAGCGAATGCCCTTCGCGACGAAATCGGCAGCGACAGATTTGGTCAGGCCAATAACGGCAGCCTTGGAGGCGCCATAGGCATAGCGATTGGGGATGCCCTTCACGCTGGAAGCGATCGACGACATGTTGACGATCGCGCCACCGCCCCGCTCCAGCATCGCCGGCAGGAAGGCGCGGATCATGCGGTGCATGGCGTGGACGTTGAGGTCGAAGGAGAGGTTCCAGTCGTCTTCGCTGCCATCGAGAATGGAGCCTGCGGCGACGAAGCCCGCGATGTTGGCGAGTGCGTCGATCGCGCCGATTTTTGCAGGCAAAGCCGCGATTTCCGCGGCGTCCAGCAGGTCGAGCACCACCGGCTCGACGCCGTCCATCGTCGCAAGTGCGTCGCCGTCGCGATCCAGCGCGAACACGCGGGCGCCCTCATCGCGAAGTCGCAGCGCGGTTGCGCGCCCGATGCCGTGGCCAGCCGCGGTTACGAGCGCGGTCTTGTTCCGGAAACGCATCGCCTCCCCATCTCCTTCGTAGTTTTCATATGTCAAAATGACTTTCATCTTCTTAGCCAAAATCGGGGCGCGTTCGCAAGTGGCATGACACCGCCTGCCAGATTGGTTAGCGTGGCGGCATGACCGATACCGCACCACCCGCTTCGGCCGACAAATCGCCCGCCTACGCCGCGCCTGCGCTGGAAAAGGCGATCGACGTGATCGAGTTGCTCGGCACCGAGCCGCAGGGGCTGACGATCAGCGAGATCGCGCAGCGGCTAGGCCGCTCGATCAGCGAGCTGTTCCGCATCATCGTGGTGCTGGATCGGCGAGGCTGGCTGTACAAGGACAGCGTGAGCGACCGGTACCGCGTCACCTATCGCGTGCTCGAGATCGCGCACCGCGCGACTCCGGCGCAGGAGCTCACCCACGTCGCGACGCCGCTGATGCACAGCCTGGCGGCGGCGACGGTGCAGTCCTGCCATCTGGTGGTGGTGAACGGCACGCGCGGGCTGATCGTCGCGCGGCAGGAAAGCCCGGGGCAGACCGGATTTGCCGTGCGGCTGGGAACCGAGATCGACCTGCTGACCAGCTGCTCGGGCCATGTGCTGCTTGCCGCAATGGAGGAGGAGCGGCGCGCCGTGCTCTATCCCAAGGGGTTGTCCAAGGGGCTGGCCGAGCGGCTGCACGCCGTGCGCGCCAAGGGGTATGAATCGATCCCCAGCGCGCGGATGGCAGGCGTGTCCGACATGAGCTGCCCGATCTTCGGCTTCGACGGCCATGTCGTCGCGGCGCTCACCATCCCGTTCCTCGCCGCGATCGACGATGCGCCACATGTTTCGCACGACGAGGCGCTGGCGCTGCTTCGCGAAACGGCGATGGCGATTTCCTCCGCGCTGGGCTGGTTCGATCGCGGCGACGCGCCGGTGGTGCCCAGCCTGTCGGTCGCCAGCCCGGGACGCCGTCGCCGCGTGCGGGCGTCCGAGGCCTAGAGGCGGCCGGCGGCGGCGCCGTCAGCCCGGCGTGACCACGTAATAGATATTGTAGCCGACGAACACCGTCACGATGATCGCCAGGACGATCAGCGCGACGGTGCCGAAGCCCTTGCGGGCGCGCTTTTCCACGGGTTCGCTTCTCGGGTCCATGCTGCACGCCTTGTCGTTGAGTCCTCGACGAAAGACGCGCAGCAGCCCGGATCGTTGCGATCAGCCGGCGAGCAGCCCGGATCGGCGTGCATAGGCGGCGAACAGCGTAGGCCAGGCCGAGGCCGGCACGGTCTTGGGCAGGCGCACGCCGAAGCCGTGGCCGCCCTGGTCGAAGGCATGGAGTTCCGCCGGGCGCTTGGCGGCGAGCATCGCCTGGTAGAGCGCGAGGCTGTTCGCGATCGGCACCAGCCCGTCGTCGCTGGCATGGGCCAGGAAGATCGGCGAGGTTTCGGCGGTGACGCGGTTCTCGACCGAGGCGGCGGAGAGGGCTGCGGCATCGGCGCCGGTGCCGAACAGATTGTCGCGCGAGCCGCCATGGGTGAAGGGCGCGGCAAGGCTCACCACCGGATAGATCAGGCCGGCAAGGTCGGGCCGGGCGGAAAGCTGGTCGGCGGCGTCGACCGGCGCGTAGACGCGCTCGGCATGGCGCGTCGCCAGGCTGCCGGCGAGATGGCCGCCGGCCGAGAAGCCGATCGCCAGCACCTTCGCCGG
Organism: Sphingomonas pituitosa NBRC 102491; assembly: GCF_001598435.1. Classification (GTDB taxonomy): domain Bacteria; phylum Pseudomonadota; class Alphaproteobacteria; order Sphingomonadales; family Sphingomonadaceae; genus Sphingomonas; species Sphingomonas pituitosa. Next base: position 97,534 of record NZ_BCYY01000018.1, read on the forward strand.
ATCGACGCCGTAGCGCTTGGCCGAGGCGCGGATCAGGCGCAGGCCGCGCTGCGCATCGGCAAGCGGTACCGTTGCGCGGTTCGCCCAGCCTTCGGTAGGCAGGCGATAGCGCAGGATGAAGGCGGTGATGCCGATGGCGTTCAGCCAGCGCGCCTGTTCCTCGCCCTCATTGTCGATCGCCAGGAAGCCATAGCCGCCGCCGGGGACGAGCATCACCGCGGTGCCGTTCGGCTGGGCCGGGCGGCGCACGGTAAGCGACGGCTGGCCCACGCCGGTCAGCCAGCGATCATTGAAGGCGGGGTCCTTGGAGCGCTGGTCGTATTTCGGCGTCGGCAGGGATGCTGGCGATCCCGGTGGCGATCCCGGCCATAGCGGGAGCATCTCGTCCTGCGTTGCGCCCTGTGCCTGCGCGGGCAGCGCCGACAGGCCGGCGGCAAGTGCCATGCCGCCCAGCAGGTGGCGACGGTTAAGTTCTTGCGAGATCATGCATTCCTCCCCAGCGCGTGGCGCGACATCGTGCACGAAGCTATCGCAGGCCGCATCCACCTGTAAAAGTAAATTTCAAAACAGCGGTTTCCTTCCGCATCTGGTAGCGCTAACCTGTTGCGGCACGATCGTAAACGGGCTGTCATTGGTCCGCGGCGGGAGGGGAGAATAATGGCGCGTTCCATGTCGCTCGGCATGTTCGCGGCGCTGGCCATCGCGGCCGCGCCGGTGCCGGCCGTGGCGCAGACGCATATTCCCTATCGCTGGACCAATGTGACGGTGGGCGCCGGCGGCTATGCGCCAGGCATCGTGTTCAGCCCGGCCGAGCGCGGCCTCGCCTATCTGCGTACCGATATGGGTGGCGCCTATCGCTGGGATGCGGCCGCGGCGCGCTGGGTGCCGCTGCAGGATGGCAACGTTGTCTCAAGCTATATGGGCATCGAGAGCATCGCCCCCGATCCGCGCGATCCGGCGCTGGTCTATATGGCCGCGGGCATGGGTGCCAATGCGCCGGCGGCGATCCTGCGATCGGCCGATCGGGGCACCACCTGGGCGGTGACGCCGGTGCCGTTCGCGATGGGCGGCAACGAGGCGGGCCGCGGTCTCGGCGAGCGGCTGGCGGTGGACCCCAACCGTACCAGCACGCTGTTCTTCGGCACGCGGCATGACGGTCTCTGGCGCAGCGACGATTCGGGCGCACACTGGACGAAGCTCGCCGCCTTCCCGGTGGCGGGGCTGGGCAAGCCGCCGCCGCGCCAGACGCATGGCGGCGTGGCGTTCGTGCTGTTCGATCCGGCCAGCGGCACGCCCGGCACCGGATCGCGGCGGATCTGGGCGGGTGTCGCCGATCCGGGCGCCGTGCATCTCTATCGTTCGGCGGATGGCGGCGCGACCTGGCTTCCGGTCGCGGGTCCCGGCCCGGAGATGCTGGCCGTCAAGGCGGCGATCGCGGCGGACGGCACGCTCTATGTCGGCTATGCCACCGGCATCGGCCAGAGCGACGCGCGGGACGGCGCGGTGTGGCGCTTCACGCCGGACGGCAGGGGGCAGGCGATCACGCCGCCGGACCATCGCGAGGGCGGCATCCTCGGCGTGGCGGTGGCGGCATCGGCGCCCGGCACGGTCGCGATCAGCACGCTGGACCGCTATACGCTCGGCGACACGCTGTGGCTGTCGCGCGACGGCGGCGCGCATTGGGACGATCTCGGCCCGCGCAGCCGGCGCGACATCAGCGCGACGCCCTTCCTGCTGCACGAGGGCAAGGGCGCGGATTTCGGCCACTGGATCACCGGCCTCGCCATCGATCCGTTCGACGCCGGGCACATCGCCTATACGACCGGGGCGACCGTCTATGCGACGGGCTCGGCCGGGATGGGCCGCGTCGACTGGGCGCCTTGGGTGCGGGGCATCGAGCAGACGGCGATTATCACGCTCATCTCGCCGACCGGTGGGGCGCATCTGGTCTCCGGCTTCGGCGATCTTGCCGGGTTCGTGCACGACGATTTCGCCGTCTCGCCGCAGCCGAGCTTCACCAACCCGTATCTCTCGAACACCAACACGCTGGACTATGCGGGGCGCAAGCCCAGCGTGATCGTGCGCAGCGGCAGTCTCTACGCCAATCGGGCGCGTGACGCTTCGCTGGGGCGGTCCGAGGATGGCGGGCGCAGCTGGGTGCCGGTGAAGGTACCGGCGATGGGGAACCCGCCCGCCCGCGCCGACCTGAACGGCGAGGCGGCGATCAGCGTCTCGGCCGATGGCGGCACGATGCTGGTGGGAACGCCCGAGCCACTGCGCACGCGCGACGGCGGCAAGACCTGGCTGCGCGTGGAGGGGCTGCCGGGCAGCATCCGCACCACCGCCGACAAGGTCGACCCCAGCCGCTTCTATGCGGTGAGCGACACCCGGTTGCTCGGCTCGCGCGACGGCGGGGCGCATTTTGCGCCGCTCGCCGGGCGCGGGCTGCCGGCGGATCTTTCGGCGGCGCGGATCCGCAACCGCGAGCAGCAATCGACGCTGGTCGCCTCGCCCTTCGCGGCGGGCGAGCTGTGGCTGAAGCTGGCCGGGCAGCTTTGGCGCAGCACCGATGGCGGCGCGTCGTTCCAGCCGGCCAGCGGCGCGCTGCAGGTAGAGCTGTTCGGTCTGGGCAAGTGGCAGGGGCGTAGCCCCGCGGTCTACGCCGTGGGCACGATGGACGGGCTGCGCGCCGTTTGGCGCTCGGACGATCTGGGGAAACATTGGCAGCGGATCAACGATGACGGGCACCAGTGGGGCCTGCGTTTCCGCGTGATTTCGGGCGACCCGCGCATCGCGGGCCGGGTATATCTCGGCACGGACGGGCGCGGGCTGTTCTATGGCGATCCGGCAGGGGAGAAGAAATGAGGAAGCATTCGCTAGGGAGCGCAGCGCTCGCGCTGCTGCTCGCCGGCACGGCGACGGCGCAGACCGCGACGCCGGTGCCGCATATCGAAACGAAGAACGGCCGCCATGCGCTCATCGTGGACGGTGCGCCGTTCCTGATGCTGGGCGCGCAGGTCAACAATTCGAGCAACTATGCCGAGCCGCTGGCGACCGCCTGGCCCGTGCTGGAGCGGATGCACGCCAACACCGTGGAAGTGCCGATCGCCTGGCAGCAGGTGGAGCCGCGCGAGGGCCAGTTCGACCTCAGCTTCCTCCGGACATTGCTCGACCAGGCCCGTGCGCACGACAAGCGCGTGGTGCTGCTGTGGTTCGGCACCTGGAAGAACACCAGCTACAGCTACACGCCCGATTGGGTGAAGCTCGATTCGAAGCGCTTTCCGCGCATGAAAACGCGCGACGGCAAGGATCACGGCGTGCTGAGCGCCCACGGCGCCGAGACGCTGAAGGCGGACATGCGCGCCTTCGTGAAGGTCATGGAATACTTACGCGACCATGATCCGCAGAACACCGTGATCCTGGTCCAGCCGGAGAACGAGACCGGCAGCTACCGCAATCCGCGCGACTATTCGGCCGAGGGCAACCGGCTGTTCGCCCAAGACATCCCGGCCGAACTGGCGAAGAAGACGGGCAAGCGCGGCACCTGGGCGCAGGCATTCGGCGCGCAGGCCGATCGCGCGTTCAACAGCTGGTATGTCGCGCGCTACGTGAACGCCATCGCGGCGGCGGGCAAGGCGGTGAAGCCGCTGCCGATGTACGTCAACGCGGCGCTGGCCGGCGCCTCCAACGTGCCCGATCCGGACGGCGTGGCGAGCGGCGGTCCGCAGCAGGACGTGCTCGACATCTGGAAAGCCGCTGCCCCCGCGCTCGATTTCGCGGCACCCGACCTCTATGATCGCAGCAGCGAGAATGTTGCGCTCTACCTCGAGAAATATGCGCGGGCGGACAATGCGCTGATGGTGCCGGAGATCGGCAATGCGCGCGACTTCGCCCGCTTCTTCTACGAGGCACTGGGCCGCGGCGCGATCGGCTTTGCGCCGTTCGGGATGGACGCCACCGGCTATTTCAACTTCCCGCTCGGCGCCCGCGACCTCGATGCGGCGACGATGGATGCCTTCGCGCTGCCCTATCGCACGCTGGGCGGCATCGCGCGCGACTGGGCGCGGATTGCCTTTACGCGCCCGACCTGGGGCGTCGCCAAGCCGGACGACAACAAGCCGCGCAGCACCACGCTCGGCGGCTGGCAGATCACCGCCAGCTGGGGCGAGTGGCAGTTCGGCATGAAGGAATGGACCTTCCTCAAGACCGATCCGGCGCCCTGGGGTGCGGAGAAGATCGGCGGCGTTGCGGTCGCGCAGCTTTCCGAGAACGAGTTCCTGGTGGTGGGCGACCATGTCCGCGTTACCTTTGCGCCCGCGGCAGGCAGCGCGCCCAACGGCATCATGCTCCGCACCGAGGAAGGGACCTTCGTCGACGGCCAGTGGAAGACGACGCGCACCTGGAATGGCGACCAGACCGATTACGGGCTCAACCTGATCGATCGTCCGCAGGTTCTGAAGATCACCATGGGCCGCTATCGTTGAGCGGCAGAAATAGAAGAATGGCAGGAGACTTGGGCATGAAGAGGGTTTGGATCGCGGCGCTGCTGGCAGGCAGCGCGATGGCGCCGGCGCAGGCGGCGCAGGAAAACGGTTATAGCCGCACCGATGGCGGCGTGGTCGTCACGCCGACCGGCGGCGCCGCCGCCAAGGTCGAAGTGACCGTGCACGGCGACGGAATCTTCCACGTCGTCGCAATGCCCAAGGGCGTCGACACCGGCACGCTCGCCCCCAGCCTGATGGCGCCCAATCCGCCGGCAGCCGGCGCGTTCGACGTTTCGCAGGCGAACGGCCATGTGCTGGTCAAGGCCAAGCGCGCCACCGCCGATATCGAGATCGCCACCGGCCGCGTCCGCTTCACCGACGCCAAGGGCCGCGAGCTGCTCGCCGAATCCGGCCAGGCGGCGTTCAAGCCGGTCACCGTCGAGGGCAAGCCGTTCGTCTCCGTCAGCCAGCAGTTCAACCGCGGCACCGATGAAGGGCTGTATGGCCTGGGCCAGCACCAGAACGCGCAGATGAACTATAACGGCGAGGACGTCGAACTCGCCCAGCACAATATGGACATCGCCGTGCCGTTCGTCGTCTCGACGCGCAGCTACGGCCTGCTCTGGGACAATGCCAGCATCAGCCGTTTCGGCAACCCGAAGCCGTACAGCCTGGTCGGCGAGGGGCTGAAGGTCTCCAGCGACGGCAAGCCCGGCTGGAAGGCCGAGTATTTCCTCGACGGCAAGCTGGCGGTCGCGCGCCAGGAAGCGACGATCAACTACCAGTATATCAAGGACCAGAAGAACTGGCCGGAGGCGGCCAAGGCGCAGACCGTGGCGGCAACGGGCGGCCAGAACACCGCCGGCAACGCGGTGCAGAAGCAGACCGTGGTGTGGACCGGCGACGTCCAGCCGGAGGTGACCGGCACCCACAAGTTCCAGCTCTATGGCTCGAGCTATTACAAGGTCTATGCCGACGGGAAGCTGGTACTCGACCGCTGGCGGCAGAACTGGAACCCCTGGTACGCGAACTTCGACCTGCCGATGGTCAAGGGCAAGCCGGTGCAGATCCGCATCGAGTGGGACCCCAACGCCGGCTATATGGCGCTGCTCCACAATGATCCGCTGCCCGCGCAGGACCGGCATTCGGTGTGGTTCACCAGCGAAGTGGGCCAGGCCAAGAACTATTGGTTCGTGCCTGCCGACAATCTGGACGGCGTGATCGCCGGCTATCGCCAGATCACCGGCAAGGCCGAGATGATGCCCAAATGGGTCTATGGCTTCTGGCAGTCGCGCCAGCGCTACGACACCGCCGCCGAGGTGACCGGCGTGGTCGACAAATACCGTTCGCTGAACATCCCGCTCGACAACATCGTGCTCGACTGGCGCTACTGGCGTGACGACGACTGGGGCAGCCACAAGTTCGATCCCACCCGTTTCGCCGATCCCAAGGCGATGATCGACAAGGTGCACGAGAGCCACGCCAACTTCATGATCTCGGTCTGGCCGAAATTCTATCCGACGACCGATACCTACAAGGAGCTGAACGCGGCGGGCGCGGCCTATCAGGGCAATCTGCGGCAGGGGAACAAGGACTGGGTCGGTCCGGGCTACGCCAACACCTTCTACGATCCCTATTCGGCCGAGGGTCGCCGCATCTTCTGGAAGCAGATCCAGGAGCGGCTCGGCGTGCTCGGTACCGATGCCTGGTGGGCCGATGCCAGCGAGCCGGACATGCACTCGAACCTCTCGATCCCGGAGCGGATCGACACCATGGGGCCGACCGCGATCGGGCCGGCCGAGCAGTATTTCAACAGCTATCCGCTGATGAACGCACGCGCCTTCTTCGAGGGCTGGCGGAGCTTCAAGCCCGACGTGCGGCCTTTCCTGCTGACCCGCTCCGGTTTCGGTGGGCTGCAGCGCTACGGCGCGGCGATCTGGTCGGGCGACGTGGCGACCCGCTGGTATGATCTGCGCGCGCAGATCTCGGCGGGCGTGAATGCGTCGATGTCGGGCATTCCGAACTGGACGCACGACATTGGCGGCTTTGCGGTGGAGCCGCGCTTCGAGACGAAGACCCCCAAGCCGGAGGACCTCGCCGAGTGGCGCGAGCTCAACCTGCGCTGGTTCCAGTTCGGCGCGTTCAGCCCGCTGTTCCGCAGCCATGGCGAGGCGCCGTATCGCGAAATCTACGAGATTTCGCCCGAAGGCTCGCCGATGCGCAGCTCGATGGTGTGGTACGATCAGCTCCGCTACCGGCTGATGCCCTATATCTACACGGTCGGCGCCGACACCTATATGAAGGACGGCAGCATCATGCGGGGCATGGCAATGGACTTCCCGTCCGATGCCAAGGCGCGCACGATCAACGACCAGTATCTGTTCGGCGACGCGTTCCTCGTCGCGCCGGTGACCGAGTACAAGGCGCGCAGTCGCACCGTGTATTTCCCCGGCACCGGCACCTGGTACGACTTCGGTACGGCGAAGACCTATCGCGGCGGCACCATCGCCGGCGTGACGGCACCCGCCGAGCGGATGCCGCTGTTCGTCAAGGCAGGCGCGATCGTGCCGATGGGCCCCGTGACGCAATATGTGGACCAGCAGCGCGACGCGCCGCTGACGATCACCGTCTATACCGGCGCCAACGGCGCGTTCTCGCTCTACGAGGACGATGGCCGCAGCGAGCAGTACAAGAGCGGCGCGTTCAGCCGCATTCCGCTGACGTGGGACGACAAGGCCGGCACGCTGACCATCGGCGCGCGCGAGGGCAAGGGCTGGACGGGCATGCCCGCTGCCCGCAGCTTCCGCGTGAAGTGGGTGAGCGCCGGCAAGCCGGTCACCGACGACAATGGCTTTGATACGGAAGTTCGGTATCAAGGTGGTACTGTCGTGGTTCAGCGGAGGTAATAATGATCGGATCAGGGTGGCAGCGTCGCAGCGTCTTGGCGGGGCTCGCCGCCCTGCCGGCGGTGGCACGGGCGCAGGTGACGGCGCGAGGGCCGGTGCAGGCGACCTGGCCGTCGCTGGTGGCGAATTATCGCTATCCAGACTGGTTCCGCGACGCGAAGTTCGGGATCTGGTCGCACTGGGGCCCGCAGGCGGTGCCCGAGCAGGGCGACTGGTACGGGCGCTTCATGTACATGCAGGGGCACCCGGTCTCGGACTTCCACCGCAAGACCTATGGCCACCCTGCCGATGTCGGCTTCATGGAGGTCCAGAACCGCTGGACCGCCGAGCGCTGGGACCCGGAAGGGTTGATGCAGCGCTATGTGAAGGCAGGCGCGAAGTATTTCGTGTCGCTCGCCTGCCATCACGACAATCTGGACTGCTACGACAGCGCGCATCACAGTTGGAACAGCCTGCGCGTGGGGCCGAAGCGCGATGTGGTCGGCACCTGGGAGAAGGCGGCGCGCGCGGCCGGGCTGCGCTTCGGCGTCTCCAACCACGCCTCGCACAGCTGGCACTGGTATCAACCCGCTTATGGCTATGACCCCGAGGGGCCGCGCAAGGGCGAGCGCTACGACGCCTTCCGGCTGACCAAGGCCGATGGCGCCGGCACATGGTGGGAGGGGCTCGATCCCCAGCTGCTCTACACCGGCAAGCACATGGTCGCGCCCGACGGCATCGACACGATGCAGGCGATGGGCAAGTGGCACGATGCGAACGACGGCCAGTGGCTGGAAACCGTGCCCCCCGGCGACATCGACTATGCCAGGCGCTGGCTGCTGCGCCAGGTGGACCTGGTGACCAAGTACAAGCCCGATTTCTGCTATTTCGACAATTACGAGCTGCCGTTCGGGCCCATCGGGCTCGCGGCGGTGGCGGATTACTACAACCGCTCGATCGACTGGCACGGCAAGATCGACGTGGTCGCCACCGCCAAGCAGCTGCATCCCTATGCCCGGTTCGGGCTGGTGCAGGATGTGGAGCGCGGCTTCTCCGACCGTCTGTGGGAGGAACCCTGGCAGACCGACACGTGCCTGGGCGACTGGTTCTACAAGCGCAGCCTCTACACCGACAAGGCGTACAAGTCGGCCAGCGACGTGTTGCAGCGGCTGGCAGATGTAGTGTCGAAGAACGGCAACCTGCTGCTCTCGGTGCCGCAGCGCGGCGACGGCACGATCGATGCGGAGGAGGAGAAGATCCTCGACGATCTCGGTGCCTGGATGGCGGTGAACGGCGAGGCGATCTTCGGCAGCCGGCCGTGGCGCGTCTATGGCGAGGGGCCGACCCAGCTTGCCTCGGGGATGCAGAACGAAGGTGCGTTCAAGGGCTTCACCGAGCAGGACGTACGCTTCACGTGCCGGGGCGATGCGCTGTACCTGTTCTTCCTCAAGGCGCCGCGCGCACCGGTGACTGTGAAGGCGCTGGGCCTGGCGGCGGGCCGGGTGGCGCGGGCGCGGCTGCTGGGCGGCGGCGACGTGGCGTTCCGGCAGACCCCGGCGGGCCTGACGGTCACGCTGCCCCAGGGGCTGGGAACGGTGCCGGTGGTGCGGATCGACGGCCTGCGGCGGGCGTGAGGGGGGGGCGGGGCCGCTCCCTCCACCGGTCGTCATCCCGGCGAAAGCCGGGATCCATTGGGGTCGCCGCTTTGGCTCCCGCTTCACCCTAGAGGCGAATGGATCCCGGCTTTCGCCGGGATGACGTTGCGTGCGATATCGGGGAAAGCCAGCCTCGGGCGGCGCGGTGCCCTTGCGGGCAAATTCTTCTGTCAGAAGGGGAAAATGGTGCTGCCGGCGAGGATTGAACTCGCGACCTCAGCCTTACCAAGGATGCGCTCTACCACTGAGCTACGGCAGCACTGTTTTCCAACCGCGGCGACCAGCGCCGTGCGGGAGGGGCCTATTTGCTTGGGGACCGGTGATTGTCAACCCGCATCGCGAAGGTTTATCGCTTTTCGCATGAAGGATGTGGATAAGCAGGCTCGATTGGCCGAAAAACTGCGCGAAAACCTGCGGCGGCGGAAAGCGCAGGCGCGAGAGGCCAAGGCGGTGGACGCCGCGCCGTTGGCGGAAGCGCCCCCCGAATCGGCGGACTGACCGGGTCCTCCCCTTCGCAGGGGAGGGCCCTGGTACCCTCACGCGATCGGCGCGCACTTTGCTTCCAGCCAGGCGCGGTCCGCGCCGTTCAACTGCGGGCCGACGATCGCCAGCACCTCGGCATGGTACGCATCGAGCCAGGCGCGCTCTTCCGGCGCCAGCAGGTCGGGCAGGATCAGGCTGCGCTCGATCGGCGCGAAGGTGAGCGTCTCGAACGCCAGCATCGGCTTGTCGCCGCCGGGGATCTCGCGCTCGACAATGTGGACCAGGTTCTCGATGCGGATGCCGTACTCGCCGGCCTTGTAGTAGCCGGGCTCGTTCGAGAGGAACATGCCGGCGCGCAACGGCTCCAGCGCCTGGCCGCCCGGATAGGAGGGAGGCGCGATGCGCTGCGGCCCCTCGTGGACCGACAGATAGGCGCCGACGCCGTGGCCGGTGCCATGGGCGAAATCGAGCCCGGCTTCCCAGAGCGGCCGCCGCGCGAAGCCATCGATCTGCGCACCGGTGGTGCCATCGGGGAAGATCGCGGTGGCGATGGCGATATGGCCCTTCAGCACGCGGGTGAAGCGGTCCCGCATCTCGTGGCTCGCCTCGCCTACCGGCATCACGCGGGTCACGTCGGTGGTGCCGTCGCCATACTGGCCGCCCGAATCGATCAGGAACAGCTGGCCGCGTTCGATCGGCAGGCTCGATTCGTCGGTGACCTTGTAGTGCGGGATAGCGCCGTTCGGCCCGGTGGCGGAGATGGTGTCGAAGGACAGGTCCTTCAGCTTGCCGGTCGCCTCGCGGAATTCCCGCAGCTTGTCGGCTGCGGACATCTCCGTCAGCCCGCCCTGCGGCGCAGTTTCCTCGAACCACTTCAGGAACCGGCTGAGCGCGGCGCCGTCGCGCGCCTGCGCGGCCTTGTGGCCGGCGACTTCGGCCGGGTTCTTGATCGCCTTGGCGAGGATCACCGGATCGCGCAGCGCGACGACGGTGGCGCCGCCCGCCTCCAGAGAATCGAAAATCGCCGAAACTGCCGTGCCCGGATCGGCAACGACGCGCTTGCCGGCAAACCCACCCAGGGCAGGCGCGAATGCCGCGCGATCCTGAATGCGCACCGCGTTGCCGAGATGCTGGCGCACCGCATCGGTCACCTTCTCGGGCGCGACGAACAGGTCGGCGGTGCCGTCGGCATGGACTACGGTGTAGGCGAGCGCGACCGGGGTGTGGGTGACGTCGCCGCCGCGGACGTTGAACGTCCAGGCGATCGAATCGAGTGCTGCGATCACCACGGCATCGGCATGCCGGGCTTGGAGCCAGTCGGCGATCTCGGCGCGCTTGGCGGCCGAGGACTTGCCGGCCAGCGCCTCGTCCAGCACCGCCAGCGGGGCGTCGGAGGGGCTGGGCTGCTCGGCCCAGACGGCGTCGATCGGGTTGCGGGTCACGGGTAGGAGCGTCGCGCCCTTCTCGGCCAGCGCCTTGCGCGCTTCCTCCACCCAGGCGCGGGTGTGCAGCCAGGGATCATAGCCGATGCGGCCGCCGTTCGGGGCATGGTCGCCCAGCCAGTCGGCGATGCTGGTGGCGGGGACGCCGACATATTCCCAGTGATCGGCAGAAACCTGCTGGCGGACCTGGAGGGTGTAGCGCCCGTCGGTGAAGATCGCCGCTTGGCTGCCCAGCACGACGGCAGTGCCGGCCGATCCCTGGAAGCCGGTGAGCCAGGCGAGGCGCTGGGCATATTCGCCGACATATTCGGACATGTGCTCGTCGGTGAGCGGCACGACGAAACCGTCGAGCGCGTCCTGCGCGAGTTGCGCGCGCAGCGCGTTCAGACGATCGGCATAGCTGGACATACGCATACTTCCTGCATCTTGGGGGCGGCGCTAGGGGCCGCACTATAGGCCGGTTTCTGGCCGATGCAGGGGCATTTGGAAAGGGGCGGGACCGGGCCCGCCCCTTTGGTCACTCAGCGGCGGACGCGCACATAGGTGCAGCGGTTCTTCGCGGTCATCGAGCGATCGATCGCCCGGCCGCCCAGCGCACCGGCGACACCGCCCGCCGCCGCACCGAGCAGCCCACCGCCGATGATCGCCGGACCGGCCACCGCGCCGGCGACGCCGCCTGCGATCAGGCCGGCCTCGCCCTTCGACTTGCGGCACTTTTTCACATAGCGATAGTTGCGGCTGGACTTGGACTTGCCTTCGTAGCGCGACTGGGCGCTGGCGGCGGTGATCGGCATCGCGACCGGCATCACCAGGGCAAAGGCGGCAAGTGCTGCGATTGTCTTACGCATATTCGGACCCCATCTTTGGTTCGTGTTCGATGCGTATCAATGTGTCATGCCACATTTCGGTTGCATGAACCCGCAACGATCGGGGCGAAACCGGTGATTTCCGGCAGCTCCCGCGCGCGCGGTGCAGTCGCGGCAATCGCGGTCGAGGCGCTGCTGGCCGCGCTGCTGTTCGCCGGGTTGCGGACGCACGTGCTCTCCCGCGACGACCCGGCGGCGGACCTGCTGAGCTTCGACGTGCCGCCGCCCCCGCCGCCGCCCGAGCCCGAGCCGGCCAAGCGGCGCGCGGCACCCAAGGCCGAAGGCGCCTCGTCGCCGCCCAACCGTGTTTCCAGGGCCACGGAGGTCGTCGCACCGCCGCCGCCGGTCGTGCTCCAGCCGCCGCCCATGGTCACCGCGCCCAAGCCGGCAATCGCAAGCGATACGTCGTCCGGCGCGGCGCCGGTGGCCGGGCCGGGGACCGGCGCGGGCGGCGCGGGTGAGGGGACCGGCAGCGGCGGGCGCGGCAACGGCCCGGGCGGCGGGGGCGGGGTGCCGCTCCGCTGGATCGGCGGGCGGATCACCGATGCCGAT
>NZ_BCYY01000019.1 GCF_001598435.1 Sphingomonas pituitosa NBRC 102491
CTGCAGACGAAAGGAACCCACGATGGCCTTCGAGCCATTTGGACATGGCGACCGCTGGTATGATCGCATCGGCGGCCGCAACCTCAGGCCAGCCGAATTCGGGATGGCATTGCTCGTCGTGGTGATCATATCGATTGTATGGCAGCTGTTCGCCTGATCGACTCAAAGTCGATCGTCCGCTTCCCACCAACTTCAGCCGTTTGGCGCGCGCGTCCGCGAGCGGCGGTGTATGCGTCCAGCCCCCGTTCTATCCTTGGGTAGGATCGCCGGAGCCAACCGCGTGCTGTAGCATTTGTGCAGCGCGGCAGCTCCGCCGCGTCCAACCAAGGACTGCACCCCGATGCGCCTGCCCCTCCTGAAGCCCGACCAGCTTTCCGACGACCAGAAGCCGCTCTACGAGGATATGAAGCGCGGCATTTCGTCCAACTTCAACGCCTTCGTCGCGGTGGGCGAGGATGGCAGCCTGCTCGGCCCTTGGAACCCGTGGCTGCACGAACCGCGGATCGGCGGCGCGATCTGGGCGCTGACCAAGGCGATGTCGATGGAGGCGACGCTGCCCGATCCGGCGCGGCAGGTCGCGATCCTCGTCACCGGCGCGCATTTCGATGCGGCGTACGAGATCTACGCGCATGTCGCGGTAGCCGAGGAGGAGAAGATGTCGCCCGCGCGCATCTCCGCCATCTGCGCCGGGCTGAAGCCCGCCGACCTGAACGAGCAGGAAAACGTCGCGTTCGACGTCGCCTATGCGCTGGTCAAGGGCGGGGTGCTGCCCGAGCCGTGCTACCGCCTCGCGGTCGATACCTTCGGCCAGCACGGTGCGAACGAGCTGATCTATCTGGTCGGGCTGTACAGCCTGGTCTCGGTGACGCTCAACGGCTTCAACGTGCCGGTGCCCGAGCGCGCGTGAGGGCGGGGGGCTCAGCCCCCCATGCTGCCGCCCATCGATCCGCCCATATAGCCGCCGCGATTACCGCCGCCGCCACGACGGCCACCACCCTCGCCGCCGCCACCGCGACCGCCGCGCCGCTTCATCGGGCCGCTGCGGAGTTCGGGCAGTTCGGCCTTGGTGATCTTGCCGTCATGGTTGGTGTCGAGCAGGTCGAAGCGGCGCTTGGCGGCGCCCAGGAACTCGACCGGCGTGACACCGCCGTTGAGGCTCGAATCCGCCGCCGTCACCGGCTCGGGGCTGCCGAGATAGTTGAACCGGGCAAGCCCGCTCAGCACGCGGGTGGAGCCGATCTCGGCCGCCTTGACCTCGCCATTGTCGCCCATCGTCGGGCCGCCCATCTCGAACCCGCCGCCGCGCGCCTCGGGTGCCAGCACCGTCTCATACACTTCGATGTCGGCGGGATCGATCTCGCCGTCGCCCTTGCGATCGAGCACCTTGAACCAGCGCATCGCATCGTCGCGGAACTCGTCGAGCGTCAGCGCGCCGTCATGGTTGGCGTCGGCGCCGTCGAACCAGGCGTCCTGCGGCGCCTTTCCGTCGGGCGTGCCGCGGAACGGCTCGCCCATCGGGCTGACGAACAAGCCGCGCGGGCGACCGCCCGCCGGCGCCGGCGGTCCGTCCTGCGCCTGTGCGCCGCTTGCGAGCACGAGCAACAGCCCGGCCAACACCTGAATCCGCATATCCTGCTCTCCACCCGAAAACCCGTTCGCCCCGCTACCTAGCGATTGTCGCGAAATTGTGCCCGAAAATTTCGGCTTGGGGGCAGGCGCGGGATTGTGGCAGCAGGCGGCGCATGACCGGCGCACCCCCCATTGTCCCCGATACCGAACATCGCGGCTTGCTCGGCCTGCTGCCGCGCGCGTGGCGACCCTATGCGCTGCTCGCGCGCTTCGACCGGCCGATCGGCTGGTGGCTGCTGTTCCTGCCCTGCGCCTGGGGGGGGCTGCTCTCGGGCCTGCCCGAGGGCGGGTGGTGGCGGATCGGCGCGATGCTGGCGGGCGCGATCGCCATGCGGGGCGCAGGCTGCGTCTACAACGACATCGTCGACCGCGACCTTGACGCGCAGGTGGCGCGCACCCGCAGCCGCCCGCTGCCGAGCGGTGCCGTCTCGCTGCGCGCGGCCTGGACCTGGCTGGCGGTGCTGCTGGCGATCGGCCTGGCCGTGTGGCTGGCGATGCCTACCCCCGCCAAGCTCTGGTCGCTGGCGACGCTGCCGGTGGTCGCCGCCTATCCGTTCATGAAGCGCATCACCTGGTGGCCGCAGGCATTCCTCGGCATCGTGTTCGGATCGGGCGCGGTGGTGGGGTTCGTCGCGGGCGATCCGGCGGCGGCGTTCGCCAGTCGCCAGGGCGCGCAGTGGTGGCTCTATGCCGGCACGATCCTGTGGGTGATCGGCTACGACACCATCTACGCGCTGCAGGACGTGGAGGACGACGCGATCGTCGGCGTCCGCTCCTCGGCGCGGCGGATGGGGGCGCACGTTCGGGGCGGGGTGGGGCTGCTCTACCTGCTCGCGCTGCTGCTGTGGGGATGGGCCTTGTGGACGGTGCGGCCCGATCCGCTGGCGCTGCTCGCGCTGCTGCCGGTGGCGGTGCATTTCGCCTGGCAGATCGCCACGCTGAAGCTCGCCGACGGCACCAATGCGCTGCGCCGGTTCCGTGCCAATCGCGACGCGGGGTTCCTGATGCTGGCCGCCTGCGTGGTGGTGGGTTTGTCCGGACTTTGATTTTGTGGCCCCGCGCTCCTAAGTCGCGGGGATGCTGAACAACGAACAGGCCCTGGAGCGCGCCGCCGATGCCGTGGCGCGGGCCCGCCGTGCGGGTGCGGATGCCGCCGACGCCGTCTTCTCCGCCGACCGCTCGCTCTCCGTTTCCGTCCGGATGGGGGCGCTGGAGGATGTCGAGCGCTCCGAGGCCGAGGAACTGGACCTGCGGGTGTTCGTCGGCAAGCGCTCCGCCAGCGTCTCGACCAGCGACCTGAGCAGCGACGCCATTGCCACCTTGGTGGAGCGCGTGGTCGCGATGGCGCGCGAGGCGCCGGAGGATCAATGGGCGGGCCTGGCGCCGGAAGATCGGCTGATGCACGGGCTGCCGCCGCAGCTAGACCTCGACGATGGCGCGGAGGTGGAGCCTGCCGCGCTCAAGGCCCGCGCGCTCGCCGCCGAGGAAGCCGCGCGCGGGGTGGCCGGCGTCACCAACAGCGAAGGCGCGGGCGCCGGGGCGAGCCGGGTGCAGCTCGCACTCGTGACCAGCCACGGCTTCAGCGGCGCCTATGCGCAATCGAGCCACGGCATCTCCGCCAGCGTGCTGGCGGGCAGCGACGGCGCGATGGAGCGCGACCATGCGCATCATTCCGCTCGCCACGCCGCGATGCTCGATGCGCCCGAGGCGATCGGGCGGCTCGCCGGCGAACGGGCGGTCGCCAGGCTGAACCCGCGCAAGATTCCCAGCGGCGCGATGCCGGTGGTGTTCGATCGCCGGGTATCTTCCGGGATGCTCGGGCATCTGATCGGGGCCATTTCGGGCGCGGCGATCACGCGCAAGACCAGCTTCCTGCTCGACGCGCTGGGTACGCAGGTGTTCGCGCCCGGCGTGACGATCTGGGACGATCCGCACCGCCCGCGCGGCATCCGCTCGCGCCCGTTCGACGGCGAGGGGCTGCCGGTCAACCGCATGCAGCTGGTCCGCGAAGGCATGCTGGAGACCTGGCTGCTGGAGAGCGCCGCGGCCCGTCAGCTGGGGCTGGAGCCGACCGGCCATGCGACGCGCGGCGGGGGCGGCGCGCCGGGCGTGTCGCCGAGCAATCTCTATATGGAAGCGGGGCATGTACCGGCAGAGACGCTGATCGGCGAGATCGACTATGGCTTGTACGTGTTCGAGCTGATCGGCCAGGGCGTCAACGGCGTGACCGGCGACTATAGCCGGGGTGCGGCGGGCTTCCTGATCGAGAAGGGCGAACTGACGGTGCCCGTCTCCGAGATCACCATCGCAAGCAACCTCAAGGACATGTTCCGCGCGATCACGCCCGCCAACGACCTCGAGTTCCGCTATGGCATCAACGCGCCGACGC
This sequence comes from Sphingomonas pituitosa NBRC 102491, assembly GCF_001598435.1. Taxonomy (GTDB): domain Bacteria; phylum Pseudomonadota; class Alphaproteobacteria; order Sphingomonadales; family Sphingomonadaceae; genus Sphingomonas; species Sphingomonas pituitosa. The sequence goes on from NZ_BCYY01000019.1 coordinate 4,019, forward strand.
TGCGCATCGACGGGATGACGATCGCCGGTGCCTGAGCTCGCCGCCGAGATCGCCGCCATCGCCGCCGAGGCGGGCCGCCACGCCATGGCGCGGTGGCAGAGCGATTTCGCGCGCTGGGAAAAGGCGCCGGGGAACCCGGTCTGCGCGGTCGACCTGGAGGTCGATGCGCTGCTGCGCGCGCGGCTGGGGGGGCTGCTGCCCGATGCCGGCTGGCTTTCGGAAGAGACGGTGGACAATGCAGATCGGCTTTCGCTCTCCCGGCTCTGGGTGGTCGATCCGATCGACGGCACGCGCGATTATCTGCGCGGGCGGCCGGGCTGGGCGGTCTCGATCGCACTGGTGGAAGACGGTCAGCCGGTGATCGGCGTGCTCGACGCACCGGCGCGGGGCGAGGTGTGGACGGCGCGGGCCGGGGAAGGGGCCTGGCGAAACGGCACGGCCTTGCGGGCCGCCGAGCGGACAGACCTGCCCGGTGCGCGGGTGCCGGCGGACCAGCTCCCCAAGGTCGACCGCGACCTGGTGATGGTCCCCAAGCCCAACTCCATCGCACTGCGCATCGCGATGGTCGCGGCGGGCGAAGCCGACCTCGTCGCGACGCTGCGCTGGGGGCATGAGTGGGACATCGCCGCCGCCGTGCTGCTCGCGCGCGAGGCCGGTGCGGCGGTAACCGACGCGCTGGGCCAGCCGCTTTCGTTCAACACCCCGGCGGGCGAGGCCTATGGCGTGCTGGCGACGACGCCGGGCATCCACGCTGCGGCGGTGGCGCGGCTGGCGGACCGGGTGGAGCCGGGGAAGCGCTAGGCAAACCGCATCTGATCGCTTGATTCCGGACGAGGTGGGAACGCCTGCGCATAAGGCGTATCCTGCACCCGTGCCTTGGCAAGGTTGCTATGTTAGGGCGGCCCCATGTCGAAATCCCATAAGAACGCCGGTGCCATCGATCTTGATGGCGTGACATATGACTGGCATCTCCATTGCGAGCCCCATCTGTCGGACGACGAAGGGTGGAAAGGAATGACCATTTCGCTGGTGCAGCGGGATGCCAAGCGCGAAGTGCTTGTCGAATTCCCGGCGCCCAAGCGGCTCTTGAAGGGGCTGCCGCGCGGTCGCCTCCAGCTCGACGATGCGACGATCGCGCGGTGCGTCCGTTCCGCGATCTCCGCCGGGTGGGATCCCATGTCGCGCGGTCGGCCCGTGACGATCGTCGTCGACGCTGAGGGTAACTGAGCGTCCCGATCCAGAAGCTGCAGTGATGAGGGGCTTTGCCTAGCCGCGCTTCACCCGCGTGACATGCCCCATCTTCCGCCCCGGCCGGGCCTGGCCCTTGCCGTAGAGGTGGAGATGCGTGCCCGGCTCGGCGAGCAGCTCGGGCCAGCGGTTCGCCTCGTCGCCGATCAGGTTTTCCATTTCCACATGGCTGCCGGTCAGCGCGGTCGAGCCCAAAGGCAGGCCGCAGATCGCGCGGACATGGTTCTCGAACTGCGAGGTCTCGGCGCCCTCGATCGTCCAGTGCCCGCTATTGTGGACGCGCGGCGCCATTTCGTTGAACACCGGGCCCTGCTCGGTCGCGAAGAACTCGCAGGTCAGCACGCCGATATGGCCCAGCGCCTCGGCGACGCGGCCGGAAAGCGCCGCCGCCTCGGTCCAATGGCGGGCGATTTCCGCCGGGGCCGGGAGGGTGGAGCGGGCGAGGATGCCGTCCTTGTGCTCGTTCCAGGGCGGCGGATAGCTTGCCAGCGTGCCGTCGAGCCCGCGCACCGTGATGATCGAGAATTCGTGGCTGAAGGTGACGAAGCCTTCGAGGATCGCCGGGCGTTCCCCGATGGCTGCCCAGGCCGCATCCGCTTCCGAGGCATCGTGCAGGCGCACCTGGCCCTTGCCGTCATAGCCGAGGCGCAGCGTCTTCAGGATCGACGGCGCGCCGATCTTGGCGATCGCGTCGTGCAGTTCGTCGCGGGTGGTGACCAGCGCCCAGGGCGCGGTGCGGCCTCCGAGATCGGCCACGAACGCCTTTTCGTTGGCGCGGTCCTGCGCGATCTCCAGGCTCTTGGCACCGGGGCGCACCGGCACCTTGCTCGCCAGATGCGCGACGGGGGCGAGTGCGACATTCTCGAACTCGTAGGTGATCACGTCGGCGTGACTTGCGAGTTCGTCGAGCACGATATGGCTGTGATAATCGGCGCGGGTGAAGCTGGAGGCGGTCTGCGCGGCGATGCTTTCCTCGTCGGGGGCGAGGACATGCGTGCGATAGCCGAGGTTGGCGGCGGCAACCGCGATCATCCGGCCGAGCTGGCCGCCGCCGAGGATGCCGATGGTCGAGCCGGGGGGGAGGATGTCGTTCATGCCGGTTCCTCCGCGACGCTGTCGGTCTGCGCGGTGCGCCAGGCGATCAGCCGCTCGGTGAGGCCCTCGTCCGCCGTAGCGAGGATCGCGGCGGCGAGCAGCGCGGCGTTCTTGGCGCCCGCCTTGCCGATCGCCAGCGTGCCGACGGGGATGCCGCCGGGCATCTGGACGATCGAATAGAGGCTATCGAGGCCCTTCATCGTCTTGGATTCGACCGGCACGCCGAGCACCGGCAGGTGCGTCATCGCCGCCGCCATGCCGGGAAGATGCGCCGCGCCGCCGGCACCGGCGATGATCACCTTGAGGCCGCGATCCGCCGCGCTGGTGGCGTAGTCATACAGCCGCTGCGGGGTGCGGTGCGCGGAGACGACCTTCGTCTCATGCGGCACGCCGAGTTCGGTAAGGATGTCGGCCGCGTGGCGCATCGTCTCCCAATCGGAGGTGCTGCCCATGATGATGCCGATAAGTGGTGCGTCCGCCATTGCCTGCCCGACCGTGGAATGGAAGCGCGGGTGTTAGTGAGACGGGGCGCTCAGGGCAATGGGCTACGAATCGAGTTCGAGCAGTTCCTGGCGGACATGGATCGCCTTGAGCGACATCCGCACCTCGACAAGGAAATAGAGCAGCCCCGCGATCAGCAGCAGCATCGAGATGATGAAGGCGACGGCGACCCAGATCCCGACATGCAGGTTGGCGAGCCGCGAGACGAACATCAGCGCCACGACCATACAGATGGCGAGCGCGCTGGCGGTGCAGAGGAAGATCGCGTTGTTGATCACCGAGATACGGCGATCGATGATCCGTAATTCCCATACGTGCCGGTCATGCTCCGGGCCGCTTGAGCGGGGATGGAGCTCCTCGATGATCCGCGCGCGATCGACGATGCGGGCAAGCCGGCCAACCATCGTGTTGAGGAACGCGCCGATGCCGGCGAGCAGGAATACCGGTGCGATCGCAGCCTGGATCGTTTCCGAGACGGTGGAGAGATAAGGGCCTTCCATGCATGCTCCTTATGCAAGGGGTAGTGCGCGCGGCGCAAGCATGGCTTGCACCGGATGGTAAGGGGTGAACGACTAGGACGCGCGAATGGCCTTTTCGGTCTCCTTTCTCCGGCGTCATCCCCGCGAAGGCGGAGGCGGGCAGGCGGTGCGCACCATCTGCGTTGCGGGGCTCTCTCCCGCGCTGGATCCGGTCGCGGAACGGGGTCCGGAGCGCCACCGCTTCCTCCGCCGCGCCTGGTACGCCGCTGCGCTTGCAGCCTATGGCGGCACGGCGCAGACGCTGGTGGTGGAGGCGGACGGGTTCCCTGTTGCGGCGCTGCCCTTCGTCGCCAGAGGGCCGCGCTGGCTGGGGTTGGCGGAGCTGCCCGGCTGCTACTGGCCCTTTCGCAGCTTCCCCGTGGCCGAAGACGCCGGCCAGGCGGTGGCGGACGCGCTGCTGGCCGCGCTGGCCCGGCAGGTGCGCGCCTTGCGGATCGGGCCCGTCCCGGACGGCGATCCGACGCTCGAATGGCTGAAGGCGGCGGCGCTCGCCAGGGGCTGGGCGCTGCTCGATCGCCATCTGGCCGACAGCTTCCTCCTCGATCTTCGAACGGCCGAAGACTGGCCGCGCGGATCGACGCTGCGAAAGAACCGGTATCTGGAAAAGCGCCTCGCGGGCGAGGGTGCGGTCGCCTGGGAATGGGGCGCCGTGGATTTCGACGCGCTCGCCGATCTCGAACGGCGCAGCTGGGTCGGCACGCGCACCGACGGCCGTGACGCGAAGTTCACCGCGGGCGGGCACGGCGCCTTCTGGCGAATGGCGGCGCGCGACCCGGTGCTGGCGGCGATGTTCGAGGCGGCGGTGCTGCGGATCGACGGGCGGGCGATGGCCTTCGCGTTCCAACTGGTCCCGGGTGCGCACGCCCATGTGATCGCCAACAGCTATGATCCGGCGGTAGCGCGGCATTCACCGGGCCGGCTGCTCGCCTGTCGCGACTTCGTCCGCGCCCGCGCGCAGGGTGCGACCAGCGTCGATTGGGGGGCGGGCGACAGCGGCTACAAGCAGGCACTGGGGGCACGGAAGGGCCCGGCGCTCCGCGACTGGATCCTGGTGCGGCCGGGGCCGGAAGCGCTCGGCGCGCGGCTGCTGCGCCGGCGCTGGCGCCGCAGCGCTCAGTCGACGGGCGGCCAGGCCTGAGCGGCGAGGCGTTCGCGCAGTGCCAGCACCAGCATCGCCGTCTTCATGTCGGCGAGCGCGGGCATGCCCATCGCCCATAGATCGTCAAGCCGCATCTCGATCACCTCGATGTCCTCGTGGTCATGCGCCAGTCCGCCGCCGTCACTGGTGCGATCGGCAAGGCTGTAGGGTGCGAGGTACAGGCTCAGCCGCTCGGTAGAGACCGCCGGCATCGAGAAGAAATGGCCGACCAGCGCGAGCGTGCCCAGCGTGACGCCGCATTCCTCGACCGCCTCGCGGCGGGCGCTCGATTCGGCGTCTTCACCCGGATCGATGCGACCGGCGAGCACCTCGTAGACCGATTCGATCTCGCCGCGGAAGATCAGCGGCGGGCGCGACTGGCGGACGAGCAGCACCGTGCCGCGCGCCGCATCATAGGGGAGGACGCCGACGGCATCGCCATGATCCTCGACCTGGCGGGTGATCCGGCTGCCGTCGGGCGTGCGCAGCGTTGCCAGCAGCAGCCGGCCCCAGCCTTCATAGACCGTCGCGACGCTTTCGATGCGGTGGCCGGGTTCAGACCCGGACATAGCGGAAATACCATACCTCATGGCCCTGGCGGCGCGCCTTGCGCTCGTAGCGCGTCTCGGGCCAGTCGGCAGGGCGGGTGAGGAAGTCCTGCGCGGCCTGCGCCTGCCAGACGAAGTCCTTGCGCTGGCCCATCACCATCATCGCCCAGCGGCAATAGGTCGGATCGTCGGTGCCCAGCCGGAACTCGCAGCCGGGCTTGAGCTTGGCGGCGATCAGATCGAGCGGGCCGTGGTTGACCATGCGGCGCTTGGCATGGCGCGCCTTGGGCCAGGGATCGGGGTGGAGCAGGTAGACGCGCGACAGGCTGGCATCGGGCAGCCGCTCGACGACTTCCAGCGCATCGCCCATGTGCAGGCGGACGTTCGCCAGCGCGCCGTCGCGGATATGGTTGAGCGCACCGACCACGCCGTTGAGGAAGGGCTCGCAGCCGATGAAGCCGTGATCGGGCCGCATCGCCGCCTGCCCCGCGAGATGCTCGCCGCCGCCGAAGCCGATCTCGACCTCCAGCGGGCGATCGTCGCCGAACAGGGTTTGCGCATCGAGCGGGCCGGCTTCGGGCACGCTGACCTGCGGCAGCAGCTCCTCGACCAGTGCGGACTGGCCCTGGCGGAGCTTGTGGCCCTGGCGGCGGCCATAGAGACGACGGATGGTGATGGGATCGGCCATGGGGCGCAGCGCATAGTCGTGCTGCCGCGCGCTGGCAAATCCGCGCTGGATCAGGCGGCGATGCGCATCCCGGCACAGGGTGCGCCCCAGCGACGCACCGGGCGGGTGTAGCGGCGGACGCGGCGCTCGACGCGGAGTTCGCCCTGGAAATGGCGGAGCCCGGCAGCGGCCGCGGCGCGCTGTTCGGCTTCCTCGGTCGGCGCAGGGGCGATCACGGTCACGCCCATGCCGCGGGCGAGGCGCAGCACGCCTTCGACCAGGCGCGCGCGGGCAGGTGCTGCGTCGAGGCGATGGGCGAGCGCGGGTGCCAGGCGGATCAGCCGCGGCGAGCAATGGGCGAGCAGCCCCAGCGCCAGCGGGCCGGCGGCGAAATCGCCGAGGCCGATCATCATGCCGCGATCGGTGCAGGCGTGGATCATCGCGGCGGCGGCGTCACGATCGGCCGCTTCGTCGGCGCTGATCTCGACGACGATTCGGTCGAGCGGGAAGCGGTGGCGTAGCGCGGCGCGGAACAGGTGGCCGAGCAGGCGTTCGGGCGAACCGGCGCGAACCTGGACGGGCACCACCAGCAGCGTGCCGGTATCGGCCAGCCCGGCCTGGGCGGCAGCGGCGAGCGCCCGATCGAGGCGGGCGGCTTCCAGTGCGGCGCGGTCCTCGCGCAGCAGGATCGCGTCGACGGTGTGGAACGCCTGGGGACGCGCGTGGATGCCGGCATGCCAGGCGAAGGGCTCGGCGGTGCCCTGTGCCGCGATCGGCTGCAGGTCGATCCGAAGATCCATCGTGGTGGCCATGGTACGTGCTCCTCTACGCGATTCTTGTGAACCTGAAGCTTGGGTACTCAATTCGGCCTGAGCCTCCCATTCCGTGCGTCGCCGCAGCGGATTCAACCGGTTGGGGATTCTACGATGCTTGCAATCGCCGACTGCAAACGACTCCCCGATTCGGGCTCAAGCCGCGGCGTTTAGTCGCAGTGCCGGTGCCGGGAGCGCCCCCACCTGCGCCGGTGCGATCAGGTCTCCCTGCATCAGCGTCACCTCCAGCGAGCGCAGCCGATCATGCTCGGCGCGAGTCGAGACGCCCTCGGCGATCAGCCGGATGCGACCCTTCTTGGCGATCTCCGCCACCCGCTCGACGACGATGCGCTTGGCCCAGCTGCTGCACAGGCTGTGGACCAGCTCGGGGGCAAGCTTGAGCGTATCGGGCGTGAACGCGGAAAGCAGCTCCAGGCCCATGTCGCCGGCGCCGAAATCGTCGAAGGCGATCAGGAAGCCCTGCTTGCGATAGGCCTTCATCAGCGCGAGCATCTTGTCGCTTTCGAGATCGTCGCGGTCGCTGAACTCGAACACCAGCTCGCGCGCCGGGAAGCCGAGGCGGCGGACGATGCGCAGCATGCGATCGGCGTCCGCGACCGGATCGGTGATGTAGCGCGGCATCACCTTGATCGCGAGGCGGGTGTGGCGTTCGGTGATGCCCAGCTCCATCGCCTGTTCGATCGCGGCGACGCGGCAGCGCAGGTCGAAGGTGGGGCGCTTGTCCTCGGCCAGCGTCTCGACAAAGGCGGCGGGGCTTTCGCCCTCGGGCCCGCGGAACGTCGCCTCATAGGCGGTGACGATAAGCGTGGAGGTGTTGACGACCGGTTGGAACGCCATCGCGAACCAGTCCCGGCGAAGCGCTTCCTGAAGGGGAGCGGGGGTGATTTGGTCGAGCACGGGGCATCTCCAAGCTTGGTCCCCTTACTTCGAATGGTAGGCGGAAGTGATTACCCGAGCGTTGATGGTGACGCTCGGGCTAACACCGTGGTCAGGCGGCCGCGGCGGGCCGCGCTATCCGCGTCGGCGGCAGGGCGCCGGGGATCGGGGGCGCGACCATCTCCCCCTGGACGTGAAAGATGCCGAAGCTCCGCAGCCGCTGCAGCACGGGCTCGCGCTCGACGCCGTCGGCGATCACGCGGATGCCCAGGTCTCGCAGGCGCGGCGCCAGTTCCTCCAGCATCAGCCGGCGCGACCAGCTCGAGTCGATGCCGTGTACCAGTTCCGGATCGAGCCGCACCATTTCCGGGCGATAGCGCACGCACGGCGTGAACCCGATCGGATCGTGGCTGAGGCCGACAAAGGCGCTGAGGCTGCCGGCGCGGCGATGGCCGTCCACCAGATCGGCGAGGTGCTGGCCGGGCACGTCGGCGAAGTCGTGGATGCCGAAGATCATGCGCTCGGGCACCAGCCCGGTGCGGCGGCCGGCTTCCATTGCGGCGGCGAGCGAGGATCCGGCCGGCGCGGCGCGCGGCGCCAGGATCGGGATCAGCAGCCGCGCCGACATCCTCCCCAGTCCGGCGTCCATCGCGCGGTACACGGCCGCGGCGGCGATGCGCCGGTCCAGCTCGGCGTGGCGCGCGGACGGGATCTGGGCGAGGATCTCGTCGCCCTCCTCGCCATCGGGGCCGCGCAGCAATGCTTCATAGGCATAGACCCTGCCGGTGATCACGTCGTGCACCGGCCGGAAAGCAAGGTGCAGCCCGGCTTCGGGTGCGGGCTGCCAGTCCTCTGTGTCGAGAACCATCCGTATTCCTCCACTGCCCGCATTAACCATAGCGGGCCCGAGGATTCTTATAGGCCGATGGCGAAACGAGCGGGCGGCACGTGCATGAAAAAGCCCCGCGCGGCAGGTGCCGGCGGGGCCTTTTCATCTTCGGGTCAGAACGACCGATCAGGCGGCGAGTGCTGCCTTCAGGTCTTCGACCAGGTCGGTGCGCTCCCAAGGGAAGAAATCGCCCTCGGGCTTGCGGCCGAAGTGGCCATAGGCCGCGGTCGGCTGGTAGATCGGCTTGTTGAGCCCCAGATGGGTGCGGATGCCGCGCGGGGTGAGGCCGCCCAGCTTCTCGATGCCCTGGATCGCCTGCTCGATCTTGTCGTCGCCCACCGTGCCGGTGCCGTGCGTGTCGACATAAAGCGACAACGGCTTCGACACGCCGATCGCATAGGCGAGCTGGATCGTGCAGCGCGCGGCGAGGCCGGCGGCGACGATGTTCTTCGCCAGATAGCGGGTGATGTACGCCGCCGAACGATCGACCTTGGTCGGATCCTTGCCGCTGAACGCGCCGCCGCCATGGGGCGAAGCGCCGCCATAGGTGTCGACGATGATCTTGCGGCCGGTCAGGCCCGCATCCCCGTCCGGGCCGCCGATTTCGAACGAGCCGGTCGGGTTGATGTGGTACTCGGTCGCGTCGGAGAGCAGTTCGGCCGGGAGCAGGTCGGCAACGACCTTCTTCACATAGGCGTGCAGCTCGGCTTCCTTCTCGCCCGCGTCATAGCCCGGCGCGTGCTGGGTCGAGACGACGATGGCGGTCGCGGCAACCGGCTTGCCGTTCTCGAAGCGCAGGGTGACCTGGCTCTTGGCGTCCGGCTCGAGGAAGGGGGCGGCGCCCGAGTGGCGATCGGCGGCCATGCGCTCGAGGATCTTGTGGCTGTAGTAGAGCGTCGCCGGCATCAGGTCCGGGGTCTCGTCGCAGGCGAAACCGAACATGATGCCCTGGTCGCCGGCGCCTTCGTCCTTGTTGCCGCTCGCGTCCACGCCCTGCGCGATGTGCGCCGACTGGCCGTGCAGGTTGTTCTCGAAGCGGAAGGTCTGCCAGTGGAAGCCCGACTGCTCATAGCCGATGCGCTTCACCGTCTCGCGGACGGTCTTCTCGATCTCTTCCTGCGCGCCCGGCGCCCAGGCACCGTTCTCGTACACGCCCTTGCAGCGGATTTCGCCGGCAAGCACCACGAGCTGGGTGGTGGTCAGCGTCTCGCAGGCGATACGCGCTTCGGGATCCTTCGACAGGAACAGGTCGACGATCGAGTCGGAAATCTGGTCGGCGACCTTGTCGGGATGGCCTTCGGAGACGGACTCGGACGTGAAGAGATAGTTGGAACGCATGTAAATTCCTCAGGTTGGGAAGGATCGCCGGGCCGTTGCCATGCCCATATAAAGCTTTCCTTATATGTGCTCCCTAGCGAGCCCATCGCCGATTGGCAATCGCGAACAACCCCGTAAGCGCGGCGACCAGCAGCGCCATCCAGTTGCCGAGCTTCGAGAACAGCGTGGGCGGCAGCGGGCGCGGCAGCGGCAGGCGGATCGCGCCGGCCTCGCCCGGCGGCACCGTGCCGAGCAGGCGGCCATGGCCGTCGATCAGCGCGGAGATGCCGGTGGGCGTGGAGCGCAGGATCGGCAGGCCCTCCTCGATCGCGCGCAGCCGGGCCTGCGCCAGATGCTGCGGCGGGCCCCAACTGCCGAACCAGGCGTCGTTCGACGGGTTGAACAGGAAGTCGGGGCGGTGGGCGCGATCGACCACCTGGCCCGAGAAGATGATCTCGTAGCAGATCTGGATGCCGGCATTGCCGAAGCCGGGCACGGCAATCGCGCGCGGGCCGGGGCCGGGCAGGAAGTCGACATCGCCCATCACCAGCCGGGCGAGGCCGAGCGGGGCGAGCAGCGGGCGCATCGGCAGATATTCGCCGTACGGCACCAGATGCGCCTTGTCGTAGCGGCCGCCGAGCATGCCGTCCGGCCCCAGGGCCCATACCGAATTGCCGGCGCCCTGCAGCTGATCGTCGCGACCGAATTGCAGCGCGTTGCCGCCGATCAGCGCCTGATCCCAGGGGCCGAGCATTGCGGCGATCCGGGCGCGGACGAGGCGCGGATCCTGCCGGTACCATTGCACCGGATAGCCATCCTCGACGAAGTAATCGACCATGCCCTCGGGCCAGACGACCAGCCGGGGGAGGGCGCCGGGCTTGCCGCTGAGCGCGATCATCCGGTTCAGCAGGAACTCGGCATAATCGGGACGGCCGACCGCGTCCTGGCCGATGTTCGGCTGGACGATCACCACCTCCTTGCCGCTCGCGGTGCTGATGCACGGCATGCGGTCGCACCGATCCGACCAGGCTAGGTTGAGCGCGAGCAGCGCGGCGATGGCGACGAGCAGCGGACGGTATTGGCGCTGGAAGGCGAGGTAGAGACTGCCGGCGATCGCGATCGTAACGCCCGATAGCGCATAGGTGCCGATCAGCGTCGCGAGGTTGCGCACGCCCGGCACCGGCACCCAGACCACGCCGAGCGGGTTCCATGGATAGCCGGTGAACAGCGTTCCACGCAGCCATTCGGCGGCGATCCAGGCCGCGGCGGCGGCGAGCACATAGCCGAGGTCGGGTTCGACCCAGCCGGACCGGGGCTTCACCTTGCGGGCAAAGGCCCAGGCCGCTCCCATCGCCAGTGCAGGGTAGATCGCAAGGTACATCGCCAGCAGGGCGACGGCGAAATAGCCGAGCACCGGCGGCATCTTGTCCTGGAAGTCGAAGGCGTGCTGGATCCAGTTGTCGCCGAGGGTGAAGTGACCAAGCCCGAACAGCCAGCCGCGCAGCAGGGCGCGGGGAAGCGTGGGCGCTGCATATACCAGCGCGAACAGTCCGGCGAAGCAGAGCAGGGTGAGCGGCCACCATTCCAGCGGCGCGAAGCCGGTGGCGGAAACGATGCCGAGGATCAGCGAGGCGAACAGCGGACTGCGAAACATCGCGGGCGGGCCTACACGATGTGTCCGGCGAGGGGGAGGGGCCTTTCCATGGACCTCTCCGCTCCAGCGGAGCGGTCGGGGTGAGGCCTGCGCTGGAAGCGAACCCTTCGCTGGTCGGTTATCCTCCACCCTCCACCCGAACCCTCCCCGAAAGGGGAGGAGCTTTGAAGCTGCAACGCAGCGTTTCCCTTGGCGCGGCTTGATCCGGCGCAAGGACACGCCCATGTGAGCGCCATGTTGATCGAGACCGAAGCCACGCCGAACCCCGCCACGCTCAAGTTCCTGCCCGGCAGGATCGTGATGGAGGCGGGCACGCGCGACTTCGCCAGCCCCGAAGAGGCCGAGGCCTCGCCGCTCGCCACCGCGCTGTTTGCGCTGGGCGACGTGACCGGCGTTTTCTTCGGGCGGGACTTCATCTCGGTCACCGCCGCGCCCGGCGTCGACTGGATCGGCCTCAAGCCCGATGTCCTCGGTATCCTGCTCGACCATTTCTCGGCCAACATGCCGCTGTTCCTGCAAGGGTCGGCGGCCAGCTTCAGCGTGCCGCCGGAAAGCGCCGACTTCGGCGACAACCCCGAAGATGCGGACATCGTCGCGCAGATCCGCGAACTGATCGACACGCGCATCCGCCCCGCCGTCGCCAATGACGGCGGCGACATCGTGTATCGCGGGTTCAACGAGGGGAAGGTCTTCCTCCAGATGCAGGGCGCCTGCTCGGGCTGCCCGTCGTCGACCGCGACGCTGAAGAACGGCATCGAGCAACTGCTCAAATATTACGTCCCCGAAGTTACCGAGGTGCGCGCGATCTGACGCGCGCGCCCGCTTTCCGCCTCCCCGCAAGAAAGGACCGCAGGCCAATGGGTCAGCCGCTGAACGACGTCGCCCTCGATACCATCTTCCGCACCGCGCGGAGCTTCAACGGCTATACCGATCAGCCGGTGACCCAGGCCGATATCGAGGCGATCTACGACCTGCTCAAGATGGGGCCCACGTCGGTCAACCAGCAGTCGGCGCGGTTCGTCTGGATCCTGAGCCAGGACGGCAAGGACAAGCTGGCGAGCCTTTCCAGCGGCAGCAATGCCGAAAAGATCCGCAAGGCACCGGCCAGTGTGATCATCGGCTACGACGTCAATTTCCACGAGCATCTGCCCGAGCTGTTCCCCCACGCGCCCGAGGCCAAGAACTGGTTCCCGACCGAAGAAGGCCGCCGCGAGCAGGCGTTCCGCAACTCTTCGCTTCAGGGCGCCTATTTCATTATCGCAGCGCGGGCGCTCGGCTTCGACACCGGCCCGATGTCGGGCTTCGACAACGCCAAGGTCGACGAAGCGTTTTTCGGCGACCAGCCGGGCGTGAAGTCGAACTTCATCTCGACGCTGGGCATCGGTGATCCCTCGACGATCTTCGCGCGTTCGCCGCGTCCCGCATTCGACCAGTTCAACACGGTGATTTGACCTGCCCCCGTTTCTTTGGCTAGCGCGGGTCGATGGCTGAAGCCCCGCGACTGCTCGTGATCGAAACCGCCACTGCCGCCTGTTCGGTGGCCTTGCTGGCGGGCGGTGTCGTTCTTGCCGAACGGCACGAACTGGTTGGCCGCGGCCATGCCGAGCGGCTGGTCCCGATGATCGGCGAGCTGCCCGGCGGCGGCCGGGCCGACGCGATCCTGGTCGACGTCGGCCCGGGCAGCTTCACCGGCGTGCGCGTCGGCCTCGCCGCCGCCCGCGGGCTGGCGATCGGCTGGGGCGTGCCGGTGCAGGGCTATTCCTCGCTGGCACTGCTCGCAGCGGCCGCCTTCTCCGGCGATCCCGTGCTCGAGCGACTTTCCGTCGTCCTCGAGGGCGGGCATGGCGAAGTGTTCGTTCAGCATTTCGCGACGCCCCTGGTAGATACCGCGCCGCTCGCCTCGCTGCGTCCCGATGCAGCGCTCGCCAGCCTGGACGGTCGTCCCGCCATCGGCAGCGGGGTGCGCCATCTCGCGGCGCTTGCCGAGGGGCTGGACCTGCGCGAGGCGCTGCCGCGCGCGGCCGACGCGGTGCTGCTTCCCCGCGGCTTCACCACCCTGCCGCCGCGCCCGCTCTACGGCCGTGGCCCCGACGCCAAGACGCTGGCGGAGCGGGGCCTCGCATGAGCGGCGCACCCCCGTCCATCGAGCTGCGCGAAGGCGGGGTGCAGGATCTGCCGTCGGTCAGCCGGATCATGCAGGCCGCGTTCGACCCTGCCTATGGCGAGGCGTGGACCCAGCCCCAGTGCATGGGGATGATGGCGCTGTCGGGCGTGTGGCTGCTCGTCGCCAGTATCGGCGGGCGCGACTGCGGCTTTGCGATGGCGCGGGCGATGCTGGACGAAGCCGAACTGTTGCTGCTGGCGACCAGCCCCGCGGCGCGCGGGCAGGGCGCGGGCAGCGCGTTGTTGCGCGCGGTCATCGCTGAGTCGCGCAATCGCGGCGCGACCAAGCTGCATCTTGAAGTGCGTGCAGGCAATGGAGCCATCCGCCTCTATCATCGCGAGGGATTCGCCAAGGTTGGTGAACGACGCGGCTATTATCGCGGTACTAGCGGTGAAGCGTTGGATGCTCTCACTTTGGCACGTTCCCTGTCATAAAATTTATGACAATTGCGACTTGATGTCTTGCCAATCACTGTGCTTCGAACGATAGGACGATTCAGGCGACAACAGAATAGTCGCCGTGAACGGGTCGAAAGGAATATCATGGAAGCTTCATCTGAAATTCAGGAAACCCTGATCGCGCTGACCGCCGATATTGTTGCCGCGCATGTCAGCAACAACAGCGTGGCCGTGTCGGACCTGCCGCAGTTGATCTCGAATGTGCACGGCGCGCTGAGCGGCCTGGGCACCACGCAGCCGGAGCCGGAAGTGAAGCAGGAGCCCGCCGTTTCGGTGCGCGCTTCGGTGAAGCCCGACTATATCGTCTGCCTCGAAGACGGTAAGAAGCTGAAGATGCTGAAGCGTCACCTGATGACGCACTATCAGATGACCCCGGAACAGTATCGCGCCAAGTGGAACCTGCCGGCCGACTATCCGATGGTCGCCCCGAACTATGCCGAGCAGCGCCGCAGCCTTGCGAAGAAGATCGGTCTCGGCACCAAGCGCCGCAAGACCCGCTGATCGTCCGTCCCCAGGACCAGAGAAAGACGCCGGCCCGGACCCTGTCCGCGGCCGGCGTTTTCTTGTCCGGCGGAGGGGCCGCCAGTCGATCAGCGTCATCCAAAGGCTTGCCCTTTTCCGATGGCGCCAATGGCGCTACAGCGGTGTCATGGTTCGCAAGATTGATCTCGAAGCGCTCTGCCACGAAAAAGGGCTGCGCATCACCGAACAGCGCAAGGTGATCGCGCGCGTGCTCTCCGACGCCGACGACCATCCCGATGTGGAAAAGGTCTATGAGCGCGCTGCCGCGATCGATCCGGGCATTTCGATCGCCACCGTCTATCGCACCGTGCGCCTGTTCGAAGAGGCCGGCATCCTCGATCGCCACGATTTCGGCGACGGCCGCGCCCGCTATGAACCGGCGCCCGAGGCGCATCACGATCACCTGATCGATGTCGAGAGCGGCAAGGTGATCGAGTTCGTCGATCCCGAGCTCGAGCTGCTGCAGAAGCAGATCGCCGAACGCCTGGGCTTCCGCCTCGTCGACCACCGCATGGAACTCTACGGGGTTGCGCTCGAACGCAAGAACTGAGCGCGCCCGGCGCCGCCGCGAGGAAGCGACCCAGGGGCTGCCGACGCGGCTGACGGGGAGCGAGCTCGCGCGCGTCTGGTTCCGCGTCGCGCGGCTGGTGCTGGCGGTGCTGGTCCATGTGCCGCTCCACTATCTGTTCCGCTTGGTGCGGCTGCCCTCGCCCTGGCCCCGGCTGTTCCTGGGGAGCGCGGCGCGGATCGCCGGCGCCAAGGTGAAGTGCGTCGGCACACCCTTGAAACGGGATGTGTTCTACGTCTCCAACCATCTCAGCTGGATCGACATCCTGGCACTTGGCGGGGCGAGCGGCACGGCCTTCGTCGCCAAGGCGGAGATCGGCGCGTCGCCGCTGGTCGGCTGGCTGGCGAGCCTGAATCGCACGGTCTACGTCAAACGCGAGAACCGGATGGGTGTGGCGGAGCAGATCAACCAGCTGCGCGAGGCGCTGGCCGAGACCTGGGCGGTGACGATCTTTCCCGAGGGCACCACCACCGACGGCAAGTCGCTGCTGCCGTTCAAGACGCCGATGCTGCGCGTGCTGGAGCCGCCGCCGCCGGGGGTGATGGTCCAGCCGGTGATGCTCGATTATGGCGCGGCGGGCGAGGACATCGCCTGGATCGGCCAGGAGCGGGGGTTGAACAACGCCAGGCGCGTGCTGGCGCGCAAGCAGCGCTTCCGGCTGCGGGTGCATTTCCTGGAACCGTTCGATCCGCGCGACTTCCCCGGCCGCAAGGCGATCGCGGCAGAAAGCCGGCGGCGGATCGAGGACGCGATGGTCCGCACGCTCGGGCATCCGCTGCGGCCGTTCCGGTTCGCGGAGGATCCGATCGGGTACAAGGCGCCGGTAGAGGGTTCGGCCAGGCCCATCGTGTAAGGTCGTGCTCGACCGCTCCACAGAGGTCGTCCTCCCGGCGGAAGCCGGGACCCAGTTGCCTCTCGGTGTCAGCAAGAGGCAAAACGGGGACCCCAATGGATCCCGGCTTTCGCCGGGATGACGGTTCGGTATGGGGCGCTGGCGGGAACACGCCCAAGGCCTGTTTCTTGCCGTCTTTTCCGCGTATAGGCGCGCCGATCATGACCACCCCCAAGACCTATCACGTCAAGTCGTACGGCTGCCAGATGAACGTCTATGACGGCGAGCGCATGGGCGAGCTGATGGCCGCCCAGGGCCTCGTCGCCGCCGAGGCGGACCAGGCCGATCTCGTCGTGCTGAACACCTGCCATATCCGCGAAAAGGCCACCGAGAAGGTCTATTCGGAGATCGGCCGGCTCAAGCTGCGCGAGGCCAGCAAGCCGATGATCGCGGTCGCCGGTTGCGTCGCGCAGGCCGAGGGCGAGGAGATCGCCCGCCGCGCCAAGGTCGACGTGGTCGTCGGCCCGCAGGCCTATCACAACCTGCCGGACCTCGTCGCCAAGGCTGCCCAGGGCCAGCTGGGCCTCGACACCGACATGCCGCTCGCCAGCAAGTTCGGCAAGCTGCCCGCGCGCCGCAAGGTCGGGCCGAGCGCGTTCCTCACCGTGCAGGAAGGCTGCGACAAGTTCTGCACCTATTGCGTGGTGCCCTATACCCGCGGCGCCGAAGTGAGCCGGCCGTACGGCGCGATCGTTGACGAGGCCAAGGCGCTGGTCGATGCTGGCGCGCGCGAGATCACGCTGCTCGGCCAGAACGTCAACGCCTGGGGCGACGACGATGGCCGCGGCCTGCACGACCTGATCGTGGCACTCGACCGGATCGAGGGGCTGGCGCGTATCCGCTACACCACCAGCCATCCCAACGACATGGCCGAGGGGCTGATCGAGGCGCATGCCCATGTGGCCAAGCTGATGCCGTTCCTGCATCTGCCGGTGCAGGCGGGCAGCGACCGCATCCTCAAGGCGATGAACCGCAGCCACACCCGCGATTCGTACCTCCGCATCCTGGAGCGCGTCCGCGCCGCCCGGCCGGACATCGCGCTGTCGGGCGACTTCATCGTCGCCTTCCCCGGCGAGACCGAGGCCGAGTTCGCGGAGACGCTGCAGCTGGTCGACGCGGTCGGCTATGCCCAGTGTTTCAGCTTCAAATATTCGCCGCGCCCGGGCACGCCGGCGGCCGCGTGGGTCGACCAGTATCTGCCCGACGCGGTGGCCGACGAACGGCTGCAGCGGCTGCAGGCAGCACTTGCCCGCCACTCGCAGGCGTTCAACGAAGCCAGCGTCGGCCGCCGCTGCTCGGTGCTGATCGAGCGGGTGGGGCGCCGCCCCGGCCAGATGATCGGCAAATCGCCCTGGCTGCAATCGGTGCATCTGGAGACCAGCGCGAAGATCGGCGACCTGATCGAGGTCGAGCTGGTCAGCGCGGGCCCCAATTCGCTGGCCGGGCGCGAACGGGTCGCCGTTTCGGGGTGACCCGCCGCACGGATCTGGCGTAGGGGCGCTGCGTCAGATCCGGGGGGACTCGAATGGTGAAGGGCGTAGCGCCGATCGCAGCACTGCTGGCATTCGGCGCAGCGGGCGCTGCCCAGGCGCAGGGCGTGCCGCCGCCGTCGGCCGAGGGGCTGACCTTCGCCGCCAGCGAGCGGGTGCGCGTCGAGGCGATCGACGGGCAGGCGCGCGCGGGCTTCAACGACAGCGACCAGCTCGTCAATTTCCGCACGACGCTGCTTGCGCGCTACCAGCAGGGGGCCGTGAGCGTGGTCGGCGAGTTATGGGACAGCCGTGTCTACAACGGCAATCGCGGCTCGCCGGTGACGACGGGCGAGGTCAACACGCTGGAGCCGGTGCAGGCCTATGTGCAGCTGGACCTCGGCGCGGCGCTGGGGCGTGGATCGAAGCTGCGGCTCCAGGTCGGGCGGTTCATGCTCAACCTCGGCTCGCGGCGCCTGGTCGCGGCCGACGATTATCGCAACACGACGAACGGCTATACGGGCGTGCGTGCCGACTGGAGCGCCGGGCGCTGGGCGGCGACGGCGATCTACACCATGCCGCAGCGCCGGCGGCCGGACGACCTCGACGCGCTGCTGTCGAACCAGCCGGCGATCGACCGCGAGGGTGCGGCGCTGGTGCTGTGGGGCGGGCTGATCAGCCGCGCCCGCACCATCGGCCCGGCGACGATCGAGGCCAGCTATTTCCATCTCGGCGAACACGACACCCCCGGCCGCCCGACCCGCGACCGCTCGCTCGACACCGCGAGCGTACGGATCGTCCGCGATCCGGCACCGGCGAAGCTCGACTATGAAATCGAGGCGATCGGCCAGACCGGTTCGCAATCGGGCAGCATTGCTGCTGGCGCGGCGCGGCAGGCGGTGCGCGCCTGGTTCGTCCATGCGCGGGCGGGGTATAGCTGGGCGGGCGCGTGGAAGCCGCGGCTGATGGCCGAGTTCGATTATGCGAGCGGCGATGCGCCCGGCGGCAGCTATGGCCGGTTCGACACGCTGTTCGGGATGCGCCGCGCCGATCTGGCGCCCGCCGGGCTCTACAACGCGATCGCACGGAGCAACGTCGTCGCCCCGTCGCTCCAGGCGGAGGCTGCGCCGGACGCGCGGACCGACCTGATGCTGAGCTATCGGCCGATGTGGCTGGCGGCGCGCACCGACGCCTTCGCCAGCACCGGCGTGCGGGATGCGCGTGGGCGGTCGGGCGACTTCGCCGGCCACCAGCTCGACGGGCGGGTGCGCTACCGGCTGAGCAAGGCGGTGCGGCTGGAGGCAGATGCGGTGCTGCTCGCCAAGGGGCGCTTCCTGCGCGATGCGCCCAACGCCCCGCCGGAGCGCTGGACGAAATATGGCGTGCTCAACCTGATGATCAACCTGTAGCCGGGACCGGCGTGGCGGTCCCGGCTGGGCGATTCTCAGGCCAGCGCTGCCGGGCGCTTGCGGCGGGTGCGGATCGCGCCGCCGGCGAGGCCGAAGCCGCCGATCAGCATCGCCCAGGCAGCCGGCTCGGGCACCGCGCCGCCGCTGGTGCCGGTCAGGCGGATGCCGAGATTCTGCTCGCGCAGGCGGCGCCAATTGCCTTCGCTGCCGTGGAGATAGGCGACCAGCGGCTGCGACGCGCCACCGGGCATGTAGCTCTTCGAATCGTCGCTCGCCGAGAAGACGACGAAATAGGAGCCTGCGCCCAGGGCCCATTTCAGCGAATCGGCGCCCTGCCAGTCGACCGTGCCGCGGTTCACGAAATCGACCGAGTACAGCAGGTTCGCCGGCACGAAATCGATCTCGCTGTAGATGTTGGCGATGAGGCGCGCGCCTTCGTCGCCGCCGATCCAGCCATAGATGCCGTCGACGGTGACGGCCTTGTCGAGGCTGAAATAGCCGGCGAGGCTGCGGGTGTTGGTGACCGACATCGCGCTCGAGACGCTGGTGGTGCCGGCGCCGGTATCGAGGATCGGCGCGGCCTGGGCGGTGCCGGCGGTCGCGAGCAGGGCGGCGGCAACCGCCGTGAATGCGGACTTCATTGTTCTTTTCCTTCGCAACGAATGGTTAGGGATCTTCTAGCGACCGGGCGGTTCGGTCTCGACCGCGGCGTTGCGGGATTCCGTCTCACTCCCGCGGGATTGCGTCTCAGCGCTGTCCCGATTCGAGCGGCGCGCTCGCCGTGGCTGCCAGCGACGAGCCGGCGTAGAACAGGAGCGTGCATGCGAGTGCGCCCCGAAGCAGATACTTCATCGCGGACCTTGATTGTTACGGATGTGTGGCAGGGCGGTTAGCCGCTGGTGACCGGGCTTCCAAGGCGGTGATGCCCGCTGCCGATCCCGTTTCGGCACGTGCGGGTCACCCGCAATGCGCGCCGGGTCGGCGTACGGTGTCGCAACCGCGTCACACGCGTGCGGCATTACGGCACGGACGGCGATCCCCCCTGTGCAGCCGCATCTCCGTCTGCCATCTTGTCCATCGACATGCGCCAAGGAACCTCCGCCCGATGCCAAGGCTTGCCCCTTCGGGGCCGCATGATCCCCGCGCCCCGCGCCAACACCGAAAGGACCGCATGAGCCGCAAGCCTGTCCCCGCCCAGTCCGGCGAACGTTCCCGGGTAGAGGTGACCTTCGACAAGCCCCAGCTCCTGCCGCAGCTCTTCGGAGAGTTCGATGCCAACCTGCTGATGCTCGAGGAGCGGCTGGGCGTGTACATCCACGCGCGCGGTCAGCGAGTGGTGATCGAAGGCGGTACCGAGGCAGTGGCGCATGCCCGCGAGGTGCTGCAGGAACTGCACAGCCGGGTTATCCGCGGCGAGGCGGTCGATGGCGGGCTGATCGACGCGGTGATCGCGATGTCGACCGAGCCGATGTTCACGGGCATCCTCCGCGCCGAGCCGGCGGGTGGCGGCCCCAAGCCGTCGATCATGATCCGCACGCGCAAGAAGACGATCGTGCCGCGTTCGGTGACGCAGACGCATTACATGCGCGAGCTCGCCTCGAACGACCTGATCTTCGCCCTCGGCCCGGCGGGCACCGGCAAGACCTATCTGGCGGTGGCGCAGGCGGTGGCGCAGCTGATCACCGGCAGTGTCCAGCGGCTGATCCTGTCGCGTCCGGCGGTGGAGGCGGGCGAGCGGCTCGGCTTCCTGCCCGGCGACATGAAGGAAAAGGTCGATCCCTATCTCCGCCCGATCTACGACGCGCTGTATGATTGCCTGCCCGCCGAGCAGGTCGAGCGACGGATCGCCAGCGGCGAGATCGAGATCGCGCCGATCGCCTTCATGCGGGGCCGCACGCTGGCCGACGCCTTCGTCATCCTCGACGAGGCGCAGAACACCACGCCGATGCAGATGAAGATGTTCCTGACGCGATTCGGCCAGAACAGCCGGATGGTGATCTGCGGCGACCCCAACCAGACCGATCTTCCCGGCGGGCCGAACGCATCGGGGCTGAACGACGCGGTCAACCGGCTGGAGGGCGTGGAGGGCATCTCGATGGTGCGCTTCGGCATCGGCGATGTGGTGCGCCATCCGATCGTGGGCCGGATTGTCGCGGCCTATGAGGGCGAAGGTTGAAGCGCGGGATATCCCGGCCTACATTTGGGATATCCCTTTCGGAGACGCGGCGTGGCATCGCTCTACATCAAGGACAGCGAGACAAACGAGCGGGTAAGCCGTCTCGCAACCCGTCTCGGCCTTTCCAAGACCGAGGCAGTGCGCCGTGCCATCGACGCGCTGGAACAGCGCAGCGGTGACGACACACTGGCCCGGGCGCGCGACTGGCTCGCGCGATTCGACGCGCGCTTCCCCACGCCCGAACCGCGCGAAGCGACAGCGGACAAGGCGTTCTTTGATTCGCTTTCCGGCGATCTGTGACGCTGTTCGTCGACGCATCGGCCGCCATCGCGATTCTGGGCGGCGAGTCCGAACGCGAGTCGATGCTGGCCCGGCTGCTCGACGAGGACGCGATCTGGTCGCCGGTCGCGCGATGGGAGACGATCGTCGGTCTGCACAAATCCTATCGGCTGACGCTGCCCGAGGCGACGCAGCGCACCTTTGCCTTTGCCGAGGAACTGCGCATCCGCATGATCGCGATCGGCGAGCAGGAAGCCGATCTGGCACTGCGGAGTTATGCGGTTTACGGCAAGGGCGTGCACCCGGCCGCGCTCAACATGGGGGATTGCTTCGCCTATGCCTGCGCCGTCGCGAACAACGCCCGCTTGCTCTACAAGGGAAATGACTTTGTCCAGACGGACCTCGCCTGATGCTTGACGTTGCCGCCCTCCCCGAATCCCCCTGGCCCGACGGCGACTGGGAGGCGCTCGCGCTGCGCGCGGCCGAGGCGGCGCTGGCGCAGACGCCCTATGCCGACTGGCAGGGCTCGCCGACGGCGATCGAAGTCGCGGTGCGCTTCACCAGCGACGACGAAGTCCACACGCTCAACCGCCAGTATCGGGACAAGGACAAGCCGACAAACGTGCTGTCCTTCCCGATGATCCAGCCCGACCTGCTCGATACCGTCACGCAGAACAGCGATGATGGCGAAGTATTGCTGGGCGATATCGTGCTTGCGCACGGCGTCTGTTCGGCCGAAGCGAGCGAGCGCGGCATATCCGTGGAAGATCATGCCACGCATCTGATTGTCCATGGCATGCTGCATCTGCTAGGCTATGATCATATCGAGGATGGCGAGGCGGAAGCCATGGAGGCGATGGAACAGGCCGCCATGTCGGCGCTGAACCTGCACGATCCCTATCCCGTACGCGAGGACTGACCACCAACATGAACGAGGGCCCTAGTACCGGCTCGCCCGAACACCGACACGAAAACGGCGGCATCTGGCGCAGTTTGCGCGCGCTCCTGTTCGGCGAGGAACAGGAGGAATCGCTGCGCGATCGCCTGGAAGAAGCCATCGAGGAGCATGAGAGCGAGGGCGGCACCCCGCCGGCCGGCGACCTTGCCCCGATCGAGCGGCAGATGCTCAAGAACCTGCTGCATTTCGGCG
This sequence comes from Sphingomonas pituitosa NBRC 102491, assembly GCF_001598435.1. Classification (GTDB taxonomy): domain Bacteria; phylum Pseudomonadota; class Alphaproteobacteria; order Sphingomonadales; family Sphingomonadaceae; genus Sphingomonas; species Sphingomonas pituitosa. Next base: position 26,411 of record NZ_BCYY01000019.1, read on the forward strand.
AGCGCGATGCCGGCGATGTCGGCGTGCCCCGTGCCGACATCATTGCGGTGGAGGAGCAGACCAGCTTCGCCGATCTCGTCCAGCTGTTTGCCGAAGCCGGCCATAGCCGCCTGCCTGTCTATCGCGAGGAGCTCGATACGATCATCGGCATGGTCCATATCAAGGACGTGTTCGAGATCCTGGCCAAGGGCGAGACCTATCCGCCGGACATTTCCGGGCTGATCCGCCAGCCGCTCTACGTGCCGCAATCGATGGGGGCGCTCGATCTGCTCGCGCAGATGCGCGTCAAGCGGACGCACCTCGCCGTCGTGCTCGACGAATATTCGGGCACCGAGGGGCTGATCACCATCGAGGACCTGATCGAGGAAATCGTCGGCGAGATCGAGGACGAGCATGACGAGGCGCCGGCCGCGCTGATCGTGCCGATCGACGGCGGCGGCTGGGAAGCCGATGCGCGTGCCGAGCTGGAGGACGTCGCCGAGACGGTCGACCCGCGTCTGGCTGAGGTTGAGGAAGATGTCGATACGATCGGCGGTCTCGCCTTCGTGCTGGCGGGGCATGTGCCGGCAGTCGGCGAATGTCTCGAGCATGGCAGCGGCTGGAAGCTCGAAGTCATCGATGCCGACGAGCGCAAGGTCAACCGCCTGCGGCTGCATCCACCCGAAATGCGCGCGGAGGATGCGGCATAACTTCTCAAACTGCGTGACAGGCATATATTGTTCATCACCAGTTTAGTCGGGTGCGGTTAGCCTGAAGCTCTCGACAGGGGAGTGTGGGATGCGTTGGATATTGGGTGTTGCCGCACTGGTTGGCGCGGGGACTGCGCATGCGCAGGAAATGGCGTTCACCGGTCTGGCCGCAGGCGTCGAAGCTGGGGTGATAGAGCACCATTTCTATCTCGACGTGAAAGTGAACGACCGTCCATATTCCAGCCGTTACTATCGTGATACCGCTTTCGGCGGCGGCAGTTTTGCCAGTTACGATGTGGCGATTGCGCGCCGTTGGCGGCTGGGGGCGGAAGCGGAGTTTACGGCCGGCGGCGGTTCGCCCGAGGCGGTGATCCGCGACAGCTTCCGCTACGCCCAGTCCCCGCGGTTCGGATTTCGCGCTACCGGCCGCCTGGGCTTTGTCGTCAGGCCGAAGCTGATGCTGTAAGGCAAGGGTGGCTTTGGTGGAAACCGCTACCGGCTTACCAACAACGCCGGGGTGCAGGACGTGCACGGCTGGAGCAGCAGCTTCGTCGTCGGCGGCGGGGCCGAATGGCGCGTCGCCGATCGGGTGGGGCTGCGGCTCGACTATGCCCATGTGGACAACAGCAGCCACCAGGTGATGCTGGGCGTGCCGGTGCGCTTCTGACGCCTATCCGGCGAGTCCGATCAGGCTGATCTGTCGACCATAGTCGGGCTCGCCGCGGTGCGTGGCGCGGCGGAAGCTGAAGAAGCGGAGCTCGTTCGCATAGGTGTCGAGGCCCATCGCCTCGATGGTCCGCAGCCCGGCCATCGCCAGCCGGTGGACGACATAGGCTTCCAGGTCGAACTGGAAATGTTCGGTCCGGCCATCGGCGAAGAAGCGCTCATTGGCCGGGTCCTGCTCGCAGAAGCGGCGGAAGAAGCCGGCGTCGACTTCGTAGCTCGCACGCGCGATGCAGGGGCCGATCGCGGCGGCGATACGATCGCGGCGGGCGCCCAGCGCTTCCATTGCGGCGATCGTCGAATCGGTGACGCCGCCGATCGCGCCCTTCCAGCCGGCATGCGCGGCAGCGACGACGCCGGCTTCGCGATCGGCGAACAGCACCGGCGCGCAGTCGGCGGTGAGGATGCCCAGCACCAGCCCCGGCTGGTTGGTGACCAGCGCATCGGCCTTGGGGCGCAGCGCCTCGTCGAACGGCGCGATCACCGTCACCGCATCGGCCGAATGGACCTGGTAGACGGTGACCAGCCGCGCGCCGGGCAGCACGGCCTGAACCGCGCGGCAGCGATTCTCGGCGATGGCCGCGGGATCGTCGTTCGATCCGGTGCCGACGTTGAGCCCCGCGACCACGCCCGTAGAGACGCCGCCGATGCGACCGAGAAAGCCGTGCGGCACGCCCGCCAGTGCGCGGCCGCGGTTCACTTCCACGTTGCTCACAGGGCCAGCCGCATCAGTCGATCCTCATCGGCATGGTTGCCCACCATGAAGGCATAGGGTCCGCGATCCTCGAAGCCGTAGCGCTGGTAGAAGCGCTTGGCGCGGTGGTTGTCGACATAGACGGAGAGCCACATCTCGGCGGCGCCGCGTGCGCGGGCGGTGGCGAGCGCCCAGTCCATCAGCGCCTGCGCGGCGCCGCTGCCCTTGGCGCGATCGAGCAGGTAGAGCTGGCGGAGTTCGATCGCGGGGCCGTGCGGCGTGGCAGGCAGGCTTATCGGCCCGAGCTTGCAATAGCCGGCGATGCCTTCCGCATCCTCGATGACCCGGAAGGCGAACGCCGGATCGGCCAGCTCCTCGGCCCAGCCCTCGATCGTGAACTTTGCGAGGAAGGCGGTGAGATCCTCGGGCGCGTACAGATGCGCGAAGGTCGCCTGGAAGCTTTCCCGAAACACCGCGTCGATCGCGGCGGCATCGGCGGGGGTGGCGTCGCGGAAGGTCATGCGAACCCCGCCGGTACTGGCCAGCCCGGCGCGGTGAGCGCGATTACCTTGAACAGCGATCCCATCTGGTCGTCGCCGACCAGCCGGTTGCGATCGCTGGCGATGGCGTCGCCGCGCTCCGGCGCCACGCGGGCCAGCGCACGGGCGCGGTCGTCGATGCCGAGCGCTTTCAGGAAATCGCCCTGCGTCACCGGGCCATGGACGGTCAGCCCCTCGGCCTCTGCTGCTTCCTTGAGCGTGCCGAAATCGACATGCGCGGTGAGGTCCGCCTCGCCGGGCGCGTCGAACGGATTGGCGAAGGCATGGCCGCGCACCGCCTGCAGCGTGTCGCCGATCGCCGGGCCCTCATAGCCATAGTCGATGATCAGCGCCGCGCCGCCCTGCGCCAGCAGCCGCTGGGCGAGCGCGCGGAGCAGCGACACGCTGGCCGGCGAGGTCTCGAGGATCGAACCCGGCGCGGCATCGCGCAGCGCCGGCGGAATCACCGGATCGAAGCCGCGATCGCCGGTGACCGGCAGGAACAGCGTGTCCTGGCAGGCGACCAGCCGCTCGCGCCAGCCTTGTGCGGTGTGGACCAGCTGGCGGATCGGCAGTGCGTCGAAGAACTCGTTGGCGACGACGAGCAGCGGCGCATCCTCCGGCAGGCCGACCAGATCGAGGTGCCATTCGGCGTGCGGCACGCGCTCCTTCTGCGCGGCGCGCAGCACGGGGCTCGCTTCGAGGAAGTCGACCGGCGGGGCGAACCCGGCCTTGCCCATCGCCCGCAGCGCGTCCGCCGCGAGCGTGCCGCGGCCCGGCCCGAACTCGACATAGCGGGCGGCCTCGGGGCGGCCGGCGCGATCCCACAGATCGGCGAGCCACAGGCCGGTCAGCTCGCCGAACATCTGGCTGATCTCGGGCGCGGTGGTGAAGTCGCCCCGCGCGCCCAGCGGATCGCGGGTCGCATAATAATGGGCGTTTGCGGCGCCCATGAACTGCGAGAGCGGAATCGGCCCGGCGAGCGTGATCGCGCGCGCCAGCCGTTCGGGGAGTGCGGGCTCGGCGGCGTTGTCGCGGCGTTCGTCGGGCTGGGCGTTCAGGGGGTTGGTCATGGCCGGGCAGGTCAGGCGACGCTCGGCCCGGTGATCGCCTCGATCCGCTTGCGGCGGCCGGGGGCGGTGGCGATCAGGAACAGGCCGCCCGCGATCATCGGCAGGCACAGCCACTGGCCCATGTGCAGGCCGGTGAGGTCGACCAGCCAGACCAGCTGGCGATCGGGCTCGCGGAAGAATTCGACGAAGAAGCGGCACAGGCCGTAGCCGAGCAGGAAGATGCCGGCGAGCTTGCCCGGCTGGTAGCGCGCATCGGTGCGCCAGAAGAAGAACCAGAGCACCGCGAACAGCAGCAGCCCTTCGAGGCCCGCCTCGTAGAGCTGGCTGGGATGCCGCGCAGGCTCCGGCAGGCCGGCGGCCACGGTGCCGCGGAACACGATCGCCCAGGGCACGTCGCCCGGCTTGCCCCACAGCTCGCCGTTCACGAAATTGGCAAGGCGGCCGAAGAACAGCCCGAACGGCGCGCAGCAGACGACATAGTCATGCACGCGCAGCCAGTTGAGCTTGTGCTGCCACGACAGCCAGACAATCGCCAGCGAGGTGCCGATCACGCCGCCATGGAAGCTCATGCCGCCTTCCCACAGCATCAGGATCTGCAGCGGATTGGCGAACATCTCCGGCGCGTAGAAGATCACATAGCCGAGCCGGCCCCCCAGGATGATGCCGAGCGTGGCGTAGAACACCAGATCGTCGGCATGGCGCCGCGCCATCGGCGCGCCGGGCTGGGCGAGCAGCTTCATCAGGTACACCCAGCCGAGCAGGATGCCGCTGATATAGGCCAGCGAATACCATTTGATCTGGAAGAAGCCGAGGTTGATCGCCACCGGATCGAGGTGGAGATCGTTGTAGTGAAGATGTCCGCCGGCAGCGGCAAGCAGGGTTGGCAGCACGGTAATCCCCGGCGTGAGAAGCAATTGCCGCCCGCGATAGAGCCAAAATGCCGCAAACCCAAGGGGGAGCGATCAGGCTGATCGAAAGCCCATGCTGGCGTGGGCGCGCGCCCCGCGATAGAGCGAGGTGATGGCAGGCACCTCCGCACCCCGCATCCGGCTCGACCGACGCAGGCTGTTGATCGGCGGCGGCGCGGGACTTGGGCTGGTGGTTGCCTGGGGCCTGTGGCCGCGCAGCTACGCGCCGAACCTCGCGGCCGGCCCGGGCGAGAGCCTGTTCGGCGCCTGGTTGAAGATCGGCAAGGACGGGCAGGTGCGCGTCGCGGTGCCTCAGGCGGAGATGGGCCAGGGCGTCTATACCGCGCTCCCGCAGATACTCGCCGACGAGCTGGGGGCGGACTGGAAGCTGGTCGGCGTCGAGCCCGCGCCGCTCAACCCGCTCTACGCCAATCCGCTGGCGGCGCAGACCCTGTTCGCCGCGGCGCTGGGAAGCCTGCCGGAGAAGGTGCAGCGCAGCCATGCCGCGCGCGCCGACCTGATGCTCACCGCGGCCTCCACCTCGGTGCGCGCTTTCGAGGACGATCTCCGCCAGGCGGGCGCGGCGGCGCGGGTGTTGCTGTGCAAGGCAGCCGCGCGGCGCTGGGGCGTGGACTGGCAGGCGTGCGGGACCGCGGGCAACGCCGTGATCCACGGCAGCCAGCGGCTGGGCTTCGGCGATCTGGCCGAGGCGGCGGCGCGCGAGAAGGTGCCGGCGCAGCCACCCTTGCGCGGCGGCGATAGCGGACGGCTGTACGGCCAGCCGCTGCCGCGGCTCGACGCGCCGGCGAAGATCGACGGCAGCGCCAATTTCGCGGCCGATGTCCGGCTGCCGAACATGGTCCATGCGGCGATCCGGCAGGGGCCGGTGGGCGAAACCGAGCTGGTGCATGTCGATCGCGAGGCGGCCAATCGCGTGCGCGGCATGCTGTCGATCGTCACGACGAAGCAATGGCTGGCAGCGGTGGCGAGCAACTGGTGGGCTGCCGAACGCGCGCTCCAGGCATTGCGGCCGCGCTTCCGCAACCCCGCGACGGTGGTCAACGACGACAGCATCGACGCGGCGCTCGATGCGGCGCTGGAAGGCGACGGCGCCCGCATCGCGGCGAAGGGCGACCTTGCCGCCGAGTTCCGCGGCGCGCGGGTGGTGACGGCGGACTATCGCGTCGGTCTCGCCCCGCATGCGCCGCTCGAGCCGATGACCTGCACCGCGGACTTTGCCCATGGCCGGCTGTCGCTCTGGCTGCCGACCCAGGCACCGGGGCTGGCGCGCGCGGCGGCGGCCAAGGCGCTGGGCGTGGATCCGGCGCGGGTGACGGTGCATGCGATGCTCGGCGGCGGTTCGTTCGGCGCGAAGCTCGAGGTCGACGCCGGCGTGCAGGCGGCGCTCGTTTCGCAATCGGTGGGCCGGCCGGTGCAGCTCACCTGGCCGCGCGATGAGGATCTGCGGCGCGATCGTTTCCGCCCCGCCGCCGCCGCGCGGCTAACCGCCAAGCTGGGGCAGGGCGGCACCATCTCGGCCTGGCTGGCGAAGATCGCCGCACCTTCGACCGGCCGCGAGCTGGCGGCGCGGCTGCTCGCCGGCGACACGATCGTGGCGGCGGGGCTGGCGCTGCCGGGCAAGGAAGATGCGTCCGCCGTGGAAGGCGCAGTACCGGCCTACGCCATCCCGAACCTCGCGGTCGATCATCACCCGGCCGAGATCGGCGTGCCGACCGGCTATTGGCGCTCCGGGGCGCACAGCTACACCTGCTTCTTCGCCGAGAGCTTCGTCGACGAGCTGGCGCATGTCGCCAATCGCGATCCGCTGTCGTTCCGCATGGCGATGCTCGGCAATCAGCCGCGGCTCGCGCGCTGCCTGCAGACCGCGGCGCAACTCGGCGGCTGGCAGGGCGGCGAGCCGGGCAGCGGGCAGGGCATCGCAGCGCACGCCTTTCGCGGATCGTATATCGCGGTGATGGCCGAGGCGCATCTGACCCCGCAGCGCGAGATTGTCGTCGAGCGGCTGGTTGCCGCGGTGGATTGCGGGCGCGTGGTCAATCCCGATCTCGTCCGCCAGCAGATCGAGGGCGGGCTGCTGTTCGGCCTCGCCGCCGCGCTGGGCGCGCCGACGACGTTCAGCGAGAACATCGCCGACGTCCAGACCTTCGCCGATCTCGCCCTGCCGACGCTGGCGAACACGCCCGATATCACGGTGGAGATCCTGCCGAGTGGATCGGACCCGGGCGGGGTGAGCGAACTCGCCGTGCCGCCGACCGCGCCCGCCATCGCCAACGCGTTACAAACCGCCACCGGCACGCGATTTCGTCGCCTGCCTTTGCTATCGGATGCCGAATGACCCTGCCTGCCGACCATCCGAAGATCCCGCCTGCCCGCATCGGCGTGCTGCTGGTCAATCTCGGCACCCCCGATGCGCCCGATGCCGGGGCGGTGAAGCGCTATCTCGGCGAGTTCCTGTCCGATCGCCGCGTGGTCGAGATCCCGCCCTTGCTCTGGCAGCCGATCCTGCGCGGCATCATCCTGCGCACCCGGCCGAAGAAATCGGCGCATGCCTATGCCCAGGTGTGGCGCGAGGACGGCTCGCCGCTCGCCGCGATCACCAAGGCGCAGGCGCGCGGGCTGGAGGGCGCGTTCGGGCCGGACGTGACGGTCCTGCACGCGATGCGCTACGGCAAGCCGTCGGTCGGCGATCAGATCGCCGTGCTGAAGGCGGAAGGGTGCGAGCGCATCCTGGTGGCGCCGCTCTACCCGCAATATTGCGCGGCGACGACCGCGACCGCCAACGACGTCGCCTTCGCGGCGCTGATGGCGATGCGCTGGCAGCCGGCGCTGCGCACGCTGCCGCCTTATTATGACGATCCCGCCTATATCGACGTGCTCAAGACCAGCGTCGAAGAGGGGCTGGCCGGCCTCGACTTCACCCCCGACGCGGTGATCGCCAGCTTCCACGGCATGCCGCAGCGGACGCTGGAGCTGGGCGATCCCTATCACTGCCATTGCCGCAAGACCGGCCGCCTGCTCGGCGAGGCATTGGGGCGCGAGCTGATCGTCACCTTCCAGTCGCGCTTCGGCCGCGCCAAGTGGCTGGAGCCCGCGACAGACACGACGCTGGAGGCGCTACCGGCCCGCGGCATTCGCCGCATCGCGATCGTCGCACCTGGTTTCTCCGCCGACTGCCTGGAAACGCTGGAGGAACTGGCGATCCGCGGCCGCGAGAGCTTCCTCCATTCCGGGGGCACCGATTTCGCATATTTGCCTTGTCTCAATGACGGCGCCGCGGGCATGGGGTTGCTCAAGCACATTATCGGGCGCGAACTTGCCGGCTGGGTGAACCCCGCCTAGCCAATTCTTGATTTGATTTGTGGAGAGGAATGCACATGGCACGTGTAGCGGTCGTCACTGGCGGCACCCGCGGTATCGGCGAGGCGATCAGCCTGGCGCTCAACGAGGCCGGCATCACCGTCGCCGCCAACTATGCCGGCAATGACGAGAAGGCCGCCGCCTTCACCGAACGCACCGGCATCAAGGCGTACAAGTGGGACGTCGGCGATTTCGACGCCTGCGCCGCCGGTGTCCAGCAGGTCGAGGCCGAGCTGGGCCCGGTCGACATCGTCGTCAACAATGCCGGCATCACTCGCGACGGCACGATCCTGAAGATGAGCCGCGAGATGTGGGAAGACGTGATCCGCATCAACCTGGGCGGGTGCTTCAACATGGCGCACGCGGTGTTCCCGGGCATGCGCACGCGCAAATGGGGCCGCATCGTCAACATCGGCTCGATCAACGGCCAGGCCGGCCAGTACGGCCAGGTGAACTATGCCGCCGCCAAGTCGGGCATTCACGGCTTCACCAAGGCGCTGGCGCAGGAAGGCGCGCGATTCGGCGTGACGGTCAACGCCATCGCGCCGGGCTATATCGATACGGACATGGTCGCGGCGGTGCCGGCGGACGTGCTGGAGAAGATCGTCGCCAAGATCCCCGTCGGTCGGCTGGGCCAGGCGAACGAGATCGCGCGTGCGGTGGCGTTCCTGTGCGCCGAGGAGGGCGGGTTCGTCACCGGTTCGACGCTGTCGATCAACGGCGGCCAGCATATGTACTGACCAAAAACAGGGGGGCCGGATCCTCGCGGATCCGGCCCCCGGCGTCTCTCGATACGCTACGCGAGAGCAAATGTACGCGTACAACTCGTTTGCATTAGAGCGGTTCCCTTGAGCGAACCCTGAACGAATTGGTTATTTCCCGTTCATCTTCGCATCCGCAGCACTGGCGGGCGGCGGAGGAGCCGTTAAGAGGAAGCCATGCGCTTCCGGCCTCGCTTCCTCGCCCTCCCGCCGCTGGCGCTTTCCATCCTGTTCCTGTCCGCTTCGGGCAGGGAATTGCGCACGCCGCTGGGCGCGAATCCGGTGATGCACGCCGTCCCCGTGCCGCTGGCCCCGGAAGATCCGGGGCGGACCACGGTGGGGCGGCTCCGCTATCTGGGCGGCGTACGGTTGACGAGCCCCGACCTCGGCTTCTCCGGCTTCTCGGCGCTGAGCGTGGTGGGGGATCAATTCACCCTGGTCAGCGATCGCGGCAACCTCGTCCGATTCCGCATGGGCGCCGATTGGCAGCCCTTCGATCTCCGCTTCGGCGATTTGCCGGCCGGCCCGGGCAGCAGCGCGTACAAGGGGGATCGCGATGCCGAATCGCTGACGCGGGATCCGGTGACGGGCGAATTCTGGATCGGCTTCGAATCGCGGGACGCGATTTTCCGATATGATCCGGATTTCCGGAAAGGACTGGGCGGCGCGACGCCGCAGGCGATGAAGCGTTGGCCGCGCAACGGCGGGGCGGAATCGATGGTGCGACTCGCCGACGGGCGGATGCTGGTCCTCGCGGAAACCGCCCGGCGTCGCGGCGGGCCGGTCGCCGAACGGGAGATCCTGCTGTTCCCGAGCGACCCCACTACCGGCAATCCGCAGCCGATCCACCTCGCCTATGTCCCGCCCGCCGGCTATGATCCGAGCGACGCCGCGCTGCTGCCCGATGGGCGACTGCTGGTGCTGGTGCGGCGATTCGCGCTTTCCTCGCTGTTCACCGTGAAGATCGAGCTGGTCGACATTCGCGGCGCGCGGGCAGGCCAGGTGCTGCACGGCACCGAAATCGCGGACTTCGCGCCGCCGCTCCAGCATGACAATTTCGAAGGACTGGCGGTGCAGCGCGAAGGTGATTCGCTGGTGCTGTGGATGATCTCGGACGACAACGAGCAATGGTGGCAGCAGACGCTGCTGCTCAAATTCCGCCTGAACCTCTAGCGAGCACGCACGGAAAAACCCGCCACTGCATGCAGTAGCGGGCCAAACCGTTGATCTTAAGGAAGATCAGGCCGCTTCGGCGGTGCCGGCGGTCGCCTTGCGCACTTCGCGCTTCAGGCGACGGGCGCGCAGCGAGAGATCCTCATCGCTCGACTTCAGCAGCCAGTTGTCCAGGCCGCCGACATGCTCGACCGAACGCAGGCCGTGCGTGGAAACGCGCAGACGGATGCTCTTGCCGAGCGAATCCGAGATCAGCGTCACGTTCTGCAGGTTGGGCAGAAAGGTGCGCTTGGTCTTGTTGTTGGCGTGGGAAACATTGTGTCCCACCTGCCGGCCCTTGCCGGTCAGCTCGCAAATGCGCGACATCGCTTCAAATCCTGAGTTGGGCGGTAAGCCGGAAAGGCCGCGCTGTTAGCGTCGATGCGCGCCGCAGTCAACCGATTCACGAGGAACGGTGCGCAACCCGCACGCCGTCGGGGCGTTGGGCAGGTGAAACGATAAGAGGAGTCGAGGATGCGCGCAATCCTGGGGTTGCTGGGAATTCTGGTGCTGGTTGCCGTCGTGCTGATCGCGCTGGGCTTTCTCAATGTCGACGTGCGCGGCGGCAAGCTGCCGACGGTCGCGGCGGAAACCGGCAAGGTCTCGGTCGGCGAATCGAACAGCACCGTTCGCGTGCCGAGCGTCGAGATGAAGGACAAGCAGGTGAAGCTGCCGACCATCGACGTGCAGAAGGCGCCGGAGCCGACGCCGTCGCCGGCGAAATGACGCCGACCGCGGGCCGAATCGCGGCGGCGGCCCTGCTGCCGCCGTTCGGCATCTATCTGGAGGAAGGGGCGGGGCGGCCTTTCCATATCGCCTGCGGGCTGACGATGCTCGGCTTCGTGCCCGGGGCGGCCTATGCCTTGTGGCGGCTGTTCCGCCGACCGTCGCGGGCTGCCGCCTGAGCAGAGGTGACCGCACGACGCGGCGCGGCTAAGCCGGGCGCGATGTTCCCGCTCCCTCCCCCGATGCAGGCCGCGCTGGCGGCGGCGCGCGATGCCGCCGCGCAGGGCGAAGTGCCCGTGGGCGCGGCGATCGTGCTGCACGGCGCGGTGATCGCCACCGCCGCCAACGCGCCGCGCGCGCGCCACGACCCCACCGCCCATGCCGAGATGCTGGCGATTCGCGCGGCTGCGCAACTGCTCGGCCGCGACCGGTTGGAGGATTGCGATCTGTGGGTGACGCTCGAGCCCTGCGCGATGTGTGCCGGTGCCATCGCCCATGCCCGAATCGCGCGGCTCTATTACGGTGCGAGCGATCCGAAGGGGGGCGCAGTGGAACATGGTCCGCGCCTGTTCGGCCAGCCGACCTGCCACCATCGCCCGGAGGTCTATGCGGGAATCGGCGAGGCCGAGGCGGGATCGGTGCTGCGCGACTTCTTCCGCGCCCGGCGCTGATCCACCGCAGGCTGGCTGCCTGGCCGCAATCGGTGTAGCATGCGAAAAAACGGGAGAGGTGCCGATGCGTCTGCCGCACTGCCTTGCCGGAGCGTTGCTGCTGCTGCCTTTCGCAGCGGCGGCCGCCGATCGGCCGATGCTGAGCTGGGGCAAGCCCGGCGTCACGATCGAGACCTATCGCGACGACGCCGTCGCCTGCGGGCGCGAGGGCTATTATCTCGACGTGTCGAATACCGAGGCGGCGAAGGTGTTCAAGCAGGCATCGTCCCAGCTCGAGAACAACGAAGCGAGCCTGTCGATGGGGGGCGATGTCGATCGGGCGATCCAGATCGCCAATGATTCGAGCCGAATCGTCGAGCGCACCCGGCCGGCGCAGCGCATGAAGGAAGTGCGGACACTTTTGCAGGATACCGTTTCCAGCTGCCTGCGGGCGCGGGGCTATGCCCAGTTCCAGCTTACGCCCGAGCAGCAACGGCATTTGCGCGCGCTGCGGCCGGGCTCTCCGGCGCGTCACGCCTATCTGCACGGGCTTGCCAGCGATCCCGCGATTCTGGCGGCGCAGAAGCTCTAAATCGTCTTCGCACCGCAAAAGGTTGTGAACAGGGCGCCGCTGCGGATATGAGGGCGGTGCACCATGAGCGCACCTTTTCCCTGGATCGACGTAGCGATCATCTTCGTGCTGATCGCGATCAACGGCATTTTCTCCATGTCGGAGCTGGCGATCGTCTCCGCGCGCCCGGCGCGGCTGGAGGCGCTGGCCCGGCTGGGCAATCGCGGCGCCAAGACCGCGATCGAGCTCGCCGAGGACCCCGGCAAGTTCCTGTCCACCGTCCAGATCGGCATCACCCTGATCGGCATCGTCGCCGGTGCCTATTCGGGCGCCAGCCTGGGCGAGCCGGTGGGCAAGCGTATCGAGGCACTGGGCCTTTCCGCGGAGCTGGCGCACACGCTGGGCATCACCGTGGTCATCGGTCTCACCACCTATTTCTCGCTCGTGGTGGGCGAGCTGGTGCCCAAGCAGTTCGCGCTGCGCTCGCCCGAACCGATCGCAGCGGCGATGGCGCTGCCGATGCGCTGGCTTTCCTGGGGCACGGCGCCGGTCGTCTGGCTGCTCGATTCGTCGACCGGGCTGGTGTTCCGCCTGCTGCGCCTCAACCGCGAATCGGAGAATCGGGTCACTGCCGAGGAGCTCCACCTGATCGTCGCCGAAGCGAGCAAGTCGGGCGTGATCGAGGAGCATGAGCGCTCGATCATTTCCGGCGTCGTCCGCCTCGCCGATCGGCCGGTGCGCGAGGTGATGACGCCGCGCACCCAGGTCGACTGGCTCGACGTGGACCTCGACGGCGCCGGCATCCGCGAGGAGCTGCTGGCGACGCCGCACACCCGCCTGCCGGTGGCCGAGGGCTCGATCGACGCCGTGATCGGCGTGGTCCAGGCGCGCGACATCGCCGCGGCGCTGTTCCGCGGCGAGCCGCTCGACCTGCGCAAGCTGATGCGCAAGGCGCCGGTCCTGCCCGACCAGGTCGACGCGATGGACGCGCTCACCGCGCTGCGCCAGGCCGAGGTGCCGATGGGGCTGGTCCACGACGAGTATGGTCATTTCGAAGGGATCGTCACGCCGGCCAACCTGCTGGCGGCGATCGCCGGCGAATTCGCGTCGGACGCTGAGCCGGGCGACAATCCCAATATCGTCGTGCGTGAGGACGGCTCGTTGCTCGTCGCGGGTGCGACGCCGGCGGACCAGCTCGCCGAACGCCTCGGCATCGACCTGCCCGAGGATCGTGATTACGCAACAGTCGCGGGCCTGGCGCTGGCGGTGTTCAAGCACCTGCCGGTGGAGGGCGAGGTGTTCGAGCAGCAGGGCTGGCGGTTCGAGATCGTCGACCTCGACGGCCGCAAGATCGACAAGCTGCTGGTGAGTCGCGGCGCCGGCTGACAGGCGGTATCCAGCGGCGCGAAATCGACCGCGCCCCTTATAGTTGCGCCCTCATCCCGCGCATGGTAGCGCCCGCGGCTTGAATGGGGCCATTCCGCGTCCCTAACTTCAGGCTTTTCGGGAACCCATGTTCGCCACTCCAGCATATGCACAGGCCGCAGGCGCGGCTGGTCAGGGTAGCACTCTGGCCGGGATCGCGTCGGTCGCACCGCTCGTCCTGATCTTCGTCGTCTTCTACTTCCTGATGATCCGTCCGCAGCAGAAGCGGATGAAGTCGCTGCAGGACGCGGTGAAGTCGGTGAAGAAGAACGACACCGTCATCACCGCCGGCGGGTTGATCGGCAAGGTCACCCGCGTCGACGAAACCGAGGTCGAGATCGAGCTCGGCCCCAACGTCAAGGTCCGCGCGATCAAGTCGACGCTCGCTGAAGTGCGCCCGCACGGCGCCAAGCCCGCGAACGACTGATGCTGGATTTCCCGCGCTGGAAGGTCTGGTCGATCACGCTCGGCCTTGCCCTGATGGTCCTGCTCGCCGTGCCGAGCCTGGTGCCGGAGAGCATCCGCAACACCTGGCCGCACTGGGTGCCCAAGCCCGCCGTCAATCTCGGCCTCGATCTCGCGGGCGGTTCGAACCTGCTCCTCGAGGGCGATACGAGCGACGTGCAGCAGACCAAGCTCGAGCAGATGCGCGAGCAGGTGCGCCTGGCGATGCGCCGCGATCCGCGCGTGGAAATCGGCGACATCTCGATCGCCGGCGGCAAGCTGAGCTTCATGGTCCGGGATCCCGGCAAGGTGGATGCGGCGCGCGAGAAGCTGCTGCCGATGACCAACGGCGTCGGCACCACCGGCCAGCGCGACTGGGAAATCTCCGTCGTCGATTCGACCCGTTTCGTGCTGACGCCCACCCAGGCGGGCCTGAACCAGCAGATCGAAACCGCGATGAACGACGCGCGCGAAGTGGTCGACAAGCGCATCAACGCGCTCGGCACCCGCGAGCCGACCGTGATCCGCGAAGGCAGCAACCGCATCGTCGTGCAGGTACCGGGCCTGCAGGACCCCAGCCAGCTCAAGGCGCTGCTCGGCAAGACCGCCAAGCTGGAATTCAAGCTGGTCGACCTGAGCGTGACGCCGCAGCAGATTGCCAGCGGCGACATTCCCGTCACCTCGCAGCTGCTCCAGTACGAGAACGGCGCGCCGATCGTGGTCAACCGCACCGCGATGATCACCGGCGACATGCTGGTCGATGCCAAGCAGAGCTATGACGAGCAGGGCCGTCCCGACGTGACGCTGCAGCTCGACGGCGCCGGCGCCAAGCGCTTCGCCCGGGTGACCACCGAAAATACCGGCAAGCCGTTCGCGATCATCGTCGACAACAAGGTGATCTCGGCCCCGAACATCAACACGCCGATCCTCGGCGGCAGCGCCTCGATCTCGGGCGGGTTCACGGTCGACAGCGCCAACCAGCTTGCCGTCGCGCTGCGGTCGGGCAAGCTGCCGATCAACCTGAAGGTCGTGCAGGAATCGACCGTCAGCCCCGAACTCGGCAACGATTCGATCCGCGCCGGCATCACCGCATCGGTGATCGCGATCGTCGCGGTGGTGGTGTTCATGGTGCTGACCTATGGCCGCTTCGGCGTCTATGCGAACATCGCCGTGACGCTCAACGTGCTGGTGATCCTCGCGGTGATGGGCATGCTCAACGCCACGCTGACGCTGCCCGGCATCGCCGGCTTCGTCCTGACCATCGGTACCGCGGTCGACGCCAACGTGCTGATCAACGAGCGTATCCGCGAGGAACGCCGCCGCGGGCGCAGCGTGATGCAGGCGGTGGAGCTGGGCTACAAGGAAGCCAGCCGCACCATCTTCGAAGCCAACGTCACTCACGCGATCGCCGGCGCGATCATGCTGGTGCTCGGCTCGGGCCCGATCCGCGGCTTCGCGGTGGTGCTGCTGATCGGCATCGCCAGCTCCGTCTTCACCGCCGTGGTGTTCACGCGCATGCTCGTCACGCTCTGGCTGCGCCGCAAGCGCCCGAGCGAGATCCACATTTAAGGAAGCGCCGACATGCGGCTCCTCAAGATCGTACCCGACAACACCAATATCGGCTTCGTCCGCATCCGGTTCATCGCGTTCGCGATCACCGCGCTGCTGACGGTGGCCGCGATCGGTCTCGTCGCGGTGCACGGCCTGAACTATGGCGTCGACTTCGTCGGCGGCGTGTCGATCGAGGAGAAGTTCACCTCGGCCCCGCCGACCGACCAGCTGCGCGAGACGGTGAACCAGCTCGGTTACGGCGAGGCCACGCTGCAGGAAATGGGCGGCAAGAACCTCGTTACCATCCGCCTGCCGGTGCCGAAGTCGAACGATCCGGGCGCGACCAATGCGATGGTCGAGCGGGTGAAGGCGGCGGTCGCGGCGAAATTCCCCGGCGCCACCTTCTCCACCTACTCCACCGTCTCCGGCAAGGTCTCGAACGAGCTGATCCGCAACGGCGTGCTCGCCGTGGTGCTGGCGATCGTCGGCATCGCGATCTTCTCGTGGCTGCGCTACGAATGGCAGTTCGGCGTCTCGACCGCGGTGGCGATCCTGCACGACGTGCTGATGACGCTGGGCTTCTTCGCGCTGACCCAGCTGGTGTTCGATCTCAACATCGTCGCCGCGGTGCTGACGATCATCGGCTATTCGATCAACGACAAGATGGTGATCGACGACCGAATCCGCGAGAACATGCGTAAGTACCGCAAGATGGGGATGAGCGAGCTGATCGACCTCTCGGTCAACGAGACGCTGCCGCGTACCGTGATGACCTCGCTCACCATCCTTATCGCGCTGGCGTCGCTGCTGATCTGGGGCGGGCACGTGCTGCGCGGCTTCACCTCGGCAATGATGCTGGGCATCGTGGTCGGCACCTATTCGTCGATCTACGTCTCGTCCTCGCTGCTGATCACCCTGGGCCTCAAGCCCGGCGTGAAGCGCGAAAAGGCCGATTCGATCGCCGACAATGCCGAGCGCGTGGCGCCGCGCGAGCGGCCGTGACGTGAAGATCGAGCGGCGCAGCGCCGAGGGGCCGCTGATCTCCGGATTTTCCGGCGGCGGCTTTCGCGTCGACGAGAATGTCTATCACGGGCTGATCATCACGCCACAGCGCGCGGACGGATGGTCGCCCCCGGTGGTCGCCGAGCTGACCGAGGCCGACCTCGAAGCGGCCTTCGCACTAGATCCGCAGCCGGAATTCCTGCTGCTCGGCACCGGCGCGACGCTGGTGCGCCCGCCGCTGAGCCTTGTAAAGGCGCTGGGTGCGCGCGGCATCGGCATCGAGGCGATGGACAGCCGCGCGGCGGCACGCGCCTGGGGCGTGCTGCGCGCCGAGCTGCGCTGGGTTGCAGGGGCGCTCTACCCGCTCGCCTGAACTTCCATAGCGAACAAGGCGGGCAGCGCGCGTTCCAGCCGCGCCGGCGCCGCCGCCCAGCGATCCGGATCGAACGCGTCGTTCAGCAGATACTGCGCGAACCATAGGCGTGTCGCTTCGGGCCGGACCGGCGGGCCGTGCCTTGGACAATCGCATCCACGAACGGCGCCAGCGCGTCATCAGGTGCCCGCACCGGGTTCAGCGAGACGTCGCGCATGGTGTGGCCGAGATGCGCTTCATCCATCACCACCCCGCCAAAACGCCCCTGCCACAGATGCCCCGTCCAGCGATGGAGATGCGCTGGAATATCCCCGGAATATCCCCGGAATCGCCGGCGCCATCGGCCAAAGAGATCGTAAATATGCGCGAAATATAAATCTACGAATCTTCGTCTTTATTATAAAACGAACCGACATAATCATATACAGCCCGGGCGTATCGGATTATGAATAGCCAACGGCCGCAATAGCTGACTCGATGATCAGATAGATAAATGCAAGGTGGAGCGCGTGGTAATTTTACGACGTGCTGTTTTGTATTGGAAAAATCTTATGAGCGACGTGGCAGAATTGAAAAAAGACGAGCTTGTCGAAAATGCGGCGGTGACTCACGTGAATATCAAGTCGCGTAGATTCCCGAATGTATTTTTGCGGCTAGATGGCAGTGGAGTAAATACCACCAGTCCCAATGGCGCCGGGGTCGTGAATGGCCAGTACAATGCTGGCCCTTACGAGAAATTCATTCTGTCGGACAATCGAGACGGCACAGTTTCTTTCGAATCGGCGCAATTCAAGAATGTGTTTTTGCGAATGGATGGAAGGGGCGTCGTAGGGTTTTCCGGCAGCGGCGGAGGGGTTGTTAACTGCCAATATACCGCAATGGAATATGAGAGGTTCAGGCTTGTTCTTAACGCTGACCTCAGTGCCTCTATCGAATCCGTACAGTTCGATAAGGTATTCCTGCGTCTGGATGGCAGCAGCGTAAAGGCGCCTACTGCTCCAGGCGGCGGTGTCGTCAATTGTCAATACGGTGTAGGGGAATACGAAAAGTTTGTCATCGTACAAGCTTCGTAATATACGGGGGAATGGATGGTCGTTCCGGCGATCATCCGTTGCCTTCGAAATGGCTATTGAGGCAAAATGCGCTGAAAATATGCTAGAATTACAGTGACAGTTTACTGACTAACCGAAATCTGTTTCCGAACTAGCCCTCACAATATCCCTATTTCGTGGCGAGCAGCACCGGCGGACGGATGCCGACGTCTTGCGTGCGCGGCCTCTCCCTTTCAGCGGGAGACTAAAGGGGCGGAGCGGTGTGTGTCACGGAGACGCTGCCGCGGCTCAGCCCTGCTTCGCCTGATACTTTGCCCGGAAATCATTGGCGAAGGCGGTAAGCCGCTGTTCCTCGATCGCCGCGCGCAGATCCGCCATCAGGGTCTGGTAGAACCAGAGATTGTGCTCGGTCATCAGCATCGCGCCCAGGATTTCGCCGGCGCGGACGAGATGGTGGAGATAGGCGCGGCTCCAGGTGCCGCAGACCGGGCAGGGGCAGGTGGGGTCGAGCGGGCCCTGGTCCTCGGCGAACTTGGCGTTGCGGATGTTGATCGGGCCGGTTCGCGTAAACGCCTGGCCGGTGCGGCCCGAGCGGGTGGGCAGCACGCAATCGAACATGTCGATGCCGCGCTCGACTGCGCCGACAATGTCGTCGGGCTTGCCGACGCCCATCAGGTAGCGGGGCTTGGCTTCGTCGAGCTGGCCCGGCGCATAGTCGAGCACGCCGAACATCGCCTCCTGGCCCTCGCCCACCGCGAGGCCGCCGACCGCATAGCCGTCGAACCCGATGTCCTTCAGCGCGTCGGCGCTCGCCTTGCGCAGCCCCTCGTCGAGCGCGCCCTGCTGGATGCCGAACAGGGCGGCGCGGGCGGCGTGTTCCTCACCCGAATCGAAGCCGGCGCGGCTGCGCTTGGCCCAGCGCATCGATCGTTCCATCGCCTTGGCCTGCACGTCGCGGGTCGAGGTGGTCGGCACCAGCTCGTCGAACGCCATGACGATGTCCGAGCCGAGCAGCCGCTGGATCTCCATCGAGCGTTCGGGGCTCATCATGTGGCGCGAGCCGTCGAGGTGCGAGGCGAAGGCGACGCCTTCCTCGCTGCGCTTGGTGAGCTCCGACAGGCTCATCACCTGATAGCCGCCCGAATCGGTGAGGATCGGCCGGTCCCAGCCCATGAACTTGTGCAGCCCGCCCAGCCGCGCGACGCGCTCGGCGGTGGGGCGCAGCATCAGGTGATAGGTGTTGCCGAGCAGGATGTCGGCGCCGGATGCGCGCACGTCCTGCGGCTTCACGGCTTTCACGGTGGCGGCGGTGCCGACCGGCATAAAGGCGGGCGTGCGGATCTCGCCGCGCTGCATGGCGATGGTGCCGCGACGCGCCTTGCCGTCGGTGGCGTGGATGGTGAACTGGAAACGGGGCATGGGGTGCTATTGGCGCGTTTGGGGCCGGAATCCAAGGGAGGGGCGTGTGGCGGAACAGGACGACGAACTGCGGGCGATGGCGACGCATCGCGGGCTGAAGCTGGTGAAGTCCCGGAGGCGCAAAGCGGGCGGCGACTTCGGACGCTATGGGCTGAAGGATGCGGGTGGGGCGGAGGTGTTCGGCTTCGGCGCAGACGGGCTCACTGCCGATGCGGACGCGATCCGGGAGTTTCTGCGCGGCGGCATGCGAAGCGACTGGAGCACGTCGGTCGATACCACGCCGGGCCCGAAGCGGGCGGCGAAGCCGAAGCCCGCGCCCAAACCGAAGCCCGCGCCGCCGCCCAAGCCGCGCTTCAAGCCCGACGTCGCGAACCTGCTCCGCGACCTGCCCGAAGCGAAGGACGCCGAGGCGTTCGAGGATCTACTGCAGCGCCCCGGCGTGCGGATCGAGCGCATCGTCTCGCGCGGGCAATCCACCCCCGAGGACGCGCCGATGGTGCAGGACTGGGACGAATGGGTGGTGCTGCTCGAAGGCGCGGCGGGCATCCGCATCGAGGATTCGGCCGAGGTGCGGCTGGCGCCCGGCGACCATCTGCGGATCGCGGCGGGGCAGAAACATTGGGTGACATGGACCGCGCGCGACCGCCCGAGCGTTTGGCTCGCCGTGCATCTGGACGGATAGGAGCAGGACCATGGCCGAACCCCTCAACCCCGGCGACGACGCAGCGCCCGGTACCCCCGGCACCGGCGAGGATGTCTGCCGGCGCTGCGGCGGCTCCGGCCGGATCGACGGCGCCGAATGCCCGAACTGCGGCGGCACGGGGAAGGTGGTGGAGGGGATCGGCGGGGGGTAACCGTCGAAACCCCTATCCGTTCCCCTGCAAAAGCAGGGGCCCAGGGCAGGAGAGGGAATCGCCCGTGGCCCTGGGCCCCTGCTTTCGCAGGAGCGCAAGGGTGCAGGATCACGGACAGGGCAGGCGCGCTTTAACGCGACGCTTACGGCAGCAGCAGGCCCGCCAGCGCCGCCGACATCAGGTTGGCCAGGCTGCCGGCGATCAGCGCCTTGATCCCCAGCCGCGCGATTACCGGGCGCTGGTTGGGCGCCAGGCTGCCGGTGGTCGCCATCTGGATCGCGATCGAGCTGAAATTGGCGAAGCCGCACAACGCGAAGGTGATGATCGCCTTGGAGCGCGGCGCGAGGTCGGTCGCCTTGCCGAGCTCGATGAAGCCGACGAATTCGTTGAGCACCACCTTGGTGCCAAACAGGCCGCCAGCGGTCAGCGATTCGTGCCACGAGATGCCGAGCAGGTACATCACCGGCGCGAAGATCGTGCCGATGATCGCCTGGAAGCTGAGGCCGGGATAGCCGAACCAGCCGCCGACGATGCCGAGCAGGCCGTTGGCCAGCGCCACGAGCGCCACGAAGGCGAGCACCATCGCACCCACCGCCACTGCGATCTTCACGCCGGTCGAGGCGCCATTGGCCGCCGCCATGATGATGTTGGCGGCGCGTTCTTCCTGGAAATCCTCCTCGGCGACGCGGATCACCTCGTCCTCACCGGACATTGGTGCGTCGATGGCGGCGGGCTCGTCCGGCATGATGATCTTGGCCATCATCAGCCCGCCCGGCGCCGCCATGAACGACGCGGCGAGGAGGTAGGGCAGCGAGGCCGGCCCGAGCAGGCTGGCATAGGCGGCGAGGATCGTGCCCGCGACGCCGGCCATGCCCACGCTCATCACCGCGAACACCTGCGAGGGGGTGAGCCGGGCGAGATAGGGGCGGATCACCAGCGGCGCCTCGCTCTGGCCGACGAAGATGTTCGCCGCCGCGCACAGCGATTCGACCTTGCTGACCCCGGTCACCTTCTCGATCGCGCCGCCGATCCAGCGCACCACCAGCTGCATGATGCCGACATGGTAGAGGATCGAGACGAGGGCGGCGAAGAAGATGATCACCGGCAGCGCGGCGATGGCGAGGCTCTGCCCGCCCAGTTCCGGCTTGGCGAGATTGCCGAACAGCAGCTGGGTGCCCGCGCTGGCATAGCCGAGCAGCGCCGAGACGCCGTTCGCCATGCTGTGCAGCGCCACCTGGCCCCAGGCGGTGCGCAGCACGATAATCGCCATGCCGGCCTGGAGCAGGAAGGCGGGGACGACGATGCGCAGCCGAATCGCCCGGCGATTGCTGGATAGCAGGACGGCGATAGCCAAAATCGCCAGCACCCCGAAAATGCCGATCGGGAAATGAGTCATTCTGAAGTCGTTAGTCCCCACCGCCGGCGGAGTTCGTGCCAGCAAACCGAACGACCATACACGGGATGGCGCGTCTTGCCAGCCGCTTGCGTTCGCCGGGCCGGGACAGGTGCCTCAGCCGTCCAGCCCTGCGGCAAAGGCCAGCCGCAGGGCTTCGGACAGGCTGCGTGCCTCCAGCTTGGCCATCGCATTGGCCCGGTGGACCTCCACCGTGCGTGGCGAGATGCCGAGATCATAGGCGATCGTCTTGTTCGGATGCCCGCGTACCAGTCCGCGCAGCACGTCCTGTTCGCGCGGCGATAGCATGGCGATGCGGCGTTCCGCCTCTGCCTGGCTGGCAACGGCCGCGTCGCCTTCCTCCAGCCGCTCGAAGCCGCGTTCGAGGGCAGCGACCAGAGCATCCTTTTCGAACGGCTTTTCCAGGAAATCCAGTGCACCGCCCTTCATCGCCGCGACCGCGGTGCCGACATCGCCGTGCCCGGTCAGCACGATCACCGGCAGCTTGACGCCGCGCCTGGCAAGCTCGGCCTGCACTTCGATCCCGTCCATCTCCGGCATGCGCACGTCGAGCAGGATGCAGCCGGGCTTCGCCTCCTCGATCTTGTCCAGGAACGCGACGCCGGAGGGATAGGTGTCGACGTCATAGCCCGAGGTGCGCAGCATGAAGCTGGTCGACCGACGGACCGATTCCTCGTCATCGACAAGGTGGATGCGCTTGCGCTCGCTCATGCGGGTTCCTCGTGTGCGGACATCAGGGTGAAGTTGAAGATCGTGCCGCCCTCGGCGCGCGGCTCGGCCCAGATCCGGCCGCCATGCGCCTCGACGATGGTGCGGCAGATCGACAGGCCGAGGCCCATGCCCTGTTCCTTCGTGGTGGCGAAGGCCTGGAACAGCCGCGGGGCCTGTTCGGGCGCGATGCCGGGGCCGCTGTCCGCCACCCACACCCGCACCAGGTTGCGCGGCGCCACTTCCGATCCGATGGTGATCTCGCGCACCGGGCTTTCCGCCATCGCCTCGATCGCGTTGCGGATCAGGTTGACCAGCACCTGCTGGATCTGCACCCGGTCGCACAGCACCGCCGTGGCGTGCGGATCGAGCGCGTAGAAGGCGCGGACGCCCAGTTCGCGCGCGCCGGTAAGCGCCAGGCGGCTCGCTTCGTCGATCAGCCGGGGCAGGTCGACCAGCCCCATGTCCGCCTCGCCGCGCGCGACGAACGCACGCAGGCGCCGCACGATGTTGCCGGCCCGGAGCGCCTCCTTGACCGACTCCTCCATCGCTTCCTGGATCATCGCCTGATCCTCGGGATCGTCGCTGTTCCGCGCCATCAGGTTGCGACCCGCCTCCAGATAGTTGGCGATCGCGGTGAGCGGCTGGTTGAGCTCGTGCGCCAGCGTCGAGGCCATGGTGCCCATGGCGGACAGGCGCGAGACGTGGATCAGCTCCGACTGGAGTTCCTTCAGCTGGAGTTCGGCGCGCTGCTCGTCGGTCAGGTCGCGGATGAAGCCGGTGAAGATGCGGTGGCCCTCGCTGCTCGCCTCGCCGACCTGCAGCTCCATCGGGAAATCGGTGCCGTCGCGGCGCTGGCCGACGACGATGCGGCCGATGCCGATCACCCGCCGCTCGCCGGTGGTGAGGTAGCGGGAGAGGTAGCTGTCGTGCAGCTGCGCATCGGGCGCCGGCATCAGCATGCTGACGTTGCGGCCGATCACGTCGGCCTCCTTCCAGCCGAAAAGACGCTCGGCGGCGGCGCTGAACGAGAGGATGATGCCCTGGTCGTCGATCACCACCATCGCCGAGGGCACGGTGGCGAGAATCGAGCGCAAGTGGAGCGCGCTGCCGGCAAGCGCCGTCTGCGAAGCCTTGTGATCGGTGATGTCGCGAAACACCTCGGCATAGCCGCGCAGCGAACCATCGGCATCGATCAGCGCGGTCAGCTGCACTTCGGCCAGATATTCGCTGCCGTCGCGGCGGATCCGCCAGCCTTCCTCGATCAGCCGGCCGGCGTCGCGGGCACGGTCGAGGTCGCGCGCCGGCTTGTCGGCGCGGGCTTCGGCGGCGGGATAATGGAGCGCCAGTCCGGCATTCGCGAGATCTGCGGGCGTCCAGCCGTCGAGCAGCTCGACTCCGCGGCTCCAGCTCGCGATCCGCCCGTCCGCGTCGAGCAGGAAAACCCCCCGGTCGCTCGCCGCCTCGAACAGCAACGCCATCGCCGCGGGATCATGTGCAGGCCGATCCGTCATAAACTCCGATACTTGTGCGCGCTGTTTCTCACTCCGTACGCATCCTCCCGCCGGCACGCTAGGATTTGATCACGGTCAAAGTAAAGGCCGGGCAACCGCGGCACGATTTCGCTCTTCCTGATGGAGGCGGAAATGCTCGACGTCATCGGCAGCAATTACCTGTATATGATCCTGGTCGCGATGGGGATTTTCACCCTCGCCCTCGCGTTCGTCAGCCTCAGCGAGTACATGCATCCGCGGGATCGGTGATCGCCACGGGCTTCCCCCGCGGCCCGCGCCGCGCTAGCGCGCTTGCATGACTGCGAACCTGTCGATCGCCGGCCTGGAACTGGGCGGTACCAAATGCGTGGCAACCTTGGGCAGCGGGCCCGGCGACGTGCGCGAACAGCATGTCGTGCCGACCACGGACCCTGCGACCACCCTCGCCGCGATCGAAGCGGTGCTGGATGGCTGGCGCTTCGATGCGATCGGCATCGCCAGCTTCGGGCCGATCGAGCTCAACCCGGCGCGGCCGAATTTCGGCTCGATCATCGCGACGACCAAGCCCGGCTGGAACGATACCGATCTCGTGCGGCGCCTCGCAGCCCGCTACGGCAAGCCGCTGGCGATCCAGACCGACGTCAACGGCGCAGCGGTGGCGGAGGCGCGGTGGGGCGCTGCGGCCGGGCTGTCTACCCACGCCTATATCACCATCGGCACCGGCGTGGGCGTGGGGCTGGTGGCCAATGGCCGCCCGATCATGGGCTATGCGCATGGCGAGGCCGGGCACATGCGCTCGGCCCGCGCGCCGGGCGACGGCTTTGCCGGCTGGTGCCCGTACCATGGCGATTGCGCAGAGGGGCTGCTTTCCGGCCCTGCGCTGGCGGCGCGATTCGGTCGCCCGGGGCAGGAGGTCGGCGACGATGCGCCCGAATGGGACTATTTCGCGCACGATCTCGCCGCGCTGCTCCACAACCTGATCGTCAGCCTTGCGCCCGAGCGGATCGCGATCGGCGGCGGCGTGATGACCAAGCGACCGCAGCTGTTCGGCGCAGTGCGCGAGAAGGTGGCGGCGATGATCAACGGCTATGGCGCGCTGGCCGGCTATTGCGCCGAGCTCGACACGCGCGTCGGCCCGCCGGGGCTGGGCGACATGGCGGGCCCGCTGGGCGCGATCGCGATGGGGCTGGAAGCGCTCGATCGCTGAAAAGCGCGGGCCGGGGGTTGCATCCCGGCCACAAGCGGCATAGAGGGCGCACCCTCGGTCGGGGCGTAGCGCAGCCTGGTAGCGCATCACACTGGGGGTGTGGGGGTCGCAGGTTCGAATCCTGTCGCCCCGACCAAGCCACACCCAACACTTCCTCAAAATCGTCGGATCGTTGCGGAGACGCGGCCTTAGGGGAACTCCCCCTTTGCACGCCCGCGCATGCCACCCATATGCGCGTCCATGAACGACAAGAACACCGCGTGGCACGGCACGACGATCCTCTCCGTGCGCAAATCCGGAAAAGTGGTGATCGCGGGCGACGGCCAGGTTTCGGCCGGCAACACCGTGATGAAGCCCAACGCGCGCAAGGTGCGCCCCTTGGGCGACGGCAAGGTGATCGCGGGCTTTGCCGGCGCCACTGCCGATGCCTTCACCCTGTTCGAGCGGCTGGAGGCCAAGCTGGAACGCCACCACGGCCAGCTGCTGCGCGCGGCGGTGGAGCTCGCCAAGGACTGGCGCACCGACAAATATCTCCGCAACCTGGAGGCGATGCTGCTCGTCGCCGACAAGGAGGTGACGCTGGTCATCACCGGCAATGGCGACGTGCTGGAACCCGAGGCGCATGAGCATGGCATCGTCGCGTCGATCGGATCGGGCGGCAATTTCGCGCTCTCCGCGGCGCGGGCGCTGATCGAGTACGAACCCGATGCCGAAGTGGTCGCGCGCAAGGCGATGGCGATCGCCGGTGAGCTGTGCGTCTACACCAACGACCGGCTGACCCTGGAGACGTTGGACAGCGTCGCCTGACCCCTTTTCAGCCCTTCCTCCTGGGAGGAGGGGATGGGGGTGGAGGGATCCCAGACCAGATGTTGGTCTCGGTGAGACTCTGCCCCACTCCAACCCCTCCCCTGAAGGAGAGGGGCTTCAGATCCGAGAGACCAAATGAACCAGAATCTCACCCCCAAGACGATCGTCGCCGCGCTCGACGCGCACATCATCGGCCAGCGCGACGCCAAGAAGGCCGTTGCGGTCGCGCTGCGCAATCGCTGGCGCCGGCAGCAGCTCGCCGCCGACCTGCGCGACGAGGTGACGCCGAAGAACATCCTGATGATCGGGCCCACCGGTTGCGGCAAGACCGAGATCAGCCGCCGCCTCGCCAAGCTGGCCGACGCGCCCTTCGTGAAGGTGGAAGCGACCAAGTTCACCGAGGTCGGCTATGTCGGCCGCGACGTCGAGCAGATCGCCCGCGACCTGGTCGAAGAGGCGATCCGGCTCGAGAAGGAGCGCCGCCGCTCGGCGGTGAAGGACAAGGCCGAGGAAGCGGCGATGGGCCGGCTGCTCGACGCGCTGACCGGCAAGGATTCGAGCACCGCGACGCGCGAGGCGTTCAAGCAGCGCTTCAACGAGGGCCTGCTCGACAATACCGAGATCGAGATCGAGGTGGAGCAGGCGCCGCAGATGCCGTTCGACATCCCCGGCGGCGCGCCGCAGATGATCAACCTGTCGGAGATGATGAAGGGCCTGACCGGCACGCCGCTCAAGCGCCGCAAGCTCAACGTCCGCTCGGCCTGGGAAAAGCTCGTCGAGGAAGAGGCCGACAAGCGCCTCGACCAGGACGAGGTGAGCCGGGTGGCGCTGGCGGACGCGGAAGCGAACGGGATTGTCTTCCTCGATGAGATCGACAAGATCGCCGTGTCCGACGTGCGCGGCGGTTCGGTGAGCCGCGAAGGCGTGCAGCGCGACCTGCTGCCGCTGATCGAGGGCACTACCGTTGCCACGAAGTATGGCCCGATGAAGACGGACCATATCCTGTTCATCGCGTCCGGCGCGTTCCATGTGGCGAAGCCCAGCGACCTGCTGCCCGAGCTGCAGGGCCGCCTGCCGATCCGGGTGGAGCTGAAGGCGCTGACCGAGGAGGATTTCGTCGCGATCCTTTCCGACACCAAGGCGAGCCTGGTGCGGCAATATGCCGCGCTGCTCGGCACCGAAGGCGTCTCGATCGACTTCACCGAGGACGGCATTCGCGCGGTCGCCAAGATCGCCGCCGAGGTGAATGCCGAGGTGGAGAATATCGGTGCCCGCCGGCTGCAGACGGTGATGGAGAAGCTGCTCGAGGAAGTCAGCTTCGAGGCCGAGGACCGTGGCGGCAGCGCCGTGGTGATCGATGCGGCCTATGTCGACCAGCAGCTCGCCAGCGTGGCGCGGAACACGGATCTCAGCCGCTACGTGCTGTAACGCTGCTCCCTTGAGCCCCTCCTCCTTGGAGGAGGGGTTGGGGGTGGAGGGATTCCAGGACGCCTGTTGATCTCGGTGAGACACGGCCCCACCCCCAGCCCCTCCCCTAAAGGGGAGGGGCTTGAGTAGCATCTACCCCAACGATCTGTCAGGTTCCCGCGACCGAATCGATCCCGGGGGATTCCATGAAGAAACTCGTAATCGCCACGCTGCTGGCCGGTGCCGCCGCGGCACCGCTGCTCGCCCAGACCGGCACGCCCACGCCGCCGGTCGCAGCGAAGAAGCCCTACACCGTCAAGGCACCCTTCGGCGCGACGCGCGAGGACCCCTATTACTGGCTGCGTGACGATACGCGGAAGAACCCCGAGATGCTCGCCTATCTCGCCGCCGAGAATGCCTATGCCGATGCGGTGCTGGCGCCGACCAGGCCCAAGGCGGACGCGCTGTATCGCGAGATTGTCGGCCACATCAAACAGGACGACGCGAGCGTCCCCTACGCCAGGCACGGCTATTTCTATTACACCCGCTTCGATACCGGTGCCGACTATGCCGTGGTCGCGCGCCGCAAGGGCAGCATGGCCGCGCCGGAACAGATCCTGTTCGATCAGCCCATGATGGCCAAGGGCAAGAGCTTCTTCCAGATCGGTACCTGGCGGGTGAGCCCCGACAATGCCCGCATCGCCTGGGCCGAGGACACGGTCGGGCGGCGGCAATATGTCCTGAAGGTGAAGGACATCGCCACCGGCACGCTGCTCGCCGACACGGTGTCGAACATCGAGGCCGGGCTGGTGTGGTCGGCGGACGGCAAGACGATCTTCTATGTCGAGAAGGATCCGGTGACGCTGCTCGGCACGCGGGTGAAGGCGCATGTGCTCGGCACCCCCGCCTCGGCCGACCGGCTGGTCTATACCGAGAAGGACGACACCTTCTACATGAGCATCGGCGCCACCACCGACGAGCGCTATATCTGCATCAACCTCCATTCGACCGTGAGCGACGAGCAGCGCTGCGCCCCCGCCGCGAACCCGGTGGACTTCAAGCCAGTCGCCCCGCGGGAGCGCGACTTCCTGTACAATGCCGATCATCTCGGCGGGCGCTGGATCGTCCGCACCAACTTCCAGGCGCCCAATTACCGGATCATGGTGGTGCCCGATGCCAAGGCGGCGGCGGGCCGTGCGGCCTGGACCGATCTGGTGCCGACCAGCGACCAGGTCTTCATCGAGGGCTTCCAGCCGTTCAACCGCTTCCTTGCGATCGAGGAGCGATCGGGCGGCAACAAGCGGCTGCGGATGCTGACCCCTGCCGGGAAAAGCAGCTTCGTCGGCGCGGACGAGCCTGCCTATGTGATGAACCTCGACGTCAACGAGGATCCGGCCAGCCCGGTGCTGCGCTACACCTATGGCTCGCTGGTAACCCCGACCACGACCTATGAGGTCGATGCCGTAACCGGCAAGCGCACGGTGCTGAAGGTGCAGCCGGTGCCGGGCTATGACGCCTCCAAGTACGTCACCGAGCGCGTCTGGGCGACCGCGCGCGACGGCACCAGGGTGCCGGTGAGCCTGGTCTACGCCAGGACCTTCCAGAAGAACGGCACCGCCGCACTGTTCCAGTACGCCTATGGCAGCTACGGCAATTCGACCGATCCCAGCTTCAACCCCATGCTGCCGAGCATGCTCGATCGCGGCATGGTCTATGCCATCGCGCATATCCGCGGCGGGCAGGAAATGGGTCGCCACTGGTATGACGACGGCAAGATCTTCCACAAGAAGAACAGCTTCACCGACTTCGTCGACGTGACGCGCTTCCTGGTGGACCAGGGCTATGCCGCCAAGGGGCGCGTCGCGGCGATGGGCGGCAGCGCGGGCGGGTTGCTGATGGGCGCGGTGGCGAACCTGGCGCCGCAGGACTATCGCGTGATCATCGCGCAGGTGCCCTTCGTCGACGTGGTGACGACGATGCTCGACACCTCGATCCCGCTGACCACCGGCGAGTTCGACGAATGGGGCAACCCGGCCGAGAAGCGCTATTACGACTATATGCTGAGCTATTCGCCGTACGACAATGTGACGGCGCAGGCCTATCCGGCGCTCTATGTCGGCACCGGGTTATGGGACAGCCAGGTGCAATATTACGAGCCGACCAAATGGGTGGCGAAGCTGCGCGCGACCAAGACCGACGCGAACCCGCTGGTGTTCCGCGTCAACATGGAAGCGGGCCATGGCGGCAAGTCCGGCCGGTTCGAGCGGTACCACCAGAATGCGGAATATCTCGCCTTCGCACTCGACCAGCTGAAGGTGCAGTGACGGGTCCGGGGGCGGCTGCCGGTCAGCCGCCCTTCGGCCGGGTATAGGGCGTGAACTTGCCCATCCGGCAATAACCGCTGGGAATGCTCGTCCCCGGGGTCAGCACGCGGAACTGGTCGTTGCGGCAGAGCTGCCCGCCGCGCATCTCTACGATCACCGTGGTCAGCGGCGCGAGCGAGGGGCATTCGGCGACCAGATCGTTGCGATACAGTCGCGCGCCCTGGCGGTAGATCAGCGTCCGCGTGTCGATGATCTGGGGCCCGTCGATCATGCCGGGATTGATGCAGTCCTGCGGCTTGCCCGGTACCCGGTCGCCCAGTGCATCGGCGAGCTCGCGTCGTGCCTGGGCATCGCGCTGCGCCTGATATTCGGCATTCTGGACGCAGCCGGCGAGCGCCAGCGCGCCGGCGGTGATGATGACGAAACGCATCCTCTTTCTCCTTCCGGCTCCTGCGACTCAGCCGGCAAAACTATCCTTGGCCGCGCGACGTTCGGCGAGCATGCGCGCATCGGTGGCGCGGAGAAAGGGGTTCGTCGCCCGCTCCGCCGCGATCGTGGTGGGCACGGTCGCCTCGCCCGCCGCCCGCAGCCCTTCCACTTCCGCCAGGCGGGCGGCGATCGCGGCATTGTCCGGCTCGGCGACCCGCGCATAGCGACCGTTGGAGAGGGTATATTCGTGCGCGCAATAGACCTGCGTCTCGCCCGGCAGCGCGGCGAGGCGCTGCATATTGGCGAACATCTGCTCGGGCGTGCCCTCGAACAGCCGCCCGCAGCCCATCGCGAACAGCGTGTCGCCCACGAACACCAGCGCGTCCCCGGCGAAGTGGTAGGCGATGTGGCCCGCCGTATGCGCCGGCACTTCGAGCACGGTCGCGCCGTGG
Organism: Sphingomonas pituitosa NBRC 102491; assembly: GCF_001598435.1. Taxonomy (GTDB): domain Bacteria; phylum Pseudomonadota; class Alphaproteobacteria; order Sphingomonadales; family Sphingomonadaceae; genus Sphingomonas; species Sphingomonas pituitosa. The sequence continues at coordinate 56,696 of NZ_BCYY01000019.1, forward strand.
CTGCCGATCGCCACCGCGTCGCCTTCGCCGACCAGCCGATCGGCGGTGGGGATCTTCGCTGCTTCGGCGGCAGGCGCGATCACGGTGCAGCCGGTCGCGGCCTTCAGCGCGGCGTTGCCGCCGGTATGATCGGGGTGCCAGTGGGTGTTCCAGATCGCCGTCAGCGTCCAGCCTCGCTCGGCCAGCGCGGCCAGCACGGGCTCGGCCTGGGCGGGATCGACCACGATCGTCTCGGCCGAGACGGGATCGTGGACCAGCCAGACGTAATTGTCGCTGAGCGCAGGAATGCGGACGATCTGGAGCGCGGTCATCGCCTCACCATTCGCCGGTATTCGGCATCGATGCCCAGGGCTCCTGCGGCGGCAGATGGCCGTCCTGGAGCAGCTCGATCGAAATGTTGTCGGGCGTGCGGACGAACGCCATGTGGCCGTCGCGCGGCGGCCGGTTGATCGTCACCCCGGCATCCTGCAGCCGCTGGCAGGTTTCGTAGATGTCGTCGACCTGGAAGGCGAGGTGGCCGAAGTTGCGGCCGCCGGTGTAGGTTTCCGGATCCCAGTTGTGGGTCAGCTCCACCTCGGCGGTACCGCGGCCGGTTTCGGGATCGATGTCCGCATCGCTGGCGAGATAGATCAGCGTGAAGCGGCCCTTCTCGCTGGTGATGCGGTGCGTCTCCTTCAGGCCGAGTAGCGCGAAAAAGGCGATCGTCGCATCGGGATCGGTGACGCGGATCATGGTGTGGAGGAACTTCACGGGGCACTCCCTGATTGGCTTTGTCTGCCAGATAGGGGTGCCCGGCGCCAGGTTCCACCCGGCTATTTGGCCGGGGCGGCGTCGAACTGGGCGAGCGCGGCGCGCGCGGCGGTCGCCTGCGGACTGGTCGGCGCGGCGACGAGCACCTTGTTCCAGGCCGTCTTGGCGGCGGCTTCGTCGCCGCTCGCGGCAGCGATGTTGCCGGCCTCGAGCTGCACCGCGGCGTCGTCGCCGGCGCGCTTCACCGCCTCGGCGATGTCCTTCTGCGCACGCGGCAGGTCGTTCATCCGCCGGGCGAGCGTCGCGGACAGCAGCCAGGCGAGCGGATCGTCGCCCGCCTTGGCGATCGCCACATCGATATCGGCCCGCGCCCCGGCATTCTCGCCCGCGGCGACCGCAGCGCGGGCACGATCGAGATAGGCCTCGCCCAGCGCCAGCCCCTTGAGCATGCCGCTGGCCAGCGCGGCGTTGATCGCGGCGCGGGCCTTGGGCGGCTTCTTGGCGGCGAGCCAGGCATTGCCTGCCTGGGTCCAGTAAATTGCGGCGCGGGTACCATCCTTCGCCGTCTCGGCTTCGCCTGCGGCTTCCTCGAAAGCGGCGGCGGCGGAATCCCAGCGTCCCTGGTTGGTATAGGCAACGGCGAGGCACTGGCGGGCGAACATGCCGCCCTTGTCGGCGCCCCATTTCACCGCCTCGTCGATCGCCGCACCCGGGTCGCCGGTGGCGAGGTCCATGCACTTGGTGAAGCGCGGCGGCTCGCCCGCGGGCGCCGGTGCAGCGGCCTTGGCCGCCGCGGCGCGCGCGCGCTCGGCATCGCGCAGCACCGGGCCGGACTTGGGCGGAAGCGCCGTGGTCTGCTGCTGGGCGATCAGCAGGAGGAGGGGGAAGAGCATGCGGTCAGTACGTCCTCGGTGGCGCGGAGCAGCAGGCGGATGTCGGCGTCGCGCGACAGGCGGTGGTCTCCGCCCTTGACCAGCGTTACCTGCACATCGTCTGAACGGAGCGTGTCGGCAAGGCGCAGCGCCAGTTCCCACGGCACTTCCGCATCGCACTGGCCCTGGAGCAGGCGCACGGGGCCGGCAAAGCCGATCGGCGCTTCCAGCACCAGATTGGCCTCGCCCGAGGTCCAGAAGGGCAGGGTGGTGACCATCGGTTCGGGGCCGTAATCGCTGGGCTGCTCGAGGCGGCCCTGCTCGGCGAGCACGGCCTTCTCCGCGTCGGTGAAGCCCCAGCGGGTGAAATCGGGGGCGGCGGCGATGCCGACCATGCCGATCACCCGCTCCGGCCGCGCCTGCGCCACCAGCAGCATCAGCCAGCCGCCCATCGACGAGCCGACCAGCACCACGGGCCCTTCCGCCAGGCTGTCGATCATGTGCAGCGCATCGTCGCGCCAGCTGGCCAGCGTCTGGTCCTCGAATGCGCCGGGGCTTTCGCCGCAGCCCGCATAATCGAAGCGGAGGAACGCCTGGCCGCGTGCCTGCGCCCAGGCCTCCACCGCGAGCACTTTCGACCCCTGCATGTCCGATCGGTAGCCGGGCAGGAAGACGATGGTGGGCGAGGCGCCGGGCGTGTGGTGGTGGGCGAGGGACGGGCGGGTCATGCGCGGCGGTGTAGCCTTTCGTGCCGCTCGCCGCCAGCGACGGAACCGATCACCGACATCGGGATTGATCGTAGGACATCGCCGGCCCGAAGGAGTACATACGAGGCATGAGCACTGTAGAAAAAGCCATCGCCCTGCCAGTCCGCCGGTTCGTCCCGGGCACGCAGCTGATCTTCGGCGCCGCGATCGCAGTGTCGGGCCTGTCGGTGCTGGCCGGCAAGCTGATCGGCCTGCTGCCCTAACGCGAAGGCGAATCGCCGCACATCGTGCGAAGCGCCTGCCACTGCGCCGCGTCGAGCGCCGGCCGGTAGGTGGCCCCCGCGCGTGCACTTTCCTTGAAGGTGCGTTCGCGCGACGACGAAAGCGGGTGCGAGGAGAGATAGTTCAGCAGCAGGCCGGCATTGCCGGGCTCCTTGTCCTGCTGCGCCAGGCGGGCGAACAGCGCCGCGGTGGGCAGGGGAGAAATGTCGGCGGCCTGGAGCCTGCCGATGGCATAGCCGTCCGCCCCGGCTTCGGCCTTGCGCGAATAGCGGGCGTTGAGCAGTGCGTTGCCATAGCCGCTGATGTTGCTGCCGAAGCCGCCGAGCAGCAGCTTGAGGCCATATTGGCGGACCAGCGATTCCATCCCGTCGTGATGCGCGACATGGCCGAGCTCATGGCCCAGCACGCCGGCGACCTCGTCGGGCGAGGCTGCATTCTGGATCAGCCCGTCGAACAGCACGACCTGGCCGCCGGGAAAGGCGACGGCGTTGACCATGGGCGCGTGGACGACCCGGATGGTCACGTCTCCGTCCTGTCGCAGCCGGGCACCCAGCGCCTTCAGCGCCGCATTCCCCTCCCGCGTCGAACAGGCGTAGGTACCGAGATTGCCGACCATCAGCCGCCCCATGCGCTGCTCGACCGATTTCGGGATCAACCGTGCGATCAGCGGCGGCAGCTTGAGCGTGAAGCCCACGGTGAGGATCGCCAGCACCGCGAGCACGCCGATCGAGCGCCACAGGCCGAACCGATCGATCCACTTCCCGTAGCGCGCCGGCTTTGGCAGCTGGACGGCGATTTCGGACGGCGGGAATTCCATGAAGGTGATCCGCCAGCCCGGCCGTCCCTTCAGGCCGAAGGCGCGTTCGTGGTGGGAAGTGCCGTGTGGCTCCAGATCGGCAAAGGCATAGGGGCCGGGATCGGCATCGTCGCCATGCAGCGTGAAATAGCGTTCGTCGGCACCCGGCACGATGGCCGGCATGCGCCGTTGGCCGCTGCGGCCGTCATAATGCCAGACCCGGGTTTCCACCTGTTCCCCTCCCTCAGAATGCGCCCATGTCCAAGCTATCGAACAGTCCTTCGCCCTGGCGGGGGGCGGGGGTGGTCGATTGGGTGAACTGCTCCGCGTCCAGCATACCATAAGCGCGAAGATGCCGAACGAAGAAGGCCCAGTTGCGATAGCTGACGAACGCCGCGCCGACGCCCAGCGTGCAGACCACCAGCGCGGCATTGCCCAGCGTCAACTTCAGCCAGTCCATCGTGCGGGCGGTGAACTCGAACTCGAGATGGCCGAGCGTGAGATTGTTGATCCCCTGGCGGAAATAGGCGGCGTAGTAGCTCAGCCCGACAAGACCGAGCAGGCCGGCGAACAACAGGTACAGGACGATGCCGCCGCCGATCACGAAGAGCGGGTTGGGCTGGCCGTCCGCTGCCTTCAGGCCAACGGCGTAGGCCAGCAGCACGGCGAGGATCACCGTCATCAGCGGGACGAGATAGAATGGCAGATAGCGCCGCATCAGGCCGTTGGTGAGCGCGCCGCTGCGGAAGGGATAGGGGCCGAAGCTCATCGCGTTCCAGCGCTCGTTCCACATGCTGATCATCGCCCAAGGCACCAGCAGGCCGAACACGAAGCTGCCGACCAGCGAATGCCCCACATAGGAGAGCGCGTAGCGGAACCCCTGTGCGTCGCTGCCGCCGCGAATGCCGTGCCAATAGGTGCGGCTGAGGCGATAGCGAAGCGCGCGGAAGATCGCGAGACCGCCCAGTGCGAACAGGAAGCCGTAGCTCAGCGGGAACAGCAGCACCCCGACGATGCGGCCGATCGTCGAACCCTGCAGTACCAGCCCCCCGGCCAGCAGGTTGAGCGCGGCGATCGGCACGAGCACGAGCAGCATCACCAGCAACGAGCCGAGGAACAGCTCGCGGCCGGTGCCGGTCCATTCCAGCCGATCGTCGATGAAGCGTGTCTGGCTCCACAGGTAGCGCCGGGTGCGGGTCCGCGCCCAGAAGCTGTACAGCCCCAGCGTCACCATGGTGAGCAGCAGGTTGGTGAAGGCGATCGGCGCGTATTCGCGCCAAGATCCGGTGAATTCGAACGCGCCGCGTTCGCTCTCATGTTCCATGGAAGTCCCCCTTTGGCCGCCAGCGCTAGCGGCCAAAGGTTGACGTTATATGATCATTGCGCAGCGGTGAAGGTGTCGCACTGGCGCGGGTCGCCGCTTTCCAGGCCGCGCTTCAGCCACGCCATGCGCTGCGCCGAGGTGCCATGGGTGAAGCTGTCCGGCACCACGCTGCCCTGCGCCTCGCGCTGGAGGGTATCGTCGCCGATCGCGTTCGCGGCGGTCATGCCTTCCTCGATGTCGCCGGGTTCCAGCCGGTCGCGGTTTCGCGCCGCCCAGACGCCGGCATAGCAGTCGGCCTGCAGTTCCAGCTTCACCGACAGGCGGTTGCCCTCGGTCTTCGAGCCGCGGGCCTGCGCCTGCGAGACTTCGGTGGAGGTGCCGAGCAGGTCCTGGATATGGTGGCCCATCTCGTGCGCGATCACATAGTCGCGGGCGAAATCGCCCTTGGCGCCGAAGCGGTTCTGCAACTCGTCGAAGAAGGTCGTGTCGATATACACGCCGTCGTCGCTAGGGCAGTAGAACGGGCCTACCGCCGAGGTAGCGGCGCCGCAGCCGGTGTTCGCGCCGCCCTTGAAGAAGTTGATCGTCGCGGGCTGATAGTCGTTCCGCCCCATTTCCTGGAAGATCTTCGCCCAGGTGAGGTCGGTGCTGCGCATCACCCGGCACGCTTCGAGCCGCCGTTCGTTGACGCGGCATACCTGCTGGCCGGACTGGCCCGCCGTCGGCGAGCGCCCGGCGCTGCCGCCGCCGCTCGATCCCAGCATGCCGCCGCCGCCACCCAGGCCGAACATCACCAGCGCGATGATGCCGATCAGCACGATGCCGCCGCAGCCCATGCCCCGGCCGAGGAACATCGGCAGCAGGCCCAGCAGCGGAAAGCCGCCGCCACCGCCGCCCGAGCCCAGGTCGCGGGCATTGTCGGTAGGATCCAGATCGTCGAGCCGCATCGGGCCTCCCCATTGTTTGCTTGGCGTCACAATGCGCCAGCGCGCCGTGCGTTGCACGCGTTCTGACGAGGTTCGTATTGCTCCGCAGCATGGGATGGGCCACATCGCGTGCCATGGCCGATGCCGACTCCCGCCCGCACCGCCGCCGCCATGCCGCACCAGGCATGCCGTTGCCGGACACCGTTGCCTTGGTGCTGCAGGGAGGCGGGGCACTCGGTAGTTTCCAGGCCGGGGTGATCGAAGAGCTGGCCACCGCCGGAATCGACGTGGACTGGGTGGCCGGGATTTCGATCGGTGCGGTCAACGCCGCGCTGTTCGCCGGCAATCCGCCCGAGAAGCGGCTGGGTGCGATCCGCGCCTTCTGGGAGCAGGTCACCTCCGCCCTGCCGGACTTCTCGCTGCCGCTGAACGATCAGCTGCGCGAGATCGCCCATGAATGGTCGGCCGGCGCGGTGATGCTGGGCGGCGTGCCCGGCTTCTTCCGCCCGCGCCCGATCCCGCCCGCCTTCGCGGTGCCCGGTACGCCCGAGGCGCTGAGCTTCTACGACACCAGCCCCTTGCGCGAGACGCTGGACCGGCTGATCGACTGGGATTTGCTCAACGACGGGCCGGTTCGCCTCTCGGTCGGCGCGGTCAATCTGCACAGCGGCAACTTCCGCTATTTCGACACGCGCGACGAGCGCATCGACGCACGGCACATCATGGCGTCTGGTGCGTTGCCGCCCGGGCTGCCGCCGGTCGAGATCGACGGCTGCTGGTATTGGGACGGGGGACTCGTTTCCAACACCCCGCTCACCCACGTCCTCGATCGGCAGGAGGCCGAGATGCTCGTCTTCCAGGTCGACCTGTTCCCCGCCGAGAACGCACTGCCGCGCACGATCATGGACGTGATGGGGCGCGAGAAGGAAATCCGCTTCTCCAGCCGTACCCGCGCCATTTCCGACGAGCGGCTCCGGCTGCGCAAGGCGCGCGAGACGGTGAAGGCGCTGCTCGACAAGCTGCCCGAACATATCGCCGACGAGCCCGAGGTGAAGGCCGTGCGCGATCTCGTGACCGAGTACCCGGTCAATGTCGTGCAGCTGATCTACCGCGCCAAGCTTTGGGAAGGCGGCTCGCGCGACTTCGAATTCTCCACGCGAACAATGCTCGAGCATTGGGAGTCCGGCCGCGTCGCAGTGGCCGAGACGATGGCCAATGCACGGCTCGTCGCGCAGAACATCCTCGACGGCAAGACTGCCGCCTTCGATCTCACCCAGCGTTAACAAGGAGTATGGCGATGTTCCTCAAGGGCAAGTCCGCGATCGTCACCGGGTCCACCTCGGGCATCGGCCTGGCATACGCCAAGGCGCTGGCGGCCGAGGGCGCGAACGTGCTGATCAACGGATTCGGCGATGCGGATGCGATCGAGAAGGAGCGCGCCGCGCTGGCGGAAACCAGCGGCGGCAAGGCGCTGTACGACGCGGCCGACATGACCAAGCCCGAGGCGATCGCCGCCATGGTCGCGCGCGCCGAGGCCGAGTTCGGCGCGGTGGACATCGTCATCTCCAATGCCGGCATCCAGCATGTCGCGCCGATCGACGAATTCCCGATCGAGAAGTGGGACGCGATCCTCGCGATCAACCTCAGCTCCACCTTCCACCTGATGCGCGCGGCGATCCCCGGCATGAAGGCGCGCAAATGGGGCCGGATCATCTCCACCGCCAGCGCCCACAGCCTGGTCGCCAGCCCCAACAAGGCCGCCTATGTGGCCGCAAAGCACGGCCTGGCCGGCCTCACCAAGACGGCGGCGCTGGAGGTGGCGACGCACGGCATCACGGTGAACTGCATCTCGCCGGGCTATGTCTGGACGCCGCTGGTGGAGAACCAGATTCCGGACACGATGAAGACGCGCGGTCTGACGCGCGAGCAGGTGATCAACGACGTGCTGCTCGATGCCCAGCCGACCAAGGAATTCGTGCTGCCCGAGCAGGTCGCGGCGCTGGCGCTGTTCCTGTGCCGCGACGAGGCCGCGCAGATCACCGGATCGAACTATTCGATCGACGGCGGCTGGACGGCCGAATGATGCGGCACACGCTCGTCGTCCTCGGTCTCGGCGCCACGCTGGCGGGATGCAGCGTCTATCGCGAGGCGACCACGCCGGGGATGGACACCAGCCTCACCTGGCGGCGGATCGCCACGGATGTCGATCGCACCAAGCTGCGCAACTGGCGCAAGGCGTGGAGCGAGGCGCTGCCGCTCGCCCGCGCGGCCGACGCGAAGCTGATCGACGGCGATCCGGCACTGTTCGATCCCGACCGTGCGCAGGCCGATGCGATGCCGCCGGCCGGCGCCTATCGCTGCCGCATCTTCAAGCTCGGCGGCGGCGGCACCGCGGTCAGCGCGATCGTGACCTATGACTGGCGCCCCTGCGCGCTCGGCGAGGACGGCCAGCTGCGCCATTTCCGCATGGACGGCGGCGTGCAGCGGCCGGAGGGGAACTTCTTCCCGGACCTGACCGCGCGGGTCATCTTCCTCGGCACGCTGGAAGTGGGGGACGACAGCGCGCCGCTTCGCTACGGCCTCGACGACCGGCGCGACCTGATCGGCTATGGCGAGCGGATCGGCGACAAGCGCTGGCGGCTGGTGCTGCCCTATCCCTCGTTCGAATCGAAACTGGACGTGATCGAGATCGCACCCGCGGTTTGACATCCGCAGTTTGACAGGGGCGCGGCCAGGCGTGACACTCGGGCCGATGATGCGAAAGGGGCCCCGATGTTCACGTCTTTCCTGCTGGCCGGGGCGATGAGCCTCGGCACGCCCGCCGCTGCCGCCGCCGATCCGGTGCGCGATGCCACGGCGAAAGCGATGCCGCAGCTGATGGCGCTCTACCGCGACCTGCACGCCCATCCCGAACTCAGCCTGCACGAGGTGCAGACCGCCGCGAAGCTCGCTGCCGCCGCGCGCGAGGCAGGCTATGACGTTACCGAGAAGGTGGGCGGCACCGGCGTCGTCGCGGTGCTGCGTAACGGCGCGGGCCCCGTGCTGCTGATCCGCGCGGACATGGACGGGCTGCCGGTCATCGAGAATACCGGGCTGCCCTTCGCCTCCAAGGTGCGCGCGACGACCGACGAGGGGATCGAAAGCGGCGTGATGCATGCCTGCGGGCACGACACCCACATGGCGAGCTGGGTCGGCACGCTGCGCAACCTGGCGGCGATGAAGGACCGCTGGCACGGCACCGTGGTGATGATCGCCCAGCCTGCCGAAGAGCGCGGCCGCGGCGCCAAGGACATGCTGGACGACGGGCTGTTCACCCGCTTTCCCAAGCCTGGCTATGCAATTGCCTTTCACGACAGCGCCAGCCTGCCGGCCGGGCAGATCGGCATCACGCCGGGCTATGCCCTGGCCAATGTCGACTCGGTCGATCTGGTGGTGAAGGGGGTGGGCGGCCACGGCGCCTATCCGCACACGACCAGGGATCCGATCGTGCTTGCCGCGCGGATCGTAACGACGCTGCAGACGCTGGTCAGCCGTGAGATGGACCCGCAGCAGCCGGCGGTGGTGACGGTGGGCGCGATCCATGGCGGATCGAAGCACAACATCATCGGCAACGACGTGACGATGCTGCTCACCGTGCGCAGCTTCACGCCCGAATCGCGCCAGCAGCTGCTCGACGGCATCGCCCGCATCGCCCGCGGCGAGGCGATCGCGGCGGGCGTGCCGGAGGACCGGATGCCGGTGATGAAGGTGAAGGACGAATTCACCCCCGCCACCTTCAACACCCAGCCGCTCGCCGGGCGGCTGCAGGGCCTGTTCGCTACGCGCTTCGGCAAGGACCGGGTGGTGGAAACCAAGGCGGTGATGGGCGGCGAGGATTTCAGCCGCTACTGGCTGGCCGACAAGAGCATCCAGAGCACGATCTTCTGGGTGGGCGGCGTGCCCCAGGCCAAATGGGACGCGGCGCAGGGCGGCAAGGCGATGCTGCCGTCGCTCCACAGCGCCGAATGGGCGCCCGATGCGGAGGCGGTGGTCGGCACCGCGACCGAGGCGCTGACCGCGGCGGCGCTGGACATTCTGAAGCGGTAGGACTGAAGCGGTAGGACGAGCGTTCCCGGTCGTGCGCCCGGAATAGCCTCAGAGTTTGCCGAACACCGCCTCATAGCCAGCGGTGTCGCCGGTGGCGAGGAAGCGCGCCTGCTCGATCCAGCGATCGCGCGTCATGCGGCCCTGGAAACTGCCAAGCTGAGCGTCGAGCGCCGTGGCGGCTGCCTCGTCCAGCGCCGCCAGCTGGGCGAAGCGGGTGATACCCAGTTCGTTGAGGCGCGCAGCCAGCTTGGGGCCTACGCCCTTCAGCCGGGTGAGGTCGTCGCCGTCGGTCTCGGACGCTGCCGGTGGCGGCGCGGCGTTGGTGTCGGCGGCGAGTGCGGCCGAAGGCGCCGCGACCGGTGCGGCGGCGGCGATCGGCTCGTCGTCGAGCGGCGTGGGAGCGGTATCCGGCAGCGGTGCGTCGGCAGCGCTCGGCGGCGGCGACAGCGTCCCCATCGGCTCGGGTGCGTCGGCGACGTCGAGCTCGCCCCGCTCCGCGAGCTCCGCCCGCGCCTGGCGACGGCGCATGGCAAGCCGGGCACCCCAGACCAGGATGAAGACTGCCAGCGCCGCACCAAGGGCGATGAGGACGAAGGAGGTGGTCAGCCAGCCCGTCTCGCTGGTCGCGGCGACCGCGCCATAGCCCTGGGAAACCTGATCGTTCATGCGCGCCGCTCCAAGATTTCGGTTGCCTGACCTTCCCTTAGCGCGCGGTACAGCAACGTCCAGCCATCTGCGTGCGGGGCGGGGCGCAGAGATTGGCGACCGAAGCATGGCAGCCGTCGACAGGCAGTGAGACAAAGCGGCGTCTCAACGCCTAGCCGCGCGCTCCACCCCATCTCTGAAGCCGCTGCAGCGCGCCGAGCAACGTTTCGGTCGCCAGATCTCCGCTTTCGGCAAAACCGAGTAACCTGGCCGCCGCTTCGCGTGCGAAGATATCCTCCGGATCGTCATGAAGCATCGTCTTCAGGAAGCCCAAGGCCCGCCGATCGCGTCGGCGGCCAAGCCCGATGATCGCCTCGTACCGAACGTCGGCATCGTCGTCCGATAGACGTGTTGCCAATGCCTCCCGAATTTCCGGCGAATCGTCTTCACTTTGTTGGCCGAGACCGAATGTTGCCCAGTTGCGGACGTCGGCGCATCGATCCTCCATCAACAAGAGAAGCGCGGCGGTAGCGGCCAGCTGGTCCACCGCCCCGAGTGCGAACGCTGCGGCGTAGCGGATGCGTTCCCAAGGATGGTCTGCGAAAGGAATGATGTACGAAGCGGCGCGCGCGCGATCGATGTGCTGAAGCGCGAAGATCGCGCTGAAAACCACCTGGCGATCGTCGTCGTCGAGAAGCGGAAGGACGGCCGAGAAGCAATCCTCCGGAAAGGTTCGTTCCGGTAGGCCGATTTGCCCGAGAATATCTGCGGCTCGGGCACGCTCCGCAGGATCATCCGATCCGATCAGCGCAACGGCGCGATCAAGGACCTCGCGTGATCCGCGCCAATGCAGCGCAGCGACGGCGTCCCACGCGGCATCCTCGTCCGCTTCCAACGCCGCTTGAAAGAGCTCGGATACAGAGTGGATGTCACGCGCGGGGCTGGCCATGCGATCCGCATACCCGTCAGCGCCCATGGCCGCTATCCAGAGTAGCCTCCAACCGCGTCAGGGTGCGATCCGGGATCCGGTTGCCGGGCGACCTCGCCTGGAGGAAGCCCGGTGCAGGGAAGGTCGGCCGGGCGGTCGCCGCACGGCTGCCCGCTTCGGGCTTGCCCCGCGGCGTCCGGCCCGCAGGCGATGACGATCCGCCTCGGGGCGCCAGGCGCAAGACAGATGCGCGCACCTTCCCGACGATGGTGCATGGGCGGCGACATCGGCGTGCAACCGGTGCGGAACCGCGTCCGCACGCGCGACCCGGAGGCGAGCCGGGCCTGGCCGGCATCGTGCGCAGGACGGACGCGTGGTTCCCGCAGTCGGCCGCGCGCCTCCGCTGATCACGCGCGCGTCTTCCGCTTCTGGTCGACCAGAACGGCTCGTTGCCAGGGGCCCGGCGCCTTGTCCGTACGGTGGATGCACCCCGCCCAGCAGCATGGCCGCTTCTTGCCTTCCAGCAGTTCCTCGCAGGTTCGCCGGATGCGGCGTTCGCGAGTGGCGGGCTGCCTCGCATCCTCCACCCAGCAGATGAACTCGTTGCGGCCCAGCGGCGTGAGGCCAGACCAAAGCGAAAACAGCTTTTGGTCTGATCGGATCGCGGCCTGCAGGTCGTCGCCTGCGTCATGAACCATTCCCTGGGGGAAGGTGCTTTCCATACGGCCTCCGAACTGGCGGACTCGAAACGGTGCTCCCGCAGGTCGGGATCCGTCGGCTGCGGAGACTGCACGCGCTGCCGCCAGATGTCGATGACGGAGGCACTTCCGACCGGCAGTGGCGCAGTACTGGGCGCAGCGCGGCCCCGAGCATCGCCGAGCCGGCGTTCCCGGCCCCTCTGGCAGACCGCCCCCCGAAGAGTTGCGGGCCTGCCAGGATATATGTCCCGGCAGACCCGTCCCCCGCGCTTGCGCGCTGCGGGAAGCACGAGAGGGGGTTAACCCGCGCCGCCCGTTTCAAACTGCTCCCTTCGCCTTCGTCCCTTTCGCGCGCGCCGGTCTTTCGATCGGGCGGGTCGGGCGATGGCAGTGATGGCAAAACGCGAAATCGAACAACTGGCTGAGCACCCACGCCTGCTCGGCGACGCTCCATTCCGCCCATGCTTCACGCGTCACCCCCAGGCGGCCGCAATGCTCACAAGCGACTTCCAGCGGCGTATCGACGGGGGTGATCCGCGCGTTCATCACGCGGCCCCTTGTAGCGCAAGCGACCGGGCATGCGCCGGTGACCTGCTCCGAAGCGGATCAACAAGGGGTCAGGCGGTAGCGGCGTCGGCGACGGTGCGGGCCTGTACGGCCATGGCGCGGCACATGCGGTGGAGCGCTTCGCTCATCTGGCGGGCGGTTTCGGGTTCTATGCCCGGATCGGCGGCGATCGCCCGGTCCATCGCGTGCGCCCATTGCGCGGCAGTCTGCGCGGTGACCGTCAGCTGGCGGTGAAAGCCCATGATGCACATGCCCGGTCGTTCCTCGAACCAGTCGCGCGGACCGCCGAGCCAGGCGACGAGAAAGCGGGTGAGCGAGTGGCGCAGCGCGGTCAGGTCCGGCTGGTGCATCGCGTGGAGCGCCGCATAGGCGGGGTCCTGCTCGACCAGATCGTAGAAGCGGTCGACGATCGCGCGGACGGAATCTTCGCCGCCGACGCGGTCGAAGGGCAGGGAGGACTCGGACATGGAGGCGCCATAGCCGAAAATGGCGGGCGCGGGTTGACGGGAATCAACCGCGTGCCGCCCTCCCGTTTCCGGAAGGGCGGCGCTCGGGGCTTAGAAGTGCGCGATCACACCCGCCATCGGGCGGAAGCTCTTCGCGTCGCTGAACGTGTTCATCTCGAGGCGCAGGCGGACGCCGCTCTGGCCGGTGATGCCGCCCAGGCCGATGTCCTTCGGGCCGACCTCGACGCCGATGCCGTAGGTCATCGCGTGATAGTCACGGTTGGCGTTGGCGATCTTGTCGAAATTGACCCACTGGTAGCCGACCTTGCCGTAGATCAGGCCGCTCTCACCGGCGCGGAGACCGAAACGGCCGGCGGCGCCATATTCCCAATCGATGTCGCCGCTCACGCCCTTGGCGACGTTACCTTCGGCGCCGACGAACACCGGGCCGAGCGGCACGTTCACGCCCACCACGCCCTGCACCATCGCGCCGTCGAGGCGATACTTGTTCGGCTGGATCGGGATGCCGGCATTTTCCTGACGGTCGAAACGCTCCCAGCCGCCGAGCACGCCGACATAGGGCTCGATGCCGAAGGCCCTGGAGCCGTCCGGCGCGCGCGGCGTATCGTCCTGCGCGGCAGTGGTGGACATGGTGCCGCTGCTGTCGGCGGTGGTCGTCTCCATCGTGCCGGCGCCGGTGGTGGCGTCCTGGGCGAAGGCGGGGACGGCGAAGGGAAGCGCGGCAGCAGCTGCCGCGACGGCAATGATCTTACGCATGGGGGGATAACCTCTACGCTGGTGAAACACACATCTCCCGGCGCTTGCCCGCTGCAACAGGCGGGGCGGCCGGAGATGGGCGCACAATGCCCCAGCGATCGGCAAGGTTGCATCGCGGCGAAGCTTTGGTCGACAAGTGTTGCACCGCGGCAACGGTTTCTGTCGCCGCGATGAACAAACGTTGGCCTTCAGCCCTTGGGCTGAACCTCCGCAGGCACGGGGGTCAGTTCATAGACATCGACGCTGCCGGGCAGCGCGCCCGGCACCGCCAGCCGCCAGCGAAAGGTGCCGAACCGCTCGACCATGCCCACCACGTCGCGCGCGCCGGGATTGCCGTAGCCGATGTCGTTCGCCCCCGCCTTGGACTGGCGCGCGCCGAGGAACACGTAGCGCTTGCCGTCCGGGAACACATAGCCGGCGACGATGTCGGTCCCGGTCTGCTTGGCGAGGCCGAGCGGGGCGTCGTCCTTCTGCTCGTCCGTGGCGGAGATGTAGCAGAAGCCTGCCGGGCTCGGCTGCACCAGCACGCGGCCGGCGGGGCCGGGCTTCAGGTGCAACGTGCGGCAGCGATAGGAACCGGGCGGCAGCGCCGGATGCGGCTGGCCGGCATCGGGATCGAGCACTGCGCCCTGCAGCCTGCGCACCGGCGCGCGGACACCGTCGTACAGCTGGCGCCAGTGCGTCGGCAGGCTTTCGAGCCGCGGCATGTCGGCATCGGCGATGCGGGTGCGCCACAGCGGCGGCGGCGGCGGCATCTCGACGAGCGTTATCGGATGGATTCCCACGGCCCCGGTGCCGGTCTGGGTCTGACAGCCGGCAAGCATGGGCAGAGCAAGCATCGCGAAGGCGAGCCGGTGCATGGTATATCCCCTGTGAATCTACAGGACGCGCTATGCCGCGACGGTCCTCACAAGCACAGTCGTAAAGGAAAGTTAACGAATAGTAAAAGCTGCGATGGGCGTGCGGTCTGGTGCGACGAGCCGACGCGGCCCGCCGTGCTACGCCGGCGGATCTGCTGAGCCCCCCGCATTGGCCTTGGAACCAGACGCGCGAAGGCCCATTAGGCGGATGCAAGGATATGGCCGGGAGACTGAAGATGAAGGCTTGGGAAATCGGCGCGAGTGCGGCAGCCATCGGCGCACTGCTGGGCGGCTGCGCGACGACGCAGCAGAACGCACGCTATATGGCCGGCCACTTTCGCGCGCAGGCGGAACTGCACGATGCCGCCGGCACGGTGGTCGGCACCGCCGTGGCGGAGCAGGTGGAGGGATCGATCCGCGTGCTGGTCGACGTGAACGGCATCTCGCCGGGGCCGCACGGCGTGCATGTCCACACCACCGGCACCTGTACCGCGCCCGACTTCGCCAGCGCCGGCGGCCACTGGAACCCCGGTGCCACCAAGCACGGCAAGGAAAACCCGATGGGCCCGCATGCCGGCGACCTGCCGAACATGAAGGTCGACGAGAAGGGGCATGGCCATATCAGCTTCACGCTGGCCGGCGGCACCTTCGACCAGCTGATGGACCAGGACGGCGCGGCATTGGTCGTCCATGCCGGCGAGGACGATTACAAGTCCGATCCGGCGGGCAACAGCGGCGGGCGGATCGCCTGCGGCGTGTTCCAGACGGCCTGATCTACACCGCTTCGCCGGCGGCGCGGGCGCGGGCGAGCTTGCTCGCCTCCGCCGCCGGCAGCAGCCGATAGGCGCCCCAGATCGCCGCCAGCGCGAGCGGCACGCTGGCGAGCAGCGCCAGCACGCCCGTCGCCAGGTCGCCGGTCAGCGTGGCGATGCGCCCTGCGCAATAGGGCCCGAGCGCGAGCCCGATCAGCGTGGTGCCGATGAAGAAGGCGGCAGTGGCGGTGCCGCGCATCCGGGGCAGCACCAGGTCCTGCGTGGTCGCCGCGGCCGCGCCGAGCCCGCCGCAGATCAGGAACTGCGCGATCGGCAGCATCACATAGGCCATGGTCAGGCTCTTGGCGGTGAAGAGCAGGATGATCGGCATGATCGGCGTCAGGCACGCGAACAGCAGGACGTGGATGCGCCCGACCGGGCTGCGCGCGCGCAGGGCGTCGGCGATGCGCCCCGCCAGCGTCACCCCCAGAAACCCCGCCAGCGCGACCGGCGCGCCGATCCAGAAGCCGAGCGATCCCAGCTGTTCGGGCGGAATGTCGAAGGCGCGGCGGATGAAGCTGGGCGCGAACCCCGCCATCGCATAGGCAAGGAAGGTGTTCAGGCCATAGGCCAGCACCACACACAGAAAGGCGGGCGAGCCGACGATCAGCGCGTAGGTGGGCGGGTCGCGCTGCTTGAGCGCGGTTGCCCAGC
Source organism: Sphingomonas pituitosa NBRC 102491 (assembly GCF_001598435.1). Classification (GTDB taxonomy): domain Bacteria; phylum Pseudomonadota; class Alphaproteobacteria; order Sphingomonadales; family Sphingomonadaceae; genus Sphingomonas; species Sphingomonas pituitosa. The sequence goes on from NZ_BCYY01000019.1 coordinate 72,826, forward strand.
TGTAGACGGCATAGGCCCCGATCCCGACAGCGATCCATTGCGCCGCCGGCTCCCCGAGCGCGACGAGCAGCGTGACGAGGCCCGCGACCAGCGCCAGCACCGCCAGGTTGCGTGCCAGCGCGGCCGTGCCCAGCCGGGCGGCGCCGATCAGCGTGAACGGCGGGATGATCGTCAGCAGTTCTTCGAAAAAGGCGCGAAACGGCGCGGGGTGGGGCGGCGTCGCCATGCCTTCGGAAAGGCCGCGCGGCGGCTCGCGCAGGGTGACGATCCAGGCGGCGACGATCAGGCCGGGCATGCCGACCGCGAGGAACGCCGCCTGCCAGCCGACCAGCCCCAGCGGCCCGCCGCCCGGATAGGCCTGGTTCCAGCGCTGGACGATCAGCGCGCCGAGGAACAGCGACAGGCCGCCGCCCAGATAGACGCCGGAGGAATAGAGCGCGAGCGCGGTGGCGCGCAGCCGCTTGGGAAACCAGTCGGAGATCAGCGAATAGGCGGCGGGCCCGGCGGTCGCCTCGCCGACACCCACGCCCATCCGCGCCAGTCCGAGGACCAGCCCGGTGCGCGCGAAGCCGGACAGCGCGGTCATGCTCGACCAGAGCGCGAGGCCTGCGGTCATCAGCCGCACCCGGTGCCAATTGTCCGCAAGCCGCCCCAGCGGGATGCCGAACAGCGCGTAGAACACGCCGAACGCGGTGCCGTAGAGAAAGCCGATATCCTGGTCGCGCAGGCCCAGGTCGCGCTTGATGTCGTCGGCGAGGATGGCAACGATCTGGCGATCGATGAAGTTGAGGATATAGACGAGCAGCAGCAACGACAGCACGTACCAGGCATAGGGGGTCGCCTTCGCCCCGTCGGGCGTTGGGGGCATGCTGGCCATATCCTCTCCTTCGGCGTTGGTCGTGCCGTTGCCAGCCAGGCTAGCAGAGCGTACCCGTTTTACGAAAGGATGATTTTCGCGATGGCCGAACCGGCATTCCTGTTCGTCTGCTTGGGCAATATCTGTCGCTCGCCGCTGGCCGAGGCGGCGTTCCGCGCGGCGGCGGAGGACGCGGGCGTCGCGGTGGTCGCCGATTCGGCGGGGACCGGCGGCTGGCATGCGGGGGAGGCGCCCGATCGCCGCTCGATCGCGGTCGCCGCCAAGCACGGCATCGACATTACCGGCCTGCGCGCCCGCCAGGTGACGCGCGCCGATTTCGAGCGGTTCGACCATATCCTCGCGCTCGATCCGCAGAACCTCGCCGATCTGCGCCGGATCGCGCCGCCGGGCCCCCGCGCGCGGCTGCGGCTGCTGCTCGATGCGGTGCCCGGCTGGGAAGGCCGCGCCGTCGACGATCCCTATTATGGCGGGCCCGAAGGTTTCGATCGCACCTGGGACGAGGTTCGGGCGGCGGCCGACCGGCTGGTGGAAGAACTCGTACAGACCCGTTGAACAACAAGGAGAGGGACCATGGCATTCACCGGACGCGAACTGCGCTCGACGCTCAGCGAGGACGGCACGCTGCGCCTGTCGCTGGAACAGGTGACCTATGAGGAGCCGGCCGCCGACGAGGTGCTCGTCCGCATCGAGGCGGCACCGATCAACCCGAGCGATCTCGGCCTGCTGCTGGGCCCGGCCCAGGTCGACAGCCTGCGCGAAGACGGCGACGCGCTCGTCTTCGAAGTGCCCAAGGGCCGGCTCGGCAGCATGAAGGCGCGGCTGGGACAATCGATGCCCGTCGGCAACGAAGGTGCGGGCACGGTGGTCGCAGCGGGCGCCGATGCCGCGCAGCTGATGGGCAAGCGCGTTTCCGCGATCGGCGGCGCGATGTTCGCCGACTACCGGCTGCTCAAGGCGCGTGACGTGGTCGAACTGCCCGAGGGCACCGCGGCGGCGGACGGCGCGGCGATCTTCGTCAATCCGCTGACCGCGCTCGGCTTCGTCGAGACGATGCGGCGCGACGGGCACAGCGCGATCGTCCACACCGCGGCGGCCTCGAATCTGGGGCAGATGCTGCAGAAGATCTGCCTCGCCGACGGCGTGCCGCTGGTCAACATCGTCCGGTCCGAGGAACAGGCGGCGATCCTGCGCGAGATCGGCGCCACCCATATCGTGAACAGCCGCGACGAGGATTTCCGCGCAAGGCTGACCGACGCGGTGGCCGAAACCGGCGCCACCATCGCCTTCGACGCGATCGGCGGCGGCACGCTGGGCAGCGACATCCTGCAGGCGATGGAAGCCGCGGCGGTGCGCAAGATGACCGAATATAGCCGCTACGGATCCGACCAGTTCAAGCAGCTTTACATCTATGGCGCGCTCGACCTGGCGCCCACCACGCTCAACCGGCTGGCCTTCGGCTTCCAGTGGAGCGTGTCGGGCTGGTTGCTGATGCCGTTCCTGCGGCGTGCCGGCATGGAAACCCTGGGCGCGATGCGGCAGCGGATCCTGGCGGAGCTGACCACCACCTTCGCCAGCCGCTATACCCGCACCGTCGGCCTGGCCGAGGCGCTGCAGCCGGACGTGCTGCGCGCCTATGAGCGCAAGGCCACGGGCGAGAAGTTCCTGATCGATCCAGGACTGGGCTGAGCCGATCGCTTCGTCCCATTTCCGGTTGAATTTCCGGACAAATTGTTTCCGTCGCATGTCGGAACGAACCTTTCGGCCGCTTGCCCTCTACAATGCAGCTGGGTGGGCTGAACGCGGGGCCGGCAACCAATGCCGGCACCCGACGCGCGAGGGACGGAAATGCTGCATTGGTTGGAAGTAAAGGCTCCTATTCGAGAGAAGCTGAAGGTCGCCTTCGGATCGATGATCGGGATCATGACGGTCTTGGCGATCCTCAATCTGGTGCTGCCGCACTGGGTGATGCTGGGGCTGAACGTGGTGGTGATCGTGGCAGGGTTCGTGCTCACCCGCATGTTCAGCCGCATCATCGCCGACCCGTATGTGACGACCGTGGTGCGCATGGAGGGCCTTGCCGCCGGCAACCTGGCGGCGCCGATCGCGCATACGGACTATGAGGACTGCGTCGGCCGCATCTCGCGCGCGATGCTGGTGTTCCGCGATGCCGCGGTCGCGCAGCGTGAGGCCGCCGAGCAGCAGGCCGCGGTGGTGCAGGTGCTGGGCCAGTCGCTCGAACGGCTCGCCAAGGGCGACCTGACCGCCGACGTCACCGCCGATTTCCCCGGCGCCAATGCGGTGCTGAAGAGCAATTTCAACGAAGCGCTGGCCGCGCTGCGCGAGCTGGTGCGTTCGGTCACGCTCTCGGCCGAGACGATCAGCACCGGCTCGGCGCAGATCGCCGTTGCGTCCGAGGACCTGTCGCGCCGTACCGAAAGCGCGGCCGGAAGCCTGCAGGAAACCGTCCACGCGATCAGCGAGATGGACCAGCGGCTGCGCAGCACCGCCAGCAGTGCCAGCCAGACGGTGGCGCGCGCCGATGGCGCGATCACCTCGGTCCAGGCGGGCCGCGACGTCGCCGACGAAGCCGTCGCCGCGATGAGCCGCGTGTCGGAAAGCGCGAAGGGCATCGACGACGTGATCGAGGGTCTCGACAAGATCGCTTTCCAGACGCGCGTTCTGGCGATGAACGCCGCGGTGGAGGCCGGTCGCGCCGGTGAGGCGGGCCGCGGCTTTGCCGTGGTCGCGGACCTGGTCTCGGCACTGGCGATGCGCGCCGAAGAGGAAGCCGGTCGTGCCCGCGATCAGCTGACCACCACCCAGGCGGACGTGACGGCGGCGGTGGGCATGGTCCAGCGGGTCGATGATGCCTTCGCCGCGATCGCCACCGATGTCCGCGAAGTGCACGACCTGCTCGGCAGCATGGCCAGCGCGAACCAGGCCCAGGCCTCGTCGATCGGCGAGATCAGCACCGCGATCACCGTGATGGACCAGGCGACGCAGCAGAATGCCGCGATGGTCGAGGAGACCTCGGCCGCCGCACGCAACCTGAGCGGCGAAGTCGAGACGCTGAAGCGTTCGGCGCAGGCCTTCACCGTCGGCGACGGCCACAATGCGCGGATGAACCTGCCGCTCCGCCGCCCGGTGATCGCCGGCAAGCGCCCCGCAGGGCAGGGCCGCGCTGCGGCGCCCGCGCCCGCCATGGCGGACGGCGACTGGGCGTCGTTCTGACGACGGCCGACCGGTTCAGCCCTCCACCCCGGCATGGGCGTGGAGGCGCTGCCGGGCCGACAGCAGCGGACCCACCGGCTTGGCGAGCGGCGCGAACAGGCCGAGGCCTACCCGCTGGCCGGGCAGGTTGACATACACCGCCTCGATGCCGCGGGCGCTATAGGCCTCGTGCCAGAAGCCGGCGCCCTGCGGATCCTTCAGAAAGTCGCCCCACCAGCCCTTGTGCGGCGCGCTGCGGGTGAACGTCTCCAGGCTGGGCAGGTCGCGCCAATATTGGCGGAAGCCGACATGGTTCCAGCCGAACAGCATCCCGTCCTCGGCCAGCAGCCCGTCCGGCGGGTTCTTCTTGATGTCGGCGAGCCCGCGGCCGATCCGCATCATGGCGGGGAGCGCGCGCCAGCGGCGCAGCTTGAACCCCAGAATCACGACGATCAGTTCGGGATAGGCAGCGAGATCGACGGTTTCGCGGAGCGTGTTGGCTTGCATGGCGAGTCTCCTTGTTTACACTGTACACGGTACGGTTGGTTTACGGTGTAAACAAGGTGGAAATTACAGATGGACTGCGCGCGCGGCTGATCGGTGCCGCGACGGTGCTGCTGGACGAGCAAGGCGAGGCCGGGGTGACGCTGCGCGCGCTCGCCAAGGCGACCGGCGTGTCGGCGATGGCGCCCTATCGGCACTTTGCCGACAAGGCGGCGCTGCTCGGCGCGGTAGCGGAGGCGGGGTTCGCCGAACTCGCGGCCGTGCTTGCGGAAGCGGATCGGGCGGAGCCGGCCAAGGCGGCATTGGTCGCGCAGGGGCGCGCCTATTTCCGCTTCGCGCAAGCCCATCCGGCGATGTTCCGGCTGATGTTCGGCGGCGTGCCCGGCTGCACCGTCGCGCCCAAGGACTATGGCGAGGCCTTCGCGATCCTGTCGCGCCGCGTCGCGAGCCTGGCGGAAGGCGACCCCGGCCCGGCGACGCTCACGGCCTGGGGCGTGGTACATGGCCTCGCCACGCTGGCGCTGGACGGCAAGGTGCCGGCGGACGACGGCGTCATTACCAGTGCGATGGCGCTGGTGGCGGAGGGGATCGCCGGCGCTCAGGCCCGCAACGGGTAGCGCTCGATCGCCTCGTAGCTTGCACCCTCGCGGCCAAGGTGGCTCTCGTAGAGGAGGAAGCTGTCGACGGTGAACGGCGCGCTGGCGAGCCCGGCATGCGTCTCGAGGAAGCGATCGTTGGCACCCGCCGCCGCGTTCATCCGGGCAAGCGTGACGTGGGGCAGATAGGCGCGGCGTTCGGGCGCCAGACCGAGGCGGACCAGCGCCTGGTCGATCTTCTGGTGCAGCTGGGTAACGGCCTCGTGCGGCCGCAGCCCCGCCCACAGCGCGTTCGGACGTCCGCGCGAGTCGAATTCGCCGGCGCCGGCGACGGCCAGTTCGAACGGTGCGAAGCGGACGTTGCCGAGCGCGATCGCGACCTCTTCCGCCACCGGTCGTTCGACTTCCCCGATATAGCGCAGCGTGCAATGGAGCTGCCCGTCATGCTGCCAACGCGCGCCCGGCACGCCGCCGGCAAGCGCCAGCAACTGGGCGCGAATCGCAGGGGGCGGGCGGAAGCCGACGAACAGACGATGCATGTCGCGCGTTCTAGCGGACCGGCCAGCTTGTTCAAAGCGAACGGAAAGTCGAGCCGCGCCGTGTATCGAAACGTTGCTGGACCCGGTTTTGCTTGAAAACCACTGTGGCGAAGCCGATATTCGCAGCATCCGGCACTGCGCCGGGAAAAGGAGTTTTTCGAATGGCTAACTGGTCCGATCCCCGCACGAGCGAGTCGCCCTTCGCGACCGCGAGTGCACGCGCCGCGGCGCATGACGCGGGGCTCCGGTCGTACATGCTGTCGGTCTACAACTACATGCTGTCCGGCGTGCTGCTGACCGGCATCGTCGCGCTGGCGTTCGGCAAGGTCGCTTCGCTGCAGGCGCTGCTGTTCCAGCTGGTGGAAACCAGCCGCGGCACGCAGCTGCAGCCGACGCTGCTCGGCTGGGTGGCGATGATCTCGCCGCTGGCGATCGTGTTCGCGATGAGCTTCGGCCAGAGCCGCATGTCCGAAGGCACGCTGAAGGCGCTGTTCTTCGCCTATGCCGGCCTGCTGGGTGCGTCGCTCTCGACGATCTTCACCACCTATACCGACATGTCGATCGCCCAGGTGTTCTTCGGCACCGCCGCCGGCTTCGGCGCGCTGAGCCTGTATGGCTACACCACCAAGAAGGATCTGTCGGGCTTCGGCACCTTCCTGATCATCGGCCTGGTGGGCCTGCTCGTCGCGTCGATCGTCAACATCTTCCTGCAGTCGGGCATGATGAGCCTGGTGATCAGCGCCGTCGGCGTGCTGATCTTCGCCGGCCTCACCGCCTATGACACGCAGAAGATCAAGAGCATCTACAGCTATGTCGCCGGTACCCCGGAGCAGGGCAAGGTCGCGATCATGGGGGCGCTGAACCTCTATCTCGACTTCATCAACATGTTCCTGTTCCTGCTGCGCCTGTTCGGCAGCTCGCGCGACTGATCCTGCGCGAAATTTGATGCGACAAGGGCCCGACGGAGCGATCCGTCGGGCCTTTTGTTTTGCCCGCTTCCGTCACGACGGAACGCGAATCCACGCCGAACCGTTTTCTCCCGGTAACGCTCAGGAGAGTGCAGCATGACCAACAATCCCCTCGACCCCGCGATGGACCGGATGTCGGTCGCCCCCGACCCCCGCGCCGACGACGAAGCCAAGGGCGCCGTCCATTCGGCCGATGCCGGCACCGACGCTTCGATCGAGGAGCGGCTCGCCCGGGATCCGGCGAGCAAGGAAGCCCGGCTTGACCGCGCGCTGGACGAATCGATGGACGCCTCCGATCCGCCCGCCTCTACGCAGCCGGTCCACAACAACCAGATCCCCGAAAGCTCGGGCTATGACGCCAAGGCGGAGGCCGCGCGCGCCGGGGACAAGGATGCTACTCCCAAGGAAGACCGGGGCCTGATCGACAAGGCCCTGCACAAGCTCGGGATCGACTGAGGCAGGCGCGGATGGCCGCTTCCCCCGCGTCGGGCTGGCGCGCCAACCTCGTTCTCTATGCGGCGCTCGGCGCCAATATCGGGATCGCCGTCGCGAAGTTCGTCGCGGCGGCGATCACCGCGTCGTCCTCGATGCTTACCGAGGGCGTGCACAGCCTGGTCGACAGCCTCAACCAGATCCTGCTGCTTTACGGCCAGCGCCGCGCGAAGCGGCCGCCCGATGCGCAGCATCCGTTCGGCTATGGCCGCGAGCTCTATTTCTGGGCGTTCGTCGTCGCGATCCTGATCTTCGGGCTGGGCGCGGGCGTGTCGGTATATGAGGGCTATCTCCACATCCTCGATCCGGAGCCGCTGCGCGATCCGCTGGTAAACTACATCGTGCTCGGCATCGCGACCGTGATGGAGGGCAGCAGCTGGGTCATCGCGATCCGGGAATTCTCGCAGAGCAAGGGCGATTGCGGCTGGTGGAAGGCGATCCGGGAATCGAAGGACCCTGCCGGTTTCATCGTGCTGTTCGAGGATTCGGCTGCGCTGGCCGGCCTGGTTGTCGCCGCCGCGGGCGTGTGGGCGAGCCATGCCTGGGACGATCCGCGGATCGACGGCGCCGCCTCGATCGCGATCGGACTGATCCTCGCCGCGGTCGCGACGCTGCTGGCACGCGAGGCCAAGGGGCTGCTGATCGGCGAGCCCGCCAATCCGGACCTGATACGGCAGGTGCGGTCGATGCTCGAGGCGGAACCCCGCATCACTGCCGTGAACCATGTCCGCACCATCCACACCGCGCCCGATCGCGTCTTCGTGGCGATCAGCGCCGATTTCGACGACAGCCTGGCAATGGGCGAGGCCGAGACGCTGATCGAGCGGGTCGAGGCCAGTCTGAAGGCCGCGCTGCCGCAGCTCAGCTCGATCTATATCCGTCCCGAAAAGCGTGAGGATGCGGAGGTGGCGGTGCCGGCCTGAACCACGGGCGGCGCGATGCCGCCCGTGGCGAAAGGTCAGCGCCGCTTGGCCAGCGCGGCGCCGGTGATCGACGTGTTGGGGGCCACGCTGTTCGACGGCAGGTTCAGATAGAAGGTTGCCGCCACTTCGCCTGCATCGGGCCCGAAGAAGTTCGCGGCCAGCGTGCCGAGCGTGCTCTGATCGCGGATGAAGCTGGCGTCGCCGGTCGCGCCATAGGACGACAGCGTTCCGGCGAAATCGAAGCTGCCGAAGTTCACGCCGGCACCGTTGCTCATCGCCTTGCCCGCCAGCACCAGCGTCGCGTTGAGCTTCGCCGCGCTGAAATCGACGACGAAGCGCGAGGACCCCGTTACGTCGTATTTCTCGCCAGTGGTGTAGGTGGAGCCGGTGCCATAGGCGACGCCGGAATATTCCGCCGTGCCGGTACGCGCCGCGAACATCGCCGTGGGCGTGTTGAAGCCATAGACGAAATACTGGTCCACCCGCGGCTTGTTGCTGCTCCCGATCACCTCGGTGGTGATCCAGTGGCCGAACGTGGCATAGGTCAGCGCCAGTTCGGTGTTGGCGCTGCCGGGCTTGTACAGCTCCAGCGTAACCGGCTGCTGATACTGGCTGTCGTAGGACGTCGGGAACGACTTCTTGTAGGTGGTGAAGTTCGGGTTGGTGCTGGCGATCTTGTCCGCCAGGGTGAATTGCCCGCCCGAATAGCCGCTCGAGTAGCTGGAGGCGGTGAACGTTTCCGAATTCTGCCAGGTCAGCTGGCCGCCGATATTCCTGCCGAACCGGGTATAGAATAGCTGTTCGTGGGTCAGGTTGGTCAGCGTGAAATTGTCTGCCCGGAGTGTCTGGTCGCGCGCGCCGACGAACGAGCCCGCGACGGAGAGGCCCGCCGCATTGTTGGCGGAGAAAGTGGCGCCCAGTTCCTCGCCGTTCGGGCCGTAGAAGCGGCCCGCAAGCGTGCCCCCGGCCTGCCCCAGCGCGCCGGAATAGCCCAGCGTGCCGCCGAAGCTGCCGTCCGCGGCGATCTTGCCGCCGGCGTTGAATTCGAGGCCACCCCCGAAGGTGCCGCCACCACTTACAAGCTGCATCTCCTGGAGAGAGCTGTACGCGGAGAAGAGGCCCTGTTCCAGATCGAGGCTGAACGTGCCGCTGCCGCTGATCGAGCGCGGTTCCCCGCCCGGTGCGGAGACCAGGCCGAACGTGTCGATCTTGTACGCCGCGGTGCCGGTACGCGGCAGCACGCCCGCCGGCGTCGGCAGGCCATAGGTGAAGCTGACATAATCGGTATTCTGCCGACCGTCCGCCGAGCTGTTGCGCTGCCAATAGCCGAGGCGGACATAGCGAGTGGCCGCCAGCCCGGAATAGCCCGACTTCAACAATGTCAGATAATCGTTCGAGCCGGTCCCGGCTTTCCGATAAACGGTCTGCTTCGCATCGTCGCTGGTGATGTCGGCGGTGCCGAACGTCTGCGCGCGATCCGGGACGCTGACCGTGTAGCTGTTGGCCGCGGCATCATAGCGTACGGTGAGAGCGCTGCCGTTGGCCGCGCCCTGGATACCGGTGCTGGTCTTCAGGTCCCAGATGGCGGTGTTGACCGCCGCATCGTTCGTGAAGCTCTGGCTGGTTCGCAGGTCGGTGAGACTGGTATTCGTCGGCGCGGGTGGAAGGCCCCCACTGCCCCCGCTGCCGATGCCCCCGACGCCGCCATTCCCGCCGCCGCCACCACTGCACGCGCCCACCATCAGGCAGGTAGCGGCACCTGCCAGCAAAAACGTCTTCTGCACGAATTCCCCCCATATGGTCTCCGGGAATTTCTAGCGTGTCCCCGGCGAAAGCAAACCCGAATTCGCGTGCCAGATGTGCGTCTTGCGCAGCGATTTACGCACCCGGCGTGCTTTGCTCCGCCTTCACTTCGAGCGCGCTGAGCAACTCGTGGCCGCGGAGCGGCTTCTCCAGCAGGGCGGCATAGCCGCCCGCAGTGGCGCGAGCGACCAGGCCGGGACTTGGATAGGCGGTTACCAGGATGGCCCGGCCGCTCCAGCCCTTTGCCTGAAGGTCGCGGAGCAACTGGACGCCGTCGCCGTCCGGAAGGCGGTAGTCGGCGACCAGATAGGCAGCCTCGAACGCCAGCGGATCCGCGAGCGATGCGGCGGCCGCGCTGTGCGCCCGCACCCGATAGCCCCGACCATGCAGCAGCAGCTGGGTCGCGCGGCGAACGCCATCATCGTCTTCGACGAGCAACACGCTGGGGCGCTGGGCGGGGTGGGGCGTGGTCATGGATCGGGCCTGATCGCTTCGACTGCCACGACGCGCCTGTCCCGTCTCTACGCAAACCTCCTAGGGTTGGCTGGCCGCAGATACCGGACCGCTGGCCCAAGGGGCGGTTGCGGCCCGACGGGAGATGCGGCACCCTCGGTCCCGATGTTCTTTGACGAGAATCGCACCTGGCCGCGGCCCGAGCCGAGCCGGCCTACCCCGGCGACGCCGGGCAAGCGGGAGCGATTCCTCGCGCGGATGTTCCTGCTCTACGCGCTGATCCTGCTGCTGTTGCCGGTCAGCGCGAGCGGGATCGCCGACCTGATCCACTACGTGCTCGCGCTGTTCTGAGCGTTCAGCCCAGCTCGTCGTCCTTGTACTTGATCTGCAGGAAGGTCCCGCGCGTCGCCAGCGCGTCGAGGTCGCCCTGCGCCAGCTGCGCGGTCATCTCGGCGATTTCCTCGTCGATCACCTGCAGGCCCTGCGCCAATTGCTGGTCCGGCGTCATGCCGTTGCGCGGCACGGTGCGGAGCGGCTCGGGCACGCGGCCATAGCCGTTCACCAGCTCGGGCAACTGCTCGCCGATCAGCTTGCGGACCTCGTTCGCGGCGGGCGAGGCTTCGTCCAGCCGCGCGAGCTGCGGTGCCAGCGTCTCCAGCTTCACCCCGATCGAATCGACGAGCGTGCGGGCCGGGGCGGGGAGCGCCAGTCGCTGCGTTTCCAGCCAGCGCTCGGTGGTGGCGGGCAGCGCCTTCAAGGGCACCTGGACCAGCTGCTCGACGCGCGGCGCGCTGGTCACGGGCAGCGAGGCGAACACCAGCGTCGCGAGAATCAGCAGCGCCATCACCGCCAGCGCGCCGAACATGCCGATGCCGGTGGGCAGCAGCATGCCGATGACGATCGCGGCGATGATGATGACGGCGTCCGCCGCAGCGATGCGGCCGAGCCGGGCCAGGATCTCCGCCTCGCGCCGCTTGCGCGTGCGGGTGGCGAGCGCGCCTTCGGTGCGGGCGCGGGAGCGCTCGATCAGTTCCTCGCCGCGGGCGAGCAGGCGGTCCACGTCACTCGGCATTGCGGCTTACATTGCCTCCAGCTTGAAGCCGTCGGACGGGCCGCCGAGGCGGTTCTGCTCCGCCCCTTCGGCGCGGGCGATATAGCCCTTCGACTTCTCGACCTCGTTCGACAGGGTGTTGACCGTCACCTTCATGCTGTCGAGCGCCTTCAGCTTGAACGTGTCGATCGCGTCCATCGTGTCGTAGATGTTCTGGAACGCGCGCTGGAGCGTCTCGACCGGGATGGTCGCGCTTGCCGCCTGCTCGTGGATCGCCGCGGTCTGGCTCTTGAGCAGCTGGCCGGTCGAGTCGATCAGGTTGGCGGTGGTGGTGTTGAGCGCGGTGATCTGGTCGAGCACCAGCTTCTGGTTGTTCAGCGCCTGCGCCACGGTAACCGCGGTGCGCAGCGCCGAGACGGTAGTGGTCGAGGCGCGGTCGACGCCCTTGATCAGCTCGACATTGTTCTTCTTGACCAGATCGAGCGCGAGATACCCCTGCACCGTCACCGCCATCTGGGTGAGCAGGTCCTGGGTGCGCTGGCGGACGTAGAACAGTGCGGTCTCGCGGATCGCCTTGGCCTTGGCCGGATCGGTGTGATCCAGCTCATTGGCCTTGTCCTCGAGCTTTTCGTCCATCGCCTTGGAGAGATAGATCATCTGCTCCAGCCGGCCCATCGCGTTCCACAGGTTCGCGCGCTCGGTTGCGATCGCGGCATTGTCCTGCAGCAGCTCGTCCTTGCCGTTCGACAGGCTCTTGAGCACCGCGTTGATATGGCTCTGCGACGACTGGTATTTGCGGAAATAGTTGGTCAGCCCGCCGCCGCCGCCGAAGATCTTTGACAGGAACCCGTCCTTGCCGCCGATCAGCTTGCCGTTGCGCGAGGGGTCGAGCTCTTCAACCGTCTTGCGCAGCGCCAGCAGATCGGCGCCGACGCCGCCTTCGCTGCCCATCGCGCGCACCGGGCGATCGAGGAAGCGATTCGACTGGCCGGCCGCATCCCGGATTTCCTTCTGGCCCATCGCCGCGATCGCATCGACGCGCTTGCCGAACTCGGGCGAGTTCACGTCCTGCGCGATCAGATCGTCGATGAAGCCGTCAACGCGCTTGTCGAGCTCGGACTTCTTGGTGTCTTCCACCGGCACGAGCCCGGACGCCTTTTCGGGTGCCACGACCGGGACGGGATCGGGGGGCGTGAGCACCAGGTTCTGATCGGCCGTCGCAGTTTCCGTCGCCATCGTCACTCTCTCTCCAACTCCGTCCTGCAACCATGCAGGCGAAGCGCGCATCCCGCAAGTGTGTCATGTAGATAGCACACACCAGGAATCAACCGGATGGCCCTCGCGATTGGGGGGGCCTTCCCGCGACGCACCATTTCGGCTATGGGCGCGCCGGTACCCGCGCTCCCGCGCTAATCAGGAAATCGCATGAACCTCCGCAACGTGGCGATCATCGCCCACGTCGACCACGGCAAGACCACCCTCGTCGACCAGCTTTTCCGTCAGTCCGGCACCTTCCGTGACAACCAGCGCGTCGAAGAGCGGGCGATGGACTCCAACGACCTCGAGAAGGAGCGCGGGATCACGATTCTCGCCAAGCCGACCTCGGTCGACTGGACTCCGCCGGGTGCCGATGAAGCGATCCGCATCAACATCGTCGACACGCCTGGCCACGCCGATTTCGGCGGCGAGGTGGAGCGCATCCTGAGCATGGTCGACGGCGTGGTGCTGCTGGTCGACTCGTCGGAAGGCGCGATGCCGCAGACCAAGTTCGTGACCGGCAAGGCGCTGGCGCTGGGCCTGAAGCCGATCGTCGTCGTCAACAAGGTCGACCGCAGCGACGCGCGCATCCAGGAAGTGCTGGACGAAGTGTTCGACCTGTTCGTGTCGCTCGACGCCAATGACGAGCAGCTCGACTTCCCGGTGCTCTACGCCTCGGGCCGCAACGGCTATGCCTCGACCGACATGGACGCGCGCGAAGGCACGCTGATCCCGATGTTCGAGACGATCGTCAGCCACGTGCCGGCGCCGAAGGTCGAAGTCGAGGACGTGCCCTTCACCTTCCTGGTGACGCTGCTCGACCGTGACAACTTCCTGGGCCGTATCCTCACCGGCCGCGTCAATTCGGGCACGGTGAAGCTGAACCAGCCGATCCACGCGCTGGATAACGACGGCAACATCATCGAGACCGGTCGCGCCTCGAAGATCCTGTCGTTCCGCGGGCTGGAGCGCGTGCCGGTCGAAGAGGCCAAGGCAGGCGACATCATCAGCCTCGCCGGCCTGGCCGTCGCCACCGTGTCGAACACGATCTGCGATCCGTCGGTCACCGAGCCGCTGCACGCGCAGCCGATCGATCCGCCGACGCTGTCGATGCGCTTCGCCGTCAACGACTCGCCGATGGCGGGCCGCGAGGGCACCAAGGTGACGAGCCGCATGATCCGCGACCGCCTGTTCCGCGAAGCCGAGTCGAACGTCGCCGTGAAGGTGACCGAGGCCGCCGATCGCGACAGCTACGAAGTCGCCGGCCGCGGCGAGCTTCAGCTGGGCGTGCTGATCGAGACGATGCGCCGCGAAGGCTTCGAGCTGGGCATCAGCCGCCCGCGCGTGCTGTTCGGCGAAGACGAGGACGGCAAGAAGACCGAGCCGTACGAAACCGTCATCATCGACGTGGACGAGGAATATTCGGGCACGGTCGTCGAGAAGATGAACCTGCGCAAGGCCGAGATGACCGACATGCGTCCGTCGGGCGGCGGCAAGACCCGCATCACCTTCTCTGCCCCGTCGCGCGGCATGATCGGTTACCACGGCGAGTTCCTGTCGGACACGCGCGGCACCGGCATCATGAACCGGCTGTTCGAGAAGTACGGGCCGCACAAGGGCAAGATCGAAGGCCGCAAGAACGGCGTGCTGATCTCCAACGGCGCCGGCGAAGCGCAGGGCTATGCGCTGGGTCCGCTCGAAGAGCGCGGCATCCTGTTCGTCGGCCATGGTGAGGCCCTGTATGAGGGCATGATCATCGGCGAGAACGCCAAGACGGAAGACCTTGAGGTCAACCCGATGAAGGCGAAGCAGCTGACCAACTTCCGCGCTTCGGGCGGCAAGGACGACGCGATCCGCCTGACCCCGCCGAAGAAGATGACGCTGGAACAGGCCATTGCGTACATCGACGACGACGAGATGGTGGAAGTGACGCCGAAGACGATCCGTCTGCGCAAGCGCTACCTCGACCCGAACGAGCGCAAGCGCGCCAGCCGGGCGAAGGCCGCCGACTGATCCTCTCGGGACAGTTGAAGAAAAGAGCCCCTGCCGGCGACGGCGGGGGCTTTTTCGTTGGAGGCGTTCGGCCTCCCCTCGACTGTCATCCCGGCGGAAGCCGGGATCCATTTGCCAGGACGCCGGGGCTTGAGCCTAAACGGAGGCCCCAATGGTTCCCGGCTTTCGCCGGGATGACGGTTGGAGGGACAGGCGCGCCTCAGGCCGCCACCTGGTTCCACGGCATGCGCTGGAGCAGCAGGCCGAGGCCGCACCAGCCGCTGAACCCGGCAAAGGCGAGCATCCCGCCGAAGAACCCGGCCGCGTAGAAGCCCGTCGAGAACCCGGCGAGCCCCGCCAGCGTGCCGGCGAGCACCAGCAGGCCGACGATCATCTGCACCTGGCGGAAGATCGAGACGCGCGGCGCGCCGTCGCCCGCCAGCGGGAGCCCGGCAGCCGCCCAGGCTTCGATCCCGCCTTCCAGGTTGCGCACCCGGTCACCGAGCGTGCGCCCGGCGACGGCGCAGGCCTGGCCGCCGCGCGCGCCCTTCTGGCACTGGAAGATCACCACCCGCTCGGTCGGCAGATCGGCATCGGCGAGCAGCGCCGGCAGCGCGCCCAGCGGCATCGAGACGGCGATGGGGATGTGGCTGGCCCGGAACTCGTCGGGCTCGCGCACGTCGATCAGCACGGCCGCGCCGCTGGCGAGCAGGCGCTGGGCCTCGGTGGCCGAAATCGTCGCGGTCATGCGTTGTCCTTTCCGCAGAAATGGGCGTGGAGCACCGCCATCAGGTCGCGCGCGGCGGGGTGGGTGATCGAATAGAACAGCGTGCGATGCTCGCGCCGGGCGGTGACGATGCCTTCTTGCCGGAGCTTGTTCAGGTGCTGCGACATCGAGGTCGGCGCGAGGCCGGTCGCCGCGATCAGCGCGCCGACGCTCTGCTCGCCTTCCACCAGCGCGCACAGGATCATCAGCCGGTGCGGATTGGCGAGGCCGGAGAGCAAGGCGGCGGCGCCGGCGGCCTTGGGCGCCATCGCCTCCATCAGGAGATTCACGGGGGGGCTTGCGTTCATTCCATGGATATATCAATTCATGGATATACGAATCAAGAGGAAGTTGCCCATGGCCAAGGATTATCGCGCGCTCACCCAGGACATTTCCGCCTATTCGGCGCAGCTGCGCAAGCTGGCGCCGGAGACGATGGCGGGATTCCACGCCCTGGCGAAGGCGGCGGGCGCGGACGGTGCGGTGGACGCCAAGACGAAGGAGCTGATCGCGCTGGCGATCGGCGTCACCCAGCGCTGCGACGGCTGCATCGGCTTCCACGCCAAGGCGCTGGTCGGCATGGGCGCGACCCGGGCCGAGGTCGCCGAGGTGCTGGGAATGTGCGTGTACATGGGCGGCGGCCCGGCGCTGATGTACGCCGCCGATGCGCTGCGGGCCTATGATCAGTTCGCGGAAGAGGCCGCCTGACACGGGCGGCTGCAGCCCGATTCTCCTGCAAGGCTGGTGCTCGGCTGAGCCGGGGCGAGATCCTCGCCTGTGGCATCAGGGCTTCGATCTGGCGGATCGTTTCGGGGAGCGGATCGGGCGGCGCACGATCCTTCGGAATTCGGCATCATCGCGGAAGTCTGCCAGGTCATCATCCGAGCTGTCGGGACTCGCAATGGCCCACAGGCGGTCCGCGAAGGTGCGGTCGATCGTCACTGCCCGTCTGCTGGCATCCAGTGCATTGTCTCTCGCCGACGATAGCTCTTGTGCGCTCGCTCCGCTGTCACGCAGTGCCCGATGCTGTTGTCCAAAGGCGGCTGCGAGATAGAACCAGTACTCTCCAGTGCTCGACAGGGCGGATGCGGAGAGTTGCGCTGCGAGGTCTATGACCTCCTTGTAGCCTTGTTCTTGATAAAGAAGGTTGAGCATCAGGTCCAGGCCGTTGCTGACGGAGACCTTGTTGCTTTTGGCGATCGCCTGGATCGCGGGGTCTTGCGAGATGGGCGCCAGCGCCTTGGCTGCATCTACTAGGGCCTGGCGCGCCGGACCCTCGACCGGGGTGCGCGCGATTTCGCTGTTCGTGAGATCGCGTTCGGCGCGGTTAAAGGCGCCCGACAAGATGATCCGGGTATAGAGGTACAACGCAAGGAACCCCGCGACGCACCCGAAGATCAATATCATCGGCGCTACCGCGGGAAGTGTGCCCGCGGAATAGGTTCCGGCGGCTTCTGGAAAGACCTTCGCATTCCGTGCAATGAACGATCGAAACCCGTTGAGGGCAGTGTTGATAGAGCCCACCTGGCTCAATCCGACGCCGACCAGCATCGTGGTCAGCCAGTCGGAAATGCGCTCCAGATTGGTGTTAGATCGAAGCAGGCGCGTCGAGCCGGCGGTGCCGGGTACTGAATTGGACGCGTTGAGCGCAGCCTGCATCTCGCCGCCCTCCGAAAGAAGCCGTGGAACCGCGAAAAGGAAGCCGAATGCTCCACCGACGGCGCCCGATGCCAGAAAGATGCAGCAGCTAATCCCGACCGCTGCACCCCAGCCCGTTAGAGGAGAGGCGCAGATCGCGAAAAGCAGGATAGCTGAGATGCCAGCGCTAATCCTGCCGAGATACGGAAAACGGCCCGGCGGTTCTGCATATGCTGTATCAGTCATGAGGCTCCCCCCCCTCCGGATGGCAATAATATGCCTTGATGATGGGGTCGTGCAACATTGCATTGACTGGCGTGGATCGTTCCCGCCGTCGGCTGTCGAACTTGGTGCCGCAGATTTCTAGGAATGACCGCCAGGATATTGGCTATCGCATATTTGAGGAATTACTTTCTTCCGGAGATGTCCGGCTTTTCTGCATCGAGCGCCGGCCCGACGGTCCCTTCGCGGAGAACGCACATGGCGCGGCACGCCTTTGGCGGTCATGCGAAGGGGATGCGGGCATGGCTTTTGTTTTGCCCACGTGATGGTCTAAAAGGCGGAACTTGCCTGGAGACCGTCCATGTTGCTGGCCGCCTTGTTGATGGGCCTGTTGCCCCAAGATCAGGCGCCTGCGCCCGCCGCGACCACCACGGTGAACGCGCCGCAGCAGGCGGCGAACGGCGGGCAGCGCTGGTCGGTGCTGGCGGACCCCTGCGCCTCCGCCCAGACCGGCGGCGATCAGGTCGTGGTGTGCGGCAAGGGCGAGCAGGCGCCGCGGCTGCCGCTGCCGGGCGAGCGCGGCCCGCCCGACCGGCCGATTCCGAGCAATCCGGAGCGCACCGGCATCGGCGCGCTGGGCGCGGTGCCCACGCCGTGCGCCGCGCGGGTGGGCGGCTGTCAGGTCGGCGTCGACATCTTCGGCGGGGCAACCACGCTGGTCCGCGGCATCGGCAAGATCATCGATCCGGACAGCTGCTGCGAGGAGCCGGGCGAATCGCGCAACTTCTTCAAGCTGGTCGGCGATGCCGGCAAGGGCGTCGGCCGGGCGTTCAGGAAGAAGCCCGACAAGTCGAAGCGCGTGCCGATCGACCTCAACGATCCGGTGCCGTTCCGCTCATCTCCAGCAGCACCGCCCATTCCTCCGGCCGAACCGGCGTCACCGACAGGCGCGACTGGCGAACCATCTCGAGGTCCTTGAGCCGCGGTTCGGCCTTGATCTCGGGCAGGGGGACGGGGGCGGCGAGCTTGCGCAGCGCCTTCACCTCGACGCTCGCCCATTTGCCGTCGTCGCCGTCGGGCTGCCAGGCGCGGACGATTTCCATGATGCCGACCGCGGCCTTCTGGATGTTGGAATGGTAGAAGATCGCCTGGTCGCCGGGCACCATGTCCTTCAGGAAGTTGCGCGCGGTATAGTTGCGCACGCCGTTCCATTCGGTGGTGCCGTCGCGCACCAGGTCGTCCCAGCCATAGACATCGGGTTCGGAGCGAAGGATCCAATAGGCCATGCCGCCCGTTACCCAGCTAAACCGCGGCTGAACAGCCGGTTCCGCACCGATTAAGCCGCGATTGCCTATCGGAAGCCATCGGCGCCGGTCGACTCGTCGGCGCCCCGAGGTGAGGAGCGAGGAGTATGAACCATCTGGCCAAGAAGCTGGTGCTGGGCATTGCCACGGGCGCGAGCCTGCTGGCCGCCGTGGCGCCTGCGCAGGCGCAGGACTGGCGCTATCGGCGGCATTATTACCGGGATCGCGGCGGCGATGCGGCGGGCGCGGCGCTGGTGGCGGGGATCGCCGGCATCGCGATCGGCGCGGCGCTGTCGAACGACCGGCGCTATGATTACGACCGGCGCTTCTATCGCGAGCGCGGCTATTACCCGACCGACGGCTATTGGTACCGCGACAACTACCCGCGCTATCGCCGTTACGAGGTTTGCGACGTGCGACGGGTCTGGGATCCGTATCTGGGCCGCCCGGTGCTGATCCGCTATTGCGACTAAACGGCGCGTGCGCGCGACCATATCTTGAGATGGGTCGCGCGCTGCGCTGCGCGCGTTAGGGTGTCGCCATGGCACCCACCGAATCGCTCGACCCGGCCGATCCCTATGCGCGATCCGCCCAGACCTTCCCGGTCCTGACCGACGAGATGATGGCGCGCGTTGCCGCCTTCGGCAGCGCGGAGGCCGTGGACGGCGGCGCGATGCTGTTCCGTCGCGGCGATCGCAGCGTCGATTTCTTCTTGTGCCTGTCGGGCGGGATCGAGATCATCGATACCGACGCCGAGGGCCACGATCATCCGGTGCACACCCATGCCCGCGGCCAGTTCACCGGCGAGCTCGACCTGTTCAACGACCGCAAGATCCTGGTGAGCGCCCGCGCGCTGGCGGACACGCGGGTGGTGCGGATCGACCGCGCGTCGTTTCGCCGGATGATGACGGCCGAGCCCGATATCGGCGAGATCGTGATGCGCGCCTTCATCCTCCGCCGCGTGGGCCTGCTGCGGCACAGCGATGCCGGCGTCGCGCTGGCGGGGCCGGGGCACGGCGCGGACATGGGGCGAATCGAGACGTTCCTCACCCGCAACGCGCTGCCGCACCGGCGGATCGATACCGACACCGATCCGGATGCGGCGGGCTTTCTCGAATGTTTCGCGCTCACCGCGGCCGATCTGCCGGTGGTGGTGCTGGAGGGGCGCGTGCTGCGTAACCCCGGCAATGCCGCGCTGGCCGATGCGCTGGGCCTGGCGACCGCGCTCGATCCGGACAAGGTCCATGACGTTGCCGTGGTGGGCGCGGGGCCGGCGGGTCTCGCCGCCGCCGTCTATGCCGCGTCCGAAGGACTCGAGACGATCGTGATCGAGGCGGTGGCGCCGGGCGGGCAGGCGGGGACGAGCTCGAAGATCGAGAACTATCTGGGCTTTCCGACCGGCATCTCCGGCCAGGCGCTGGCCGGCCGCGCGCAGGTGCAGGCGCAGAAGTTCGGGGCGCGGCTGCTGGTCTCGCGCTCGGTGACGCGGATCGAGTGCGAGGAACGGCCGCTGCGGCTGCACCTCGACGACGGCGCCAGCCTGCTCGCCCGCGCGGTGGTGGTCGCCACGGGCGCGCGCTACCGCAAGCTCGACCTGCCGCGCTATGCCGAGCTGGAAGGCAACGGCATCTATTACGCCGCCACCGCGATGGAGGCCGGGCTGTGCGCCGGATCGGAAGTGGTGGTGGTCGGCGGCGGCAATTCGGCGGGGCAGGCGGCGGTGTTCCTTGCCCGCCATGCCGCGCACGTCCATGTGCTGGTGCGCGGGCCCGGGCTCGCCGCGACCATGTCCCGCTACCTGATCGACCGGATCGAGGCATCGGACCAGATCACGCTCCACCCCTTCACCGAAGTCACCGCGCTGGAGGGAGCGCGATCGCTGACCGGCCTCGAATGGACCGATCGCAGGAGCGGTGCGGTGGAGCGCCGCGCGATGGGCGCGCTGTTCGTGATGATCGGCGCGGTGCCCAACACCCATTGGCTGGAGGGCTGTGTCGACCTCGACGGCGGCGGCTTCGTGCGCACGGGCAGCGGCGAGACCTTCTTCTGCTCGTCGGCGCCCGGCGTGTTCGCGGTGGGCGACGTGCGCGCCGGATCGGTGAAGCGGGTCGCGTCGGGCGTGGGCGAGGGATCGGTGGTCGTCTCCGCGATCCACCGCTATCTTGAACCCGCGGCCGAATGACGGCATGAGCCGGGCATGAGCGATACCCCTCCCGATCGTCTGTCGGTCAACCCGAGCAGCCCCTATTTCACCCGCGAACTGCTGGAGCGCGGCGTCGGCATCAAGTTCAAGGGCGTCGAGCGCCGCGATGTCGAGGAATATTGCATCTCCGAAGGCTGGGTGCGCGTGGCGCTCGGCAAGAAGACCGATCGCAAGGGCAACCCGCTGACGATCAAGCTGGTCGGCCCGGTCGAGGCCTGGTTCCAGAGCGGCGGCGAAGCGGCGGCCGAGACCGACACGGACAGTGCCGAGGGCTGATCCCGCGTGGCGGTGGCGGGCCGGTTCAGGCCGCCCCGCCCGTTTCCCTCAGTAGCGGACGTCCAGGACCACGATCGTCAGCCGTCCGTCGATACGTCCGGCCAGCGTCACATTGCCGCCGGGCCAGTCCGGCCCGTTCATCGCGGCGATCGCGAACACCTCCATCCGGATGGCGAAGAACGGTTCGAAGGTCTTCGGCCAGGGCCGAGTGACCAGCGTTTCCGCTGCCTTGTCGTCAAACCACGCCGAATAGCTCCAGCGCGTGCCGACATGGCGGAGCGCCGAGCCCTCGGGCGGCGCGGCGCCGGGTTTCTCGACGATCCGCCGCGCATCGCAGCCGATCGGGCGGAGCCGGGCATTGGACAGCGTGCCGCCGACATAGTCCGCACCCAGCGCGAAGCAGGTGCCGTCACTGCGCTTGAGATTGAGCGGCAGATAGCCGAGCCCCCATGCGTCGACGAAGCGCGCGCGGCGGGTTTCGGCGACGGTATAGGCGCCCACCACCTTGGCAAGTGCGTGCGCCGCATTGGCATAGCCCGGGAGCATCCGAATGCGCTGCCCGATCGCAGACCGATCCAGCGCCTCCAGACGTGGCAGGCCGGGTTCCGCAGGCTCGGCCACGGCCGGGCCGGGCGTGCCGGGATAGCCGGCGGGCGGCACGAACTGCGCCAGTGCGGCGCCGGGCGCCAGCGAGACGAGGGCGGCGAGCAGGCGCATGCCATAGCGAAACACGGCCTTTCCGTTCCCCATGGCTCGAAGCAATCCCCGCTCCACGTCCTATCGTGCCGCCGCTGCCCGCGACAGCTTGAGCATCCCCTCACCGACCGTCGCGCGAGCGGCGGCGCGAGTCAGGCTGATGGTCTGCCCCTGCTTGATGCAAGCGGTGAAGGCGGGCTTGAGAGCGTCGATCGCCGCGCTTTCCTCCGCGCTGCCGGGCTGGGCGAGCAGCAGCGCATGGGCGTCGGCACTATCCTCGCGGGCGACGCAATCGCCGAACAGGCGGCTGGCGATAAAGTCTCCCGGCAACTCCGCCGCATCACCGTCGAACTCGTCGGACAGGAGGAGCGGCGGCAAGGCCTTCAGCCCGGCTACCGGGCCGGTCTTGCCGAATTCGCGTCGGTAAAGCGACGGGTACAGCGCAGCGCGGAAGCTGTTCGGCTGGAGCCGCATCTCGATCTTGCTGTGCATCCGCGCAGCGGCGCGATTGAGGCAGGTGAGGTCGGCCGCCTTCAAGCCGGCTTCGCCGAAGCCCGGCCGATCAGGGATCGTGCGGAGAAACGCCTGAATGGCAGGCTGCCGGGACTTCTGCGCGGTGACGCAGTCGGTGAACTCCGCAAGGAGCCGCAGCTTTTCGGTCGTGCTCGGTTCTTCCGATGCGGGCCGGGCCACGGCAGTAGTGGCGGGCAGCAATCCAAAGATCAGCGCGAGATGCGTCAGTGCTTTACGTGCCTGCATGATCCCCTCCTGACTCGTTCTATTGTCGAGGAAGTGTCGCATGAGTTGGAGACGGCCCAAAGCAAATTGTCGTGCTTTGCAATCGTTCATCTACATCTTTTGCGATTGCGGGCAGGCACATTTGCAAGGCGCGACGCTCCTCCGCTCAGGAGCAAGGCAATCGCATATGGCCAAAGAATGCCGTCATCCCGGCGGAAGCCGGGATCCATTGGCGCTGAAGGGACGGTTCTTTCCCTCAGCGCTCAGGGCAATGGATCCCGGCTTTCGCCGGGATGACGATGGTTTTGGAGGCGCCGACATCCCCCGGGGCTCAAATGCGATAACCCTACCCTCAGGAGGGGGGCGGCAAAGCGTTCAGATCGCGCTCTTGATCATGCCATAGTGGTGCCAGGCGAAGATCGCCGCGGCGCCGCGGTGCGGGCGCCAGGCCTCGGACCATTCCCGCGTCTGCTTCTCGCTCGGGCGTTCGGGATGGCCGAGGATGCGCCCGATCTCGATCTGCACCGCCAGGTCGCCTGCCGGCCAGATGTCGACCCGCCCCTCGGCGAACAGCAGATAGATTTCCGCCGACCAGCGGCCGATACCCTTGATGCGGGTGAGCGCGGCGATGGCTTCCTCGTCGTCTCGCGGCAGCGCGGCGAGGTCGAGCGTGCCGCTGGTAACTTCCCCGGCGAGGCTGCGGGCATAGCCCATCTTCTGGCGCGAGAGGCCGGCGCTGCGCAGCAGCTCGTCGCTCGCCGCGGCGAGCCGTGCGGGATCCTCGGCATCGCCGAGCGCAGCGCCCAGCTTGTTCCAGACCGACGCGGCGGCGGCCACGCTCACCTGCTGCCCGACGATCGTGCGCAGCAGCGTGGCATAGCCTGGTGCTCGGATGCGCGGCTCGGGATAGCCGGCGCGCTCCAAGGCGGCGGCGAAGGCGGGTTCGATCGCGGCCAATGCGTCGATCGACCCCTTCAGCTGGTCGGCGGTCAGGCCCATATACTGGCTCCTTGAAACGGGCCCGGTTCACCGGCATGGACGCGGCGAACCAAGGAGATGCAGATGCCCCAGCTTACGGTCGTGACGCGTGACGGAACCGAACGCACGGTAACCGGTGAGGCCGGTCTCAGCGTGATGGAAGTGATTCGCGACAATGGCTTCGACGAACTGCTGGCGCTGTGCGGCGGCTGCTGCAGCTGCGCCACCTGCCATGTCCATGTCGACCCGGATTTTGCGGACAAACTGCCGAAGATGAGCATGGACGAGGACGATCTGCTCGACAGCACCTCGGATCGCGACGCCACCTCGCGGCTGTCGTGCCAGTTGCCCTTCACCGATGCGCTGGACGGCCTGCGCGTGCGGATCGCCGCCGAGGATTGAGGACGGGCAGGGGCGGGCAGGTCACCGCCCCTTTGCCTGGTCCGCAGTCTGCCAGACGCGCACATAGTCGACTTCCATCCGCGACGGGAAGGCGGCGGGATCGACGCCCTGCATCCCGCCCCAGCCGCCGACGGCGACGTTGAGCAGCAGATATTGCGGCTTGTCGAACGGCCAGGTGGCGGGATCGCCCCGATGGTCGTTGTCGAAGCGCATATAGGCGTGCCCGTCGACGCCGATCAGGATGCGGTCCTTGTTCCAGTCGAGCTGATAGCTGTGGAAGGCGGTGCAGGCGTCCGCTACCCGCGTCGTCGCGCCCTTCTGGGTGTGCTGGGCGTGGTTATAGGCGCCGGTGTGGATGGTGCCGTGGACCGTCTGCGGGTCCCAGCCGACCAGTTCCATCACGTCGATCTCGCCGAGGCGCGGCCAGCCGGCCTTGCCGTCGGTGCCGAGCAGCCAGATCGCCGGCCATAGGCCCTTGCCGCAGGCAAGCTTGGCGCGCACTTCGATGAAGCCATAGGTCCAGCTGGCGAGGCCGCGCGTGAGCAGGCGGACGGAGCTGTATTCCTGGCCGCCATAGTCGGCCTGGTCGGCAAGCCGCTCGCGACGGGCCTCGATGATCAGGCGGCCGTTCTCGATCCGGGCGTTTTCGGGCCGGCCGGCGGCATAATATTGCAGTTCCTGGTTGTACCAGCCCTCGCGGTTGCGGGCGGTGTCATAGGCCCAGCGCTTCCGATCGGGCAGGCGGCCGGAGTCGAACTCGTCGGCCCACGCGAGTCGCGCGCCTTTCGGCACGGCGATCGATTCGTCGGTTGCGGCAGGAACAGGCGGCAGGGCGGCGGTCTGCGCGACCGCCGCTGCCGGCAGGAACCAGGCGGCGGCGGCCGCGAACGACCGCCGCAAGCGCATCACTTGGGCGAAAGCACCATCAGCATCTGACGGCCTTCCATGCGCGGATAGCTCTCCACCTTCGCCACTTCCGCCGCATCCTGCTGGACGCGCTGGAGCAGTTGCATGCCGAGCTGGCCATGCGAAAGCTCACGGCCGCGGAAGCGCAGGGTGATCTTCACCTTGTCGCCTTCGCCGATGAACTTCAGCACGTTACGCATCTTCACGTCGTAATCGTGATCATCGATGTTGGGACGCATCTTGATCTCTTTGATCTCCTGCGTCTTCTGGGTCTTGCGTGCGAGGTTCGCCTTCTTCTGCGCCTCGTACTTGAACTTGCCCACATCGAGGAACTTGGCGACGGGCGGATCGGCGTTGGGCGACACTTCGACGAGGTCGAGACCGACCTCGGCTGCCTGCGCCATCGCCTCGCGCGTGTACATCACGCCAAGGTTTTCGCCGTCCTGGTCGATCACGCGAACCTTGGGCGACTGGATGAATTCGTTAAACCGCGGCCCGTTCAGCGGCATCGCGGGCGCCATCGGGCGCCGGGGCATGGGAGAACGTATAAGACTGGCTCCTGTAGTTAGTCAGCGCCCTATATAGACAATTCCGGCGCCCGAGAGAAGGTCCCCTACGGACCATTTCGCTGCGATATTGCGCGGCAAGTGCAGAACATGGACGGAAAATCTCGCGCGAGCCGCCGCCATGTGCCTGTTTCGGCGTCTATAATCCATGCAGCGCCGGCGGACATCTCCGCGTGCCGGCCTTGTGGGGAACAACATGCAGCGACTGTTTCGTGCGGCGGCGTATCTTGCCGTGATGACGCTTGCCGGCCAGGCGCTGGCGCAATCCACCGGCGACGATCCGCAGGGCAAGGCGAGCGTGGGCGTGACCGCGGGCTCGCTCGGCGTGGGGCCGGAAATCGGCTATCGCTTCGACCAGCATGTCGGCGTGCGCGCCAATGGCGGCTTTCTGGGGCTGGATCATGGCTTCAGCTCGGGCGGCATCGACTATGAGGGCCGTGCCGGGCTTTCGTCGGTCGGTGCGATCGTCGACCTCTATCCGTTCGGCGGGGGGGTCCGCATTTCGGCGGGTGCGCGTTACAACGGCACCGACGGCAATGTCCGCGCCACGCCCAATGGGCCGACCCGGATCGGCAGCCTGGTATTCACGCCGGCGCAGATCGGCACCATCACCGGCCGCGCCGACCTGCGCGAATTCGCGCCGCAACTGACGCTCGGCTATGGCGGCAAGCTGCGCAAGGGGCTGGCCTTCACCGTCGAGGCGGGCGCGCTGTTCCAGGGCGCGGTGCGGATCCGCGACTTCACGTCCAACGGCACGCTGGCGACCGACCCGACGGTAGCAGGGGCTACCTACCGCGACGAACTCGCCAAGCAGCGGCAGAAGCTGCAGGATTCGGCGAACGACTATCAGGTCTACCCGATCCTTCAGGTCGGGCTGAAGTACCGCTTCTGAAGGGGGCGGGCGGCGCCCAGGGGTGCCGCCCGCAGTCCGTTACTCGGCCGCGGCCAGATCCGGCGCCAGCGCCTCGGCCTTCAGCCGGGCGATCGCTTCGTCCAGGCTCAGCATGGTCTGGCCCTGGCTGCCGAGGACGCGGAGCGCGACGGTGCTCTCCTCCGCCTCGCGCTTGCCGACGACCAGCAGGTTGGGCACCTTGGCGAGCGAGTGTTCGCGCACCTTGTAGTTGATCTTCTCGTTGCGCAGGTCGCTCTCGACGCGGATTCCCGCGGCCTGGAGCTTCGCCACCACCTCACGGGCATAGTCGTCGGCGTCGGACACGATCGTCGCGACCACCGCCTGCACCGGCGCGAGCCAGGTCGGCAGCTTGCCGGCGAAATGCTCGATCAGGATGCCGATGAAGCGCTCGTACGAACCGAAGATCGCGCGGTGGAGCATCACCGGGCGGTGGCGCTCGCCGTCCTCGCCGACGTAGCTCGCATCGAGTCGCTCGGGCAGCACCCGGTCCGACTGGATGGTGCCGACCTGCCAGGTACGGCCGATCGCGTCGGTGAGGTGCCATTCCAGCTTCGGCGCGTAGAAGGCGCCTTCGCCGGGGAGTTCCTCCCAGCCATATTCGGGGGTGGCGAGGCCGGCGGCGACCACGGCGTCGCGCAGCTCGTTCTCCGCCATGTCCCACATTTCCTCGGTGCCGAACCGCTTCTCGGGGCGCAGCGCGAGCTTGATCGCATAGGTGAAGCCGAAATGCTTGTAGACCCGGTCGGCCAGCGCGCAGAACGCCTTCACCTCGTCGACGATCTGGTCTTCGCGGCAGAAGATGTGGCCGTCGTCCTGGGTGAACTGGCGGACGCGCATCAGACCGTGCAGCGCGCCGTGCGGCTCGTTGCGGTGGCAGCAGCCATTCTCGACCAGCCGCATCGGCAGGTCGCGATACGACTTGATGCCCTGCTTGAAGATCAGCACGTGCGCCGGGCAGTTCATCGGCTTGAGCGCCATCCACTGGACGTCGTCCGACACCATCGGGCCCTCGTCCTCGATGTTCGGCGTCTCGTCGGGGATGACGAACATGTTCTGGCGATACTTGCCCCAGTGGCCGGACTGCTCCCACTGGCGCGCGTCCATCACCTGCGGGGTCTTCACTTCCTTGCTGCCCGCGCCGTTGACCGCGCGGCGCATATAATCCTCGAGCACGCGGTAGATGACATAGCCGTTCGGGTGCCAGAACACCGAGCCATGCGCCTCCTGCTGGAGGTGGAACAGGTCCATCTCCGCGCCGAGCTTGCGGTGGTCGCGCTTGCCGGCCTCTTCCAGGCGGGTCAGATGCTCCTGGAGCTGCTTCTTGTTGAGCCAGCCGGTGCCGTAGATGCGGCTGAGCATCGCGTTCTTCTGGTCGCCGCGCCAATAGGCACCCGACACGCGGGTCAGCTTGAAGGCATCCGCCGCGACCTTGCCGGTGGAGGCGAGGTGGGGGCCGCGGCACATGTCGAGCCAGGCGTCCTCGCCCTTGCCGGCGCGGTAGACGGTCAGTTCCTCGCCCTCGGGCAGCTCCTTGGCCCATTCGGCCTTGAAGCTTTCCCCTTGCGCGGTCCAGCGCGCGATCAGGTCGGCGCGCGACCAGACTTCGCGGATCAGCGGCTCGTCGCGCGCGATGATGCGGCGCATCTCCTCCTCGATCGCCGGCAGGTCCTCCTCGGTGAAGGGGCGGTCCTTGGGGGCGAAGTCATAGTAGAAGCCGTCGTCGGTCGACGGGCCGAAGGTGATCTGCGTGCCCGGGAACAGGTGCTGCACCGCTTCCGCCAGGATATGCGCATAATCGTGGCGCGCGAGCTCGAGCGCGTCGGCCTCGTCCTTGGCGGTGACGAGCGCGAGGTTCGCGTCGCCCTCGAACGGACGGCCGATGTCGCGCAGCTCGCCATCGACGCGCGCGGCGAGCGCCGCCTTGGCCAGACCCGGACCGATCGCCGCGGCGATGTCCGCCGGGGTAGTCCCCGGGGCTACCTCGCGGACGGAACCGTCGGGCAGCGTAATGCGGAACATCTCGGACACGGGAAGAACCCTTCTGTTGGGTGGGAAACGGAGCGCGGCTTATGCCCGCGTGAGGCCGATATAGGCAAGCGCTGCCGAAAAGGGGATGGGGATCGCATTTCGGCGGCCAT
>NZ_BCYY01000020.1 GCF_001598435.1 Sphingomonas pituitosa NBRC 102491
GAGAAAATGAAACTTTCTGTCGTTTTCGTGACAATGCCCCTGAAAATGGCGGAAAACCGTGCTTTACGGCTTCTCAATCGGCGCGTGCGATAGCGGGCTGGTGACCGAATCAACGCTCGAATCGCCGAATCAGGCCCCGGAATCGCTCCGAAACCAGGTTCGGAAGGCGGTGATCTGGCGTTCGGGCACCCAGATTCTGGGGCAGCTGCTCACCTGGTCGTCGACCTTCCTCGTCATCCGCATCCTCGCGCCGGCCGACTATGGGCTGTTCGCCATGACGCAGGTGGTGCTGGTGCTGCTCAACATGTTGAACGGCTATGGGCTGGCGAGCGCGCTGATCCAGCGCGAGGATGCCGGGCATCGTGCCCAGCGCCAGCTGTTCGGCATGCTGCTGCTGCTGAACGGGGGACTCGCGCTGCTCCAGTTCGCCGCCGCGCCAATTGCCGCAGCCTATTATCGCCAACCGATGGTCGCCGAGCTGCTGCGCGTGCAGGCGCTGCTCTACCTGGCCACCCCGTTCATCGCGCTCCCCTATGCACTGCTCGCCCGCAGCATGGATTTCGCCAGGCAGGCGCAGGTCAATTTCGTCTCGGCCTTGGCCGGCGCGATCACTGCGCTGGTCGGGGCCTATGGCGGCTGGGGCGTCTGGACGCTGGTCGCCGCGCCGATCATGCTGTTCGCCACGCGCGCGATCGGCATGACGGTCGCGGCACGCACGCTGGTCTGGCCGAGCTTCGACTTTCGCGGGGCGGGGGACATGGCACGCTATGGCGGGGTGATGGCGACCGGGCAGATCTTCTGGTTCCTCCAGAGCCAAGCCGATGTGTTCATCGCCGGACGAATGTTCGATCCGCACCTGCTCGGCATCTACACGACCAGCCTGTTCCTCACCCAGATCTTCGTGTCGAAGTTCGTGCCGCCGCTGAACGAGGTCGCCTTTTCCGCCTATGCGCGGATGCGCGACGATCCCGACGCGGTGGCGGCGGCGTTCGTGCGCGGCGCGCAGTTGATCCTGCTCGCGGCGATGCCCTTCTATATCGGGCTGGCGGCAACCGCCGAGCCGCTGGTGGCGGTGGCGCTGGGCCCGAAATGGGCAGAAGCGGCGCCGGTGGTGCACGGCCTCGCGCTGGTGATGCCGCTGATGACCTTGCAGGTACTGTTCGCCCCTGCGAGCGATGCGCGCGGGCGGCCGGGAATCAGTGCGCGGAACGGCGCTAGCGGGGCGCTCCTGCTGCCGATCGCCTTCCTGGTCGGCGTGCACTGGGGAATATCGGGCCTGGTCGCTGCCTGGTACGTCGCCTATCCGCTGTACCTCGCCCTGTCGGCGCGCCGCACGCTGCCGGCGATCGGCGTCTCCTATACACGATTGGCGCGGGCGATCGCGCCGCCGGTGTTCGCGGCGCTGGCGATGGGGTTGATCGTCACGCTGGTCGACCGCGAACTGCCGCCGCTCGCCCCCCTGCCCCGGCTGGCGCTGCTCGTCGGCATCGGGGGCGCGAGCTATGTCGCGGTGCTGTTCGCCTTCGCCCGCAAGACGCTGGCCGGCGCGATCGCCCTGGTGCGCAATCGCGCCGGCTGAGCCGCGTCAGGCCGTCTGGATATAGGCGCGCATCGCTTCGGCCTCGGATTCAATACGATCGATCCGGTACTTCACCAGATCGCCGATCGAGATGAAGCCGATACACGCGCCCTCGTCGATCACCGGCAGATGGCGGATGCGCCGCCGCGTCATCAGCGCCAGCGCGCCCAGCACCGTCTCTTCCGGCCCGACCGTGATCGCCGGCGCCGTCATCACCCGGCTGACCGGCAGCTCCAGCCCGATCGCGCCTTCGCGTTCGATACAGTGGATCACATCCCGCTCGGAAAAGATTCCGGCCACCTGCCCGTTTTCGAGTACCGGCACCGCGCCGATGCGGCGTGCCGCCAACAACGCCACCGCCTGCGCGACAGTGCTGGTAGAGGCAATCGACACGACGTCGCGCCCCTTGCCTTCGAGGATTGCCGCGATGGTCATCGCATTCTCTCCTTGGCTTTCATTTTTTAGGCGTTGTGTATCCCATGAATCCGCCCAAGTTGCAAAACCATGGAACGCCCCGACGGACTCGACGATCCCCAGTATGCCGCCTTCGCCTGGGGGCGGTTCCGCCGCATCCTGTGGGGAATGGCAGTGGCAGCGGTGCTGGCCGCGGGGCTTGCCGAATACTGGCTGTGGGCGGCGATGGGCGAGCTGCACATCGTCACCGCGATCGCCACCTTTCTGGGCGTGTTCTTCACCATCATGATGGCGGCGGCCTTGATGGGCCTGATGTTCCTCAGCTCGGGCAGCGGGCATGACGCCCAGGTGGAAGACCCGCTGAAGGACGAAGTCGACCTCGACTGACGGGATCAGCGCGCGAGACTGCGCGTCGCGTTCAGCACGGCCGTGCCGTTGGCCGGCACGATCACGCGCCAGGTCTTCACGCCCTTGCGTTCGACCAGCGGCGCATCGGCACTCACGTTCGGATACGGGATCGGCAACTCGAAAGTAACCGGCGCGTCGTGGGCATTGCTCACCTCGATGCGGAACGCCTCGCGCCGCCGGCCGGCGGGCTGGCCGATCACGGTGTAGCGCACATCGCTGCTGGTCCCCGGCAGGAGCTCGACCTCTTCCCCTACCGCGCGATCGGCGAGATCCGATTCGCCCAGCAACACCGGCGCGCCATCCCGTTCGGCGAACAGCGCGAGCTTGCCGGCGGGAAGGGGCAGGCCGAGCCCCTCGCTCGTGCGATTCTCGGCGCGCAGCACGATGGCAGTAGGGCTGCTCGGCGGCCGCGCCTCCCCCACGCTGTACGGCAGCGACGGAAAGGCGCCGCGATAGATCCTGGCAATCTTCACCGATTCGCGGTGGAGCAGGGCCACCTGCTTGGTGGACAGCGCGGCGACGGTCACCGGCTCGGGGACGCGGTAGAGCTTGAGGTCGCCCAGTTCCTCCTGCTGCGCCATCATCATAGGGGGCGGCGGCGGGGGTGGCGCTGGGGCGGCCTGAACACGCCCGCGAATGCGGCTGCCGGTGACGACGATCTCCAACGCGCCGATGTCCTCGGCGACGACGCTATCGACGAAGCGCGGTGGCGGCGGGCCTGCCATCGACGTATTGCCCAGCGGCCAGCACTGCAGCCGCAGTTCGGGCGCGGCGCCGCGCGGCAACGGTGCCGCCCGCCCCTTGTTGACCTTGCCCGCAACCGCGCTGGTCCGCGCATCGGCAAAGCCCTGGCTGCCGCCGTTCACCACCGTCATCCAGCCGAACAGGTCGAGCGTATCGCCCTCCCCAAGCCGCGCGACATAGCTCGCCGACCAGTCGAAACCCTGCGCCAGATAGGAAAGCTGCACCGTGACCCGCTGTGCGGTCGCGCTGTCGCTGGTCACCGACAGCGTCGGCTTCGCGGCGAGATCCTCGGGTACGCCGGGATAGCGGATCGCCTCCGGCAGCCCCGAACAGCCGAGCGCCTCCACGCCTTGCGGGGTGCTGAGCAGCACCCCGCCGTCCGGGCCGGCCTGGATCACGGCGTCGCTCTCGGTCACCTTGCCGGTCGCCCGATCGGTGCGGCGCACGATAACGCTGCGCTTGAGATAGGCGTCGACCAGCGTGGCCGGGCCGAGCAGCCGGGCGTCGCGGTTCTTCTCCCCCACGCCGTGCGGCAGGCCGGTGACGATCGCGGTTTCCGGCATCATGCCTTCGGACACGCCGACGAATCGAATCACCGATGGTCCCGCAGGGAGCGGGATCGTCCGCGTCTCGGTGACCAGCGCATAGCCGCCGGGCCAGCCCTGGCCGGGCTCCACCTGGCGGTGCACGTCGCGGTATAGCGTCACCGCCACCGCGTCGGGCTTTTCCGAGAGCACCAGCGCCTGCGCACCCGCCGGCGCAGCGATCAGCAAGGCGAAGACGCCGAAGGGGATGCGGCCAAGCATCGGATCAGTAGCGGCTATCGAACACCACGGTCACCGATGCCTTGCCGTTGGCCGGCACCGGCACCTTCCACTCCATGCGATCGGCCGAGATGCGTTCACCGGCAAGGCTCTGCTCGAGCACGCGAACGTCGCCCCACAGGCCGGTCTGGGCGAGATCCACCGTCACCGCATCGGCGCGGGCATTGGTGAAATCATAGCGCATCGTCGTCTTCCACCGCCTGGAAGAGAGCTTGCGGCGCTCGACCACCACCGCCGCGCCCTTCACGTCGAACGCCTCGCCGGTGCGCAGCGACATGGCCGAGCCCATTGGCGCCGCCTCCACCCGGCTTTCGCCGATGAACTGGGGCTCACCCTTCCGATCGCGCATATAGACACGGATCGTCCCGCTCGGCAGCTGGTCGCCCAGCCCGCCATTCTTCGCGGTCGAGAATTTCAGGACCGTCGCGGCGCTGCGCGGATCGCTGTCCGCACCCAGCCAGCCATTGGTCCATTCATAGGTCTTGCGCGCCGGCGCGCCCTTCACGTCGAGAAAGCTGACCTGCTTCTGCTGGGCATTGGCGATCGTGGTGCGGCGGCCGAGCGGATAGAAGATATAGTCGCCCAGCCGTTCACGCGGACCCGTCTCCGTACCCGGCGTCTCGACGGTCGTGTCGTTCAGGCGGCCGAAGCCGGTGTTGCCGCTGGGGGCGCCGGCGACCAGCGTCACGTCGGCATTGGTGTAGCTGGTGCCGGTATTGTTGGTGAGGGTGATCCACCCCTGCATGTCGATCGCGCTCTTCGCCTCGTCGAACAGCATCACATAGTCGCTGGTCCAGCCCAGGCCCGGCGTGAGGTAGCTGAGCGTCGTGGGCACCCGCCCGCCGCTCGCCACCTGGAGGGTGACCGAAAGCGTGGGGCGCGCGCGGAGATTTTCCGGCACCTTGTCGAAGATCACGCGCACCGGCAGCCCGTCGTCGCGCAGCACCTCGATGCGCGGGCCGATCTGGAGGACGATGCCGCCATTGGCGGAAAGCACCCGCGCCTGTTCGCGCGTCTCGGCGCCGGTCGCGGGATTGGTGCGCACGATGGTGACGACCGAGCCGACCGCCTTTTCCATCAGCTTGTAGGGCGTGAGCAGGTCGAAATCGAAATTCTGCTCGACGATCCCGATACCGGGACCGGAAAGCGTGACCGTCGCCGGGCGGATCTGCGCCGAGACGTCGGGGAATTCCTGGCGTACGCGGCCGGCGGCGAGGTCCAGCGTGCGCACGTCCTGCACCAGCGCCTGGTTGTTCTGGTAGATGGTGATGGCAAGGTCGCCCTGGGCGGTCTTGTCCGGCGCGGGAATCTGCTGGGCCTGCGCGCCGAGCGGCCACGCCGCCGCGAAAAGCCAAACCGCACGCCGCATCACCGATCCTCCCCCTGTTTGCGAACGGACCTAGCACACGCCGCGGGCCCGGCCAGCAGCTTCTGCGCGATTCTTCGGAAACGCTAGCGCAGGCCCGCGTCGATCGCGATCAGTGCCCGCCGCCCGCCAGCCGAAGCCCGGCGATGCAGGCGACCAGGCCCAGGATCAGCAGGATGCGCACGCTACTCACGGGCTCTCCGAACCACAGCATCCCGACGATCACCGTGCCGAGCGCGCCGATGCCGCCCCACACCGCATAGGCGGTGCCGAGGGGGATGGTGCGCGAGGCCATCTCCAGCAGCGCCATCGACGCGGCGATGCAGCCGAGAAAGGCGAGGGTCCAGGGAATGTTGCGAAACCCGTCGGTGAAGCGCATGCAGGTGGTGAAGCCCACTTCGCACAGCCCGCCGAACAGCAGATAGAGCCAGCCCATCAGCGGCCCGCCAGCCTGACGAGCGCGTCGCCGGTCACGCGCTGCACCGTCCACTCGTCCATCGCCTGCGCGCCCATCGCGCGGTAGAGATCGATAGCCGGCTGGTTCCAGTCGAGCACCGACCATTCGAACCGGCCATAGCAGCGATCGACCGCGATTCCCGCCAGATGCCGCAGCAGCGCCTTGCCGACCCCGGCCCCGCGCGCGGCCGGGGTGACGTACAGGTCTTCCAGATACATGCCCGGACGCCCGGTCCAGGTGGAGAAGTTCTGGAAGAACAAGGCGAAGCCCAGTGCCGTGCCGCCCGCATCCTCGGCGATCACCGCCTCGGCGGCCGGGTGCGGACCGAACAAGGCGGCTTGGAGCATCGGCTCGGTCGCGAGCACCGCATCGGGCTCGCGCTCGAAGGCGGCCAGCTCGCGGACGAAGGCGAGGATCTGGGGGACGTCGGCAGGGGTGGCGGGGCGGATCCGGGTCATGCAGCGGCCTCGGTCTGGGGAGCGGGGGCGACGCGGCCGCGGATCGCGGCCAGGCACCCGAGGATGATGAGCAGCGCGCCTGCGACCGTCCAGCCCGAGACGCGCTCGTCGAACACGACATAGCCGAGCAATGCCGCCCAGACGAAGGCGGTATATTCCACCGGCGCCAGCAGCTGCGCCTCGGCATGGCCATAGGCCCAGGCGAGCAGCACCGCGGAGACCGAGCCGACCAGCGCGGCGCCGAGGATCCACGGCCACAGGTTCATCGAGGGCATCGCCGAGAACCACGGCGCGCCCGGCAGCATCACCAGCGCCAGGACGAGGCTGGTGAACAGCGCGACTTCGATCGGATCGGCGATCTGCGCCTGTTGCCGCAGCAGGATCAGGCTGCCGGCATAGAGGATCGAGGCGACGAACACCGCGATCGAGCCCAGCACGACGTCGGTGGAGGCATGCGCCTGCGCCTGCCCGGCGGCGATGGTCAGCACGCCCAGGCTGGCGATCACCGACCCGCCGATCGCCGCCTTTCGGATACGCTCGCCGAGAAAGGCGGCGGCGAGGAACATCGCGATCAGCGGCGCAAGAAAGGTCAGCGCGATCCCCTGCGCCATCGTCACGCGGGCGAGGCCCCAGAAGAACAGCACCACCGAACTGCCCGCCAGCACACCGCGCGCGAAATGGAGCTTGAGCGCCGGCCGCCCCGGCCAGGGCGTGCGCCGGAGCAGGAAAATCGGCCCCAGCAGCACGATGGCGCCGACCGAGCGCCACAGCACCGCGCTATAGGCGCCGTGCGCGATCGACATGCCCTTCATCACCGCGTCCATCACCGAATAATTGGCGATGCCCAGCGCAGCGACGAGAAAGGCAAGGCGGGGCGAACGGGACATGGAGGTGCGGGTAGCGGGAGGCTCGCCAGATTGCGAGCCCCTTCCGCCCCGCCGCTTGCGTGTCAGCCCTTCCCCTCGGCGTACGCCTGCGTCCCCCGCGTGATCACCCCGTCCGCCGGCAGGATCGCCGCGATCGGGATGTCGGGCTGCGCGAGGATCTCGGCATAGAGCGGTGCGAAATCGGTCTCCACCGTCTCGCGCAGCAGCGCCTCGAAGCTCGGGATCACGAAGTAGTTCTGCTGGAAATCGTCGATTCGGTACTCGGTGCGCATCACCCGCCGCATGTCGAAGCGCAGCCGGTTGGGGCTGTCGCTCTCCAGCGCGAACACGCTTTCGGCCGAACTCGACACGATCCCCGAGCCGTAGATGCGCAGCCCCTCCGCCTCCTCGACCAGCCCGAACTCGACCGTGTACCAATAGAGCCGCCCAAGCTGCTTGAGCGCGCCCAGCTCCAGCGCGCGCATGCCGCCGCGGCCATAGGCCTCCAGATAATCGGCGAACACCGGATCCGCGAGCATCGGCACATGGCCGAACACGTCGTGGAACACGTCGGGCTCCTGGATATAGTCGAGCTGGTCCGGCCGACGGATGAAATTGCCCGCGACGAAGCGTCGGTTGGCCATGTGATCGAAGAACACATCGTCCGGCACCAGCCCCGGCACCGCGACCACCTGCCAGCCGGTGAGTTTCATGAGCCGCTCGGACAGTTCTTCGAAATTCGGAATGCCCGATTCGGAGAGCCGCAGCGCCTCCAGCCCCTTGAGATAGGCCGAGGAGGCCCGCCCCGGCAGCAGCTTCGCCTGGCGCGCGAACAGCTTGTCCCAGGTGGCATGTTCCTCCCCCGTGTACGCCGACCAGTCCTGCGGGATCGTCCAGTCCGCCGCCGCACCTTCGGGCGGCACTTGCAACACGTGCGTTTCCTTATTCATGGCGAAGGCATAGCATCGCCGGCAGAGTGGCGAAACGGCGGGCAGGTGCCTGCCGGCCCATGGAACGCAAGATGCCGCCGGCCTGGCCTGTCCCCGAAACCCCTCGCGATCCCCCGCCCCGCCTGACCATGCTGATAGAGGCACCGCGTGCCTTTTATGGCCTGGCCGAACTCGCCACGCGCTGGCGGGCGCTGGGTGACGCCCCACGGGGCGACGGCCATGCGGTGATGGTGCTGCCCGGCCTGTTCAACAGCGACCGGGCCAATATCGTCCTGCGGCGCCACCTTCGCCGCCTGGGCTACCAGGCCGTGGGCTGGGGCATGGGCCGCAACCTCGGCGCGCGCACGATCGGCACCGATGGCGAGCGACTGATGGCGCGGATCGCCGACCTCCACGTGCAGACCGGCAAGCCGATCACCCTGATCGGCATCTCGCTCGGCGGCATCATGGCCCGCATCGCGGCGCATCGCCATCCGGAGCAGGTGCGCGGGGTGATCACGATCAGCTCGCCCTTCGC
This sequence comes from Sphingomonas pituitosa NBRC 102491, assembly GCF_001598435.1. GTDB lineage: Bacteria > Pseudomonadota > Alphaproteobacteria > Sphingomonadales > Sphingomonadaceae > Sphingomonas > Sphingomonas pituitosa. Next base: position 8,584 of record NZ_BCYY01000020.1, read on the forward strand.
CGGACATCCGAGCGCGACCAATGTCTGGCGCCCGTTCGAATGGCTGAGCGGCGAGCGAATCGGCGATCCGGCGGTGCTCGATCGGCTGGCCGAGGCGGCCGCGCCGCTGCCGGTCCCCTCCACCGCGATCTGGAGCCGCAGCGACGGGCTGGTCAACGGCCTCACCTGCCGCACCGATCGCTGCGACGCAGTCGAGGTGCGCAGCAGCCATCTCTGGGTGCAGATGCGCGCCGAGGTGCTTGCGGCCGTCGCGCAGGCGCTGGCCGAGCAGCGTCCCGCCTAAGCCAGCGCTTCGTCCAGCAGCTTCGCCAGCCGCAGGCCGCCGCGAACTACCTGGTCGCGGGCGACCGGCACCAGCTTCGCCAGCGTCGCCTCGTCGAGATGCGCCGGATGCTGGCCCGGGGTGCACACCGCCTCGCCCGCAGCGCTGGGGTAGACCACGTCGCGCGCGACCTGCCAGCTTTCGCGGCTCCAGTCCTCGACGCTGCCGCCCCACACGGCATTGCGCTCGCTCGCCGAGTAGGCGCGCACCGGCGAGGGCGGCTGCGAGATCGCGCGCTCGGCGAGATAGCCGTCCCACACCGAATGGAGGTTGAGCTTGGCGCTGGTGAAGGCGCCGTAGTTGGTCTTCACCTGGTTGCCGCCCAGGTCGCTGTGATCGCCCGCGTGGAGCGGCTGGTGCAGATCGCCGACGAAATGGACGAGGAAGGCCAGCGCCATCACCCGCTCGCGCACCGGCACCTTCGGATCCTTGAGCAATTTCACGTCGCGCTCGATCTGCGCCGACACGCAATTGCCGTCGCGGCACGGCGGCTTGAGGTCGAACGGCTTGCAGATGTCGATATTCTGATAGTGCCACGAATAGGCATAGCTGAAGCGCGGCCCCAGCGTCTTGACGCAGTCCGCCCACACCGCCGCCTGCTCGATCGTGTTCGCCGGGCAGGTCGGCGTCTCGAGCAGCGCCTGCCGCTTGAGCAGCGCATCGATCTTCGCGCGCACCGCCGGGGTGACGTTACGATAGGCGATCGCGCCCACGGTCTCGTGACCATATTCCCAATAGGCGGAAGCGGGCGAAGCGGCGGCGAAACCCAGCAGCGCGGCGAGGACAAGCAGGATGCGACTCATGCGGTTCGCCCTAGGCCCGGCGCGCTTCCGCTTCAACACACAGTGCTTCCCCTTGGCCGCATTGCGGCGCGCTCCAAACCAGCCTAATAGCCGCGCCCAAATGGCACGTATCCAGACCCCCCAGCGCATCCGGGGCACCCAGGACATTTTCGGTGAAGACCAGCGGCGTTTCGCCGCGGTGCTCGAGAAGTTCGACCAGGTGCGCAAGCTCTACTGCTTCCAGCGGCTCGAGATTCCGATCTTCGAGGCGACCGGCGTGTTCGCCCGCTCGATGGGCGAAACCTCGGACGTCGTCTCCAAGGAGATGTACACCTTCGAGGACCGCGGCGGCGATTCGATCACGCTGCGTCCCGAATTCACCGCCGGCATCGCGCGCGCCTATATCAGCGAGGGCTGGCAGCAGTTCGCGCCGCTGAAGGTCGCGACTTCGGGCCCGGTGTTCCGCTACGAGCGCCCGCAAAAGGGCCGCTATCGCCAGTTCCACCAGATCGACGCTGAGATCATCGGCGCGCCCGAACCCGCCGCCGATGTCGAGCTGCTGGTGCTGGCCGACCAGCTCCTGAAGGACCTCGGCATCGCCGACGGCGTGACGCTCCAGCTCAACACGCTGGGCGACGCCGCGACGCGCGACGCCTGGCGCACCGCGCTGGTCGCGCATTTCGAGGCGCACAAGGCCGAGTTGTCCGAGGACAGCTTGGCGCGGCTCGAGAAGAACCCGCTACGCATCCTCGATTCGAAGGATCCGCGCGACCGCCCGATCGCCGACAGCGCACCGGACATCGACGCGTATCTGACCGACGAGGCCGCTGCCTTCTTCAAGGCGGTGACCGATGGGCTCGACGCCGCCGGTGTCGCCTGGACGCGCAATGCACGGCTGGTGCGCGGGCTCGATTACTACCGCCACACCGCGTTCGAGTTCGTCACCGATCGGCTGGGTGCGCAGGGCACCGTGCTGGCCGGCGGCCGCTATGACGGGCTGATCGGTTCGCTGGGCGGGCCGGAGACCGCCGGCGTGGGCTGGGCAGCGGGCGTCGAGCGGCTGGCGATGCTGATCGAGGAGCCCAAGGCGGCCTCGATCCAGGTCTATGTCGTGGTCGAGGACGATCGCGTGCAGGCAGACGGTGTGCGTGCGGTCTCGGCGCTGCGCCGTGCCGGGCTGGCGGCCGAGCTGCTCGCCACCGGCTCCCCGCGCAAGCGGTTCGACAAGGCGGTGAAGAGCAACCCCGATGCGCTGCTGTCGCTGGGCGTGGCCGATGGCGCGACGTCGAAGCGGCTCAAGGTCAATGCCGGCGACGCCGCCGCGATCGACGCGGTCCTGGAGACGATCGCTTGGGCGGGTCCGAGCGCATGAGCCAAGCCGTCATCCCAGCGAACGCTGGGATCTCCCGTAGCATGTCCCACCCTAGCAGCCTGCTGTTGGAGACCCCAGCGTTCGCTGGGGTGACGGATAAGGCATGACCCGCATCCCCCCGGACCGCATTGCGGCGATCGAGGCGCGGCGGGACGAGTTGCAGGCGCTGATGGCGTCGGGCGAGCTCGGCGGCGATCGCTTCGTCCAGGTCTCGAAGGAATATGCCGAGGTCGAGCCGGTCGCGGTCGCGGCGGGCAAGGTCCGGCAGCTGCGCGCCGAGGGGCAGTCGCTCCAGCAGATGACGCAGGACGCCGATGACGAGCTGCGCGCGATGGCGGTGGAGGAACTCCGCGCCAACGAAGCCACGCTCGCCGATGCCGAACGCAAGCTCGCGCTCGCGCTGCTCCCGCGGGATTCGGCCGACGAGCGCCCGGCGCTGCTCGAAATCCGCGCCGGCGTGGGCGGCGACGAGGCCGCGCTGTTCGCCGGCGATCTGCTGCGCATGTACCAGCGCTATGCCGATCGGGTGGGCTGGCGCACCGAACTGATCTCGGCCAGCACCTCCGAAGCCGGCGGCTATAAGGAAGTGGTGATCGGCATCACCGGCACCGGCGTGTTCGCGAAGCTGAAGTTCGAGAGCGGCGTCCACCGGGTGCAGCGCGTACCCGCCACCGAGGCGGGCGGCCGCATCCACACCTCCGCCGCCACCGTCGCGGTGCTGCCCGAGGCGGAAGAGGCCGACGTGCAGATCGACGACAAGGATCTGCGCATCGACATCTACCGCGCCTCCGGCCCGGGCGGCCAGGGCGTCAACACCACCGACAGCGCGGTGCGGATCACCCATCTGCCCACCGGCATCGTCGTGATCCAGCAGGACGAGCGCTCGCAGCACAAGAACAAGGCCAAGGCGATGAAGGTGCTCCGCACTCGCCTGTACGAGGCCGAGCGCGAGCGGCTGGCGGCCGAGCGCGTCGGTGCGCGGCGCTCGATGGTCGGCTCGGGCGATCGTTCGGAGCGGATCCGCACGTATAATTTCCCGCAAGGCCGGGTGACCGACCACCGGATCAACCTGACGCTGCACCGCCTGCCCGAGATCCTCGAAGGCGAGCTCGACGAACTGATCGGCGCGCTGGTCGCGCAGGACGAGGCCGACCGGCTTGCGCAGCTGGATGGCTGAGATCCTCCCGTGAGCGCGCGCAGTGTGCGTGCAGCGCTTGCCGACGCCGCCCGCCAGCTGGAATCCGTTTCCGACACGCCCCGGCTCGACGCCGAGCTGCTGATGGCCCACGCGCTCGACACCACGCGCGACGTGCTGCTGCTCGGCCGGCTGGACGATCCCGCGCCGGAGGGTTTCGCCGCCCTCGTCGCGCGCCGGCTGACCCACGAACCGATCGCCTATATCACCGGCACCCGCGCCTTCTGGACGATCGACCTCGCCGTCGGCCCCGGCGTGCTGATCCCGCGTCCCGACAGCGAGACGCTGATCGAAACCGCGCTCGCCTGGTTCGGCGACCGCACGCCCGTCCGCATTCTCGATCTCGGCACCGGGCCCGGCACGCTGCTGCTCGCGGCATTGGCCGAATGGCCCGAAGCGCTGGGCCTCGGCGTCGATGCCTCGGAGGTCGCGCTTGGTTATGCCCGCCGCAATGCGGAGGCGCTGGGAATGCGCGCCCGGGCCGACTTCCGACCCGGTGACTGGACCAAGGGAATCGAAGGCCGCTTCGACCTGATCCTCGCCAACCCACCCTATATCGGAACGGCGGAGCCGCTGCCGCCGCAGGTGCTCGACCACGAACCGGCCGAAGCGCTGTTCGCCGGCAGCGACGGGCTGGACGATTATCGCCGCATCATCCCCGCACTTCCCGCCCTGCTCGCGCCCGGCGGTGCCGCGATCCTGGAGATCGGATGGACCCAGGGCGAGGCAGTTTCTTTGCTCGGACAGGAACACGGGCTTTCGCCAAGCGTCTATAAGGACATGGGTGGAAGGCCGCGCGTGGTCCGGCTGACTTGAAACTACGCGCAGACGTCACATATTTCTGCTTGGAGAATGGTACGCCAGCGGCTAGAAGAAAGCCGGGGCGAGGCACCTTCAACCAAGTTGTTGAGATAAAGGGCTGAGGCCCGACTCCATGGTCATGTGTGCCGCTGCAGTCCGGCGGCCGTGGCAAGCGGAAGGTTCTGGGCACGCCCGGCACCGTCTGCAAACGTAACCCTGCATCCGGAACCTCGATGAATCGACGGACGGCTTTGTAAAGACAGGACAACGAGACCTTGATGAACAATCGTCAGGCCGGCCGCCGTCGCGGCCGTGGCGGGCAGCAACAACGCCAGGGCGGAAGCTCGAACAATCAGGGCAATGGTAGTCGGATCGATAACCGCGCCCGTGGTAACGCCGCCCAGTTGCTTGAGAAATACAAGAACCTGGCGCGCGATGCTCAGATGCAGGGCGATCGGGTCAACGCCGAATATTATCTCCAGTTCGCGGATCATTATTTCCGCGTTCTGAACGAGAATCGCTCGCGCTTCGAGGAGCAGAACCAGCAGCGCCGCCAGCGCGACGAGTTCGACGGCGACGAAGAAGAGTTCGAGATGGAAGGCGAAGCCGGCCGCGAGGACGAAGGCGACGCCCCGCGCCAGCAGCAACCGCAGCAGCCCCGCCGCGAGCGCGAGCCCCGCTACGAACGCGACGCCCGCGAACCGCGCGCTGACCGTGAGCCGCGTGGCGAGCGCGAACCGCGTGGCGACCGCGAGGCCCGCGAACCGCGCGCCGAGCGTGAACCCCGTGAAGCACGACCCGAGCGCGCGCCCCGCGAGCAGCGCACGTACCGCGACGATCGTCGCGAGCGCACCGACGGCGCGGCGAACGGCCATGCCAACGGCAATGTGATCGAAGCCGCCCCGGTCGAGGCAGCGCCTTCTTTCGAAGCGCCCGTCACCGAGGACGCCGCCGAAGCACCCCGCCGCCGCGGTCGTCCGCGTCGCGAGGCGCCGGTCGAAGCGGAGACGTCGCACGGTATCGACCTCGCGGTCCTTCCCCCGGCAATCGGTGCGGACCCCGCCCCGGCCGGGGACGAGGAAGCCCCGAAGAAGCCCCGCCGCCGTCGCACCACCAAGAGCGACGAGGCCGAAGCTCCCGTCGCCTGAGGCGCGGAACACCGGCAAAGAAAAAGGCCCGCTTCCGAAAGGAGGCGGGCCTTTTTCGTTTCTGCCGTTGCCCGCGAGATTGCGCCCGCTGGCGTGTCTCCCCTCCCCCCGGCGGGAGAGGAGATGGCAGGCTCAGAATGCCGGATCGAAGTTGAAGAAGATCGGGTTGGAGATCGCCACCATAGGCCCGGCGACCTTCGCGAAATTGTCCACGCCCGGATAGGGCGTCGCCGGCCCCTCCACCTCGACGCGGTAATAGCTGCGAGCTTCGGCATCGGGCGTGTCGGCAAAGCCGACGCTGCCGTCCGCGCCCACGTCGAGCGTCGCGAACACGTCGCCGTTCTTCACCACGCGGACGTGATAGGCCCCGTCCTCGCGCTTGCCCGCCAGCTTGACGGTGAAGCGCACCGGTCCGGCCGGTGCCCTGGCATTGTCGCCCATCAGCATGTCCGCCTTGCCGTCGCCGTTCACATCCGCGGTGAGCTCGACGCGCGGGGCATAGGGATTGGCGCTGATCGACGCGCGGCCGCGGCCGATCGCGGCGATCACTGCCTCGCGGGTGCGGGCGGGCGCGAAGACCCAGGTGGTCGGCGTGCCGACATTGTTGGCCGTCGCCTCGATCGCCTGCGGTGCGGTGCTGCCCGGCACGGTGCCATGGTGCGAATCGCTGCCGCCGCGCGCGCCGATCTTCCGGCCGGAGCTCAGCATGTCGTCCCACACCATCAGGTTGGTCTTGTTCGGTGCCCAGCGGACGGTGTTCCACACCTCCAGCGAATCGACCAGGTCGTACGAATAGCCGAAATGGTCCTTGTTGGTCGGGTGGTTGGCGGAGAGGTGGACGCCCAGCCCGTCCTTCACCTTCTGCACGACCACGTCGCGGGCGTCGCGGATGTCGAACAGCTTCTTCTCGTCATAGGGCCTGGCCGAGAGGATCACGGCATGGCCGCGCACCGTCGTCCATTCCGCGCCGTAGAGGAGCAACAGCTTGTCCGATCGGAATTCGGGGTCGCTCCAAGTATGGTGGGCGGTGTCGCCGTTCACATGGTTGTCGTGGTCGCTGATCAGCAGGAAGTCGAAGCCCGCGCGCTCGGCATCGGCGATGATCCGCGCCTCGCCATGGTTGGTCGAATCCTTGCTGTGGCGCGAATGGACGTGGAGGTCGCCCTTCATCCAAACGCCCTCGGTAAGGCTGGCCACGACGAACTTGTCGTTGGTCTGGGCATAGGCAGCGGGCGCGAGCGCGGCGGCAAGCGCGAGGGCGACGACACGGAACATGTTTTCTCCGGCAGGCTGGCTTCGGGCGGACGCCCGCCGCCTCAACTACCGCCGAGAACGTTGATCGTGAAGGCCACCACGCCCAGGTTGAACACGAAGGCGGCGAGGCAGTGCAGCGTCACCACCCGGCGCAGCTGGCGCGTCGTGACCGAGACGTCGCTGGTCTGGAAGGTCATCCCCAGGCAGAAGGCGAAATAGAGAAAGTCCCAGTAATTGGGTTCGGGCGTCTTGGGAAACTCCAGCCCGCCCTTGTCGCGCCCGCCCGGCGCCTCGCTGTAGAAGAGGTGGGCGTAGTGCAGCGCATAGACGGCGTTGCTGAACGTCCAGCTGAGCGCGAGCGTGCCGAGGATCAGCACGAGCTGCATGGGCTGGGGCGCCTTGCGCTGCATCAGCTCGCTCGCGATCGCGATCAGGATGATGACGGTGACGGCGCCGGTGATTCCCAGCAGAACCAGCCGATTCGCATCGTTGTTGCAGGCCGAGCGCCGCATCGCATCGGATTGGTGCTTGAGCATCGGGATGCACAGCGCGAGGAACAGCGCCGCGCCGATATCGAAGGCGAGCATCGCCCCCGCCCGCATGCCGAACTGCGGCACGAGGAAAAACCCCGCCGCGATCGTGGTCGCCGCGAAGGCGAGAAAGCGCGGCGGCGCGAGGACATTGCCGACCCCTCGGGGTCGGGCCCCGCGCCGCCGCGGATTCCGGCTCAGGCTGCCTTGGCCTTCTTTGCGGCCTCGATCGCTTCGATCACGATCCGGCGCGCTTCGGCGGCATCGCCCCAATTGCCGATCCGCACCCACTTCTCGGACTCGAGGTCCTTATAGTGGGTGAAGAAATGCTCGATCTGCTGCAGCACGATCGAGGGCAGGTCCGAACGCTCGCCGACGTCCGAATAATAGGGGAAGGTGCTGTCGACCGGCACGCAGACGAGCTTCTCGTCGCCGCCGGCTTCGTCTTCCAACTTCAGCACCGCGATCGGGCGCGCACGCACCACGCAGCCCGGCACGAAGGGCGAGCGGGCGATGACGAGCGCGTCGAGCGGATCGCCGTCCGGCGACAGCGTGTGCGGCACGAAGCCATAGTTCGCCGGGTAGCGCATCGGCGTGTGCAGGATGCGATCGACGAACAGCGCACCGCTGGCCTTGTCGAACTCATACTTCACGGGCTCGCCGCCCGAGGGGACCTCGATGATGACGTTCAGATTGTTCGGCGGATCATCGCCGATGGGAATGAGATCAATGCGCATGATGTCTCTAACCTGTGGTTGGCGGCTACGCCCGTCTCAGCGGGCTTGCAGCAGCTTGTCGAGGCCAGCCTCTCCTTCGACCGTCTTGACGATGTGCGGATAGCGCAGCCCGTCATGATAGTCGATGCTAACCTCTCGGTAACTATCGTCCCGTTTCAGCGTCAGTCGAATCGGCGCCTTGGTGCCCTTGGCGGCCTTCACCGCGTCGATCAGCGCATCGGTGGCGTAGGCGCGACCGTTCACCGCGACGATCTCGTCGGCGACGGTGATGCCGGCCTTGAACGCCGGGCCGTCCCACATCACCCCGGCAATGCCCTTCTTTCCCACCGCAAGGCCCAGCGAATAGCTGAGGTCCGCGGTACCGGGACGGCCCATCTTGTTCGGCACATCGGTGTAGACGAGCTTGTAGCCGTTGCGCTCGAAGCCCTTGAGCGGCGCGCGCTCGGACACGTCGTGCAGCCGCGCGGTGAGCAGCTTGCGCCAGTCATAGGGCTGGATGGTCTCCAGCGTCTTGACCACCTCGTCGAAGGTGTAGGTCACCTCGCCATAGTCGCCGTCACGGCCGCCAAAGAAGGCGCGGGCGAAATCGTCGATCGACTTGCTGCCCTTGCTCTGTTCGCGAAGGATCGAATCGACCTCCATCCACACCAGCAGGCCTTCGTTGTAGTAATCTTCGCTGCGCTGCCAGCTGGTCCAGCCCTTGGGCGCGCGCGCGGTGATGATCGGATCGTTGGTGGTGTCGATCATCGGGCGCCACTGGCGGCCGGCGCGATTGTCGAGGCTCGCCATGATGTTGGCATAGCCCTCCAGCGTCTCTTCCTTCGAGACGAGGCCCGAACGCGCCTGGAACACATAGCCCCAGAACTGGGTCTGGCCTTCATACACCCAGAGCGACTGGTCGCGCATCGGTACGCGGAAATCGGGCGTCCACAGCTCGGCGCCGCGGCGATACTTGCCGTCCCAGCTATGGGTATATTCGTGGGGCAGCAGGTTGCGGGCAGTCGCCTGCTCCGCCCACTTCGTGAAATAGCCCGGGGCGACGCCGTCTTCAGAACTGCGGTGATGCTCGAGGCCGATCCCGCCCATCTTGTCGCTGATCGACAGGAGGAAGTGGTAGTGATCGTAATGCTGGGCGCCGAAGGTCTTCACCGCCTGCTCGACCAGCCGCTTGTGCGCCTCGATCTGCTCGGGCTTGGCTTCCAGTTCCTCGGCGCTGTCCGCGACGACGTCGAGCGTCACGCGCTCGGACAGCGGGAACTTGCGGTAATAGCGGCCGGCGATCACCGGCGAATCCATCAGGATCTCGTAGCTGGTGGTCTCATAGGCGTAGGTCGAACCCGTCACCTTGGCGGGGACGGCGCCGGCGGCGGTCCAGCCCTCGGGATACTTCACCGTCGCCTGGATGGGGATGCGGCGGGTGAAATAGCCGGCCGGATAGAGGCTGAGCGAGTTGAACTGCACGCTCATCATCTCGGGCGTCATCACGATGCGGCCCTGGTTGCCGTCGGTGGCGGAGACGAACTGGAACTCGGCCTCCACCGTCTTCGCGCCGGCCGGCACGTCGACATGGAAGGCGAACACGTCGACATTGTCGCGCGTCCAGGGCAGGCGCTTGCCGTTCGCCTTGATCTGCAGGCCCGCCAGCTTCTCGATTTCGCCGCGCGGCCCGTGCTTGCCGGGGAGCCATTCGGGGAAGAGCAGGGTAAGGCGGCCGGCCTTGGCGACGGGGATGGTCTCGCGCACCCGGAAGATGCCGCGCACGGTGTCGGTCGCATCCACGTCGATTTTCAGCGTGCCGGGATAGGCTACATCGCGCGCCGCCGGAATGGTGTCGACGATCGGCACCGGTTGCGGCGCCGAATTCTGCGCGAAGGCAGGCGCGGTGGTAGCCAGCAACAGGCTGACGAGCGAAACGGCACGAACCATAGTGTAGCGGCCCCTTTGAGTGAATTTTCGCGAGCAAGAAACGGCCCCGATCGGGCAACATTGTTGCTCGCGAATTTCCCATGGGCAAGGGGGTCAGCTCAGTTTCGCGGGTCCTCGTAGATCGCGACCAGCTTCTCGCCCCCCGCCGAGACCCTGCCGCGATACATGCCGGGCGTGGTGAAGCTCCAGTCGAGCTCGCCGGTGGGGGCGACCAGGATCACCCCGCCGACGCCGCCCATCGCGCGCACGTCCGCCATCACCACATCGGCAGCCTGTTTCGCGGTCTCGCCCGTGAACCGCATACGGGCGCAGATCTCGTGCGCGACGCCCTCGCGGATGAAGAACTCGCCCGAGCCGGTGGCGGAAACGGCGCAGGCGCGGTCGTCGGCATAGGTGCCCGCGCCGATCAGCGGCGAATCGCCCACCCGGCCCCAGCGCTTGCCGGTGAGCCCGCCGGTGGAGGTCGCGGCGGCGACATGGCCCTGGGCGTCCATCGCCACCGCGCCGACCGTGCCATATTTCATGTCGACGTCGAACCCGCCGCGCGCGCTGTCCCCTTTCATCGACTCGAGCTGCTGGCGGCGCTCCTCGGTGCCGAACCAGCCATTGTCGACCTGCTCCAGTGCCTGTTCCCGAGCGAACTGGTCGGCGCCCTCGCCGGCGAGCAGGACGTGGCGGCTCTTCTCCATCACCGCGCGGGCGAGCGCGACCGGGTGCCGCGTGGTGGTCGACCCCGCCACCGCACCGGCGGCACGGTTGCGCCCGTCCATGATCGCGGCGTCGAGCGTGTGCCCGCCCTCCCAGGTGAACACCGATCCGCGCCCGGCATTGAAGTGGGGATCGTCCTCCAGCACCTGCACCGCCGCCTGCACCGCGTCGACCGCCGAGCCGCCCGCCTCCAGCACCGCCGCGCCGGCATCGAGCGCGGCATTGAGCCCGGCCTCGGCCCCGGCCGCCTGCGCCGCCGGCACCTCGCCACGCCGCATGCTACCCGCGCCGCCGTGAATCATCAGCGTCCAGCAAGGCTTGGGGGCAGCGGCAATCGACATGGGGCAGGCTCCAACGGACAAAATCAGGCGCGTCCCTAGCAGATCGGGCGAAGCGGCCAAGCTGCGGCCAAACCTGAGCCGGCGCACCATGCATGCCCGCTAGCCGCGGCCGATCGATGCGCCTATATGGCGGCCATGTCCGTACGACCCTGGCGCGATATCGTCCGGCGGCAAAGCCGTCAGATCATGGTGGGCAACGTGCCCGTTGGCGGCGATGCCCCGGTGACGGTGCAGACGATGACCAACACCGACACCTCCGACGTGAAGGCGACGATCGACCAGATCCGCCGCTGCGAGGAAGCGGGCGCGGACATCATCCGCGTCTCCTGCCCCGACGTGGAGAGCACTACCGCCCTCAAGCAGATCGTCCGCGCCGCGCGCGTGCCGATCGTCGCGGACATCCATTTCCACTACAAGCGCGCGCTCGAAGCCGCCGATGCCGGCGCCGCCTGCCTGCGGATCAACCCGGGCAATATCGGCTCGGCGGACCGGGTGAACGAGGTCGTCAACGCCGCCAAGGCGAACGGCGCCGCGATCCGAATCGGCGTGAATGCCGGCAGCCTCGAGAAGGACCTGCTCGAGAAATTCGGTGAGCCCTGCCCGGAGGCGCTGGTCGAATCCGCGCTCGATCATATCAAGCTGCTCCAGGACCGCGACTTCCACCAGTTCAAGGTGGCGGTGAAGGCCAGCGACGTGTTCCTTGCCGTCGCCGCCTATCAGCAGCTGGCCGACGCGGTCGATTGCCCGCTGCACCTCGGCATCACCGAGGCGGGCGGATTCGTCGGCGGGACGGTCAAGTCGGCGATCGGCATCGGTTCGCTCTTGTGGTTCGGCATCGGCGACACGATCCGCGTCAGCCTCTCGGCCGAGCCCGAGGAAGAGATCCGCGTCGGCTTCGAGATCCTCAAGTCGCTCGGCATCCGCAACCGTGGCGTGCGCGTCGTCTCCTGCCCGAGCTGCGCGCGCCAGGGCTTCGACGTGATCCGCACCGTGCAGGCGCTGGAGGAACGGCTCCAGCACATCCGCACGCCGCTGTCGCTCTCGGTGCTCGGTTGCGTGGTCAACGGCCCCGGCGAGGCGCGCGAAACCGATATCGGCCTGACCGGCGGCGGCAACGGCAAGCACATGGTCTATCTGTCGGGCCTGACCGATCACACGGTCGAGGATGCCGACATGCTCGATCACATCGTCAAGCTGGTCGAGGCCAAGGCCGCCGAGATCGAAGCGGCGAACGCGGAGCCGGCGCAGGCGGCGGAGTAAGCACCGATCGATTCGACACCGGCGGAGCGCCTGGTCGCACGCCAGACCGACGGAGGCTATTTAGGCGGAGCGACTGGGGCGATGGGCAACGCCTTGCCCTTGCAACCTGCGGAAGGCGGCCTGCCATCAGCGTACCGGAAGCATTCGCGCATCTCGTCCGGAAACCATCCATTGGCCTCCAGCGCGTAGGTGAGCGCGAGCGCCGAAAGAAGCCGCGCATATAGTTTCGAGAAGCGCGCGCGCATGTCCCCGGCATCGGCCGCTGCACGACGGGGGGAGAGGGGATGTTCGGCGCAGGCAATCTCCGAACGAAGCCGCGCGGCCATCACACCCTGCCGGGTCCGGCTGGCAAACGCCTGATCCGCATAGGCGGCAGACTCGACGCAGCGCGCATAGCCGATCGCCTCAACAAACAAAGGCGAATTCCGTTGACGATCCGGGCCGCGGTTGATCGCCGCCCACATCGAGACGGCGTGCACTTCAAAATCGCCCAGTGATCTCGGCTCCGCGACGTTGTCGTTGAAACGCAGTCCGGTCGGTGTCACGCATCGCCGGACTGCCGCTTCATCGTCCAAGGGCGCGGCGTCGAGGCAGGCGATCGCCGGCGCCAGCCGCGGCAGGTCGTCTAGCAGCGAGGGCCGCTTGGTAGCGGGCTCCAACGCCAAGGCGGCTGCGACAGCCGCAAGGTGCACCAGACTCGCCAACTTCGCCGCCCCCTCTCGCTTCAAATAAAGCGGCCCCTCACCGCGTCGGCACGGGCTCCGCGCCGGTGTAATCGTAGAACCCCCGCTTGGTCTTGCGGCCGTACCAGCCGGCTTCGACATACTTCACCAGCAGCGGCGCCGGGCGGAACTTGGGGTCGCCGGTGCCTTCGAACAGCACGCGGGTGATCTCCAGGCAGGTGTCCAGCCCGATGAAGTCGGCCAGCGTGAACGGGCCCATCGGGTGGTTGAGCCCCAGCTGGCACGCCGCGTCGATGTCCGGGATCGTCGCCACGCCCTCGCCCAGCGCAAAGCACGCCTCGTTGAGCATCGGCATCAGCACCCGGTTGACGATGAAGCCCGGCGCATCGTTGGCATGGACGATTCGCTTGCCGAGCGACTGGCCGAACGCCTCCACCGCCGCGACGGTCGCGTCGCTGGTGGCAAGGCCGCGGATCAGTTCGATCAGGCCCATCACCGGCACCGGATTGAAGAAGTGCACGCCCATGAAGCGCGCCGGATCGGGCGCCGCCTGGGCAAGCCGGGTGATCGGGATCGACGAGGTGTTGCTCGCGAGGATCGCATCGCCGCCCAGCGCCTTGCCCACCGTCTCGAAGATCTGGCGCTTGATCGCTTCCCGCTCGGTCGCGGCTTCGATCACCAGTTCGCAGGGGCCCATCGCGGCGAGGTCGCCTACGGCCGTGATCCGGCCGAGCGCCGCTTCGGCATCGGCGGCGGTGATCTTTTCCTTCTCCACCGCACGCGCGAGCTGCTTGCCGATGCCCGCCTTGCCGGCCTCGGCGCGGGCCTGGTCGACGTCGGACAGCAGCACGGCATAGCCCGCCTGTGCCGCAACCTGGGCGATGCCCGCCCCCATCTGGCCCGCACCGATCACGCCTACCGTCTTCATGTCCGTCTCCTGAAACTCTGTTGCCGTCCTACTACGCAAGCGCGCGCGGCTCGGCTAGCGTCGGCGGCATGTTCCTGCTTGCCCTCTCCGCCGCCACGCTCGGCCAGCCCGCGCCCGGCCCGTTCAAGTCCTTCGGCGACTGGGCGATCGCCTGCGACAATGTCCGCCGCTGCGAGATGACTTCGCTCCAGCCCGAGGATGGCGACATCGACACCAGCGGGGCGGAGCTATCGCTGACGCGCGAGCCCGGCCCGGCCGGCGATCTGACGATCAGCCTGTGGCCGGCAGGCGACGCGCCCGGCACGCTGACGCTCACGATCGACGGCAAGCGCATCGCCAGCGGCGCCTTGGAGAAGGGCGTGTTGCGGGTCGGCGGCGACGCCGCGCTGCCGGTCGCACGCGCGCTCGCCAATGGCCGCAGCGCGCAGATCAGCGTGTCGGCGGGCGGCAAGACCGCGACGCTGTCGCTGGCCGGCGCATCCGCGGCGATGCGCTTCCTCGATGCCCAGCAGGGCCGGGCGGGCGGCGTGACCGCGCTGGTCGCGCGCGGCGCCAAGCCGGCCAATACCGTGCCTGCGGCGGCGGCGCTGCCGATGGTGCCGGCGATCGCCCCCGGCGGGCAGGCGGCGGCGATTTCCCCCGCGCTGCTCGCCCGGCTCAACAAGGCGTCCGGCTGCGGCGGAGACTATTCCGCCAGCTTCCCCCAGCCGGAGCCGGAGACCGGTGCGCTGGGCGGCGGCGCGACGCTGGTGCTGCTCGCCTGCGGCTCGGGCGCCTATAATCTGTCGAGCGCCGCCTATGTGGTACGCGCCGGCAAGGCGGCGGCAGCCCGCTTCGACGACGCCACCGATCCGGCGGAACTGATCAACGCCAGCTGGGACGCGGGCAGCGGCACCCTTTCCACCCATGGCAAGGGCCGCGGGATCGGCGATTGCGGCGAGGGCGCCAGCTATGTGTGGGACGGCGCCCGCTTTCGCCTGACCGAGGCGACGCGGATGGACGAATGCCGCGGCTCGGCGAACTGGCTCACCGTCTGGCGCGCAACCGTCCGCCGCTGAGCCGCGTCACTCCTCGCCTTCGGGATCGGCGGGCGGGGGCGCGCGGCGGCGGCGATCGGCCTCGCTGCCGGGCACCGGGATCCGCAGGTTGCGCGGGATCGCATCGCGCGCCTCGCCCTCCGGCACCAGTTCGCGCACCCGGTTCAGGTCGAGCTGCACGCCCTCGCCGTCGATCTGCACCCCGGCACCATTGAGCACGTCGTCCAGCTCGATGCCGTTCTCGTCGATCGCATTGTCGGGCTCGACCGGCACCGGCGGCAGGGTGAGGCCCAGCGCGCGCACCATGAAGTCGCGCCAGATATGCGCCGGCAGGCCGCCGCCGGACGCGCCCGAGACCGGGCTGTTGTCGTCATTGCCGATCCACACGCCGACGACGAGGTCGCCCGCCCAGCCGACGAACAGCGCGTCGCGGCCGTCCTGCGTGGTGCCGGTCTTGCCGAACGCCGGCACCGGTAGCGCCGCCGCGCGGGCGGTGCCCGATTGCACCACCGTGCCGAGCATCGAGCGGAGGTCGTCGAGCAGCCGTTCATCGAACCGGCTCGGCCCGCCGAGGCGGCGCGCCAGCCAGTCGTCGGCCGATTCCTCGGCATCCAGCCCGCGCGGGCGGACCGGGTAGCTGCCGTTCGCCACGGAAGCATAGGCCGCGGTCAGCTCGAGCAGCGAGCCGGTCGAGGTGCCGAGCGCGATCGAGGCGTCGTTGCCGAGCGGGGTGGAGATGCCGAGGTCGCGGGCCGCCTGGGTCACCCGGCCGACGCCGAGCTTCTGGATCAGCCGCGCGGCGACGACGTTGCTCGACTTGGCCATCGCCTGGCGCAGCGTGATGCGGCCGGCATAACGGCCGTCGCTGTTCGAGGGCTTCCAGTCGCCGATCTGCACCGGGGTGTCGTCGACCATCGTGTCCGGCGTCATCCCCGAACGCAGCGCGGCAAGGTAGACGAACAGCTTGAACGCCGATCCCGGCTGGCGCCGCGCCTGGGTGGCGCGGTTGAACGGGCTGGCGCCGTAATTGCGCCCGCCGACCATCGCGACGACGCGCCCGTCGGGCCGCATCGCGACCAGCGCCACCTGCGCCTTGCCGAGGCCCGATGCCTTGATCACGCGCTCCGCCGCGGTCTGCAGCCGCGTGTCGAGCGTGGTCGTCACCGTCTGTTCGGTGGCGACGCCGCCGGCGCGGTCGCGTGCCTCGGGCAGCACCCAATCGGCGAAATAGGTGCCGTTCGGCAGCGTCTCGTCGCTGTCCTGCACGTGGAGCACCGCAGGCCGCACGCGGCGCGCCTCGGCCGCCGTGATGAAGCCGGCCTCCTGCATCGCGCCGATCACCAGCCGCTGCCGCTCGCGCGCGCCGTCGAGATTGCCGGTGGGGGCAAGGCGGCTCGGCGCCTTGACGAGACCGGCGAGCAGCGTCGCCTGGCTGAGCGTCAGACGCTCGGGTTCGATCGAGAAATAATGCCGGGCTGCGGCACGGAGACCGTACACATTGTCGCCGAAATACACGTTCGAAAGGTAGCGCGAGAGGATCTCGTCCTTGCTCAGCCAGCCTTCCAGCCAGAAGGCGATCAGCACTTCCTGCGCCTTGCGCCCGAAGGTGCGGCGCGAATTCAGGAAGGCGTTCTTGGCGAGCTGCTGGGTGATCGTGCTGCCGCCCTGCGCGCCGCCCGAGCTGACATTGTGGAACGCAGCCCGGGCGATGCCGCGCGGATCGACACCCCAGTGGCTGTAGAAGCGCCGGTCCTCGATCGCGATGAAGGCCTGGGCGACATGATCGGGCAGCTTGGACACGTCGACCGGCTTGCCGATCACCGCTCCCCGCCGCGCGATCGGGGTACCGTCGGCGGCGAGCAGCGTGATCGACGGCGGCGCCGGCGGCCGCAGCGACTTGGAGAGCGGCGCGGTGATCGCCAGCCAGGCGACCGCGGCGATGAACAGCAGGATCAGCACGGCGAGGCCGCGGATGATCCAGGGGCCCCAGCGGATGCGGCGCTTGGCCGGCCCGGCGGGCGGGAGGTCGTCGCCGCCGTCGAAGCCGCCACCGGCGCCATAGCCCCCGCGATACGGCTCGTTCGGCGCGGCGCTCTCGCCCGCACCCATGCCGGGCCGCCAGATCGGCTCGCGCTGGTCGCGCCGGCCCTGCGGACGCCAGCCCTGCGGTTGCGCCACATCGTCATCGGCGCCATCGCGCCGCAACGGGAATCGACTATCGGGGATGCCGGGCTCGCGCGCCATGGCCCCGCCTTAGCCGACTATCTGTGTTATCGCAATAACACACAGGGATTTTGCGGAGGTGCGGTCGCTCAGGCCTCCAGCTCGATGTCCCAGTAGAGCCAGTCGCGCCAGGTGTCGTGGAGATGATTGGGAGGGAAGCGCCGGCCATGCTCCTGGAGCTGCCAGCTCGTCGGCCGGATCGGCTGGATGTACAGCGGCATGCTCGCCTGCTGGGGGGTGCGGCCGCCCTTTTTCAGGTTGCAGGGGGCGCAGGCGGTGGCGACATTTTCCCAGGTAGTGCGGCCGCCCTGGGCGCGGGGAATGACGTGGTCGAAGGTGAGATCCCGGTGCGAGCCGCAATATTGGCAGGCGAACTTGTCGCGAAGGAACAGGTTGAACCGGGTGAAGGCAGGGAATTGCGAGGGCCGGACATATTGTTTGAGCGCGATGACCGAAGGGAGCTTCAGCACCGCGCTGGGACTTCGGACCTCGCGTTCGTAATAGGAGACCACGTCGACGCGTTCGAGAAAGATCGCCTTAATCGCCGTCTGCCAGGGCCACACGCTGAGGGGGTAATAGCTCAACGGTGTGTAGTCGGCGTTCAGCACGAGCGCCGGGCACCCATCCGGATGGCGGATCAGATCGGGATGGTACATGCAAGAACCTCACCCTCGATGTCGGTGCCTCGCCTCTTGCGCAGAAGCGTGACGTCCGCATGACAGCATATGCCGCGACTCGCGGTCAAGAGCCGGATTGATGCGTATCCACACCCGCTTTGCCCCCAGCCCTACCGGTCGCCTCCATCTGGGCCATGCATACGCCGCCGTCCAGGCGCACGATTTCGCGAGGGGAAATGGCGGCATCTTCACCCTGCGGATCGAGGATATCGACGGTACCCGGTCGCGTCACGACCATGTGGCAGCGATCCTCGCCGATCTCGACTGGCTGGGGCTGGCATGGGACGAACCGCCGACGTTCCAGTCTGCGCGGCTGCCGCTGTACCAGGAAGCGCTCGATCGGCTGCGCGGCATGGGCCTGCTCTATCCCTGTTTCTGCACCCGCGCCGACATCGCCGCGAGTCTCTCCGCGCCGCACGGGCCGGACGGCCAGCTCTACCCCGGCACCTGTCGCGATCTTGCCGATCCGGATCTGTCCCGCCCGCATAGCTGGCGCCTGGACATGGCCAGGGCGGTCACGCGGGTCGGGCCGCTCACCTGGCACGACGCCCATGCCGGCGAGGTGGCCGCCGATCCGCAACGCCATGGCGACGTGATCCTCGCCCGCAAGGATGCGCCGGCCAGCTACCACCTTGCCGTGACCGTGGACGATGCCGCGCAGGGCATCACCCATGTCGTGCGCGGCGCGGACCTGTTCGCCGCCACGCATGTCCACCGCCTGCTCCAGGCGCTGCTCGACCTGCCGACCCCGGAATATCGCCACCACGCGCTGCTCGCGGGCCCCGACGGCACCCGGCTCGCCAAGCGCCACGGCGCACCGACGCTGGAATCACTGCGGCTGGCCGGGGAGGACGGCCGCACGCTCTCCGACAAACTGCGCAAAGGGGAAGTACCGATTGGCTTCGCGCGAATCGGGGCGTAGGGTAACCCGATGTTGTTTCTCGCGATCCTGTTCCTCGCAGCGGTCCTGGCGACGCTGTTCTTCCTCATCAAGGGGCTGGTCACCATGGCCGGCACCACCACGCAAGATCTGGAAGGCGACGGCCCGAGCGAGCGCGCGATCCGATCGAACAAGCTGATGCAGAAGCGCATCCTGTTCCAGGCCGTGGCGATCGGTGTCGCCGCGCTGATCCTGCTGATCGCCTCCGCCAAGAGCTGAGAGGGGGCGGCTTCAGCCTTTCCTATGAATCGTCATCCCGGCGGAAGCCGGGATCCATTTGCCAGGACGTTCGGGCTCGAGCCGAAACCGTGAGGCGACTGGATCCCGGCTTCCGCCGGGATGACGGCTTTGACGGTGAATAGGAAACCCGCCGCTTACCCGCCGCTTACCCGCCACACGGTATTGCCCAGATCGTCGGCGATCAGCAGCGCGCCGGTCTTGTCCAGCCCGAGGCCTACCGGCCGGCCATGCGCCTTATCGCCCTCGACGAAGCCGGTCACCACGTCCACCGCCTTGCCCGAGGGCCGCCCTTCCGCGAACGGCACATAGATCACCTTGTAGCCGTTGAGGTGGCCGCGATCCCAGCTGCCATGCTCGCCGATGAAGGCGCCCGAGCGCCACTGCGCCGGCAGCCCGGCGGCGTTGGCGGAGAACACCATGCCCAGCGGCGCGACATGGCTGCTCAGGCCGTAATCGGGCTTGATCGCCTTGGCGACGAGGTCCGGCCGCTGCGGCTTCACCCGCGGATCGACATTCTGGCCCCAATAGCTGTACGGCCAGCCATAGAAGCCGCCGTCGCGCACGGAGGTGAGATAGTCCGGCACCAGGTCCGGGCCGAGCTCGTCGCGCTCGTTGACCACCGTCCACAGCACGTTGGTCAGCGGCTCGAACTGCAGGCCGTTCGGATTGCGCAGGCCGGTGCCGTAGAGCCGCGAGGCGCCGCTGGCGCGATCGACTTCCCAGATTGCGGCGCGGCCGCGCTCGGCGTCCATGCCGTTCTCGGTGATGTTGCTGTTCGAACCCACGCCGACATAGAGCTTGGTGCCGTCGGGGCTGGCGACCAGGCTCTTGGTCCAGTGATGGTCGATCGGGCCGCCCGGCAGGTCGATCAGCCTGGTGCCGGGTGCCGTGATCCGCGTCTGGCCCGTCTGGTAGGGGAAGCGCAGGATCGCATCGGTATTGGCGACATAGAGGTCGCCGCCGACCAGCGCCACGCCGAACGGCGAGTTGAGCCCGCTCAGGAACCTGGTCTTGAGCTCGGGCACGCCGTCGCCGTTCGCGTCGCGGAGCAGGACGATGTCCATCCCCGCCTTGCCGCCGCCATGGGCATGCGCCTGGATGAGGTTCATCACCACGTCCTTGGGGCGGTGGATCGGCTCGGAGGGGCCGTCGGTCTCCACCACCAGCACGTCGCCATTGGGCAGCGTGTAGACGGTGCGCGGCTTGGCGAGACCGGTGGCGAAGGCCTGGACCTTCATGCCCGCCGGGACCCTGGGCTTGCCGCTGCCCCAGGGCGCAGGCGGCACCACGTGCATCGGCGGGATGAGATATTGCTGAATATCCGGCAGCTTGGGATCGCCGCCGATCTGCTGGCTGGTGTCGCCGCCCTTGCTGGCGCACCCGGCGAGCGCGAGCGTGGCGCCCGCGGCGAGAAGCAGTGCGCGCATCAGCGGAACCCTCCGAAACGGCTTTGACGCAGCAGGATCGCGCCGAGCACCGAGGCGCCGGTGAGCACGAGAACGGTGAGCACCGACAGGATCAGGCCTGCCGGCATCGCCCCGAAAGCATCGCGGCTGTGGATGAAATTATTGAGCAGCGCCAGCACCATGGCCACCGCGTAGGCGATCGCATAGGGGGTAAGCAGCCGGTTCGCCCGCACCGTCGGCCGCAGCAGATCGACGATGCCCACGATCGCCCCGAGCGCGCCCAGCACCATCCCGCCGGCGAGCAACCAGTCGGCAAAATTCTTCCACGCGATGTCGTAGCTGCGGAAATAGGCGATGTCCGCGATCATCGCGGCAAGGAAGCAGAGGAAGGGCAGGCCGAGCACGACCGGGTGCAGCGGCAGGCCATAGGATCGGGTGCGAAGCGGTACGGGATCGGGCACGGAACGTCTCCCCAGACGAGGCAGTCCCTTCGAACGGTCGCGCTTTCAACGGGTTCCGCCGCTTCCCCTGAAGACCCTAGCCCCGCAGCGCCATCCGCCTTACCTTTCCGCCCCTATGGTCAAGCTCAACAAGATCTACACCCGCACCGGCGACGCCGGCACCACCGGCCTTGCCGACGGCTCGCGCGTCTCCAAGGCCTCGGCACGGATGGAGACGATCGGCGACGTCGACGAGGCGAACAGCGCGATCGGCGTCGCGCGCACCACGCTGACGCCCGGCGATCCGCTAGATGCCACGCTCGCGCGCATCCAGAACGACCTGTTCGATCTCGGTGCCGATCTCGCCACGCCCGGCGAACGCGAAGGCGCGCTGCGGATCACGCCGGAGCAGATTGCGTGGCTCGAATCGGCGATCGACGCGCTGAACGACGATCTGTCGCCGCTCAACAGCTTCGTCCTGCCCGGCGGCAGCGCGGCGGCTGCGGCGATCCACCTCGCCCGCGCGATCACCCGCCGCGCCGAACGCGCCGCCGTCGCCGCCAACGACCAGGGCACGCTCAGCGCCAACGCCCTCATCTACCTCAATAGACTGTCCGATTTTTTGTTCGTCGCCGCGCGTACCATGAACCAAAAGGGGGCGGACGACGTTCTGTGGGTTCCCGGGGGGCCGCGTACCCAATAGCGGCCGCTTCGCGCATCCCTCCGTATGGGTTGCTTCCGCAGCCCGATTGCGGCAGGAGAACAGAGTGAGAACACGACCGGCCGATATCGCGGCGCCCGACGCCCTGGCCCGCCGCTTCACGGCGGTGCGCGGGCTCAGTTCCGCCCTCGTGGCGCCGCTCTCCGATGCCGATGCGACGGTCCAGTCGATGGACGACGCCTCCCCGGCCAAATGGCACCTCGCGCATACCACGTGGTTCCTGGAGACCTTCGTGCTGCGCGATCACGTGCCGGGCTACCGCCTGTTCGACGAACGCTGGCCGTTCCTGTTCAATAGCTATTACGAAGCCGAGGGCCAGCGCCATGCCCGCCCCCGCCGCGGCATGCTCGCGCGGCCGACGCTGGACGAGGTGCATGCCTATCGCACCGCGGTCGACGGCGCGGTCGTCGCGGCGCTGCCGACGCTGCCGCAGGCGGCGCTCGATCTGATCGCACTCGGCTGCCAGCACGAGCAGCAGCACCAGGAACTGCTGCTTACCGACATCCTCCACCATTTCGCAGCCAACCCGCTCGAGCCGGCGGTGTGGCCCGGCGCCGCCAAGGTGCCGGTGGCGATGCCCGGTCCGATCGGGTGGATCGAAGGCGCGGCCGGGCAGGTCGCCGCGGGGGTCGATGCGTCCGACACGCTCTCGGCGTTCGCGTTCGACTGCGAGACCCCGCGCCACCCCACCCTGCTCCACCCGCACGCGCTGGCCGACCGCACCGTCACCAACGGCGAATGGGCCGCGTTCATCGCCGAGGGCGGTTACGCCGATCCGCGCCATTGGCTGTCGGACGGCTGGGCGTGGGTGCAGGCCAACCAGATCACCGCGCCACTCTACTGGCAGCACATCGACGGCATCTGGACGCGCTTCGGCCTCGACGGCCGCCGGCCGATTGATCCGGCCGCGCCGGTCACCCATGTCAGCTTCTTCGAGGCGGACGCTTATGCCAGCTGGGCCGGCGCCCGGCTGCCGACCGAGTTCGAATGGGAAGCCGCCGCGGCGAGCGCCGATCCGCTGGGCGGCAACCAGCTCGATATTGCAGGCCCGGTCGAGCCGCGCCCGTCCACCGGCGGCCCGGCATGGTTCGGCGATGTGTGGGAATGGACCGGCAGCGCCTATCGCCCCTATCCCGGCTTCCGTGCCGCCGAGGGCGCGGTAGGCGAATACAACGGCAAGTTCATGAGCGGGCAGTTCGTGCTGCGTGGCGGCAGCTGCGCCACGCCGCGCGGTCATGTGCGCGCCAGCTACCGCAATTTCTTTTATCCGCACCAGCGCTGGCAGTTTACCGGCGTGCGACTGGCGAAGGACCTCTGATGCTCAAGCAGGAACTCGAAGACGGCCAGACGAGCCTTGCCGATCCCCATTTCCGTGCCGACGTGCTGACCGGCCTCGCCGCCAGCCCGCGCGCGATCCCCGCCCGCTGGTTCTACGACCGGCGCGGCTCGGAGCTGTTCGAGGAGATCACCGAACTCCCCGAATATTACCCGACCCGCACCGAAACCGCGCTGCTCGAGTCCATTTCCGGCGACCTGGGCGACCTTGCCGCCCCCAATGCGGCGGTGGTGGAATTCGGCTCGGGCTCGTCGGTGAAGACGCCGCGGCTGCTCCGCGCGATCGAACCCGCCGCCTATGTGCCGATCGACATTTCCGGCGAGTTCCTGCGCCACTCCGCCGCACAGCTCTCCCAGGCCTTTCCGGGCCTGCCGGTCTATCCGGTCGAGGCCGATTTCCTCCGCCCGGTGCCGCTGCCCGAGCAGGTGGCGAAGATGCCGAAGCTCGGCTTCTTCCCAGGCTCCACGATCGGCAACATGAACGCCTGGCACGCGGTCGACCTGCTGCGGGCGATGCGCGAGTGGCTGGGCGAAGGCGCGCGGCTGCTGATCGGGATGGACCGGGTGAAATCGCCCGACATCCTCGTCCCCGCCTATGACGATGCGGCGGGCGTGACGGCGGCGTTCAACCTCAACCTGCTGACGCGGATCAACCACGAGCTGGACGGCACAATCCCCGTCGACGCGTTCCGCCACCGGGCGATCTGGAACACCGACTATGCGCGCATCGAAATGCATCTCGAAGCGCAGCGCGACGTCGACTTCACCGTCGACGGTCGCCCGTTCTCGATGGCGGCAGGCGAGACCATCCACACCGAGAACAGCCATAAATACGGGCCCAACGGCGCACGCCAGCTGCTCCGTTCCGGCGGCTGGACGCCGATCGAGCAATGGACCGACGAGAAGGACTGGTTCGCGCTGATCCTGTGCGAGGCCCAGCCGCTGCGCCGGGCACCGTAACAGAGCGTTGACCGGGCGCGTGCCAGGCCGCAAGGGTCTGGCCATGCGCTTCTTTTCGGACAATGCCGCCGCCGTCTGCCCGCCCGTGCTCCAGGCGCTGGTGGACGCCAACACGCTCGACACCGCCTATGACGGCGATGCCTGGTCGAAGCGGCTCGACGGCGCGTTTTCGGAGCTGTTCGGGACGCAGGTCCGCGCGCTGTGGGTGCCAACCGGCACGGCGGCCAACTGCCTCGCGCTGACGGCGATGTGCGCGCCGCACGGCGGCATCGTCTGCCACCGCGACGCGCACATCCACTGCGACGAAGGCGGTGCCCCCGAATTCTACACCCACGGCGCCAAGCTGCTCACCGCCATCGGCCCGGGCGCCAAGCTGACGCCCGAGGCGATCCACGCGGTGGTCGATCCGATCCGCAACGACGTCCACCAGGTGCAGCCGCACGCGATCTCGATCACCAACGCCACCGAATATGGTCTGGTCTACACGCCCGACGAGGTCGCCGCGATCGGCGATCTGGCGAAGGCGCGGAAGCTGGGCCTGCACATGGACGGCGCGCGCTTCGCCAATGCGGTGGCGCATCTCGGCTGCCATCCGGGCGACGTCACCTGGCGCGCCGGGGTCGACGCGCTCAGCTTCGGTTTCGTCAAGAATGGCGGCATGAGCGCCGAGGCGCTGGTCTTCTTCCGCCCCAAGCTGGCCGACGTGACCCTCTATCGCCGCAAGCGCGCCGGGCTGCTCTTCTCCAAAGGCCGCTACCTCGCCGCGCAGCTGCTGGCGATGATCGAGAACGACCTCTGGCTTGCCAATGCCCGCGCTGCCAATGCCGGCGCGCGGCTCCTGGCCGAAGCGGCGGGCGACCGGCTGGTTCATCCGGTGCAGGCCAATGAAGTGTTCCTCAAGGCCAGTCCGGACGAAGCTGCAGGTTTGCGCGCGCTCGGCTTCGATTTCTACGACTGGGCCGAAGGCGAGGTCCGCCTCGTCACCAGCTGGGACCAGGCCGAAGACACCATCCGTCCGCTGGCGCAAGCGATCGCGGCACTGTGATCGGCGCGCCCGCCCCGCCCCGCTCGGCGCGGATCACCGTGCTGATCCCGTTCCTGCTGGTCACCCTGATCTGGGGCTCGACCTGGCTCGTCATCAAGGACCAGCTGGCGGTGGTGCCGCCGAGCTGGTCGGTAACCTATCGCTTCCTCGTCGCCGGTGTGACGACATTGCTCTGGGCGGCAGCGCGGCGCGACCGGCTGTGGCTCGATGCACGCGGGCTCACCTTCGCCGCGTGCCTGGGGCTTGCGCAGTTCGTGCTCAACTTCAACTTCGTCTACCGCGCGGAGGTGCACGTCACCTCGGGCGTGGTGGCGGTGGTCTATGCGCTGCTGCTGGTACCGAACGCGATCCTCGCGCGGATCTTCCTCGGCCAGAAGATGGGGCGACAGCTGCTGATCGGATCGGTCGTGGCGATGGCGGGCGTGGCACTGCTGTTCGTCCATGAAGCGCGGCTCAATCCCGTCGGCCCGCACGAGGCGCTGATCGGCATCGGCATCGCGCTCGCCGGCGTGCTCTCCGCCTCGGTCACGAACGTGATGCAGGCGACCGGCACCGCCAAGGCCTATCCGATGGCGACCACGCTCGGCTGGGCGATGCTGATCGGTGCCACGCTCGATGCAGGCTTTGCGCTGGCCACGGTCGGCCCGCCGGTGATCGAGACGCGGCCGGCCTATCTGCTCGGCATCCTCTATCTCGGCGTGATCGGATCCTCGATCACCTTCACCATCTATTTCCAGCTGATCCGCACCATCGGTCCCGCAAAGGCCGCGTACACCAGCGTGCTGATCCCGGTGATCGCGATGCTGCTGTCGACGCTGTTCGAAGGCTATCGCTGGTCGCTGCTCGCGGTAGGCGGCGGCGTGCTGGTGCTGGTCGGGCTGGTGCTGGCCTTGAGGGCGCGCAGGCCCAACCGGTAATCAGTGTAGCGCGGCCGCCAGCCGAGCAGCCGCTTCGCCTTGCCGTTCGCCACCCGCCGGTTCTCGGCATAGAAGGCACGCGAGGCGGCGCTGAGCGCCACCTCGTCCGGGGTCACCGCCGGGCCGGGATCGAGGCCCAGCAGCTCGGCGGCATAGGCGAGCACCTCGGCCTGCGGGGCCGGCAGATCGTCCGAGAGGTTGTATGCGCCCGGGGGTCCCTCGAACGCGGCGATGACGCCGGCGACGAGATCGTCGACATGGACGCGGCTGAACACCTGGCCGGGGAAGAACACCCGCACCGCTCCCGCCGCCATCCGCTCCAGCGCGGAGCGTTCGGGGCCGTAGATGCCGGGCAGGCGGAAGACATGCGCGTTCGGCAGGGCGCCCCAGCCACGGTCGGCATCGAGCCGGCCACCCCGCCGCCCGCGCAGCGGCGCGCTTTCGTCCACCCAGCCGCCGCCGGCATCGCCATAGACGCCGGTGGAGGAGAGATAGCCCAGCCACTTGCCGCCCGCCGCCAGGTCTGCGCCATAGGCCGCGAGCACCGGGTCCGCATCGCCCGGGGGAATGCTCGAGAGAATGTGCGTCGCCGCGGCGATCTCGGCGCGGGTGCGGTCCCGATCCGCGAAGGTGGCGCGAGTGACGGTCGCCACCGCGCCGCCGTCGGCCTGCACCGCCGCCATCAGCCGCGAAGCGGTATAGCCGGGGCCGAAGACCAACAACCGCACCCTGTTCACTCCGCGCCCGCGCCCCCGAACAGCGTTCCGAAGAAATCACCCCTGTTCCAGCTCGGCCGCGCATCCCCGTTGGCGAGCGCGCGCACCGTGGCGAGGCCGACATGCTTGTACTGCACCGCCGAATTCCAGTCGAACGGCAGGTCGATCTGGTCCGACGGCTTGTGGTAATTCTCGTCGAGGAACTTGCGCGCCGCCACCGCGCCGGTGCCGCCGGGGCCCGTGTCGATCGACACGGCCGGGATGCCGGCCTGCACGAAGCTGTAATGGTCGGAGCGGACGAAGAACATCTCCTCCGGCTCCGGATCGGGCACCACGCCCAGTCCCTCGGCCTTGGCTGCCGCTGCCACCGCCGGGCCGATGCTCGACCGCTCGCCGCCCAGCACGACCAGGTCGACCAGCGGATAGGTGAGGATCGGCATGTCGAAATTGACGTCCGCAACCACCGAGCCCCTGGGGACGGTGGGGAAATGGGCGAAATAGTCGGAGCCGATCAGCCCCTTCTCCTCGGCGGTCAGCGCCACGAACAGCAGCGAACGCCGCGGCTTCTTGCCGCTTTCCTGGATCGCCTTGGCGATCTCGAGCACCATCGACACGCCGATCGCATTGTCCATCGCGCCGTTGTAGATCGCGTCGCCCTTCACCGGCTCGCCCACGCCGACGTGATCGAGATGGGCGGAAAGCACCACCGCCTGCGCCTTGAGCGCGGGATCGCTGCCCTCAATCATCCCCACCACGTTGCGGCTATCGCGCGTCGACAACCGGGTCTTGCTGGCCACGGCCAGGGTGCCGGTGAGCAGCCCGGTGGGCATGCGCCCGCCCTTGGTCTGCGCCGCGAGCACATCGGACCAGCGGATCTTTGCGCCCTCGAACAGCTTGGCGGCGCCGGCCAGGCTGACATAGCCGACCACCGGTGCCCGGGGCGACACGTCGTTGGCGACGCCGTCCGGGCCCGCCCAGCCGGTACGCGGATAGGCGTAGATCTCGGCGTAGCGTGCCAGATTGTACTTGCTGGCGCGCTCGACCGTTTCGATGATCAGCACCGCCTTGGCGCCGCGCGCCGCCGCCAGCCGCGCCTTCTGCCCGTCGTCGCCGAAATGCGCGTTGACTTCGTTCGGCAGCCCCTTGGGCGTGCGGCCGAGGATCGCGACGATCTTGCCGCGTACGTCCAGGCCCTTGTAGTCGTCGCGCTTGCCCTCGGGATAGACGATCCCGTAGCCCGCGAACACGACCTCGCCCTCGGTCTTGAAATCGGGCGCGGAAGGCACCGGCTCGTTGACGAAATCCTTGCCGAAGGCGAAGGCCACGTCCTTGTCACCGCGCTTGAGTGTCCAGACCGCCTTTTCGGCGGGCCGATAGGTGGTGAGCTTCACCGGCTGGAACCAGCTGCCGTTGGCGCCGGGCTTGAGCCCGATCGCCAGCATCCGCGCCGCGACATATTCTGCCGCCACGTCGAAATCGCGCGTCCCTGCCTCCCGGCCACGCAGGGCATCGGAGGCGAGGAACTGGACATGCGCCTTGATGCCGGCCTGCTCGGGCGTGAGCGGGGCGGCCTGCTGCGCCAGCGCGGGGCTGGCGAACAGCATCAGGGCGAGCAGCGGGCGAAGCGTCATCACGATCAGGTCCTTCCGGGCTTACTTGGCGCCGGGGCCGTCATAGGTGAGGCCGAAGAAGTCGCCCTTGTTCCACACCGGCTTTTCGGCGCCATTCGCGATGGCGTTCGCGATGCGGAAATTCACATCGACGAAGCGCACGCCCGACTGCCAGTTGATCGCCGGCTGCTGGTCGATCTGGTCCGAGGGCTGGTGATAGTGGTTCTTCATGAAATGGTCGATCGCCGCGCGGCCCGGGCCACCGGCACCCGGCCACAGGAACACCGAGGGCACGCCCTTGCGCACGAAGTTGTAATGGTCGCTGCGCACGAAGATATTTTCGCCGGGCAGCGGATCGTCCGACATTTTCACGCCGATCTCCCCCGCCGCCTTGGCGACGATCGGGCCCAGCGTCGAATGGTTGGCGCCGTACACCACGATATCCTCGAACGGATAGGTGATGATCGGCATGTCGAGGTTCACGTCGGCGACGATCGTGCCCTTCACCGTGGGGTTGTTGGAGAAATAGTCGGAACCGACCAGCCCCTTCTCCTCCGCGGTCACCGCCAGGAACAGGATCGAGCGGCGTGGGCGCGTGCCCGCCGCCTTGAAGCGCTTTGCCTCCTCGATCAGCGAGGCGGTGCCGATCGCGTCGTCGAGCGCGCCGTTGTTGATCGTGTCGCCCTTCGCGTCGGGCCGACCGACGCCGATATGGTCGAGGTGCGCGGAAAGCACGACCACTTCGCCTGCCAGCCTGGGATCGCTGCCCTCGATCATGCCGGCGACGTTGAAGCTCGGCATCGGCGTCAGCGTGGTCTTGGTCGCGATCGTCAGCGTGGCGGGCAGCTGGATTGCCTTGAAGGTGGCGCCGTCCACCGCCGCGGCCTTGGCGATCGCCGCCCAGGGGGTCTTGGCGCCGGCAAACAGCTTCTCGGCACCCGCGAGGCTGAGCAGCCCGAGGCCCGGCACGCCGGGCGCAGCGATATGGCCGGTGCCGTCGGCATTGCCCCAGGTGACCCGCGGGCGGCCCGCATAGGCGGCGTACATCGAAAACGGACGGCTCTTGGCGGTGAGCGGAGATTCGAGCGTGATATAGCCGACCGCACCGTGCTTCTTCGCGATCTCGGCCTTGGCGGCCGGGTTCTGGAAGTGCGCGCCTTCCTCGCCGGGGAAGCTTGACGGCGCGCCGCCGAAGAAGGCGACGATCTTCCCCTTCACGTCGACGCCCTTATAGTCGTCGCGGCCAAGCCCGACGATGCCATAGCCGACGAACACCACCGGCGCGGTGACGCTGTATTCGGGCTTCTCCGGGTTCGCGCCGGCGATGAAGTCCTTGCCCGCCTCGAGCGCGACCGGCGGCGCCTTGGCGCGGCCGATCGACATCGCGCCGGTGCCCTCCAGCTTGTAGCTGACCAGCGGCACCTTCTGCAGGTAGCCGCCGTCATCGCCGGCCGGCTTCAGCCCGGCGGCATAGAATTGCGAAGCGACGTAATTGGCGGCGATCTCGAATTCCGGCGAGCCTGCATCGCGCCCCTTCAGCGCGTCCGAGGCGAGGAACATCACATGGCTCTTCAACGCCGCCTGGTCGGCGGGGAGCGGGGCCGTGATGACGGCGTTTCGCTCGGCGGCGGTCTGGGCGAACGCGGGGGACGCCGCGCAAAGGACGAGGGCAAACGGCGCAGTCGATCGAAGCATCGGGGATCCCTGGAAGTCGCAACAATATTTCAAGCCTAGCAGGGCATCGTTCGTCGTCAATCGGTCGAACCGTTCGTCGCAGCATTTCCTTTCCGAAACGATTTTGCCGCGTGGCAAGCAGCGCTTTTCCCGCACATGGAAATCGACAGAATTAGAGTAGCAGGCGCCGCCGCTTGTCCTATATCCCACCGGTATGAGTGACGCCCGCATCGCCGCCGCAGCTCCCCAGGCCATTCGCCGCGAGGACTATCGTCAACCCGACTGGCTGGTGCCGGAAATCGCACTGGACTTTGATCTCGACCCCGCCGCGACCCGCGTGCGCGCCGCGCTCCACGTCACCCGCAACGGCGCGCATGATCGCGCGCTGGTGCTGAACGGCGACGGCCTGGTCGCCGTATCGGTCAAGGTCGATGGCGCGGACGCCGCGGGCTGGCGGATGGACGGGCAGGATCTCGTGATCCCGCTTACCGGCGACGCGCACACGATCGAGACCGAAGTGGTGATCGCGCCGGAGCGCAACACCCAGCTCCAGGGCCTCTACGCCTCGTCGGGGATGCTCTGCACCCAGTGCGAGGCCGAGGGCTTCCGCCGCATCACCTTTTTCCCCGATCGGCCGGACGTGCTCTCCACGTACAAGGTCCGGATGACCGCCGACAAGGCGCGCTTCCCGGTGCTGCTCGCCAATGGCGACCCGATCGCACAAGGCGATGGCGAGAACGGCCGCCACTGGGCGGAGTGGCACGATCCGTTCCTGAAGCCGAGCTATCTGTTCGCACTGGTCGCGGGTGATCTCGTCGCCAATACCGGCACGTTCACGACGATGTCCGGCCGCGAGGTGCAGCTCGGCATCTATGTCCGCGCGCCCGACCTGCCCAAGACCGATCATGCCCTCCACGCGCTGAAGCTCAGCATGAAGTGGGACGAGGACGTCTATGGCCGCGAGTACGATCTCGACGTGTTCAACATCGTCGCGGTCGACGACTTCAACTTCGGCGCGATGGAGAACAAGGGGCTGAACGTCTTCAACAGCCGCTACATTCTCGCCGACCCCGATACCGCCACCGACTGGGACTATGACGCGATCGCCGCGGTGGTCGCGCACGAATATTTCCACAACTGGTCGGGCAACCGCGTCACCTGCCGCGACTGGTTCCAGCTGAGCCTGAAGGAAGGCTTCACCGTCTTCCGCGACCAGAGCTTCTCGGCCGACCAGGGCTCGGCGGCGGTCAAGCGGATCGAGGATGTGCGCAGCCTCCGTGCGAGCCAGTTCCCCGAGGATGCCGGCCCGCTCGCCCATCCGGTCCGCCCGGACGAGTATATCGAAATCTCGAACTTCTACACGGCGACGATCTACAACAAGGGCGCCGAGCTGATCCGGATGATGGCCACCATCCTGGGGCCGCAGAAATTCCGCGCGGCGACCGACCTCTATTTCGATCGGTTCGACGGCACTGCCGCCACCTGCGAGGATTTCGTGGCGAGCATGGAAGAGGCCGGCGGCGTCGATCTCGGCCAGTTCCGCCGCTGGTACAGCCAGGCCGGCACCCCGCGCGTCTCGGCCAACCTGATGCAGGACGGCGCCACCACCCGGCTCGCGCTCGCCCAGACCGTACCGCCGACGCCGGGCCAGCCGGTCAAGGAGCCGATGGTCCTGCCGCTCAAGATCCGCCTGTTCGGCGAGAAGAGCGGCACGCCGCTGATCGACGAACAGCTGGTGCTGCTCGACAAGCCCGAGCAGGAACTGCGGTTCGAAGGGCTGGCCGAGCGCCCGGTGCTTTCGATCAATCGCGGCTTCTCGGCGCCGGTGATCGTCGACGCCAATCGCAGCGCCGCCGATCTGGCGTTCCTCTCGGCGCATGACGACGATCCCTTCGCGCGCTACGAAGCGATGCAGCAGCTGATGCTCGATACGCTGGTGGCCGCGGTGACCACCGGCAAGGGCGAGCATGCAGCGCTGATCGACGCCGTCCGCAATACGCTGACCGATCCTTCGCTCGACCGCGCCTTCATCGCAGAAGCCGTGCTGCTCCCCTCGGACAGCTTCATCGGCGACCAGATGGCGGTGGTCGATCCCGAGGCGATCTTCCGCGCGCGGGAAGCCCTGCGCGCCGATCTCGGCAACCTGCTCGCGGCCGAATGGCGCGCCGCCTATGAAGGCGCGCGGGCCAACCGCTTCGAATATTCGCCGGCAGCCAAGGGCGCGCGCCGCCTGAAGAACGTCGCACTCGGCTATATCGCCGCGAGCGGCGCGAGCGACGCGGCGGAACTCGCCTTCGCCCAGTTCGACGCGGCCGACAACATGACCGATCGCCAGGGCGGCCTCGCCACGCTGGTCAACGGTGCGTCGTCCTTCCGCGAACAGGCGATCGAGGCCTTCTACCAGCGCTATGCCGGCAACGCGCTGGTGCTGGACAAGTGGTTCCAGACCCAGGCGCTT
Source organism: Sphingomonas pituitosa NBRC 102491 (assembly GCF_001598435.1). Taxonomy (GTDB): domain Bacteria; phylum Pseudomonadota; class Alphaproteobacteria; order Sphingomonadales; family Sphingomonadaceae; genus Sphingomonas; species Sphingomonas pituitosa. The sequence continues at coordinate 40,970 of NZ_BCYY01000020.1, forward strand.
TCCTCGCGCGACGATACGCTGGCGGCGGTCGAGAAGCTGGCCGCGCATCCGGACTTCACCCTCGCCAACCCGAACCGGGCACGCGCGCTGGTCGGCGCGTTCAGCATCAACCAGCGGGCGTTCCACGATCCTTCGGGCCGCGGCTATCGCTTCGTCGCGGACCAGCTGATCGCGCTCGACAAGCTCAACCCGCAGACCGCCGCCAAGCTGGTGCCGCCGCTCGGCCGGTGGAAGCGCTTCGATCCGGCCCGCGCTGCGCTGATGCGGGGCGAGCTGGAGCGGATCGTCGCCAGCCCCGGCCTCAGCAAGGACATGTTCGAGCAGGCCACCAAGTCGCTCGACTGATGCTCCGGCTGCTCACCGCCACGGTGCGCGACTCCGCCCGCGTGCGGACCGTTGCGGCCGTGGCGGCACGCTTCGGGCTGGGCGTGCTGCTCGAACGGCTGGGGTTCGCCGGCGAGGCGGACGCCGCCGACCCGGAAACCGGCGCGCTGCCGCTGCCCCGCCGCACCCGGTTGGCGCTGGAGGCGCTGGGCCCCACCTATGTGAAGATCGGCCAGATCCTGGCGACGCGCGGCGACCTGCTGCCGCCCGACTGGATCGCCGAACTGGAACTGCTCCAGAGCGCCGCCCCCACGCTGCCGTTCGAGGAAATCCGCGGCGAAGTGGAAGCGGCACTCGGCATGCAGCCCGAACAGGCCTTTGCCTGGTTCGACGCCACCCCGCTCGCCGCCGCGTCGATGGCGCAGGTCCACCGCGCCCGGCTGGCGGACGGCCGCGAGGTGGTGCTCAAGGTCCGCCGCCCCGGCATTCGCGCGGCGATGGAGGCAGACCTGCGGCTGATCGGCGAGCTTGCCGCGCTGGTCGCGCGGAGCAGCGCCGAGGCGCGCCGCTTCGAACCCGTCGCGCTCGCCCGCCAGCTGCGCCAGGCGCTGATCGAGGAGCTCGACTTCACCAACGAAGGCCGCAACGCCGATCTGCTCCGCGCCGACATGACCGGCAGCCCCCGCGTCGTGGTGCCGGAAATCCATTGGCAATGGACGTCCGAAACGCTGCTGGTAATGGACTTCGTCGACGGTACGAAGCCGGTCTCGGGCGAGGCCTTGCGCGCGGCCGGCATCGATCCCGAGGCGATCGCCGAACTCGGCGCCGACACCGTGATCGCAATGGTGCTGGTCAACGGCCGCTTCCATGCCGATCCGCACCCCGGCAACCTGCTCTGCCTGCCCGGCGACCGGCTGGCGCTGCTCGACCTCGGCTCGATCGGGCATATCGGCCCGAAGCGGCGCGACGAATTCATCGCCTTCGTGCTGGCGCTGACCGGCGGCAATGCGCGGTCGCTGGCGGACACGCTGGCGCTGTGGAGCGACGGCCATGACGTCCCCCGCCGCACGATCGATCGTGCGGCCGAGGCGATCGTCCAGCGCCATGGCGGCGGCACGCTGGTCCTTTCGGCGATGATGCCCGATTTCCTGCGGCTGCTGCGCGAGGAGGGGCTGGTGCTGCCGCCGGACCTGCTGCTGGTGTTCAAGGCGATGGTGACGCTGGACGGCGTGCTCGCCCGCATCGCACCGGGCTTCGACCTGTCGGGTGCGATCCGCCGTGCGCAAGTGGCGCTGGTCGCCAATCGCTTCGGCCCCGCGCGGATGGCGGCGAGTTCGGCGGCGCTGGCGATGGCGCTGGCGGAGCTGGGCGAGGACGCCCCGCGCCTGTTGCGGGCGGCGGCTGCCCGGCTGGAGACGCCGCCCGTCGATACCGGCACGGCCCGCGCGATCGCCCAGGCCGGCCGCTGGATCGCCACGTCCCTGCTGGCCGGCACCGCGCTGATCGCTGCCGCACTCTGGCTGCGCTGAGCCATCGGCCCCCTCCCGCAGCCGGGAGGGAGCACGGCATCATGCCATCACGTTGCGGCCGCGCTGCACGATCGCGCTGTGCCCCACACTCGCCTTCAGGCTGCGCGCGGTGACGGTCTCGACGAACACCCAGTCGTTGCGCGCCTGATCGGGCGTGAGCGTCAGCGCCATGTAGCCGCGGCGGCTGGTGTCGCACCATTTCAGCTCGGGATTGGCGCGCACCATGGCGGCAGCCACCAGCTTGGGATCGGTCTTGAGCGCGCTCTCGAACCCCGGCGAGGTCACCGCATGGCCCGCGAATTCGACGCCCGCGGCCTTGCCGTCCTGTGCGAGATCGAACGCCCAGGCATTGTGGCTGTCGCCGCACACGACGAGCAGGTTGGCGCCCATGCCTTGCGAGGATTTGAGGAACCGCGCACGCGCCGCCGGATAGCCGCCCCAGCTGTCATAGCCGAGCGGCAAGCCCAGTCTGCCCGCCGTCACGCCCGCCTGGACATAGGCCCTGGCGCGCGGATCGGCGTCCGGTGCCAGCCAGCCCATCGCATCGGCCGGGGTCGACAGATTGCCCAGGATCGTGCCGAAGCCGACCACCTGCCAGCGCTGCCCCGCCTGCACCGAGCGGCGCATCGCATGATCCAGCCACACCTCCTGCTCGCTGCCCAGCATCGTCACGGCCGGATCGTGCCAGGGGCCGTCGCGGAAGGCGGTGAGCGCCTTGACCGGATCGGCGTCCTTGAACAGCGGCGCGACATCGGGCTGCTGGCTGCGCGCGAGCAGCCGGCTCTCGGTGCGGAAGAAGGTCGCCAGCGTGCCGATCTCGTAGCTGCCCCACGGCGTCTCGGAGACCGGCATCCACTCGCGGAACACCTGCATCGCCGCGGCCTTGCGCGCGCTCCAGTCGCCTTCGTCGTCCTGATGATTCTCGGCGCCGCCTTCCCAGCTGTCATTGGCGCTTTCATGGTCGTCCCACTGGACGAGCATCGGCTTGGCCGCGTGCAGCGCCTGCAGATCGGGGTCGGCGCGGTAGCTGGCATAGCGCAGGCGATAGTCGGCAAGGTGGATCATCTCGCCGGCGGGCTCGGGCCAGCGGCCGCCGATCGCGCCGCCGGCGGGGGCATAGCCGCCCTGCTTATACTCGTAGAGATAGTCGCCGAGATGGACCCACAGGTCGATGTCGTCGCGCGCCGCCGCGTGACCATAGGCGTTGAAATAGCCGAACGGCAGATTCGAGCAGGAGAAGATCGCGATGCCGAAGCGGCGCGCATCGCCCAGCGGCAGCGTCTTGGTGCGGCCGACGGGGGAAAAGCTGCCGTCGGGCGCCACGAAGCGGTAGAAATAGCGCGTGTCCGGCGAAAGCCCCGCCACCGTCACTTTCGCGGTGTGGTCGCGCCACGGCCCGGTGATCTGCTCGCCTTCCGCCACGACGCGGGCGAAGTCGGCGCTGGCGGAGACCTGCGCGCGCAGCTTCACCGCGCCGCCATCGGCCGGGACGTAGCGCGTCCACAGCAGCATCGTGTCGGGACCGGGCTCGCCGCTCGCCACCGAATGGGTGAAGCCGCGCGCCGTCGCCTGGGCGAGCGCCACGCCCGGCAGCGACAATGCACCGATCCCGAGCGTTCCGGTGAGCAATAGCGAGCGGCGGTCGATACGGAATTTCATCTGGTCGCGTCCCTTTTTCGGTCCGCCGCTCCGTGCCGCCAATTGGTGTCGTGTTCGTGACAGCTGAACAAAGCTCGGCTAGGCAAAGACCCGAATCGGCATTTGGGGCGTTGAAAATGGGGGAACGCACCTGCCGGACGGGAAACCCGCCGGCCGCAAAGAGACGAAGGCGTACGTGAAGCTATCTCGAACTGCGCGGGGCACGGCCCGGCCGCACCGTGACGACCGCACGGCATCGCATGGCGTCGAACCAGGCACGGCGCGCTGATGGCAACGCGCGTTGCTACGGTCGCCGTCGGTGCGCCCAAAGCGGGCCTGGGAGCGGCGGCAGCGGCACTGCCGCGCTGGCTGGTCCTGTTCGCCACCGCCGTCGCGGTTCGCGCCGTCACCTTCGGCAACCCGCTCGTGGCCGTGGACGAACAATTCTACTGGGTCACTGCCCAGCGGATGCTGCACGGTGCCGTGCCCTTCGTGGACATCTGGGATCGCAAGCCGGTCGGCCTGTTCCTGCTCTACCTCCCCGCCGCCGCGCTGGGAATGCCCTGGGGAATCCTTGCCTATCAGCTGATGGCGCTGGCCTGCGTGGTGCTGACCGCGGGCATGATCGCCCGAATCAGCGACAGGGTGGGCTGGCAGGCCGGCGCGCTGCCGGCCGCGCTGCTCTACATCCTCATGCTGAACGTGGTCGACGGCCAGGGCGGCCAGGCGCCGATCTTCTACAACCTGCTGACCATAGGCGCGGTCGCGCTGCTGCTGCCTCGGCCGACCGATCGCGACGGCGACCCCGTCCGCGTAGGTCGCAACCTGCTGGCGATGCTGCTGATCGGCCTGGCCCTGCAGGTGAAATACACCGTGCTGTTCGAAGGCCTGTTTTTCGGCCTCTGGCTGCTCCGCCGCGAGGCGGTGCTGGGCGCCGGGCTGCACCACATCGCACGGCGCGGACTGGGCTATGCCGGAATGGCGATGCTGCCCACGCTGCTGGCTGCGGCAACCTATGCGTGGCTCGGCCAGTTCGATGCCTGGGCCTATGCCAATTTCGGCTCGATCCTCGATCGCCGCGGCGATCCCTTCATCGATCTCGTCGGCGCCTTTTTCGAAGTGATGGTACCGCTGGCGCCGCTGCTGGTGCTGAGCGGCCTCGGCTGGGCGCGGCTGCGGCGCGGCCGCGCGGTAACGCCGGCGGCGCGGCTGCTGATGGGCTGGCTGATCGCCGCGATGGTCGGGCTGCTCGTCTTCGGTTCCTGGTACCCGCATTACGCGCTGCCGGTGCTGGTACCCGCCAGCCTGTGCTGTGCCGCGACCTTCGCGCAGGACCGCCGCGCCCGCCGCGTGATCGCGCCCGCGCTACTGGCGGTGGCGCTGGTAGCCGGCACGCTCTGCGTGGTCGTCGCGCAGGCCAAGCGCGGCAATGCGGCGCAGCTGGCGGCGATCGCCGACGGGATCGGCCATGGCAGCGGCTGCCTGTACGTGCACTCGGGCAATTCGATGCTCTACGGCGCGACCGAGCGCTGCGCGCTGAGCCCCTGGCTGTTCCCGGATCACCTGTCCCGCGAGCGGGAGGACGGTGCGCTGGGCATCGACCAGATCGCCGAAGTCGATCGCATCTTCGCGCAGCGGCCGGCGGTGGTGGTGATGCGCACGCCGTTCCGCGGCGAGCGCCCGGCGGTGCGGGCCCGGGTCCAGCACTATCTGCGCCGGCTCGGCTACGGCGTGCGCGGCACCTATCTGCTCGGCACCGTGCCGACCACCGTCTATGCGGCGCCGGCGGTTTCCGCGGCGGCACCGCCCCGGCGCGCGGCGAGCAGGCCGGCATAATAGTCCATCAGCGCAGCGGCGTGGTCGGCGTCGCTGCGTACCTTCGCTGCGCCTATCCGGGCGGCATGCCGCAGGATCGTCTGGTCGCGCGCGAACAGGCGGCGGATGGCATCGGCAGCCGAGAGCGTGTCGCGGGCGGCGTAGGTTTCCGCGAAGTGCGGATCGGCGATCTCGGCGAAACCGCCCTCGTCGGGCCCGATCAGCGGCAGCCCGGAGGCCAGCGCTTCCCATGCGACGAGCCCGAACGGCTCCGCATCCGATCCATGGATCAGGCCGTCGCAGCTCGCCATGATGCGCGACAGCCGCAGCCGGTCATATACCGGGCGGAAGATGCGGATGTGCGGGCTGTCGGCGATCAGCGCTTCCAGCTGGTGCCGCTGCGGGCCGTCGCCCAGCAGCATCAGCCCCACCGGCAGATCGTTCGCCGCCGCCTCCACTGCCTCGATCACCAGCGGCCAGCGCTTCTCCTTGTGGTGGCGCCCCAGGCCGAGCAGCAGATGCCCCTCCGGCGGCAGGCCAAGCTGGGCAAGCAGCGACACGCGCAGCTTCTCGTCGCGCAGGTCCGGCGAGAACCAGCCGCGGTCGATCCCGAGCGGTACCGAGGCATCGACGTTCAGCCCGCGCCGCTCGAATCGCTTGGCGAGCGCGGGGCCGTTGGTGACGAAGGCATCATAATGGCTGAGGAAGCGCGCCATGTAGCGGGTGTACCAGCCGAACGCCTGTTCCACCTGCAGCGGCGTGGCGACGCTGTCGAGCCAGCGCTGCGGATAGGTGCCGACCAGATCGCCATGGGCGAAATAGACCTTCAGCGCATCGCCCTGCCAGCGCCCCACCGTCCAGGCCGGCAGCCAGGGTGAGCTGTTCTCGACGATGTCGGGCTTGAGCCGGTCGAGCGCTTCCCAGACCGGCTCGTCCTTGACGAAGATGCGATAATTGCGGTCGAGCAGCAGCGGCGGGGCCTTGATCCAGTGGATCGCGCCGCCCCCCGGCCGCTCCTCCACCGCCGTCTCGGCGCCAGGCGCGACGACGATCAGCTCGTGCCCCAGATCGGCCATCAGGCCCATCTTGCGGTCCAGATAGGTGCGCACCCCGCCGCCCGTGGGAGAGTAGAACTCGTTGACGTCAACGATGCGCATGCAGGCCCTCAGTTGAGCGGCGCAAAGCCCCCGAGCCCGCGCAGATACTGCGCTCGAATGTTCACGTTGGTCACTCCGTTCCCGACGTGCACGATCGCCTGACGCAATTTGGGACGGCTGCGGCCGAGGCGCTGGTTCGACGGGAAGCCCGCGCCGTCGGTCCAGAAGTCGAACTTGTTCTTGCCGTCCCGGTCGTGGGTGAACAGCACGGCATAGGTGCCCGGCGCGGGCACCCGGATGCACATCACCACCGCGCCGGCGTGCGGCGTGTCGGCCCAGATGCGCCGGAAGGTCTTGCCTTCCTTCGCCAGGTCGCGATCGTCCTTGAGGAAATCCTCCTCGGTCGCGGGGTAGAGTTCCAGCTTCAGCCGGCCGGCGCGATCCTTGAGGCCGCTGACCTCGACCTGGATGGCGGGGCCGCGCCCGCTGCTGCAGGCGGCGGCATCCTCGCCGAGCACCTGTGCCGACGCGCCGGGTGCGGCGGTGGCAGCAAGCACGGTCGCGACAAGAAGGGCGGAGCGGTTCATGCGTCTTTCCTCGTGAGCAGTGCATGCAGGCCGAAGCCCGCGATCAGGATCATATGGGCAACCAGCGACAGCCCGGCGATCAGCGCCATCAGCTCGGACAGCGCCTCGCCCTGGCCGATGATCATGATGGCGAAGCTGGCGAACAGCAGTTCCTTGTTCGGGACCAGCGGCAGGCGCCAGGCGAGCAGCCGCCCGGCGGAAAGCAGCAGCCAGATGCCGACCGAGACCTGCGGCATCGCGAAATGCCAGGCGAAGGCGACCAGCACCGAGCTGGTGATGATGCGCACGCAGTGGATGCCGAACACCCACCACAGCTGTCCGCGGGGGAGCGAGAAGACCCGCTTCGAAAAGATCAGAAAGGGCAGCGACATCGCGAAGATCACCGCGATCGAGCCCATCAGCGTGTTGAACTCGGCCGGCTTCAGCAGGTCGATGCCGAACGGCAGCGCGAGGGCGAGCACCGCCAGCGTCATCGCGTTGCCGGCAATGGCGGAAAGGATCGTCACGTCCTTCACCGCGCCGAACGGGGCCGCCACCATCTGCGTGCGCTGGCGCGCCCAGGCGTAGAAATAGGCCTCGCCCGAATAGCCGAGCAGCACTTCGTTCGCGATCCGCTTCTTGTGGAGCGCGATCATCCCGTCGATCGGAATGCGCCACAGCTTGCGGAAGATGATGAAGTCGAAGGTCGGCGAGCAGATGTAATAGAACAGGAAAACGACGTAGAAGCGCGGATCGGCGGGCATGGCGAGCTTGGCAACCCCGCCGCCGAACAGCTCGCGCGCCAACCCCACCACCATCAGCAGCGTGAGCGCGCCGCCGAGCCACATCGGCCAGCGGCGCTTGATCTTCTCGACGGGCTCCAGCCCTGCCAGATCGGGTGCAGCCGGAACCGCTGCTTCGGCCATGCGCGTGTTCACCGAAGCGTCCCCAGCCTGCCTGTTCAATCCATTCAAAAGCGCCACCGAAAAGACCGAAACACTCTCACTCTTCCGCGGATCGGCGCTCCCGGCTCTCCGGCGCGTCGCGCGACATCAGGGTGTTTCGCAACACATTGCGGTTTATTCCGGCAGCGATTTGGGCGTTACAAAGGCAAACCGCAAGTAGAGGGCCAGCCCGGCCCGGCCCGCCGCGCGCGCTGGAGGCGGCGCACGCCTCAGCGCATCGCGTAGCGCAGCCCGATCCAAAGCGTGCGCGGGGTGGCGCGTTCGATGACGCCGCCGCCGCTGATTCCCGCCTGCACCTCGGCATCGAACAGGTTCTCGGCCCGGCCCTCGACCCGCAGCCTCCCCGTGACCGGCACGCCCAACGTGGCATCCACCGTCCAGGCTGAATCGAGCCGCGCGCTGTTCTGGTCGTCCTCGAACCGTTCGCCCGCGTAACGCGCGGTGATCGACGCATTGGCCGGCGCCGTCCGCCAGGCGAGCGTCGCCGAACCCTGGAAGCGCGGCGTCTGCGCCGGTCGCAGCCCGTCGAGCGATGCCGCGGCGCCCGAGGCTTGCACGCGGGAATCGGCATAGGCCCAGGAGCCTGCCAGGCTCCACGCGCCGAGCGACCACCGCGCGTCCAGCTCGATGCCCTTTGCCTCCACCGCGTCGAGGTTCTGCCGCTGGCGATAGGCGCCAGACGCAGAGACGAAGCCGACGCCGGGGAAGGTCCCCGGGCCGCGCGCCAGCGTCACATTGGCGATCGCGCCGTCCAGCCGGTTCCAATAGCCGGTTGCGCGCACGACGAGATCCGGCGCGGGGCGCAGATCGATGCCGAGCTCCCCGCCCCATAGCCGCTCGGGATCGAGGCCGGCATTCGCCGCCGTGGCGTCCGCCCCGGCGCGGAACGGGCGGTAGAGTTCGTTCAGGGTCGGCAGGCGCCACCCCCGATACCCCGCGGCCCGCAGCGTGACCGGGCCCAGCGCATAGGCGGCACCCAGCCGCCCGGTCGGCTCCCAGCCATGGCGGTTGCCGTAGCGCGTGTCGGTGAGGACGGGACCGGATGCCAGCGGCACCTCGACCAGGCTGCCGTCGGTGATCGTCCAATGATCCAGCCGGCCGCCGGCATCCAGCGTCCATCCCCCGCCGGAATAGCCGGCATTGGCGAAGCCGCCGGTGGTGAGGCTCGCGCCGCCCGCGACGCGCCGCCGCGTCGGACTGGTGCCGACGAAGGTGTAGAGCTCGCGCGTCTCGCCGGAAACGCGGCGAAGATCCCCGCCCAGCCGCAGCGTCACGCCCCCGCCGACCGGCGGTGCGACTTCGATCCGGCCGCCGATGCCGGTCGCCGGGACGTCCTGCTGCACGACGGGACTTACGGTGTCGCGCGCGGCGGAGATGCTAGCGAAGCCGCTCTCGAACTGTCGCACCTGCAGATAGGCAAGCGCGGACCAGCCCCACTCGCCCTTCTGCCCGTTGCCGCGGCGGACGAGGCGCAGGCTGGCATCGGCGCCCTTGCTCCGCACGTCGGTAAAGGCGGTGCCGCGGTCGCGCTGGTCGATAAAGCCGGAGACGTTGGTCTGGAGTTCGGTGCCGCCCCCCAGATCGGCGACGCCGCGCACCGCGACGCTTGCCTGCTCGTACGGCGCGGCGCGGTCGACGCGGCCGGGGTTGACGATCGGCACGAAGCCGTCGCTGCGGCCATATTGCCCGGCGAGGGTGAGGAACCCGCCGTTCACCGGCACCGCCGCCACGGCACTGGCGTCGACGCTGTCGCGGCTGCCATAGAAACCGGCGAGGTTCAGCGTGCCGAGTTCGGCCGGGGTGCCGCTCTCCAGTTCGACGGTTCCTGCGAGTGCGCCGGGCCCGGCAAAGCCGCTGCCGCCGCCGCGCGTCACCCGCACGCCGGCCAGGCGCCCCGGCATATAGGCGGGGAACGGCACCCAGCCGCCGAACGGATCGGTCTGCGGCACGCCGTCGAGCAGCAGCAGCGCGCGGCTGGAGGCATTGCCGCCCAGTCCGCGCAGCGTGATGCCCTGGCTGGTCGGATGCGCGGAGGTGGAGGTGGAGCGCCGGAACTGCGCGAGGCCCGCGACGTCGGCCAGCACGTCCTCGATCCGGTTGCTCGCCGTGTCGGCCAGCCGCGCCCGGTCGATCGTTACCACGTCATAGGCGGCGTCGCCCGGCGGCACGTCGAGCCCGCGGCCGGTGACGATGATCTCGGTCGGCCCCGATTCCTGCGCGATGGCCGGCGCCGCCACGCACAGCGCCGCGACGGCGCACCCCAGTCTTTCAAGCATTCGGTGCGACTCGATCCGGATGGGCGGCGGCGAAGGCCGGATGCGCGACGGCCGCCGCTTCCGCCTGCAGCAGGAGAGGATAGGCATCCAGCGGCACGGCGAAGCGCCGGGCGTTGAACAATTGGGGCACGAGGAAACAGTCGGAGACGTCAGGAGCGGCACCGCCGAGGAAAGGGCCCCCGCCGCCGGCATTGCGAACCATCGCCTCCAGCGCCGTGAACCCCTCGGTCATCCAGTGCGCCGTCCAGGCCGATCGGGCTTCCGCGCCGGCGCCCACCTGCTGCTCGAGATAGCGCATGACCCGCAGGTTGTTGATCGGGTGGATGTCCATGCCGATCACCATTGCCCGCGCCAGCGCTTCCGCCCGCGCGTCCGGGTCCACCGGGATCAACCGCGGCTCGGGATAGCGGGCGTCGAGCCAGTCGAGGATCGCCAGGCTCTGGGTGAACACCCGCCCCTCCGCCTCCAGCGCGGGCACCAGTCCCTGCGGGTTGCGCGCGAGATGCTCGGGGCTCCGCTGGGCATTTTCCAGCAGGGGCACCTCGTGGCGGACATAGCCCACCTCCTTCAGGTTCAGCGCGATCCGCACCCGGTAGCCCGCCGAGGAGCGGAAATAATCGTGCAGCACCAGCATGGGCTCAATCCTCGTCGGGATGGTCTTCGCCCTTCGGCTTCTTGCCGTTCTGGCGGGCGTTGCTCTCCAGCGCGACCTTGATCATCGCCACCATCGGATCGGCCAGCGCCAGGCCGAGGATGCCGAAGAGCGTGCTCGCCAGGATCTGCGAGGAGAGCGTCAGCGCCGGGGGCAGATCGACGGTGCGCTTGGCGACCATCGGAATCACCACATAGCCGTCGAAATTCTGCACCGCGAAATAGATGATCAGCGCCCAGATGCCGGTTTCCTGGCCCGCGCTGAACCCCACCGCCGCCATCAGCACGCCGGAGATGATCGCGCCGACATTGGGGATGAAGGCCAGAACGCCGGTGATGATGCCGAGCAGCAGCGCCATCGGCACCCCTGCGATGCTGAGGAAGATCCAGGTCAGCACGCCTTCAAACAACATGCCGAGCAGGCGGCCGGCGAGCAGGCGGCGCATCGTCGTCGCCATGCCGCCCAGCATCTGCGCGAAGGCATGGCGCTGGTCGAGCGGCACCATCCATTGCAGCCCGCGCTCGTAGATGCGGGGATCCAGCGCCACGAACAGGCCGATGATCAGGATCATGATCATGCTGGTGACCGCGCCGATCGCGGTGCCCACGGCGGTGGTGAGCCGCCCGATCGAGCCGAGCCCCTCGCGGACCAGCCCGTTGAGGTCCGACCGCCCTGGCATCAGCCCCATGTCCGCGGCCCAGCGCGCAACGCGATTGGCCTGCGCCTCCAGCGTGGTGCGCAACTGCTCCGCCTGATCGGCTATCTGCATGCCGGTGCGGTAGAAGACGAGGCCGAAAAAGGCGAAGACCAGCAGCAGCACCAGCGCGATGCGCAGGCCGCGCGGAATCGGCAGCACCTTGCCGATCAAGCGCGCGCCGCCGTCGAGCATCGAAGCGAAGACGAGGCCGCCGAAGATGATCAGCAGCGGCTGGACCAGCAGCACGACGAGCGCGATGCCCACGGCCATGCCCAGCCAGACGGCCGCCTTCTTGAACTCGGCGCGGGTTGCGGGGTCGCGAAACTCGTTCGGGCCCGGCTCGCGCACGACGCGGACGCGCGCGGACTCCAGCGGATCGTTGCTCATTTATCCTCGTGGGTAGGGTGCAGCGAAATGCCGAACCGGTCCCCACGGAAACCCGTGAACCACGTCAGCGGGTTCCAGGTGGAAGAGCCGTCGCGCGAAAAAGTGATGAATTCGGCCCGGCCGCCGATATTTTCCCACGGCACCGGGCCGCCCAGCCCGCCCTGGTCCAGGCCGAACCGGCTGTCGGCGCTGTTGTCGCGATTGTCCCCCATCAGGAACACATGATCCTTCGGCACGACGGTCGGCGGGAAATTGTCGCCGGCGGAGTCGCCCAGATCGGCGACGTCGTAGCTGGCGCCGTTCGGCAGCGTCTCGCGGAACAGGGTCAGGCTGCAATAGGCCTTGCCCTGGTGCACGACCCGGCGGCCTTCGTAGAAGATCGAGCCGCCACGCTCGGGATCGGGGTCGCAGCGGGTGTTGCCGTCGATCGGCACCAGCCGGTCGCCCAGCGGCTCGCGCCGCACCGCCACGCCGTTCAGCCAGACGACGCCGTCGCGCACCGCGATCGTATCGCCGGGCAGGCCGATCACGCGCTTGATGTAATCGGTGCTGTGCTGCGGCGGCGTGACGATGACGATGTCGCCGCGCGCCGGCAGGCGGCCGAGGATGCGGCCGGGGATCGGCGGCAGCAGGTGGAAGGTCGGCGTGACGAAGGAATAGCCATAGGGATATTTGCTGACGATCAGCTGGTCGCCCACCCGCAGGTTCGGCAGCATCGATTCCGACGGGATGTAGAAGGGCTTGGCGATGAGGCTGTGGAAGGCCAGCACGCCCAGCACCAGCCAGACGAGACCGCGCAGTTCGGCCCACCAGTCGGTGCCTTGCCGGGTGGCGCTCTGGCGTCGCTCGCTCCGCTTGCTGCGCAACACCAGTTCGTCCACCCCCATCATCATTCCTTTTCCGCCGGCACGGCCTCGATCATCACCATCGCGAACGCCCAGGGTTGATCGTCCGTGAGCGTCAGATGCACCTTGGCCACGTGTCCCGCGGGCGTCATGGCGTCAAGTCTCGCCTTGGCGCCGCCGGTCAGCGCGAGCGTGGGTGCGCCGGACGGTGCATTAACCACGCCGATGTCCTTCATGAACACGCCGCGTTTGAAGCCGGTTCCGACCGCCTTGGAAAATGCCTCCTTCGCCGCAAAGCGCTTGGCGAGCGTGGCAGCGTAATTGTGCGGTCGCTTCGCGGCCTTGGCGAGCTCCAGATCGGTGAACACCCGCTGTTCGAACCGCTGGCCGTAGCGATCCAGCGAATTCTGGATCCGCTCGATGTTGCAGAGATCGGAGCCGAGGCCGAGGATCATGCGCTCACCGCGCCGAATCCATCAGATCCCGCATCCGCCGGACGACCGGCCCCAGCCCGTCGAAGATCGCTTCACCGATCAGGAAATGGCCGATGTTGAGTTCCATCACCTGCGGGATCGCGGCGATCGGCACGACATTGTCGAAGGTGAGGCCGTGGCCGGCATGCGGCTCGATGCCGTTGCGCGCCGCCAGCGCCGCCGCATCGGACAGGCGCTTCAGCTCCGCCGCCAGCGCTTCGCCGACCAGCTCGGCATAGGCGCCGGTGTGCAGCTCGATGACCGGCGCGCCGAGTCGGATGGCGGCATCGATCTGCCGTGCCTCGGGCTCGATGAACAGCGACACGCGGCTGCCGTTGTCGCGCAGCTTGGCCACCATCGGCGCGAGCTGGTCGAACATGCCCGCCGCGTCGAGCCCGCCCTCCGTGGTGCGCTCCTCGCGCTTCTCCGGCACGATGCAGACGGCGTGCGGGCGGTGGCGAATCGCGATCGCCAGCATCTCCTCGGTCGCCGCCATCTCCAGGTTGAGCGGCACGGTAAGCTCGGCGACCAGCCGGGCGATATCGACGTCGGTGATGTGCCGGCGATCCTCGCGCAGATGGGCGGTGATGCCGTCCGCCCCGGCTTCCGCCGCCAGCAGCGCTGCGCGCACGGGATCGGGATAGCCGCTGCCACGCGCATTCCGCACGGTGGCAACATGGTCGATATTGACCCCGAGGCGCAGCTTGCCGGTCATGCCACGATGGCCCTGCTCCCGGGCTTGATCGCCGGGATCGCCGCCAGCTCGGGCGGCAGTTGGTCCGCCGGATAGGCCGGCACGTCCAGCTTGGTCAGCGCGATCAGCGGCACGCCGACATCGGCCTTGCCGTTCGAGCGATCGACGATGCAGGCCGCGCCCAGCAGCGTGCCGGGGTGCTTCTGGATCGCGGCGATGCACTCGCGCGAGGAAAGACCCGTCGTCACGATGTCCTCCACCATCACCACGCGGGCGCCTTCGGGAATCTCGAAGCCGCGGCGCAGCTGGAATTCGCCGTCCTCGCGCTCGACGAACACCGCCTTGCAGCCCAGCGCCCGCGCCGTTTCATACCCGGGGATGATGCCGCCGATCGCGGGGGACACGACCATGTCGACCTCGCCGAAGGTCTCGCGAATCAGCTTGCCCAGCGCGCCGCACACGCGTTCGGTACGTACTGGATCTTCGAAAATACGCATCTTCTGGAGAAATACGGGAGAGCGCAAACCCGAAGACAGGATAAAATGCCCCTCAAGCAACGCGCCTGCGTCGCGAAATTCGTCGAGGATGGCGTCTCCGGTCAATGTCTGGGCTCCTGAAGTCAACGGTGGAACGATCCTTTAAGTGGCGGGCGCTGCTACCGCAACCGCGCGCGAAAAAGGTTGAGCATGGCCTTTTCCCAGCTATACCTTTGGTTCAAAGGGCCGCTAGGATGCCCCGGTTGTGCGTTCCTGGAGAGGGGTGACAACACCTTATGCGCAGTTTCTTGGTACCGACGATCTTGCTGGCCGCTGGTCTGGCCTTCGCTTCCCCGGGATCGGCGCAACCTGCCGCCCCCGCCCCTGCCGCGTCGCCGGCAGCAGCCGCACCCGCGGCGTCCGCCGCTAAGGTCGCCGATCCGACGCTCGATGCCGCCGGCAAGCCGCTGCATCAGGCTGTACCCGGCGTCGGCGAACCCGTCGACAAGGCCTTTTCGCTCCAGCAGCAGGTGACGCCCACCGGCCAGGAGGCGCACTGGTTCCACAACACGATCCTGCTGCCGCTGATCACGATCATCTCGATCTTCGTGCTGCTGCTGCTGGTGTGGGTGATCATCCGCTACCGCCGCGCCGCCAATCCCACGCCGTCGCGCACCAGCCACAACACCGCGATCGAGATCGTCTGGACGCTGGCGCCGGTGCTGATCCTGGTGGCGATCGCGATCCCCTCGATCAAGCTGCTCGCCGCGCAGTTCAAGCCGGCGCCCAAGGGTGCGGTGACGCTGAAGGCGATCGGCAACCAGTGGTTCTGGTCGTACGAATATCCGGACAACGGCAATATCCAGCTGACCGCCAACATGCTCAAGGAAGAGGGCCAGGTCGGCAAGGACCAGCGCTATCGCACCGACGCCGATGGCCCGCGCCTGCTCGCCACCGATCAGCGCGTGGTGCTGCCGGTCGGCGTGCCGATCCGCCTCGTGACGACGGCGACCGACGTAATCCACAGCTGGGCGATGCCCGCCTTCTGGATCAAGCTCGACGCGATCCCGGGCCGGCTGAACGAGACGAGCTTCATCATCCAGAAGGAAGGCGTCTATTTCGGCCAGTGCTCCGAGCTGTGCGGCGCTCGCCACGCCTTCATGCCGATCGCGGTCGAGGCGGTGAGCCCCGCCAAGTTCGCGCAGTGGGTCGCCTCCAAGGGCGGCACCATGCCGGGCGCCAAGGCCGAGCCGGCCAGCACCACCGCCATGGGCAACGACGCGACCGACGCCACCGCCAACGGCACGACGGAGGCCGGACCCACCGTCGATGCCACCGCCACCCCGGCACCGTCCAACAAGCCTGCGACCGCGAACCCCGCCGGCGCCGGCAACACGGGCAACTGAGCCATGACCGATACCGCGCTCCCCTACACCGCCGCGCACGATCACTCGCACGCGGAGCATGATGCCGATCACAAGCCCGGCTTCTTCGCCCGCTGGTTCATGTCGACCAACCACAAGGACATCGGCACGCTCTACCTGATCTTCGCGATCTTCGCCGGGATCATCGGCGGCGCGATCTCGGGCGTGATGCGCGCCGAGCTGATGCAGCCGGGCATCCAGTATCTGCCCTGGTGGGTCGCTAAGCTGCACGGCGAAGGCACGTTCGACGAGGCAATGCACTTCTGGAACGTGCTGATCACCGCGCACGGCCTGATCATGGTGTTCTTCATGGTGATGCCGGCGATGATCGGCGGCTTCGGCAACTGGTTCGTGCCGATCATGATCGGCGCACCGGACATGGCCTTCCCGCGGATGAACAACATCTCGTTCTGGCTCACCGTGGCGGGCTTCGTGCTGCTGATGCTCTCGCCCTTCGTCGGGGTGGGCGCGGGCACGGGCTGGACGGTCTATGCGCCGCTCTCCACTTATGGCGAGCCGGGGCCGTCGGTCGATTTCGCGATCTTCTCGCTCCACCTCGCGGGCGCGGCGTCGATCCTCGGCGCGATCAACTTCATCACGACGATCTTCAACATGCGCGCACCGGGCATGACGCTGCACAAGATGCCGCTGTTCGCCTGGTCGGTGCTGGTCACCGCCTTCCTGCTGCTGCTGGCGCTGCCGGTGCTCGCCGCGGCGATCACGATGCTGATCACCGATCGCAACTTCGGCACCGCCTTCTATGATCCGCAGTACGGCGGCGATCCGGTGCTCTACCAGCACCTGTTCTGGTTCTTCGGCCACCCCGAAGTCTACATCATGATCCTGCCGGGCTTCGGCATCGTCAGCCACATCATCGCGACGTTCAGCCGCAAGCCGGTGTTCGGCTATCTCGGCATGGCCTATGCGATGGTCGCGATCGGCCTGGTCGGCTTCGTCGTCTGGGCGCACCACATGTTCACCACCGGCCTGCCGGTCACCGTGAAGATGTACTTCACCGCAGCGACGATGGTGATCGCGGTGCCCACCGGCGTGAAGATCTTCTCGTGGATCGCGACGATGTGGGGCGGATCGATCAGCTTCAAGACCCCGATGGTCTGGGCGATCGGCTTCATCTTCATGTTCACCGTCGGCGGCGTGACCGGCGTCGTCCTCGCCAATGGCGGCGTCGACGATTATATGCAGGACACCTATTACGTCGTCGCCCATTTCCACTATGTGCTGTCGCTGGGCGCGGTGTTCAGCCTGTTCGCGGGCTTCTATTACTGGTTCCCGAAGATGACGGGCAAGATGTACAGCGAAGTGCTCGGCCATGTGCACTTCTGGGTGTTCTTCGCCGGCGTGAACCTGCTGTTCTTCCCGATGCACTTCCTGGGCCTGCAGGGCATGCCGCGCCGCATCCCCGACTATACGGACCAATATGCCTATTGGAACCACATGGCGACGGTGGGCTACATGGTGATGGCGGCCGGCATGGCGGTGTTCTTCGTGAACATCATATACTCGCTGCTCGCCGGCAAGAAGGCGGAAGCCAATCCCTGGGGCGAAGGCGCGACCACGCTCGAATGGACGCTGTCGAGCCCCCCGCCCTTCCACCAGTTCGAGACGCTGCCCAAGATCGACTGATCCGGTCCGGGCCGACAAGCGGAAAGCGCTCCGGGGGCACACCTCCGGGGCGTTTTTCTTTACCTGGCGCTGCCGCCGATGGGCGCATCCCGCGCGCGCCCGAAGCGCAGGGGGCACCTTCCGTAAACCTCCTTTGGCTATACCGGATCCGATTTAACGCCTATGCCGGCCCCAACGCTGATGCTGGCGCGTTCAACCTGCGCGGCACCCCTGGAGTACCCCCATGCGCAACTCGCCTTTTTCGGACTGGATGAAGATCGGCATGGACAGCTGGATGCTGAGCATGGAGGCCTCCACCGTAATCGGCCTTCGCATGGCGAAGCTTGCCGCCGGCGGCCCCAACGCGGCGGCGGAAGCGCAGCACATGGTGACCGAGAAGATGCAGGCGGCTTGGGAGCTGCAGGTCGCCGCCGTTACCGGCCGACTCGGCAGCACCCCCGAAGCTCAGGCCAGCAAGACGCTGCGCCATTATCGCCGCAAGGTGCGGGCTAACGCCAAGCGGCTCGGCTGACGGGCCTCTTTCACGCGCCTGAATAGCGCCGTATATCGGGACCGATGATGTCCGTAACCAACGCCAATCCCGCAATGCCCGCCGATTGGCGCGATTTCCTTGCCCTCACCAAACCGCGCGTGATGACGCTCGTCGTGTTCACCGGGCTGTGCGGGATGCTCGCCGCCCCCGTGCCGATCCACCCGGTGCTCGGCTTCACCGCGATCCTGTGCATCGCGTTGGGCGCCGGCGCGGCGGGGGCGCTCAACCAATGGTATGAGTCCGATCTCGACGCCAAGATGAAGCGGACCCAGGGCCGCCCGCTCCCCGCCGGTCGGATGGAGCGGCAGTCGGCGCTGCATTTCGGCGTCGGGCTCGCGGTGTTCAGCCTCGTGCTGATGTATGTCGCGATCAACCTCGTGGCGACGCTGATCCTCGCGGTCTCGATCCTGTTCTATGTGTTCGTCTACACGATCTGGCTCAAGCGCCGGACGCCGCAGAACATCGTCATCGGCGGCGCTGCCGGCGCGTTTCCGCCGCTGATCGGCTGGGCCGCCGCCACCGGCGACGTCGCGACGCTGCCGCTGCTCCTCTTCGCGCTCATCTTCCTGTGGACACCGCCGCATTTCTGGGCGCTCGCGCTGTTCGTGAAGACCGATTACGCCAATGCCGGCGTGCCGATGCTGCCGGTGGTCTCGGGCGAGCGTGCCACCCGCATCCAGATCGGCCTCTACACGCTGCCGATGATCGCCGCCGCCGCCGCGCCGTGGCCGCTGGGGCTGAGCGGCATGGTCTATGGCCTCACCGCCGCGCTGATGTCGGGTATCTTCCTCGCCATGGCGGTGCAGGTCGCCACGCGCCGCTCCGGGGCCGACGACCGTATGATCCCGGAAAAGCGCCTGTTCAAATTCTCGATATTGTACCTTTTCGTGCTATTCGGCGCGCTGGTGATCGACAGGTGGGTGGCATGAACGACTCACGCGGAGAGGATGTACTGCGGATGCCGGCATCGGAGCTGGAGCTGATCCGCGCCCGCCAGCGCGCCCGCGCGCGGGTGATGGCGCTGCTGCTCGGCGGCTTCGTCGTGCTGGTGTTCGCGATCTCGATCGTGAAGATGCAGCTGGGGCATGGCGGATGAGGATCAGCCGCAACCTGCGCGTAGGCCTGATGGGTGCCGTGCTGGTGTGCAGCATGACCGGGCTCGGCTTTGCGGCGGTACCGCTCTACCGCATGTTCTGCGAGGCGACCGGCCTCAACGGCACCACCCAGCGCGGCCTGCGCGCGCCCGGTGCCACCGGCCAGAAGATCACGGTGGCGTTCGACAGCAATGTCAGCCCCAAGCTGCCCTGGAAGTTCGTCCCCGAGCGCCGCGCCGACACGATCGACATCGGCGGCCGCGACATGGCGTTCTTCACCGCCACCAACACCTTCAGCCGCCCGCTCACCGGCACCGCGACGTTCAACGTCACGCCCGCGCAGGTCGGCAAATATTTCACCAAGATCCAGTGCTTCTGCTTCACCCAGCAGACGCTGCAGCCGGGCGAAACCGTGCGCATGCCGGTGATCTTCTTCGTCGATCCGAAAATTCTCAACGATCCCGACGCGCGCGACGTCGAGGAGATCACCTTGTCCTATACATTTTATCCAGTGGATTCACCGAAGACACCGAGCTAGCATCGCGCAAAATAGAGAGAGGATTGGGATACGCCCATGGCTGGAGCAAAGAACCACCAGTACCATATCCTGCCGCCGAGCATCTGGCCGCTACTCGGCTCGCTGGGCGGGCTGATTCTCGCCTCGGGCGCCGTGCTGTGGATGCACAAGATGGCGAACGGCACGCTGGTGCTCACCACCGGCTTCGCCCTGATCCTGCTCACCATGTTCGGCTGGTGGGGCAAGGTGATCCAGGAGGCGCATGCCGGCGATCACACGCCGATCGTCCAGCTCCATCTTCGCTACGGCATGATCCTGTTCATCGCCTCCGAAGTGATGTTCTTCGTCGGCTGGTTCTGGGCCTGGTTCGATTTCTCGCTGTTCCCCTCCACGGTCGAGGCGGTCGGCGGCACCTGGCCGCCCAAGGGCATGGAGGTGCTCGACGCCTGGCAGTTCCCGCTGCTTAACACGCTGATCCTGCTCTGCTCGGGCTGCACCGTCACCTGGGCGCATCACGGGCTGATCCACAACGAGCGCGGCGGCGCGCTGCATGGCCTGTGGGGCCTGATCGGCGTCGGCGAGAACGATACGGTGAAGAAGGGCCTGTGGCTCACCGTGGTGCTGGGCGCGATCTTCAGCTGCCTCCAAGCCTATGAGTATATGGAGGCTCCCTTCCCCTTCAAGGCGGCGAGCGAAGGCGGCTCGAGCTATGGCGGCGCCTTCTTCATGGCGACCGGCTTCCACGGCTTCCACGTGATCGTCGGCACGATCTTCCTCGTGGTGAACCTGGTGCGCGCCTATCGCGGCGACTTCACCCCCCGCCAGCATTTCGGCTTCGAGGCCGCTGCCTGGTACTGGCACTTCGTCGACGTCGTCTGGCTGTTCCTCTTCGCGTCGATCTATGTCTGGGGCGGTTGGGGCGCGCCGGTCCACGCCGGCTGACGTGGCCGATCCGAAACCCGATCCCACCGGGGGCGGCAGCGCTGCGTTGCCGCCCCCGATCGCATCCGGCCTCTATGGCTGCTGCCCCCGCTGCGGCGCCAAGACGCTGTTCCGCAGTTTCCTGGCTTATGCGGATCGCTGTTCGGCCTGCGGGCTGGACTTTTCCGCATTCAACGTGGGCGACGGCCCGGTGGTGTTCCTCACCCTCGGCATCGGCACGCTGGTGACGATCCTCGCGCTGTGGCTGGAGTTCACCTTCTCCCCGCCCGTCTGGCTCCACCTGCTGCTCTGGCCACTGGTTACCCTGGGCATGGTGGTGGGATCGCTGCGGGTGGCGAAGGGGCTGCTGCTCGCGCTGGAATATCGTAACCGCGCCCATGAGGGCCGGATCGCCGAGGACTGACATGCGCCGCGTGCCGCTGCTCCCCACCCTACTCGTCGGCCTCGCGGTGGCGGCGATGATCGCGCTCGGTTTCTGGCAGCTCGACCGGCGGAGCCAGAAGCAGAGCGCGCTGGCGGTGTTCGCGGCGAACACGATGCAGCCGACCGTCACCATCGAGAGCGGCGCGGCCGACGCCTCGCTGTTGTTCCGCCATGCCCGCAGCGCCTGCCAGTCGGTCACCGGCTGGACCCGCCAGGGCGGGCGTGGGGTGAAGGGCATGCAGGGCTGGCGGCAGATCGCCACCTGCCGCACCCATGCCGATGCCACGCTGCTGGTCGACATGGGGGTGACGCGCGATCCCATGTTCCGCCCGCGCTGGCCCGGCGGGGTGGTGAGCGGCACCCTCACCCGCGCGCCCGATCACCGCCCGCTGATCGCGAGCATCTTCGATCCGGCCCCACGGCCGCTGATGCTGGTATCCGACCAGGCCGCGCCGGGGCTGGAGCCGAGCACCCCGCCGGACATCGCCAGCGTGCCGAACAACCACCTCGCCTATGCGGTGCAGTGGTTCCTGTTCGCCGGTGTGGCGGTCATCATCTATGCGCTCGCGCTGCGCCTGCGCGCGCGGGCGGCGCCGCAGCCTCGGGTGGGGTAATGTTCCATTGGCCGACTGGGATCGCCGGTCCGCTTCCGACGACCTAGGCAGGGCACCTTCGCGGCAAGCCTCCAACGACTGAAACTGGGTGGTTAGCGGACATCCTGGCTCGCCAAGGAGACGCTAAAAGCCCAGACAACGGCGCGTACGCTGCCACCACGAGCCACGCCTCACGGGCTTGGATGCCAAGAGCCGCTTCGCTTGCGCCGCGGTGACACCCAACAGAAGCGCGACCTCCTCCGCTGAGATGTCGGGTCGCTCCTTCCGTAGGTCTTCTGCAGTCCACGTCAGCGACGGAGAGAGCGGCTCAAGGAAGACGCAAGGGCGAATGCCCATGGCGTGTCCTGTCTGGAGCACGCGCTCGTAGCTAAGAAACTCGGCCGGCCATTCGCCATTAGTGGAGATGCAGTTGGCCTCATTAACGTTTACACGTCGCAGAAAGTGCTCATCGAAGATGCGTTCTTCTTGAGCGATCATCCAATGCTGCCCGCAGGCCTGACACTGTGAGAGATGTAGCCACCAAGCGTCTCCACCATGATCGACGACATTCTCGACGGTCGCAAACACGCGCTCGTCGAGACCGTCGCCACCCATCGGCACTGCGGCTAAGTCCGGCAGGGATGCGCAACAGCAGGGGCTTGATGCTTCATTCATTGAAGCATGATGCAGTCAGGAACGAACGTCGGCAATTAGGCGTAAGCCGACCAACGCGATGACGCACTTCGGCCGGCGGCACGTCAGCCTTCCCCATCCCCCGCCGGATAGACCTTGCCGACATGCGGCTCGCCCCGCGTCGCGGCCAAGCGCTCCTGCCGGTGGCGTTCGCGGTAGCGTTCGCGGTCCTCGTCGGTCCGTTCGTCATAACAGGCCGCGCAGCTCACCCCCGCCTCGTACCGGGCCGAGCGGCGGTCCTCGACGCTCACCGGCCGACGGCAGGCATGGCAGAGTTCGTAGCTGCCGGGCGCCAGGCCGTGGCCCACCGTCACCCGCTGGTCGAACACGAAGCATTCGCCGTCCCACAGGCTCTTCGCCGCGGGCACCTTTTCCAGATAGTTGAGGATGCCGCCCTTGAGGTGGAACACGTCCTCGATGCCCTCGGACTTGAGGAACGCGGTCGACTTTTCGCAGCGGATGCCGCCGGTGCAGAACATCGCCACCTTGGGCGGCGTCTCGCCCTTGCCCAGCAGTTCCTCGCGGTGGGCGCGGAACCAGTCGGGGAAGTCGCGGAAGCTCTTGGTGTGCGGGTCGATCGCGCCGCGGAAGGTGCCGGCGGCGACCTCGTAATCGTTGCGCGTATCGATCAGAATCGTGTTCGGATCGGCGATCAGCGCGTTCCAGTCCTCGGGCGCGACATAGGTGCCGACGCTGGCGAGCGGATCGATGTCCGGCTGGCCCATCGTCACGATCTCGCGCTTGAGGCGCACCTTCATGCGGTAGAAGGGCTGCTCGGGCGCGCGGGCGTACTTCACGTCAAGGTCGGCGCAGCCCGGCAGCGCGCGGAGTTGGTCGATCACCGCGGCGATCGCTTCATCGCTACCCGCGATCGTGCCGTTCACGCCCTCGCGCGCGAGCAGCAGCGTGCCCTTGACGCCGCGCGAACAGCAGAGCGCCGCCAACGGGCCCTGCAGCGCCGCCGGATCGTCGAACCGGGTGAATTGGTAGAGCGCTGCCACACGGATCGGCAGCGCGGCATCGTCCGCAGTCTGAGTCATTTCGGCAGATCTACCCCAGCCAGCGCGCTTATACCAAGGGTCGTTGACGCGAGCGCCCTCGCCTTCAGCCGTCATCCCGGCGGAAGCCGGGATCCATTCGCCCCTCGGCTGGAGAAAGAGCTGGGGCGGAGACCCCAATGGACCCCGGCTTTCGCCGGGGTGACGATGGGAGGTGGCAGCGCGGACCTCCCATCGATGCGGTCCGGTTTCAGACCATGAAGCTTTCGCCGCAGCCGCAGGTGCCCTTGGCGTTGGGGTTGGTGAACACGAAGCCGGCGGTGAAATCGTCCTCCACCCAGTCCATCGTCGAGCCGATCAGGTAGAGCACCGATCCGCCATCGACGAACAGCGTGCCGCCCGCGGTTTCGATCTTCTCGTCGAACGGCTTGGCTTCACTGACATAGTCGACCGAATAAGCGAGGCCCGAACAGCCCTTGCGCGGGGTGGAGAGCTTGACGCCGACCGTGCCGTCCGGCGCCTTCGCCATCAGCGCGGCGATGCGCGCCTCGGCGGCGGGCGTCAGGAGCAGCGCGGCGGGGCGCTGGCGGGAGGTGGCCGCGGTGGTCATCACAGCATCCCCAGTTCGAGCTTGGCGTCGTCGCTCATCTTCTGCGGGTCCCAGGGCGGATCCCAGACGAGGTTGACCTCGGCCGTCGCGATGCCGGGCACCGCGCTCACGCGAAGCTCGACTTCGCCCGGCATCGATTCGGCGACCGGGCAGTGCGGCGTGGTCAGCGTCATGGTGATCGCGGCATGGCCGTTGGCGGTGATGTCGACGCCATAGATCAGCCCGAGGTCGTAGAGATTGACCGGGATTTCGGGGTCGTAGATTTCCTTGAGCGCGTCGATCACCGCCTCGTACAGCGGCCCGCCCGGCTCACCGGCGGAAGGCGCCTCGACCTTCTGCGAGAGGAAGCCGGAGAGATAGTCGCGCTTGCGCTCGGTGGGTTCCGCAACGGCATCGTCGACGCGCGCCTTGGGCGGCGCTTCGACCGCGTCGACCTCTTCCACCACGATCCTGCGTTCTTCGTTCATCCGAAGATCCTCGTCACTCGTTCGATACCCTTCACGAGCGCGGCCACATCGGCCGGCCCGTTGTACACGCCGAAGCTCGCCCGCGCGGTGGCGGGGACCTCCAGCAACTCCATCAGCGGCTGGGCGCAGTGGTGCCCGGCGCGGATCGCGACATTGCCCTCGTCGAGGATCGTCGCGACGTCGTGCGGGTGCACGCCTTCCACCGCGAAGCTGACGATGCCGGCGCTGTCCGCCGGCCCGAACAGCCGCACGCTGTTGATTCCCGAAAGCGCCGCGCGCGTATTGGTCACCAGCGCGGCCTCGTGGGCATGGATGCGCTCCAGCCCGATGTCGTCGACATAGTCGATCGCCGCATGCAGCCCGACCACGCCGACGATGTGCGGCGTGCCCGCCTCGAACCGGCCCGGCGGCGGGGCATAGGTGGTCCTGGCGAAGCTGACGCGGTCGATCATCGATCCGCCGCCCTGATAGGGGGGCATCGCATCGAGCAGGTCGTACCGGCCCCACAGCACGCCGATGCCGGTCGGGCCGTAGAGCTTGTGGCCGGAGAAGACGTAGAAATCGCAGCCGATTGCGGCGACGTCGACCGGCAGCCGCGCGACCGCCTGGCAACCGTCGATCAGGATCTTCGCACCCACGCCGTGCGCCAGTTCGGTCGCGCGCCTGGCGTCGAGCACCGAGCCGAGCACGTTCGAGACATGGGCGAGTGCTACCAGCTTGTGCCGCTCGGTGAGCATCGCCGCCATCGCATCGAGGTCGATGCGGTGATCTTCGGTCAGCGGCACCACGTCGATTTCCGCGCCGACCTTCTCGGCGGCCATCTGCCAGGGCACGATGTTCGAGTGGTGCTCGAGCGCCGAGAGCAGGATGCGGTCGCCGGCCTTTAGTTGGGTGGCCGCCCAGCACTGCGCGACGAGGTTGATTCCCTCGGTCGCGCCGCGGACGAACACCACCTCTTCGGTGCGGCCGCCGATGAACTTGGCCACCCGCGCCCGCGCTGCCTCGAAGGCGAGCGTCATGTCGGCCGAGCGCTGGTACACGCCGCGATGGACGGTGGCATAGGTCTCGCCATAGCCGCGCGCGATCGCATCGAGCACCGGGCGCGGCTTTTGCGAAGTGGCGGCGGTGTCGAGATACGCCCAGCCGGCCGGGATCGCGGGGAAGTCCGCCAGCACGTCGAGCGGGGCGGCGGTGGTCAGCACGATCACAGCGCCGCCTCCAGCCACCGGGCCGCATCGGCCGCGAAGGCGTCGCGCACCGGCTCCTCGCCGATCCGGGCTAGCGCGTCGGCGACAAAGGCGTGGGTGAGCAGCGCCTTGGCCTGCGCCTCGCCGATGCCGCGGCTCTGGAGGTAGAACAGCGCGTTGCGATCGAGCTCGCCCACCGTCGCGCCGTGCGCGCACTTCACGTCGTCGGCGAAGATTTCGAGTTCGGGCTTGAGGTTCACCGTCGCCGTGCGCTGGAGCAGCAGCCCGCGCAGCGACTGTTCGCCGTCGGTCTGCTGCGCACCGCGCGCGACTTCCACCCGGGCGGCGAGGCTCGCTGCCGACTGGTCAGCGGCTACCGCACGCCAGATCTGGCGCGACGTGCCTTCGATCTGCTCGTGCCGCACCGCGACCGCGGCTTCCTGGCGCTGCGTGCCGCTGGTGAGCAGCGCGCCGCCCATCTCGGCGAACGCGCCCTTGCCGGTGAGCGTCAGCGCGCCGTCGATCCGGCTGCCCATCCCGCCGGCGCCGAGGAAGATCGACACCAGGCTCGCCGCCTCGCCGATTTCCGCCTCGTCGCGGATCGAGACGAAGCCGCCGGTCTGCACCAGCCGCACCGAACGCATCAGCCGCGCGCCCTTGCCGAGCGCGATCGCGGTCAGCCGGTTCGCCCAGCCGGTGCCGGCAAAGGTCTCGACCACCGTCGCCACGGCATCGTCAGCGAGCAGGATGCGCGCCGGCACATGGTTCTCGCCGCCGGTGCCGACATGGACGATCTGGATGCAGGTCGCGGCATGCTCGGGGCCGAGGTGAAGCGCCCAGCCCTCGCCGATCGCCAGGCTGCCGAGCGGATGGTCGGTCGCGGCGATCTGCCGCGTCACTTCCACCGGGCCCGGGCGGCTATGCGCGGGTTCGAACACGCCGTCGACGAAGCACAGGCGCGGGCCGTCAATGTCGAGGAACAGGTCCGCCGGGTCGACGCCGGCGGGCGTCGGCGGCAGGGCTGCGGCGGCGCGCAACGTCGCCATGTCGGCCCAGCGCCATGCCTCCTGGCGCGTCGAAGGGAGGTCGAGCACGGTCACGCCGCCAGCGCTCCATAGCCTTCGCGCTCGAGTTCGTGCGCCAGCTCCGGCCCGCCCGAGCGGACGATGCGGCCATCGGCGAGCACATGGACGAAGTCCGGCTTCACATAGTCGAGCAGGCGCTGATAATGGGTGATCAGCAGCACGGCCTTGTCGGGCGCGCGCATGATCCGGTTGATGCCTTCGCCCACCGCCTTCAGCGCGTCGATGTCGAGGCCGCTGTCGGTCTCGTCGAGAATGGCGAGCTTGGGGTTGAGGATCCCCATCTGCACCATCTCGTTGCGCTTCTTCTCGCCGCCCGAGAAGCCGACATTGACCGGCCGCTTGAGCATTTCCGCATCCATGCCGAGCGCCGCCGCCTGGGCGCGCGCCAGCTTGAGGAACTCCGCACCCGAGAGCGGGGCCTCGCCCCGGTGGCGGCGCTGGGCGTTTGCCGCCTCGCGCAGGAACTGGACGTTCGACACGCCGGGGATCTCGACCGGGTACTGGAAGCCGAGGAACAGGCCGGCGGCGGCGCGCTCGTGCGGCGCCAGTTCCAGCAGATCCTGCCCGTCGAAATCAACGCTGCCGCTGGTGGCCTCATAGCCATTACGACCGCCCAGCACGTAGCCCAGCGTCGATTTGCCGGCGCCGTTCGGCCCCATGATCGCGTGCACTTCGCCCGCGTTCAGCGACAGGGTCAGGCCCTTGAGGATTTCCTTGCCGTCGATTTCGGCGTGCAGGTTCTGGATGTTCAGCATGGGGTTCAGATCGCCACGGTCACGAGAGAAAGGGTCTTGGGCGGAGCGCCCGCGCCATAGGCATCGACCAGGGCGCCGTCGGGCAGCTTCCACATGATCTTGTACTGCTTGGGCGCGGTGACGCTGGCCTTGATGTCGGCTTCGATCGCATCGAGCACCGGGGTCAGCTTGCGCCAGGCGCTCGGCTGATAGGGCCGATCGTTGAGCAGCAGGCGGCCGGCCTGGAAATCGGAATCGAGGAAGTCGCGGCACTGCTTGATCGCACCGGCGACCTTGGCGGTGCGCGCGCCCGCGTCCGCCGGCGCCACGCCGATCGCGCGGACGATGCAGCGCGCATGGTTGGTCGCCGCGCCGAACTGCGACGCGCTGTCGACCGCGACACCCCCCTGGAGGGCGAAGGCAGCGGCGAGAAGGGCGTTCAACATGCACGATACTCCTGCGGGCCCGGAACGCGGCCCTGCGTCGTCGCTACAATGCCGCGCATGAGCGCAGGCTGAGCGACGCCCATTTCGTCATTCCCGCGAAGGCAGGAATCCATTTGCCAGGACGTTCGCGGAAAGAACCGCGTCCGCAACCCCAATGGATCCCCGCCTTCGCGGGGATGACGGCGAAGATGGATGGCAGGCTGCATCACCCCACCGAACCTTCGAGCGAAATGCCGAGCAGCTTCTGCGCCTCTACCGCGAATTCCATCGGCAGCTGCTTCAGCACTTCGCGCGCGAAGCCGTTGACGATCAGCGCGACAGCAGCCTCCTGGTCCAGCCCGCGCTGGAGCGCATAGAACAGCTGGTCGTCGCTGATCTTGCTGGTGGTCGCCTCATGCTCGATCTGCGCCGAGGGGTTCTTCACCTCGATGTACGGCACGGTGTGTGCGCCGCACTGGTCGCCGAGCAGCAGCGAATCGCACTGGGTGAAGTTGCGGACATTCTCCGCGCTCGCCGCCACGCGGACGAGGCCGCGATAGGTGTTGTCGCTGCGCCCGGCCGAGATGCCCTTCGACACGATCGTCGAGCGGCTGCCCTTGCCGAGATGGATCATCTTGGTGCCGGTATCGGCCTGCTGGCGATTGTTGGTCACCGCCACCGAATAGAATTCGCCGACGCTGTTCTCGCCCGCCAGCACGCAGCTCGGGTATTTCCAGGTGATCGCCGATCCGGTCTCGACCTGGGTCCAGCTCACCTTCGAATTGCGGCCCTGGCACAGCGCCCGCTTGGTCACGAAATTATAGATGCCGCCGACGCCGTTCTCGTCGCCCGGATACCAGTTCTGGACGGTCGAATATTTGATCTCGGCATCGTCGAGCGCGACCAGCTCCACGACGGCTGCGTGCAGCTGGTTCTCGTCGCGCATCGGCGCGGTGCAGCCTTCGAGATAGGAGACATACGCCCCCTTGTCGGCGACGATCAGCGTGCGCTCGAACTGGCCGGTATTCTCCGCGTTGATGCGGAAATAGGTGGAGAGCTCCATCGGGCAGCGCACGCCCTCCGGCACATAGACGAAGGTGCCGTCGGAGAAGACCGCGCTGTTGAGCGTGGCAAAGTAGTTGTCGCGCTGCGGCACCACCTTGCCGAGCCACTTCTGGACCAGCTCGGGATATTCGCGGATCGCCTCGCTGATCGACAGGAAGATGACGCCCGCCGCCTTCAGCTCCGCGCGGAAGGTCGTCGCGACCGAGACCGAATCGAACACCGCGTCGACCGCGATCTTGCGCGATCCCTCGACACCGGCGAGCACCTTCTGCTCCTCGATCGGGATGCCGAGCTTCTCATACGTCCGGCGGATTTCCGGATCGAGCTCGTCGAGGCTAGCGATCGTCTTCTTTTGCTTCGGCTCGGCGTAATAATACGCGTCCTGATAGTCGATCGGCGGCACGTTGAGCTTGGCCCAGTCCGGCGCCTCCAGCGTCTGCCACAGGCGAAACGCCTTCAAGCGCCAGTCGAGCATCCATTGCGGCTCGTTCTTCTTGGCCGAGATATAGCGGACGGTATCCTCGCTCAGCCCCTTGGGCGCGAACTCCTGTTCGACGTCCGAGGCGAAGCCCCATTCATACTTCTTGTTCGCGGCGGCGAGCGCCTCGGCATTCTTGGTGGCCATCAGAACGTTACCTGGCTTTCCCCGACAAGCGCCGGAGAAGGGGAAGAAGAAAGGTCGGGAGGCGAAGGCGCGTGCCCATGCACCGGTGCAGCGGCGCCCGCAAGCGCCGGCGGATTGCTCAGGCTGGCAAGGCTGACCTGGGCGAGCGCCGAGCGCACCGCGTCGCTCACCACGCCCCAATGCGGCTTCACCCGGCAATTGCCCTCGACCGCACAGTCATGCCGGGCCGAATCGACGCACACGGTCAGCGCGATCGGCCCTTCGATGGCTTCGACGATGTCGGCAAGGCTGATCGCCGCGGGCGGCCGGGCGAGGCGGAAGCCGCCGCCGGTGCCGCGCGCACTCTCGATCAGGCCCGCGGCGGAAAGCTTGCTGACCAGCTTCTGCACGGTGGGCAGCGGGAGGCCGGTTTCGCTCGCCAGCAGCGTCGCATTCAGCCGGCACGACGCGCCGCACTGGCGCGCGGCGGCGGCCAGCATCACCACGGCATAGTCGGCAAGGCTCGAAAGACGCATCGACTCCCAATCGGACAAAGTTGATCCGATTGGGCATGTGGGCTCAGCGACCGCTCAGGTCAACTGTCTCGGGGATCACATCGGGGAGAAAGTGGAACTTCTCGTTCTCGAGCGTGGCGGCGAGCACCGGATCGATGCCGTCACGCAGCGATCCCGGTGTCTGGCCGGTGAAATGCTTGATCTCGTTGATCATGTGCGACTGGTCGGCGAAGGGCGCCATCACCTCGGCGAGCGGCGCGCCCTGGTGGATGCGCATCGCGGCGCCGATTGCGCGGAACTTGCGCCGCAGGTGATTCGGCGGTCCCGCGAAATACTCCTTGCAGAGCCGCTGCACCTGGCGCTGGCCCATGCCGGTTTGCGCTTCCATCGCATCATACAGCGCGTCGATCGTCGGATCGCCGGAAGCTGCCCATTCGCGCACGATCCGAAGGAAGGCGACATGCGCCCGCGGCACCCGCCGCGCGGCGTCCAGCCGGCGGATCAGCACGGGCTCGATAAGCGCGACCATCTCCTCCAGCGTTTCAAGCTCGCCAAGCTGCGCATGCAGCGTGTGGATCTCCGGTCCGAAGATCTCGCTGCCATCGACCAGCCGGTCCGCTACCTGGTCGGCCGGTCGGCCGATCAGTGTCCGCCAGCCGATTCCGCGCAGCGACATGCCGAAACAGCGGAACGGGCCCTCTATACGGTAGGTCCAGTGCGCAGTGCCGGGGCCGTTGACCATCACCGGCAGCGTGGCCTCGCGGTGCCCGTCCGGGAAGGTTACCTCGCCACTGCCCCCGAGACAGAAGCGCCACTGCCCCAGATCGACGCGCTCGACGCCCTCGATGCACGGTGCATCGATATGCGCGAGATAAAAGCTTTCGACATGGGGTATCAGCCGCCCGGCGGACGGTTGAAAAACGATGTCGAATGGTTGGCGTGCCCCAGCGCGACTGCGCGCTGCAATCGCCACCTGGCCCTCTTCGGCGCCACGCATGCGAAGCTGTTCCCCTGTGCTCCGGTTCGTTGCACAGCAGGAGCATGACCGCGCGAAAAGCGCAACGGAAAAGAGGCCCGGCCGGTTGCCCGGCCGGGCCATAAGGAAAGGGTTCCCCCCGTTAAGCGGAACCCCTCGGGTCGCAGGGGTTCTCTACCCGATTCGGGAGCCCCGGTATTGTACGGAATCGACATTCCAGCCTTTGACGACGTTTGCCTAGCGATGCATGAGCCCCTTCATGGGCAAGATTCTTCGCAGCGCGGTCTATTCTCTCGATCCGGAGCAGGCGCATCGCGCGGCGATTCGCGCGCTCGCGCTCTGGGGCAGCGTTGGGACGCCGCTGGGCGGCGGGCCGGAGTCGGCGACGCCGGTCACGCTGGCTGGCCTCACCTTTCCCAATCGCGTTGGTCTTGCCGCCGGGCTCGACAAGGATGCCGAAGCGATCGCCGGACTTTTCGGGCTGGGCTTCGGGGCGGTCGAGGTCGGCACGCTCACCCCGCGCCCGCAACCCGGCAATCCCCGCCCTCGCCTGTTCCGGCTGGTCGAGGATGAAGCGGTGATCAACCGCATGGGGTTCAACAATGGCGGGATCGACGCGGCGCTGGCCCGGATCGCGGGGCTGAAGAAGCGGCCTGGCGTGCTCGGCATCAATGTTGGCGCGAACAAGGATTCGACCGATCGGGTCGCCGATTACGCGCTGGGCGTGACCAAGGCGGCGCCGCATGCCGACTATATCACGATCAACGTCAGCTCACCCAATACACCAGGGTTGCGCGACCTGCAGTCGCGGCCCGCGCTCGACGAGCTGCTCGCGGCATCGCACGAAGCCCGTGGCAGCACCCCGCTGTTCCTGAAGGTCGCGCCGGACCTCGACCGCGCCGGACTGGAGGGCGCGGTGCGCGCCGCGATCGACCACCATGTCGACGCGCTGATCGTCTCCAACACCACCATCTCGCGCCCGCCGCTCGCGTCGCCGCAGGCCGGCGAGGCGGGGGGCCTGTCGGGCAAGCCGCTCAAGGAACTCGCCCGCGCCAAGCTGATCGAGGCGCGTGAGATCTCGGGTGGGCAGCTGCCGCTGATTTCGGCCGGCGGGATCGACGGGCCGGACGAGGCCAAGCGGCGCATCGACGCCGGTGCGGTGCTGGTGCAGGTCTATTCGGCGCTGGTCTATCGCGGCCCCGGTCTGGCACGCAGCATCGCCAGGGCACTCGCCTGACCGCTTGCCTATGGGGCAAAGCGCGCTACCCCTAGAGGCATGAAGAAAACGGTCGCGCTGCTCCTGTTGCTGTTCACGCCGCTGCTCGCCCATGCCCAGGGCATGGTGAGCGCGGCAGATCCCCGCGCCGCCGCCGCGGGCGTCGAGATCCT
Organism: Sphingomonas pituitosa NBRC 102491; assembly: GCF_001598435.1. GTDB lineage: Bacteria > Pseudomonadota > Alphaproteobacteria > Sphingomonadales > Sphingomonadaceae > Sphingomonas > Sphingomonas pituitosa. Next base: position 73,321 of record NZ_BCYY01000020.1, read on the forward strand.
GCGTGAAGGCGGCAGCGCCACCGATGCGGCGATCGCAACGATGCTGGCGCTGGGCGTGGTCGAGCCGCAGAGCTCGGGCCTGGGCGGCGGCAGCTTCCTGGTGCTGTACGATGCGAAGACGCGGGCGACGACCACGGTGGACGGCCGCGAGACCGCGCCGATGGCCGCCGACGATCGCTGGTTCTACGATGCGGCCGGGAAGCCGCTCAGCCATTTCGCGGCGGTGCCGGGCGGGCGCAGCGTCGGCGTGCCCGGCGCGGTGCGCGCGATGGCGCTGGCGCACCGCACATCGGGCAAGCTGGCCTGGGCCAGGCTGTTCGCCCCCGCGATCCGCCTCGCCCGCGACGGGTTCGAGGTGACGCCGCGGCTCAACAATTCGCTCACCCGCTTCTCGGGCCATGTCGACCCGGCCTATCGCGCGTTGTTCTTTGGGGCCGACGGTGCGCCGCTGCCGGTAGGCGCCAGGGTCCGCAACACCGAGCAGGCGGCGCTGCTGGAACGCATTGCGACTCAGGGGCCGGACAGCTTCTATGTCGGCCCGCAGGCGGCGAAGCTGGTCGCCGCGGTCAACGGCGCGACACGGAATCCATCGAAGATGACCACCGGCGACCTCGCCGCCTATGATGCCAAGGCGCGGCCGGTGCTGTGCGGGCGCTATCGCGGCTACAAGGTCTGCTCGATGGGTCCGCCCTCGTCGGGCGGCATCACCGTGCTGATGATCCTGGCACAGATCGAACGCTTCGACATGGGGCATCTCGGCAAGGACTCGCCGACGGCCTGGCATCTGTTCGCCGAAAGCTCGCGCCTCGCCTATGCCGATCGGGACCTGTATCTCGGCGATCCGGACTTCGTGGCGGTGCCGCTGAAGGGCCTGCTCGACCGCCGCTATGTCGCCAGCCGCTCGGCGCTGATCGATCCCGCCAGGACGATGGCGAGCGTTGCAGCCGGCACTCCGCCGGGTGCGCCGAAACGCATGCCGGCCACGGTGCGGGAAGTCGCCGGCACCACCGACCTTGCAGTGACCGACGGCGCCGGCAACGTCGCCCAAGTCACCACGACCGTGGAAGGCCCGTTCGGATCGGGCCTCACCGTCGACGGCATGATCCTCAACAATCAGCTGACCGATTTCGACACCGTGCCGGTGAAGGACGGCTATCTGGTCGCCAACCGGGTCGAAGGCGGCAAGCGGCCGCGCAGCTCGATGGCGCCGACCATCGTGTTCGGCCCGGACGGCAAGGTGCGCCTCGCGGTCGGCGCGGCGGGCGGTTCGACGATCATCGCGCAGGTGGCGAAGGCCATCGTCGGGGTGATCGACTGGAAGCTTTCGGCGCAGGACGCAATCGGGCTCGGCCTGCTCTATGCGCCGGGCAAGACCGCGATCGCGGAATCGGGTACGCAGCTGGACGGGATGTTGCCGGCGCTGCGCGCGCTGGGCGAGGATGTCCGCGCGGCCCCCCTCGGCCTCAAGGCCAATGCGATCGAGCGGGTCGGCGGTCGCTGGGTCGGCGCTGCAGATCCGCGCAGCGAAGGCGTGGCGATGGAGCAGGACGGGTCGACAACGGTTATACGGCGGGTGGGCGCGACGCCCAACCGCCCCTCGGAATGACGCGGGACGCTCGCAGGATAGAAGCGGCGCTCGCTGGGGAGAGACAATGCGCAAGCTCGAACATTTCGATAATCTGGTGGCGATGTTCTTCACGCGAGCCGCGGAGAAGCGCGACGCGCCGTTCCTGTGGCACAAGGCCGGGGGCACATGGCACCCGACCAGCTGGGCGGAAGCCGCGCGGCAGGTGGCGAGTCTCGCCACCGCGCTGAAGGGCCTGGGGCTGAAGCCGGGCGACCGGGTGATGCTCGTCTCCGAGAATCGCCCGGAGTTCTGCATCAGCGACCTCGCGATCATGGCCGCGGGCTGCGTCACCGTACCGACCTACACCACCAACACCGAGCGCGATCACCAGCACATCCTCGAGAACTCCGGCGCCTGCGCGGTAATCGTCTCGAACACCAAGCTCGCCAAGACGCTGCTGCCGGCGATGCTGCGCTCCTCGGCGGGACGCATCGTGATCGGCATCGACGATGTCCGCCTGGGCCAGCAGGGCACGCTGGAGGTGCACGACTTCCGCGAACTCATCGCGGCACATCCCACCGATGCCGCCGGCGCAGCCGCCCTGGCGACCTTCCGCCGCACGGACCTGGCCTGCATCATCTACACCAGCGGCACCGGCGGATCGCCTCGGGGGGTGATGCAGCATCACGGCGCCATCCTGCACAACTGCCAGGGCTGCGTGACGATCATCTCGGAGGATTTCGGCTGGGAGGACGAGGTCTTCCTTTCCTTCCTGCCGCTGTCGCACGCCTATGAGCATACCGGCGGGCAGTTCTTTCCGATCGCCCTGGGCGGCCAGATCTACTATTCCGAAGGATTGGAGAAGCTTGCCTCGAACATCGAGGAAGTTCGCCCCACCATCATGGTCGTCGTGCCGCGCCTGTTCGAGGTGCTGCGCACGCGCATCACCAAGCAGGTGGAGAAGCAGGGCAGCGTCGCCAGCTATCTGCTGGAAAAGGCGGTGGCGATCGGCGGGCGCAAGGCGGCGGGCAAGTCTGGCATCGCCGACATGCCGATGAACCTGCTGCTGAACGCGACGCTGCGGCCCAAGCTCGCCAGGCGCTTCGGCGGGCGGATCAAGGCGCTGGTCTCGGGCGGCGCGCCGCTCAACCCCGAGGTCGGCATTTTCTTCAAGTCGCTCGGCCTCACCTTCCTACAGGGCTACGGACAGACCGAGTCGGCGCCGGTCATCTCGTGCAATCGGCCCAAAGTTGGGCTGAAGATGGACACCGTCGGCCCGCCGATGGAAGGCGTCGAGGTCAAGATCGCCGGGGACGGCGAGATCCTCGTGCGCGGCGAGCTGGTAATGCACGGCTATTGGCGCAACGAGGCAGAGACCGAGCGCGTGCTGAAGGACGGCTGGCTGCACACCGGGGACATCGGGGTGATCGATCCGCAGGGCCGCATCAAGATCACCGATCGCAAGAAGGACATCATCGTCAACGACAAGGGCGACAATGTCTCGCCCCAGAAGATCGAGGGCATGCTGACGCTGCAGCCGGAGATCCTGCAGGCGATGATCTATGGCGACAAGCGGCCCTACATGACCGCGGTGATCGTGCCCGACCCCGAGTGGGTGCAGGAATTCTGCGCCAAGACAGCCACGCCCTGCAAGTTCCGAAACCTCTCGCGCGATGCCGATTTCAAGGCGACGATCGGCGTTGCGGTGGAACGGGTGAACCGCGATCTCTCGGTGATCGAGCGGGTGCGCAAGTTCATCCTGGCGGATGAGGCGTTCACCATCGAGAATGAGCAGCTGACGCCGAGCATGAAGATCCGCCGCCACGTGCTGAAGGCGGCCTATGGGGAGCGGCTGGACGAGTTGTACTGACCTTGGCCCCCCTCCCGCTTGCGGGAGGGGGGAGAATGATGACTCGCTCGCTTACTTTGCCGCCTTCTCCGGCACCACCACCATCGTCCAGTCCTTGTCCGGCCGCAGATACTTGGCGGCCAGCGCCTGCAGCTCGGCCGGCGTGGTCGCGGCATAGTCCCGGGCGAGGCTGCGCATGCCGGCGATCCGCGCCGGATCCTGGGTGCCGCCCTCGACCAGGCTCATCCAGAACATGTTGCCGCTCGACATGCGCAGCAGCTGCTGCTTGAGCGGGGTCAGCGCGCGGTTGAGCTCGTCGGCGTCGATCGGTTTCGCCACCAGGTCCGCCGCGATGTCGCGGGCGAGCTTGAAGAAGAAGTCGGTCTTGTCCGGCGGCACCATGCCCAAGGCGGCGAGCTTGCCCCCGCTCGGCAGGCCCAGCGGCCAGTCACTCATCACATTGGGCGAATAGCTCACGCCCGCCTGGATGCGCAGCTGCTCGATCAGTCGGTCGCGGAACACCGCGGTCAGGATCTCGAGCTTGCGGCTCTCGGCAAGACCTGCGGTGCCGCCGCCGGTCGGCCAGGCGATCACCGCTGCGGCCTGATCCACCGCACCGGTGTGCGTGCGCACCACCGGCGTGGCGACGTGCGCCGGGAAGCGCACCGGCGCGCCGCTTTCCTTGCCCTCGGCACGGGGCTTCAGCGCACCGAAGCTCGCCGCCACCGCCTGCACCGTCGCATCGGCGTTCATGTCGCCGAAGATATCGACCTCGATCGGGCCGGTCTGGAGCAGCGGCTCCCACAGCTGTCGGAACGCCTGCGGGGTGAGCGCCGTCACTTCCTCGCGGCTCGGCACGCCCCAGCGCGGGTCGCCGTCATGGAGCAGCGCGTCGAGATCGCGGCCGAGCACCGCGTCGGGCGAGGCCGAGAGGCCGGCGTACGACGCGAGCGTCGCCGCCTTGGCGCGGGTGATCGGGTTGGGATCCCAGCCGGGCGCGGCCAGCTTGGTCGCGAACAGGCGGAGCTGGTCGGCCAGATCCTGCTTGTTGGTCTGCGCCTGGAAGACGAAGGCATCCTCCTCGATGTCGAAGCCGAGGCCGATCTGGCGGTTGCCGGTCAGCGCGTCGAGCTCCTCCTGGCCGAACTTGCCGATGCCGCTGGCCATCAGCGCGGTCTTGCCCGCCCAGCCCGGCACGCGCTTGTCGCCCGGCAGCGCCCGCAGGCCACGGCCGAAGCGGACATTGACCCACACCTTGCCGGTCTCGGACGTGTCTTCGCGCATGAGCAGCTTGACGCCATTGGCATAGGTGACCTCGTCGATCGCGAGATCGGGATCGACGCGCTTGCGCTCCACCACCTTGCCCGGCGCGCCGATACGCGGCAGCTGATCGAACTTCACGTTGAGCGCGCGGCGCTTCATCGCCGCCGCCTTCACATCGGCCTGGAGCGCCGTCGTCACCTTGCGGACCACGTCCGGATCGGGCGCATGGGTGTTGACCAGCGCGCGCGTCGCCGTGCCCTCGAACACCTTCTTGGCCGAGGCCTGCACCGCCGCCGGCGTGAACATGCGCTGCGCGATCGCGCCCTTGAAGATCGCGTAGGAGGCTTCCGGCGTCGTCACCGTCTCGTTGATGTCGACCGCCTGGACCAGGTCGTCGGCCAGCGACACCGCCGATTCGACCGGCGCGGTGGAGATGCGGTTGCGCATCACCGCGTCAATCTCGCCCAGTTCGCGGTCGATCTCGGCCTGGCTCGGCGGTGCGGCCATCAGCTCGGCGGCGGTACCGCGGACGTCGCGGAGCGCGCTTTCCCAGTCGTCGCCGGTCGGCAGCACGGTCAGCGTCGTGACGTTGGCCGAGCGGGCGATGTCGTCGAGATCCGCACCCGCGCCGAGGAACGACGCGCCCGAACGCGCCCGCGATTCGAGGCGGCGGTTGAGGATGCGGATCGCCACCATGTCGATCATGCGCTTCTGGTTGAAGATCACGGTGTCGGCATAGACCGTCCAGGGCCGCACGATCGCCATCAGCGCCACCGGCTGCAGCGCCGGCTCGACGATGCTGGCGGCGATCGGGTGATCGGCCTCGGGCTTGCCGAAATCGGGGGTCTTGGGCGCCTCGCCCTTGCCCTGCCAGCTGGAGAAATACTTGTTGATCATCGCCTCCAGCACCGCCGGATCGACGTCGCCGATCGCGATTACCGTGGCGCGTTCGGGGCGGTACCAGCGATCATGGAAGGCCTGCACGCTGGCCGGGGTAGCGGCGTTGAGCGCCTCCACCGTGCCGATCGGCTCGCGATCGGCGAGCAACTGGCCGGCGAAGATCAGCTGGTAGAGCGCGTCCTGCATCCGCTTCTGCGGCGCGGGCTGCTCGCGGCCTTCGGCCAGTACTACCGGCCGCTCGGCGGTGAGCGAGGCCTGGGTGATCGCCGGATTGGCCATCATGCCCGAAAGGATCTTGAAGCTCTCGTCGAGCCCCTGCGGCGTCGCATTGGGCAGGTCGAGCTTGTAGGTGGTGCTGATGAACGTCGTCGCGGCGTTGCTGTCCGAGCCGAAGGTAACGCCGAGGCGCTGCCAGATCCGCTTCGAATCGCCGTCGGGCACATAGGTCGACCCGCGGAAGCTGAGATGCTCGAGCAGGTGCGCGAAGCCGCGTTCCGAATCGCGCTCCATCAGCGAGCCGGCGTCGATGCGCACCCGGATCGAGATCTGCCCCGGCGGCACGCCGTTCTTGCGCACCGCGTAGCGCACGCCGTTGGAAAGCCGCCCGAACTTCCATTTGTCGTCATGGACGAGGTCGCTGCCCTTGTAGAGCCAGGGATCCTCGGCGGTCTGGACACCCTCGGGCCGGCCTTGCGCCAGCACGGGGGTGGGCAGCGACGGGGCAGCGAGTGCGAGGAGAAGCAGGGCGAAGCGCGGCATGCGCGGACGTGAGAACATGAAGCCCTTTCTAGAGGCGAGTGGGTCGCCATGCCACTGGCAACCTTTCTGCCGGATGTACGCCACAAGAATCCATGGACGCGCCATGTTTTGGACCCAAGTGGCGGCCTAGACCGGAGGCAGAGATTGTTGCGTTGCAGCACCGAATTCCGGGCCCAACGCGAAAGTTGCGGGGAAGTTGCGCGTGGACATTGCCACCAGCGAGGCGCCGATCGGGCCTGTGGGCGACATTGCTGCCCGCGCCGATTCTTGCCCCCGCCCATTGCTGCTGCGGTGGGGCAAGCATCTGCGCGGCACCTTCGACCGGCTGATCGCCGCCTCCTCGCTGGTACCCAACACGCCGGTGCTCGACATGCGCGCCTTCCCCTGGACCACAGCCTTGCGCGACAACTGGGAAGCGATCCGCGATGAGGCGCTGGCGGTGATCGGCACACAGCCGGGGGCGCCCTCGCTCGCGGCGATTTCGCCCGACCACCGCGCGATCGCGCCGCTGGGCAAATGGCGCAGCCTGTTCCTGTGGGGCTATGGTTACCGCGTCGACGAGAATCTGGCGCGCTGCCCGCATACCTCGCGGCTGATCGAACAGGTGCCGGGCCTGAACAGCGCGATGTTCTCGATCCTGGCGCCCGGCACGCACATCCCTGCGCATCGCGGCGTCACCAAGGGGCTGATTACCTGCCATATGGGGCTGGTCGTGCCGCGCGACGGCGACGTGCGGATGCGGATCGGCAGCCGCACCGTGCGCTGGGCCGAGGGCGAGACTCTGGTGTTCGACGACACCTATGACCATGAGGTGTGGAACGACAGCGCGCATACCCGCATCGTGCTGCTCATCCAGTTCCGCCGGCCCTTGCGCAATCCGGGCCGCTGGATCGCCGACACGCTGCTCGGCGTGCTGCGCCGCTCGGCCTTCGTGCAGGAGGCGCGGGCGAATCTGTGCCGCTGGAATCGCGGCGAAATCGCGGCCGACGCCTGAGGATTGCCACGTTGTCGGAGCCGGACGGCCGCGCTAAGCCAGCGGCATGCCGCGCCCCTTCCATCTCGCCTTCCCGGTCCACGACCTGGCGGCCGCCCGTGCCTTTTACGGCGACCTGCTCGGCTGCCCGGAGGGGCGCTCGTCCGAACAGTGGATCGACTTCGACCTGTATGGCCACCAGATCGTCGCGCATCTCCATTCCGCCGCGAAGCCGGTCGCGACGACCAACCCGGTCGACGGCCACGACGTGCCCGTCCCCCATTTCGGCGTGGTGCTGACGATGGACGACTGGCAAGCGCTCGCCGCCAAGCTCGAGGCCGCCGGCGTTGCCTTCGGCATCGCCCCGCACATCCGCTTCCAGGGCCAGGTAGGCGAGCAGGCGACGATGTTCTTCCGCGACCCCAGCGGGAACGCGCTGGAGTTCAAGGCGTTCGCCGATGACGCCATGGTATTCGCCAAATGATCCCGCAGACGATCAGCGTCGACATTCCGCACCAACTGGGCCGCGAGGCGGCGCGCGCGCGAATCGCGTCGAAGATCGGCCGGCTCGCCGACAAGATCCCCGGCGGCGCCACCGTCGAACATCGCTGGGAGGGGGACAGCCTGCACTTCACCGTCACGGCGATGGGCCAGCAAGTGGTCAGCCGGCTCGACGTACAGGATGCCCAGGTCCATGCCGAGATCGCGCTGCCGGGCATGCTCGCGCTGTTCGCCGGCAAGGTGCGCGAGATGCTGGCGAAGGAAGGCCCCCGGCTGCTCGCCTGAGGGCCTTCGATACGCTCAGCGCGCTGCGCTGACCCGCCACACGGTGTTGCCGACATCGTCCGCCACCAGCAGCGCCCCGCCAGCGCCGGTGATCACGGCGACGGGGCGGCCCTGCGCCTCGCCCTCGGCGTTGAGGAAGCCGGTGAGCACGTCCTGCAGCTTGGCCCCCTTGGCGGGGAAGCCGTTGTCGCCGAACGGCACGAACACGACCTTGTAGCCCGACGGCGGCTGGCGGTTCCACGAGCCGTGCAGGCCGACGAACGCGCCATTGGCATAGGCATCACCCAGCCGTGCCCCGTCCGCAAAGGTCAGGCCCAGCGGCGCGGTGTGCGCGCCGAGCGCGAAATCGGGACGGCGGACATATTCGCGCAGATCCGGCCGGCCGGGCTCGACGCGCTTGTCCTCGTACCCGCCCCAATATTGCCAAGGCCAGCCGAAGAAGCCGCCGAGATCGACCCGGCTCATATAGTCCGGCGGCATGTCGGAGCCGAGCATGTCGCGCTCGTTCACCACCGACCACAGCGCCTGGGTCTTGGGTTCGAACGCCATGCCGTTGGCGTTGCGGATGCCCCAGGCGAAGATGCGGCTGGTCTTGCGCTCGGGATCGACCTCGAGGATCACCGCACGGTTGGTCGGCTGCGCGGCAGCCGCGGCCATCTGCGCCGGGCTGTCGGCAGTGTAGATCGGGCCTTCGGCCTCCAGGCCGTCCTCGGCGATGTTGGAGGCCGAGCCGATGCTGACATAGAGGCTCTTGCCGTCGAGCGACGCCACCACGTTGCGCGCCCAGTGATTGCCGCCGCCGGGCAGCGACAGGATCTTCTGCGGCGCGGCGGTGATCTTGGTCTGGCCTTCCAGATAGGGATAGCGGACCAGCGAATCGGTGTTGGCGACGTAGAGCGACCCGTTCACCAGCGTCATGCCGCTCGGCGAGTTGAGGCCGGTGAGAAAGACGGTGCGCATATCCGCCACGCCGTCGCCATTGCTGTCGCGCAGCAGGGTGATGCGGTTCGCCGAGGCGACGCCCGCGCCCGCCTTGTTCATCAGCAGCCCCATCACCCAGCCGGTGATGCCGCCCTTGTCGCGCTTCGGCGAGTTGCTCTCGGCCACCAGAATGTCGCCATTGGGCAGCTGGTAGAGCCAGCGCGGATGGTCGAGCTTGTCGGCGAAGGCCTGCACCTTCAGGCCCGCTGCCGGCTTCGGAGTCGCGCCCGCCGGCCAGCCGACCGCCTTGGCAACGCCAACGGTCGGCACCGTCTGATAGCGCGGCTCGGTGATCTCCGGCGTGCGGCCAGTCACGGCGACTTCCTTGAGCGTGGCGATGTCCGGGCGGCTGAGCCAGTACCAGGCGGCACTACCGGCGACGACCAGGAGAGCGAAGGCGATCAGAAGGCGCTTGAGCATGCCCCAGCGATAGGGGCCGGCGCTGCGGAAGCCAATGCGATTCTGCGCCGATGCCTTGACTTCGCGCCTGCGCGGACAAGAGTAGGGGTTCACCTGTTCCGGGGGATCGGCCCGAATGCGGTTCTGGTTGCTTGCGTCCGTGATGTTGCTGTCCCTGTGCGGTGCGGGCGCCGCCCTTGCGCAGCGACAGCCCCCCGAACACACCACCGAATGGCCCGGCCTCGTCTCCGGCGACAGCGGCATCGACGGAATGGAAAGCGGCCCCGAACTGCAACGCGGCCGTGCTCCCCAGGCAATGCTGGCCGACCAGCGGCGGCTGGGGACGGCGCTCGCCACCCTCCAGCCGGAACGCAAGGGCGTGGTGGACGCCTATGTGCTGAGCGTCGCGCTCGACAGCGATCCCGTTTTCGCCCGCGAGGCGCGGGAAAGCGGCCGGGTTCTCACCCGCCGCTTCGATGCGGAGGGGCGTGTGCTCGTGCTTGCCGGACCCGACGGACGCGGCGCGGCGCCCCTGCCCGGCGGCAGCATCACCACGCTCACGCTGGCGCTTGCCCGCATTGCCGAACTGATGAACCACGAGCAGGACGTGCTGGTCCTCTACGTCACCAGCCACGGCGCGCCGGATGCGGGGCTCGCCTATCACGACGGCGACCAGGGCTTCGGCGTGCTGCCGCCGGCGCGGCTGGCCGAGCTGCTCGACGGGCTCGGCATCCGCAACCGGCTGCTGCTGCTCTCGGCATGCTATTCGGGCGCATTCGTGAAACGGCTGATCAGCGACACGACGGCGATCCTTACCGCCGCCTCGGCGACGCGCGCCTCCTTCGGCTGCCGCGCGGAGAACGACTGGACCTTCTTCGGGGACGCGCTGGTCAACCATGCGCTGCGCAAGCCGCAGCCGCTCGCCGATGCCGCTGAGGAGGCGCGCAGGACGATCATCGGCTGGGAACGGGCGGGGCGGCTGGATCCCTCCATGCCGCAAGTCACGATCGGCGACGGCGTCGGCGCGTGGCTCGCCCCCCTGGAGGCGCGGATGCCGAAGATGGCGACGGCACCGGTGGGTGCCCCGGCAACGGATGCGCTGAAACCGTGAACCTCCCCCTCTCGCACGTGGGAGGGGAACAACATTGCGGAACTCCACCTTTCCTCGCCGGTTGGCGGCGCATGTCCGAATCCGAGAGCCCGCTTCAGCACTACCCGCTGCTCGCCACCCCGCACGTACGGCTGCAGGGCACCGTCGACGACGCGATGTACCGGAATTTCCGCGAGCAGCTGGGCAGCGCGCCTGCAGACGGTCCGCTGGTCGTGGCGCTGTCCACGCTCGGCGGCGATCCCGAAGTCGCGCGGCTGATGGCGGACGAGCTGCGGCTGCTCCGCGAGGCGACGGGGCGCGAGCTGCTGTTCCTGGGCAAGGTTGCCGTCTATTCCGCCGGTGCCACGTTCATGTCGGGTTTTCCCGTCGACAAGCGCTTCCTCACCCGCGGCACGCGGCTGATGCTGCACGAGCGGCAGATGCATTCCAGCGTCGACCTGTCCGGCCCGTTGCGCGCGCTGCCAGCGATTCTCAAGGCCAAGCTCAACGAGATCGAGCATTCGATCGCCATCGAGGAAGAGGGCTTCCGCGCCCTCGTCGCCGGATCGCACGTCGATTTCGAGGAACTGCGCCGCCGCGCGCCCTATAACTGGTATATCGAAGCCGAAGAGGCGCGCGACCTGGGGCTGGTGCTGGACGTCATCTGAGGGGCTTGGCCCAAAGGGCACTTGCGCTGCGCCCGCGAAAGGCATAGCCCGCGCCGCAAAACCGACGCGTCGCGCCGAAGCGAAAGAGGAAGTTTCAGGAATGGCCGAATTCCGCCTGCCCAAGAACAGCCGTATCACCAAGGGCCAGGAGCACAAGGCAAGCCCCGAAGCCACCCGGGTGAAGAAGTTCAAGATCTACCGCTACGATCCGGATTCGGGCGAGAACCCGCGCTACGACACGTTCGAGGTCGATCTCGACGATTGCGGCCCGATGGTTCTCGATGCGCTGATCAAGATCAAGGGCGAACAGGATTCGTCGCTGACCTTCCGCCGCTCGTGCCGCGAAGGCATCTGCGGTTCGTGCTCGATGAACATCGCCGGCAAGAACGGCCTCGCCTGCACCACGGCGATCGAGGACGTGAAGGGCGAGGTTCAGATCACCCCGCTGCCGCACATGGACGTGATCAAGGACCTGGTCCCCGATTTCACGCACTTCTACGCGCAGTACGCCTCGATCAAGCCGTGGCTGCAGACCGTGACCACCACGCCTTCGGGCAAGGAGCGGCTGCAGAGCCCGCAGGACCGCGAGAAGCTCGACGGCCTGTACGAGTGCATCCTGTGCGCCTGCTGCTCGACCTCGTGCCCGAGCTATTGGTGGAACAGCGACAAGTTCCTGGGCCCGGCGATCCTACTCCAGGCCTATCGCTGGCTCGCCGATTCGCGTGACGAGATGACCGGCGAGCGGCTCGACCAGCTCGAGGATCCGTTCCGCCTGTATCGCTGCCACACGATCATGAACTGCGCGAACGCCTGTCCCAAGGGCCTGAACCCGGCCAAGGCGATCGCCGAAGTGAAGAAGCTGGCGGCCGAGCGCGTGCTCTGAGCGTCTTTTCTTCACGCATTTGAGAGATACCGAGCTGCCAGGCCCTACGGCCCGGCAGCTCGTTTTCGTTGGTAGACCTGCCCCATGACCCGCGTCCTCGATCGTTACCGCGCCCTCGTCTCCGCCGGCGAGCTTCGCCCAGATCGCGAGCAGGAAGCAGCCGCCGCCCGCCTCGACGCCCTCGCCGAGGAACTCCAGGCCGCGCCGCGCAAGGGCAGCGTGCTGTGGAAGCTCACTGGCCGCAAGCCGGCGGTGCCCCGCGGCCTGTATCTCTGGGGCGACGTCGGCCGCGGCAAGTCGATGCTGATGGACCTGTTCTTCGACAGCCTCGACATTCGCAGGAAACGTCGCGTCCATTTCCACGAGTTCATGCTCGAGGTACACGAGCGCCTGAACGTCGAGCGGCAGAAGGATACCGCCGATCCGGTGGTCGCGGTCGCCGACGCGCTGGCCGGCGACATCCGCCTGCTCGCCTTCGACGAGCTGGTGGTGAACAACCCGCCGGACGCGATGATCCTCTCGCGGCTGTTCACCGCGATGATGGCGCATGGCTTGACCGTGGTTGCCACCTCGAACCGCCCGCCCAAGGACCTCTACAAGGACGGGCTCAATCGCCAGCTGTTCCTGCCCTTCATCGAGCTGATCGGCGAGAGGATGGACGTGCTCGCACTCAACGGCCCGGTAGACTATCGCCGCGACCGGCTGGGCAGCGTCGATACCTGGCTCGTCCCGAACGGCGCGGAAGCGACAGCCACGCTCTCCGCCGCCTTCTTCCGCCTGACCGACTATCCGGTCGAGGACCGCGCCCGCGTGCCCACCTGCCAGGTGCCGATTCCGGGCGGTCGCGAGATCCTGGTGCCGAAATGCGTCAAGGGCGTCGCCGTCTTCTCGTTCAAGCGACTGTGCGGCGAGGCGCGCGGGGCGCCCGACTATCTCGCCGTCGCCCGGCGCTTCCACACCGTGATCGTCGTCGGCATTCCCAAGCTGGGCCCGGAGAACCGCAACGAGGCGGCGCGCTTCGTCACGCTGGTCGACGCGCTGTACGAGCACAAGGTCAAGCTGCTCGCGGCCGCCGACGCCGAGCCCGAGCATCTCTACGAGGCCGGCGACGGCCGTTTCGAGTTCGAACGAACCGTGTCCCGGCTGCTCGAGATGCGATCCGATGCCTATCTGGCCCAGGGCCATGGGGCGGATTGATCAGGCCACGTTGTAAGTCCATTCTCCTGTTCTACAATGATAATGGGCTCCGGGATTCCCCGGAGGAACAGGGAGAAGATGATGCGGCGGTTACGCCTTCTCGCGGCCATCGGGCTCGCATGTCTCGGAATATCCTCGGCCTGGGCGCAACCGGTGCTCGTAGCCGCCGATCTGCGCCAGCAGCAGAGCCTGGATGGACCGTGGCACTGGTCGATTGATCCGTACCGGGATGGCCTGGCCGGTTTTCATGGCGAGCCGCCGAACCAGCGCACCCAGCGCGCCGCGGACATCATCCAGGCCGAGGTGATGCAGGCCAAGCCGCGCACCTTCTTCGAATTCGATATGCAGCAGTCGCCGGTGGTCAGCCTGCCGGGCTCGTGGATCGGCCATTCGCCCGAGATGCGGCTGTACCAGGGGCTGGTATGGTACCAGCGCGAGTTCACCGCCAAGGCGCCGTCGGCCGGCAACCGCGTGTTCCTGCGGATCGGCGCGGCCGAATATCGCTCCTATGTCTACCTCAACGGCAAGCCCCTGGGCGAGCATCGCGGCGGCTATACCCCCTTCGCGTTCGAGGTGACCAAGCTGCTGCGGCCGGGCCGCAACCAGGTGACGATAGGCGTCGACTCGGTCCGCACCGCCAATGACGTGCCACCGCCGGTCACCGACTGGGAGACCTATGGCGGCATCACCCGCAGCGTCTCCCTCGTCACCGTGCCCGACACCTATGTCGACGACGCGTTCGTCCGGCTGACGCCGGACGGCACCCGCATCGCCGTGTCAGTGAAGCTGGAGGGGCCCAGGGCCGCGAACACCGCGGTCAAGTTCCGCATTCCGACGCTCAGCGCGATGCTCGACGGCAAGACCGACGGCGAGGGCAAGTGGGAAGCCACCCTGCCGGTGCCGCGGTCGCTGGTCCGCTGGTCGCCGGAGAACCCGAAGCTCTACGACATCAGCATCGATGCCGGCGCCGATCACTTCACCGATCGCATGGGCTTCCGCACCATTGCGGTGAAGGGCACCGACATCCTGCTGAACGGCAAGCCGATCTTCCTGCGCGGCATCTCGATGCACGAGGAGGAGCTGGGTGCCGACCCGGTGCGCGCGATGACGCCCGCCGCCGCCCGCGCGCTGCTCGGCGAGATCAAGTACGGCCTGCACGGCAACTTCGTCCGCCTCGCCCACTATCCGCACAGCGAATCGACCACTCGCATGGCGGACGAGATGGGCCTGCTCGTGTGGAGTGAGATTCCGCTCTACTGGCTGGTCAACTGGTCCAATCCGGAAACGCTGGCCGATGCCCGCCGCATTCTCGCCGAGAACATCCACCGCGACCGCAACCGCGCCTCGATCGTGCTGTGGAGCGTCGCCAACGAAACCCCGACCAACGATGCGCGCAACGCCTTCCTGCGCACGATGATCGCCGATGTCCGCAACCTGGATTCCAGCCGCCTCGTCACCGCGGCGCTGCTCAGCGGGCGCGAGGGCAAGGGCATCATGAAGATCGACGATCCGCTCGCCAATGACCTCGATGTCATGGCGATCAACACCTACAATGGCTGGTACACCGACGACGCGCTGGAGGACCTGGCCAGCCAGGAATGGCGCGGACCGGCGAACAAGCCGCTGATCTTCTCCGAATTCGGCGCCGACGCCCGCGCCGGCTATCGCGATGCCGTCGCCGCCCCGCACAAGTTCAGCGAGGACTATCAGGCGGACTATTACCGCGCGACGCTGGCGATGGCAGCCAAGGTCCCGTTCCTGCGCGGCATGAGCCCCTGGATCCTCAAGGACTTCCGCTCGCCGCGGCGGCAGCACCCGATCTATCAGCAGGGCTGGAACCGCAAGGGGCTGATCTCCGAGACCGGCCAGCACAAGCTCGCCTTCGACGTGCTCGCCGGCGACTATGCCAAGCGCGAGGCGGCCGACTCGGCCAAGCGCTGAGGGGTTCGGGCTGGGGCGAGCATGACCCGCTCCAGCCTGCCTCTATTCCTTCCCCCTGATCAGGCGCGGGGGTGCGCGGCGCGATAGACGTCGAGCAGATGCGCCGCATCGACCGCGGTATAGACCTGCGTCGAACTGAGACTCGCATGGCCGAGCAGTTCCTGCAGCGCGCGCAGATCCGCCCCCCGACCCAGCAGATGCGTCGCGAAACTGTGGCGCAGCGCATGCGGCGTGGTGCGATCGGACAGGCCCAGGCTGGTGCGCGCCGAGCGTACCGCCTTGCGGATCGCCCCCGGCGGCAGCGGGCCGCCCTTGGCGCCGCGGAACAGCGGCAGGTCGCGCGCGGTGCCCCAGGGGCAGGCCTCGACATAGGCCTCGATCGCGGTGCGGACCTCGGGCAGCAGCGGCACGTCGCGCATCTTGTCGCGCTTGCCGGTGACGCGCAGCGTCGCCCCGAGCGGCAGCACCGCGCCGGTGAGCGCCACCGCCTCGCCAATGCGCAGCCCGGCGCCGTAGAGGAGCAGCAGTACCGCCCAGTCGCGCGCGGCGATCCAGGGCTCGCTCGCCTCGTCCGACGCCCATTCGGCGAGCGCCACCGCCTCGTGCGGCGCGATCGGGCGCGGCAGGCCCTTCTTCACCTTGGGTCCGCGCAGCCGCGGCAGCTGGGCATCGTCGCCGCCGGCGAACTTCAGAAAGGCGCGGACGGCGGAAAGCTCGCGCGCCGCGGAGGTGTTGGACAGTCCTTCGTTGCGGCGATGGGCAAGGTATGCGCGCAGATCGGCGGCGCTCACCTGGGCGAGCGCCTCCTGCGCCACAGGGCCGCCCCAATGGCCCTGGAGGAAGGCGATCAGGCGGATGGCCGTCGCCTCATAGGCGCGGATCGTGTGCGCCGAGCGCCGCCGGTCGCGGCCGAGATGTTCGGCGAAACGGCGCGGGAGGGGCAGATCGGTCATGGCTGTGCTCCCGCCCCGTTGGAACGGCGGCTTGCGGCGAAATCGTCGTCATTCCCGCGAAGACGGGAATCCATTGCCCTGTGCGCCGAAAGCAAGAACCGCGGCATCAGCGCCAATGGATCCCCGCCTTCGCGGGGATGACGGAATATTTGGCTGCACGCGATCGCATCGCATGGCCGGGGGGGGGATGGCCGCAGCGGAATCCGAAACGTCCACGTCACACCCTCCCCTAACCCCTCCCGCAAGCGGGAGGGGAACCAAGTCGTCGTCCCGCTCAGCCGATCGTCTGGCCGGTCTTCGCCCAGTCGGCCATGAACGATTCGATGCCCTTGTCGGTCAGCGGGTGCTTGACCAGCTGCTTGATCACCGCCGGCGGGGCGGTCATCACGTCGGCGCCGATCTTGGCCGCCTGCAGCACATGGATCGGGTGACGGACGCTGGCGACCAGGATCTCGGTGCCGTAATCGTAATTGTCGTAGATCAGGCGGATGTCTTCGATCAGGTCCATGCCGTCGAAGCCGATATCGTCGTGGCGGCCGACGAACGGCGAGACGAAGGTCGCGCCCGCCTTGGCCGCCAGCAGCGCCTGGTTCGCCGAGAAGCAGAGCGTGACGTTGACCATCGTGCCGTCGTCGGTCAGCGCCTTGCAGGCCTTGAGGCCGTCGATCGTCAGCGGCAGCTTGACCGCGACATTGTCGGCGATCTTGCGGACGATTTCCGCCTCGCGCATCATGCCCTCGAAATCGAGCGCGACGACCTCGGCCGAGACCGGGCCCTCGACGATCCCGCAGATCTCCGCCACGACTTCGAGGAAGTTGCGGCCCGACTTGGCGATCAGCGACGGGTTGGTGGTGACGCCGTCGAGCAGACCGGCATCGGCCAGGTCGCGGATGTCGTCGATGATGGCGGTGTCGGCGAAGAACTTCATGGCAAAACCTTCCAGTGGAGCTTTGCCGCCCGCCTAGCCCAGCCGGCCGCGCCGGGCAAACCCCTGCGTGCGGTTGCCATAGACCAGCATCAGCTTCACCTGCGGCTTCTGGAGCTTGCCCACCCTCACTCGATAGGTGCCGGGCTCAAGCCGGTAATAGACGATCTTCTCGATTTTCGCGCAGGCCACGCCGGGTCCGCGTGAGGCCATGCGCAGCGGCCTGCCGCTGCCCTTCGCCACATCGACCCAGCCCGGCTGATCGGCGGCGATCCCGAAGGTGCCCGCCTTTCGGATGGTCACCTGCGTTTCCGCCGCGCCGTTCTTTGCCGGAATCGTCGTCGCGTGGCGGGTGTCGAGCCCTTCGCCGCTGCGTTCCCAGCCCGAAAACGATCGTGGAAGCTCGGCGCACTGCGGCACCGTCGTCGCCAGTCCAACTACGAATATCAGCATCGCCGACTCCCCTGTTCAGCGAGTCGCTGTTCTATATTCGTTCCCGATTCAAAACAAGCCGATTCAATTCGGCACCAGCATCAACTTTGCCTCGGCTTGCGCCAGCCCGCTGGCAAAGGCGCGGTAGCTGCCCGGCGCCAGTTCGAAGCGGACGATCTTGCGGATCGTCGAACAATCCGGCCCGTGTCCGTGCGCGACGGACTTCAGCGGTTCGCCGCCGTTCGCCCCGGGCAGCACGTCGATCCAGCCCGGCTGGTCGAGCGCGACGCCATAGGTGCCCGGTTTCGCGATCCGGAACGCGATCATCGCCGCGCGCCCGGGCTTGGCGCCCCTGGGCAGGCCCTTGAGCGTCTTGCCGTCCACCGTCGCGAGCGACACCGCCTTGTCCGCCACCAGTTCGTCGCCCGGCGTGCTCCAGCCGGTGAGCGCAGTCGGCAGGCTGGCATCGGGCGCCTTGCAGGCCGTGGTCGCCTGGGCGGGGACGGCCTGAGACGAAGCGATCGGCGCGAGCAGCAGGGCAAGGAACAGCATCGGCGGGTCTACTTGCAAGACGAACCTGCGATACGGGATTCCCGTTCCGCCGAAAATGCCCATATGAGGGGCCGATCATGGCCCGCGCGCGCATTCTCGTCCTCCATCCGGCTCTGGGGCCGCTCGACTATCGCGTGCCGCCGGGCATGGAGGTCGCGCCCGGCAGCATCGTGATCGTGCCGATCGGGCCGCGCCAGTTCGCCGGCGTAGTGTGGGAGCCCGAACGGCTGCCGACCGAGGAGATCGGCGACAATCGGCTGCGCGCGATCCTCGCGGTCGCCGATGCACCGCCGATCCCCGCCCCCGTGCGGCGGCTGATCGAATGGACCGCGGACTATTATCTCGCCCCACCCTCGGCCGTGCTCGCGATGACGCTGCGTACCTCGGCGGCGTTCGAGGCGGCGCCGACGATCACAGAATATCGCGCGACCGGCCAGATTCCCGATCGGCTGACGCCGCAACGCATCCAGGCGCTGGAGCGGATCGGCGAGCGTCAGGGACTGGTGCGCGAACTCGCCGCGGTCGCCGAGGTCTCCGACGCGGTGATCCGCGGGCTGGTGAAGACCGGCGCGATCGAGGCGGTGACGGTCGACACCCAGGCGCCCTATCCCCTGCCGGACCCGAGCTTCGCGCCCCCCGAACTCAACCCGGCGCAGGCAGCGGTGGCGGCCGCGCTGCGCACCGCGGTGGAGACCGCCGCCTTCCAGCCCTTCCTGCTCGACGGCGTCACGGGATCGGGCAAGACCGAGGTGTATTTCGAAGCCGTCGCCGCGGCGATCGATGCGGGCAGGCAGACGCTGGTGCTGCTGCCCGAAATCGCGCTCACCGAACCCTTCCTCACCCGCTTCTCCGGCCGCTTCGGCTGCGAGCCGGTGGCATGGCATTCGGGCCTGCGCAGCTCGGAGCGCCGCCGCGCCTGGCGCGCGATCGCCGGCGGCGAGGCGATGGTGACGGTGGGCGCCCGCTCGGCGCTGTTCCTGCCCTATCCCAAGCTGGGCCTGATCGTGGTGGACGAGGCGCACGAAACCAGCTTCAAACAGGAAGAGGGCGTGCATTACCACGCCCGCGACGTCGCGGTGATGCGCGGCATGTTCGAGCGCTGTCCGGTCGTCCTCGCCTCCGCCACCCCCGCGATCGAGACGCGGCACCAGGTCGAAGTCGGCCGCTACGCCGAACTCAAGCTTCCGGGCCGTTACGGCGCCGCCGAGCTGCCGAAGATCGAAGCGATCGACCTGATCCGCGAGCCGCCGGAGCGCGGCCGCTGGCTGGCGCCCCGGCTGGTCGCGGCGATCGACGAAACGCTGAAGCGCGGCGAGCAGTCGCTGCTGTTCCTCAACCGGCGCGGCTATGCACCGCTGACGCTGTGCCGCCACTGCGGCCACCGTTTCCAGTGCCCGAACTGCACGGCATGGATGGTCGAGCACCGGCTGCTTCACCGGCTTTCCTGCCATCATTGCGGCCACACGATGCCGACACCGAGCATGTGCCCGGAGTGCAAGTCCGACGACACGCTGGTCGCCTGCGGCCCCGGAGTCGAGCGGATCGCCGACGAAGTGGCGGCGCTGTGGCCCGAGGCAAGGACGGCCATCGTCACCTCGGACACGCTATGGTCGCCCGCCAAGGCGGCGGAGTTCGTGGCGCGGATGGAGCATGGCGCCATCGACATCGTCGTCGGCACCCAGCTCGTCACCAAGGGCTATCACTTCCCCAACCTGACGCTGGTCGGCGTGGTCGACGCCGATCTCGGGCTCGACGGCGGCGACCTGCGCGCGTCCGAGCGCACCTTCCAGCAGATCATGCAGGTGTCTGGGCGGGCGGGCCGCGGCGAGAAGCCGGGTACCGTCTTCATCCAGACCCATGCGCCCGAGGCGCAGGTGATGCAGGCGCTGATTTCGGGCAATGCCGAGGCCTTTTACGCGGCGGAGACCGACGCACGCCGGGAAGCAGATGCCCCCCCGTTCGGCCGCTACGCGGCGATCATCGTCTCGTCCGAGGACAAGGCGGCAGCGGAGGAAACGGCGCGGATGATCGGCCGCTCGGCGCCGGAGCTGGCGGAGATGCACGTCTACGGCCCCGCCCCCGCGCCGCTCGCCATGCTGCGCGGGCGGCACCGCTTCCGCCTTCTCGTCCACGCGAGGCGCAGTTTCGCGGTGCAGGAGGTGATCCGCGACTGGCTGGGCGGCCTCGCCTGGAGCCCGCGCGTGCGCGTGGCGGTGGACGTGGATCCCTATAGCTTCGTCTGAGAGTCGGTGATTCCGGTATTTGCCAACGCGCCGCGGGCCGCTATCCATGCGGCGGGGAATATCGGGGGGATTGCGATGAAGACGTGGGCGTGGCTGCTGTTGCTCGTGCTGTCCTGTGCGCCGACACCGGCGTCGGCGGATTGGCGGGTTGCGGAGACGGCCCATTTCCTCGTCTACGCCAACACGTCGGACGCGAACCTGCGCCGCAATGCCGAGCGGCTGGAGAAGTTCGACAAGGCGCTGCGTCTCGCGCGGGGCATTACCGAATCGCCGCTGGGCAAGGCGGGGCGCGTGACGGTCTATTTCGTCAGCGACGAAGATCGCGTGGCCAGTCTTGCGGGCAAGTCCGATGTGGCCGGCTTCTATATTCCACGTGCCGGCGCTTCGGTGGCCTTCGTGCCGGGCGACCTGTCCGGCGACGGACCGCGCGCGCTCGGCCCGCAGCAGGTGCTCCAGCACGAATACGCCCACCATTTCATGTTCACCACCTGGGCCGACGCCGCATTCCCCTCCTGGGTCGCGGAGGGCTGGGCGGAGTTTCATGCGACCGCCAGCTTCGACGGTGCCGGCAACCTCCAGTTCGGCGCCGCCCCCCAATATCGCGCTTATGGGCTGCTGACCGGCAACCCCCTGCCGATCCGTCAGATCCTGGCCGGTGCCGCTGGCAAGCTGCAGCCGGAGCAGCGCGAAGCCCTGTACGGGCGCGGTTGGGCGCTGGTCCATTACCTCACCTTCGAGCCCAGCCGCAAAGGCCAGCTCGGTGCCTATCTCGACGCCATCACCAACGAGCGGAAGTCGCCCGAAGCGGCGGCGGCGGTGTTCGGCGACCTGACTGCCCTGAACAAGGAGCTGGAGCGATTCCTCGCCAGGCCGAGGATCAGCGGGTTTCGCGTGCGGGCGGAAAATCTGACGATCCCCCCCGTCACCACGCGGCTCCTGACGCCGGGCGAGGCGGCGATCGTGCCGGTGCGGATCCGCTCGGCTGCGGGCGTGAACGAGAAAAGCGCGCCGGGCGTCTATGCCGATGCGAAGAAGGTCGCGGCGCGCTTCCCCAACGACCCGATCGTGCAGCGCGCGCTGGCCGAGGCCGCCTATGATGCGGGGGATCATGCCGCTGCGCTGGCCGCCGCCGACCGGGCGATCGCCGCCGATCCCCGGTTCGTCGAGGCGCATTGCTATCGCGCGATGGCGCAGATGGCGATCGCCCTTGCCGCCAAGGACGACAAGATCGAAACATGGGCCGCGATTCGCAGCACCATTGCGCGCGCCAATCGGCTGGATACCGAGGATCCGCGGCCGCTGGTCCTGTTTTTCCGCAGCTATGCCGACCAGGGCAAATGGCCGCCCAAGATCGCCCGCGACGGCCTGTTCCACGCCTATCAGCTGGCGCCGCAGGACCGCGGGCTGCGCATGCAGACCGCCTCGATGCTGATCGCCGAGGAGAAGCTTGCCGAGGCGCGATCGATGCTGCTGGCGCTCACCTATGACCCGCACGCCTCGGGGATGGGGGAGGCCGCCTCCAAGATGATCGAGACCATCGACGCCCGGCTGAAACAGCCCGCGCCGAAGACGCCTGCGGAGAAATGACGGTCGCGCCCCGCGCGCGCTTGAACCCCCGGCGCTTTTCGCCGAAAGCGCCCGCCATGGCTAGAACCGGGGTGTTTCCGCGCGTGCGGCAGATGATCATGCTGGTGGCGATGATGCTCGCCTGGAACGCGCCCGCGCGCGCCGACGACATCTCGGCGGCGGGTCGGGGCGTGGTGCGGATCGTCACCATCGCGGTCGCGGACGATGAAGTGGTCGGCTTCGGCCATGGCAGCGGCTTCGCGGTGGCGCCCAATCGCGTCGTCACCAACGCGCATGTCGTCGAACTCGCCTCGCGCTATCCCGGCAACGTCGTGATCGGCGTGGTGCCCTCGGAAGGCAGCAAGTCGTTCCAGGGCAAGCTGATCGCGATCGACACCAAGCGCGATCTGGCGCTGATCGAATTCAGCGGCGCCAAGCTGCCGACGCTGGCGCTGTCCAGCGGTGCCGTCACCGATGGCGAGACGCTGATCGCGCTCGGCTATCCCGGCAATGTCGACATCGCGACCGCGCGCTCGGCGGCGGACTTCATCACCCCGCAATCACCGGTCCGTTCGCAGGGCGGCTTTGCCGGCACGCGGACGCTGGAGGGCATTTCGGTGCTGCTCCACACCGCGAGCATTGCGCGCGGCAATTCCGGCGGACCACTGCTCGACGCCTGCGGGCGGGTGCTCGGCGTCAATTCCGCGATCACCAACAGCGAGGAAGGCGATTCGACCTTCGCTTTCGCGATCTCGGACACGGAGCTGACCGGCTTCCTCACCCAGGCCAAGCAGCCCTTCGTCTCGGTGGCCGCGCCCTGCATCAGCGTCGACCAGCGCAACGCGCTCGACAAGGCGGCCGAGGAGAAAGACCGTGCCGACGCGGCGAACCGCACCGCACAGGCCGAATCCGCCGCCGCCCGCGCCCGCGAGGCCGCGATCGACAAGGCGCGCGCGGCCAACGAGTCTACCCGCGAGACCTATATGGCAGGCGCGGCGGTGCTGCTCGTGTTCGGCGCGCTGGCGCTGGGCGCAGCCGGACTGCTGCTCTCCCGGGACAAGCAGCGGCCGGGGATCTGGACCGCCGTCGGCGGCGGCGCGCTGCTGCTGGGCGCGGTCGCGCTGTTCGTGCTTCGCCCGAGCTTCGACGAAGCGAGCATCGCCCCGCCGGGCGAAGGGAACGAGACCGTCGAAGCCAAGCTGCCGGCGGATGCGGCGGAAGGCCCGCTGGTCTGCACGCTTCAGCCGGATCGCAGCCGCATCACCGTTTCGCCCGGCGACGCGGCAAAGGTGAATGTCGGCCCGGACGGCTGCTTCGACGGCGGCACCCAATATGCCGAATCGGGCCGCCGCTGGCAGCGCGTGCTGGTGCCCGCCGACGAGCAGACGGTGACGGTGCGCGAGTTCGATCCGGATAGCGAGACGCTCACCGACACGCGCTATTTCCTCTCCGCCGCGGACATGCAGAAGGTACGGGACGTCAAACCGACGGTGCCGGTGAACCAGTGCACGGCCGATCAGGCAAAGCGGGCCAGCCTCGCCAGCGTGCAGCAGCTGATGCGCGCGGCGCTTCCGCCGACGTATAACGAGAAGCTGGTCTATCACTGCGCGGCGGGCGGCGCGCAGTAGACTATTTCCGGTCGCGCACCCCTTCGCGGGCGCGCAACACCCGCTTGCGGTCCAGCCCATAGGCATAGCCGCCCATGCTGCCGTCCCCCCGCTGGGCGCGGTGACACGGAATCGCGAGCGCAACCGGGTTGGCGCCGCAGGCGGTGCCGGCCGCGCGCACCGCCGCCGGATTGCCCGCCAGTGCCGCGAGTTCGGCATAGCTGCGCGTCTCGCCCGGCGGAATCGCCCGCAGCGCCTGCCACACCGCTTCCTGGAAGGCGGTGCCCTGTACGTCGAGCGGCAGGTCGCGCTGGCGGCGGGGGTCCTCGACCAGCGCCACCACCTCCGCGGCGAGTGCCGCGAAATCGACGTCACCGGGCACCACCGTCGCCGCGGGGAAGCGGCGAGCAAGCATGTCCGCGTTTTCGTCGAACGCGATACGGCACAGGCCCTTGCCGGTCGCGGCGATCAGCAGCGGGCCGAGGCTGGTCTCGGCCAGGGTCCAGCGAATCGTCTCCCCCGCCCCGCCCGCCCGCCAGGCGCTCGGCGCCATGCCGAGCCGGGCGCCGGCCTCCGCATAAAAGCGGCTGGGGGCCGAGTAGCCGGCGGCATAGATCGCCTGGGTCACGCTGTCCTCCTCGTGGAGCGCCGCGGCCGCGCGCCGCGCGCGCAGCCCCCGGGCATAGGCTGCGGGCGTTACGCCGGTGGCCCGCTTGAACAACCGGTTGAAGTGATGGGGCGCATAACCGACCGCCGTGGCCAAGGCGTCGAGGCCGATCGGCGCCTCCGCCGCGTCGAGCAGCGCAGTGGCGCGGGACACCGCCGTCGCATCGCGCGCAGCTTCGTCGGGCCTGCAGCGAAGGCAAGCCCGGAACCCGGCCGCGGCAGCATCCGCGCCGGCCTCGAAGAAGCGTACATGCTCGGGGCGCGGCCGGCGCGCGGGGCAGCTTGGCTTGCAGTAGATGCCGGTCGTCGTAACCGCGACGACGAAGCGACCGTCCTGCGCCCGGTCGCGTGCGGCGAAAGCGGTCCAGCGGTCCCGGTCCAGGGCAAGAACATCGTTCATGGCGGTTGCTATACTCCGCCCGATCCGCCCAGGCATCCCGCAGCCTGCGTTCAAAGCAGGACCCGCTCTTGCGGATCGCACGCTTTGCTGGCAACGTTAACGTTAACACGCGTGCTGCGCGGTTTGGGGAGAGTGCATGTCCTTCTGGCACCGCACGGGCGCGCTGCGCTGGTGGATCATCGGCATCGTCATGCTGGGCACGATGCTCAACTATCTGACGCGCAGCACCCTTGCCGTCGCCGCGCCGAGCTTCATGGTCGACCTGCACATCGACGAGCGGCAATATTCCTACATCACCGCGGCGTTCCAGGGCGGCATCATGCTGCAGCCGGTGGTGGGCTACATCCTCGACGTGGTCGGGCTGCGCTCCGGCCTGGCGCTGTTCGCCGCGGGCTGGGGCCTGCTGAGCATGGCGCATGGCCTCGCCTTCAGCTGGCAATGGCTGTTCGCGCTGCGCGGGCTGCTGGGTTTTGCCGAGGGGACCTCGCACACCGGCGGGCTCAAGGTCGTCTCGGAGTGGTTCCCGGCGCGCGAGCGCGGCTTTGCGGGGGGCATCTACAATCTCGGGGCCTCGGCGGGCGCGGCACTGGCCGCGCCGCTGGTCGCGGGATCGATCGCGCTGTGGAACTGGCGCGCGGCGTTCGTCGTCACCGGTGTGCTGGCGCTGCTCTGGGCGCTGCTCTGGCTCGCCAACTACCGCTCGCCACACGCGCATCCGAGCATCTCGGACCGCGAGCGCGACCTGATCGTCAGCGGCCAGGAAGCGCATATCCAGGAACGCGCCGAGCGCCCCTCGCTCGTCCGCCTGCTCACCCAGCGAAACTTCTGGGGCATCGCCCTGCCGCGCTTCCTCGCCGACCCGACCTGGGGCACGCTCACCTTCTGGATGCCGCTCTATCTGGTGAAGGTGCGCGGCTTCAACCTCGGCGAGATCGCGGTTTCCGCCTTCCTGCCGTTCATCGCCGCCGATCTGGGCTGCATGTTCGGGCCGGCGCTGACGCTGTTCCTCCAGCGGCGCGGGATCAGCCTGATCAACGCCCGGCGCTGGACCTTCACCTTCGGCGCGCTGCTGATGACCGGCATGGCCTTCGTCGCCAGCGTCGAGAGCGCCTGGACCGCTGTCGCGCTGCTCTGCCTGGGCGGCTTCGCGCATCAGACGCTGTCCGTTACCGTCATCACCATGGCCAGCGACCTGTTTCCCCGCAACGAGCTCGGCACGGTGGCAGGCTTGGCGGGGACCTTCGCCAATGGCAGCATCCTGATCTTCTCGCTGCTGATCGGCGGCCTGGTCGCCTCGCTCGGCTATGGTCCCTTCTTCGTAGCACTCGGACTGCTCGACCTGCTCGCCGCCGTGCTTCTCTGGACCCTCGTCAAGGCGCCCCGATGATCCGCAACCCGATCCTCCCCGGCTTCAACCCCGATCCGTCGATCTGCCGCGTCGGCGACGATTATTATATCGCCACCTCGACGTTCGAGTGGTTCCCCGGCGTGCAGATCCACCACAGCCGCGACCTGGCCAACTGGACACTGATCGCAAGGCCCCTGATGCGCGCGTCGCAGCTCGACATGCGCGGCGATCCGGACAGCTGCGGGGTGTGGGCGCCGTGCCTCACCCATGACGGCGACCGCTTCTACCTCTGCTACACCGATGTGAAGCGCTATGGCCGCACGACGATGGGCGGCGCCTCGGGCGCGTCGCTGCGCGACTTCCACAATTATCTCGTGACCTGCGAGACGATCGACGGCGACTGGTCCGATCCGGTCCACCTCAACTCCAGCGGGTTCGACCCCTCGCTGTTCCACGATGAAGACGGCCGCAAATGGGTGGTGAACCAGCTCTGGGACCACCGCCCCGGTCGCAACCGTTTCGCCGGGATCGTGCTGCAGGAATATGATGCCGCCGCCGGCAAGCTGGTCGGCGAACGGACCAATATCTTCCCCGGCACCGCGCTGGGGCTGACGGAGGCGCCCCACCTCTATCGGCGGGGCGACTATTACTATCTGCTCACCGCCGAGGGCGGCACCGGCTGGAACCATGCCGTCACCATGGCGCGGTCTCGGGCGATCACCGGGCCGTACGAGTTGCACCCGGACACCACCATCCTCTCCAGCCGCACCCGCCCCGACGCGGTGCTGGCGCGCGCAGGCCATGCCGATCTGGTGCACACGGCGGACGGGGAACCCTGGCTCGCCTATCTGTGCGGGCGCCCGCTGCCGAATCGCGGCCGCTGCGTGCTCGGCCGCGAGACCGCGATCCAGCCGATGCGCTGGGGCGAGGATGGCTGGCTCTACACCCGCAACGGGCTGGGGCTGCCCGAACTCGACATGCAGGAGCTGGCCGGAGGTCCCTCGCCCGCGCGCGCTACCGAGGAACGCCACGACTTCGATTCGGCGGAGCTCCCGATCGACCTGCAATGGCTGCGCACGCCCGAGCCCGACCGCATCTTCAGCCTCACCGCACGGCCCGGCCATCTCCGCCTGTTCGGGCGCGAGACGATCGGCAGCGTCTTCACCCAGGCGCTGGTCGCGCGGCGGCTCCAGGCCTTCTGTACGTCAACGACCTGCGTCCTCGATTTCGAACCGCAGGACTTCCAGCAGGCGGCGGGGCTGGTCGCCTATTATAACGGCACCAAGTTCCAGTATCTGCATGTCAGCCACGACGAAGAGATCGGTCGCCATCTCCGCGTGATGACAGCGCTGCCCGATTCGCCGCAGGGCGACGCCTTCACCGCGCCGATCCCGCTGTCGGCGGGCCCGATCGAGCTGCGCTGCGAGATCGATTACGAGCGGCTGCGCTTCGGCTACCGGATGGCGGGCGCGGAGCGCTGGGAATGGCTGCCCGAACTGTTCGACGCCTCGATCCTCTCCGACGAGGCGAGCGCGCCGGGCCTGCCCAACTTCACCGGCGCGTTCATCGGCATGGCCTGCCAGGACATGGGCGGCGTGGGCATGCCGGCGGATTTCGACTGGTTCGCCTATCGCGAGCGGGCGTTTTTGGCCGATCCGACGGCGGGCTAGGCTCGTAGGCGTGCGGCCGAATGGCAAACG